>CAWAKG010000015.1:0-751368 GCA_963782505.1 uncultured Acidobacteriaceae bacterium | reverse complement strand
GCCTTCCCGTGATGGCAAGACGTTCTTTGCCCGTCGCATCTTGTCGTTTTCTCCGGAGTTAAAGCGGCGGCGATTCCATATCCCACTACGGAGATGTGATTTCCACGATGACCTCGCATTGTGCCGTGATACGCGTCGCAGGCTTGAGTTCTGGCTCGATCCCGTTGCACTCCAAGCTCATTGGGACTCCACATGGAACCGATGGAAGCACTTGCTGGGAACCAAGATCGAGGTTGAGGGCACATTCGTCCAGTCTGGCAAATACCGGAAGCGTAACGGCGAGTGGGAACTCGTGACCTGGGAAACCGCGTTGCCCAGCCGTCTGAAGGTAAAAGTGCCGTCGGACCTCGCGCAGCAACTGGAGGCGGCGCGGGCGATTCACCATCGCTTTGGCCAGTACTCACGGGCACTGGATCAGGTTCGGCTGCTTCTGGAGCATCGGGCGGTCGAGCGCACCGAACTGCAACGAATCTGCGGAGAGCTGCGAATTCCGGGCGACTTCGATGTCACACAGATCAGCTGGCGACCCGATTACGACCCTTTCTTCTACCGCCAACTCTCCGGCAGGGCACGCCGGACCTACTTGTTTCGGCAGGAATACATCTTCGACGTGGAGAGAGCTGTCGTCGTGGAAACCCCGCAACTTGGCCACGCCACCTACATATTCGCGAAGCCCCGGAGCATGGACCGTTTTCTCTCCCTATATACATCGATCACCAAAGATCACATTCGACGGAACCGGGACAACACAGCGGAGAGACTCGGATTTCTCGCTCGCGTGATTCACGGCTCTAACCCGCGTGCCTGGCTTAAGGAAATCCGACAACGCTTGGGTGAGGGAATTGAGGTCGCCGCGGGCATGGCAGACTGAAGCGCGGGCTTACGAGCATCCACTTTTGTGGCATTCGGCTTCGCAGGTTTTCGGGCTTTGCTTTACTGCTTTCTCCAGTCACAGCGTGATTGGTGAAATTAATCGGTTGACCATATTGGTCCCATACGGCAGCGGCGGTTTCGTCTGGAGAGGCGGCGCCTAGCAAAGCGAACCGTTCTAGCAAGAAATTCCAACGAACTCCGCCAGGTCACAAGCAGGTTCACAAGAACGTCTGCGGTTCCCCCGACGGCCCTGGTCTGGCCAGCGTGTTTGACTGCCCGGTGATTTGAAGCTAACAAGAGCGCTGGAGATGACGTTTCTCGCGCTGGACACAATGAAAGCGTCTGCGTCTGGGCGAACATGAATCGGCCTACGAGGACGCGAGATTTCAATGAGGAGGTGATAATTCGATGCTGGAAAACGCGAGTCAAAGAAATGTAGCAACACGTAGGGATGGGAATGGGCCCCAGCTGGTCGAGACCCGTGTGGACTTTGAACCTCTGCTGGACACGGATGAAGCCGCCATCCTCCTGAGGATGCATCCGCGGACGCTGCGGACCAAGGCACGGAAAGGACTGATCCCGGCGCTGCAAGTTGGAGGGCGCTGGCGGTTTCGCGCCTCCACGCTGAATCACTGGCTTGAAAAAATGGTGAGCTGAATGTGCGTGAGGGCGAAACAAAACTCCTCGACCATTCTTCTGGACCCGATTATTCTGGCGGTGTCCGCCGACACCGTTTGAACAAAGGAGGAGCTTTGTTTAAACGGACACGTTACCAACATGGAAGTTTAGAGCGGGAAAAGCGGAAGAAGGGTCCGGAAGTATGGGTCTACCGGTGGTGGGAAGAAGACATCGACGGAAAGCTCGTACACCGCAAGCTGCGGATTGGGGATGTGCAAACATACCCAACCGAGTCTGCGGCGCACGCGGCAGCGGACGCTCTTCGCTTAACCATCAACAATCGTTGCAATCACAGGAGCCTGCAACGGACCACTGTCAACACGGTCTGGGAGCACTATCGTCGCGAGGAACTGCCAGTCAAAGCACTTTCCACCCAAGACTCGTACATCATGTACGCGAAGAATTGGATTGTGCCACGCTGGGGCAAGGTGCAATTGCAGCAAGTCAAGACGGTCGAGGTCGAGCGCTGGCTACGGGCGACCGACGTCGCGGATGGGACCAAAGCCAAAATCAAGTACGTCATGTCGGCTCTGTTCTCGCACGCGGTCCGTTGGGAATTCTGCAGCCACAACCCGATCTCGTCGGGCATTCCGGTCGGGAGCGGTGGCAAACGGGGTCCAAGCACTGGAGTCCGGGTCAGTGCCAAGCGTCGGAAGGTCTCCGTTGAAACTGACGGCAGAACAGGTGGCGCAGGTCTTGACCGAGCTCGAATTCCGCGATCAGCTCCTCGTGTTTCTGGACGCGGGTCTGGGAACACGTCGAGGGGAACTGGGCGCACTCCGCTGGATGGACTGCGACTTCATCAACCAGGTCTTCGATATCCAACATTCCTACTATTGGCGTCGAGGAGGGCATCTGATCGATACCAAGTCGGAAGCGTCGGCGCAGCCGTTGCCGATGCATCCGGCTCTCAAAGATGGCCTGCTGGAATGGAGAACGCTGAGCCTGTACAACCAGCCGGGGGATTACGTCTTCGCCTCGGAGAGGCTGAAAGGCCGCAAGCCGCTGGACTTGGCGTCGGTGCTCAAGAAGAAGATCCAGCCGGCGTTCCAGAGGATCGGGATCCACGGGGTGGGTTGGCATACTTTCCGCCATACCGTGGGAACGATGCTGGCGGAGATGGGACAACACCAACTCACCATCCGGGACTACCTGCGGCACAGCAACCTGCATGTCACCAACAAGTACCTGCAGGCGACTTCCAGGGCCAAGCGCCTGGCGCAGGACAAGCTGGTCGATGCCATCCTGCCTACGGGCTTGTTGCCCGCGCCAAAATTGATCCAATGAGGCTAGGTGGGGAGCCAACGCGCGGTAGGAAAATCGCGGTTTGCTGTTATCGTCCCCTAATATCCCCTGATCGGGAAGGAGGTAAGTCTGTAAGCCATTCAAAAGAATGGCGGGGTCGACGGGACTCGAACCCGCGGCCTCTGCCGTGACAGGGTACGACCCAACGGCATCAGAGCGTAGCAGAAATAAGCAGGAGCGGCGATTTGTTCGGTGTTTATGCGGCTTTCCTGTTTGTTCTCGTTTCTCTTGCTTACTCCTGCTAACTACGGCATAAGCGTGCATGGACGGCGAAGAATCCCGACTTTTATGGAAGATTTTATGGAAGTTCGTATCGCTGTGGGCTGCTCACCGTTCACGGTGATGCCCCTCACTTACAACCATCGGCCGCGGTCGTCATGATTGTGGCCGAAACAAAAACGTGCCCGCACGGGCTTGCGACGCCCACGCAGGCACTGACCATATCGCACTGATAAGGAGGCAACATGGCTGCTTTGTACTGTATCTCAAATCCCCACACACCGATTCCGCTCCCCGTTAGATGCTCCGATTGCGGCGACGACCTGGCCAACTACAGCGGGGGAACTACCGTCGATCTAGGCGACGGTCGCGGACCGCAGGACTATTGTGGGCTCTACTGCGTGGCGCAGCACATCTTTTCAGCCATGTTCGGTACCACGGAGAACCAATTCGCTATGCTCACCAGTCTTGCCGCCGGCGTCTCCGGAACCAGCATCAACACCGACCTCAGCGCTGGGCGCTGAGTGGCATTCGGCGCCGTATTTCGAGTGCAACCTGGGCGGACGCCCTGACGGAGCCGGGGAAGTAGGACTGCATGGCGCGATGGACGCGCAACTCTACATCTGCCGGATTCGAGGATTCGCGGGCGTCAATGTAGACCATATGGCCGGAGTCGGAGCCCAGCATCGAACTGAGGCGATTGTTGGGAACAATACTGCCGCTGGTTGACGGCATGAACAGTTCGGGGCCGTTTTCGCCGGTCCAGTATGCCCGGCCAGGATCAACATCGCCGCCCATCGCGCGATGGGGGACGCCCAAGAGTCCACTAAAGAACCCCCCTATACCGCTACTGGAGCCGCCGAGGCTAAACAGGTCCTGGAGCATCTTGTCGATGCCGAAGGTAACCATCTGCTGCGCGATCGACTGGAAGAGGTGCGCGAAGCTGAACTGCGCGCCGGTGGCCAGCGCGGCCAATCCCTGCGTCACGCCGCCGACTGACTGCATCATCACATCGTTAAATTCCTGCGCCGTGGTCTTCGACTGTAGCTGGAAGTCCTTGAAGAACGCCTTCATGCCATCAAGCGCCGTACCGCGTTGCAAAAGTTCCTGCGCATCAATACCCAACTGCTCGCGGCGGATGTCGCGAATTGCGGCTTCGATTCCGGCCGTGTCTCCGACCTGGGCGCGAATCTGCGCGATCACGGAAAGTTGCTGCTGAAGGTCCTGCGAGGCAATGTCGAACCCGAAAACGCGGGTCTGCGCCTGCTCTTGATTAGATTCCGCTCGGCGCGCCAGTGGGGCAACTTGATGCGACAGGGCTTGGCTAAAACGCCCGATGTCGGACATGTTGTCACGCTGCAACTTCTCGTCGATATCGTCGAGATACTTCTGCGCCTCGCCGGGGACGCCGTTCTTGCCGTACAGACTGTCGGTTAGCGCCTGGGTCTCTTTCCGCATCTGGCCAAGGATGTCGTTGATCTTGTCGGTGACGGCGCGGAGGTTTGTGGGATACTTCTTCGCGTCCTCGGCCATGTCCGCCCAGAAGTGGGCGTCTTCCGCCAGCGTGGTCGCGTGCTGCGACTTGAGCGCCTTGAAGATGTCCTCCATGTTCTGGAGTTGGTCCGTTGCCGCCTTCTTGCCGTACTCAGTCGATGCCTGCAGCCCCGTCAGCGTGGATTGTGCCGATGCGTTACGCTCCGTGTCCGAGATCAGGAGCCGCATCGAGTCGATATTGCGCTGAAAGTCGGACTTAGAGCCAAGGAGGGCCGTTGCGTCCGGCGTGGTGCTGCCGTGCTCCCCGATCCCGGAGGGAATCTGGGGCGCTTGAACCATATTCAGTCGCCGCTGCAACTCGTCAAGCAGCGCCAAGTCACGGGACTTCGCGTCTGCCGTGGCCTTCTGGCGGGCCGCCGTCTGTTCGCCGGCCGGCAGCGTGGATGCGTTGAGCAGGTCCCGCGTGGTTATCCCCTCGTTGGCCTTGCTTTGCTCTAGCGCATAGGCCGCGATTTCCTCAACCGGCCTCGTGGAGGCGCGATGCGTTATGAACCCACCCCACCCGGAAACGCCCTCCTTCTTCAGGACATCGTCAATTTTCTTGACATCCTCTTCGAGCTTCTTGCCGAGGTTGATTGCCGAAACCACCGCCTCGTCGATGGCCTCCTTGATGCCGTTCTGCGGCTTGCCCTGAAGCTTGGCGATGGAGCTTTCGATCTTGTCGTAGGCAACGTCAAGCTGGGCGTTCTCCGCCGTCAGCGAGTTGTTGACTGCGCCGATTTCCTCGCGCAGCTTCAGTGGTGCTCCTTGCGCCTGGCGGAACGCCTCGACAATCTTCTCGCCGGTCTTGACCGCAATTACGCCAAGGGTGACGACTGCAACCGTGCTAAATGCCGCAGACATGGCTGCGCCGACCCCAGGCAGGCCAGCCACAAAATTCCGCAGATGCCGCGGCAGATGGACGCCCACCTCTTCTCCGAGCAGGGCGATAGAACCTCTCGCCTCGGAGGAACTGGCGCGCACCTCGCGCCCGAAGTTGCGCGTTTCGCCGACAGCTTCTTTCAGCGCCGTCTTGAATGAGGCGCTATTAACAACCAAGTCTACCGTTGCTCGTCCGAGTGTTGGCATACAATCCTTTCTTTCAGAAAAATGCGATGGTGAGTTAGTTGCAAGTACACGTCGGAGGAGTGCCTGTCAGCGCCGTGCTGCAGTAACCGATCACGGGTGGGCTCACCGATTTCCAGCACGTTGCTGTGGCCACCACTGGAGTGCCTGAAACGGTAGCAGTGGAACTCCCATTGACCGTTATCGGCACGGCGAATGCCGCCGCCGTCGGAGAGAAGCTAAGCCAGGGCGTGAAGTTGGCCAGCGAAGCGTAATACCCGAGGTAGAGGTTGCCCCCTTTTCCAGCAATGTTCGGCACGGTGAGTATCGAGGTGTTTGGATCCCAGCAGAGGTCGCCATCGCCTGGGGCTGCGCCGTTAGTAACGCCGAGCGCCTGGATTGTAAAGCCACCAGGTACGGGAACCGGCGCCCAGCAACCGGCGAAGGCGCCGGCGCAACTGAAAAGGCCGAACATCAGCATTGCGGCGACTACTGAAAATCGCCGGCAAAAACGCGCGTTTAGCAGTTTCATAGTCTTCCTTTTCCTTTCAAAAAATGCGGGGCGGCCCTACGGAGCCTGTGTTGGTCCGCCCCGGCGCGCGCTAAACTGCTCGCGCAAAACGCAACCGGCGCTCTAGCCACTCCAGCTCATCGGGGGAGATGTCCGAGGTTGGGCAGATATATACGCCGGTGCTTTGTACGTCGCCGGTTAGCGAACGTAGCCCAACCGACGTGGCCTCATACGCCGGTTGACCGCAGATTGCAACGTCGTAAAGCGAACCGATCTCGCGGATCAGGCGCCGAGAGCCATTGCGATTCCATTCGTCGCCATCTCGAGCAACCGTGAAGGCAAACGAGCAGCCTGCAATGTCCCCACGTTTAATCAGCGTCGCGAGGTCGCGTGCATCGCTCGTGTCTGGCAACGCTGCCTTGAACTGCAGGCCCTTGGCGTCTTGGGCGAGACTAAGCGTTCCACTTTTTGTCCGAGCCAAAAGTATCGAAGGGTTGTGATCCCTGTTCAGGATCACGTCGGGCTTCTGGGCCAAACAGCGCCCAAAACAGCCTGGGGCAAGTTGCTCGATAAAGCCGGTTGTACCGATCGGCTGAGAGTCGGAATTAAAGACGGCCGCATAACCTTCGACGGTTTTGCCATCGCTAGACATGCGCAACTCGGACTCGGCGGGAGATTGGAGTGTGCGAATTTCTTTGTTCATGGTTCGCCCCCTTACTGCGCTGCGTTCTGCAGGTACTTGATTGGAACCTGCGAAGACGCTGGGGTGAGTTGGACCCCGGCATTGCAGCGAAGGTATCCCTCCCACGCGGTGATGCCATACTCCGCGTAGCGCTCCGGGAACGCTTTGACGGCCAGCGAATCCTTGACGATGCGCAAAATGAAGCGAGACAAATCTCCGAATGCAATCGGTTTCTTGTTCGCCCCGACCGAGTCCATTGATGGACATATCCTGATCGGCTTCCCCAAAAGCCAGAAGCTGCCATCAATGTAAGGAATGTCCAACACAAGGCTGCCCTGCATGTTCCGTAGCCCGAGCAGCGAGACTAAGGTCGTGAAGTTCATCACCCAGGCACACTTCGGATTTGCCAGGTAGGCGGGATCAACGGAACCGATCAGGGCAGTGAGATCATCACTTCCGATGCTGTTTGCGCCCGTCTGTGAATCGTTGCCAGTGTTGCTTTCGCTGCCGCTCGCAACGGCGCCCCGAGTGGCCGCCGCCATCAACACAGACACATTGCTGGCGCCGATGCCGCGGGCGAATCGCACGCCGAAGCAATCGGCGAGCAGGGCGTCGAACGGAATGCCGGAGTCCTGCAGATATTCGATGGACGTCTTGACTTGACCACTGCGCCACGTCGACGCCGGCCCAAGAATCAGGGCGTTAACCGGTGTGGAATCCAGTTCGGTGGTCTGGTTTCCTTCGGGAACCACGATTGATGCAGCGGAGGTATCGTCGAGGTTGGGCGAAGCCCAGGGCCCACCGTGTTTACTCTCGACGCGGGTGATGACCGTTTCGTCGAAAAGCTCATCGAACTGCTTTAGCATTGCCCAGGCGCGCGCTTCAAAATCTACGGGCGTAAAATACCCGGACGGCGATCCGGGATACGCGCCAGCGCCGGAATCCATGGCGCGATAAGCCTTGAATCGATCCTCCAATGCCTGGGATGCGATCCCCGTAAGCAGGTAACTGCGGAATGCTTCCGCGTAAGGGTCGTCCGTGCGCTGCTCGTGAACTGGCAGGCCGAGCTCCTTCCCGATGCGGTTCGCGCGAAACGTCATCAGGTCGCGCTCGCCGTCGCTCATGGTGACCGCCAGGTTAAGAAGGGCGTCAAATTTGCTGCGGTCTTCACGTGAAAAAGGTTTCTTGGAGAGTAGTGCTTGCGCCTCGGCCAAAACCGCGGTGCGACTTTCAAATTGAGTAGTCGGCATTTTGTTTTCCTTCTGCATCTCAGTGCATTCGAGGGTTGATGTTGGGCACTGCACATTCGCGCAGCGCAGGAATTGAAGAAAGAAACTCTTGAATACAGACCGTGTACGCCATTGCTGCTGATTCTCCGGCCGCTAGCAGTTCTTCCCAGCGCGCCAGGTATCCGTTTTCACGGGCGTAGCGGCGATACATATCGAGCATGGACTTTTCTGCCCGCTCCTCCGCTATGCGCCGAAGCAGTGCCCACCTTGCGCTCTCGCGTTCCGTGAGCAGGTCTGGGAGTATGTGGCGCATGTTGCGCTCGGCTAGAAGATGCTCAAAGCGAAGTTGCGCGAAAGCCTCTTCGTTGCGGAGCGGACAGTCGTCGCCACGAAGGAATTCCTCCATCACCGCGGAGAATGGGCGGCCGGCCTTTCTGGGTATAGCGCGGGTGCGCCGGCGTGGCATTTAGCGCGTCTCCATGTTGGCTGGTCTGTAATAACCGCTCAGCATCGGCGGCCGCGATTCGTCGACGGGCTTATCAAGTTGCAACTCGCGCAGCAGGCGCGCGAACAAGGTCCGGTTTTCGGCTTCGATCCGGTGAGCTGGATGCGGCTTCACTTGGTGGTAGCGGTCCGTAACGTAGGCGCCGTCCTTGGCGATCTGCGCGCGCGCCTCTTCGATGCGGTCCAGACATTCGCAAGCGCCGGTCAGCAACAGTTCATGATGGCGTTCCAACTCGAACGCAGCGCTAACCTCTGCCCACCATTTGCGAGACGTGGGTGAGAGATGCTTCGGGGGATTCTTCCGGGGTTTCGGCCTACTTCCTGTAGTTTTCTCGCTCAAACTTTTGAACCCTCCTTTTATCGAACCGTGCCCATATTTGGTTGCCTGCTTGCCTTTCAACTAGTCAAACCGGGGAAACGATTTCGTGCGTGGCATTGACGCGCGGTCGACGGTCGCCATCCGGGGGGAATCGAGACCGGCATCCCCCCCCCCCTAGTCACTTTTCATCCAGTCCGCGAGACGGAGGTCGCCTTGCCAGTCGCTGTTCTGTAGATATTTGAGCCTGTATTTGTCGTGATTGAGGATTCGCCAGCCGCCGTCCGTCCCTTCCGGTTCTAAGGGGGTAGGGGGATTCTTTCCTGTACTGCTACTGCTACTGCTACTGCTACTAGTTCGGCATGTGTTCGCGTCTCGTTCGGGTTTCGTTGAACGGGTGTTCAACGGATGTTCGCGCCTGGACTTTCCGCTAGCCTTTCCCGCTTCACGCCTCTGATTCAAGAACTCAGACGAGCTATCCCACTCATTCTGCAGGGTTTCGTTATTTAAGCGCTTGCCGTCGGCAGATGGGGTGAACATCGCTTCTACTTGGTCGGCGACCTGTTCGTACTCTTCTGGGCTGATTGCGAGAGCTAATCTCCACAGGATCGAGCGGTCGTTAGGCAGGCTTCCGCCAAGTTCCCATCCGGCGGCGAGCAGATTTTGATAAGCACCGTGAACGGCAAGCGAACGAAAGCTCAACACCCGTTCACTTGTTCGGTACTGATACCACCACCACCGATACCAAGGGCGAATCTCCTTGCTCACGCCACCATCTCCCGGAATCCGTAGCCAGCGCTCTTCAACCTGTGCATCATCCCCGCTTTCTGCCTTTTGGCTGCTGCCGAACCTTTGCGCTTCGCTCGGCCGACTCGCGGGCCTCCTGCTCGGAATCTGCAGTGCCGACAATCCGGCCGCTTTGCCATCGCCACTCGCCGCTTGAGTCACGCCAAGTTCGGCATGTGAGCGACCCGGTTTGGCCCCTTTCGTCGGCCACACTTACCCCGTTATCCCTTTTCGGCGACTTCCTACGCCATCGCGCTCAGCGCGCTCGAGCTCGATCAGCGGGATAAGACGCCGAGCGCCGATGTTGATGGATCGCAATTCTCCGCGATCCACGGCCCGCCGGACGGTCCATGGGCTGACGCCCCAGCGCTGACCCACCTCATGAAATCCAAAAAGCGTGCGCTCATTGTGTTCTGCCACTGCCCCAAACCTCCTTGTAAGAATTCCCTTGACAGCAACCCCGGATTCTGTTCTACTCAGTATTGCCGTCGCTTTAGTAATCATATTGACTGCCATTTTGTCAAAGCTACCCACAGGATAGCACAATGGAGCTGCTGTTAGCCGGTTACTTCGGAGCACTAGTAAAATGGAGCAGTTAAACTGTCAGCCGGATACCGTCGAGGTTATGTGTCCGGCGTGCTGCCGGACTCATCGGTTAGGGAGGGAGACGTCTGGCAGCATTCAGTGTGAATGCTTGCAGCCCCTAGACGCAGGGGAGCATAGGGTTGAGGTAATCCGTGAGTGGCGCCGCCTGGCGCTTCGGCGCATCACCGCCGAACGGGCGCGGGGATTCATTACGGATCTGGTAAACCTGCCTGGATCTGTCGACGACTTGCGCGGCTGCGAACGTCTGGTGAGACGTTTCCCGGAATTTTTTCCGCCCTCATTTCCAGATGATTCGCCGGCCCCTCGACAACTTGCCAGACCGGACCCGAGACAAACGCCTGAAGATAGCAGGGCGCTCAACCTACGAACGCTAGTTGGGCTGCGGCACTTTCTTCGCACCGTGTGGCAAGCGCAAAACCGACAGGAGGCGGACTGGAGAGTGTTTGTGCTGCGTAAATTCGCTGCCCGCATAACCGCTCATCCCTCAATCGCAAAAGGTGTTCTCGATAGAGACCTGGATGAATGGCCGCCGCCAGAGGACGCACTCCAGCAAGCGCTTCTTTACCTAAACTCGCGCCTACGCTTGGCGCGGCGCTGTGGTAACCCGAAATGTAAGCACCTGCCATATTTCCTAAAAGACAAGCCAAACCAGAAGTACTGCTCGGAGGGGTGCTTCGAGGTGATCCGACAGGAAAGTAAGACCCAGTGGTGGATCGAAACGGGCTATCAGCGGCGAGACTTGAAGCGGGCCGCCAGCCAGAAAGGTAAAAAACATGCCAAGGGGTAAAGACGGATTGCATCGACGCGGTAACACGTTCGCATTTCTCTACAAGGGGGCTGACGGTGTCTGGCACGAAAAGTGTTGCGGTACTCGGGACCGCGAAGGCGCAAGAAAGTTTCGAAGAGACTTTCTCAGCGACTTGGAGCAGGGAAGTCTCCCAACCGAGATGGCGGACTGGCGACTCGACCAGGCAGAGCAGTGGTGGAAGGAATTCCGGAAGCCGCGCACGGCCGAGAACACTCAGAACTCTGAGCGATACCGGCTCCAGCACTTGCGGCGGATAATCGGCAACAAGCGGCTAAAGGAGCTCACCGTCACCGATCTCGACAACTATGTAACCGCCCGTCTCGGGGCGGGGCTCGGTGCGCATTCCATCAACAAAGAAGTTCGGCTGTGGAGTCAGATCCTTGGGAAAGCAAAACTCTGGAAGCGTCGCTTCGCAGATGATCTCAAACCGCTCAAGGCCAAAGCGAGTGATATCGGCCGCGCGCTGACGCGGGACGAACTCAGGCAGTTAGCCGAAATTGCCGCAACAGACCTGGACTGGGAAGCGGCATTCTATGGCTCTGTGCTCGCTGCTAACACCGGGCTGCGAAGCGGAGAAATCAAGAAGTTGCGCCTCGGTATGATCGATCTCGAAAGCCGCCGGCTTCGCATTACTCGCGCCAGCACAAAGACGGACGCGGGCGCCCGTTTCATCGAACTAAACGCCGACGCCAAGGAGGCTGCTGCGCGCCTGCTGCTGCGAGCCTCAAAGCTGAAGCCGCCGGCGATTAAGCCCGAACACTACCTACTCCCGAAGAGCCTATCGCGCATCACGCATGGCGAACACAGAGGCGCGCGCGGGTACGATCCGACACAGCACCAGCGTTACTGGGATACTGCCTGGGCGAGCCTCACCAGCGCCGTTCGTTGCCCGTGTGGAAAGGTGCAAGCGCCGAGCGACGCCTGCCGGGAGTGTCGACGGGACATTAAGGAACTCAAGAGTCCATTCGAAGGAGTGCGGTCGCATGATATGCGCCATAGCTTCATTACCGCCTTGGTGGAGCGGGGTGTGCCACTCGGAACGATTCAGGCATTTGTCGGCCACATGAGCAATCGGATGCTTCGGCACTATACCCACATCTCGACCGGAGCGGCCCGACGCGCGGTGGCACTGTTAGACGCAGAGCCGATCCTCGCGCACACAGAATCGCCGAAAACCGAGACCAAAGGGGCTATCCAGTGAAGAACAGGAGTATTCGTTTCGGTTTATGGAAGTTTTTATGGAAGAATACGAAGCGCCCTCAAGGGGCGCTCTGTAAGCCATTGATTTTAATGGCGGGGTCGACGGGACTCGAACCCGCGGCCTCTGCCGTGACAGGGCAGCGTTCTAACCAACTGAACTACGACCCCGCTTTTTGGTGAAACTGGGTTAGCGGAAACCGTTTGGAGCGCTGAGTGGCGTATGTGGCATTCTCAGCCGAACGTGATTGTAACAGAAATCGGGCCAAGCGCGCACATGCGGCCGGAAGCGGTAGTGGGTCGATTTGGGTGTCATCCCGAGCCGAGCCTCGTTTGCGAAGCAACGGATCCTGGCCCAGGATATTCTGCGCAAAAAGTAGCGGCACTGCCATATGCAGCGCCGCGGAAAGTCTGAGCCGCAGGAAGCGGCTCTCAGCTTCTTACATCACCTTCTGATAGTTCGAATTCTGATCCGTGACCGTCAGGTGCTTCTTCTCGCCATTGATCGTGGTGGTCGCCACGTGATTCGTGCCGTCCGGCAATTGGGCAAACTGAGCGGAAATCGTCACCACGTCGCTCGGGTCGTTTAGGTATGAATTCACTTGCACGCTGACCGGTGCATGAGTCTGTTCACTGATGGTCATCGTCACCTGGTCGTTCGGCTTCACGAAGCTCTTGATGACCAGGCTGACGGCGCCATTGCCGGGCACGATCGATAGGTTTCCCTGCTGCTTCGCTTGCATCAGGCGCTCAGGATCGGGCGTGGTGTACTGTTTGGCGAGCGCGCCGATCTGCTGCCCATACTCCTGGTACTCTGCCTTCTTCTTGTCGACGATGCGCTCTTTGAGCCGGCCCTCACGTCCACCGGACTGCTCCTGCTCATTGGCCACCTCCGTCTTCTGCTGCTGACCGTTCACCATCTGGACCTGGTAGATTTTTGTGTCCTTCACGTCGCCCTTGATGCTGATGGTCTCTGTCTCCTGCCACGTGTACTGCGCCAGCCGCTGTTTGTTGGCGTCCATGGATTCCCTGATGGCCATCAACTTCTCTTCCATCTGCGGACTCTGTGCTATGCTCAGGGTTGCGCTTAGAGCCAGCACACCCACGGTTAGGTACTTCAGTCTCATAGATTCTCCTTAACTAAACGATATCTCAATCCTTGCCATAGCTAGCGAGCGGTCTGAGTTTGGCCACTGTCTTTTGCATAACGCTATCTCACAAAACTAGGCCGTCGGGCACCGATTGCCAACTGGCAGAAATGCTAGTGTAGCCTGACAAAATTGCAGAGCAGCAACCCAGTGGAAAGCGGCGGTCGTTGCGAACCGGCGGTTACCGATGCCGCAATGGCAAACCTTGTATTCATGATTTCCCCTAGCCCCCGGTGACACCGAATCGTCCTGCCGGCACCGGCGCAGATTCATTCGAAGCCAAGAAACCAACCTTACCTTCATCCTGGCGAACGGTAGACGGAACTAGCATTCTTGCCAGCTGAAGGAGAAAAGAATTGTTAGGGCGGGAAGAAGCCCTTCAACGCGGCTTAAGGCCCTCGCCTTTCGCGATGCGCTTGCAGATGTCCTGAGCGTCCTGGTTGATATGCTGCCAGAACTTCAACAGGCCGCTGCACAGGTAGTTCAGGCCGGCCTCGCCCTCGGGAGTGCGGATCAGCCGGTTCTTGGGACACTCGCCATTGCAGGCGAACAGGTACTTGCACTCGCGGCAGAGCTTGGGCAGAGTGTTGAACTTGCCGAACCCGAACTGCTGTTGCCTCTCGGAAAAAACCATGCGTGAACTGGATGTCTCCATGATGTTGCCCAGTTTGTATTCGGGATATACATAGTGATCGCAGGAATACAGGCTGCCGTCGTGCTCCAACGCAACTCCTTTGCCGCAGAACTCGTGGTAGATGCAGAGTTGCGAAGGCTGTCCCATCCATTGCGCTACAGCAGTTTCAAATAGGTTCACGAAGACCTTTCCCATGTCGCGGCGATACCACTCATCCCATGTCTTGCAGAGAAAGTAGCCCCAGTCGTCAGGATCAATCGACCAGTCGGTCACGACCGAATCAGGGTTGCCGGGATGTGCGGCGGGCGAATCACAGATGGGCAGCGTGGATTCGTCCCACATCTGCGGAGCTATATTATGAAAGATCTTTGGCTCCACGCAGGGGATGAACTGCATTTGGCGCGGGCGGACTTCGTTGCGCAGGAAGCGGTAAACGTCCAGCGGCTTCTTGGCATTGATGCGGTTGATGACACTGAGCGAGTTGAAGGGCACGCCGTGACGGTGCAGCATCTGCGACGCGGCAAAGACCTTCTTGAAAGTCGGCTTGCCGTCTTTGGTTACGCGGTAGGCGTCGTGAAGCTCTTCCGGCCCGTCGATGCTGAGACCTACCAAAAATTTGCTGCGCTTGAGAAAGGCCCCCCAATCGTCGTTGAGCAGGGTTCCATTGGTTTGGAGATCGTTTTCGATGCGCTGGCCGGGCTTCTTATATTTCTGTTCAAGCTCGACAGCCTTTTCGAAGAACTCAAGGCCGAGCAATGTGGGCTCGCCCCCCTGCCACGAGAAAACTACCTCGTCGCGGTCTTGTCCTTCGATGTACTGCCGGACGTGTGTTTCGAGAATCTCGTCCGTGATCTGAAACTTGCTGTTGCTGCCCAGCAGCTTCTCTTTGTGCAGGTAATAGCAGTAGGTGCAGTCGATGTTGCAGATGGCGCCGACGGGCTTGATCATTGCGTGATAAGTACGCGTTGAGCCCTGCTGACGAGGGAACGGGGAAAGATCGCCGATCTGCACAAGTTGGTTCATTGTTGCTACTAGACTACCAGCCCTGTGTTTGAGATTGGGGCGCGTAGAAGCGCGCCCCGTTCAGTACATCGTTGCCCGACAATCTAGTCGCTTGCAGGAACGGCCTTTGGCATGTTGTTGGGATCCAGCAGCGGTAACGGGTTTTTAGGATGCTGGAGATCTGGGATCAAGTCGTTCGACGCGCCACCCGGGAAGCGCTGGATGCTCGGATACTTCATGATCGACTGGTCGAAGTCGTAGAGCGCCTTGGAGAACAGCGCAGCCGACCAGCCGTTGTCTTCGCCGGCGTACCGTCCCGGCGAGGTCTTCAGTCCATTCATCTCGCCTTCGGCTCCGTTGAAGATCATGTCGTATCTCTCAAACGGGTCCATAGTGAGGTTGTACACAGCCGGGATCGAGCCCAGGTTCTGGCTCGGTCCCAGCCAGGAATCTTTAGCCGTCCAAATGAACTTCCAGGCGATGTTCACCCAAGGTTCGTTCGGGTCTTCAGAGATATCGGTGCGTATCGCGTTGAGATACTCGCCATTGATGTAAATCCACGACGTGCGCGCCGAATGCTGGGCCTTACCCAGGATGTAGGCGCTGTTGTCGATGCTGTCGAAGTAGATGGGCTTGCCGTTGTTGTCCTTCCACTCGCCGTGGGGTGGAGGAGTAATACCCGCCATCGCTGCCAAGGTGGACCAGCAATCGATGTGCGACATCATTTCGCCGTAGGTCACGCCCGCCGGAATGTGTCCGGGCCACCACATGATCGCCGGCACGCGCCAGCCTCCTTCGAACGCCGAGCCTTTCTCGCCGCGGAACGGGGTGGTTCCGGCGTCCGGATAGGCATCCAGCCACGCGCCGTTGTCGGCAGTGAGGATTACAATGGTGTTGGGTGCGTCCGCACGAATTTCATCCAGCACCTTACCAATATCGGCGTCCATTTCCATGAGGGAGTCCGAGTAATCGCCGAGGTGCGACTTGCCGCGGAAGTCCGGCGCGGCATTGGTCGGGTTGTGCATCTTGATCCAGTTGACGTCCATGAAGAATGGCTTGCCGCTTTTGGCGTGTTCCTTGATGTAGGCGACTGCGTAGTCGGCCTGCCGTTCGTCCATCGTCGCCATGTAGTCGTAGGTAATCTTGGCAACCTTCGTGGCGGGCTGGCCGGCCACGCCTTCCCATTCGTACAGGTTCACCACGGAGTCGAACATCTTCTCGAAATCCGGGTTGTACGACGGGAACCATGGATGGAACCATTTGTCGGTATCGGGGTAGGAATAGACGCCGGCGTAATAGGCGGCGAATTCCTTCATCTCGTCGAAGCCATGGTTGGTGGGATAAGCCACCGGTTTATCGCCCAAATGCCACTTGCCCGAGAAGTAGGTGGTGTAACCGTTCTTCTTAAAAAATTCAGCAATCGTCGGAGTCTCTGGGCGGAGGTAATTTTCGTCGCCCGGAGCGACCACAATTGACAGTGCCGAGCGGATGGGTATGCGCCCAGTCATGAACGAGGCACGCCCGGCAGTGCAGCTTGCCTGGCCATACCAGCTAGTGAAGACGGCACCCTCTTTCGCCATCTTGTCGATGTTGGGTGTGGGATGGCCGAGCGTCATGCCTCCCCCCGAATAGGCACCGAAGTCGTTCCATCCGGTGTCGTCGGTCATGAGCATGACGATGTTGGGTTTTGAGTTTTGGGCCCCGCTCGGGACTGCACCCCCGGCCAGTAGAAAGCTGGAGATGGCGAGCGCGCTGAGCGTTACTTTGCGTACATTAGCTCCGAGATCCATATTTCCTCCTTTTGGGGATGATTGTCAGCCGACATGCGGCGATCCTACCGGCCTGCGAGCGGAGACATCGCCCCAGGCGAACCCGACAGAGGCGCGCAGAAGCGTTCTGAGCGCATTGCCAATGTAGTTCCAAAATAGGTCGCAGGCTACCAAAAATTTCGTTTATGGCGGGCAATCAGGGACAAGGGTAAGAGCAAAATTTGACAATACGATTCCTCCACTGAATTTGGGCCAGCTATATTGCGACAATACGGCACACCGGAACTCCTTCTCAGAACAGCAGGCGCATGGCCGCCCGGATGAGGGTATTGAATGGGATGGCCGCGATGACTACCGGGAGTGCCGGAATCAACGCCACGATGACGATCGCATAAAGATCGACAGCGCCAACCGGGAGGATGCGAATGTCGTCGATATTGTGCACCACCGCGTACAGATCAGCCGTAGTGGAGAAATCCGGGACTAACAATACTTCTTCCGTTAAGCTGTCCGCTTGATGCAGCCACTGCTTTTCAAACTGCTCGCCCACGGCGCGGGCAAAGGCTCCGTAAGACAACATGCCCTCACGCCTCATCTGCAGCAGAGTTCTGATGAAGAACAGGTAAGGCCCAACACAAAACAGAAGCACGCCGACGATGAGCGCCAAGCCCAGGAAGCGGAACGCCAACAACTGGCGTCCCTGGTGTAGAACCTGGTTAGCGACCGCGCCAGCTAGTCCGACGCCCAGGCAAAAGCTAAAAGGAATCTGCCCGAGAATAGAAGCCTCGAGGAACCCCAATCCCCCCAGGTGATCAGGATGAGCGGCGACCAGAGCGAGCTTTAATTGCGTGGTGGAGCGCAAGAATCGCGCCCAGAGAAACTGCCTCCATAGCCATAAATAGGTAAAATAGACAAGGATTGGATAGCTGGCGAAGAACGCCCATGTCCCTGCCAGCGAAAATGTTCTGAAGCCGGGGCCGCCCTTCCACCACGAGACGAATTCAGAACCGCTCGGGCTCAGGTACTGGCTGAGGAATGCCGCCGTCGCGTAGGTAAGTATGACGATCAACACCCGAGCAAGGTTGGCATCGCGCAGTTTCTCGCACGAACTCCAAGCTGCCTGAAATTGCGGCCACTGGTCGCGGGGTACCAGATCTGCCTCGAATCGATGAGCCACGAGGGCAAGTCTTTGACCCAACGGCGGCTCTGCCAGAATCAGCACGGGAAGAATGATGAGGAAGCGAGACTGCGATGCATAGTCCGTCAGAAACGATAGAAAGGTGGCCCCTCCGCGAGAAGCGGAAAGCACCGCCAGAGGGAGCCAGGCCAAACCCATTGCAATGAATGTGCGCGTCAGTGTGCGAGAACTAGCGTTGCGGAAAAGATCCAGCAACCTCCACCCGCGAGTAAGCGGAGGTTGATCGGAGGGTGTGGAATAGTCCCGTTTCATGGTTAGGATCGCTGGTTCTCGCGGCCGATTTCGTGCACTTGGATCATGGACACATCCATTTGCCACCATTACCGCTGTGCGGTTTCCACGTGCCAGCGCCGTGGGGCAGGATGGACGGTCCTGGCGGCTCCTTCGGCCAATACAAACGCATGAGCATGTAAGTTTCGAGGTTCGTGGGCGATAGCATAACAAAACTTCATTGGGCAGCCAATTACGGCAGGCAGTTCTGCCCAAGGCTATTCACCTGACTGCGGCTGACGAAATGCATCCTCCCGTTCTTTTCCTCGCGAACGGTGTGGACCCACCCGCAGCCCGCAGGAAGCTGAAGACCCAGATCTGTCGGTTCCACGGACTCCGCTCGGACCGGAACCAGTTTCCCTTTCGACCAGCGATAGGTTTCCTGGCGGTAACAAATTGCACACCCTCCCTTTATGTAGGAGATGACGGTATGAGTTTTGGGATCAGGCCGGGTATTGGTAAGCTGCGACAGCGCTGGCGAGGCAACGAAGCGCCGCGTCTTCGGGTCGTACAGCCATATGCAATAGGAGGCGTTGCCCCGTTCGAAAGCAGTTTGCAATGCCAGGTCGTAATGTCCGTCGAAGTTGTAATCGGCGGTATCGATGGTGCCGACCGGGCTTTCGCGCGGCACCGGTTCCGGAGTGCAGATCTTCAGGACCTGAAATTGTTGCTGGCCACGATAAAACAGGAGCTCGAGAATCTGCCCGCTCGCGGCATCGAGACCCAGATCAACCCCGTATCCGGGCAAGCCCGGTATGGGAGAGCCTGTCACTGAAGGCGATGCTGGTGACGGCGGTTCGGAGGCTGACTGTCCGTTCAGCAACGATGTGGCTGAGAGTAGAGCGGCCATACAAATGGCTACAATGCAAGGCAATAGTGTCATCCCCACCCCATAGCTGCCGTGCTTCAAGAGCCTGCGTGACTGGCCCAAGCAATTGCTATGGCAGACGAGTCGGAACCGTGCTCGGCATCGAGCCGTCGTTGTAAGCGACGCGCACGCCCATAATTTCGAAGTACCGAGGGTGATAAGTCGAGGGCGCATTGTTCATAA
This sequence comes from uncultured Acidobacteriaceae bacterium, assembly GCA_963782505.1. GTDB lineage: Bacteria > Acidobacteriota > Terriglobia > Terriglobales > Acidobacteriaceae > CAVVDY01. The sequence goes on along the minus strand of CAWAKG010000015.1, from coordinate 731,984 downwards.
GGCCTTTCTTGCACGGGCAGAATTCCTCTCGTGTCAGCAAGAAGTTTCCGAACTGAAGGGGCAATCGCCAAGAGGCTACGCTCCTGTCACGCCTATTCGCAACTAGTAGTGTTAGTAGAGAACGGCCAAAAGAGAAAACGGGCAGAATCGAGCCATCAAATGTGGTCGTTGCCATGCAAACACCGGCGTCGCGCGGCCAACCACATCACAGAAAGTGAGGGAACGCGATCTAAATTTCCGGCTTGCTCGGCGACATGTTGGGCTTAATGGCGTACTCCAGCAGTTCGGCGTTGGTCTTGAACCCCAGCGTCTCCATCATCCGGTATTCGTGGAAAGCCAAGGTGCCCGGGCTTCTCAAGCACGACGCCTTGAGGGAGATTCGCGGCCTGCACCAGGGAGCGACCGTCGGTGACGATGTCAACTACCGCGTATCCCGGTTCCAGCATACCCTTGCATGCTTCCGCTGGGAGCTTATGGGTCGTCGGCGATCAGTAATCGTCCTTGGGCTTAGGTTCCATGGTTTCTTTCTGGCTCCGGAGCCTTGCCGCAGCAGGTGGCTGATTACCATCGTTGCGCGATGACGTGATGCGTTTGCCTCGGTTCCTTATAGCCTTTCGGTTTCTGCCGTCCCGGCAGCTCATGAGGAGTGTAGGGGACCTCCTCGTAAGGAATGCGGCTGAGGATGTCGGCGATGCAGTTGAGGCGCGCACGTTTCTTGTCATCGGAAGGCACAATGTACCACGGCGCAAGGGGAATGTCGGTCGCAGCCAGCATCGCATCCCGCGCGCGCGAATAGTCATACCAGCGCCGGTGCGATTCAAGATCCATCGGGCTTAGCTTCCAGCGCTTGGAAGGGTCCTGGATGCGGGCGAGAAAGCGGTTGTGCTGCTCTTTCTCAGAAACGTCGAGCCAATACTTCAGCAGAAGAATTCCGTTGTTGACCAGCACGGCCTCGAATGCCGGACAACCCTTGAGGAATTTCTTGTATTCCTCCTCGGTACAAAATCCCATGACGTGCTCAACACCAGCGCGGTTATACCAGCTGCGGTCGAAGATGACGACCTCTCCGCCCGCAGGCAGTTGCTCGACGTACCGTTGGGCGTAGATCTGGGTTTTCTGGCGCTCGGTCGGAGCGGGGAGTGCGACCAGGCGGAAGACGCGAGGACTGACACGCTCCAGGATGCGCTTAATGATGCCGCCCTTGCCGGCGGCGTCTCGGCCCTCGAAGATGATGACGATGCGCGCGCCGGTTTTCTTCACCCACTCCTGCAGCTTTACCAGCTCAACCTGGAGCCGGAACAGCTCGGCCTCATATATCTTCTTGTCGAGCTTCTGCATGCCCGCATCGCTCAGGGTCTGGTTCTGGCTTGCCTTGGCGGAGTCACTTTTATTCTTCTGCTTTTTCGTGTTTGACTTCTTGCCCATAGCATTCACCTTTTGACTTCGGAGGACTTCTTAGCCGGGTGTTTCGTTTACTGATGTTAATACGCGAGGGGCAGGTTCCACATCCCGCCAGGGTGGTACCCGGCAAGGAAATAAAGCTCCTATTCAGTCATTCGTCCAGAAGTTGACTCGATGGGCTATCTCCGAGCCACGCAAGAAATAACTTGTAGCCTACCGACAAGACGATCGCCCCGATGAACAGGCCAATGATGCCCATGGCCGCGAATCCACCAATGGCTCCCAAAAATACAACCAGGATCGGAACCGCGGCGCCGCGCCCCAGCAGCAGTGGCTTGAGTACGTTGTCGATCAGCGCCACCACCAGGCACCAGATCAGAAAGATTACAGCCTTGGTAGTGGTCGCAGTCGCGAACGCATAAATCACAGCGGGGATGAGAACGATTACTCCTACCTGGAGTACCGCCGCGATCAGGAACATCACAGACCACAAACCGGCGCCCGGCAGCCCTTCGAGCACAAAACCGATGGCAGCCAAGATAGATTGGATCACCGCAACCCCGACAATGCCGAGCGTGACGCTGCGGATGGTGCTGCCGACCAGTTTCTGGAATTCCAGGCCCTCCTTATCAAAGAGGCGAGTGAACAAGGCGCGCGTAGCTTTGTAGCAGGCCTCGGACTTCGCGAGCATGGCTCCGGCAATAACGATTGAGATCAGCAGTTGCAGCACGGTCAGGCCAAGCCCCGCCGAAGCTGAGAGTACGCCCGGAACCATGGATTTCATCTGCGGGAGGAATTGCTGGAACAAGCCCGACAAATTTTGCGAGGCGTTGCTCCACAGGTCATTCAATGGCGCACCGATGAGCGGCCAGCCTCGCACGCCGGGCGGCGGTGGTGGAATGATCGCCTTGCCCGCCTTGATCTGGCCGCTCACCGCCTGAATACCCGAAAGCAGGCTGCTACCTAGCAGAATGGAGGGAACAATCACGATTGCCAGCAGAGCAGCGGAAAGCAGGGCTGCAGCGGCGACCCCGCGTCCTTTCAGAAGTTTCTCCAGCTTGCGGAAACCTGGATAGGCTGCGACCGCGATAATGATGCCCCACGTGACCATCGGAATGAAGGGGCGGAGGATGAGGTAACAGGCAGCTGCCAGAAGGAACGCCAGGCCAATATGGATGGCGGCCTCGAGTGCGCGGTTGATTTGTTCCTTCCCAGATGCAGTTTGTGAAGAGGGCACGCATCCTCCTGAAGTCGCGGGCGCTGTTAGACATCAAACTGAGACGCCTTCAGCCAGATGATAAGCGTGGACGCTCTGGCTCACAACTGGTAGTGCCGAAGAGTGCGTCAGCTTAACGCTCACAGCCAACTGCGACGAGGCCTTGTTAGACTGGGCCGTGCGCAGGCTCATCGTAAATGCCGACGACTTTGGCGTGACGCCGGGAGTGAACCGCGCCATCGTCGAAGCCAACCAACAGCGGCATTGTCACCTCGTCCACCATGATGGCCGGCGGACACGCCTTTGATGACGCGGTGGAGCAGGCCCGTTCGCTCGCCCGGCGCGGCGCTCACTTCAGCGTGGGATGTCACGTCGTGCTCGTCGACGGTATGCCACTCTCGCCGCCCGAGCGCATTCCGTCCCTACTGGAGCGCGGAAAAGGAGTTGCGCGATTTCGCGACACGTTGAACGACTTCGCGCTTGGCGGCACTCGCCGGGAAAATCAATCGGCGGGAAATCGAAGCCGAAGCTGCAGCCCAGATCGAACGCCTCCAGCAGGCCGGCATTCTGCTGTCGCACGTCGACGCGCATAAGCATGCGCACATGTTTCCGGTTGTTTTGCGGCCTCTGCTGCGGGCGGCGAAGGCTTGTGGGGTCAGCGCCGTGCGTAACCCGTTCGAACGCGGCCTGGGTCTGCCACTTACTTGCGTGGCGAGCGACTTTAAGGTTGGCAAGCGCTTTGTGCAGATGACGGTGTTGCGCAGCTTTGCGCCCGGATTCCGCCGCGAAGTGTCACGACAGGAAATGCGCACCACCGACGGAGCAGTGGGCGTGCTGGTCACGGGAATGCTTGACGTCGAGCTTTTCGTCGACATTGCCTCGAACATTCCCGAAGGCACGTGGGAATTCGTTTGCCATCCGGGATACAACGACTCCGACCTCGACCAGATTCGCACCCGGCTGCGTGCCTCACGCCAGCAGGAGCTGCAGGTGCTGACTTCACCCATCGTGAGGGAAGCGCTGGAACGGCGTGGCGTCGAGTTGATCACCTATAACGAACTCTAGACCCGATACAATGTCGATTCCGCTTTCATTTTGCGGAGATCGCGCATGAACCCGCTCTCGCTTTCTGACGAACAATACAAACAGGTCTTCGAGCGCATCACGCAAAACTGCGCTGGCCTATCTTCGCTCTCTGAATGACCTGCCGAGCTTTCCCGATGTGACCGGACGCGAGACCGAAGGAATGTTTTTCGGCTCGGCTCCGGAGCGGGGATTGGGCATGGCAGCGCTCGACCATCTCGCCACCGTCATCGAGGGCGTGCGTCCCAGCGGGCCACGTTTCTTCGGGTACGTGCACGGTTCCGGCGAGCCCGTGGCCGCGGCGGCGGATCTTTTGGCCAGCGTGCTGAACCAGAACGTCACCGCCTGGCGGTCGTCCCCATCGGCTGCAAGCATTGAGCGCACCGTGGTCGGCTGGCTGGCGAAGATGATTGGCTGCGACGGATTCAGCGGCAGCCTGTGCGGTGGTGGATCGTCGGCAAACCTGATGGGGCTGGCCATGGCCCGCGAAGCGATGCTACCGGCCAACGAAGCGGGAATCACGAAGCCCGGCGTGGTATACGCTTCGACTGAAGCTCACATGTCGATCGGTAAGGCCGTCGCATTGCTCGGTATCGGACGCGATCATCTGCGGCCCATTCCCTGCGATGGCGAATTCCGCATCCGTATCGACCTGCTTCAGGCTGCTATTCAGCGCGATATCGCAGCCGGGATTACGCCCATCGCCATCGTTGGCTCGGCGGGAACGGTGAACACGGGAAGCGTCGATCCCCTTGCGGAGCTATCGTGCATTGCCAAAGAGCACGGGGCGTGGTTTCACATCGACGGCGCTTATGGCGCACTGGCGGCGATTGCCAAGCCCGAGGATTTCGCCGGCGTCGATCAGGCCGATTCAATTTCGCTTGATCCGCACAAATGGCTCTACCAACCCATTGATTGCAGTTGCATACTCTATCGAATACCCGCACGGGCGCAGCGCGCATTCTCTCATTCGGGTGATTACACCAAGTCGTACTTCGATGATCCCATCGAGAACTTCATGTTCTTCGATGAGACCATCGAACTCTCGCGCCGATTTCGAGCCCTGAAGCTGTGGCTGTCATTGCGCTATCACGGGCTGGCAAATTTTCGCGAGGCCATCCGCAACGATATCGAACTCGCCTCGTATTTCGCCGGTCGCGTGGATGCAGAGCCGGAGTTGGAGCGGCTCGCTCCCGTTCCGCTAAGCGCCGTCTGCTTTCGCTATGTCCAGAAAGGCGGAGTATCACCCGATCAATTAGACGACTTGAACCGGCAAGTTCTTCCCAAAGTTGTGCGTCGCGGGCGTGTATTGCTATCCAACGCAACTATCAATGGCCGCTTTGCGCTGAGGATTTGCGTGGTCAATCATCGCTCCACCCGCGCTGATCTCGACGAGGTGGTGAGCGAAGTGCTGGCAGTGGGAAGGGAATTGGCGACGTAGGCCCATGAACATTCGAAACACTCGAACACGGGCAGTCGTCGCAACCGCCTCGGGCGCCATCGTCGCACAGGCGCCCTGCCGCGCCGATCTCGCCGGCTCAACACTCGACATTTGGCCGCTGTATCTCTTCCATCCCGGAGCCGTCACGGTCAACATGGCGCTGTCGATCCTGGCGACCTGCAAGCTCACGCCTCAGCGGGGAAGGGAAATCGCGCTGGTCTCGCATGACACCGGCCGCTCCGAGCGCTTCGCCTCCCTCGACGACCTGATGCGAGCGAAGAATTATAAGCATCCGCTGGCGGCTTATCTCATCCGCTTCTTCCCGCCGAAGGATGGATTCGTGTTGGAAACACACTCCGAATCTCCGGCAGGCGCCGGCATCTCCGGTTCGTCAGCGCTGATGATCGCGACCACCGCAGTGCTGGCACGCTTCACCGGGCAAACACTCGACATTGAGCAGATTCGCGTCATCGCGCAGAATGTCGAGGCCCAGCTCATCAAGGTTCCTACCGGCTGCCAGGATTATTACCCTGCAATGTACGGCGGAGTGAACGCTATTCATCTCTCGCCCGCCGGCGTGCAGTGTGAGCCCATTCCTGTCTCCGCCGACGAGATGACACACCGTTTTGTGCTGTGCTATACCGGAGCGCCGCGCCAGTCCGGCATCAATAACTGGGAGGTCTTCAAGCAGCACATCAACGGCGATAAGAAGGTGATTCGCAACTTCGAGCAGATTTCGCAAATCGCCCAGCAGATGTATCGCGCCCTGAAAGTGGCAGCTTGGGATGACGTCGCCCGTCTGCTGCGCGAGGAGTGGAAGGCGCGCCGCAGCAATGCTCCGGGCATCACCACGCCGCTGATCGATTCGCTGATCGCGGCGACGCGCAGGCACGGAGCGCGTGCGGCGAAGGTTTGCGGCGCGGGTGGCGGAGGCTGCGTGATCTTTCTGGTCGAGGAGGGAGGCCGCGAGCGCGTGCAGGAGGTAATCCGCAAAACCGGCGGGCAGCCGCTCGACTTTCATGTGGTGCGCGAGGGCCTGCGTTTTCACGCCACCGCCAATAACAATTCGAACCCGGTGGCCAGTCGCGGCCTCTTCAAGACGTAATCATGTTCACCTCCGCCAGCGGACGCCTGCGGCCGTTCTGGAGCTTCCTGCTCTCGGCTGCGTTCTCCGTTGCGGCGTTTGTGGGCTGCACCTTTATTGCCGCGCTGATCACCGGCGACCATATCCTCCGCTTTGAAGCGATCTTCAGGCCATTGCTGGCGGCCGTGCTGTTCGCGATTTATGTCTGGCTGCTCATGGTCGCCGACCTGGTGGAAGAGCATCGTGTGGCCATCCTGGGGTTCCCGATCGCCAGAGGTTGGAAAAACCAGTTCGGCGCCGGATGCCTCCTCGGGCTCATGCTGCCGATCATCGCGTTGATCCCGGTATCGATATGGGGAGACATCACCGTCAACGTCCCCATCACCACACGCACGCTGGTGCGAGTACTCGTCGTGCTCGTTGTGTTGATCTCCGGCGCCCTCGCGGAAGAGCTGATGTTTCGCGGTTATCCGTTCCAACGATTGGAAGAGGCCATCGGCCCTTACGGGGCGATTGCAGTTTTCTCGGTTCTCTTCGGTGCGGTACATCTTATGAATCCCGGCGCCAGCGCTCTGGGCTTGGTGAATACGGTTCTCATCGGAATCGTCCTGGCAATTGCCTACTTGCGCACGCGGGCGCTATGGCTGCCTTTGGGACTGCACTTCGGCTGGAATGCGACGCTGGGGCTGCTCTTCGGCCTACCGGTTAGCGGCCTGCGCATCTTCAATGTGGTGACCCATGCTTCTGTTACGGGTCCACAATGGCTCACCGGCGGCAGCTATGGCATCGAGGCCGGCGCTCCCGGCGCCCTCGCGATCATTCTCGGTCTGCTGGTGGTCTGGAAATGGCCAGTCAAGCGTCTGGCAGAACCTTTTACATTTCCACCACCAGATTCGGGAGAACTTGGCGGCCCCAGTGGTGTCTAACCTAAACGACCATCTGCGATTCCGGTGATAGGCATATAATCTGAGGCAACGGGGTTTCCATGGCTCGCCGTCGTTTCACCCTGGTAAACTCGGCAGCGCTCCTGCTTTGGCTGTGCATTTCCGCCGGCCTGCTTGCCGCGAGCGACACCAAAACACAAAAGAGCCCAACCACCGCTTCGCCTGCGATCGTCGACTCCAACGCGCCGAAGATCACCTCACGGACTCGGCTGGAAATCATACGCAGTCTGCAATCGGAGCGCGTATTCGCGAAGACCGTCCTGCCTCAGGGCAAACAGGGATTGAAGATCAAGAACGGTGTTATCAGTCCCAGCCAGCAGGGGATTGCGCAGATGATCGCCGAGAACGGCGCCGCCGCAAGACCCGGCGATCGCTGTGTTATCACCAACGTCGAGGTCCGCGACAAAGAGATCATCTTTGATATCAACGGTGGCCCGCAGAAGGGTCCGAAGTGGTATCAGCGCATCGAAGTTGGCGGTCTCGGCGGTACTTCGTCGGTGCCCGCGACCGGGGCTCCGCAAAGCCTCGATGCGCACGGCACGATCGTGAAACTCGAGTTCGATAAGTACGTTCCTGAGATGACAGGCGACCAGGTGCGTGCCATGCTTGCTCCCCTCTTCGACTTTAACGCGCTGACTACGCAGGAGGCCTACGAAAAGACCCTGCCTCCCAAGGTTCAGGAGGCCATCAAGAAACACCAGGTGCTCGTCGGCATGGATAAGGACATGGTTGTCTATGCCAAGGGCAGGCCTCCGCAAAAGATCCGCGAAAAGGATGCGCAGGGGCGCGAGTACGAAGAGTGGATCTACGGCACTCCGCCGGAGGAAGTCGACTTCGTGCGCTTCGAGGGTGGTCAGGTCGCACGGCTGGAGATCATGACCGTCGACGGTCAGAAGATCGTTCGTACCGAGAAGGAAGTCGATATCAAACCGAACGACTCCGAGGTGGCGGAGAACAAGCCGAAGAAGCCGGCTAATGCTCCGACGTTGATGCGCCCGGGAGAACAGGCCGAGTATCCGTCGACGATTGACCCCAATCAGAAAACCGTGCCAGTCGGACCAACCCGGCAGCCGCAGCCGGTGGACGTGCCTCCTCCGGCTCCCCAAGGTTCGGGACCAGTTCCGCCGCAATAGAGCTGATCCCGCAGCTTGCCTTGCTAGAATCCAACTCGTCCCACGCGAATCAGCGCCGACCAATCCGGAGACCCATCTGCCGCCTGACCCGCCGCGTTAATGTGCTCACGCTCTTTCAACTCCGGAAAGGGCAGCCCGCCGGTAACCAGGCGTCCTCGCTCATAAAGCAGCTTATCCAGTGTGCCGTTCAGCAGTAGCTGATAATTCCAGGGCTGTGGATTCTTCACGTCCGCGGCGATCTGGGTATCCAGCGTCGTGGTGCAGTTTCGCGTCAGCGCGTTGTACCACTCAGGATGATCACGCAGTTTGTTCACGTAATTGGCGTAGATAAGGAATATCTCTCGCACCCTCTCCGGCGTCACGGTGGTTCGATACATAAACACTTCCTCGTCTTTGCGGAAATTGGTGCGCAATCGGATGACGTCGCGCTCGTCGGCAGTGACAAAGATCAGTTCGTATTGCCGGAAAAATCCCAGGATCGCCGAATACGACTGGCCGACCTTATAGCGCGCCTCAATGGAGAACGCGATGTGGTCACGGTCGCCGAACTGGAAGCTGAGAATCGGATGGCCGATATACTTCGGTCCCCATGTGGTAAAGAAAAGGTCCACGTGACTGAGCTGCGACAGATACACCGTACGGTCGCTCCAGCAATCCGAGTAGTCGGTCTCGGTCACGTAGTCGCAGTTGCGCAGATTGTGGATCGTTACCTGATCTCCATTGATCTCGATCGACGCGGTACGAGCGGCGTTCTCCTGCCAATCACCCTCATTCGACGGCTTCAGGCTGAGCCACCACGCGAGCACGATGCAGAAGCCTGCGAGACACAAAGCAGCCGCCAAAAGCTGCGGTCTAACCTTGACCAGGATCGCCAAGATCACAACAACGTAGATCACCGTCACTGGAATGCGTAACGCCGGCATCCGCCAATCCACGTAGAGGGCCGCAATTGCCCACAGAGTGAGCAAAGCGAGAACCAGCCACATCAGCGTGAGCCCGAGCATCCGCACCGGTTTGAACGCAGTTGGTGATGAGACAGGGCGAGAGGAAACATCTTGTTTATTGTCCATGCTGTTTTGAATGTCGAGGTTAAGTGTAATTCAGGCGCGGTATGGCCGGCCGGGTTCGTGAACACTTGTCGATCTATCGGGAGCAATCTCCCTGAAGCTGGTTTCTCCGGGAGTTTGTAACGGGTGAGGCACTTCCACGAGCTGGCGACTATTCGCTTCATGTGGATTGCTGGACCCTGAGGCGTTTCCCGATACCTATCCAGTTGCGACCGAGTAAATCCAATTCAGTCAGCGTCTTGGTCCGACCACCGACTGCGCCTCTGTGCCAACGATTCCTGAACGTTGTCCAGTGTTCGAGTTACCCTAGAACAGCACACTTGGCGCCGAGACCTCAATGCCCCTTACAGCATCGCTAACCAAGGATCGCAACCTCAGCCTCAAGCTCCCGGCACTCCCCGCTGCACTCGTCTTCGTGCTTCTCATCTGCTTCGCCGGTCGCTACGGATTCCATGCCGACGAACTTTACTTCCTGGCTTGCGCCGAGCATCCCACGTGGGGCTACGTCGATCTTCCGCCGCTTCTTCCGTGGCTTACCTGGATCGTCATCCACACGCTTGGCTCATCCCTCACGGCTATTCACCTCTATCCCGCACTGGCCGCCGCGGCTACCGTGCTTCTCGTAGCGCGACTCGCGTCTGAGCTTGGCGGCCGGAAACGCGCCGTCATCACTGCCGCTGTCCTGGCTGCGATTACTCCCGTCGCTCTCGCCTTCGGACACATCCTCAGCACCAACGCCCTCGATATGCCTCTATGGACCGCCGCAGTGCTGCTTCTCGTCCGCATCGAGAAGACCTCGAACCCTCGCCTTTGGCTCGCCTTCGGAACAGTCGCCGGGGTTGCGCTGATGCACAAGTACAGCCTCGCGTTCTACCTCGTTGCGCTCGTGGTGGGGTCACTACTAACACCATGGAGACGGTGGTTCCACAATCGTTGGTTCTGGGGCGGAATCGCCATTGCTCTGGCGATCACTATGCCTAACATCCTGTGGCAGGCACATCGTCACTTCCCATTCTTGGAGCTTCAGCACAATCACCGCAACGTCATTCTTCCGCCGCTCCAATTTATCTTCGCACAGGCACTGCTGGTCAATATCCTGAGCTCCGCCTTCGTCATTGCCGGGGCGGTGTTCTTCTTGACACCGCCGATGAAGCGCTTCCGAGCCCTCGGCTGGGCCTTTATCGCCTACATGCTGCTGATGTACACGCTCCACGCCAAGGACTATCTGGTCACCCCGGTCTATCCAGCCATGCTCGCCGCCGGAGCCGTCGCCGCCGAACTCTGGTTCGCCAACACATGGAGCCGCCGCTTGGTCGCCGCGTATGTCATCGCAGCCTGCGCCCTGTCTGCACTCATGTTGCCGACCGTCGTTCCTGTCCTATCGATCGATGACTTCGCGCGCTACTACCAAGTGATGCTGCTGCACCGAACCGAATCCGAAGAGAACGAGCACTCCGCTGTACCGGACTACTACAGCAGCTGTTTCGGATGGAAGGAGCGCGCCGAAGCCGTATCGCGCTACTACAACGCTCTTCCCCCGGAAGAACGCCAGAAGACGGCGATCTACGGTAGCTTCTACGGACAAGCCGGAGCAATCGATCACTTCGGGCCCGCACTGGGATTGCCGAAAGCGATCTGCAGTCACCACTCCTACTGGTATTGGGGAAGCAGAGGCTACACCGGAGAAAGCGTCATCGTCCTCGACGCCGACCTCGAGTCCCTGCAGCGTCACTGCGCCTCGGTCACGCTGGTCGCCGATCCCAAGGTCCAGTGGGCGCGTCCCGACTGGGAGCGGCCCATCTACCACTGTCGCAAATTCGACCGCGATCTCACCAAGGAGTGGGACGCCTACCGCCACTTCGACTAGAGCAGTCGCAGAGTCTGAGGGAGAAAAACGCGGGGTGTTTTGGCTCCGGCGCTTCTCGCTCCCCGCAAGGAGAACCGGTGAGGCGATCATTCACGACCATCAAGAATGGCACTCATGGTTTAACGAAGAAGGACTGGCGATCTGCAGAGAGGCCGCTTAGCCACTCGTGTTCGCCGTTAGTTGGCGATAAATCGCCGAAGCACTTGCCAAGCTCGGATGGGTCCTCAAAAGTCGGCCGGCATCCGGCAACCGCATTGGCACCGCCACTTGGATTTGTAACGCCCGTTCCGCTCTCTTACCTGAACCTGAACACGTCCCGACGGGCTCGCACAAGGAAGCGTAGCCGACTTCCCGCTCATGTGGAGTGGTTCTGGATCGCCGACCACACACTCAGAACTTGGGCCTCCCATAAACCCGTGTTCTTGCCGAATTACCGTTAATCCGTCCCGGTCGGCCCATCACAATGTGAGTAGCATCACTGAAGCCAGCGGGCTGAAGAGATAGGGTAAGGGAGCCGGCGTGTCTTACGCAATAAAGCACGTCATTTGGAGCAGTGATGGTGCAAGAGCAGCACTCCCCTGTGGGTCTCCGGGTTGACGAGTCGCCCACACTCGGCACCCTGTCTCCTGCTACCGGCGCCTCCCCGGATTCCACCCATGGCCGATTCCTGCCCGGCACGATCTTCGGCGGACGCTATCGGATGATAGAGCTTCTGGGCCGCGGCGGCATGGGTGAGGTTTACCGGGCCGATGACCTGGAAGTTGGACAGACGGTCGCCCTGAAGTTCCTACCGTTGTCGGTTGCAAGCGACGAGATCGCGTTAGCCAGGCTACGTAACGAAGTTCGTCTGGCCCGCCAAGTGTCTCATCCGAACGTCTGCCGAGTATTCGACTTAGGCCATCTCGAGGATCGCTATTTCCTCTCGATGGAGTACGTGGATGGCGAGGACTTGTCCTCGGTCCTGCGTCGCATGGGTAGGCCTTCGGCAGAGAAGGCAGTTCAGATAGCGCGGCAAATTTGCGCCGGAGTTGCGGCGGTCCACGCCAGCGGAGTGCTCCATCGTGACCTTAAGCCCGCCAACATCATGCTCGACGGCCGCGGCCGTGTGCGGCTGATGGACTTCGGTTTATCCGACCTCGCGAGGGAAGCCCATCCTAGCGACGAGTTTGCAGGCACACCGATCTACATGGCGCCCGAGCAGTTGGATGGGGCACCGGCATCCGTGCGCACCGATATCTACGCGCTGGGCGCCGTGCTTTATGAGGTGATGACCGGCGCGCGGCCCTACCCGGTGGACACGATTGTGGACTTGCGAAGGGTACAGCATAGTGGCACTTTGCCGCTGCCGCCCTCGCAACGAGCGTCAGGGGTGGATCCCGCATACGACCGGGTGATCTTGCAGTGCCTGGAGGTGCAGCCGCAGGCGCGTCCGGCTTCCGCCAGCGAAGTTGCAGCCGCTCTCGGAAGCGAGAACGCTCTGCAAGAGGCGATGGTGGCTGGTGAAACGCCGTCTCCCGACCTGTTGGCCGCGGCCGGGAGCACAGGAGTCCTCTCGGTTCGCAGGGCAGGAATTTTGCTGGCGAGTGCCGTATTGATGTTGCTCGGCGCTGTGTGGCTGGCCAAGTACGCCACGGTGCTCGGCCGTTCGAATCCCGACAAGAGCCCAGAAGTTCTCCTTGACCGCGCGCAAGCGATCATCAAGGCAACCGAAGTGCCCGCCCCGAATAATGATTCCGCCTATGGAATGTTCGTCAACTCGTCCTACGTCAATTACCTGGCTCAGGAATACGATTGGCGGAACTGGACTCAACTGCTGCGTGAGCCACCGGGGCCGCTGCGATTCTGGTATCGGCAGAGTCCAAAGCCGCTCATCCCGAGCGATCAGGCAGGCGTGGTCTGGGATCATGACCCTCCCGTCAATGAGCCAGGAATGGTGAGCGTACTGCTTGACGCGCACGGCCTGCTGCGCACGTTTGAATTCGTTCCGCCGCTGTGGGAACCGAAAGAGAAGAATAGCCCCCAGGTGGACTGGAGGCCGTTATTCAATGCTGCGGGTTTCGACCCTAAGCAGTTTGTTGAGTCCGAGCCGCAGTGGATACCGACGCACGCTTTTGACTTTCGCATTTCCTGGGACGGCAAGTTGAACGGTGTACCCGTTCACATTGACGCGGCAGCTTTCCACGGAGTACCGATTGACTTTGACGTTGGCGGACCCTGGGCTTCCCCATCCATCGTCGAAGCTCAGCAGCGTAAGCAATGGATCTGGGACTTTAGTGCCGCCGCTCAAGCCATCATCATTTTGCTTATGCTTAGCGCCGCGCTCGTCCTTACGCGCATGAATTTGCGTGCTGGCCGCGCCGACCGCCGTGGAGCCGCACGCGTAGCACTCTACTTTCTTTTCGCCTCGGCTATTTCCGGGATTCTGGCCGCGCACTGGCCTCACGAGCTTTCCCGGTTCTGGGCGGTGTTTTCCAAAGTCGCTGGTGACGTTACCTTCGGCGCTGGTTTTGTCTGGGTGTCGTACCTGGCGCTGGATCCCTTTGCGCGACGCTATTGGCCGGACCTGCTGATTTCATGGAACCGCTTGCTCGCCGGACGTGTTCGCGATCCCCTGGTCGGTCGCGACATTCTGGTCGGCGTGGCCGTCGCGTGTGTTCAGACTTGGCTTTGGTATGGCTTCCTTACTCTTACACTCTGGGTACGGATGCCAGGTGTGAGACCCGCAAACGGCTTCGCCAACCAATTTTCTGGATCCCCAGCCCAAGCCTTGAGTGTGGTTATCTATCATCAATACATGGCCGTTATAGCGGCGTTAGCGATCACTTTGATTCTTGTTCTGGCAAGGCTGGTTTTGCGCAACAGACTGCTCGCATTGCTGGTCGCATGGATCGGGATGATCTTTCTTGAATTCACCATCGAGAACGTTTATTTGATTGTTTTCGCGCTGGTAAGTGCCATGTTGTTCCTGCTGGTGCTAGTGCGATTTGGGATCCTCGCCCTGGGCACGTCATTTTTCATTTTTGATGTGTTCCAATGGACGGCCCTTACGCTCGACATGTCGCGCTGGTACTCCGGCCGCTCAATAGCGGTCCTGCTGCTGGTCATCGGAATCGCCGTCTATGGCTTCCGTTGCGCTGTCGGGAAGAAACCGCTGTTGAGAGAGTTTCTCGAGCGGGCGTGACGACCTAGAGGCAATACAGATCGCCCGTTCCTTTAACGCTTGCCAACGTTTCCTCCCGAGTGACGGGGAAACCGGAAGTTGGACTGTTCCGCGTCAAGTTGACGGGAAACGCCCAAACCGCCAACTGGCTTCCTCGCCGCCTGATTTTCGCGGATTAGGACCGAGAAACGCCCTAGCATCCAGCGACTTCGCGTTTCATTCCACGCGTTGTCCAAATTGGTATCAGTTAACGCGAAATCGCATCATACTTTCAAGCCAAGATCGTTTGTCCGGCCGAGGCTTCCCACTGACCTCATCCCAGATATCTCAGAAACCCCGCAGGCGAGTTGTCGTATGCGGGAAACACCGTGTTGAGATTTGTATTGCCCAAGTGCCGGTTGACCGCCTCACCCAGCACACGACGGAAGTCGGTGGTTAGCGCCAGGTCGCGGCCTTCGTTGAGCTGTGACGGGTCAAGGCCCGGCCAGCGTCCGTAAATCCGCCCTCCACGCACGGGGCCACCGAGAACGAACATCACGTTGGCATGGCCGTGGTCGGTGCCGCGATCTCCATTCTCGCGCGCCGTGCGCCCGAATTCTGACATGGTGACGATGACCGTGTCTTCGGCCAGCGGTCCCAAGTCCACCCAGAACGCGGCGATGGCCTGGCTGAATTCACGCAGACGATTGGCGAGCTGCCCTTCCGCCGCGCCTTCGTTCACGTGATGGTCCCAGCCACCGATGTCGGTGAAAGCCACCTGCACTCCGAGGTTCGCCTTAATCAACTGGGCGGTTTGACGAAGCGCATTTCCGAATGGGCCGTTAGGGTAGTTGGCGCCCGGGGCCGGGGTATAGCGATTCGGATCGGCCGACTTCAACATCTTGACGGCTTCAAAGGTTTCCTGCCCCGTGCCGTGCAGCAGTGTGTCGGCCGACTGGTCGTACATGGCTTCGAAGGCGTTGCCCACTGGCGCCGCCGCGGGATTGCCGCCGGCGATGCCAAAAAAATTTAGGTTGCTGACCGCAACTGCCCGTGCCTTGCCGGACAGAATGCGGGGCAGAGAAGAACCGAGTGCAACGGCTGAGAACGGGCTCTCTTTCGTCTGCCGCTCGGTCTGCAACACGCGATTCAGCCAGCCGTCGGTGGTGCCCTTGACGCCGGGCGTACCCGACTCCATGTAGTCCTGCGCGTCGAAGTGCGAGCGCGTGGTGTCGGGCGAACCAGCAGCATGAACGATGGCGAGGTGCCCCTGGTCCCATAGCGGCTTGAAGCTCGCCAGAGATGGATGCAAACCGAAGAAGCCGTTCAGGTCAATGACCTGATTGCGCTGTATTGCGATGCTGGGCCGCATCTGGTAATAGGCCGACTCCGCGTGCGGTATGACGATGTTCAATCCATCGGCCGCGCCGCGCTGGAAGATGACGATCAGCCGCTTGTTTCGGCCCGATGGCGAAACTGCACCGAGGGCGGCGCGGGTGAGGAACGACGGAATTGCGGCGGTACCGATGACCGCCATCGCTCCGCCTTGCAGAAATGCTCTTCGGGTAATGCTCATAACGACCCTTCGCGTGCCCCACTCATTCATGGGTTTCGAATCTATGGGAGCATGAAACGTCTCAGTGCCGCTGAAACTCAGGCGAACCGAGCAGAAGTGCAGCGATCGCGTTCGCGCTGTTTTGCGACGGCGCGCCGAACTCTGCCGATGGGGTTGCGATCTTGTCTTCGATTGTCGTGTGTGTTTGGGCAGATACATTGCCCTCAAGCAATACCTGCTCCAGCCTAAGTTGTGCCTGGTAAGGGTCTGTCTCGCTTGCGATGTCCGGCGGCGAATTCGTCAGCGTGGCCAGGTTGAAGCTGGTGCCGTAAATCCTATTCGTCACCAGTCCAAGGGCGAAGTTCATTCGCGCCAGTAAGGAGGCGGAACTCACCCACCCTTCGGCCGTCGTCGAATAACCGGTTGGCGGCTGCATGCCGTAGAGCGGCATGCCCATCTGGTTGAGATGGTTCACCAGCGGCAGCGGATCAGTAATGTCCGCCCCGGTTGCACGTAGCGACGAGGCCACGAACTCCAGCGGCGTTTTCACCTTCGCGTTGTAAGCCTCGGGCGCCCAGAATTCCGGCGAGCGGAACATCGTGCGCATGACTTCGCGCAAGTCGCCGTCGGTCTTCAGGAAGGTCTTGCTCATCGCCTCGATGAGCGATGGCGGGGGATTGTCGGAGACAAACCGCTCAGCCAGCTTTGTCGAGATGAATTTCGCGGTTGCAGGCGAATGCGCCAGGATATTGAGCACCTCCATGCCTTCGTTCTCTCCGCCCAGCCCGATTTTGTGCCCGAGCACAATTTTGTCGCCGGGTTCGTGTAGGCGAGGCTTGAAGACGAACCCGCCGCCGTCACGCGGATCCTGCAGTGTCCATCCGGTGAAGACACGTGCGACCTCGGTGACATCCTGCTGCGTGTAGCCACCGTTGACACCAAGTGTGTGCAATTCCATCAGTTCGCGGGCGTAGTTCTCGTTCAGCCCGCCGCGGCGCTTCTGCTGTCCATTGGGGTTGGTTCCCGCTTGGGGCCACGGTTGTGGCCGCGGCTGGTAGACCACCGGATAGCGGCCGAACGGTCCATTCACCCAGCGTACCCGCGGGTCCTGCGCCGCACGCTGCGGGATGCCTAACGCTGCATCCGAGTGCGGGCCCACGCTCTGCCAGTTGTCGAGATAGAACAGCATTGCCGGGCTTTGCGCTGTGGCAACCAGCAGGTCCTGGAACTTGCCGAGCACGTGCGGGCGAATCACATCGCGCTCGTACGACGTGACGAGGTATCGATCGGCGCCCTTGCCGATAAACACATTGAAGTGGTTGAACCAGAAATCGGTTAGCACCTCTTCGAGCTGCCGCTGGCTATAGACGGCACGCAGGATTTTTGCCGACTGCTGCTCCCCATCCACAACAGCGATCGGGTTGGTCAGCGCGAGAACAGTCTCGCGTTGCTCCGGAGAAAGGCCATTCAGCAACGTTTGCCGCACGGGTTCGGGGAGGCCCTTTGTCAACTCGCTCTGCTGATCGGGAGGCAGCGCGAGAATCCGCTGCATACGAGTCGCAGGATCAAGCAGCGTCAGTTGATCGACCATCTGATTGCGCTGGCGGCGCGATTGCCCGTCCGGCGCGTCGAACCGATTGGCAACGCTCTCGCTCGAGTGCGACCCACTGGCCGGTGACGCCATGTTATTCGCGACTTGGCTCAACTCCGCCTGCTCCTGCTTTGCTTCTTTCTTCTCTTGCAGCCGCACCAGGTTCGCGGAGTACACGGCATGGCGATAAGGATCGCTTGGCATCGGCAGCTTGCCGTCTTGCACCGCCTTCAGCACTTGCGGAGGCGGAAAGTTGAGCGCCATTTCGCGCGCGCTCATGTGCAAGGTACGATACTGGGCAAGCCGGGCATCGAGCGCCGAATTGTCAATCTTTTCGGGATGCAGTTGCAGTTCGATCCACTTGTCCACGCCCATTGCCGTGACGGCCTGTACGTCGCCGGGCCGCGGCCCGAAGGTCAGCCGATCAAGAGCTTGCAGGGCACGCTTTTGCTGATCGTCGGCGTCACTCGTGCTCGCCTTCTTCTTCGCAGCGATTAACACTGCAGAGAGGGAGCCAATCACAAGAAATACGGTAATGACCTTACGTAAAGCCCGCATATTTGCCGATGTACGAAGTAGGCAATCGCAATAACACCGGGCGCAGAGGAAAAGTTGCTTGCGGGAAGGTGATTGCTAGAAGATGTTGCGCAGCCGCCCAAAGCTCTCCACATGAAGCAGCTTTCGGTTGCCATTAACGGGCAGGATCTCGCCGCGCTCCAGTTCCCAGGTGTTGTGATAAGGAACGAAGACGGCATGCAGCCCGGCCGCGATCGCCGGGTTGATGTCAGAGCTGGGACTGTTGCCGATCATCCACGTCTTGTCGCAGGCCAGGCCATACTTGTCGACCAGCTCGCGATAGGAAGGCGCGTTCTTCTCGGCGAGAACTTCGACTGCGACGAAGTGCCGCTTCAACTGCGAGCGTTCCAGCTTGCCGGTTTGCTCAGTGATATTGCCTTTCGTGACCATGAACAGCTGGTGGCGCTGCGACAAGTCTGCAAGCGTCTCTGGCACCTCGGGCAAGATCTCCATTGGATGCTCGGCGATTTTGTAGGCGATGGTCTTGATGTGATCATGCAGTCGAGGGGTGACCGGCGCTACCGACAACCGTTCGAAGCAGCCGACCAGCGCGTTGGCAAAGCTCTGCATGCCGTAGCCGTGCTCGCGAATGGTTTCGCGCTCCACCTCCCACAACACGGCCCGCACTTCATCCGGCGTATGAGTTTTATGGTCGAGGAAGGTGATGAAGTCGGCGATGGCCCGCTCGAAGTAAATGTTGTTTTCCCAGAGCGTATCGTCAGCGTCGATGAGCAGGTTCTGGCCAGAAGGGATCCTCAGCTCGCGCACAACCGCCATGATTTTCCTGCGTTAGCCCGCCGTCAACAGAGCCGCATCGCCGACGAACTCGACGTGAGGCTTGTGGGGAATGATTCCTGCTTCGTAGCCCATCTCGAGCAACTTCACAATCGCCTCGCGTCCGTCTTTCCCGTAGTCGAGCGTGCGTTCATTGACATACATGCCGACAAACCGGTCGGCAAGCTGCGCGTCGAGATCGCGGGCAAACTGCATGGCATATTGCAGCGCCTCCTCCCGGTGGTCCAGCGCATATTGAATGCTGTCGCGCAAAGCTCCGCAGCAGGCATTGATCAGTTCCGCCCCAAGATCGCGGCGGATGGCATTCCCACCCAGCGGCAGAGGCATCCCGGTCTTTTCGCGCCACCACCTGCCCATGTCCACGATGCGATGCAGACCTGCCCGGTCAAAGGTGAGCTGCCCTTCATGGATAATGAGTCCAGCTTCGTACTTACCCTCGATCACGCGCGGAATGATGTTGTCAAATGGAACCACTTCTGTAATCGCGTCCGGTGCATACAACTTGAGTGCGAGATACGCGGTCGTCATCGTTCCCGGAACAGCGATCTTCACCCCCGCCAGTTCTTCAGGTGCAATCGTCCGGGAAGCGACAACCATCGGCCCATAGCCTTCGCCTACGCTTCCTCCGCTGGGCATGAGCGCGTACTTCTCCTGGATGTAAGGATAGGCGTGGAACGAGATCGCCGTGATGTCATAGAAGCCTTCCAGGGCCCTGCGATTCAGGGTCTCGATATCGCAGAGGGTGTGTGTGAACTTCACCCCTGGCACGCGCACCTTGTTAGTGGCCATGCCATAAAACATGAAGGCATCGTCCGAATCCGGACTGTGAGCGACTGTGATCTCGCGGAGCTGAGGCCCTGTGTTGCTATTCATAAATGACCGACCGGCTGTTGCCAGAGACAAGACTAGGAGGAGATCCAGTGGAACTCCAGAAAAAAGCGTATTAGAACCTTCGCTGTAAGCGGAGGGCCAATGCGGCTGCGAGCATGACCTTTATCACTTCAGCAGCGAAGAAAGGGTAAAGCCCAAACGCGGCCGCATGCTGCCAACTGTGGGTGATGACGGCCAACCACGCAACCCCGCCGGCGAACAGAACCAACTCGGCGAAGATTCCGCCAAAAAGATTACGAGTAAAGCTCCGCGCGCCATGTTCAGCGATCCAACCTGCGATGAAAGCCACCACGGGATACGCCCAGAGATATCCGGCGGTCGGGCCGAGCAGTTGCGCGAGGCCTCCGGGTCCCGCGCTGGCGAATACCGGCAGGCCCATGGCTCCCCAGCCCAGATAGAGCGCCGCCGCAGCGAAACCGCGCTTGCTTCCCAACGTTAAGCCCACCAGCAACACGCCAAAGTTCGCCAGCGTCAGAGGGACCGGCGTGAAAGGCAAGGGAAGCATCAGCCTCGCGCAGACGGCAATTACCGCGCTGGCACATACTACGATGGCAATCTGGCGCAATCCGCTGAGCGAACGCGTAGCCGAACTCTCACTCACTCCCATTGCCTTTGCCATGACTTAACTCCTCGAACGCCCCCTTCATTGTGCTGGCTCCTGGTCCTGAACGGATGCTTCGATGGCGGCAGGCGTTTCTCCGTCCGATTTTGCCACTTGCAGGTGGCGCCGTACCCGGAAATAGATCGCAATTCCCACGGCCACCAGCGCTGAGGTGCTCAGTATAAGTGCGACGAACAGGACCTTGATCACCACAGAGATTCAGCATATCAGATGACGCAGGAACTGCAGCAGCGTCAATTCGAACTTGGCGGCGTGTACATTCCTGCCATGGCCGCTTCGATCTCCGCAGCGGTGTGTGGCAACATACTGGTCAAGTCCACGAGCTTGCCGCTGGGATCGACCCAGAAGATGTCTTCAATACGAACCCCGATCTTCTCCTCGGGGATATAAATCCCCGGTTCGATGGTGAAGACCATGCCCGGATCAAGCATTGCATTCGCGTCGCCTACATCATGCACCTCAAGTCCGACGTAATGTCCCAGGCCGTGTATGAAGTACTGCCCCAGCGGCTGGCCGTGCAGGTCCTTGCCGTGGGTGTTGATGTAGTCATAGGCAATCTTGTACAGCGAATTCGGGCCTCGCAGCGAATATTGACCCGGCTTGAAAGCCTTAATCGCCGCCTGCTGAGCGCCCAGGACGATGTCGTAGATCTCCCGCTGCCGGGCGGTGAACTTGCCGTTGGCCGGCGCTGTGCGTGTGATGTCGGAGGCGTACATCGCGTACTCGCCGGCAACGTCCATCACCACCACGTCACCATCCCTAATGGGCTGATCGTCGGCGGAGTAATGCAGGATGGTCGAATCGAAGCCGGCTCCCACAATCGGCGCATAGGCTGGACGATCGCACCCGCCCTTCATGAACTCATAGATCATGCGCGTGGCGATGTCGTGCTCATTCAAGCCCGGCTTCAGCATCTTTAACGCTGCCAGGTGAGCCGCCATCGACGCATCTGTCGCGTGCCGAATGCGCTCAATCTCTCCTGCGTCCTTGATGACGCGCAACCCTGCCAGAGCGGGCTTCACATCGTTGACGCCGGTCCGCATCGGGAGCGTGTTCGCGCGTCGCGCCCATTCGAGGAAGCGGGAAGCGGCATTCTGCTCACCGCTCTCCGGCATGTCGAGGTAGATTGCCGGACGCCCGGTCGCCAGCAGCTTGGCGACTTCAGCAGACAGCGTATCGAGGCTGGCAACGCGATCGAAGCCAGTGATGGCGGGCGCCTGAGGATCATTGGGCCCGAGCTTGGGCCCGGTCCATTTCTCCTGGCTCAGGTTGCGCGCGGGAAGAAACAGAATCTCAGTGTAGGGCTGTATCGGGTTTTCATTGAACGCGGGCGCGATGACCAGGGCCGCTCCCGGTTCGACGGACCCGGAAAGGTAATAGAAGTTGTTGTCCTGACGAAAGCTGGAAGTCGCGTTAGGCCCCTCCGCCTCGGTCGCAGCGAAGATGACGGCGACGCCGCCATCGAGCTTTTGCGCCAGGGTCAAACGGCGAGCACGGTAGTCGGCGTTAGGCTGGCGGTCGAGGGCGAGTACTTGAAGGGTGGAGCAGGTTAGAAGCAGAGCAAAGCAGAAGGGCGCAAGTGCGATGTTTCGTCTCATTCTTGGATTCTGTTCTCTCTTGTGCTTGTCATCACGAGCGAAGCGAGGGATCTGTTCTTTTGCCAGTCGGAAGGAGGCTTATCGGCTGCCACGGTTTTCCCCAGTCCTCAGCCAAATCATCCCCAAGTGGGGTTGTCGCGCCCGATCAATGGGACACGCTTGGCCCGCAACCGGGGATAACATACGGCTGGCGGCGCACGTGGACAGTCGCACGCCCTTCGGGCTCAATCCTCCCTACACTCCCACCGGAAAGGGCTTCACGCTGTGCTCTTCCGCGGCGCGGGCCTGGCCAAACACGTCGAAGCGTCCTTGCAGCAGAGACATAATACCTGTGTACCAATATCCCCAAACAAACAAGACCAGGAACGGAACGGTGACATAGTTCTCATTCACCACGGCGTACCAGATGGTGAGTGCGAAGTAGGATCCGATCAGCAACTCCACCCAGGGAATCGAGCCCGAGGCGCTTGCGATACTTCTTGGCCGCTGCGCTCTTCTCCTTCTTGCTCACGACGCGATATTTTGGCGTACGCGCGAACGGGCTCTTGATGCCGATAAGCGCTTCCAGGACGGCTTTGCTGTTGGTAATCGTCAGCCCAATGCCAAGGCCCATCAAAGCCGGTAAGTACCAGAAGGTGCGCAGCCAGGTCTTGGGAAACAGCTCTCTCTGCGACACCAGGTAAAAGCTGGAGATGGAAAACGTCGAGGCCAGGAAGAGCGGCAGGTCGATATACAGCATCTGGAACCAGCCCTGGTAGAAGCGAATCATCATCGCCGGCAGCAAGAGCGTGCTCAGAACAATCATCAGCGGATAACTGAGATTTGCCGTCAGGTGATACCAGGCTTCCATCTTTTCGCGTCGCGAAACCTGGGCGCGAAGCACATACGGCAGGTCCTTCTTCGCGCACTGGATCAAGCCCTTCGCCCAGCGCGCCTGCTGCGTTTTGAACGCCGTCATCTCGATGGGCAGCTCCGCCGGACACTCCACATCCTGCAAATAGCGAAACTTCCATCCCTTCAATTGCGAGCGATAGCTCAGGTCGGTGTCCTCGGTCAGCGTGTCGTGCTCCCAACCGCCCGCGTCTTCGATGGCCTTACGCCGCCACATGCCGGCGGTGCCGTTGAAGTTGAAGAACACGCCCGCCCGCGAGCGGCCGCCGTGCTCCAGGATGAAGTGGCCATCGAGCAGGATGGCCTCGATCTCGGTGAGGTAGGAGTAACCGCGGTTGAGGTGCGTCCATCGCGTCTGCACCATGCCGATCTCCGGATCGGCGAAATGGTGAATCACCTTCTGCAGCCAGTCCGAGTGAGGCGTGAAATCAGCGTCGAAGATGGCGATGAACTCGCTGTCCGTTTTCTTCAGGCCGGCGTCGAGTGCGCCTGCCTTAAAGCCTTCGCGGTTGGTGCGATGGTGATAGCTGATGTTGTATCCCATCGCGGCATAGCGCTCGACCACAGCCGCCGCGACCTCGACCGTTTCATCCGTCGAGTCGTCCAGCACCTGGATTTCCAGCTTTTCGCGCGGGTATTCGAGACGGCACACGCTCTCGACCAGACGGTCAATGACGTACTGCTCGTTGAAAATCGGAAGCTGGATGGTGACCTCCGGCAGCTCGGCAAATCGCGAGGTCGGCTCCGTCACCTTGTTCTTGCGATGCTTGTAATAAAGATAGACAAGCTGGTAGCGGTGCATTCCGTAGAACGCCAGCAGGATAAGCACTACGAAATACGGAATCAGCAGCGCCATGTCAAAGGCGTTCGGGTGATACAGTCCCTGAAACGTCTTGTCGAGGAAATGCGTGCGCAGGTAATGCCGAAGCCCGTGCGGTTCGAGCAGCGCAAAGCATAAGTAAGCGAGGACAGCGTTCAGGGCGTCGCTCCGGAACAAAAGCTGGTTCGGCAGTATGTATGAGTTAGCGACTTGCTAACCCGATTGATTGTACCTAGTCGCAGATGCAGGAAGCCAATAAAAATGGGCGCTGGCATGGTCGTTCCGGATGCCTCGAACATGGCCACAACGTCGCATCCGCGCCGTTGACCTTTACGCCCGGAAGGCGAAACAATAGGTGACTGGGGAAGTCATGCGGTTTCGGGTTGTGCTCGCTGTCATTTTCTGCTGTAGTGTCGCCTTCGGGTACGGCGCCGCCGCCGACCAGACGAAGTCGAATTCCTCCTCAGCGCAGACGCCCGCTCGCTATCCCGACCAGGGCTTCCTTTCCAATTACCGGTACTTGAACGCCTTCTTCGGCTTCTCCATCGACTTGCCCGCAGACGCCGAACTGCGTTCCGTCCCCACTGCGAATCCAACCGACGGCAGCATTGCCTTGCTGGAAACCCTCGGTTCGTCGCCGCATCGGTCGATACTGGCCATCTCTGCCTACCCTGTGGGAGACAAGCACCTTGATGCCCGGCTTCTATTGCGGCGGGAACTGGACGACGAGCTGACCATCGGAGTCGAAGAGCTGCACGGGCTTTCGAAAGCCAGCATCGCCGGGCATCCGTTCTTCTACTTCGAGACTCGCCGCGGCATCGACCAGCACGCCATCTTCGCCACTGAGCTCGACGGATATGTGCTCCACTTCGTCACTGCCGGCCGTGATCCCAAGCTGGTTCAACAGCTCGAAGCAGCGGTCGGGCGCATGCGGTTCTTCCCGCCGCAGTCGATCGGCGACTTTCTCGGTATCGGCTGTCAACCCTACGACGGACCGGCAATTCCGTCCCAGGTACTCGATCAGCTAAAGACCGATCCGCCCGCGAAGAAGCTCGACGCCGGCAGAGTTGAGGGGAACGTCTACGAAAACACCCCGCTTGGGTTTGGATACCAACTGCCGAAGGGCTGGCACTTCGGAACGGAAGCGGCGGTGATGCCTGCGGTCGAGCGCAGCCGCGAAGCGAACACAGGCAAGCCGGCGGTTGCCGACAACCAGCGCACGCTGCTGAAAGCCTGTGAGCGCACGCTGGTTTCCGCCTGGCGAGCGGAGCCGCAGCAGACCGGTTCCATTGCCTATGACAACTTCGGCGAGGTCACGATCTCGGCCATGTCGCTGGCCTGCTTCCCCAATGTGAAGTTCCCCGACTTGAGCAAAGGCAAGGACACGGTTCGCGACTTCCTGGTCGTTTATGGCCTCGGCCATCCCATCTTTCAGGACATGAAAGATGCGCGCGCCTTTGAGCGCGAGGGCCACACATTCATCCTGATGAACGGCGTCGTGGCCTACAAAGAAGAGGGCGACGCCTTATCGCGGCGTGTCTCCGTGGCATTGGCGCTGACCGCGCACCGCGGTTATCTACTGAGCTTCTTCTTTGCCGCTCCGCATGATGATGAGCTGCGCCAGCTAATGAATGCCAAGCTGTCCTTTGATCCCGAACCCGCGGTGAAAGAAGCCAGTGTGAGCGAGGCAGCGAACCCGGCGCACGCGCCGGCTGAAGCGCTTCAACCGGGAGGATCGGCTCCAGCGTCAGCCTCAGCAGCTCCAGCGAAGGCTTCGAGTTCGGGAGATTTCCCGCAGTCCGCTCAGACGGCTGCCGCGAAGTCATCGCCCAACGCTGCACAATCCGGCGACGCCAACTCCGCCGACGCAACGCAACAAGCTGCCTCAGCGGAGCCGACGGCGGATACCAATGCCAACGCCGCATTTCATCCTTCACTGCTTAAGCCCGGCGAGACCATGCAGGAGCAGCAGATGCAAGGCGCTCCTGTGCCCAAGAAGAGGTAGCCGGAAACAATCGGCCCGATGCCACGTTCTGCGCCCCAAGCCAGGGGACGACATCAACCGGGTGTTGTTGCAACCAGAAAATGTCGTATCAACTGCAACCAGACTTTGTCACCCCCTGTGGTTTAGGTAACGGCCGCTAAAGCAGGGCGGCCGGAGAGGTTGTAGATGCGGGGCATCGGGGTTTTTCTTTTCTGCGCAGTGGTGCGGGGCGCAGGGCGGCGATTGGGGACTTCGGCCAGAGGCAGAGGCTGGGCATAGAGCAGACGGTCACCGCGATAGACGCGCAGGGTCCCGTCCAGTTGATGGGAGAGTTCGACGGTTTCTCCGGCGTAGCCGCGAGCGCGGGGCAAGGGCGGCAGGGCGATGGAGTGCTCGCCTAAGGTGACGGTATGGTCGGCGGCGACAACGCGTTCGTAGCGCAGGGCCACGCAGCGGGCGAGATCGAAGCCGCGGGGCAAGCGGCGAAACTGGCCAGCTGGCTGGGCGGCGGGGCGGGCAAAGCGCTGGTTATAGTCGGCGCAGAAGCGCTGGAGCACGGCATTGGCCTGCTCCAAGGTGGTGGCGCCGGCGAGGCGGAGTTCGCTGACCAGCCGGTCCTGGCAGGTGCGCCAAGCGCGTTCGATGCGGCCCTTGGCCTGGGGCGAGTAGGCGGGGATTGGCTCGATGCCGAGGGCTTCCAGGGCGCGTCCCAGCTGGGTGGGCGATTGTTTTCCCGCGAGCTGTTCGGCGACGGTCCAGTGGGAATCGTTACGCTGGAAGATGCTGTGGCGGTCGCGGTAGAGGCTGAGCGGGATGCCATGGGTGGTGATCATGGCCTGCAAGGCGCGGAGATAACCGAGAGTATTTTCGGCTTCCAGTTGGAAGTGAGCCGCCAGGATCTGGCTGGTGGCGTCATCCTGAAAGCCGATCAGGGTGAGCTGGGGACCGCGGTCTTCGAGCCAGCGATGGCGGCTGGCATCGGTGAGCGCCATCATGCCGAAGCAGGGGCGGGGCGGCCGGCGGGAGCGATACTTGGCGGGCCGACGCTTCTGCGGAGAGGGCAGTTTGGCGGCCCGCAAGATGCGGCGCACGGTTTCGCGGCTGAGGGCGAGGTTCTCCTCGGCCTGAAGTTTTTCGGCGAGATGGGAATCATTGAAACCCTGATACTTGCCGCGGGCCAGGCTTACAATCAACTGCTTCTGGGGAAGAGAAACGGCCCAGGGCATGGCGCGTCCGCAATTGCCGTGCTTCACCCAGGCGATGTCATCCGGCTGATAACGCCGTTTGAGCCGCTGTACCTGGCGCTCGCTCAATTGCAGCAGACGGGAGGCTTCGCGTACGCTCAGCCTCCCGCCCGCTGCATTCTCAATCACTTTCACCCGTTGAAACTCTTTCTGAGTCATCGCCACCATCCTTACAGGGTGACAAAGTCTCGTTGCAGTTATGGGGTGACATTATCTTGGAGCATCTACAGACGACATCAACCGGGTACTCATTTCCAGGATTCTCGTGTTAACATACCCCAAGTCTGCAGTCCCGCCTGCGGGTACTTCACACGCACCTTCCATGAGCTAGCTGATAGAGAGCATCCTTATCGTTCTCGGCACCGTTTGCGGTGCGCTGCTGGCCATGGTTCTGCTCAACCACTTCTGGCCGCGGGGAGCGACGGCGCATCCGCAACGATCTCATCGGATTAAGCTCCAGCGTGTTGGGCACAACGTACGCTGTCATCCTGGGCTTGATGCTCTTTACCCTGTGGACGAGCTAAGGCGCTGCCACGGTGAACGCGAACCTTGAGGCCGACGCCACGCTCAGCGTCTTTCGTGTCGCGCCGTAACCGCAGCGCACCGAACTGCAGAACCTGGAACGCTCCTACGTTGAACTCGGTGCTCCACAACGATGGCCGCCGATGACTCGCGGCGAGACACCAGAGCGAAGCTCCGCCGTCGCTACCGGCATGTGGAGAATAGTATTGGCAACCGCCGACCGAGGTGAATGTTCAGGATCATGAGCTCACGCATATCACGATGCGCGTGAGCCGGTGCTCTGGCGTCCTTTGGTGCGTGCTCATGGTTGGTGGAGTGCTGACCATTGTCTCCGCGTGAAAGAAAGGGCCTTGCAATAGATACCCACGATACCGGCCGAGGACATGTTACGGTTTTGCCAAAAAATGCTCTACTGGCCATTTACTGCTTGCCTTTTCCACGAGTCTGTGACACCGTTGTCGCTCGGGGGAGGGTACCTCATGAAACGACTTCTCTTGCTTGCGGTTGTGCTCGCAACTTTCAGTGTAGCTTCCTTGGCAACGAACGTGATTGATCAGGAAGACACCACGCAGAACGCCTACATGGCGGCGTTTGCCCAAACCGACTTGGCGCAGTCCTTTACGCCGTCGGCCGACAATTCCAGCGGCGCTGGCGTTTTCCTGTACACCATTGAAGGCAGCCAGGGAATCACGATCAGCTTGTGGGATAATCTGCCGAATAACAATGGACATGAACTGGCTTCCGCCACGTCTGGGCAAGTCGGTCCTAATCAGTGGGTTGACGTATTCTGGAATCCAGTCGCCGTGACCCCTAATACCACCTACTACCTGGTGTTTCAAAGCGTGAACAACGCGAGCGGACTCTGGGGTGATGTCGATAACGGCTATCCTGGAGGAAACGTGTTCGCCAATCCTGGGTACCAGTCATATCCAGATTTTGACTATACCTTCCGTGAGTACTCAAGCTCGGTGCCCGAGCCGGCCACTTTCTCGTTGCTGGGCGCTGGTATAGCCTTTGCAGTTCGGCGTTTGCGCCGGAGCTAAGTTCTTAACCGTTTCTGCTGGAAAGCCGGGTGCTTGCGTGCCCGGCTTTTTCATTGGCACCTGCCTCTGCAATTCGTGGCGTTGATTCATGTCTGGAGTACCGGACGCGTGATCCCGACTCATCCGTCGAGGGACGGTCGCCTTACCGCCACTTTTCATTCAACCGCTCCCAAAAGTCCAGACCGGCAATCGCTTCTGCGTTAAAACCCGCTAAGCTCCCACCAACTTCTCAACTTGCGCGAGGTGGTTGACGTCGTGTCCCGCCATCTGCCGCGCAAGATCGGCCACGGTCATGGGCCCGCGCTCGGTGTGCACGCCGCCGAGTTGCCACTGCTCAGGAGTCAGGTGGTCGAACATACGCAGGTTCGCGGTGCGCATCAGGCGGAAGAGTTGCAACGATTCCTGCGGGATCGCGCGAAGGATAATCGCCCAGCTTGTACCACAGGTCCTGATCGAACGGGACAATCGTGCTGCCATTGTGCTCGATCATCTGGCGATACCGCCAGAAGCACGAGACCTCAGCCTCGGCGAGATGCACGAGTATCTCCGACACCGACCACTTTTCAGCAGCCGGGCGCTTTGCGAGTTGCTCGCGCGATGCGCCTTCCACCAGCTTCGCCAGCCGCGCGGCGGTTTCGCGCTGCACGGCGATAGCGTCCTTGTTTTCCACCAGCTTCAGGACGCGTTCTTTGTATTGCTGCGGAGTTTCACTCATGGCGCTCTCCTCAGAACCTCAATTCAAAAAGAACTTCGTATACAACGTGTCCCGCTGCGCCGGCCGGAAGCCCGCATCGCGAATGATCCGCCGCAGCTCTTCTTCCGTCGTGCAGTTGCGTACGCCTGCGGCGCGCACCACGTTCTCCTCGATCATCACCGAGCCAACATCGTTGCCGCCGAAGCGCAATCCCATCTGGCAGACCTTCAGTCCCTGCGTCACCCAGCTTGACTGCACGTTCTTGAAGTTCGTCAGGTAGAGGCGCGCAATCGCCAGCGTCTTCAGATACTCGACCGCCGTCGCTTCGTCCCATCCGCGTCCGCCCAGCGCCGTGTTCTGCGGCTGGAACGACCACGGAATGAACGCCGTGAATCCGCCCGTCTCTTCCTGCAGATCGTAGATCGCCTGGAAGTGGTTGACGCGGTTCTCATAGGTCTCGCCCACGCCGAACATCATGGTCGCGGTCGTCCGCATGCCCAGCTTGTGCGCCGTGCGATGCACGTTGAGCCAGTCGTCGGTCAGGCACTTCAGGCGCGCAATCTTGTAGCGCACCTCGTCGTCCAGAATCTCGGCCCCGCCGCCGGGAATGGAATCCAGCCCGGCATCGCGCAGCCGCCGGATCGTGTCTTCGATCGACAGCCCGCTGACCTCGGCGATGCAGATGATCTCCGACGCCGAAAAGCAGTGCAGATGCACCTGCGGAAAGCGCTGCTTCAGCCCGCTGAGCATCGCCTCGTACCACTCGATCTTCAGGTCGGGATGCAGGCCGCCTTGCAGCAGCACGCCGGTGCCGCCCAGCTCGACCGTCTCGCGCACCTTGTCGTAGATGGTGTCGAAGTCGAGGATGTATCCCTCGGCCGCCAGCTTGCCCTTCAGCGGCCGGTAAAACGCGCAGAAGGTGCAGTACTCGGTGCAGAAGTTGGTGTAGTTAATGTTGCGGTCGATGATGTAGGTGACCACGCCCTCGGGATGCAGGCGGCGGCGCACCGCGTCGGCCTCCATGCCGATGCCGATCAGGTCATCGGAGCGAAACATCTCCAGCGCTTCAGCTTTGGTCAGGGACATAGGAGATCACAGCCTTATGTGACATTTTACCTGCTACCGAGCGGCCATTGGCCCTCGGCTCTTGGCTTTTCGCCAGAGGCTTTGAAGGGCCGCCATTCAGCCGCACTCTGGACCCAAACCCGGGGTGTCATTCCGAGCGGAGCCGAGGAACCTGCAGTTTGCCCGCGCCGCCGACGCTTTTTCCAAAGTGTTAACTTTCGTGCAAACAAGCCCCGTTCTGAGCCACCGAGAACGGCATGGACGTGATATAGATCACACAAAAAATTGATATTACCCATCCCGCTAAACTTTTGACGCAGTCTTTCGCTTACCCGGAGATCACATTTTACATGCAAGCTATTGAGTGCGTAGAGTTACAAGCAAGATCTTCCGAAAATTGGACTTAGCTCGATTTTTTGCATCAGACACGGTGCAGAAGAGATTTTGAGGAGTAACGAAACGGTTAACCTGAAACAAGCCTTGCGGCATTACCGAAATGTCCTAAAAGAGCACGCGCCCGGAAGCCCCGACGCACGTGAGCACACAACTCCCGTGCCTTAAGGCGAACGTAACAGAGAAGCGGGAGGGCGCAAGTTACGAAGGTAATCGGGGGGTTCGCAGCGTATGGAGCGTACTCACCCCGCCGAACTCTACACATCAGAGTGTGTGGTATGATACACGTACTGGAGTGTGCCATGCCCACCAACCTAGCCATTGATGATCGCCTGATTGAGGAAGCCCGCCGGATTGGCCAGCACGCAACCAAGAAGGAAGCCGTGACCGCGGCTCTGGACGAGTACATCCGCCGCCGCAAGCAGATGCACATTCTCGATCTGTTCGGCACCGTTGATTACCACGAGGACTACGACCACAAAGCAAATCGCCGTCGCGACCGCATGGGAAGCGAGGGGTGAAAGTGCTGGTTGACACCTCCGTGTGGTCGCTGGCGCTGCGTCGCAAAGACGCCGCCGACCTTAGCCCGGAGGAGCAGAAGCTCAAGCCGGAACTGGCGCAGGCCATCCAGGATGGACGCGTCGTGATGATCGGGATGATCCGTCAGGAACTTCTGTCTGGAATCAAAGAACCGGCGCAATACGAGAAGGTCAAGGCGGCTCTCGATGCGTTTCTCGATGAGCCGATCCACACCGCCGATTATGAGTACGCCGCGCGTCTCTATAACGAATGCCGGAGCCACGGATGCGAGGCTGGCCCGGTCGATATGCTGATCTGCGCGGTCGCCGTCCGCCGCAACTGGCAGGTCCTTTCCAGCGACGGGGCGCTGAACCGCTGTCTTGCGGTGGCCCGGAAGTTTCATGAGAAGCAGGGCTGAGCGCTGCCCGGGTTAGCGTGATGCCCAGGTTAGGCCAACCAATGGCCGAACCCTTCGACAAGCTCAGGGCAGGCTCTGGGGCACGGCCAGGATAATTTTGATACCCGGGCCACCAGCCGGTCGCCGTGCGACGGGATTGGGACGTGCTCTCCAGCGACGGAGCCTTGAACCGCTGTCTTGCAGTCGCCAGAACGTTTTCATGACAAGCAGGCGAAGGCGGAGGAGGGGATGCACGACCGCATCGCGCATTCCGTAAAGGCCTAAGTTCACGAATTCTCACTCATCCGAAACCTGCGGATGAGTGGGCCCCTGGCCTTATACTCCAACACATGAGCGAATCCAATGGTTCGCGAGGAAGGCTCGAGTTTGAGAAACATTCCTCCCGGCTCACACGACTATCAGCTGCTGTATCTTACACAGTTGCGGCCATCGAAAATCGAAATACGGAAATTGAGAAGCGTTGGCTAGAACCTGAAACTCAAGGGGCGTTTGCTGAAGCGCTACGATCGATACAGGATTTGTCCGACCCCAAGCCTACCGAAGCAGAGGTTGCTGAGGCACTAAAAACTGCGATATCCCCCAGCGAGTCTGCCAAACGGATTGTGCTCAGCTTCGGACTCGTGTCCTTATGTACTGAGCTTGAGACTTACATTGCGCATCTCGTAACGACGCTGCTAAAGGCGAATCCAGACCGACTTAAATCATCAGCGTCTGACAAGAATCTTTCGACGCTCGAGATATTGGACTGCGACAGTTACGATAGTGTACTCCAGAGGTTACGTGACAAGGTTGTCAAAGAAACCATCAACGCCAATCCTCGCAAGATGTTGGTTAAGTATGTTGGGGAACGGTTCGACTTGTTCGTGGAGCACGAATTTATCTATGATTCGCGCTCGAATCTGGTTCTTAAATCGTTGCAGACGCAAGACCATGCTCCGCGTGAAGTGCGCTGGGGACTTGAGCAGGCTGTGGAAGCTTTCGATAAGCGGCATGCGATTGTTCACGAGGGACAGCTCGCAGTCGAAGAGGTAGATTATTTCAATTCAGTATCGTTTGGTTTCTCTTGGATTCAGACTTTCTTGGCTGCCCGAGCGATTGAGAAGTATGATTTAAAGATCGACGACGTTGTGCTTTTCGCGTTTGAAGCAGCTTTTCACGGCGTGCCGTTAGAGAGACTCAAGGGCCGTCTTTAGTTGCAGAGCAGCATCTTCTGGTGAAATAGATTGATGTGCAGATTGGCCGGAAGAGCGGTTGACCCGAGGTGGTCCAGCCTAAATTAGAATCCA
The DNA here is from genome assembly GCA_963782505.1 of uncultured Acidobacteriaceae bacterium. GTDB lineage: Bacteria > Acidobacteriota > Terriglobia > Terriglobales > Acidobacteriaceae > CAVVDY01. The sequence goes on along the minus strand of CAWAKG010000015.1, from coordinate 699,102 downwards.
CCTGGTGTGCATCATGTCTAGACCTAGCGTTGATACAGTCTTTATCGTGGGAGCGGGATTCTCGTACTACGCCGGCCTGCCCTTGACCACCGACTTCACAAAAGCAATCTTGGAAACCAGGTGGCTTGGTACAGGCACCGGACCGCAAGCGCTCCGTGGTGCCAACCAGAAGATTGTTGCCTACTTAACCGAGTTTATTCAAAAGACATTCGACTTGTCGTCAAGAGCGAAGGCCCCGAAATGGCCACAACTAGAGGACGTTTTTACGTGCATTGACTTAGCCGCTAACGCTGGACACCACCTAGGAAGTTCGTACGCACCAGCGGATCTAAGAACAGTTCGGAGAGCTTTGCTTTCGCGAATCATAAGAATGCTCGATGAGAAATATCAATCTGCACGCAGGCTAAAGGCGCCAGCCTGGAGGCAGCTCGACGATTTCTTTCTTCGGCTTGAATCGAAAAAAGTCGGTTTTGTCAGCATGAACTGGGACACTGTCATAGAGAGAAAACTAGACGCGACGCAGCAGGGGGATTTCCTCCCCGACTACGGTTGTGACGCAATGGCTGCCACGATACCTTCTCCGCCGGACCTAGTGGCCTGTCGCAGAGTAAACGTTAGTAAGAGTATTTGCGTCTAACTGTGCATGGCCAGTGATGTGGTACTTAGCCAAGAACAGCAGTCCGAACTGTCCAGCATTGCTCAGTCCCGTTCGTTACCTGCGGGATATGTCTTTCGTGCAAAGCTTATCCTGATGCTGGCCAAAGGCGCTTCCTTCGCCACCATCCAGCAGCGCCTGCAGACCACCGCGCCTACCATCCTGCGCTGGAAACAGCGCTTCCTGGCGGCTGGGCTCAATGGTCTCGACACCTACCATCCCGGACAATTGGCCACGGTGTTGACGCCCGCTCTCAAAGCCCGCATTCTCTCCGCCACCCGCAAGAAACCCGGTGATGGTTCTACCCATTGGAGTTGCCGCAAGCTGGCAGCCTACCTGGGCATCAGTAAAGATGCCGTACATCGCGTCTGGAAAGAAGCCGGACTCAAGCCTCACCAACTGCAACGCTATATCGCCAGCGACGATCCCGACTTCGAACGTAAGGCCGCCGACATCATCGGCCTGTATCTCAACCCGCCACAGCACGCGGCCGTCTTCTGCGTCGACGAGAAGACCGCCATTCAGGCGCTCGATCGACTTGACCCCGTACTGCCGCTCTCGCCGGGACGCGCCGAGCGGCATGGATTCGAGTACTACCGCCACGGCACCCTCTCGCTGTACGCCGCCCTGGATACCGCCAGCGGACGAGTGCACGGCAAAACCGCCGCCCGCCACACCAGCCGGGAGTTCGTCGATTTCCTGCAGGAAGTGGTTGGCTTGTGTGGGCCGCGCCAGCAGATCCACATCATTCTCGACAACCTCTCGGCCCACAAAGCTCCAGCCGTTCGCCAGTTTCTCGAGCAGAATCCGCGGGTTCATTTCCACTTCACCCCCACCTACTCTTCCTGGCTCAACCAGGTCGAACTCTGGTTCGCCAAGATCGAGCGTGATGTCATCGCTCGTGGCGTCTTCCGCTCCGTCCCTGACTTGGCCCGCAAACTTCGCCGCTACATCAACGCCTATTCCGCCCATGCCAAGCCTATCCAGTGGAAGTACTCCGACCATTCACGTCGCATTCGTACTAACGATTTCTCTGCGACAGGCCACTAGATAACTTTCCGCGAGGCCGGAAGGCGTTCTGGCGAGCTCTGGAAGAGGGATTAGCTGTCGTTCCTGAAGAGCCGATCACAGAAGAGCAACAAAAGAAGAAGAGAGTGATACCAATTATCAAGATTCATGGATCCACGAATTGGCTTTATTGCGACAATTGTCGTCAACTCTTCTGTTTTCGCCCTGACGAGTCGCTGAGAATAGCCGATCAACTGTTCCGCCTGGACGATCTATATAGAATCGATCAGGATAAGAACCGATACGGGGAATCCCAGGAATTAGTGGACCTATTTCATCGCCACCGGGAGCTCAAGTGCATCTGCTCCCAGGATGTCGCCCTGAGTACGCGCATCGCGACATTCAGCTATCGAAAAGCGCTTGACTTTCCAATGTTTCAAAAATCGTGGTTTGCTGCGGAGGAACTGCTGCGGGATGCCCGCAAATGGGTGTTCATCGGCTATTCTCTGCCGGCAGCTGATTACGAGTTCAAGTTCTTACTCAAACGCTGCCAATTATCCAGACAAAAGAGTCCTGAGTTCGTCGTAATCAGTGGTGGCGGAAAACGGGCGGCTGCCGCAACCTATGAAAATTATCGGAGATTCTTCGGCAAGAAGATTCAGGACTCCAATTTCGTCCGTTCCGGCCTAAGCGAAGCGGCGGTGTCGGCTGCTCTCTCTTAATAACGGTTGATTAGATAACCTGTCGGCTCATGGCAGAGTGGGACAAGCCTGATTAGATAACCGTGTCGGCTCCCATGCTCCGAGTACACTTGGTGCGCTCAAAGCACCAAGGCTCGGAGGAAAGGAGCCGAGCACATGAAGATTGTAGGTTGTGACTTACACACGCGCTACCAGCAGATTGCGATGCTGGACGAGGAGACGGGCGAGTTGGTTGAGCGACGCCTGGAACATGCCAACGGAGAAGCGAGAGAGTTCTACAGCAAGCTGACGGGGCGGGTGCGGGTGGGGATCGAAGCCACCGGACACACGCGATGGTTCGAGCGGTTGCTGGCCGAGTTGGGACACGAGTTGTGGGTCGGCGACGCCGCCCGCATCCGCGCTGCTGAGGTGCGCAAGCAGAAGACCGATGCGCGCGACGCTGCGCTGCTGTTGGAACTGCTAGTGGGCGGGCGCTTTCCGCGGCTGTGGCGGCCGAGCCCGCAAGAGCGCGATCTGCGGCAGTTGCTCTGGCATCGCCAGAAGCTGGTGTGGATGCGTAACGCGGTGGGGAATCAACTGCACGCCCTGGCGATGGGCGAAGGACTGTGCAAGAAGAAGCAGCTCTTCACCAAGAAGGGGCGATGCCAACTGCAGGCGCTGAAACTGGATCGCTGGGCGAGCTGCCGGCGCGAAGAGTTGCTGCGCATGCTCGACCAGATCGATGCTTCGCTGAAGCAGTTCGACCAGGCGGTCAACGAGCAAGCGGCAGCCAGTCCGGAGGCGGTGCGCTTGATGACCCATCCCGGAGTCGGACCGGTGACGTCGTTAGCCTTCGTGCTGATCGTCGGTCCGGTGACTCGTTTCCAGCGCAGCAAACAAGTGGTGAGCTACTTGGGACTGAATCCGTCGGAGCATTCCTCGGGTGGACGGCAGAGGCTGGGCGCAATCTCCAAACAAGGCAACCCGATGCTGCGCGGGTTGCTGGTGGAAGCCGGACACACGGCGGCGCGCATGGACGTCGAATTACGACAGGACTATCAACGGCTGAGGCTGCGTCGTGGCGGCAGCGTGGCGAAAGTTGCCATCGCCAGGAAGCTGGCGGTGCGGATGTACTGGATGCTACGTCGCCAAATCAACTACGTGCAGCTGGTTCGCATGCAAGGCAGCTCGAGGGGCACCCTGGTGCAGAAGTAAATCACCGTTGGCCTGATGGAGCGCCTTGCCTCCCGCATAGACCGGGAGTCTGAACAACGAATCATGATCGTAAGTTAGGTGACCGAATAGATGGCTGGTGGAACCGAACAGATCCACCGCAGGATTCTGCAAGCGGGCCTTGGTTGATGAGCAGAGACAAAAAACAAAATCTCTATGAAGGGAAAAGCAAAACCTTCACCGGTCCACGTGTCTCTTGACAACGCCGACACGGTTATAGATGGTGCCCCAGGTCTGGCCTTCGGTTGGCCTAACCTGGGCATTCGCTAGACTTCAATCCTGAACAATATACCTCTAAGTTCGTGGGCAGTATGTGATCCTGCCGCTCCCAGGTTAGCGTCCAAAGCGCGGCCGCGAACCTGGGGCCCCCTGCCTGGCAAGTACATTTCTGTGCAAGCCGCGACGCCGTTTTGGTCGTTTCCAATTCCGCAACTTTTCTTGCTAAGTGAATTGTTGTTGGGGTAGGAAGGGGTGCACAATACTGTCCCAGTAAGCTGCGCCCCGAAGTGATACGGTCCTCCCGCGCCACGAGGAACAGGCGCTTGCTCGTCCCCGGATACAAGACCTAAGAAGGTTTGGAAGGAGAAGTGTGCATGAAATGCTTTGCCATGATCGCCTCGGTATTCGCCTGTGTTGCTGTGGTGCCCCTGAGTGGCCAAGCACCGCACTTCCAGCACATCATCGTCATCGTGCAAGAGAACCGTTCAGTGGACAATATGTTCCAGGGGTTATGCGCGCCGCCGTATGGTAACAGCCAGTCGTGCAGCACCAACCCGGGTCCGGGCCAGTACAACGTTCAGACCTCGATGTGGCGGGACGCGTCGAACGCCAGAGACTATACCCAACCCCAACCGGTCGACTTTAACGCGCAGTACGATTTAGATCATGGTCACCTGGCATTTGAGCAGATGTGCGACAACCAGTTTGCATTGAACACGCCGTGCAAGATGGATGGTGCGGCTCGAGTCGCTTGCTACGACAGTTGTCCCAGTAAACCCCAGTTTCGCTACGTCGATAACTCGACGGGAATCCTGAACCCCTATCTCGACATTGCGACGCAATATGGGTTTGCGAACTACATGTTCGAGACGAATCAGGGGCCAAGCTTTCCAGCTCATCTATATCTATTCGGAGCTACTTCGGCGCCCACTACCGCCGACGATGCTCAAGGTATCTTTGCCGCTGAGAATATGTCACCGGGGGACGCCGTGGCCGGTTGCATAGCCGACATGAGCACGTATGTTTATGTGATCTCACCTCCGGGACACGAGAGTACTCAAATCTATCCCTGCTTGGAATTCCAGACTCTGGGAGACTTCCCGCAAGCGTTTTCCTGGAAGTACTACACGCCGAGTGCGGGCTTCATCTGGACGGCACCGACCGCCATTTCACACATCTGCCAATCGAGCGGATATAACGGCCAGTGCCTGGGCGCGGAGTGGATTAACAACGTCGACGTGCACCCGGCCGACGTGTTCACTGACATCAGCTCATGTAACCTGCGTGGCGTAAGCTGGGTCATTCCCTCTGCGGAGAATTCCGATCATCCGGCTTACGGTACGGGAGGACCTGCCTGGGTCTCTTCCATCGTGAATGCAGTCGGAGCCAGCAACCAATGCGATAACGGTCAGGGATATTGGAAAGATACGGCTATCTTCATCCTGTGGGACGACTGGGGCGGATGGTACGACCACGAGGCGCCAAGCCTCCGACAGCAACCGCAGAGCGACTATGAGTTGGGCTTCAGGGTTCCGATGATGGTGGTTTCGGCCTATACCCCACCTGCCTACATCGATAACAACCGATACGACTTCGGAAGCCTGGTGCGCTTTATCGAGCACAACTTCGGACTGCAGGAGGGAGTGCTGGGTTTCGCGGACGCGCGGGTACAGAACGACTTGACCTCGTTCTTCAGTTCAGCTGCGGGTCCGCGGACGTTCAAGAGCATCTACAGCCCCAAAGACGCCGCATACTTCATTAACGACAAGACACCTCCGCGCGACCCGGACGACCAGTAGCCAGGCGTCCCACCCAAAATTCACTTGCGGCTTTTTCTTCCCGGTCCGACTGATGAGATAACCGTGTCGGCTCCATGCCGCCGGGTACACTTGGAGCGCTCTAGCTACCAAGGCTCGGAGGAAAGGAGCCGAGCACATGAAGATTGTAGGTTGTGATTTACACACGCGCTACCAGCAGATCGCGATGCTGGACCAGGAGACGGGCGAGTTGGTCGAACGTCGTCTGGAGCATGCCAGTGGCGAAGCGAAAGAGTTTTACACGCAACTGCAAGCTCCGGTGCGAGTAGGCATCGAAGCCACCGGACACACGCGCTGGTTCGAGCGCATGCTGGCCGAGTTAGGACACGAGCTATGGATCGGAGACGCGGCGCAGATTCGGGCAGCCATGGTGCGCAAGCAGAAGACGGATGCGCGCGATGCGGCTCACCTGCTGCAGCTGCTGCTGGAAGAACGCTTTCCCCGGATCTGGCGGCCCACGATGGGCGAGCGCGATCTGCGGCAACTGGTGTGGCATCGGCAGAAGCTGGTGTGGATGCGCACGGCGATAGCGAATCAACTGCACGCTTTGGCGATGGGCGAAGGCGTGTGTCGCAAGAAGCAGTTGTTCACGAAAAAAGGTCGCCTCGAACTGGGCACCTTGGAGCTGGGGACTTGGGGCGGCTATCGCCGGCAAGAACTGCTGACCCTGCTGGACCAACTGGAAGGCTCGCTTAAGAAGCTGGATGATGCGGTGGAGGAACAGTCTAACCAGAATTCGGCGGCAGTTTTGCTGCGGACGCATCCGGGAGTTGGGCCAGTCACGTCATTGGCTTTCGTGCTGACGCTGGGGCCGGTGGAGCGCTTCTCGCGCAGCAAGCAGGTGGTGAGCTACCTGGGGCTGAATCCGCGGGAGCAGTCTTCCGGCGGAAAGCAACGGCTGGGAGCCATCTCCAAGCAAGGCAATCCCATGATGCGTTCGTTGCTGGTGGAGGCCGGACATTCAGCGGCGCGACTGGACGCTGAGCTACGCAAAGACTATCAACGATTAAAGCTGCGGCGAGGCGCCGGTGTAGCTAAGGTCGCCATCGCTCGCAAGCTGGCCGTGAGGATGTATTGGATGCTGCGCAGCCAGGCCAATTACGCGCAGCTGGTTCGCATGCAAGGCAGCCCGTGGGCCACCCTGGTGACGAAGTAGTTCATCGTTGGACTGATTGGGCGCCTTGCCTTCCCGAAGAGTCGGGAAGTTCGGACAACGAATCATGATCTGATTCTCTAAGGCCGGATAGATGGTTGGTGGAACCAAGTTCCACCGCAGGATTCTAAAAGCGAGCCTTGTAGCATGAGCGAAGACAAAGGCACGGAAAAAGCAAAAACTCTCTATGAAGGGAAAAGCCGAAAACCTTCGCCGCTCTACGTGTCTCTTGACAACGCCGACACGGTTATAGAGGGTGGCCCGCATTTGCCTTCGGTTTGTTCAGTCTCATGACATCCTTTCCACAATGTCCCGGGACATCCTTTACACTCCCGCGCGAGCCTAGCAAGGGCGGGAGTAAGACAGGATGCCTTGGAAGACGATGGATGTACGTGAGCAGCGGGTGCAGTTCGTGGTAGCGGCGTCGCGGCGGGAGAAGTCGTTGTCGGCGCTATGTGAGGAGTTCAACGTTTCCCGGCCGACCGGTCGGTTGTGGCTGCAACGCTATCGGGAGCAGGGGATCGGCGGCATCGCCGAACGCAGCCGCGCGCCACAGCATCGGCCGACGCAGACGCCCGCGCGGTTGGAGGCGCAGGTGGTCGAGCTGCGGCGGCAGTATCCCGACTGGGGAGCGCGCAAGCTCCAGGTGCTGTTGGCGCGCGCGGGGCTGGAACTGACCCGCAGCACCATCCATCGTATTCTGCTGCGGCAGGGTCTGGTGCGGGAGCAGGATCGGCATGCCGCGGCGGTGCAGCGTTTCGAACGCAGCCAGCCCAATGAGCTGTGGCAGATGGACTTTAAGGGTCCGCTGCAGCGGGCCGACGAGACCGGGCCGCTGTCGGTTCTCGACGACCACAGCCGCTACCTGATTGCGTTGCGGGCGATGGAAAGTCTACGCGGCGAAGCAGTACGCGAGCAACTGGAAGGGGCCTTCACGCAGTGCGGGGTGCCGGAAGCGATGCTGATGGATCACGGCACGCCGTGGTGGAGCATGCGTTCGGGTGGAGGCCTGACGAACTTATCGCTGTGGCTGATGCGGCAAGGGATCCAGTTGCACTGGAGCGGGATACGGCATCCGCAGACGCAAGGTAAAGTGGAGCGCTTTCACGGTTGCTTACAGCGGGCGGTAGATCGGCGAGTCGGGGGCGAGGCACTGGGGCAGCAGTGGCTGGATGAGTACCGCTGGGAGCACAACCAGGTGCGACCGCACGAGGCGCTGGGGATGGCGACGCCGGCCAGTTGCTGGCATGCGAGTGCGCGCCGCTACGATCCCCATCCGGTGGCCTATGAGTATGAGCCGGGAGCGTGGGTGCTGAAGGTGGACTGCCAGGGCAAACTCGATGTGGGCGGGCACAAGTGGCAGATTAACCGTGCCCTGCGCGGCGAACGGGTGCAGCTGATACGAATCGAAGAACGGGTGCAGGTGTATTACTGTCGCACCCTGATCCGGGAACTCGACTTCGCCAGCCAGCGGTCCACGATCGTGGACCGCTGGCTGGCAGACTGAGTTCTATACAACAACTGTAAAGGATGTCCCGAGACACTTTGGAAAGCATGTCCTGGGACTAGACATTCGGTTGGCAAATGTGGGGGCTACGGTGCCGCCCCTGAAGGCTCAGGATTCTTGTGGGGCACGTTCCCAGCACTCACGTGCTGGGCTAGGAATTGTGTCGCCCTTTGGGCTCGCGATGAGGCCGCCCCTCAACCAACCCAACAACCGGACGGGTGGCTATGCACCACGACGGTCACCTACGCGCTTCTTCGTCTTTAACAGATGTAGTGTCAAGACGCGGGTCGAGGAGCCACGATCCTGCACCGCAATCCGGTAACGCGAGGGGCCGTGGAAGACGGTGCCCCAGGTTCGCCCGTCTTTTGGGCTAGCCTGGGCATGCACTAGACTTCAATCCTGAACAATATAACCCTGTTTGTAGGTGGTACCTGTGAGCAGCTTATCCCAGGTTAGCGTCCAACGGAAGGCCGCGAACCTGGGGCACCCGACGAAGACGGAGGCTGATACACAACCGCGTCACTCCTCCCGTAAAGGCGGCGGGAAAGGCCTGAAGATGGAGGAAAGCTGAGAATTTGTAGCGTGGGCCCCAGGTTAGCCCAAAGGAAGGGCGAACCTGGGGCACAGGGCAACGGTTATTTCTTCTCGGACCCTTGCTGTGGCTGTTGTTCCAGTTTCTTGAGCTGTTGCTCCAGCAGGATTTTTTTCTCTGCCGGAGACAGTTTCGGAAACAGGAATGCGATCTGCGATCGGAAGGTCCACGACGAACCTCCCGTGGGATACACCGCATTTCCATAAAACTCCAGCTGCCAGTTGATTGGCTGAAATCCCAGCTTCATGATTCTTCCCACGCCGCCGCCGAATGGCACTGTCCAGACGTTCCCGCTGCTGGCCCTCCAATTGGCAGTGATGATGGGGGCCGATTGCAGATACCAGCCCTTCTTCATGTTGTAGTTGATGAAGTATTGCAACAGCATTTGATTGACTGGGGCGCGCCCGCTTTCGCCGGCAACGGACCAGACATTGTTGATGAGGGCGCCAAGCGTCCAGTGCGGTGGCTGGGCCAGAACAACTACCGATGGTCCCAGGCTGAACTGTCCCTGGCCCGTGAGGTCGCTCGTCGCCGTCGGAATCACCATGGTTGGACCGGCACCCCAAATCAGTTTTCCCGGCTTCGCAGGCGACAGAAAAAAGGTCGGGTTCATGTCGCCTAACCCGTATTCGCCGCCGGTGTTCTGGTTAGGATAAGGCTGCCAGACAAGCGGCTGAATGACCCGGGTAATCAGGTTCCAGTTCTGGCTGATACGCGCCGGTATTACGGGCTGAATGTTCAAAACGTCCTGCGTACGGTTGTAAGGTCCGTAGCTCAGATTCATGTTGTTTTGCAGCGGCACGCTGATAAGACTGGCAACCGGGTTCTGCACCGCTTTCTGCAGAGCTTCGGCTTGTGCCTCGTCAGAGGGTGCTGCATCTGCCGCCGGTTTCTGTGCCGCAGCCGCTTTCGATTGATCCTGTCCGAAAACTGAGGACATCGACAAAGCTGTCAATAGAAGACTTATCAATACGGTTCGCATGTCAGCTCCAAATCAGTACGGTTTCGCCGGGCCAATCTGCGGGGCACGAACCGGTTTAGCCATTCCGAAAAACACAGTCACTCCCTGGCCGCCGCAGCGGGTGGAAACCGCCTCGCCGGCATCAGGGAAGCAGCTATCAATGTCCTGCCAGTTGTTCATCACCCAAACATCGCCGGCCGGCCCGATCGCCAGGTCGGTCTGCATCTGAAGACCACCGCCAACGTAACCGCCGGGAGGAGAAATCTGGTCGCCGGTCTTGAAACCCGGAGGACAGTTCTCGGTGCGCACGCCACACAGCTCAGTGATTGGGCTGTCCTTCATTGCGAAGTTGGAGATCCACACGTTGTCGTTGCCGTCTACAGTTGCAGCCCATGGACCAGGCAGGCCACCTCCCATGAATGGGGAGCCGGGATATTGGCTGCCATCGGGCCGCAGGAGGGTGACGCTGCCGCCGTACCATCCCCCGGTTTGCTTTGCCATGGCCTTGGTCAGGATTTCGTCGCCATTTCCGCCTGTCTTCAGAACTTCAAGCATGTGGGCAAGCACGAGCCCCCCGCGTACGGAGTTGCCCAGCCGGTTGGTTACCCAAACATTGCCTTGGCTGTCGATGCCCATTCCACTATTGCTCCACCCGGTCTCGAATTTCTGCACGTCGCTGGGGTTTGAAGCGGGAAAGCGGACTACGTGTCCGGCCATTGCATTGCTGACCCAGATGCGATCCTGCTGATCGATTGCGACGTGGAAAGGACCGAGCATTGACTTGCAGGGCTCCACGTCGCGTCCCTCACATACGATCTTGCCCTTGGTCCAATCACCTTTGGGGAAGTACAGGAGCTGATTCTTCGAAATGCCAACCGCCCAGACATCGCCGCTGGGTGTCACGATAATGCCCTGCATCAAACCGAGCTGGCCGTTGAAGGTGATTCCCTCAGGCGGTGTAAGAGGTTTGCCATTCTTGTCAAAGACCGTGAGGCACTTGCCTCCGTAACTGGAAAGCCAAGCATTGTCATTGGCGTCCACTGCCGCTCCAAACGTACCACCCTGCATTCCACCGCCGGCGACGCCAGTTGTGATGGGAGAGATCGGCGTGCCATTGGGCGCGAACTTGGTTGCGTTTCCCTGCCAGAGTGCATCCTGACCTTGCCAGCCCACGGTGAAGTTGTCGCCGACCCAGAGATTACCTTCGCTGTCGAACATGGCCTTGCCGCCCGCGACGTAACCGCCACCTGTGAATTTCAAGGGGATCACCCATGCACTCGGCGGGACCCCCAGATATGGCATGTAGGGAACCTGGCGCATGGTCTTCCCGCCCGGGACGGGATAGAAATCGCCAAGCAGATTGAAGAGGCGCTGTGGCTGATACCACGGATAACGCGCGATCGATTCAGCGGCGGTCAACGTATCGGTAGGAGTGTTTCCCGTCGGACCTTTTGCAGCAGCAAACAAACTGTCGCATGCATTCGGCTTGACTCGATTAACACAACCCGCAAGCAGATCCGCCAGCGTCGCGAAATTCGCCATGGTCGGTGTCTGGCTGCTGTTGAGCGGGTCTTGAATCGCCGTGCCCCAACCTCCGCTTGCGAGGTCAACGAAACTCGGCACATTGCCGGCAGCGATCTTCAGGCCAAGCGCATGGCCCTGAAGTGTTGTGTCATTGAGAAACTGGTTGTTCGTCCACACCGAGGCCACGGTGGTCATCTCGTTGATCGCGACCACCGACGGAGCTTTGTTGCCGAGCACGGTTATCAGGGCGATGGCGGGATTCTCTCCGCCGCCGATCCTGGGCTCGCCTCCGGTTGCAATCAGGTAGAGACTTGTGTCAGCGCCGGTCTCCGGGCTGTTGATTTCAAACCGCCCTTCACCATTCGTTCTTGTCTGCGCGAGCTGCTTCGGTGCTCCAGCGCTTGCTTGCCATAAGGTGACCATCGAGTTGGCAATCGGCGCGCCTCCGCCGAGGACTTGGCCTTTGATTATTTGGCCAGCAAGGGCGGTACCCGTCGGGACGGCAAGCAGCAGAGCTATAACAACAATCAGCCGTGGCCTGGTGGTCATGACAAATGGCTCCTCGAATGGATTTGCTCGTTGCTCTGGTATTCACTGCGAAGTGCAACGAGCGTGGGGCAGCTCACATACTGTGGGTGCCTGAACCCGCTGCGATGGTTGTGCAAGAAAGAGTGTTCTTGAGTGGAGAAATTTTATAACGGCTCAGGGGCACATGTCCAACAAGCTGATATCTTAGGTGACGTCAAGCTGCTTGTGTAAAAACGCGGAGGGTGCGGGTTTTCCATTCCAGGTTGAAGCGCTGGAAGATGGAGTAGATGATCCGCTCGACACTTTGCACATTCACGAAGCACACCATGGGCCGGGTGCGCTGCACGTCTCTATAACGAATGCCGGAGCCATGGGAGCGAGGCTGGCCCAGTCGATATGCTGATCTGCGCGGTGTTGCCGTCCGCCGAAACTGGCAGGTACTCCCCAGCGACGACGCCCTGAACCGCTGCCTTGCAGTCGCCAGGAAGTTTCACGAGAAGCAGGCAAGGGCGGAAGAGGATACCCAGCCGCGTCGCCCTTTCCGAGGCCAGAGTTCATGAATTCCCACTCATCCGAAACCCGCGGATGAGTGGAACACCCGGCCGAACCTTGTGGATCGCCGCTACTTCTTCTTCTCTTCGGACGCAGGCGGCTTCGCCTGAGCTACATGCTGCGGCTGGGCCTGGGCCCGCTGCTGTTGTGGCTGGGCGTGCTCTTGTGCCTGAGCCCGTTGCCGCTGTTGTGGCTGGGCGTGCTGTTGTGCCTGAGCCCGTTGCTGCTGTTGTGGCTGGGCGTGCTGTTGTGCCTGAGCCCGTTGCTGCTGTTGTGGCTGGGCGTGCTGTTGTGCCTGAGCCCGCTGCTGTTGCTGTGGCTGGGCATGCTGTTGCGGCTGGGCTTGGGTCCGCTGCTCCTGCTGTGGTCGAGCATGCTGTTGCTGCGGCTGCGGCGGCGCCTGAGCCCGCTGTTGTTGTTGTGGCTGAGCATGCTGTTGCTGTGGCTGGGCCTGAGCTCGCTGCTGCTGTTGTGGTTGGGCGTGCTGTTGCTGCTGCTGCGGCTGGTCCTGAGCTCGCTGTTGCGGTTGCTGTGGCCTTGGCTGGGCAGCGGTGCGCGCAGGAATCACGGGAGCGATCGGTCTGCCTGCCGCGATCGGTTGCGTCGCAGCAAATTCGGCCGGCCGCCCATGATTGACAGAGGCAAACTGCTGGCGGTTCTGTGCTGCCGCCTGCTGGTGCTCCATCTGCGTGGACATCGGAGGAATGCGCTCGTGACGCCATGCGGCGGTTTCCGCCGGCAGCGGCTGGCGAGTGATGCCTCCCGGCCCGTTGTAACTGACGCGGTTCATCGTGGTGTAGGTGATGCTGCGGTTATAGACGTCAACATTGGGTATGTTTATATTGTTGACGGAGCGGTTATAGTTGAAACGATTTCCGTTCCAATACCCGCCTTGATAGCCCATACCGCCGTAGCCGAATCCATAGTTAATGCCGCCGTAGTAGCCGACATATGGTCCCCAGGAGCCGTAGTTGAAGCGATAGTTGCCGGCTGAGAATCCCCAGTATCCGGGCGTCCACAGGGAGCCTACTTGAGGCGGCATGGCCCATGCGCCGGGCACCCAGAAGTAGCCCTGAGGAGCATAGCTCCAATATCCGGGCGTCCACAGGTAGCCATTGCCGGGGATTGGAGGTTGCGAATATTCCGGCAGTGGTGGCGGAGGCTGCTGTGCCTGAAGCACGGGCTGGCCGTAACTCGTATCCTGGTAGTCGGCGTTGTAATCGTTACCGGAATAGTACTGGTCCTGCGGGACCTGCTGCTGCACCACTCGACCCGAAGAATAGTGCCGCACCTTCGCAGGCTGCTGATAGTCCTGCTGCGGCGCCTGACTTACTGGTTGCTGTTGAGCGTTGGAATAGGTAGCCTGGGTCCCGTCGGTCGGGGCCAGGTTGTCGGTGGCCGCTGCATCCTGCGACTGATCGGCCTGAGCTGGTTGACTCTGGGCGCTGGCGTCCGGGATATCAGTTTTACTGCATCCTGCAAAACCAAAGCTGAGTGCAATGGAAGCGGCTGCCACAACGACAAGAGATGACACTTTGTAGAACATACGCCCTCCTGACGGAGATGCCGAAGGGACAACTCCACCTCTCCACTCTCTCATCCCGGGTTCCTTCGGGTCTGAGCAATAGCGACCACCAGCAGCCGAGGCGGGAGGCGTAGAAACACGAAAAGCCCGGAACTTTGGGTTCCGGGCTTACGGAGGTTGCTCGCTTAGAGAACCTGAACGTTTTCGGCCTGCCAGCCCTTGGGGCCTTTGGTCACGGTGAATTCGACGGCCTGACCTTCCTGAAGGCTCTTGAATCCACTGGACGCGATCGCCGAGAAATGTACGAAGACATCTTCGCCGTTCTGCCGGCTGATAAAGCCGAATCCCTTCGCATCGTTAAACCACTTTACTGTTCCTTGTTCCATTGTGTTGTACCTTTGTTTTTTAATTTCCTGCTGAGAAGATCGGTTGCTGCTTGGAGTGGGTAACGCGTTGGCGGGACCAGCTCTAGTTCGCGTGCGCTCAAACTTAGCCTGATACCCATTCGATGCCCCTCCCGCGGCAAGGATTCGGAATTCTCAAGTTTCTTTGCCGAACCTTGCGGGTTTTGCCTGGTGCCGGTTACCCGCTCATGGCTGTCGCCGGGTAACCGGCTTGGGTCTTTTTGAAGCTCGCTCACCCAGTGCATTGCGCTGGAATTGGTTCTCGCTCAGAAGATAAACCCAAACGCGATCCGGCTTTCACTCCGCGGGCCGTCTCGCTTATCCTTCTTTCAGAACAACAAGTGGGGGCCGATCAATGGACATTAAGGACATCACAACTTTGTATGCCTACAACCTGTGGGCGAGCCGGCGCATGTTCTCTGCACTGGAGAAGCTGAGCGACGCGCAGTTCACGGCCCAGGTGCAGAGCAGCTTCCCGTCCATCCGCGAGTCGGTGTTTCACATTCTGGCGGCGGAATGGATCTGGTTGCAACGCTGGCAGGGCGCGTCGCCGCGCGCGAGCGTCGCCAATGCCGACGCCTCGGGGAGGACGTGGAACGGGCTGACACCGGGGGAGAAGCCAACCTATGAAGAGCTGGCGAGCGTCGCTGCGTTGCGTGTCTTTGCCGGCTCGCTGGAGCAGAAGCGGCAGGTATTCCTCGATTCGCTGAACGACGAGAAGCTGCAACGTCCGCTGACCTACACCGATATGGCGGGGAAGCCATTTGCCTTGCCGCTGGCTCAGCAGATGCAGCATGTGGTCAATCATGGCACCTATCACCGCGGGCAGGTGACGACGCTGCTGCGGCAGATCGGCGCCGAGACGGTGCCGCTCGACATGTCGTACTTCTTCCGCGAGCAACAGGAGAAGACGGCGCAGGCGGGGTGAAGATTTCGATACCCGAAAACGATGGGCGTCCTTGTGGGCGGTGGCCCAGGCAAGAAAAAATCCACCCAAGCAAACATGCCTGGGTGGGACACTCGCCGCGGGAGAGGGGCGATGAGTTTACGCGGCAAGTTGTTCGCCGGAAAGAAAAACGTCCTTTGCGCCGGCGTTTTCGAGGATGCTGCGCGCGGTGCTTGCCATACCGACACTTTCGCAGTGCACTGAGATCAGGATGCGGCCGCGCTTGACCTCTTCTTCGTAGTGCTTGGCTTCGAGTTCAGGAACACCCAGGCCGACGAGAGCGCCCGCAATGCCGCCGACCGCGCCACCCACGCCGGCTCCCGCCAACGCGGCCACAATGGGGCCTGCGGCGAGCAGTGGTCCAATGCCCGGGATGGCGAGCGTTCCGATGCCGACGAGCCAGCCCAGTGCGCCTCCAACCAGCAGGCCGGTGCTGCCGCCGGCCAGAGCGCCTTCCGGAGCCTTGGTGTTTTTCTCGATGGCGAACTCCTGGTTGAGATCGCGATCCGGAAACAAAACGGAGATGTCCTGGCTGCTGAAACCTTGCCGGCGAAGCTTGTCGACGGCTTTCTCCACATCGACGCGGGTTTCGAAGGTGCCATAAACACCTGTGGGGCGGGCTCCCACCGTCGCCACTGCTCCGCTGGGCACAACCTTGGTCGGCTCGACATAGGAACGCGGGCCGGAACCGCGCAGACGCTCGCGGAAGTGCATCAGCCGTGGGCTCGGGTGATATTGAGTGGGGTCCGCATTGTAACGCCAACCTTGGCGATAGTCGGATTCGTAGCGTGCCAGCGCCGCATCCAATGCGAGCACTTCGTCGCTGAATTCGGGCAGGCCTTCGGCATCGGTTTGCCGCAGATTGGCGTAAAGGTCAGTGCCGTCGCCAAAGGCATAGACCTGGTCGGCGGGCAGAAGAAAATGGCGCGATTTGAGCCAGCCGGCATCGATCAGCAGATAGCGCAACTCGCCCGTTTGATCGTCTATCAGCGCATCGTCTACCGTGCCCAGCTTCTGGTTATCCGATCCGTATACGTCAGTTCCGCGAAGGTCGCTCATGTAGTTTGGGTTCAGTTTGGTCGCTCTGCGCAGCATGGTTGGCTCCATTTCGTCTGAGATTTTCTGCTCTCAATAAGAGACGAATCGGAGCGGGCGAGTTGTCTGGCTTGTGCAGTGAATGCCTGTTGGGCGATGAGTGGCGGTGACAAAAGTATTACAGTCCTGTTCGGCTTAAGTTGTTAGTCTGAAGAGGCTCGCGGCAGCAAGTTCAGCGCGCGAGCAACACCGTCGTCATCAAGGAAAACATGGTTCGCACAGAAAAGCTGAATACCTCTACGGTCGTCGTTATGGCGCTGTTCCACGTTGGCGCGGTTGTCGCGCTTTTTATGTTTAGCTGGAAGGCCTTTTTTGTCGCGCTCTTCCTGTACTGGATGGCCGGCAGTCTCGGCATCGGGCTGGGCTATCATCGCCTGCTGACGCATCGCGGATTCAAGTGCCCGAAGTGGTTCGAGTATTTCCTCACCGTCTGCGGCTGTCTGGCGCTGGAGGGCGGGCCGGTCTTCTGGGTGGCCGTCCATCGGCTGCATCACCAGATCACCGACAAGCCGGGCGATCCGCACTCCCCGCGCGACGGCGGCTTCTGGGCGCACATGGGCTGGATCATGAGCGGCGAGAGCCTGCACAACCACAACAGCGACAAATTGCTGCCCTACGTTCCCGACCTGCGCAAAGACAAGTTCCACATGTGGATCAGCAAGTATCACTACATGCCCATGATCGTGCTTGGCGTTGGTCTACTGGCGATTGGCGGCTGGCCCATGGTGATGTGGGGCATCTTCTTCCGCACTGTCTTCCTGCTGCACTCCACGTGGTTCGTGAACTCTGCAACTCATATGTGGGGATCGAAGCGCTTCGCCACCGATGATGACTCGCGCAACCTGTGGTGGGTGGCTTACCTCAGCTTCGGCGAGGGATGGCACAACAATCATCACGCGCATCCGCAGTCGGCGCGGCATGGCCTGGCGTGGTATGAGTTCGATTTGAACTGGTACGCGATCAAGACGTTTTCTTGGCTGGGGCTGATTTCGGACATCAAGCTGCCGAAGCTACGTTCGGCGCGCATCCAGCCGGTGATGAAGCCGGATGTAACACAGGAAGCATTAGTGGCAGCGACCGCCGGGGATTGAGCAGGAGTTTTGCGAAACCTTACGAGCGGCGCCTCACGGGGCGCCGTTTCTACTTCTGCACCAACATCACCCGGCCGGTCTCGACGGTCGCGGTATCAATCCGCAGCGGCAGCTTGAAGGTGCTGGTCAATCCGACGTTGGGGTACTTCGACTTGAGGTAGCGGTCGACGAAGAACTGGAGCATCATCTGCGGAATTTCGACTCCGTCCAGCTCCACCTTTTGCACGGTGATGGTCCCCGTGCCGTTCGTGCCGCTGGCTTGGGCGACAACATGAACGTCGTGTAGGCCAGTGAAGACGGCCAGCAACGGGTTCTTCGAACGCGCTTTCTCAGTGATGGCGTCGAAATCGACCTTAGCGTGGCCGTCGAGCATTCCCGGCTGGGCTGTGACCTTCAGGCCGCTGACGCCTTTCGGCATCTTTACGCCGCCTTCGGCAAAGTAGGCATTGGCCTCGTCTTGCGTGATCTCCGTAGGCTTGGGATCGGGATGTTGGCGCGCAGCATTCTGCTTGAGATAGGCAATCTTCTGCTCCATGCTGCGGTAGGCAGCGCTATGCTGGCCCTGATTTTGCGCAGCGGAAAACAGCACCGCGCCGGACATCAGGAGAGCACCGCTTAAGAGGCTGTTACGAAACTTATGCCGTCCGCTGAAGCGGACTCCGGATCTCTCACTTACGCCCTCCCAGCGCTGAAGCGCTGGGCTAAGCTCTGCTGTCCCTACGGGACGGACGTGCGGTTTGTCCCACCGTCGGCGTTCAATCACGAATTTCGTAACAGCCTCTTTTTAAGATGGAGTTTCATCGTAACTGCGCCTGCGTGGAAGATGCCGGAACCGCCTCCACCGTTGGCTTGTCCAGTGAACCGGCGACTATGTAAGAGGTGCCTCCGGCGTGTTGCAGGCGGAAGTTAAGCGTGCGGTCGTACGCGGCGGTGCCCTTCACGTCGTAGACCACGCCGGCGGTCTTAAGCTCGCAATTGTCGAAGGTGAGTTTGCCATGTCCGATCTGCGCGATGCCCGCCAGGCTGGAAAAGGTGAGCGGCGGGGCATGGCCTTCCAGCGCAAGCTTGCGAAGAGAACCACCCGTCCAGGTGAAGTCGATCGATCCGGTGGCCGAGTCACGCAAACCGGCCACGTCTGTCCCCTGCATGGCGACGGCATATTTGCCGAGGGCCGGTCCGCTCGCCCAGTTCTCGTGCATCAAGGCCGAGAGCTGGTCCATGGAAATCTTCTGCATGCTACCGCCGCCTTCAAACCCGGGCGGTGACTGGGTGAAGTCGGCGGTCCAGTGGCCAGTGTGGTGTCCGCCGAGCAAGTCGGAGTGCAGAATGTCGAGTTGAATCTTGCCGGCGTTCATTTGCACCTGACCGCGAAGATCGTCGGCCGCCAGCCGTCCCAACTGGAAGTGAGTGATCTCGAATTTGCCATCGGCGTGGAGCTTTAGCAGGGCGTCGTGGCGCTGTTGTCCGATGGAAAGCAAGTGATACCAAGGCTGCGAGCGGGCCGCCGGGTTCAGCAACTGATTCACCCGCGCCAGGGAAAGATCGCCGGCGTGCAAATCGAAGTGGATGACACAGGTCTGCGGGCTGGTGCAATGAAGAGGGAAGTCGGCGCTGCCTCCCAGCGTTGGTCCGGCAGCAAAATTGCCCGAAAAGGCAGCTACGCTTACGGTTCCGCCGGCGACTGTTGCTTTGGCGGAGTCGATTCGCAGCGGTTCATTCACTCCCTGCAACTCGGCAGTGGCATCAAGCAATTGCATGTTGCCCGAGATAAGGGGCGCCTCGAATCCAGCCCACGAGCCGAACAGTTGAAGTTCGACATCCGCTTTGCCCGCAAGACCGACTCCGGGTGTGCCGATGCCGAGCGCGCGCGCTACCTGCACCAGACGCGTCAGCTCGGCTCCGCCGGTCACGGTGGCGCGATAGCTTTCTTCGTTGAAGAATCCGCTGGCGACCGCAGGCGACGGCGCTCCTAGCAGCAGGGGGAATGGGCTTACCAGCAGGGCAAAACCGGCAGGCGGCGGGGGCTGCGCCGTCTGCTTGTGTCGCGTGGCTGAAGCTGACTGCGACGCAGGACTACCCGGGACGGCAAAGTCGATCTCACCAATCTGCAAGTCGTTCCCGAGGACACCGGAGCGAAGTGCCAATTGGCTGGTGCGGCCTCCTCCCGACCAGCGTTCCTGCTGATTCGGCGCCTTGCGAACTTCCAAGGCGGCATCCGCACTTCCGCTGGCGTTGAGATCGGGCGGCAGGTCCTTCTTAACGTGGCGGGCAAAGGCGACGACCCGATCCATGGGAACCTGTTGCGCGGTGATCGCGATCTGGTACGAATCCAGGCCCCAATTGGTCGTGTCGCCGCTGATCCGCAGAGTGCCGGGCGTGATTGGCGATTCGCACACCATGTCGCTCAGCGATTCGCCGACGGTGGAGTAGGTACCCGTACAGTGGGCGCGCAGATGCAGAGACTCGCCGAGCGCAATGTCATAGCGGCGAAAGTCGTCGATGCTGGCGTCGAGAACGACGCTGAGGGAAGTGGGAGTTCCGGTCAAGCGTGCTGATGCGCTGGTTCCTCCACGCCAGCCGCGATCACGTCCGTAGATCAGCTTAGTGATCTGTCCAAGCTGTCCCTTGGTAAAATCGGCCCTCAGGATCATCGGCGTGTTGCGGACCAGGTCGGCCCGCTGAAAGTGGCCTTCCACACGAAGCAGGCCGGTGTCGCTCAGTGCCAGGTCCGTACGCATGGGCTTGGCTAGCAGGCGGACGCCCCAATCGGTTTCCGATTCGCGCCACAGGGCGAAGTCGGCATCGGTGAAGGAGAAGGCTTTCTTAACCTGGCCGAACTTGAAATTGATGCGGCCGCCGCTCGCTTCAATGTAGGGAAATCGCGGGCGAGCCTGCGGCCGGCGTGCCGTGGTTGGGGCAGAGGAGACTTGCGACGTGCGCTGGATCAACTCCTCGACGTTCCAGTGACCGTCGGCGCGGCGCACCAGGTTCAGGCTGGGATTGTCGAGCGAGAGCGTGCCGATCTCGAGCCTTCCGCGCCACAGCGAGCTCAGGCGGATGTAGGCGGCGACGTCATCGGCGCGCAGCATGGGCTCGGCACTGTATTGCGGATCGTCGGCGATGACGAAGTTCGACAACACCAATCCCGGCCTGGGCAGCAGTCGCAGGGAGATAGCGGAGGCCGTGACGTTATGCTCCAGGGCGCGGCTGATGGCCTCCACCACTCGCAGGCGGTAGCGGCTTACGTTGATCCACGGCGGAACGAAGGCCGCCAGCAAGAGGATGATCAAGATCGTCCATAAGACCCTCCTGCCCCGCCGATGGGTGGGTTCAGCGGGCGGTCTTGAGACGCTTGCCGCGGCCACTAGTGCACCACGTGGAACATCCGTGACCAGCGGGTCTGGTCGAAGAAGTGGATGATGATGCGGAAGACGAAGCTTATGCGGTCGGCCAGCGAAGTGCGCAGGTATTCGCCCCGCGGCGTTTCAAACGACCAGTAGATGAACATGGGCGTGCCGATTACGTTTTCGCGCGGAACGAATCCCCAGAACCGGCTGTCGAGGCTGACATCTCGGTTGTCGCCCATGGCGAAGATGCTGTTGGGCGGCACAACAAGGTCGCCATTCTCAGTGTGAGACGACAATGTCAGCCGCCACTCCGGGCTCAACTGATCGTACGGGCCGGGAGCAACCTCGGGAAAGTTATCGCGATAAGGGTTGTAGTCTCCCTGGCGAATCACATAGGGCTCGTCCAGCTTCTCGCCGTTGCGATATACCACACCATCTCTAAGGTGGATGCGGTCGCCAGGAGTTCCAATCACACGCTTGACGACATACAGCCCCGGTTCGGCGGGGGAGAGAAAAACGATGACGTCGCCGTGATGCGGATCGCGATATTTCAGCAGAGAACCAATCCACCGGGTGACGGGCGCGAAGACAATGCGGTTGACGAACACGTGATCGCCGATGAGCAACGTGTTCTCCATCGAACTGGAAGGGATTTCGAAGGCCTGAAAAATGAAGGTAATAATGAAGAGACCAGTTACCAGGACGAGGGCAATGGAAGCAATAAATTCCGGGGTAGTTTCCTTGGGCTTCTGGGGCTTGACCGGTTTGTCAGCCGCGGGAGCTGGTACGGCAGGTTTCTTGGCGGGCGCAGTTGTTCTTGCCATGTAGCTGCAGTTGTCCTTGTCAGTGCTTCAGTTCGGGACCCGGAATATCCGGTCCCAGCGTAAACCCTTGAACGATTGAACCAGGCTGTAGGCTAAAGTCGAAAGTTTATCAGACGACGGTAACTCATTTGCCGTGGTCTGGCTGCGCGGCATCGACCAGTAAATGATCAAGGGGCGCCCGACGATGTTTTCAGCCGGAACCAGACCCCAGTATCGTGAGTCATAACTGTCGTCGCGATTGTCTCCCAACACGAAGTAGTAGCCTTGCGGCACGATGAGTTGATCGTCCTCAACGAGCCTCTGCGCTTGTGCGGACCACTTTGGCGTGGTGCGGCCGCCGAACTGGCCGTTGTTGGGAAAGTTGTCGCGAAACTTGTCGTTTTGCGCCCAGTTGAACTCGGCGAACGAATCCGGCTGGGGCTTGCCATTCACATAGACGTGCTTGTTGATCAATCGTATGTGATCGCCGGGAACGCCAACCACACGCTTGACAAAATGCTGTTGGGGATTGACCGGATAGCGGAATACGACAATGTCTTCATGTCGCACAGGACGATAGGGAAGCAGCCATCCCCAGAATTGGGAATGCCCGTAGTGCGCTTTATCCACCAGCAGATAATCACCGACGAGCAGGGTGCGCTCCATTGACTCGGAGGGGATCTGAAACGCCTGCACAACGAAGGTGACCACAAAAACCGCGATGACAATCGTGATTGCCAGGGATTGCAAACTGTTGACCGGATGAACCTGCCGTCGCGCCTTGGGCGGGGAAAACACCTGAGGCGGCTGCTCGATGGTGGACAATTCGGGCTCGGTGCGGACTTCGCTCATGCCTGTTTGGACGATTCAGCGCCGGGACTACTGACGTCCGCTGCGGAACCTCTGTGCATTGATTGTAGGCGTTCGAAGGCCTGCTGTGCCGCTTTTTGCTCGGCTCCCTTTTTGGAATTGCCTTCCGCGCGGCAGATGAAACCGTCGTCACGGTCGCCCGTGCCGCCAATGTTCACCTCCACGGTAAACAGCTTGCGGTGTTCGGGGCCCTGCTCGCGCACCACCGTGTATCGCGGCTGTGGACGGTGGCCGGCGTGCACCGCTTCCTGCAAGGCCGATTTGTAATCCATGATAGGAAGACGATCCTGGCCGAGCCGGCTGAGGCTGGCCAGTTCCGGTTCAAGAATGTTCTGCACGATGAAGCGGTGGGCAGCTCCGATACCGGCGTCAAGGTAAATGGCCGCGATAATAGCTTCCAGAGCATTCACCAGCAGAGCGCTTTTGCTGCGCCCGCCGCTCTTTTCTTCGCCCCTGCCGAAGCGCAAGTACGAGCCGATTTCCAGTTGCCGGGCCGGCCGAATCAATTCGCGCGCGCTGACGATGTGAGCGCGTAACTTCGAGAGTTCACCTTCCCCATATTCAGGAAAACGGCGGAACAGTTCCTGGCTGACGACGAACGCCAGCACTGCATCTCCGAGAAACTCGAGCTGCTCATTGTCGCGGGGGATCCTCACCGCCGCAGATTCAGCTTCGAGGGAAACCTGGGATGCAGCTTCGCGCGCAAACGAAGAATGGGTGAGCGCTTGCTCCAATAGTTCGGGGCGAGTGAAACAGTGGCCCAACACTGTTTCCAGCTTGGACAAATCGGCAGAATGGGGATTCATCGTTTTGGGCATCGAAGCCAGTGAATCGAGCCTGCTCAATGTGGCTGCGGCGGTTGCGCCGTCTGTGTCTTGACTGCCGGTGCCGAGGTCGCCGGGGCCGCCGCAGCCGGAGTGGTCGCAGCCGCCGCCGGTGCTGCCGGTTGCGGAGAGCCTGGTCCGGTCTCTTCTACCAGCTTCTGCAGACGCGACTGCTGCTGCTTAGCCAAGGTCTGCTCCACCGTGCCCTGCTGCGAATATTGCAGCGCCTTATTGGCGCTTACCAGGGCCTCGGCGTATTTCTTTTCGTTGTCCTGGGCCACAGAGAGCCGCAAGTAGATACGCGCGACCGGCTCCGCCTTCGAGATATCCACCGCCTTCTGGAAGTTGGTCTCAGCCTCAGCGAAACTTTGCCTCTGCATGGCCACGACGCCCAAGGTCTCATAAGCCAGCGTCAGGATGCTGTTCTTAACCGCCTGTACCTGGGCCTCGGTGACGTTGGGCGGGATGTGCAGACCGGTATTGATGTTGTCGATCGCCGCTTGCGCATCTTTGGCGGCTTCGGCGTATCGCTGGTCCTTGTCGAGATCGTTGTCATGGGTGATCTCGACCAGGGCCGATGCAACGTGGATCAGAGGGTTGGGATCATGCGGATCAATCGCGGTAGCCTTACGTCCAGCCTCGATTTCTTTCTCGGCATTGTTCTGCTGGGCAAAGCCGTTCATCGCATGAATGTAGAGCAGCTCTTTGAGCTCACTGTCGGGATACTTCTGCGCGAACTGGTCGGCCGCTGCCAGCACCTGGGTGGGATCGGTCAGCGCCGCTCCCGCCTTGTAGGCGTCGTATTCCTCTTTAGTTTTGGCCTGCGGCGGTCGGGCTGCCGTCGAAGCATTGGAAGCTGTGGCCGAGGCAGCAGCCGGAGAAGCCGCCGGAGCAGTAGAGGATTGTGGGTTGGCGGGCTGCGTCCCCGCCTGGGCGGGAGCTGGAGCGCTCTGCGCCGGCTTCGCAGGCTGCGCGCCAGCGGTCTGTGCAATCGCCATGCCGGCGGCGAGCGGCACTAAACATATTGCCGACTGAAGTTTCATGAATCGCATCTCGTGCCTGCTCCTATGTTATTGCGATTGTGGCTTTGCCGCAGGAGGTTCGTACGGGGCCTTCAATCCGCGCTCGGCAGCCGCCTTGGTATCGGCGGACATGTCGCCGGTGTCGAGCGCTGCCTTGTACTGCACCAGCGCGTCTTCGCGGTCGTCCTGCAGGTCCAGGATCCGTCCCAGATAGATGTGGCACCACGCCGCGATGCGCGGGTCCCTGGCCGATTGCAGGGCCTTGGCGAAGTTGTCGCGTGCGTCCTGCATGTTGCCGCCCAGGGTCGCCACCTGCGCCAGCACGAAGTAAGCTTTGGCCGCGTCCTCATTGGCTGCCAGGGCTTGATTGGCAAGCTGCGCTGCGCCCGCGGGATTCCCGCTGGCCAGCTCGCGTTGCGCCTGATCCACCTTGGAAATCGTTACAGGCTTCGTGGCTTGCAGCAGCTCCGGTTCGGCGGTAGAGGCGAATTGTATCCCCGCCGCGTGTTTTCGTACCTCTGCGACGTCGATGCCGTGCAGCCAGTCGGGGAAGGCGTCCTTCAGGCCGGCCTCCTGCTTTTCGAAGGCGGTCAACTGATTGTAAAAGTAGCCGGTGAGGACGAAGCCTTCAGACTCGTCGCGCTTTACCAGAGCCATTCGGTCCTGTTCAGACAGCTTCGAATCGAGGGGCACGCGCGCTTCAATGGCCCGAATGAGGCTTTCGATGACCAATAGGCCGACGTCTTCGTGATAAGGCTCGGCCATTGGGGCTTGCTGCACCGAGTTCAAGATCGGTTTGATACGATCCAGCGCCGTGGCGCGCCTTGCGATCAGCGGGTCGAGCACGAAGTGCAGGTACGCATGGCGTAGCTGTTCGATGTGGATATTGTCGCCTTGGGGGGAGATCACCAGGTAGTAGAACTCGTCGCGATAATCGCGCGAATTGATCTGTCCGGGGGCGGCCATCGGCTCAAGATAAATGGCGTAGCTTCGCCCCGGGTCCGTCGACAGGGGCATGCGGAGATAAACGTCAGTCGCGGTGATCATCTTCGCGACAGGATCGTG
This sequence comes from uncultured Acidobacteriaceae bacterium, assembly GCA_963782505.1. Classification (GTDB taxonomy): domain Bacteria; phylum Acidobacteriota; class Terriglobia; order Terriglobales; family Acidobacteriaceae; genus CAVVDY01. The sequence goes on along the minus strand of CAWAKG010000015.1, from coordinate 673,681 downwards.
ATACCGCTCCACCAGAGCTTCATATTGTGCCTGGTGCTTAAGCCAGATGGAATGCAGCCTGGCTGCTGCGGCATAGTTCTTAAGCAGAGGAATGAAGCCCAGCACGTAAGCGGCGTCGTCCGGTATGTCGGCTTCCTCCCACTTGGGGGTGAAGTCGGGCGGATTGCCGACGTTCAACGCCAGGGAAACGTAGTGCGCCAGGTCGTGCGAGGCATCATTCTGCCGGTGCTCACGGTAGAACTTGCACATCGCTTCCGCCGCCCCGGCAACTTGCGGCGACTCGCTGGCCTTCACCAGGTCGGCGCGCACCTGTAACCGAATAGGCGAAGAGGACGCCAAGTCCTGATCGTAGGCGCATACGTTGATGGCGGAGATGACGCTGAACATGGTCTCGCTGACATCCAGCGAGGCCTTGGTCGGACCCTGTGCAGCACAGGGCAGCGCTGCCAAAATCAGCGCTGCAACCAATGTCCGGAGAGAAAAGCTCAGACGAGCCTCCTGAAGCAAACTGGGCAGGGAAGCGGCATTGTTTAGTGTAAGGTTTTCGGCGCGAGGGGCGCAAATTGCACTATCCCCGGCGGCGCATGAGGGCCGCGAGCGGAAACAGGTTACCTGCGATGTGGCGATTTGGCACTGGCTGCCCTAACCGTGCGGACGAAGCTGTTCCAACCGGGTCCGGCTCAGGCCGCTCTCCTCGTAGTTGACTATTTCGGAGACCCTCGCTCCTTTAGGATCGGCCATCGGACATTTCAATGTCTCTGTCACAGTCACGTGTGACCGCTGCACTTGGTGGGTGTGAGCTAGCGTGTTTAGCTGGAATGTATCGGAAGAGACTCGAAATCCTGCAGGGCCTTTGGCAGCATAGATTCAGGAAGACTGCCGGAATCGCGATGTGGTCACCGTCCAACGTGACCACTGGCACAGAACGTGGGTGACCAGCCCGGCGCCCTGCTTCGAGTTTTGAGCCGTAGATGCGTCCACAGACGATCCGGCACGCCCATGCAAGCGGCGATACGCTGTGAGTCTACAAGGGGCATCATGCTTACACCATACGGGCTCGATATGATAGAAAACTGCCTGAGCTGCAAGATGCGGGCAGAACACAGCTTCTGCGATCTTCCCCCGGCGGCATTGCAGTATTTTGAAGGCATCAAGTACTCCACCACCTATCCCAAGGGAGCCGTTCTGTTTGTCGAGGGCCAGCAACCGAGGGGTATCTTTGTACTCTGCAAAGGGCGCGTGAAACTTTCGATTTGCGCGCGGGACGGGAAGACCCTGATCATGAAGATTGCCGAGCAAGGAGAAGTGCTGGGACTCAGCTCCACGATCGGCGGGAAACCCTACGAGTTGACGGCAGAAACCGTCGATCCATGCCAGATTAACTTTGTGAGACGCGAGGACTTCTTGCGCCTGCTGAAGGAGCACACCGACGTTTGCCTGCAGGTAGCTGAGCAATTGAGTGCCAAGTACAACACTGCCTGCCGCGATATCCGTTCGCTGGGGCTCTCGCACTCAGCGGGCGAGAAACTGGCGAAGTTGCTGCTCGACTGGAGCATGCGCAACGGAGAAGCCGGGAAGCCGGAGCCACGTTTCACGCTTGCGGTGACGCACGAGGAAGTGGCCCAGATGATTGGCACTTCGCGGGAGACGGTAACCCGTTTATTTGCCGATCTGAAGAAGCGGCATATCGTGCAGTTGAAGGGTTCGACTTTGCTGATTCGCAACAAAGCCGCCCTGAAGTCGCTGGCGCTGGCTTAGCAGCCGGCACCGTGGCTTTGCTTTATTTTTCACGTCCCTTCACGAGGAACTTATCGGCCGCAGACGTACAAATCAATTCCCATGCGTATTGCGGCCATTCGCGTCCTGCTCCCCTGATCACTTCAAGCGCGTCGCTTTCTCTCATCCTGCTAGCTTCGTGCAGATTGAAAACGAAACGGTATCCGAATCCTCCTGGTTCGGCGTTATCGCGAGATTGTATCCACACATCCATAAAAGGCTGCCCATTGGTTAGGCAATGCTGCGTGAACCCCGCCGAAACACCCGGGCGTATGGGTTGCCGGTCTATGAGGCGGTCAGCTTCTGAATGGCACTCATATTCTGGATCAGCAGCGTGGAACCATGAAGTATCGCAATCCGCTGCCTGCGAAAGTCGGCCAGAGTACGGGTAACGGTTTCACGCGACATGCCGATGATTTGCCCGATCTCATCGTGAGTTAACGCCACCTTGATTCCATGTTCCGTGGCCGTCATGGAATCGTCGTGCGACCAATCCAGCATCAAGCGGGCGATTCTCTGCGGCGCCGTCGCCGTCACCAACGAGCGAAGCTGGACGTATGCCTGTTGGCACTCGCGGCTCAAATGTATCGCGGCGTGCATGCAGGCATCGCCGTGTTCCTTGAGAAACCCGATAAAGTCGCTGTTTTTTACAAAGTTGAGTTGGCACAACTGGCCCGTTTCCGCAGTTGTCTCGTGCTGGATTCCAGAAATGGTTGCGTTCAGACCCAGCACCTCCCCAGGTCGGGCGATCTTCACGATTAAGGTTTGGCCTTCGCTCGAGCTGGTGGATAGTTTCACACGGCCCTTACAGAGAACGTAAATGCCGCGACATGCTTGACCTTCGACAAACAGAGTTGTGCCCGCCGGGTAGGCGAGGGTGAACTTCAGGGATTGGAAGGCTTCCATTGCCGGTTTTGGCAGATGGCAGAAGAAGCCCTCAGAACAAAGATTGCAGGACAGGCAGTCTTCGACAAGTTCCATACCGTACGGTGCATTCATAGCCATCCTCGGTATTGCAGCCCAAGTCGCACGGCCGGTCACAGTGAAGGGAGAAAACTTTGCTCTGAAGGGGGCCGACTGCAACGGGCTCACGCTTTATCGCGGGAGAATAATGGGTTTCAGAGACCCAAGTCTGGTCAATATTGCTCACCGAGCAGGTCTGCCGGGGGGGTTGCGCCACAGCAGAGACCAGCACCGTCATCGCCAGTGCGAGGACGAGTACGCCTCGACATCTGCTCATATCCCGAAACGCGAGTGCTGGCGCGGATTGCGAATGACACGACGATTGCCCGACAGTGATAGCGTGCAAGACGCCTGTGCCGCACGAGCTGAGTCGGGCTACCGCTACGCTCTTGCCGTCAGGACCTGGGTTTGCGGGCCTAAGTACTGATAGTTCCCGAACCCAAGGATCAGGTAGCCGATTCCGCACAGCAGGAAGTTCAGGAAGAACCCAAACGCTGCGCCCTCGCCAAAGGCCTTAGCGATGTCGATTGCAACCACGATGCTGATCACAAAATTGACGAGCGGAATGAAATACAGCAGCAGCCACCAGCCCGGCCGTCCCGCGACCTTCAACATGATGTAAATGTTGTAGAAGGGGATGATGCAAGCCCAGCCGGGTTGTCCGGCTTTTTCAAACAGCTTCCAGAGGCCCACCAGCACTATTACGAGCCCGATGAAGCCAAACAGCATAAATCCGCTGCCGAACATGCCAGTCGGAGTGTAAAACCCAAACTGAATCACAAGGGCTGCAAACCACATGGGAGCCTCCACGTTTGAGCAATCGAGTGAACTTCTGATTCGGGACCGGAACTCGACACACTATACATTGGTTTGCAGCAGAGAAGGAGCAATTCTTGCGGGTTTGTCGCCGACTGAAGCCCGGCTCAGGATATTGAAAAAGCCCGGGGACGCCGAGCTAAAAGCTCGGCCTACCTTTTGAATTCCCATCTTGGGCCAAACGGATTCGAATCGTCCGTATCCAGCTTGAACCGCTTGCATCGCCCGACTAGCATCACAATTAACGGGGCCAGGTCATCGGCGCTGCTAACAAATCTCGGTGTGATTTTCAGCAGTACGTTGTCTTGTCTCCATGGACGTTTCCCCCGGAGGCCCACCATGAACAACGCGCCATTTAGTTTCCGGCGACTGAATCTCGATCAGGGATCGCTTGAGCTGACCGAAGAATACATACGCCTGCGGGCCTACCACATTTATGAGGAGCGGGGCAGGCAGGACGGCCACGACCAGGAAGATTGGTATCAGGCGGAAGCCGAAATTCTAGGGAAAAAGCAAACCGCTTCTGCCGAGTATGAAGCACGCTCAGCAAAGGAACTTAGAGCTGAATTCGCCAGCGCCGCCTGATAGAAGCGGCATTTGAGCATCGCGGCGGGCCTAGTTCGGCAGCTGAGTTGTTGGAGGAGCAGGTCGATCTGCGTCCTTTGCCGGCTCTGCCGGCTCTGTCGGCAGCAGGGCTGCTGACAAGCGTTGCGCTGTGCTCTTGTCGAAACCTTCCAGAATCAGCAGGTCCCTCCCGCTCTGCGCCAGGTAGACCCGGTCGGACTCCGGGCCTTCCCACCACTCAGAGAGGTCATGCGCTGCGCTGGTTCCCGTCTCCGGCGCACTGCCGCGCGCAGACCATTTCGGATAGCGCTTGGGCGTGTACGCCTCATATACCTTGGCGAAAGCCTGCGCCGCCTCCGGCGAATCCCACCGCGAGAGATAGAGCAGCGAGATCTGATCCTTGGGCGCGGTCTTGGCGTGGTCTGCCAGGTAATATCCGCCCCGCCAATGGGTGTAGATATCCTTCGGATCCTCCTCGGGCGCGTACTGCTTCATCAGCAGATAGACATCAAACTCGCCCATACCGCCGAAGTCATAGCGCTCGTAGTCCGGCCCGGCGAGCTTATCGAGATCAGGAATCGTGATCGGCTCGACGACGTCATGAGCAAGGTAAGTTTCAGGCTCCATGATTTGGCGCGTGTCGACGGGCGGGTCGTCGAGGACACCTTCAAACGCCGCGTCCTTGGCTTTGTGCTCGAGCACGTAGCGCTCAAAATCGGTACCAAACGTGTAGGGCATCAAGAGCGACTCCTGCAGGTACATGGGCGCGGCCGAGAAGAGCGGTGACTCCTCACCCTGACCCATTTGTGAGCGCATGGCGTCGACAACGTCCGGCGCCTTCAGCACATTCATGCCGAGCGGGGCCAGTGAATAGTCCAGAAAGACGATCATCGCCTGGCCCTCGAGAACGGCCTCACGAGCCGCCTGCGCCTCCTCGACCACTTCTTCCTGATTATCGGGAAGCGGCTTGTCATCGTTTCCCCCAGCGAGCCCCCACTTTTCCAGGCCGACCTTCTGGTCCTGCAAAGCGTGAGTCAGCTCGTGCGCCAGCACCGGCTTTTGCTGGTCAGGCGGAACCCAGTCCAGCAGGTTCACGGTCTTCGTTCGGGGGTCATAGTAGGCAGCCACCTGCTCGCGCAGCAGTTTCAGGTACTCGGTTTCGAGCTTGAAGTTTGGTGGCAGCAAGCCGAACTTCACCAGGATCGCCCGTGACTGCTCCAGCCTCTGCGTGTCCTTGTCGTCCCGCGTCCGCTTCTCGACGTAGTCCTCGACGGCCTGGCTGCTGATGAGCTTGCGCTTTACCGAGTGCTTGATGGGCAGGCCGGTGTCATTGCTGGCGAAATGAAGAATCTGATCAACCGAACGGAAAAGCTCTTTGGCCTGTTGTTTGGTGATGGGTCCAGAAGGCGCTTGTGGCTTCGGTTGCTGCTGCGCGGGGCTTGCACCGGAACTGGATGGTTGTTGTCCTTCGACGGAGATGCCGGCGCCGGGAACTTGTGTTTGCGACGAGCCGGCAGGTTGTGAAGGCGAGGGCGGAACGCCAGGAACCGAAGGCTGCTGTGCCGGAGGCGCTGAAACGGGCGGCGAGCCCGATGGCGGAGATGCCGGAGCTTGCCGCGACTCCTGCGCCCACGTTGAGAGGCAGAGCGCGAGGATCAGGAGCAGAACAAGGCGGCTGATGGCGGAGGAGGTCTTGACAGGTGCGCCGGACCGAGCTTTGCCTGGCGGGTCGGTTGCGGAGCTGGAGTTCAAACTAACTCTTTTCCCGCACAACCATGCGAATCAACTGCACGAAGCCGGCAACCGCGCCGATTACGATGCCGGTGATGGTGAGCCAGTGAGTATGGAACAGGTAATCGCCAAGTTTACCGAGCAGCAGGCCGACCACCACCGCCGCGGGAATGATGAAGGCGATTTCGGAGTATCGGGCCCAAGCGATGGCGGCACTTTGGAAGCTCTTGCGATCGCCCTGATCATCAGCCATAAAGGAAGCGTATCACTTCAAAGCACCATCACTCCCTGACCCGCCGGTATGATGCCCCTTGCCGGGAGGACGCGACGCTAGTGCGGGTCGCTATGCCCTTTCTCCCCTTTGCACTTTGTCAGGATGGCCGTGCGAAGGCGCCCGCGAAGGTCGTCGGGGAGTTCATAGAGGGAGGAGTCACGATAGATCTCAATGGTCATCTTGGTGGTGTTGCAGATGACGTAGCAGTTGTGGCACCACTGAAGATGATCTTCCAACTCGGCCTTCGTCTGGGCGTCCATGCTGCCGTCCAGGTAATCGGCTAGCTCTTTAAGAAATTCAGAGCAGGTCACTGTTTGCCATCTCCACCAACTCGGTTTTTGAAGTACTTGCTCAATCTCTCTCGCAGCTGTAACCGGGCGCGTAGCAGGCGCGACTTGACAGCCGGAATACTCAAATCCAAGGCGTCAGCAGTCTCTTCCGTCGAGAGACCTTCAACGTCGCGCAGAACAAACACCGTCCGAAAACTCGGCGGCAATCCCTGAATGGTTTTGCTCAGGATTTCTTTCAACTCACCTTGGCCATAAAGTTGTTCTGGATTCGGGGCCCAATCCGCAACTTCGCGCGGCATGGAGTCCTCTTCGGTCTTAATGTCCTCGTCGAGTGAAACCATTCGCTCCGGACGGCGTCGGCGCAAGCGCATGAGCGCCTCGTTGACCGCAATCCGGACCAGCCAGGTGTAAAACTTCGACTGCTCCTGGAAGTTCGCCAGGTTCTGGTACGCCTTCAAAAAAGCGTCCTGAACTACATCTTCTGCGTCTTCCCGGTTTTGCGTAATATGCTGCGCAATCCGGAAGACATTTCGGTCATAGCGCCTGACCAGCTCCTCGAAGGCGCTGATGTCGCCGGCCTTTGCGGCATGTACCAGCGTACTTTCATCGCTGGCTTGCCCTTCTAATTTGGGTTGGATGGTTCCCATTTGTATGCAGATTCAGGATTTTAACAGTGTCGGGAATTTTTTGCTGCCATCGTAACTGTGGAAATAGACGGTTTGTGACAAGCGCACATTATCCGTGATGAGCGCCAGCCGCGCGGTGCGACTTCCAGCGGGCCTCGCCGGACGACGGCAAGCGACGGCACAGTTCGCCCACAACCTGAATACGAGTGAGGGCTTAGCTTTGGATGTTGGCGGGCGAATCTCACCGGTAAATGCAACCCCGGGATGGCGCTGAGGAAGAATCGCGCTAAACTGAGGTCAGTGATTTTCTTCGGCCGTTTCCTCGCACGATTCCTGACCTTGTGTTTGCTGGCTCAGGCTATTGGACTGCCCGCCGTGGCCAGTACGACAGGGTCTTCCAGCTCGTCCACCAGCAAGTCGTCCAGCAAGAAGAAGTCGACGACCACCTCTGCAAGCAAGAAGAAATCGGCCTCGTCCAAGAGTCACAAGTCGCGAGCCAAGGCCTCGATGGCTCGTGCCCAGCGGCTACAGCGCAGTTTTGTGGCTTCCAGTGACTTGCGGCCAATGGCCCGGCAGCTCATTCAGTTCCGCACGCCGGCAGCTTATGCCGGGGTCGAGAGCTACGCCAACAGTCATGCAGGTACCGAAGCGGGAGCGCTGGCCTGGTTCGCGATCGGCTATGCCCACTACCTTGACGCGCAGTACCCGGCGGCGATCAGCGCCATGCAGAAGGCCGTACCGAAGATGGGCGAATTGGGCGATTACACGTCGTTTTTCATCGGAAACTCTTACGTCCTGAGCAACAACCCCGAAGCTTCGTTTACCTACCTGCGCGATTTCGCGGCACGCTATCCGGATTCGATCTATGCGCACGACGCGATGATCGCCTACGCCAAGGGCCTGCTGGCGGATAACCGTCCGGCAGAGGCAGTGCACCTTTTGGAGGGCCATCGCGGTTCCGGTGTGGATGCCGACTTTTATCTCGCCAAGGCTTACGTCGCCAGCGGACAAGGCCGCGCGGCCGCCGAGATCTTCCGGCACATCTACTACGACTACGCGACCAGTTCTTTCGCGGACAATTCCGCGGCTGAGTTGAAGAAGATTCCCGAGGCCGAGTTCCTTCCGCCGCCAACCTTCGCTGACCATCAGAAGCGCGCCCAGCAGCTTTACAAGGGACGCCACTACTCGGAAGCAGTCACCGAGTTTGCAGCGATGGTCGATGTGGCTCCGGCGAATGTGCGATCGGACGTGCTGATTCAGTATGCGAACGCGCTAATCAAGACGGGGCAGAATCGCGAAGCAGCGTCGATCCTCGACCTGATCCCCGATGATGGTAGCGACGCCTCGGCCGAGAAGTGGTATCAGCGCATGGAACTGGCGCGCAGTGCGCAGGATGACGCCAAGATCCAGGAAATCCTGACGTACATGCGCACCAACACGCCCCACTCCGAGTGGCTGGAGTCGGCGCTTATGTCGACCGGTAACATGTACCTTTTGCGCAAGGACTACGACCGGGCGATCGACTATTACCGGGAGATTCCGGAGCGCTTTCCGCAAGGCTCGAAGGCGTCCTATGCGCACTGGAAGTACGCTTGGCTGACCTATCGCCAGGGCCGCACCGACGAGGCCAAGAAGGCTTTTGCGCAACAGGTGGAACTGTACCCGGCAAGCGCCGAGGTTCCCAACGCGATGTACTGGCGGGCGCGTCTGGCAGAGGACGATCACGACACAGCCTTGGCGCGCGCGTACTACACGAAGCTTTCCGATCGCTACCGCAACTATTACTACGGCGTACTGGCACGGAAGCGGCTGGCGATGATGCCCCATGCCGCCCCGGCCAACGTTGCCGCCTTGCAGCAGATCGCTTCTGCCAAGCACTACGATGGCGATGCGCTGCGTACCACTCCCCCCTCTGACGATCTGCATTACAGCCGGGCCAAGCTGCTGGAGAACGCCGGCGCACTCGATCTGGCGGTCCGCGAGTTGGAAGATGGCGCGAGCGATGGCCCGTCGTGGGAGATGGTGGAAGTTGCCCGGATGTACACCGCGGCGGGCGAGTACTTCCGCGCGCTCCAGGCGCTGAAACACTGCGTTTCCGGCTATTTTGCGATGGAGATCAATCAGCTTCCCATGGAGTACTGGGAGGGATTGTTTCCGCGTCCCTACTGGGATTCCTTGCGCCGCAACGCGGAGGAGAACGGCCTTGATCCCTACCTCGTCTCGGCGCTCATTCGCCAGGAGTCGGAATTCAATCCCGGCGCTGTCTCGCACTCCAATGCGCTGGGGTTGATGCAGCTTCTGCCCAGCACGGGTAAAGGCGAAGCCAAGCAGATCGGACTGAAGGGCTTCACCACGGATTCGCTGTTCAATCCCGATGTGAATATCGAGTTAGGCACGCGCTACTTCCGCAAGATGGTCGATCACTTCAACGGCCAGGTGGAGTACGCGCTGGCCGCTTACAACGCGGGCGACGGCCGCGTTGAGGAATGGCGCACCAGCGGGAACTATCGCGATATCGACGAGTTCGTAGAGTCGATTCCGTTCACCGAGACCCGCGAGTACGTGCAGGCCATCGTGCGCAACGTCGCGGTCTACAAGCGGGTCTACGGAACGCCATAAATCAGTTGTCGGTGGTCAGTTGTCAGAAACAACGATGGCCTGATTAGGCGGGACCTTCGAGGTGTTCAAGCCGCTGTTCGTGTGAGCGTACGATTGCCGTCAGGTCGCCCACAATACCAATGAGCTTAGACAATCGCTCGTCGGTTTGCTTGCCCTGTTCGGCGAGTTGCGCGATCTGCTCCGCTGATTGCGCGATGAGCTCCGAATTGCGTGCAATCTGCTCGTCGTGCTTTAGTTGCTGCTCGTACAGCCGATGCAGCGCGGCCAGGAAGTCCTCTGGTTCGAAGGTTGGCATTGAATTCCCTCATAGCATTGTAAATCTTGTCTGGCTCACATAGTCACGATGAAAGAGCGCGATGGCGTGGAAGGTGTGGACCTGGCGGAACGGAACTACCGCTGAGTCTGCGCGGCGCCCCGGTGGCGGGGCTGCCCATGTTCGATACCACGCAGATTCACGTCAGTGCGGCGGTTGCCCAAGTGCTGTCCCATCATGAATGATCGGAATTATGACAGTTTCACAGTTAATGTACTCCAACTCTCGCCTTGAAAGGGCACGGCCTCAGCCCGGCCGCATGTGCCATCAACGCAGCCGGGCCCCAGCCCCTGAGGGAACTCGGTCTATCTCTGAAAATACTCTAGCCCTGGCTCCCCGCCGCAGCCAGAAGCCGTAAGCCAAAAGCCAATAGCGAAAGGCGAAAAGCGGCTTTTCTACCAACTGCTCTTCACAGCTTCGGTACTTGGCTTGGCGAAGACGATCTCCGCCACCAGCAGAATCGCACCAACAACGATCGCACTGTCGGCCACGTTAAACGCCGGCCAATAGTATTGGCCGATGTGGAAGTCGAGAAAATCGACAACGTGTCCGGCAACCACCCGGTCCCAAAGATTGCCGAGCGCACCGCCCAGGATGAGGGAGAGCCCGACCGTCATGGTGCTCATGGAATGGCTGTTCTTCCACAGCAGAATGGTGACGATGATGAGGGCGATCAGCGAGAACGTAACCAGGGCCGCCACCTTCCAGTGCACGGTCGATTCGGCGAACAAGCCGAAGGCAGCTCCGGTATTTTCGACGTGCGTGATGTGAAAGAAGCCGGGAATCACCGTAAGCGTGTCGTGCAACGGCAGGCTGGCAGAAACCGCCCACTTGCTGACGCGGTCAAGCAGCACCACGAGCGCCGCGATCAGAAAGAAGTACTTGCGCAACGCATAATTTCGGCTAGCTGGCTCGTTCATGCTGGAAATCGAAGACCTTGAAGCGTGGCTCGCGTGACATACAGCAACCCAGTCCAGTATTTAGACGCCCCGCACCGTGAGAAAGAAGCATGTTGACGGGTAGAGCTGACTTTTGGGTCAGCATCCCGCCGCCTTCCTGATTCGTCCGCCGGACCAAAGCGCTACCGCATTTCCCGCAGCACGGCGCTACAGCGTTCACAAACCGACGGATACTCCTTATCTTCGCCGACATGGGTTGAATAGTTCCAGCAGCGCTCGCACTTCTCCCCGGGCGCTTTGGAAACCGTGATTTTCAGCCCGGCATCGCCGTTCACGTCCGGCGCTTTCTCCAGTACAACGTCGGACACGATGAAGATGTAGCGCAGATCGCCGCGATAGCGGTCGAGTACGGGGTAAAGGCTCTCCGGAGCCGCGATATGCACCTGCGCCTCCAGCCCGCCGCCGATCAACTTCTCCGTGCGCGCAGCTTCCAGCGCCTTGAGGACTTCGCTGCGGACGCTCAGCAGAGTGTTCCAATCGGACTCGAGCTTCGCAACATCGAAGTTCGCTGGCAGCTCTCCGGTTAATTCGCGCGGGTCGGGGAACTCGGTGAGGTGGACGCTGGGCTGGCGGCCATCGACCGGCGGCATAAAATCCCAGACCTCTTCCGACGTGAACGTCATGATCGGAGCCAGCAGCCGCACCAGCGCATCGCCCAGCCGGTACAGCGCCGTTTGCGCCGACCGGCGCGCCTGCGATTTCGGCGCTGCAGTGTACAGCCGGTCTTTCAGGATGTCGAAGTAGATCGCGCTCAAGTCGACGATGCAAAAGTCCTTCAACCGCTGATAAACGCGCTGGAAGGTGAAGGTGTCGTAATGCCTGCGCACGTCGGCGGTCAGCTCCGATGCGCGCACCAGAAAGAACTGGTCGAGCGGATTCATCTCGCCGAACTCGACGCTCTCGCGCTGCGGATCGATGCCCTCCAGATTGCCCAGAATATAGCGAAACGTGTTGCGAATCTTGCGATAGCTTTCGGCGATGCGCTGCATCAGCTCGTCCGAAGCCACAACGTCTTCGCGGAAATCGACTGACCCGACCCACAGGCGAACGATTTCTGCCCCGAGCTTATTGGCGATGTCTACCGGGTCAACCGTGTTGCCCAGCGACTTCGACTGCGCGCGTCCCTGATCATCAAGCACCCAGCCCACCGTGCCGCATCCGCGATAGGGCGATGCGCCTTTGGTGCCGACGGCGCAGAGCAGGGAAGACTGGAACCACCCGCGATGCTGATCGCCGCCTTCGAGGTAATAGTCGGCGGGCCAGGGCAGTCCCGGCTCGTGGCCCAGAACCGCCGCCTGGCTGCATCCCGACTCGAACCAGACGTCGAGAATGTCCATTTCTTTGCGGAATTTTCCGGAGCCGCACTTCGGGCACTGCATCCCGGTGGGAAGAATCTCCGATGCCCGGAGCTTGTACCAGACGTCGCTACCCTCCTTCCGGACAAGTTCGACGACCGCTCGATTCGCGGCTTTGTCGTTCAAGAACTCATCGCATTCCCAGCACTGGAACACCGCGATCGGCACACCCCAGATGCGCTGGCGCGAGATGCACCAATCGGGACGGGTGGCGACCATGTTGTGAATGCGTTCTTTGCCCCAGGCCGGGTCCCACTTCACCTTCTCGATCTCTCGTAACGAGCGGTCGCGCAAGGTGCCGCCCTTAGCCAAAGAATCGTCCATCTCAATGAACCACTGCTCAGTCGCGCGGAAAATCACGGGATTGTGGCAGCGCCAGCAGTGCGGATAAGAATGCTCGATTTTCTCCTGGCCGAGCAACACACCACGGGCCTTCAGTAGTTCGATGATGGCCGGGTTCGCTTTAAAGACCTGTAGGCCCTCGTATTGAGGCAGGCCGTTGCGCAGGATGCCAGCGTCATCGACGTCAGAGTGTATGCGGATGCCGTAGCGCACGCCGGTGTTGAAGTCGTCAACGCCATGTGCAGGAGCTGTGTGCACTGCGCCCGTACCAGTGTCCATGGTGACGTAGTCGCCGAGCACGCCCAGCACCGTGCGATCGAGGAATGGGTGCGCAAAGGTGACGCGTTCCAGCCTTGCACCGGGGAAGGTGGCGATCTCTTTCGCCCCACCGAGATTGCACTTCTCGATGGTCTGCTGCGCGAGTTCTTTGGCGACGATGTAGATCCAGTCGCCGGTGTCGAGGGCAACATAAGGCTGATCCGCGGCAAATGTCACGGCCATCGAGGCAGGCAGCGTCCACGGCGTGGTGGTCCAAATGATCGTAGCTACGTTTTTCTTGCCGGCCAGCGCCGGGTCGATGTTGCCCGGCTCGCTGGTCATCGCATAACGCACCCAGACGCTGGGACTGGCGTGCATCTCGTACTCGACTTCCGCTTCGGCTAGCGCGGTCTTGTCGTGCACGCACCAGTAAACCGACTTCAATCCCTTGTAAACCAGGCCCTGCTCGTAGAATCCGTAGAGCGTCTCAAGCACGTAGCTCTCGTAGTCGGGCGTCATGGTGGAGTAGGGCGTGTCCCAGCGGCCGAACACCGCCAGGCGCTTGAACTGCGTGCGCTGGAGATCGAGATACTTCTGCGCATAGGCGCGGCACGCCTCGCGGACGTCTAGCGGATTCATCTCCAGCTTCCTGCGCCCGAGGTCGTTGTCAACCTTGATCTCGATGGGAAGTCCGTGGCAGTCCCACCCCGGCACGTAAGGGGCATCGAAACCGCTCATGGTGCGCGACTTGACGATGAAATCCTTCAGGATCTTGTTGAGCGCCGTGCCCAGGTGAATGGGTCCATTGGAGTAAGGTGGCCCGTCGTGCAGAACGTAAATCGGCTGCCCTTTATGTACTTCGCGGATACGCTCGTAAATCCGCGTTTCCTCCCAGCGTGCGAGCAGTTTGGGCTCGTTTTGAGGCAGGTTCGCCTTCATCGGAAAGGCGGTTTTGGGCAGATTCAGTGTTGCTTTCAGGTCCAGCGGCACTCCCGGTCTCTCCACTCCCCTACAAGAATCGGTAGAATTGAAGCAGTATTTTTATTATAGGGTGGGGCTGAAACGTACGCCATTGCCCTCCTGTGTAGCTAGCGTTTGTGCGCCGCCATCGTCGAATGATTGACGCCCATCGTCGTGGGGGAAGACAGTTCTGTATCCAGACGGAGAAGTTCTTCGTCAAAGGAACCGCGGGGAGATGTTAATCGGGGCGGAACCTTCGCGGAGTCAACGGGTTCTAAGGAAGAAAGCCTGGTAAGGTTTCGTGCACAGCGGTTGGGGTATCGCGTCGGGTTCGGTTCTTGAGGAAAGATAACGAGTTTATGGCTAATCAGGTTCAAATTCCCGCTTCCGAGCAGCTGGAAGAATCGACGCAACCGCCCGTGGAGCGCGAGGAAGAGTTGAATCTGCTTCCGCGCACTACGGCCGATGCGCCCCTGTGGGCGTCGTTGCGAGAGAACGTTCGAGCCGTATTGTATCCCGAGAAGCTTCCGCCCTTGCGTCTGACCTCGCGGCCTGTCCCGGTGCGCGATATCTGGGGCGAATACAACTACAAAAAGCAGAGTGCCGGCGTGTCGCTGGTGGTTCACATCCTCTTCATTGCCGGTTTGATCGCACTGTCGATTCTGGGCGCGCGCGCGGTGAAAAAGATGGTGCCCCAGCAGACAGTCGAGCTGATCGCTCCGGACGACATGCCGCTGCCGATCACCCCGAAGAGCAAGCAGACCATGGGCGGCGGTGGCGGTGGCGGCGACCGCGACAAGCTGCAGGCTCCCAAAGGAAAACTTCCCAAGCAGGCGATGGAGCAAATTACGCCGCCTGCGGTGGTGATCCGCAACGACAACCCTAAGCTCCCGGTCGAACCGACGGTGGTGGTACCTCCGCAGATCAAGCTCACCTCAAGCATGCCAAATCTGGGCAACCCTGCTTCTCCCGTACTCGGGGCACCTTCCAACGGCACCGGCAGCGGCGGCGGAATCGGTTCGGGCTCGGGCGGCGGCGTTGGCTCCGGTACCGGGCCCGGCGTTGGTCCGGGACGTGGCGGCGGTTTCGGCGGCGGCGTGTTTCGTGTAGGGGGCGGCGTTTCAGCGCCACGCGCGCTTGAGACTCCGGATCCGGAATACTCCGAAGAAGCCCGCAAGGCCAAGTATCAGGGAACGGTGGTTCTGTGGCTGATCGTAGGACCTGACGGCAAGCCGCACGATATCAAGGTGTCCCGCCCTCTTGGGATGGGCCTGGACCAGAAGGCAGTCGAGGCGGTTCGCAACTGGAAGTTTCAACCCGCCATGAAGGACGGCAAGCCGGTCGCCGTGCAGATCAATGTCGAAGTGAACTTCCGGCTTTACTAGGTTTGTATCAGGGCGAGACCTTCAGTAGTGCCGAAACTGGGACGGGGAAATGCGCGCGGGCTTCAGCCCCGCGTCTCGCGGCGGCCACGTTTTGAAATGGCACGGCTGCAGCCGAAGTTTCTAATTGCGGTCCTGTCCAGCTCGGCCTGAACGGCGTCACGCTCGCGCAGCATTTTGAGCTCGGTGAAGAGGGCAAGGGCCGGAGCCGCCTGTGCCATGGCAGGGTAAAGAATGTCCCCGGCTAGACAGCAGCCGCAGAGCAGCAGAGATCAAGAAATACGTCCCGAGAAAAAGTCCCAGTTTGCTGGCGAAATTGTCTTGCTTTGGTGGAAGTTCTTGACATCGACCTTCTGTGCGCCTCCACTCTGCTAGCATCGAACTTAGAATGAGCGAGAAGTCCGAAGTCCACGCCAGCGAAAGTCCCAAGGTACGCTCGTTCGCCAGCACTACAGCCACGTTTGCCTCACCACCGGCGGCGAAAGGTGACCCGCCCGCCGACGTCGAGTTGCGCTCTCTTGGTCCCGGAGTGGCGGCCAAGCGCCTGCTCGAAGCCGACGACGCCGAGCATCGCCACGAACCGGAACCTGCTGCCTACAGTGTGATCGGACGCCTGCGCCGTTATGGCTTGCCGGCGTTGCGCTATCTGCTGCAGACCGAGGTCCACACCTATGCGTTCTCGGTTGCAGCTTATGCCCTTCTGTCGCTCTTCCCGTTCATGGTTCTGCTGCTAACGCTCACCCGCCGCGTTTTCCACTCGATCAACATGTACAACGTGATGATCGACCTGGTGCGGCAATTCCTGCCCAGCAATCAGGACTTTGTGATCCGCAACTTGCAGTTTCTGGCGAGTGTAAGAGGACGCGGGCAGGTGCTCTCGTTTGTCATGCTGCTGGTTGCCTCAACCGGAGTCTTCATGCCGCTGGAGGTGGCGCTCAACCGCATCTGGGGATTCAAGGAGAACCGCTCTTACCTGTTGAACCAGATCGTGGCGCTGGGGCTGGCGATGGCGTGCGCTGCTCTGGCTTTGCTCTCGATCGCGGCGACAGCGCAAAACCTGAAGTATCTGGGCATGATCATCGGCGACCACAACTTCGTTTTCCAGGTGAGCGATTTTCTCGTCCTCAAAGTCACTGCCATTCTCGCCAGCATCGCCATCTACTTCCTTATTTATTGGCTGCTGCCCAACGGGCGGGTACCGGTACGCGCCGTGCTGCCCGCCGCCATCATCATGGGATTGCTCACCGAAGCCGCCAAGTACTTGTTCGTGCTGTTGCTTCCCCTGTTGAATTTTCAGGAGGTCTACGGCCCTTTCTCGGTATCGGTCACGCTGATCATGTGGGCGTGGACCAGTGGCATGATGCTGCTGCTGGGAGCCTATCTCTCCGCCGCCAAACATAGCGACCGAATGCAGGCCAAGCTTCAGAGAGATCGCGGCGCCCGCTCTTAGCGCTTCCCTTTCGGCTCGTGGCGGGCGCGGTTCTTGATCCAGATGGGCGTGCCGACGAAGCCGAACGCAGCGCGAATCTGGTTCTCCAGGAAGCGTTCGTAAGAGAAGTGCAGCTTCACGGCGCGGTCGGTAAAAAGGATGAACGTTGGCGGTGCGACGTTGCTTTGCGTCATGTAGAAGATCTTCACCCGCTTCGACATGGGCACCGAGGCGCGCTCGAAATCGATGTGGCTGAGGAAGCGGTTCATCTCGCCGGTGCCGATGCGCTTACGCCGCTCGCGCGCCACCAGTTCCAGCGTCGAATATAGTTTCGCGATGTTCTGTCCAGTAGAGGCCGACACAAACACCATCGGAGCATAGGACAAAAACTTCAGGTGCCGTCGCGCCTGTTCCTCGTAGATTGTTCGCTCAGCGGGCGGCTTGCCGTCTGTGCGTGCAGTGGTCACCAAATCCCATTTGTTAATGACGATGATCACCGAGCGCCCGCTCTCGTGCGCGTAGCCGGCGATGGTAGCGTCGCTGGCGGTGACGCCTTCGACGGCGTCAATGATGATGAGCGCAACATCGGCCGCCTCAAGATGCTTGCGGGCCATCACTACTGAGAGCTTCTCGGCCATCAGTTCGGTCTTGCCTTTGCGGCGGATGCCGGCCGTGTCGATAAAGCGGTACGTTTTGCCATCGCGCTCCACCAGTTCGTCAACCGCATCGCGCGTGGTTCCCGCGATGGGCGATACGATGGCGCGGCCCGTGCCGGTGAGTGCATTGAGCAGGGTTGACTTGCCGACGTTGGGCCGCCCGATGATAGCGACCTTGGTCTCGCGTGGCTCGGCTTCAGGCTCCTGAGCTTCAGACTCGGAATCGGACTCGGAATCGCTCTTGGCTCTTTCGGCCTCAGCCACCCCTGGCGTCGGCTCCGCCTCTTCTTCTTCTTCTTCTGTTTCGGGCATGAACTGCAACAGATAGTCCAACAGTTCAGCCAGTCCGTTTCCATTCTCTGCCGAAATCGGGATCAGTTCTTCGATTCCTAAACTACGAAACTCCTCCGCGTAAGGTTCCAGCTTCGGGATGTCCATCTTGTTCACCGCCAGAACGAGCGGCTTGCCCGTACGCAGAAGAAGCCGCGCCAGTTCCATGTCGGGTGAAGCCAGTTCGGTTCGACCATCGACCACCATGACGATGGCGCTTGCCTCGTCCAAAGCAACGCGTGCCTGGCGAAAAATCTCTGATGGGATGAGTTCTTTCTCGTCGGGGATGATGCCGCCGGTATCGACAACGCGCAGCTTGCGCCCGTTCCACTCAGTCTCACCGTAAAGGCGGTCGCGGGTGATGCCGGGCTCATCGCCGACGATGGCGCGCCGCGAGCCAACCAGGCGGTTGAACAGCGTGGACTTGCCGACGTTGGGCCGGCCGACAATAGCGAGTAGGGGAAGCATTGCATTTATCATACTGGGATGGTTAGTCCGCGCCATGACCATCGACCCGTCGGAGACGGCAGCAGTTCCAGGGAATGGCTGAATTTCATCGGATGCATCTCGCGGGACGATTTGAAACAAATGGCTGAAACGATTGAGTGCGATTGCGAACGCGTTGACGCCGACTCGCCAGATCATCTTTTTAGTTGATATTCGCCGGTGTCCTCTCCAACCCAATCCGCCGCGTCAACCGACCGCGTCCCATCCCTCTACCAGTTCTTCGGTCCGGGAGGGCTGCTGGCGCGCACCCATCCGGCATACGAATTTCGGCGCGGGCAACTGCAGATGGCGGAAGCCGTCGAGCAGGCGCTGCAAGAGGGACGGCACCTGATCGTCGAGGCGGGCACCGGTACCGGCAAGACGCTGGCGTATCTGCTGCCGGTGATTCGCTCAGGCAAGCGCGTCATCATCTCGACCGGCACCAAAACGTTACAGGAGCAGCTCTACTTCAAGGACGTTCCCTTCCTCTCGCAGCATTTGAGCGAGCTGCGAGTCTGCTACATGAAGGGGCGCGCCAATTACCTTTGCCGCAAGAAGCTCTACGACCTCAGCGATCAGCCGGTGCTAAATGGGCTGGAAGAGATCAGCCACTTCAAGATCATCAGCGACTGGGAGAAGACGACACAGAGCGGCGACCGCGCCGAGCTGGCCGGGCTGCCCGAGTCCAGCCCGCTGTGGAGCAAGCTCGATGCCCGCACCGATCGCTGCATCGGCTCGGAGTGCCAGCAGTTCGACCGCTGCTTCATCACCGAGATGCGGCGCCGTGCTGCGGAGAGCGACATCATCATCGTCAACCATCACCTGTTCTGCGCGGACCTCGCGATCAAAGCGGGAGCTGATTTCGCCGCCGATGCCGGCGTCCTGCCCGAGGCGGGCATCGTCATCTTCGACGAGGCACACGAACTGGAAGACGTCGCGACCGATTACTTCGGCATCTCTGTCTCCAACCTCCGCTTTGAAGAGTTGCTGCGCGACATCGATCAAACGTTGCGCCGGGCCAATGTGCTGGCGGTCGATGTTCTGGGAGCGTGCAGCCGGGTGCGCGAGCGCGCGCAATTCTTCTTCTCGCTGATTCCGCCGGGCGAGGGGCGCTTCGTCTTCGAGAATCGTGCCGAGTTCCTGGAAGAGAACGGCGACGAGTACCTCGGGCTGCAAAACACGCTGATGCACCTGTACGCCGAACTTCAGGCGATTCCCAACAAGCCGGAGGAGGTGCACAACCTGTCGCGCCGGGTGGAAGAGCTGCGTGTGCAGCTGGGGTTCATTCTGGAATCGAACCAGCGCAACACTGTGTTCTGGATCGAGCGGCGTGGCGAGCGGCGCGGTTTTCGCGGCGGCGGCCAGCAGAACGTCTTTCTGCAAGCGACGCCGATCACCGTCTCCGACATCCTGCGCGCCACCCTGTTCGAGAAGCTCAGCTCAGCGGTGCTGACCTCGGCGACGCTTGCCGTCGGCGGAGGCTTCGATTACATCCGTGGCCGTCTTGGCGTCGAGCATGCCCGCGAGCTGATTGTGCCTTCGCATTTCGATTATCCCAGTCAAGCCCTGCTGTACGTTCCGCCCGATATGCCCGATCCGCGCGAGCCGCAATTTGTTGATGCAGCGGCGCAGCGCGTTCGCCGGCTGCTCGCGATTACCCGCGGTCGCGCCTTCTGTCTGTTCACCAGCTATGCCCTGATGAACCAGATCCATGAGCGGCTGCTGGGCGAGATCGAATTCCCCGTGCTGCTACAGGGCAGCGCGCCGAAGAATGCATTGCTGGAAGAGTTCCGCATGACGCCGAATTGCGTGCTGTTTGCGACTTCGTCTTTCTGGCAGGGCGTGGATGTACAGGGCGAGCAGTTGAGTTGCGTTATCATCGATCGTCTACCGTTTGCCGTGCCCAATGACCCCGTGGTCGCGGCGCGCATCAAGGCCATTGACGAGGCCGGCGGCAATGCTTTCTTCGAATACCAAGTCCCGAGCGCGGTCATCGCATTGAAGCAGGGATTCGGTCGCCTGATCCGCTCGCTCCACGACCGCGGCCTGCTGTGCCTGCTCGACAATCGCATCCTCAAGAAGCAGTACGGGCGAATCTTCCTCGACAGCTTGCCGAAGTATTCGCGAACAACCGACATGGGCAAGGTAGAGGAATTCTTCGGGGTGTCTGACAAACCGAGCACAGCGGTCAGGCCCGATCGAGGAACTTCTTAATCTCAGGCCAGAAGTTCTGCACTACGAACTCCGTCTTCAGATGTCCCCCGCGCGCAAGCAGCTTCAGCTTCACGCCTGTCTTCCTGGCGAAGCTTTCGACCGATCGCCAGGGAACGCTGGGATCATCTTTGGCGTGAAACATCATGATCTTCGAAGGTTCGATTTCGTCCGCGTGGTGAATTGGGCTAAAGAACGTACCACCGTAGAGCTTCTTCCAATTCTTTTCGCTGAGACGATAAGCTTTGCCAAACGCTTCGCGAATGTAAGCAGCGTAGCTCGGATTAGAGGTCTCGGCCTTCAGCGCGTTCCGCAGAATCGACCAATCCACCACCGGACAATTGGCAATAACGCGCTTGACGCGAGGGTCAAGAGAGCAAAGGATTGCTGCCGCCCCACCGAAGCTGCCGCCGATAATGAAGATTTCATCGGGCTTGACCTCAAACCTTTCGCCGAATGCCGCCTCACGTATCGGCTGCTTCAGACCTTCGATGACGTCGAGAATATCTTCGTGAGGAGAACGCGCGAGGAACTCGCCACCGCTCTCCCATGCGCCACGATAGCGCGGGTAGAAAACCCAGTAGCCTTCCTTGGCGAGCCACTCCGCCAGCGGCTTCTTACGGGGAATGCCGGGCATGCCATCGCAAAGAACGATCACCCTCTGTCGCTTGCGCGGGCGAACAGGTGGCAGAAACTCGGTGACAATGTCCTTGGCAAAGCGGGTGCGGAACATGGCTTCAGCATAGCAGCGCAACCGAAGCCGGACCGCCGGCCAGGGCTCACCCGTTCATAACAAACCTCGGCTCCGCTTCTTCGTCGCGAATTCCCCAGGCACTGGCGATCTTGAAAAACGCCTTGCGAGCGGCAGAGCTCAGGCGCTTCTGGACCTGTTGCCCGAGAGATTAGTTGCCGACTGCTTGTCGAATCCCACAACCGCGTGTGACTTCATGGCTGGAGGCCTTCAAAGACGCATTTGCTACGCCCGCCTTGGCCCGCTCAGCACGCGCGCTGGAAGGAAGATGATGGCCTTGATCAACTCCAGCACGCCTTCCACCGCGAATCCCAAGATGCGGAACGGCAGGAGTAACAGCCAGACGATCGGATAGAGGAAGAGAAAGAGCAGTGCGACGGGCCAGCAAAGCACCAGCAGAATACACCAAAGAAGAAATGCGAACATGGCTCGATCCTTGTCATCTGATGATACGAGGAATCGAGCCTGGCGGTTCCCCAATACTGGTGGCGCGATGCCGAATCGGGATTGCGGCCCGCACACACCCGGCTGACTCTCCCCGCCATCTCTGCTAGTCTGGCAGGAATCACGGTTCCTGCCATGCCCGCAAAACGCGCACACGCCAAGTCCTCAGCCATACGCAATCGGCGTTCGCCCGCCCGGCATCCGCCTCCCCGTGATCAACGCGAGCTGGTCGTCATCACCGGCATGAGCGGCGCAGGAAAGGCGTCGGCGCTGAAGGCCTTTGAAGACCTCGGCTACTACGCTGTCGACAATCTTCCTGTCGGACTGATCGAAAACTTCGCAGAGCTTGTCCGCGACACCTTGGAGATCGACCGCGCCGCCCTGGTGGTAGATATTCGCGAGGGTTCGCGGCTCGACAGTCTGCCCGAAATCCTGCGCTCGTTGCGCCGGTCTCTGCGCACCACCGTTCTGTTTCTCGAAGCCAAGGACGATGCGCTGGTGCGCCGCTACAGCGAGACGCGGCGTCCGCATCCGCTGGGGCGGCAGAAGTCGGTGAAGTCGTCGCTGCGTTCCGAGCGCGCGCGCCTGAAGCCGGTGCGCGATGTTGCCGACGTGGTGGTGGACACAACGAAGTTCAACGTGCATGAGCTGCGCGCGCTCATCAACGAGCGCTTTGGCGCCGGCAAGCGGGATAACAACCTGTTGATCTCATGCGTCAGCTTCGGGTTTCGCCAGGGAGTGCCCGAGGACGCCGACCTGGTGTTCGATGTGCGCTTCCTGCCCAACCCGCACTTCATTCCGGAGTTTCGTCCGTTTACCGGCCGTCATCCCAAGGTGGCGAAGTACATTCGCTCCTTTCCCCAGACCCAGGAGTTCATCAAGCGAATCTCAAATCTGCTGATCTACCTGCTGCCGCACTATGTGAAGGAAGGGAAGAGCTATCTGACGATCGCCTTCGGCTGCACCGGCGGCAAGCACCGTTCGGTGCTGATCGCCGAGGAAGTGAAGAAGCGGCTGGCGAAGGCGGGTTATCCGGCGAAGGTGGTACATCGCGATTCGCCGATGGGGTGAAGAAGCAACTAGCAGCTAGCTAGCAATTAGCAATTAGCATTTGGCACAAGCAGGTCTTTTCGAGATGCTTCGTGTCAGGCACCAG
This sequence comes from uncultured Acidobacteriaceae bacterium, assembly GCA_963782505.1. GTDB lineage: Bacteria > Acidobacteriota > Terriglobia > Terriglobales > Acidobacteriaceae > CAVVDY01. The sequence goes on along the minus strand of CAWAKG010000015.1, from coordinate 650,990 downwards.
CCGGCTTTAGACTCGACTAGCCGCGCGGATCACCGCCTTGCTGATCCATTGTCATCCTGGGCGAATGCAGTCGAAGGACCGCTATGGCTCCGAAGATTTTTCGAGCCGACAGGGGTCCTTCGACTCGTCGCTTCGCTCCTCGCTCCGGATGACAGTCGAAAGAAGGAGGTGCCACGGCGCGGCTGAAGCCGCGCCCCTCAGAGCTGCTAATTGCCAATTGCCAAATTGGCAACTGCTAGTTGCTAGCTGCTAGTTGCTTTCTTCCCCACCAAGCGGAAGAACCTCTTGGCCCGCTCGACGTCTTTTCCGATCTGCTCGCGCAGGGCATCAACCGAGTCGAACTTTTTCTCATCGCGCAGACGCCTGAGGAAGATCAGCTCGACCTCCGTTTGCGCCAGCAGCTCGATGGGGTGGAAATTGAGCAGGTGGCTTTCGATGGCGAACGAGTCCGGCCCAAAGGTCGGGCGCACGCCAACGTTGGTTACCGCATCGAAACATTCGCCGTTGATGCGCACCTGGGTGATGTAAACGCCATTGCCCGGCACCAGTTCGTCATAGCGCGCCAGATTGACGGTGGGAACGGTGTACTGCGTTCCGTAACCGCGGCCCCGGCCGGGGTTGGAGAGGATGCTGAACGGGCGTCCGAGTAAGGCACGCGCCCGCTCGACCCTGCCTTCGGCGATCAGCTTGCGAATCTCGCTGCTCGACACATGATGCCCGCGCAGAAGCTGTTCGGGATAAATCTTCGCCTCGAATCCCAGTTCCTCGCCCAGCGCACCGAGGGTGTTCACATTGCCTTGTGCTTTGTGTCCGAAGTGGAAGTTATAGCCTTCGTGGACTTCGCGCGCGCGCAGCTTCTCGGCCAGCACGATTTTTGCGAAGTCGCGGGCCGGCATCAGCGACAGATCGCGCGAGAACGGCAACACCAGCACCGCATCGACCTTGGTTTGCTCCAGCAGCTTCAGCTTGAGTGGCAGCGGCGTCAGCAGCCTGGGAGCGACATCAGGCCGCAGGATGCGCAGCGGGTGCGGTTCGAAGGTGACCACCACTGCCTATCCGCCGATAGCGTGCGCGCGCTCCGCCATGTGCGCTACCACGGCCTGGTGGGCACGATGCACGCCGTCGAAGTTGCCGACGCTTACCACCGTGGGGCCGAATTGCGCGGGAACTTCATCGAGGCTGTGGAAGACTTGCATGGTCGGAGGCGTCCTTAGAGTTCGAACTCGAGTTTCAGCCCGTCATGCGACAGGCGGACGTTGTCAGGCAACGACGCGTTCGTCGCCTCATGTGGCAGGTCATGCGAGATGTGGGTGAAGAAGGCGCGCTTCGGCTGCAGGCGCTCCACGATCTCCAACGACTGCTTGACGCTGGAGTGCGTGGGATGCGGATGATGGCGCAACGCGTCGAGGAAGAGGATATCGAGACCTCGCAATTGGCCCATCGTCTCTTCGGGTACCGAACTAAAATCCGTCAGATAGGCGGCGGAGCCGAAGCGATAAGCTTCGATGGGAGAGTCGCCGTGATTGACGGTGAGGGGAACAAATTTCGCGCCGCCGATCTCGACCGGCCCGTCAACCGGGAGCAGCTCCACTTGCGCCAGCCCGCCGTACTTGTAGTCCCCCTCAAAGATGTAGCGGAAAACCTGGCGCAGCGTTTGCGCCGTGCCCTCGGTGGCAAAGAGCGGAATCTTGCCGCCTCCGGTGACGCGGGAGAAGCTGAGCGGGCGAACATCATCGAGCCCGAGAATATGGTCGGCATGTCCGTGGGTATAGAGGATAGCGTCGATTTTGTGGATGCGTTCGCGAATGGCCTGCTCGCGGAAGTCGGGTGTGGTATCGATGAGAACCGTGCGGCCGTTCCACTGCACCATGATGGAGGGGCGGGTGCGGCGGTCGCGCGGGTCAGGCGAGGTGCAGACCGCGCAGTCGCAGCCGATGGTAGGCACGCCCATCGAGGTGCCGCTGCCCAGCACAGTGAGGGTGGCCTTCATCGCGGCTCGCCATTGCCCCCCTTGCCCGGCGGCGGAGCTTTGGTGATGAGATTGGTCACTTCGAGGTAGGCCATGCGCAGCTCGTAGAGCACGTTCTGCAGCATGTCTTCTTCTTTCGGCGTAAGGTTGCCCTTGGTCTTCTCCTGCAGCATGCCGATGATGTCGATGGTCTGGCGAGCGCCCATCAGGTCAACCTGCGGCTGCCCACCCTCGGGCGCGGCCATGCCGAGCTGCATCAGCGTACTCATGTAGAGCGAGGCGACGAACTTCTCGAAGTTCATCTCGAAGTCTTTGGCGCGATGCGCCTGGCCTTGCTTGCCGAGTTCCCGGCGAATTTCCTTGTCGATTTCGCGAGTCGACTCCTTATAGGCCTCGGCCGATGCCTGCTGCTCGGCGGCGGTGGGAGCCACGGGATAGTCAGCGGGCTGTGGCTGTGCGTCAGGCGCGGCGCCCGTGATGGCGGCGGTGTGGGCTGCGCGGTCTTCGTTGGCGCGTTGCTGCGCGTCGCGTTTCTCTTGCTCGCGCTCTTCGCGGCGTTCTTCGGCTTCGACGACATCGGGGCGCAATTCACCTTCAGAGCTGAACAGGCGCCGGTCGGTAACGGTAAATTCGGATTTCTTTTCTTTGTCGGGCATAGGTATCGCTTTCGGCTCTTGGCTATTGGCTTTTGGCACTTAGCCTTTGGCACTTGGCTATTCGCTCTCGTGCTTTCGATAACGCCAAGTGCGAAATGCTAAATGCTAATTGCTCGTCGCGTGGTCAGAACGGCAGTACCTTGACGATGGCCGTCCGCTGTCCAATCTTCACTTCCGTTCCCGGCTCGGCGAATTCGCGGCGAATGTATCCCAGCGCTGAAGTTCGCTCGCCTGCCGGGAAGGGCACGCGTGCCGCACTGGTGATCTCGCCGACATCTTTGTCGCCAGCGGTAATTTTGTCGCCCGCAGACGGCGGATCGCCTTCGACTTCGAGAACAACGAACATTCGATGCACGTTGCCGCGCGAACGAATGCGTTCGACGATCTCCTGGCCGACGTAGCAACCTTTGGCGAAGTTGAGCACATGCTGCTGGCCGGTCTCCTGCGGCAGGTCGCGCTCGCGCAGATCGATGCCATAACGCGGAACCCCGCGCGCAATGCGGTACAGTTCGAGTGCCTCGCTGCCCGCCGGCGTAGCGCCCGCTGCGGCTAGCGCGTCCCACACGCGGTCGAGCGTTTCTGCAGTCGACCAGATCTCGTAGCCATCCATCAGCGGCAGAACACTGCGCGCGACAGACAGTCCAAGGTCCTTCCACACGCGATCGCTCACTTCGCCGGGAGCGAGCGGCGCAACGTCGATCCCGATGCCGCTGAGTACGGCGGCTGCCTTCGGCCCGGCAACGCCGATGGTCGCCAGCTTGTCGCTGATGTCTTCGACCTCCACGTCATCCATGATGATGTAGCGATCGAAGAGCTCTTTCAGCCTTGGCGCCTGCTCGCGATCGGTGGCAACAAGAACGTAATCGCCGCGGTTGTAAGCGACAAGATCGCCGAGGTTGCGACCCTGTGGATTCAGCACAAAGCTGTAGTTGCCGTGATTGAACGCCAGGTCGCGAATGTTGTTCGTGACCATGCCGTTGAGCCAGCGCACGCGGTCTTCGCCGCTGAGCACCAGCTTGGCCTGCCACCTCAGGTCGAAGACGGCAACGCCTTCCAGCAGCGCACGAAACTCGCCGGCGGTGTCGCCGAACGAGGCTGGGGTTTCCCCTCCGCGGTAGGTCGTGAGGCGCGCGCCCGCCGACACCAGCTTCTCTTGCAACGTCATCACTGCCATACGGAACCTTTGATTATAACGGGGAAACGAAGCTCACCACCGAGGGCACGGAGGACACGGAGAAGTTCTGAAACATTGATGCAACAAAACGCTTAGGGATCTTCGTTCTATGAGATCGACGATGTCCTTCTGGTATCTTCGATAGTCGTGACCACCAAGAAACGTATCGCCGTCGTTCCGGGAGACGGCATCGGCAAGGAAGTTATACCCAACGCTCTGGAAGTGCTGCGCGCCTCCGGAGCGCTCTGGAATTCACCCACTTCGACTGGGGCGCAGACCGCTATCTGCTCGACGGCACCACCATGCCCGACGGCGGATTCGACATGCTGGCGCGCGATTTCGATGCCATCTTCGTCGGCGCGCTGGGCGATCCGCGCATACCGTCGAATATTCATGCCAGGGACATTCTTCTGGGCATGCGCTTTCGGATGGATCTCTACGCCAACGTTCGTCCCGTGCGCTTGCTCGACGAATCGCTTTGCCCGCTGAAGAACGCAGTCATGAATGACGTGAACTTTACTGTCATCCGCGAAAACACCGAGGGCGTGTACGCGGGAATGGGCGGCAACTTCAAGTTCGGCACGCCCGACGAAATCGCTACGCAAGAAGATATCAATACGCGCAAGGGCGTGGAGCGGGTGATTCGCTTCGCCTTCGACTACGCCCGTGCCAAGGGCCGCAGAAAGGTCCTGATGTCCGACAAGTCGAACGTCATGGCCTACGCTGGTGGCCTGTGGCAACGCGTGTTCAAGGAAGTGGCGGGCGAGTATGCCGACATTACGCCCCAGCACATGCTGGTTGACGCACTCTGCCTGCAGATGGTGCGCGAGCCGCAATCGCTGGAGGTCATCGTGACCAATAACATGTTCGGCGACATCATCACTGACCTGGCAGCTGCGTTGCAGGGCGGGCTGGGCATGGCCGCAAGTGGCAACATTCATCCCGGGCGCACCTCGATGTTCGAGCCAGTGCATGGCTCGGCACCGCCGATGGCAGGGAAAAACATGGCGAACCCCATGGGCGCGATTCTTACCGGCGCGATGATGCTGGTACATCTGGGAATGCCTACCGAGGCGGCCAAGATCGAAGCCGCTGTCGTCGAAGCCGTGCGCGCGAAAAGGACGACGGTGGATGTCGGCGGCTCGATTGGCACGCGCGAGTGCGCGCAGTGGATTGCGGAGAGGGTGGCGAGGTAGCTGTGAGCGACGAGCTTCGAGCAAAGAGCGAAACGGCCAAGAGCCAAGAGCGAAGAGCGAAGAGCGAAGAGCGGAAAGCGGACCCCTCGCTCGTTATGACAAGGCCGCACCTCGATTTGCGCCCTTGCACTCCTGCCGCGTATAAATAACGGGCCATGACCAAACAGGAATTCATCGCCATGCGCCAGCATGAGCTGCCCAAAACGATTAAACTCTTCAGGTTTTATCCCGAAGACAAGAAAGACCTGAAGCCGGCGGACATGATCCGCAGCGCGGTTGAGCTGGTCACGACCTTCATCAACGAAGAAAACATCAACAAGTCGTATGCCTCGACCGGCAAGTTCGACATGATGAACTTTGCGTGGGAATCGCCTCAGGCCTCGATGAAGGCGGCGATCGATCGCTTCGAAGCGATGACCCGCGAGACCGACGCCGCGCTCGATCGGCCATCGGAAGAGGATTTTCAGAAGGAAACCGACTTCTTCGGCATGAAAATGCGGCTCTCTGCGGCGCTTCTCAATATCCTGCTCGATCACATCCATCATCGCGGGCAGTTCACGATCTACTCGCGCATCGCGGGTGGGAAGGTACCGCAGATCTACGGCCCATCCGCCGACGAACCCTGGCAGCCGCCGCAATAGGTTTTTGCAGGGGCTGAAGCTTCCTTTCGATGATCGGCCTGCTCGGCGCGACTGACAGTTGTGGCCTGATACAAAGCAGCGATTTGTGGGATCGCTTCAAGTGGTTCGCGAAGAGCAAAAGTCTTTACGCCGTCGCCGCGACCTGCGTCTTGGCGGCCTTTGCCGCCTTCTGCGCGGCCGCAAGGTGACGTTTCAGGATGCGCACGCCGGCATCAACTTGCCTCTCCTGTAGCAGGAATGGCGGAAGGAAGCGCAGCACGGTCTCCTGCGTCACGTTGATGAGCAGGCCGTCCGCCAGCGCGCCGTGCAGCACCGGCTCGCCGGGAATGTTGAGCTGCAACGCCTGAATGGCGCCCACGCCGCGAGCCTCCGTGGCGATCGAGAACTTTTCGACCAGCTCCTGTAACTTGCCGGTGAAGTAAGCGCCCAAGCGCCGCACCTGCTCCAGCAGGTTCTCTTCTTCGAGAATCGCCAGATACTCGAGCGCAACGCGGCAGGCCAGCGGTCCGCCGCCAAAGGTTGTGCCGTGCTTGCCCGGCGTAATGTGCTGGGCAAACTTTTCGGTCGCCAGAAACGCGCCCATCGGGAAGCCCGCCGCCATCGGCTTAGCAATGCAGACCACGTCGGGCTTCACGCCAAAGTGCTCGAAGGCAAACAACTGTCCGGTGCGTCCCATGCCGCACTGGATCTCGTCGAAGATGAGCGCGACGTTGTGCTGATCGGCAACTTCGCGGCAGGCCTGGAGAAACTCGCGCGATGAGACCTGAATTCCGCCTTCGCCTTGAATCGGCTCGACGATGATGGCGCACACGGTGTTGTCCATTGCGGCGCGCAGAGCCTCAGCGTCATTGCGTGGCACAAAGCGCACGCCCTCCAGCATAGGCTCAAAACCTTTGCGGTACTTTGGCTGCCCGGTGAGGGCGAGCGCGCCCATGGTGCGCCCGTGGAAGGAATTGTCGAGCGTGATGACGATGCTCTTGTCAGGGCCGCCGGTGGCGTGTCCGGCAGCGCGCGCCAGCTTTAGCGCACCTTCAATGGCTTCGGTGCCGCTGTTGGTAAAGAAAGCGCGGTCGAGTCCGGACTTCTGGCACAGTTGTTCGGCCAGGAGGCCCTGGTATTCGTTGTAGTAGAGGTTCGAGAGGTGAATGACGCGCGCCGCCTGCTCACGAATCACTTTGACGATGCGCGGATGCGCATGGCCGAGCGCGTTCACTCCCAGGCCCGAAAGGAAGTCGAGATAGCGCTTGCCATCGACATCCCACAGATAGACTCCTTTGCCGCGCGCCATAGCGACGGGATAACGGGCATAGGTGTTCAGCAGATACTTCTGCTCGCGCGCGACAATTTCTTCGAACTTCGTCATGCTGTTTCTTATCCCTTCTGGATTGCATTGCGCTGCTCGCGCTCGTGCCTGGCGGCCTCGCGGCGGCGCAGAGCGCCTTCGTAGCGGCGCTTCTCGTCTTCTGTCTCCGGAATCACGGGAGCGACGGGCAGGCGGCGCCCGTGGCGATCAACAGCCACAAACGTTAGATACGCGCGGGCCACTTTTTGACGCGACTGCGAGATGTAATTTTCCACCGAGACGCGCACGCCCACTTCCATTGAGGTGTGGAAGACGCGGTTTACCGAAGATTGCAAGATGACCATATCGCCGACGTGGACCGGCACAAGGAAGTCGATGTGATCCATGGAAGCGGTCACCACGTACGAGTGCGAATGCCGATGGGCGGCGAGCGCGCCAGCCAGGTCGATCCAGTGCATCAGCCGGCCGCCCAGCAGCGCGCCGAGCGGATTGGTGTCGTTGGGCAATACCAACTCGATCATCTCCGACTTCGAGTCGCGGACGGGGCGAGCCATGAGATTCAGGTCTTGCGTGTTTTCCATGTCTGTCCTTGTTTCTAAAGAAACGGCATTGCTTGTATCCGGCCCAGGTAACATCCGGAGCCTATCATCATGTCTTTAAGGCCCCACCCAGCGCTGAAGGCGCTGGGCTAAGATATGTCGCGCCTTTGGCGCTGCTTTGCCGGCTCACTCGGTCTATCTAGGCAGAGTGAGATTAGTTGTCGTACAGCGATACAACAGAACGGCATTACACTTCAGGAATCTCGCCCGATTCGGTGTGCGCAACACGCTTTTCCATTCGCACTTGCATATAGCACTCCGCCATGCGCAACAGGCATGGGTTGGAGTGCGCCGTTTGCCAGCGGCGGGTGGCCGAGTCATAGATCAGCTCTCCGTGTCCCGCGGGTAAGTGTTCACGCTCATAGGCGAAGCGGATACGAACCAGCCCATCGCGCTCTTCGCCCAACGCGAAGCGCACGGCGTCAGCCTCACGTTCCCGGGGCAACCGGTCGCAACGAGTCGCGTAACCGACATTGCATCCCGTCTTGAGTTCGTGCTCATTGGGGCGCACGTTGCCGGCAGCAGTGCAGGTGCCGCTCCGGCCTGCGCCCAGAGGCAGCCGATGCGGAAACGGCCAGTCGGCATCCAGGCGCTCATCCGGCATGAAGAACGGGCAAGCCACACTCTCTTCCAGGTTACGACGGCAAACATAATTGTACTGGTGAAGGCGAGCGCCTCCAACGTGCCGGCGCGAATACGCTTAAGTTGAGCGTCGCTGCTTCGCCCCTGTAGTAGTATGCCCGTTGGTATGGGAGAGAGCATTCATGGCCGATGAAAGCCGGGTTGCGAGTTTGAAAGAGATCCTGGAGCAGAACCCGACCGATGCGTTCGCGCGCTATGCGCTGGGATTGGAGTACTCCGGCGGCGGCGACACTGATGAGGCGCTGAAGCACTTCAAGCTGTTGCTGGAAGCCCACCCCGATTACACCAATGGCTACTTCATGGCGGCGCAGACGCTGGCGCGGGCCGAGCGCAAGGACGAAGCCCGCGACATGCTGCTTCATGGTATCGAGTGCGCGCGCCGCACACGCAACCAGCACGCACTGTCGGAGATGGAAGGCATGCTGGACGAGTTGGAGCGGGGATACTGATGTACATATACTAAGAGTTTATGTACATCGGTGTTATACTGGCCAAAAGGAATTGAATTCATGGCCACCGCGACCAAACGTACTCACAAGCACTTTCAATTGGATTCGAGCAAGATCAAGCGCGCTCAAAAGGCGTTGCGTGCTGCAACGGAAACCGAAACCATCGAACGTGCGCTTGACTTGGCTATCGAGGAGCACGAGAAGAACCGTATTGTCCATGAAGCGAACGAGCGATTTCTGAAGAGTGGCATCCAAATTCGCGATGTGTACGGCAGGCTCTCCGACTAGATGCGTCCCGTTCTTCTGGACAGTTCCGTGTACATACACGCCTTACGTAGCGGCGATCCCGAGCTGGTGTCGCGCAGGCGTTTAGGTGCCGACGCGCCATTGTGGCTGAGTTCCGTTGTGCTCGAAGAACTCCTCGCAGGTGCCGGACAGCGAGAGCGTCGGGTAGTAGAAGGGTGGGAACGAGACTTCGAGAGGGTACGGCGGATTCTGGTTCCGAATCTTAGCGACTGGCGTCGTACGGGGATCATGCTGGCCCGCTTGGCAGCGAAGTATGGCTACGAGAAAATCGGGCAGGGCAAATTAACTAACGATGCGCTGATCGCAACCAGCGCAGGCCGATCGGGAATTCTGATATTCACGTTCAATGAAGCCGACTTTCGTCGGCTGTCGGAATTCCGCGATTTCGAGTGGCAGACGCTAAGAATCTGAGCTGACTCAATGGAATTCAATCCATAGGTTTTAAGTCGCCCAGCACAACGCTTAGCTCTTACCCACAGAGGCCTCTTCCGCCAGCAGCAGCGCATTCTCCTTCGCGATTCTGCCCGCGGGGATCGAGGTATCGCCGGCGCGAAATTTGCCCAGCGCCTCGACTTTGTCGGCTCCGGTGATCAGCCACAGAATCTTGCGCGAGCGGTTGAGTATGGGATAGGTCAGCGTCATGCGGCGGCGTCCCATATACACGCCGGTCAGCGCCACATCGTGGTCGACCACGTTCAGGACCGGATCGCCGGGCACCAGCGATGCGGTGTGGCCATCGGGCCCCATGCCGAGATGCGCGAGGTCCAGGACCGCCGGCACGCCGCAGAATTCCTGCAGCGTTTGCTCATATTGCGCGGCTGCGCCTTCCAGCTCCGGCAGCTCCACCGGCATAGCATGAATCTGGTCGATGCGCAGCGGCGCGTGTTCCAGAAGACTTGCGCGCAGATGCGTCAGGTTGCGATCAGGATCACCGGCAGGCGCCACACGCTCGTCGATCTGGAAGATCTGCATCTTGTCCCAGGGAACGTCCTCGTTCGCCAGCTCGCGCAGCATGATCCAAGGCGCATGTCCTCCGCTGACCGCAATGCCGAATCGCCCGCGAGCGGCAGCAGCTTCACGCGCGTCGGCGGCAATCAGCGAGGCTGCGCGCTTGGCGACTGCATCGGCATCCGGCAAGATTTCGATCTGCATCGTCTCTCCTGTAAGGCTTCAGCCCGCCTTTTTTACGTTATTCGCTACCTCGGGATCTGCGCCGGTGGGATTCAGCCAGCCTCCCTCGGGAGGTGCAATCTTCGCGGCTTCGGGCGGTCCCCAGGTACCGGGATCGTAGACATACACTGGCGTGTCCGCCTTCAGCATGGGATCGACGATACGCCACGCCTCATCGACGTAATCCTGGCGCGCAAACTCGGTCGCGTCCCCTTCCATGGCGTCGCCCAGCAGGCGCTCGTAGGGTTGTATGTCCTGGCCGCCGGGATGACGGCTGGCAATCATCTCCGCCGACGTGGTAGGCAAATTCTCGCCCGGCGCAACCACCGTCATGCCCATGGCTATGGTGATCTGCGGACTCACGCGGAAGCGCAGGTAGTCCGGGGCCAGGTTGGCATCGCGGAACGGTGTCGGCGGTTTGCGGAAGCGCGCGACGACCTCCATGCAGGTGATCGGCAGATTCTTGCCCGCGCGGATGTAGAAGGGCACGTCCTTCCACCGCCAGGAGTCGATCTCCAGTTGCAGCGCGGCGAAGGTCTCCACTTTGGAATCAGGCTTTACGCCAGGCTCCTGCAAGTAACCCTTGAACTGACCGCGCACCAGGTTCGTGACCGCGATTGGCGGAATCGCTTTCAGCACCTTGACCTTCTCGTCGCGCACAGATTCGCTGTCGGTGCGGACCGGAGGCTCCATGGCCAGATTGCACATCACCTGGAACATGTGGTTCTGGATGACATCGCGAATGGCGCCCGTCTCGTCGTAGAACTTGCCGCGTCCCTGCACGCCGAAGTTTTCGGCCATCGTGATCTGGACGCTGTCGATGTAATTGCGGTTCCAGAAGGGCTCCATGAAAGCGTTGGCAAAGCGGAAGGTGACGACGTTGCGGACCGGCGCTTTGCCCAGGTAGTGGTCGATGCGGAAGATGGAGCTCTCGTCAAAGGCGCGTAGCAGGATGTCGTCCAGCTCCTTCGCCGAAGCCAGGTCATGGCCGAAGGGTTTCTCGATGATGACGCGAGCGCCCTCGGCACAGCCCGACTTCATGAGCTGCTCGACCACTTCCTCGAACAACATGGGTGGGATGGCCAAGTAGTGCGCCGGATGCTTCGCCGAGCCCAGTTCCTTGCGCAACGCCTTGAAGGTGGCATCGTCGGCGTAGTCGCCGTCAATGTAGTGCAGCAGGCCGCTCAGCTTTGGCCACGCTTCGGGGTCGACGCCGCCATGCTTCTCCAGGCTGTCCTTGGCACGCGCCTTGAGTTGATCGAGGTTCCAGCCGGCCTTGGCCACGCCGATCACCGGCACATCCAGGTGTCCGCGCTTCACCATGGCCTGCAGGGCAGGGAATATCTGCTTGTAGGCGAGATCGCCAGTCGCGCCGAAAAAAACCAGCGCGTCGGAATGAATGTTATCCATGAATATCAGTCCTTCTTTTCCAGGTGTCCGCCGAACTCGTAACGCATGGCGGAGAGCAGCTTGTCGGCAAATTCGGCCTGCCCGCGCGACATGAAGCGCTCGTAGAGGGCAGTAGTCAGCACCGGAGTCGGGACCGCCTCGTCGATCGACGCTTTGATCGTCCAGCGGCCTTCGCCCGAGTCGGAGACGCGGCCGGCGAACTTCGCAAGCTGCGGATCACCGGCGAGCGCAGACGCCGTCAGGTCGAGTAGCCAGGAAGCGATCACGCTGCCGCGCCGCCACACCTCGGCGACATCGGGGAGGTTGAACTCGTACTGATACAGCTCGGGGTCGCGCAGCGGTGTAGTTTCGGCGTCGATCTCGTGCTTGTGCTTGCCCACGTCGGCGTTCTTCAGCACGTTCAGGCCTTCGGCGTAGGCAGCCATGATTCCGTACTCGATGCCGTTGTGCACCATCTTCACGAAATGTCCGCCGCCGCTGGGGCCGCAGTGCAAGTAGCCGTCCTCGGCCGTTCCGCCCAGCTTCTCGCGGCCGGGCGTGCGGGGAATGTCGCCCTTACCGGGAGCGATGGTCTTGAAGATGGGATCGAGATATTGCACCGCGTCCTGCGGCCCGCCGATCATCATGCAGTAGCCGCGCTCCAGTCCCCATACACCGCCACTAGTGCCCACATCGACATACTTGATCCCTTTAGGCGCCAGTTCTTTCGAGCGGCGAATGTCGTCGATGTAATACGAGTTACCGCCGTCGATCAGGATGTCGCCAGCCTCGAGGCGAGGCGCGATCTCTGCAATGGTTTGGTCGACCACGGCAGCGGGAATCATCAGCCACACGGCGCGAGGCTTGGTCAGCTTGCTGACGAAATCCTGCAGCGAGGACGAGCCGGTTGCGCCTTCGCCCGCGAGTTCCTTTACGGCATTGGCGGACATGTCGAAGACTACGCATTGATGGCCGTTCTTCATCAGCCGCCGCACCATGTTGGCGCCCATGCGCCCGAGACCTACCATTCCGAGTTGCATGATGATTCCTCTCCTCTAGCGAAATGAGTCGTACAACGTTTCTGTTGTGTGCTGCAAATTTTCACGTCAGGGCACGACTTTGGTCGTGCCGAAAAACGAAATTCACAGATCTTGAGTCCCTTTAGGGAAATGATCGTTCCGGCACGACCAAGGTCGTGCCCTGACTCGGTGTCTCCTGATGCCTGACGACTGAAACCTGTCCCTACGCCTTGTTCGCACGGTACAGCTTGATCAGGTTGTTGGTCGAGCTGTCGTGCGCCAGCTTCGGTTCCGGCTCGCCTTCCAGCTCAGGGATGATCCGCTGCGCCAGCACCTTCCCCAATTCCACGCCCCACTGATCGAACGAGTCGATGCCCCATATCGTGCCTTGGGTGAAGACCGAGTGCTCGTACAGCGCTACCAGCTTACCCAGCGTCTCCGGCGTTAGCACGTCGACCAGGATGGTATTTGACGGGCGATTGCCTTCGAAGACGCGATGTGGAACCAGCCAGTCAGGCGTGCCTTCGGCCTTCACCTGTTCGGCCGTCTTGCCGAAGGCCAGCGCTTCGGCTTGCGCAAAGACGTTGGACAGCAGGATGTCATGATGGCGTCCCAGCGGATTCAGCGTGCGATAGAAGCCGATGAAGTCGCACGGAATGAGCCGCGTTCCCTGGTGGATCAACTGATAGAACGAGTGCTGCCCGTTGGTCCCGGGCTCGCCCCAATAGATCGGGCCGGTATCGTGGGTGACGCGGGTGCCGTCGAGCCGCACATGCTTGCCGTTGCTCTCCATGGTCAACTGCTGGAGGTAAGCAGGGAAGCGCTTGAGATACTGCTCGTAGGGCAACACGGCGACGGTCTGCGCGCCGAAGAAGTCGTTGTACCAGACGGCCAGCAGCCCCATCAGCACCGGCAGGTTCTGCGCAAAGGGCGCAGTGCGGAAGTGCTCGTCCATCTGATGAAAGCCGCTCAGCATCTCACGGAAGCCGTCCGGTCCGATAGCCAGCATGGTCGAGAGGCCGATCGCAGAATCCATCGAATAGCGTCCGCCAACCCAGTCCCAGAAGCCGAACATGTTGGCGGTGTCGATGCCAAACTTCGAAACGCCTTCCCCGTTGGTTGAGACGGCGACGAAGTGCTTGGCCACTGCTTTCTCATCGCCAAGCTGCTTGACGGCCCAATCGCGCGCCGTGTGCGCGTTGGTCATGGTCTCGAGCGTGGTGAAAGTTTTCGAAGAGATGATGAACAGCGTCTCGTCGGCCTGGAGGTTCTGCACCGCTTCGGCAAAGTCGGTGCCGTCGACGTTCGATACGAAGCGGAAGGTCATGTCGCGGCGGCTGTAATGCTTGAGCGCCTCGTAAGCCATAACCGGGCCCAGGTCCGATCCGCCGATGCCGATGTTGATGACGTTCTTGATGGCCTTGCCGGTATGGCCCTTCCAATCGCCGCTGCGCACGCGATCGCAGAAGGCGTCCATCTTGTCGAGCACTTCGTGTACTTCCGGCACCACGTCTTTGCCGTCGACGAAGATCTTCTCGTCCTTGGGCGCGCGCAGCGCGACGTGCAGCACAGCACGGTTCTCGGTGATGTTGATCTTGTCGCCGCGGAACATGGCGTCGATACGATCGCGCAGCCCGGCTTCGTCCGCCAGTTGCAGCAGCAGCTTGATGGTGTCGTCAGTGATGCGGTTCTTGGAGTAGTCGAGGAAAATTCCGGCTGCCTGAAGGGTGAAACGCTCGCCGCGTTTGGGATCGTCGGCGAACAACTGCCGGAGGTGCATGCCGCGGACCTGGTCGTAGTGCTGGGCCAGGGCCTGCCATGCCTTGGGCTCGGTCAGCGGCTTCACGCTTGCTGCCATTCGGATGCTCCTTTGCGTTTGCCCGGTTTCTTCACGGCCGAGCCATTGGCCTTCTCCGGGGATTCCGGCTCGGAAGCTGGATCGTAGTTGGCGGCGCTGACCTGCGGGTCCTGCCAGAGCCGAAATCCGCCGAGAAAGGCGTTTTTGTTGTCGACCATGCGGGAGTGCGGCGGCAGCTTCTTCAGCAGCTTGGAATTTCCGCCGCCGATGACGATTTCGTCTGGCTCGAGCGCCTCGGCCAGGCGACCGACGACGTCCTCGACATATTCGCGCCACTTTTTCTTGCCGTACTTCTTCAGCCCGCGCAGTCCGACGTAATCCTCATATGTCTTCTTGCGGTAGGGAAGGTGTGCCAGTTCCATGGGCTCGATGCGTCCCTCGACGATCATGGCCGAGCCCAGACCGGTGCCCAGGCCGAGGAACAGCATGGACCCGTGTTCGTAGCTGCCCACGGCCTGCATAGCGGCATCGTTGATGATTTTGATCGGTTTGCCGAACTCCTTGGCGAACTTGAATCCCACCCAGCCCTTGCCGAGGTTGTGAGGATCGTGAACCGGGCGGTTGTGCACCACAGGTCCCGGATAGCCCATGGCGACGACGTCATATTTCCAGTCGCACGCGAGTTTCTTGACCGCCGCGACCATCTCCTTCGCGGTCAGCTTCGGACCGGAAACAATCTTGCGTGGAGTAGTCTCCCCGCTCGCCAGGACCTTGACGTGCGTACCGCCTACATCCACCACAAGTACGTTCATCTTGCTACCTCCAGATCAGGCGCTGGCTGCTAACGCTGCGCTCTTGGAAGCGATCACTTCCATCAGGTCGTTCCACGATTTTACGAAGGCATCGGCGCCTTCGCTCTGCAATTGCGCGGCAAGGGCGTCAATGTCGATGCCGGCTTTGCCAAACTCGGCCAGCACCTGCTCGCAGTTGCCGCCATCGGGCGGCATCACAGGCCCGACCTCGCCATGCTCGGCGAAGGCCAGCAGCGTCCCCTCGGGCATGGTGTTGACGGTGTCAGGAGCGGCCAGGGCCTTGATGTACAGAATGTCGGACGCCTTCGGGTCTTTGGTTCCCGTGCTGGCCAGCAGCAGACGCTGCGGGTTGTAGCCCTTGGCGACGATGGCCTTCCAGCGAGGCGTGTTCAGCACATCGCGATAGGCCTTGTATGTGCGTTGCGCAATCGCAATGCCCAGCCGGTCGCGAAGGTTGTCGGAGACTTGCTTCGAGACGGCAACGTCCCAGCGGCTGATGAACACTGAGGCGACGGAGCCGACGTTGGTGTCCATCCCGGCGGCAATGCGCCGCTCAATGCCCCGCAAGTAAGCTTCGGCTGCGGCTTGGTATTGCTCACGCGAAAACAGCAGCGTAACATTCACCGACACACCGGAGAAGATGGCCTCTTCGATGGCCGGCAGACCTTCCTTGGTTCCCGGAATCTTGATAAACAGGTTGGGACGCCCAGCCCGCGCGTGCAGATCTTTGGCAGCGGCGATCGTCGTAGCCGTGTCGTAGGCCAGCAGCGGCGAGACCTCGAGGGAAACCCATCCGTCGACACCCTTGGTGCTGTTGTGGACGGCACGAAAGAGGTCAGCGGCGCGGGTCAGGTCATCCAGCGCCAGTTCGAAGAAAAGCGCTTCGCCGGCCTTGCCCTTGCTCAGCTTCTCGCTGATCGCACTGTCGTAGGATGCGCTGTCCTTGATAGCGTGGTCGAAGATGGTGGGGTTCGAAGTCAGACCGGTAACCGACAATTCGTCGATGTAGCGCTTGAGAGTGCCGTTGTCGAGAATATCGCGGGTGATGTTATCGAGCCACAGACTCTGGCCCAGGTCATGCAGTGCTTGTGTCGCTTTCATGCTCACCTCACAGCTAATGGTTGAAGGTATCAGGCCATCGCTGGACCTTTCAACCTCTAAACCGTTTTGTTAATTTCTGGTTGCAGCTGCACGGCCTCAAGGGGGCGCCGTGATATCACAGGAGTACTTCTTTAGAACTGATTCGTATTCCCTAGCAGGAGTTTTCCGATGCCAGCCACCGCAGACCACGTCCGAACCGGCAGCAGCGTTGCCGACCTGAAGCAGGCCATTCTCGACAATCTGTACTACGCGCAGGCGCGCGTGCCATTGATCGCCACCAAGTACGACTGGTACATGGCGACGGCCTACGCCGTGCGCGATCGCATGATGCACGACTGGATCGTGTCCTTTGAGCGCATACGTAAGGAGCACCTGAAAATGGTCGCCTACCTTTCTGCGGAATTCCTCATCGGGCCGCAGCTTGGCATCAATCTGGTCGATCTGGGCGACATTCGCCAGCACGCTAAGGCGGCGCTGGCTGAGCTCGGCATCAGCCTGGAGGAGATTGAGGCAGTCGAGCCGGAGCCGGGGCTGGGCAACGGTGGCCTGGGCCGGCTAGCGGCGTGCTACATGGAATCGATGACCACCGAAGAGGTGCCAGCGATCGGCTACGGGATTCGCTATGAGTTTGGGCTGTTCAAGCAGGAAATCCGCAATGGCTGGCAGGTGGAGAAGACCGACAAATGGCTGCAGCTTGGCACACCGTGGGAAATCGCACGGCCGGAGCGCAACTACCTCGTCGGCTTCGGCGGCCACACAGAGCAGTATCACGACGAGCATGGCAACTTCCGCGTACGCTGGGTGCCGGCCAATATGGTCAAGGGCGTCGCTCACGATATCCCGATCGGCGGCTATGACACCGTGGTCACGAACTTTCTTCGGCTCTGGGTTTCGCATGCGGTCGAGTCGTTCGATTTGCAGGCCTTCAACAAAGGCGATTACTACGATGCGGTGCAGGAAAAGATGGCGTCGGAGACCATCAGCAAGGTGTTGTACCCGAACGATGAGCCCGAGGCCGGCAAGCGCCTGCGTCTGGCGCAGCAGTATTTCTTCACCTGCTGTTCGCTGCAGGACCTGATCCGCATCCACGGGCTGCGCAATCTTCCGCTTGAGCAGTTTCACGAGGGGTTCGCCGTCCAGCTCAATGACACGCATCCGTCGATTGGGGTTGCCGAGCTGATGCGGCTGCTGGTGGACGAGCACCAGATGGAGTGGGATCAGGCCTGGGACATCACGCGCAAAACGATGGCCTACACCAACCACACGCTGCTGCCTGAGGCGCTGGAGAAGTGGCCCATGCCGCTGTTTGCCGCTGTGCTGCCCCGTCACCTGGAGATCATCTATGAAATCAATCGTCGCTTCCTCGACGAGATCGGGCCCAAGGTACATGGCGACAATGAGCGCATCGCGCGGCTTTCGCTGATCGACGAGCACGGCGACAAGTATGTCCGGATGGCCAATCTTGCCACTGTCGGCAGCCATGCGGTGAACGGCGTCGCCGAACTGCATTCGGAGTTGCTTAAGGAAACCACGCTCCATGACTTCTATGAGCTCTATCCCGAGCGCTTCTTCAACGTGACCAACGGCGTGAGCCCGCGCATGTGGCTGGCAGTGGCGAATCCGGAATTGTCAGACTTGATTACCAGCAAGATCGGCGGCGGCTGGCTGACCGACGAAACCGAGCTGCGCAAGCTGGAGCCGCTGGTGGATGATGAAGACTTCCGCGAGAAGTGGCGCGAGGTGAAGCATGCGCGCAAGGTGATTCTGGCATCGCTGGTGCAGCAGCGCACCGGGCAGGTCATTAATCCTGCCAGCATGTTCGATGTGCAGGTGAAGCGCCTGCACGAGTACAAACGGCAGCTCCTGAACATCCTGCACGTCATCACCCTGTACAACCGGATCAAGAAAGATCCCAACCTGACCATCACACCGCGCACCGTGATCTTCGGGGCCAAGGCCGCGCCGGGATACATCATGGCCAAGCTGATCATCAAGCTGATCAACTCGGTGGCGGCGACCATCGATGCCGATCCTGCGGTGCGCGAGCAGCTTCGGGTGGTGTTCTTTCCCGACTTCAATTGCAAGAACGGCCTGATTATCTATCCCGCCGCCGATCTGTCGGAGCAGATTTCAACCGCAGGCAAAGAAGCCTCCGGCACCGGCAACATGAAGCTGTCGATGAATGGAGCGCTGACCATCGGCACGCTGGACGGGGCCAACGTCGAGATCCGGCAGGAGGTGGGAGCGGAGAACTTCTTCCTGTTCGGACTCACAGCCGAACAGGTGCAGGAGCTGAAAGGCAAGGGCTACAACCCGCTCCACTACTACGAGTCCAACCCCTACCTGCGCGAGACGCTGGACCAGATTGCCGCGGGAACCTTTTCCAACGGGAACGGCGAACTCTTCCGGCCGATCATCGACTCGTTGCTCCACCACGACGATTACATGCTCTTGGCCGACTACCAGGCCTACGTCGATTCCCAGGAGAAGGTCTCGGAAGCATTCCGCGATCAGGAGCACTGGACGCGGATGTCGATCCTCAACAGCGCGCGCATGGGCAAGTTCTCGTCGGACCGGTCGATCCGCGAGTATTGCGAGAAGATCTGGGGCATCAAGCCGCACGAGGCACACATCCAGCAGGAGGCTGTCGCGGACTAGGGCAGAGTCCGACCCGGTACCTACGAGAGCATCGAACCGGTGATGCTGTCCCCGGGGGGACTCCGACGTCACGTAGAACGCTTACCCCGCACTCCGCCTTTGGCTCCGTGCTGGGCTGTCATCATACGTCCTTCGGGCTTAAAACCCCTTTTTCTACTTCACTTCCCAGCCGCCGCCCAGTGCCTGGTAGAGCGCGGCATAGTACTGGAGCTCCTGATACCACGCAGCTGAAAGCAACAGGGCCGACTGGAAGTACTGCTGTTCGTTGTACTGCACCTCGAGAAACGACGTGTACCCACCCTGGTAGCGGACATTCGACAGCCGGACAAGGTTCGCGTAGGTCTCGGTCTGCTCCTGCAGCTTCATGCGGTATTTGCGGGCCTGCTCATATCCAATCAAGCTGTTTGAGACGTCGGCCATCGCGTGTTCCACGGTTTGCTTGTACTGCAACTCCGCCTGATCGCGCTGCGCCCAGGCCAGGCGATAGTTGGCGCGAATCCGGCCGCCCTGGTAGATGGGCTGCAGCACGTTTCCCCCGACCGCCCAGAAGAGGCTCGGCCCGCTCAGGAAGTTGCTCAGACTGAGGCTCTGTGTGCCTAACACCCCGGTAATCGAGAACTGCGGAAAGAATGCCGCCTTGGCAACACCCACGTTCGCGTTGGCCGCCACGAGATTCTCTTCAGCAGCTCTGATGTCGGGACGGCGCCGCAACAAATCCGACGGCAATCCGGCAGGGATTTCCGGCGGGTGCGGCTGATCTACCAGATTCAATCCGCGCTTGATCGGCCCCGGATTTCTCCCCAACAGAATGCTGAGATTGTTTTCGGTTTGCTCAACGAACTGCTGGTAAGTGATGACGCCGGCTTCCGCCGACTGCAGCAGGACTTCGGCCTGATACACGTCGGTCAAGGCGGCATCGCCGCCCTTGAACTTGATGTCGTTGAGCTTCAGGATTTCATGGTCAGCTTCAACCGTCTTTTTTGAGTATGTGAGTTGATCGTCGTACTGGCCAAGGAGGTAATAGTCCGTCGCCACCGAAGCAATCAGCGAGATCTGCACTACGTCCTGCGCGTACTTTGTGGCTAGCAGCGTTGCCCGGGCTGACTCCGTGGCCCGGCGGTACTGTCCCCAGAAGTCGACGATGTAGTTGAGGCTCAGTCCAAGCGTCCCGTACCGTTGCTCGCCGCTGCTGTTGTACTGGACCTCGTTTTTTCCGTAGTTAACCGCACCGCTACCGTCGATCATGGGGAATTGGTTGGCGCGCACGATGCCCAGGTTGGCATTTGCCTGAAGAACGCGGGTGGCGGCGATGCGCAAGTCGTAGTTGTTGGTGAGCGCTTCCTTGATCAGCCCTTGCAGCACTTCATCCTGAAACACAGAGTTCCATGCCGTGTCAGCAAATGTTTGCCCTGGCGGAAGAGGCTGACCGACTACCTGGGAATGCAGGAGATCTGCAGAAGACGGCGTCTGGGGACTGCCCGTGCGTAAGTCTCCAGCCGCACCTGCTGTCGGCGCCGCCTCCTTGGGCGCTGGGCGTTGTGCCAGGTACTGGAGGCGGCGCTGCCGGTTCGGTTCCCTGCGCCGGCGTGGGCTCAGGCGACGGCGCGACTCCACGATAGTCGCCTGGTACATCCAGCGGAGGCCGCTTGTAGTTCGGACCGACCTTGCAGGCGCAAAGCGAGAAAACAATCCCAAAGGCCGCGATGGTTTTGAGATTAGTCATGGGCGCCTCCTTCCGCCGGAGCGGGGGCCTCCGGAGCTGCTGGTCGCTTCTCGCCGCCTCCAATCCAATTCCCGAAGCGCTCGACCACGTCGAAGCTGACCGGGATGAAGAAGATCGCCAGCAAGGTCGAAGCCAGCATCCCTCCAATGACGCAGGTGCCCAGCACTTGACGTGAGATACCGCCTGCGCCGGTGGCCACCCACAGTGGTACGCAACCCAGGATGAAGGCGAAGGCGGTCATCAGGATGGGTCGCAATCGAAGCTTCGCTCCGGTCAGTGCGGCGTCAATCAGGGTGGCGCCCTTGTCGTATTCCATTTTGGCGAACTCGACGATCAGAATTGCGTTCTTCGCCGAGAGGCCGATCAGCATCACAAAGCCGATCTGGGCATAGACGTTGTTCTCGAGCGTACGCGCATAGAGCGCGATAAGCGCTCCCATGACTGCGATGGGCACGCCCAGCAGAACGCTGAAAGGCAACGTCCAGCTTTCGTACTGCGCCGCCATGATGAGGAAGACCACGAAGAACGCCAGGCCGAAGATCGTTGCCGGACTCACGCCCTGCGAGGCTTTGACTTCCTGGTATGACATACCGCTCCAGTCGTAGCCCATCTGGGAAGGCATGGTCTTACGGAAGACATCCTCAAGCGCGGCAATGACCTGCGCCGAGCTGTATCCCGGCGCGGCGGAGGCGTTGATCTGCACGCAGTTGAACAAGTTGTAGCGCATCACGAATTCAGCTCCGCTGCGCGGGTACACCGTCGTCAACGTACTGAGCGGGACCATCTGATTGCTCGCATTGCGAACGTAGAATTTGCCAAGATTGTTCGCATCATTCCGGAACTTGCCGTCGGCTTGCACGTACACTTGCCACTGCAATCCGAATCGGTTGAAGTAGTTCACCAGCGAGCCGCCCATGAAGGTCTGCACAGTTTGGTACAGGGCATCCAACGGGATTTGCTGCGTCATTGCCTTCGCGTTGTCGACATTGACTCCCACTTGGGGGACGCCGAACAGCGCGGTCGTCATAATGCCGGTCATCTCGGGACGCTTGCGGGCTTCGGCAAGGAACAACTGCGTGTTCTTTGCCAGGAAGTCAATGCCGGAGCCGGAACGATCTTCCAGAATAAAGGTCGCACCACCCGAGGTGCCCACGCCCGGAATGGCCGGCGGTGGGAACGAAAAGGCAATGCCGGCAGGTACCTGGGACAGCACCTTTTGCAAATGCGCTTTAATGCCGTTGTAGCTGGTCTCAGGGGTTTTGCGGTCATCCCAGGGCTTCAGCGAAACGAAGAAGAACGAGCTGTAGGTGGCGTTGACGCCGCTTAACATGCTGTAGCCCATCACGGAGCTGACCTTCTCGACCCCGGGGGTCTCGAGAATGGCTTTCTCAACCATACGAGCTGCTTCGGAGGAACGCTGCAGCGATGACGCGTCGGGCAACTGCAAGCCGGCGTAAAGATAGCCTTGATCCTCGTCAGGCAGGAAGCTCGTAGGGATTCGTTTGCCGAAGAACATGGCCACCAGTACGCAAAGCCCCAACAGCAGGAAGGCAAAGCTCGCTTTCTTGATGAGGTGGTGGCACCAGTTCACATAGCCATCGGTTGCGCGCCCGAACACTCGGTTGAACCAGCGGAAGAAGGCACCCAGCGGCCCGCGTGCTTCCTTCTTTGGCCTTAGCAGCATGGCCGAGAGTGCAGGGCTGAGGGTCAGTGCATTGAAAGCCGAGAACAGGACCGAGACGGCAATGGTGACCGCGAACTGCTTGTAGAGCTGTCCAGTGATACCGGGGACAAATGCAGTCGGAATGAACACGGCCGCCAGAATGAGTGCAATGGCGATGACCGGACCCGAGACTTCTTCCATCGCTTTCACCGTCGCATCATGCGGCGAAAGTCCGTGTTCGATGTGGTGCTCCACCGCCTCGACCACGACGATGGCGTCGTCCACGACGAGTCCGATCGCCAACACAAGTCCGAAGAGCGACAGGGTGTTGATGGAAAAGCCCAGTATGGGAAAGACAACGAAGGTTCCGATCAGCGACACCGGAACGGCGAGCAGTGGAATCAGCGTCGCACGCCAGCCCTGCAGGAATATAAAAACCACAAGGATCACGAGAACGAGCGCCTCACCCAGCGTCTTGTAGATCTCGTGAATGCCTGCGCTGACGGCGAGCGTTGTGTCCAGTGCGACGTCGTAATCCAGACCTTGAGGAAAGCGCCCTTGGGCTTCCTTCATCATTTTCAGGACGTTGTCGCGAGTTTGCAGGGCATTACTTCCGGGGGCGAGATAAATCGCTATTAGGGCCGCCGGTTGCGTCTTTGTAGCCGGTTTACCCGCCTCCGGCGCCAAGCCCAGTCGCGCTTCGTATGAGTAATACTGGGAGCCCATCTGCACGCGGGCGACGTCCTTGAGGCGGAGCAGGGAACCATCCGGATTGGCCCGCACCACGATCTCTTCGAAGTCCGCGGCCGTAGGCAACCGCCCGGGCGCACGCACGTTGTAAGTGAACTGCTGTCCCTCCGGAACCGGTTCCCCACCGATTTGGCCGGCGGGATTCACCTTGTTCTGCGCCTTCACTGCCTGCGTGATGTCGGAGACCGTGACGCCAAGGTTGGCCAGCACATCAGGATTTACCCAGATGCGCATGGCGTAGGGCCCGGCGCCGAAGATCTGCACTTGCGAGATACCCGCGATTCGGGTCAGCGCGTACTGCAAATTGATGGTCGCGTAGTTGGCCAGGAAAATGTTGTCGTAGGTGCCCGACGGCGAGTACAGGTCGAGCAGCATAAACGGCGCTGTAGTACCGGGCTGCACGATCACGCCCTGTTGCGTCACTTCGGCCGGCAACTGCGAGTTCGCCTGACCGGTTCGCATCTGCGCCAGAATCTGATCGGTATTAACGTCGGTTCCCAACTTAAAATCGACGTACAGCGACATGCCGCCGCCGGAACTGGCGCTGAGCGAGTACATGTAATTCATGCCGCTGACGCCCGACATCTGTTGCTCGATCGGGGTAGCGACCGACTCTGCGATGGTGGTGGCATCGGCGCCGGGATAGGTCGCCTTCACCTGGATCATGGGGTCGGCGATGTTGGGGAACTGGGCGGTGGGCAGACCTAGGATGGCCACCACGCCGACCAGCACCATCAGTATCGCGATAACGATCGCAACGATGGGCCGGTTGATAAAAAACTTCGACATGATTAGTTGCTCCCCGGTGTCCCGGCGGGCGGAGTGTACGGCCTCGCTATTACCGGAATGCCCTGCTTGGCAAGCTCAGGATTCGCGGCCGCAGCCATCTGAACCTTCTGGTAGCCTTCCACCACTACTTTCTCGCCCGCCTTCAGGCCTTCCGTGATGATCCAGTTGGTCCCGACTCGATCGCCAACCTTGACCGGACGAAATACGGCCCGGCCTTCGGGATTAATAACCACTACCTGGTAGTCGGTCTGAACCTCAATCACTGCGGGTTGCGGAATGAGCAGAGCATTCGGGTTGTCCCTTGCCTTAATGCGAACCTGCCCGAAGCCCCCCGGACGAAGGATCGCGTCTTTGTTGGGAAAGGCGGCGGCAAGCTGAATGGTGCCTGTGCCAGCGGCGATCTGACGGTTGACGAAGATGATGTTGCCCTTGTAGGGATAAGGCTCGTTATTGGCCTGGATATACTCCACCGGAACGGTCCCCCTCATGGTGCCGCTTCGGACCACTCGGGAAATCTGCTCAGAGTGTGCCAGGTAATCCGATTCGCTGATGTTGAAGTACGCCCAGATGGGATCGACCTCAGAGATCGTCGTCATCTTGGTGCTGGTGCCTACCAAATCGCCGACTTGCGAAGTGGCAACACCGGCGATACCGTCCACCGGCGAGTAAACCTTCGTCCATCCCAGGTTGAGTTCGGCGTTGACCTGGTTTGCCTGATCGGCTTGCAGTTGGGCCCTGGCGGCAGCCTGATTGGCCAAGTCTGTGTCCAGTTGTTTCGCGGGGATGGCATTTTGCGCTGCGAGGGGTGTATCGCGCTGAACGTCGGCGGTGAACCTGTCAACCTGCGCCTGTGTCCGTGCAACCTCGGCTTTAGCCTGGTCGAGCGAAGCTACGAAAGGCCGGGGGTCGATTTCGAACAGCAGCTGACCCTTCTTCACAAATGAGCCGTTCTGGTAGTTCTGCTTGAGCAGGTAGCCTTGGACCTTGGGCGTGATGTCGGCGTTGACCGGGCCATTCAGCGTGGCCACCCACTGTTCGTAAATAGGCACGTCCTGTTGGACCACCTCGGCGACAAGGACTTCAGGCGGAGTGGGTTTGGGAGCTTCTTTCTTTTCTCCACAAGCCGTCGAGAGAAGCAAGAGCAGGGTGCCCGCCAAGAACAGCGGAAGCCCAGCCGACAGCTGCTTTTGCAAAACTCTGGCCAAAACCAAAGCCGGATGATGGGCTGCATTCGTCGGCGTGTTTGGGTCAACTTTCTCGAAAGACATAATTCCACTCCTGCCCGCCGGCGAACCCCGGCGACGAGTTCAGAACTGAATCGAAGTAAACAACGTTTCTAAATCATTATGGGATGATTGGCTACTGAGTTTTTCCCCGGCAACTGGATGTCATTCTAGTTACCCGATTTGCGCTTGCTGATAGCACTAAAGCGGTACTGGGTCGAAAGGTTATCGCGTAAACAGGCAGACTGACCCGAAAAGCGAATTCCGCTCTCCCGCTTGTCGGCTTTCATTTCGCTACGACGGATTATTCTGCTGCTGCTGAGTGGTCGTTGCTCGCGTGTTCTCCTGTAGGGTCGTCCAGTTTTCGGTCTCTTGCGCGAGGATGCCCTCAACTCGCCCGGCCAGCATGGCATGGGCGTTCGCAGGCGAGGCGCCGGCATAGGGTCCTGCCGCCCCGAGGTAGAGATACTTCTCCCGCTTGAGGGCTTCGTTGGTAGCGCGATAGCTAATCCAGTTCTTGTTGTACTGATTTAGTTGAATGATACCCTCGGATACCGTGATCAGCACGCCCAAAACACCGACGATCCACTTCACATACATCCCCGGCATGGGCGTAATGAACGGGATCGAAGCCGCAGCAATAATCTCGAACACCTTGACGCGCTTGTAGGTGCGTTGATTTGACAGGCTCTTCGTGTCGTACCAGCTGATCTGGTCTTCCAGCCGCTCGATGATGGCATCATTCTCCGGCATGCATTCCCCTCGGTAAGCTGCGGCGTCTTCGCGGCTGATTCTAAACGAGAATACATATGCTATAAACAGCGTTCTGAACCGGCCTGCCGGTTTCATGCGATGAAGGTACCTTCCACTCCCGAGCTTATCCGTCGGCGCATTCGCGTGCGCGGCATCGTGCAGGGGGTGGGCTTTCGCCCCTTTGTGTACAACCTGGCGCACCAGCTGGGACTGGCGGGCCATGTTCTGAACTCCTCCGCCGGGGTGACGATCGAGATCGAAGGCGCCGAGCCGGTGGTCGCGCTGTTTGTTGCGACCTTGCGCAGCAGCCCTCCGCCGCTGGCGCAGATTGAAGAGATCACGATCGCGGAGCTTCAGACCCGCCGGCGATACGGGGTTTTCATCCGCCACAGCGAGGCCGAGCCGGGCGAGTTTGTGCTCGTCTCTCCCGATGTTGCTACCTGCGATGACTGCTGGCGCGACTTCGGCGATGCGGCCAACCGCCGCTACGGATATCCCTTCACCAACTGCACCAACTGCGGGCCGCGCTACACCATCATTCAGGACATACCCTACGACCGCCCGACCACCACCATGGCGAAGTTCCGCATGTGCGCGCTTTGCCAGGCCGAATATGACGATCCTTCCAATCGGCGCTTTCATGCGCAGCCGAATGCCTGCCCGGAGTGCGGTCCTGGCTTAGCGCTGGTGCCGTCGGCAGGAGGCTTTCCGCCGGAAGGGGAACTATCAGTCGCGAGAAACGTCTGCGATCCTGCGCCGCACACAGGAACTGCTGCGCGAAGGGAAAATCATGGCCGTCAAAGGATTGGGCGGATTTTTGCTGGCCTGCGATGCGGACAATGACGAGGCCGTGCGTTCTCTGCGCACTCGCAAACGGCGCAGCGACAAGCCCTTCGCGCTCATGTCTCGCGACATTGCTGATGTGGAGAGCTTCTGCGTCGTCACTCCGGAAGAGCGAACTCTGATGCTGAGCCCGAAGCGGCCGATCGTGATTCTTCAGGGGCGCGAAGGTTCGGCGATTTCGCCTGCGGTCGCGCCTGGCAACAAAACCATCGGCGTCATGCTGCCTTACACCCCACTGCATTACCTGCTGTTCAGTGATTCCCCGGACGAGCCGTCGCAGTTCCGCGCGCTGGTGATGACCAGCGGCAACATCAGCGAAGAACCCATCGTCACCTCGAACGAAGAAGCCTGGGAACGTCTGCGCGAGGTCGCCGACTGGTTCGTCTTTCACAATCGCGACATCTACATGCGCGCCGACGATTCGGTTGCGCGCGTCTTCGAGCAGCGCGAGCGTGTGCTGCGCCGTTCGCGGGGTTACGTGCCGCATCCGGTCGATCTCGGGATCGAGCTGCGAGAAATTCTGGCCTGCGGCGCAGAGCTGAAGAACACGCTTTGCCTCACCAAGGGCCGTTACGCCATCCTCAGCCAGCACATCGGCGACCTGGAGAACTACGAGACGCTGGTCTTCTTCGAAGAGACGCTCGCCAACTTGAAGAAGCTGTTCCGGGTTGAGCCGCGCGCGGTGGCCTACGATCTGCACCCGCAATACATGAGCACGCAGTTTGCGCAGCGGCTGCCGCTGGAGCCGAAGGTCGGGGTGCAGCATCATCACGCCCACATCGCAAGCTGCATGGCAGAGAACCATCTCTCGGGGAAGGTCATCGGAGTTGCGTTTGACGGCACCGGCTACGGAACGGACGGGAAGATCTGGGGCGGGGAATTCCTGGTCGCGGATTTCGCCGGCTTCGAGCGGCGGGCGCACCTGCGCTACGTTCCGCTGCCCGGCGGAGACGCCGCCGTACGCCAGCCCTGGCGCATGGCCTTGAGCTACCTGCGGGATGCGTTGGGGGGTGGCAATCTCAACGCCCGCTTTGTTGATCAGGTTCCTAAGGCAAACATCGACGTTGTCGACGCAATGCTCGCGAAACGCCTGCACTGTTTCGATACTTCTTCCTGTGGGCGGCTTTTCGATGCTGTGTCTTCCATTGTGGGACTACGGCATGAGGTCACGTTCGAGGGGCAGGCGGCCATCGAGCTGGAGATGATTGCCGATCCCTCGGTCGAGCGCGCCTATCCGTATGCGATCGCTGACGGTGATGTCGTGCAGCTCGACATGCGTCCGATGATCGAAGCCATTGTGGGCGAGCTGGCGCGTGGAATTAGCGCAAATGAGATTTCCGCCGCGTTTCACAACACGCTGGCCGCGGCCATGGTCGAGGTCTGCGGCGGGATTCGCAAGGAAGAAAATCTCAACCGCTTGTGTCTGAGCGGGGGAACGTTCCAGAATGTGTTACTACTGGGGCGGACAGTAGCCGGTCTGCGCAGAAACGGCTTTGAAGTCTTCCTGCACACGCTGGTTCCACCTAACGACGGCGGCATTGCGCTAGGCCAGGCGGTGATTGCCAATGCCGTTCTAGCCGCCGGCAATCGCTCCAATAATTAAGAACGGCTCCCGGCCAGAGGCGACGGCATCGGGCAAGGGCGCGTCCGGCGGCTCGTGTGAGAGGTCTTCCTGGCACGCAAAGAATCGCAGAAAGGCTCTGCGCTCCTTTGTCGTGTGATCGCGAATGGTGCCGCAGAGCATGGGATAGCGCTCCTCCAGTGCGTCGAGCACCGAGCGCTGTGTCACCGGCGCCGCTACCTCAAGAGAAACTTCACGGCCGACGTTGGCCAGCGTCCGCAAATGCGCAGGAAGTTCTACTCGAACCATAAGACCATCCTGAGAATCGAAAAGAAGTTTGTCAACTGCCTTCGATTACGCTCCGCGACCGTGCGGCAAACCGTCAATCAACGCTCCGGCTGAAAGTTGCGGTATCTCGCAATAAATCGCAACAAATATTCCTCCGTGCTACGTCGCAACTCATGCTCCGAGGCTGGGTTCACTCTCGCAAACAACGAAGTTCAGCCACGCGCGCGGCGAACGAAAGTTAACCAAGGAGACGAACAACCATGACACCCGGAGATACGGCAGGATTGGGAGCAGCACCCGTACGCCTTTGAGAAGCGCGAGCGGCAGTACGAGCGAAACGAGTACCGGAAACCCTACTCCGCGTTTCGTTAGCGCGCCGCCAGAAGTGCGTGGCCTCGGCATCGGGGCCACGCGGCGTTTGTCGTCCCGACCGAAATTCCCTACTTCGCCGCTGGATACACTCCGAGCACCTTCACAAATTCCGCAATCTCGCCGAGATGACGAATTGCATTCTGCGCCGCTTCGTCGTCGCCGCGGTTCATGTCGGCGAAGAAGACATACTCCCACGGCCGGCCGGCGATGGGGCGCGACTCGATCTTCGACAGGCTTATGTCGCGCAGAGCAAAGACGCTCAGAGCCTTGAATAATGCGCCGGGAACGTTCTGCAGCGCGAAAGCGAGCGAGGTCTTGTTGGCTCCGGGCACGTTTTTCTTACGCTTCCCGATCAGCAAAAAGCGAGTGAAGTTCTGGCGATCATCTTCGATGCCGGCCAGCAGGATGCCTCCGCCATACTGAGCGGCGGCCTCCCGGGGACCGATGGCTGCGGCGTCCCGAAGCCCTTGAGACACCACATGACGCACGCTGCCGGCGGTGTCATAGAAGGGAATGGGCTGGAGCTTGGGATGCGATTGAAAGAGCGCTCGGCACTGCTCCAGCGCGACAGGGTGCGAGAACACTCTCTGCACGTCGCCAATCCTGATTCCAGGAAGAGCAATCAAGTTGTGCCGGATGCGTAGAAGCAGTTCGCGGTAGATGTGTGCCTCGCGCTTGAGGAGCAGGTCGTAGTTCTCGGCCACCGAGCCGGCCAGCGAATTCTCGATGGCAATCACCGCACCCTGCACCAGGCCCGCGGCGAGCGCGTCGAAAACATCGGCGCAACGCGCACATGGAACGATCGCAGCTCGTGGTTCGAGCCTCGTGGCAGCCTCGTGGCTGAACGAACCCAACTCTCCCTGGATGGCCAGCTTCATCTTCCGTCGAGCATAGCAAATGCCGGGCAATCGTCCCCGAAAGGGTTGCCTGCGAAATCTTGGGTTCGACAGCAAAAGAACTCTGTTGCCAACCAACCATCAAAGGTCCGATCGCCTCCAATTCAGTACTCCGATAAGAGAACACTTAAGAAACAATTTCGGGGGTGATAAATGCTGTGGACGATTTTTGTGATTCTCCTGGTCCTGTGGCTGCTCGGGATTGTGAGCGGCTACACGCTGGCAGGCTACGTTCATATCCTGCTTCTGCTGGCTCTGATCGCCCTGGTCGTTCAGTTGATCACGGGCCGAAGGACAGCGGTTTAGCAAATGGTTGCGCGATACCGAGGATGCAAGCTGCACGCCGAAGGCACGCAGCCCGACAATAAGCAACAACAAAAATGAGGTGACGAATGGACAGTGATCGTATTAAAGGGAAAGCCGATGAAGTGGCCGGGCGCGCCAAACGCCAGGTTGGCGAATGGACGGGCGATAAGGAAACCCAGGCCGAAGGCGCTGCACAGGAGGTTAAAGGCAAGGTGCAAAATGCCTGGGGCAAGACTAAGGACGCGGTCCGCGATGCAGTCGATGACGCCAAGCGTCACGTCGAGAAGACGGACGACCAGCAGCACGACATGAATCGCAAAGAACGCGGTGCAGCCTGACGGGGTCGTGCAGAGCAACTGGAGGGGCGCCTGAAAAGGCGCCCTCACTTCTTGCCGCGGGAAACATCGATGATCAGGTTCCCCGCCGGATCAAGATGGAAGCTCGTCCCCGGCGGCACAACCGTGGTTGCACTGTATTCAGTAACAATGGCCGGCCCGCGCAGGCGTGTCTTTGGCTTGAGCGAATCGCGGCTGAGTATGGCGGTGGGTACCTCTCGCGAGGAAAATGTCACACGGCGCTTCTCGCGTTTCAGGTCAGTCTCGGCCCTTGCCAGCTTGTCGCGGCCGGCGGTCGGCGATTTCAAACGTACGCGTAGGCGAATGGTCACGATCTCAACTTTGCGGTCTTCGTGACTGTAGCCGTAACGGCGGTGATGTTCAGCGTGGAACTGGGTAATGAGCGTCGGGCTCATGGTGAGATTGAGCTCGAAGCCCTGGCCGGCGTAGCGCAAGTCGGCGCTTGGCTCAAATTGCAGCTTGCCCTTCCAGCCTTCCTGACGGAACTCCGCCGCTGCCTTCTTCTCCATCGCAGCCAGTTCCGCACGCAGCTTGCGCTCGGGCAGCGCTCCTTCGACCTTCCACACGACCGTTCGTGAATAATCCTTGATGATGTCGCTGTTGAGGATGCCGTAAGCCGAGAGCGCTCCGGGCAGAGCAGGCACAATGACCGTGCGGATGCCGAGCCCGGCAGCCAGCTCGGAGGCGTGCAGCCCGCCTGCGCCTCCGAAGGCGACCAGCGCGAAGTCGCGCGGATCGTAGCCGCGCTCGATCGAAACCACGCGTAGCGCGCGTTCCATGTTGGCATTCACGACGCGAATCACGCCTTCCGCAAAGCGTTGCAGGCTCAAGCCGGAGCCTTGCGCCGTGAGCCACTCGGCTGTGAGCTTACGTGTACGTTCCACATCGAGCGTGAACTCACCGCCGAGAAAGCGGTCGGGCTGCAAGCGTCCCAGCAACAGGTTTGCGTCGGTCACTGTGGGTTGCGTGCCGCGTCCGTAGCAGATTGGTCCGGGATCGGCGCCGGCGGATTCCGGCCCGACGCGCAGGGCGCCGCCTGCATCGAAGCGGGCCAGGGAACCGCCGCCTGCTCCGACAGTATGAATGTCGAGCACCGGTACGCGCAGCGGGAATCCCGCGACTTCGGCTTCATTCGTTGGCTTGGGCTCGCCGCGCACCAGGGCAACGTCGGTGGAGGTGCCTCCCATATCGAAGGTGATGATGTCGGCGAAGCCGCTGCGCCTGCCCATCACGGTTGCGCCGATGATTCCGCCCGCCGGGCCGGAGAGCACGGTGCGCACCGGCTGGTGCACCGCCGATTCCAGCGCCGTGGTGCCTCCGCTCGACTGCATGATGAAGATGCGCGAGTGCTTCGAGCTTTGCTCGGCGATGCGCATGCGCAGGCTATACAGGTAGCGCTGCATCAGCGGCTGCAGGTACGCGTTGATCACCATCGTGCTGGCGCGCTCGTATTCGCGGAACTCCGGCAGGATCTCGTGCGAGACAGAAAGCGGCAGCGCTAATTCTTCGAGCACCTTTGCAATGGCGGTTTCGTTGGCCGGATTGGCGAACGAGAACAGCGTGGAAAGCGCGATCGATTCGGCTCCATTGAGTCGAATGTCTGCCGCCAGCCGCGCCAGCTCGCTTCGCTCAGGAGCCAGCAGAATTTCGCCGTTGTAGCTCACGCGCTCGGCCACGCCGAATCGCATGCCGCGCTCGACCAGCGGCGGAGTGCGCTCGAACAGCAGGTCGTAGAGCTTGGTCCGGTTCTGGCGGCCAATCTCGATGGTGTCCTCGAAACCGGCGGTGGTGACGAAGGCCACCCGCGCGCCCTTGCGCTCCAGCAGCGCGTTGGTGCCGACGGTAGTTCCGTGCAGCACAACGATGGGGCCGCGGTGCCCTGTTTTCGCGACGGCCTCAGCGATGGCCTGGGAGCGGTCGCCGGCGGTGGAGAACACTTTGAGGATGCGAAGTTGGTCGCCGTCGCGCCAGACGCAATCGGTGAAGGTGCCGCCGGAGTCGACGGCGATCCACAGCGGAGGGGTTGGTCTCTTTTTCGCGGGCTGTTTCGGGTTCGTCACGGCGTTTCGCGTTGGAAGAAGCGCGATTCTAGCACGCTGGCGAGAGCCGCTTGGCCATCAGATAAGCGTCGAGGCGGTGAGCATGGTAATACGCGGGCAGTGTGCGCACGATGCGATATCCCAACTTGCGGTACAGGCTGAGTGCGGGCGCGTTGTCGACGGCGGTCTCCAGGTGGACCTCGGAGCAGCCGTGCAGGCACAGGCGCTCTTCGCATTCCAGCATCAGCCGGGAACCAAGGCCGTAACGCCGAGCCTCGGGAACAATATCGAGAGTAACGATTCGCCCCATCCTGCGAAACGGCTGGGCGATGGCGTATCCGGCGATGGTGTGGGCGGGCATAGGGTTGGCGGGACATTCGGCGACCAGCGTGATTGCGTTGCGCCGCATGATGAAGCCGGAGAGCTCCATCTGGGTGTAAGCGATGCCGGCGGGGAAGCACCGCTGGTCGATCTGCCAGAGGTGGTCGAAGTCAGCTGCGCGATAAGGGCGGATGAGAAAGTCCACGGGATCAGTTTGCGTGCGGGGCCTGCAGTTGGAGGGCGCCCGGTCCTGGTTGGTGGTCGGAAGCGTTCTCGATGCGCTCGATGGTGATGATGGCCATCCACTCGTTGTTGCGATTTTGATAGTCGACAATCCGGCCACCCAGCAATGCCGCGGCGCGGTGCGGATCCATGTCCTCATGGTAGTCGAAGAAGCGCTCGTGTAACTCGCGGCCGAACGGAAGCGAGGCGAACAGCGGGTTCGGCGGCTCCCACTTGGTCGAGAAAAGCAGCACCACGTCGAACCGATCGGTCGCACGCGAGGCGCGCAGCATTTCGAAGTCGGAAAAGTTCTCGATGCGGATGACGTTCAGCGGCTGCTTGACGTAGCCGAGGTAGGGACGCGTCAGCTCATCGGAGGCCGGCCAGGCGGTGAGTATTCGTTTGTTGGGGAAGCGGGCCGAAAGTTCACTGGCCGCTGCTTTGTGCTCGAGAACGTAATCGCGATAGAGCAGTGTGTCTTCGGGCGAGACGCGATACGGCGGAGGAAAAATCAGCGCGAAGACGAATAGCGCGCAGGCGGCTGCAACCCACCAGGTCCATTGACGAACGCGGCGACGCAGGGTCGAGACACAGATCAGAATGATGAGCGGATATACCGGAAGCAGGTAGCGCGCCAGCATCGCTCCACCGACGACCGAGAAGGCGACGAAGTAAGCGAAGATCACGACCCCGAACACCAGTTGCGCGTTGACGGCGATACGTTTGCGGGTTGTGCCGTTGGCGTCGTGCAGGGCGGGCCGCGTCATCGCATAGGCAGCACCTAGCGTCAGCACAAACAGGTTGAGGTAGCCCAACAGATGCCATAGCCGAATCAGCATGGCCAGCACAATGCGTTGCGGGTTGAGCGTGGCGGTCGCGTTGTAGCGCAGGTATTCGGGGTTGCCGAAAATATATCCGGTGACGTGCCGGTGGTAGGCGAGCCAGCACACCAGTGGAAGCGCGCAGAGCAGCCAAATCAGTGCACGCGCCGGCTTGCCCGAGCGAATGCAGAGCGGCTCGCCCTCGAGCTTGCGGAATCGCACATGTGGGCAGAGCAGCTCCCATGCCAGCAACGCGAGCGGCGCGATGAGTGCGGTTTCCTTGGCGATCGGGGCGAGCGCGAATAAGATCACCGCTGCCGTCGTGCGCCGCTCGACATACATTGCCAGTCCCCAGATGGTGAGCGCGGCGGCCATCATGTCGAGCTGCGCCAGCGAGCTTTGGGCGAAGAAGACGGGATACAACGCAGTGCATATCACCGTTGCCACCGCGACGGGCACATTAGCGACCGATCGCGCGAGCCGCCACACGCCAAGCAGCGTGAACGATGCGACCAGCAGCATCGCGAAGCGCGTGACCGCCGGGGTGAAGGCGCTGAACTTCCACCAGAAGGCCAGCCACAGCATGAGTAGCGGCGGGTGCGCGTTGGACAGCGTCGAGTGCGGAATGAGCGATCCGGTGAGCAGCAAGTCGCGCGCGGCGGGGATGAAGTATCCGGCCTCGTCCCAGAAGTAGGGAAGGCGCAGCAACGGCGCGTGAGTGAGGAAGAGCGCGGTGAAGATCAGGGCAAAGGCGGTGATGTTGCAGCGAATTGCGGCGAGGGCTCTGGACGATGCTGCGCCGTCTGGTTTTGTCATCACTAGTGGGCTTTAGCCCGCGAGGGATATGCTCTTGCCCATCGTTTGGCTGCCTCCAACCGAGGGAATCAGTGTACCGGCGCCCCGGGCTGGCCCATGCGCGGATCGAGCTTGATCTCGCCAAAGGTGTTCTCGTAATTCACCAGGTTCTGCTGCAGGATGGTATAGAGCGCCTTGGCCTGCTGCGGGCTGAGGTAGACTCCCTGGAAGTTGCGCACCTCGACGTGCGCTTCGTCCTGCTGTTGCAGCGTGCCGAAGACGAGAAAGAAGTCCCAGACGTTGACCCGCACTTGCACGCTGTTGGCATAGTTCTCGCGATAGTCGGACGTACTGGTCAAATTGATCGAAGGAGGAATCGGATTGGGCATCATAACCTCGCGGCGGGGAACGCACGCCCGAATCTTGCAGTGTAGCAAAACGGCAGATTGCGCACCCTTACAATAGCCGCATGGGTCTGCGTATTGCCTCAGTCCTGTTGGTTTCGCTGTTTGGTCTTGCGTTTATCGCATTCGGTCAGAGCAAGACAGTAGCGATCACGGTCGACGACCTTCCGTATGAGTGGTACGACGCCTCACACAAGCTGAATGCAGCCGACGCCAGGCCAGCGGCGCTGGTAAATCAGAAAATCCTGGCTGGGCTCGCACGGCACAAAACGCCGGTCACCGGATTCGTCAATCAGCTCAAAGTAGAACAGCTTGGGATAGAGCAGGGAACGGCGATGCTCAAGCCCTGGACCGGCGGCAGCTTCGACCTCGGCAACCACTTCTATTCCCACACCGACGCCAACGGGCTGACGGTGGAGCAGATCGAAGACGAGATCGTGCGCGGCGAGGCGACAATCGTTCCGCTGATGAAGCAGGCGGGCAAGAAGCCGGAGTTTCTGCGCTTCCCCTACAATCACACCGGCGACACGAAGGAGAAGCACGATGCGGTTGCCGCCTTCGTGGCGAAGCGCGGTTATCGGCTGGCGCCGTGCACCATCGAGAACTCCGATTGGGAGTTCTACTGGGCCTACGTCCGGATGCTGGCGAAACACGATGAAGCCAGCATGGCGAAGCTGAGAGCTGATTATCTTGCTTACACCAGCGCAGAGGTCGATTACTACGCGGCGCTCAACAAGCAGGTGCTGGGATACGAGCCGCCGGAGATCATGCTGCTGCATGACAACCAACTGAACGCCGAGATGATCGACGATGTTCTCGCAATTTTCGAGAAGAAGGGATACCGCTTTGTGACGCTGTCAGAAGCCGAGGCCGATCCGGTCTACAAGCAGCCGGATGCGTTCATTACCAGCGATGGGCCGATGTGGGGCTATCGCTGGGCTGCCGGGCGCAAAGTGAAGGTGAACGGGAAACTCGATCCCGACGTGCCGACGTGGGTTACAGAGTACGGGAAGTAGGGCGAATATATAAGCCATGCGTTTCTTGAGTAGCGTTCTTGCCGCCCTGTGGGCCGCGGTACCTGCTTCGCTGGTAGCACAAACCTTACGGATCGCGCCTTCCAGCATCCACGTTCTGCAGACGGAATGGAACCGTATTATCCATCTGCCGGTGCGCTGCGACCGGGATGGAAATGTTTACTTTCGAAGTTGCGAACCCTCAGGATGACAGCTGGGAATGCCGGGGTCTCCCACGACGACAAAAAACGCACCCGTTGCCGGGTGCGTCGCCGAATCGAGCTAAATCGAATCTTACTTCTCTTCGCTGCTGCCGCCTTCGCTGGCCGCTGGGGCTTCGCCGCCGTCTGGCGGCTGGGCTTCGGCCTGGGCTGCCTCCAGGGCCTTGCGGTTTTCTTCGGCGCGCTTGGCGCGAATTTCGGCGCGCTTCTGGCGCTTCTCGTCGAGCGTCGCCTCGCTGCCGAGCAGCTCGACAAAGGCGGTGTCGCCGCCATCGCCCCGCCGGAAGCCGGCATGGATGATGCGCAGGTATCCGCCATTGCGGTCGCCGTACCGCGGCGAGATCTTGTCGAAGAGCTTATCGACCGCGCCGGGTGTCATCAGATAAGCCGCCGCCTGGCGCCGCGCCGCGACATCGCCACGCTTGCCGAGGGTGATCATCTTCTCGACGTGCGGGCGCATGGCCTTGGCTTTGGTGATCGTGGTCTGGATGCGCTCTTCCACGATGAGCGAGGTCACCAGGTTGCGCAACAGCGCGCGCCGGTGCTCGGTATTCCGTCCTAATTTCCATCCTGCTCTTTGATGACGCATGTCCGTGGTCCTTCGAACTCGAGGTGTCGCCCCTGAAGGGGCTCTCGAATTATTAATGTGGCTCTACCCGGCACTCATATGCCGGGCTACGATTGTTTCGCCCTTCGAGCTGTTAGCTATTTGCTAGTTGCTAGCTCGCTAATTGCTCGCTGCTCCTAAAATCCCGGCTCATTGCCCCCGCCGTACGTCAGGCTGGAGGGCAGGCCAGCGGAGGTGATGGCCCCGCTGCCCGGAATCGGGTTGCCTTGCTCGTCGATCTTCATGCCCAGGCTCAAGCCCATCGAGGCCAGGATTTCCTTGATCTCGTTGAGCGACTTGCGGCCGAAGTTCTTGGTCTTCAACATCTCGGCTTCCGACTTCTGCACCAGCTCGCCGATGGTCTGAATATTGGCGTTCTTCAGGCAGTTGTAGCTGCGTACCGAGAGCTCCAACTCTTCCACTGAGCGGTTCAGGTTTTCGTTGACCCGCTCCGGCTTGCGGTCGTCACCGCCGATCATGGCCTCATGCTCTTCCTCAAAGTTGATGAAGATGTTCATGTGGTCCTTCAGCAGCTTGGCTGCGAGTCCCAGGGCGTCGCCCGGGGTGACCGAGCCGTTGGTCCAGACTTCGATCGACAGCTTGTCGTAATCGGTGATCTGGCCGAGACGAGCGGCTTCGACCGAGTAATTGCACTTGCGCACCGGCGAGTGGACCGAGTCGATGGGAATGAAGCCCAGCCCCAAGTCCTCGTCGAAGTTCTTGTCGGCTGCGACGTAGCCGCGGCCCTTCTTGAGGCGCATCTCCATGTCGAGCTTGCCGCCCTCGCTGATGGTAGCAACGTAAACGTCCTTGTCCAGCACCTCCACATCGGCGTCGGCCTCGATCATGCCCGAGGTGACCACGCCCGGCTGATCGGCGCGCAGGTAAATTGCTTTCGGCGCGTCGCCATTAAGGCGGAAGGGAATCTGCTTCAGGTTGAGGATGATGTCGGTCGCATCCTCGACGACCCCAGGGATGGACTGGAACTCGTGCAGTACGCCTTCGATCTTCACCGCGGTGACTGCGGCGCCCTCGATGGAGGACAGCAACACGCGGCGTAGCGCGTTGCCGATGGTGGTGCCGAAACCGCGCTCAAACGGCTGCGCCCAGAAGTGTCCGTACTTGTCGGACAGCGATTCGGTGTCGGTGGCAAGCCGTTTCGGCTTCTGAAATCCTTTCCAAAGCATGTATTGCTCCTTCTTCGGCCGTGCTGCTCGCCGGGCTCGAAGCCAACGGCGGCTGATCTGGCGCGAAACTGTTGCGCGGCGCCATCTCAGGCACCGCTGGTTGTTGCTTACTTGCTGTAGAGCTCGACGATCAGCTGCTCGTTGATGGGCAGATTGATGTCCTCGCGCTTTGGCAGCGCGAGCACGCGGCCCTT
The DNA here is from genome assembly GCA_963782505.1 of uncultured Acidobacteriaceae bacterium. Classification (GTDB taxonomy): domain Bacteria; phylum Acidobacteriota; class Terriglobia; order Terriglobales; family Acidobacteriaceae; genus CAVVDY01. The sequence continues at coordinate 612,761 of CAWAKG010000015.1, read as the reverse complement.
GTAGCCGTCGCGATCGACTTCCAGCCAGTTCGGCGCTCCCTGATGGCTGGCGAAGTCCTTCGCGATTTCGAGCACGGTGAGCTTCTTGCTGTTCTCGCGTACTTCAACCTGGTCGCCTACGTCTACCTGAAACGACGGGATATTGACCTTGCGGCCGTTGACCGCGATGTGTCCGTGACGCACCAACTGGCGGGCCTGGCGACGGGCCACTGCGAAACCCAGGCGGTAGACCACGTTGTCGAGACGGCGCTCCAGTTGCTGCAACAGCAATTCGCCGGTTACACCTTTAGATGTCGCAGCGCGCTCAAAGTAGTTGCGGAACTGGCCTTCCTGAGCGAAGTACATACGCTTAGCCTTCTGCTTCTCGCGAAGCTGAAGTCCATAGCCTACGATTTTGGCCTTGCGATCTTTGCCGTGCTGCCCGGGCGCGAAGTTGCGCTTTTCGATAGGGCATTTGTCGGTGAAGCACTTTGAGCCCTTGAGGAACAGCTTCATGCCCTCACGGCGGCAAAGGCGGCATACTGCGTCTTTGTAACGTGCCAAGTTTCTCTCCTGTCGGTGGGCCTGGCAGCCCGTCCCGTTATGGATCGGTTTACGGGACTTGGCGTCCTTTCTTCCCGATCGAAAATCAGTTGTCAGTGCTCAGTTGCCGGTTGTCACTGAACGGCGGCCAGCTACGACAACTGGCAACCGACAACTGACAAGAAATGCGCAGGGTCGTTAGACTCTGCGCCTTTTCGGCGGGCGGCAGCCGTTATGCGGCACCGGCGTCACGTCGCGGATGGTGCGAACGTCGAGGCCGGCGGCGGCGAGTGCGCGGACCGCCGACTCGCGTCCCGAACCTGGACCGCTGACCCGCACATCCACGCTGCGCATGCCGTGATCGCGTGCCATGTTGGCAGCGTTCATCGCGGCCTGCTGCGCGGCGAAGGGCGTGCCCTTACGCGATCCGCGGAAGCCCAGCGAACCAGAGCTCTTCCACGACACCGTATTGCCATTCGTGTCCGAGATGGTGACGATGGTGTTGTTAAAAGAAGCCTGCACGTGAACCAGTCCGTGAGGAATGTGCTTGCGCTCCTTCTTCTTGAACTTCTTCGACTTGCCCTTCTTGTCCGCTGCTGCGGATCCGCCTGCTTTCGCCATGGCTTATGTCTTCGCGCTCGCTTTCTTCTTGTTGGCTACCGTGCCCTTGCGCGGTCCCTTGCGGGTGCGGGCGTTGGTGTGGGTACGCTGGCCGCGAACCGGCAGGCTGCGGCGATGGCGGTATCCCCGATACGAACCGATTTCGATCAGCCGCTTGATGTGCATCGAGGTGTCTTTGCGCAGATCGCCCTCAACGTCACCTTCCTGCTCGATGACCTGGCGGATGCGGTTGACTTCGTCCTCGCTGAGATCGCTGACCTTCTTGGTGGGCTCCACGTTGGCTGATCCGAGGATGCGGGCCGAGCGCGAGTTGCCGATCCCGAAGATGTAGGTCAGCGCGATCCTTACATGCTTGTTGCGCGGAAGATCCACGCCTGCGATACGTGCCATTTGTTACTCCGTAACAGCAATTAGCGACTAGCAATAGCAACTAGTTTTCTACGCTGTCTCAAATTCTTCTTAACCCAAGTTTTACCGAAGAGGCTTGCATCTCCGGCCTAAGCTAGTTGCTAGTTGCTAATTGCTAGCCTTGTCTTTGTTTATGCTTGGAGTTCTCACAGATCACGCGCACCACTCCGTGGCGGCGGATCACCTTGCACTTGTCACAAATCTTTTTAACCGATGCCCGAACCTTCATGATTGCCTCAGCGGCTCAAGCCGCATTTCATTACTTCGACTTACGGCACGGCTGAAGCCGTGCCCTTTCAAAACTATTTGTATCGATACACAATACGGCCGCGGGTAAGGTCGTAAGGAGAAAGCTCCACCGCGACACGATCGCCGGGAAGAATGCGAATGAAGTTCTTGCGCATCTTGCCGGAGACATGCGCCAAAACCTGGTGCTTGTTTTCCAGTTCCACCCGGAACATGGCATTGGGCAGCGGTTCGACGACCACTGCCATCACTTCAATCGCGTCTTCCTTACTCATTCAACTCCAAATCAGTCATCAGCCCTCAGTTGTCAGCTATGAGAGCTGCCAGCCACCAGCTCCCAGCCACGTAACTCCTGTCATCCTGAGCGAGCTCGCCTTCTTCTAGCGAGCGAGTCGAAGGACCCCTATCGCTTGTTTGCTTGCAGCCCCTAAAGGGGCTATTCCGTCAGCACCACCGGCCCATTCTTTGTTACCGCGACACAATGTTCAAAGTGGGCGCTGTAGCTGCCGTCTTCCGTTACCGCCGTCCACTTGTCCTTCAGCACTCGTGTTTCCGGCCGGCCGGCATTGACCATCGGCTCGATTGCCAGCACCATGCCGTCACGCAGCCTTGCGCCATGGCCCGGGGTACCGTAATTCGGCACCTGCGGATCTTCATGCAGCTTGGTACCGATGCCGTGGCCGACAAACTCACGCACCACGCTGAAGCCGTTGGCCTCGACGACGTGCTGTACCGCGGCGCCAACATCGCCCACGGTGTTGCCGATCTGCGCCGCCTTGATGCCGTGTTCCAGCGACTCACGCGTTACATCCAGCAGCTTCTGCAACTCGGGACGAATTCCGTTCCCTACGGGTACTGTGATTGCGGCATCGCCGTAGAAGCCGTCCAGCACCACGCCACAATCGATGGAAACGATATCGCCCTCTTTCAGCACCCGCTTGTCCGATGGGATGCCGTGCACGATCTCATCATTCACCGAGGTACAAAGCACGCAGGGATAATCGTAATAGCCCTTGAATGCAGGCTTCGCGCCTAATTCCTTGATCTTGCCTTCCGCCACCCGCTCCAGGTCCATCGTGGTCTTGCCCGGAGCGACTTCGTCTCTCACCGCCTCGAGAACCTGGCGGACGATGTGTCCGCTGCGGCGCATCTTCTCGATTTCCGAGGGCGATTTACACACGATTGACATGCTCAATAGCACTGAACGCCTGCTGCATCACTTCTTCGACCGGCTGATCGCCATTGACCGCCACAAGCCGCCCGCTGGAGGAGTAGTAATCCACCAGAGGCAGCGTCTGTTGCTCGTAGGCCCTTAGCCGTTCTTTGACAACGTCTTCCCTGTCGTCGGGGCGGCAAATCAAGCTTGCGCCATCGACGTCACATTTGCCTTCAACTTTGGGAGGCTGGAGGTAGACGTTATAGATCCGTCCACAGGAGGGACAAGAACGACGGCCGGCAATCCGCTGCAGTATTTGATTATAGTCAACCTGCAACTGAATCACAACCGGAGCCGCATACGCCGCCTTCCCGGCGGCATCCTTGCCTTCCCGCTCCTGCTCCAAGAACTTGTCCAGCCACTCCGCCTGCGGCACCGTCCGCGGAAATCCGTCGAGGATGAAGCCGCGCGTGCAATCCGGCTCGCGCAAGCGGCCGACCACCATGTCCTGCACCATCTGGTCGGGCACCAGTTCGCCCTTGTTCATCAGGGCTTTGGCTGCCAGTCCCAGCTCCGTACCGCGCGCGACATTGTCGCGCAGCAGGTCTCCAGTGGAGATCTGCGGAATGCCGTATGTGCTGGCGATCAGCTTGGCCTGCGTGCCCTTGCCGGCGCCCGGCGCTCCCAGCAGGATGATCGGACCTACAATGCGCTCGCTCGCCATAGACCCCACGGCAGATGTTGGTGCAGTCATGTTCGACCTCGCGAGCCGAACTACAGCTCTTTTCTGCCCGCGCTGCGGGCCGGAGCCTCCCGGTAGCTCCGTGAAACCAGTTGTCAGTTGTCGGTTATCAGTTGTCAGTTAAACCTGAGAACTCAAAACCGACTGTTCAACCTGAGAACTGACTAGGCGGTACTCTCTTCCGTACCCACTCCCGGCTATCGGCTAAAGCTCAGAAGCACGGCGTGATCACCAGACTGACAACCGACAGCTGACAACTGACAACTTCCCTACCACGTCGCCTTGCGGCCGCGCACACGACTGCTGCGCGGGGTAAAGCCCTCATAGTGCCGCATGATCAACTGCGACTCGATCTGGTTCACCGTATCCATCGCTACGCCTACCACGATCAACAGCGACGTTCCACCGAAGTAGAAGTTCACGTTCAAGCCGTTCGTCACCCAGGTTGGCAGCCTCTCGAAGAACGCTCCTACAAATGGCAAGTGCTGCAGGTGCAGACCGGCAATCATCCATTCAGGAATGATGGAGATCAGAATCAGGTATAGCGCGCCCACCAGCGTAATGCGGGTCAGGATCTCGTTGATGTAATTCGCCGTTCTCGCGCCCGGACGAATGCCCGGAATGAATCCGCCATACTTACGCATATTGTCGGCAACCTCGTTCGGATTGAAGACAATTGAGACGTAGAAGTACGCAAAGAAGACGATGCCCACCGCATAGAGCAGGGTATAGAGCGGTTCACCCCAGCGCAGGGCGTCAAACATGTGCCCGAAGTAGCGGTTGTTCTTGAGGAATTGGCCGAGCGTCTGCGGCAAGGTCAGCACCGACGAAGCGAAGATGACCGGCATGACGCCGCCGGAGTTCACGCGCAGCGGCAGGTGCGTAGATTGGCCGCCCATCACTTTGCGTCCCACGACGCGCTTGGCGTACTGCACCGGTATTCGTCGCTCGCTGCGTTCGACAAAGACAATGAAGGCGACCACAGCAATCATCAACACGACGAGCATCAGGACGGCGGGCACGGTAAACGCGCCCCAAGCCTGGTTCTGGACCTTGTCCCAGATGTCGGCAACGCCGCGCGGCAGGCCGACGACAATTCCGGCGAAGATCAGCAACGACATGCCGTTACCCACACCGCGCTCGGTAATTTGTTCGCCTAGCCACATGATGAATACGCTGCCCGTGGTGAGCGTCAGCATGGTCATCAACACGAAGGCCGGACCGGGGTTGCGTACGAAATCTCCCTGCCGTTCCAGGGTTATGGCGATACCCAAGGACTGCACCGCGCTCAATAGCAGCGTCAGGTAGCGCGTCCACTGGGTGATCTTCTTGCGTCCCAGCTCGCCTTCCTTCTGCAGCTTGGCCAGCGGCTCATACACCACCGTCATCAACTGCAGGATGATCGACGCAGTGATGTACGGCATGATGCCCAGGGCGAAGATGGTCAGCCGGCGCATCTGGCCGCCGCTGAACAGGTCGATAAAGCCCAGCATGGTGCCGCGCTGCTGATCGAAGAACGAGGCCAGCTTGTCGGTGTTGATGCCCGGGGTCGGGATGTGTCCGCCCAGCCGGTAAACAGCGAGCAGTCCCAGGGTAAAGATGACGCGCTTGCGCAGGTCGGGAACGCGAAAGATGTTGGTTAACTTCTCAAGCATCAGGAAAACCTCAAAACCAGCTGTCAGCTATCAGCCGCCAGCCCCAGCTAAAACCCCAATAAACCAGCTATCAGCCGCCATCCATTAGTTATCAGCTGATTTTGTTCATCTTACTCGCGTGCGTCGCTGCTCGTCACCGGGTTACCGGCAACTTGCTTTTGACCCTCTGGCAACTGACCACTGACAACCGACAACTGCATTACCTTGCCGCCGGCCTTCTCGATCTTTTCCTGAGCCGACTTGGAGAACTTATGGGCGTGTATGGTCAGCGCCTTCGACAGCTCACCCGAGCCCAGCACCTTTACCAGCGTCTTTCGCGAGCTCACGACACCCGCCTTGCGCAGCGTCTCGGGCGTGATCTCCGACGCGCCGAGGCTGGCCAGGCGGTCGAGGTTCACCACCTCGTATTCCGTCTTGAAGATGTTGGTGAAGCCGCGTTTGGGCAAGCGCCGATGCAGCGGCATCTGGCCGCCTTCAAACCCGCGCATCATGCTGGAACCGCTGCGCGAGCCCTGTCCCTTGTGGCCGCGCGTCGAGGTCTTACCCATGCCCGAGCCCATGCCACGGCCGACGCGCTTCTTGTTTTCGTTCGCTTTGCGGGGTGCCCGCAGATTGCTTAAGTTCATAATTGCTCTTCGCTTTTCGCTCTTGGCCTTTAGCTTTTGGCTTTCGCACTCGACTCTTGCTAAAAGCCAAGAGCTAATTGCTAGTTACTATTTCCACCAGATGCGGCACCTTGGCCACCATGCCGCGAATCGAAGGCGTGTCCTCGCGTTCGATCACCTGATTCAGCCTGGTAAAGCCGAGACCCTTGATCACCAGCTTGTGTTTGGTCGGCGCCTGAATGGCCGAGCGGACCCACTTCAACTGCAGCTTGGTCCCTGCCGCCTTGGTCTCTGTCTTTTTGCGTATACGGGCCATGATTACAGCTCCTCAACGGTCTTGCCGCGCGCGGCGGCAACGTCTTTGCGATCGCGCAGCTTGCCGAGCGCGTCGAAGGTGGCCTTGATCACGTTGTGCGGGTTGGTGGTCCCGATCGACTTGGTCAGCACGTTCTGCACCCCGGCCGAAGTCATGACCGCGCGGACCGCACCCCCGGCGATCACGCCGGTTCCTTCCGGAGCGGGCTTTAGCAGAACGATGCCCGAGCCATAGCGGCCGAGCACCTGGTGCGGAATCGTCGTCTGGTTCAGGTTGACGCGCAGCAGGTTCTTCTTCGCTGACTCGATGCCCTTGCGGATGGCCTGCGGAACCTCCTTCGCCTTGCCCGAACCGTAGCCCACCACACCGGAGGCGGGATCGCCTACCACCACCAGCGCGGCGAACGACAGGTTCTTGCCGCCCTTGACGACCTTGGTAACGCGATTGATCGAGACTACCTGGTCCTTCAGCTGGTACTGACCGGCGTCTAGTTTTTTTCTCACTCTTGGCATGTACCGTTACTCTCGCTTCTCGCTCTTGGCTTTTCGCCTTTAGCCCTTGGCTTTTGGCTCTTACTGTTAAGTTCCGGGCCTTTCAAGCAGCTCATGTTGGCCAAGAGCTAATAGCCAAGAGCCAACGGCCCATTGCTAAAATTCCAAACCAGCTTCGCGTGCGGCATCAGCCAGGGCCTTGATGCGGCCGTGGTATAGATATCCACCGCGATCGAACACGACCTTCTTGATGCCCTTTTCCTGAGCACGTTGCGCGATGAGCTTGCCCACGTCCTTGGCCGAGCTCACGTTGCCTCCGGTCGGACGATTCGCGCTCTTGGCGCCCTTGCCCTTTTCCACGGAGGTGGCGGCGACAATCGTGACACCCTTCGCGTCGTCGATTACCTGGGCGTAGATGTGGTTCACCGAACGGTAAACATTCAGTCGCGGACGCTCCGTCGTGCCTGCCAGCGCCTTGCGAATGCGGCTGTGTATCTTCTGCCGCGTCTTGTCTTTTGAAGCTTTTCCAATCATCTCATTTAACTCTCAGCTGTCAGCTCTCAGCCGCCAGCTCTATCAAATCTCTTTCGACTAGCCACTGGCCACCGGCCACTAGCTGCTATTTCGCGCCCGTCTTGCCGACCTTCTTCTTCAGGCGCTCACCCGTATAGCGCACGCCCTTGTTCTTGTACGGATCGGGCGGACGCAGCGCGCGCATCTCAGCCGCGACAAAGCCCACCTTCTGGCGGTCGATACCGCTGACCGTCAGGTGCGTCTGCTTGGGATCGATGGCCACCTCAATGCCCGTAGGCAGCGGATACTCGATCGGGTGGGAGTATCCTAGGGTGAATACCACGGTGCCCTTGCCCTTCATCTCAGCGCGGTATCCGATACCGACGATATCCAACTCTTTGTTCCAACCCTTAGTGACGCCTTCGACCGAGTTATTGACCAGAGCGCGCACGAGGCCGTGAACGGCGGCTTTGGAATCGTCCTCGCGAACGATATGCAGCGTGCTGTCCTTCTGCTCCAGTTTCACGCCACCCGGCATATGGGTAACGACTTCGCCCTTGGGGCCCTTGACCCTCACGGTGTTGCCCTCAACCGCGTAGGTCACACCTTTGGGCAACGGGATCGGCTTTTTTCCAATTCTCGACATGTTGTGCTCTCAAGAAGCTGTCAGCTATCAGCTATCAGCTCTCAGTCAAAACTCTTCGCCGGACCACCGGCTCTTCATTGAACTGTCGCGCTTCACGTCGGCCGATTTTACTGACGGCTGACGGCTGATTAGCTGACAGCGACTAGTAAATCTCGCAGAGGACTTCGCCGCCGACACCCTCTTTGCGCGCCTGCCGGCCCGTCATCACGCCCTTGGGCGTGGTGAGGATGTTGATCCCCAGCCCGCCCAGCACGCGCGGAATATCGCCATGGCCGACGTACACCCGGCAGCCGGGACGCGACACGCGCTTCAGTTGCGAAATCGGCGAACTGTTGTTGCCGTCATACTTCAGGTAGACGCGTAGCAGCTTGCGGCCTTCTTCGTCGGTCGTCTTAAAGTTTGCGATGTAGCCCTCTTCCTTCAGGATGCGGGCCATCTCCAGCTTCAGCTTGGAGAGCGGGACGTCCACCTTCTGATGACGCGCGCTGATGGCGTTGCGCACCCGCGCCAGGAAGTCTGCGACCGGATCGGTCATGCTCATGCTCGATATCTCCTCATAACGTCGCCCGTTCGCTTCTCGGTCCGGAATTTGGTTTTTCCGGGGTCCCCATTTGCGCGCCCCGCCTTCGGCGGGTGCTGATTGGGCTGAGAAGAACCAGCCGCGACGGATTGCTCTCAGCATTTCCAAGGCTGCTGACGCCTGCTAGCCTTGCGTCAGGGCACGACTTCAGTCGTGCCGCAAAGCCCTTCCCTTTATGTCATCCCGAGGGCCTTCACGCCCGAGGGACTATCTTCCTACCAAGAGCTCTTCGCTACCCCAGGGATCTCACCCTTCAGCGCCAGCGAGCGGAAGCACAAACGGCAAATGCCGAACTTGCGATAGTACGCGCGCGGACGTCCGCAGATTTTGCAGCGGTTATGCTGCCGGGTGGAGAACTTGGGCTTCTTGTTCGCCTTGGCTACCTGTGATGTTCTGGCCATTGTTTCCTTTAAAAACGCTTTTCGCTCTTGCCTCTTAGCTTTTTGCTAATTGCTAGTTACTGCCCTGAACGGCATTCCCATGTGCTTCAGCAGTGCGCGTGCCTGATCGTCGCTGCCCGCCGAGGTCACAATCGTAATGTTCATGCCTTTCAACTTCTCCACCTTCGAATAATCGATCTCGGGGAAGATAAGCTGATCGCGCACGCCCAGGGTGTAGTTGCCGCGCCCATCGAACGACTTGGTCGGCACGCCGCGGAAGTCACGCACGCGGGGCAGGGCAACATTCACCAGGCGATCGAAGAACTCGTACATGCGGTCACCGCGCAGCGTCACCATGACGCCGATCGGCATGCCCTCACGGACCTTGAAGGCTGCGATCGACTTGCGCGCCTTAGTGATGATCGGCTTCTGCCCGGTAATCTGGGCCACTTCCAGTGCTGCCGGGTCGATGACCTTAGCGTTCTGTGTCGCTTCGCCTACGCCCATGTTGACGACGATCTTCTCCAGCTTGGGAGCGGCCATCGGATTCTCGATGCCGAGCTCCTTCATCAACGCCGGACGAACTTCCTTGTAATAGCGGTCGCGCAGGCGCGCGGTGTCGCGATTGTTCGCCTTCGGCCGTGCCGGCTTGCCGTCGTGCTGCTCGGCTGCGGCTTCCACCTGTTCCGGTTTGGCCTTTTTGCCCTGCTGCGGTTTTTTGTCGCCCTGGGGCTTCTGCTTCTTCTCGTCTGCCATTTGTTACGTTCTACCTTTCTCACGGTCTCGGATGTTGCCGTTTCGTGAGGTGTCCAATTCAGCAATTAGCGACTAGCAACTAGTTTTGGCAAGTGCTTCGTGCCGAATTCCAACTCTAAGATCTTCACCGCGCCGATCCAAAGTTGCGTTCCGCTAACATCAACTAATTGCTAGCTGCTATTTTTCCAGCGTATTGCCGCAGCTCTTGCACACGCGCGCGTGGCGATCGCCGCGCATCTCGTGTCCCAAGCGCACCGGGCGCTTGCAGGAGCTGCAAACTAGCGCCACATTGCTGATGGAAATCGCGCTCTCCTGCTCGGCGATGCCGCCCTTGATATTGCGCTGCGGGTTCGGCCGCACGTTCTTCTTTACCATCATCACGTGCTCGACCAATACCTTGCCTTCGCGTGGAATCACGCGAAGCACGCGGCCTTCCTTGCCCTTGTCGCGGCCGGTGATGACCCGCACGTTGTCGTTGCGGCGAATGTCTACGATTTTGTGTGCTCTGTCCATCTCAACTCCAGCAACTAGCTGTGATCTTTCAACAGGTTGTTCCTTAGTAAATTGTCCATTCGACCGAAACCGGAGAAGCTGATTGTGTCAGCAGTCAACTTCACTTCGGAGTCAGCGAATGGACATCCACAAGAATGCCCGACTTACCTTGCATAGTCGAGAGCAACTGGCCCAATCGGTTCTCCTTCAGGGTTTGACTTTGAACTCGGCTGCAGCCGAGTTCAAAGTCAGCCTCAAGACCGCCCGTAAATGGGTACGGCGTTACCAAAGCGCGGGAGCCAGCGGCCTGCGCGACCGCAGCTCGCGACCGCATCGTCTGCGCCGTCCCACTGCGCCCGAACTGCTCAGCCAGGTCGAAGCCCTCCGCCGCCAACGCTGGACCGGCCAGCGCATCGCCCGCTATCTCCGGCTCAGCCCCGCTACCGTCAGCCGCATTCTCCGTCGCCTGCACCTCAACCGTTACCGTGATCTGGAACCCGTTCCCCCGCTGGTCCGCTACGAGCATCCGCATCCCGGTGATCTGCTCCATCTCGATATCAAGAAACTCGGTCGTATTGGCTGTGTCGGACACCGCATCCATGGCGACCGCCGTCAGCACGTCAAGCGCGTCGGATGGGAGTACGTTCACGTCGCCATCGATGACCATTCCCGCATCGCCTTTTCTCAGGTCCTGCCTAATCAGAAAGGCGATTCCGCGGCTGCCTTTCTGGCTGCCGCGCTGGCCTATTACACCCGTCTCGGCATTACCATTCGTGCCCTGCTCACCGACAATGGACCCTGTTACAAGTCGCGCGCCTTTCGTGGCCTGGTGCAACTGCATGGCATCAAACATCGTCGCACTCGCCCCTATACGCCGCGCACCAACGGCAAAGCCGAACGCTTTATCCAGACTGCCCTGCGCGAGTGGGCTTACGCTCATCCCTACGCCAATTCTTGGGAGCGCACTACCCACTTACCTTGCTGGCTCGACCAGTACAACTGCTGCCGCCCGCATGCTAGTCTGGGTGGCGCTGCTCCTATCAGCCGCTCCGGCTTCGGTGGGAACAACGTGTTGATACAACACAACTAGCAGCTAGCAACTAGCTCAAATCTTGTGAACTCAACAGCGTTTCCGGTCCGGCCAACTACGCGCTGCAACCTGCTAGCCTTAGTCATCACTTAAGCTAATTGCCAGTTGCTAGCTGCTAGTTGCTATAAGACTTCCGGCGCCAGCGAAACAATCTTCAAGAACCGCTTCTCGCGCAGCTCGCGGGCCACCGGGCCAAACACGCGCGTGCCCACCGGCTCGCCGGCTTCGTTGATCAGCACCGCCGCATTCTGGTCGAAGCGGATGTACGTCCCGTCGCGGCGGCGATGCTCTTTGCGCGTGCGCACGATCACGGCCTTCACCACGGTGCCTTTCTTTGCGGTGCCGTCGGGCGAAGCTTCTTTCACCGCGGCGGTAATCACGTCGCCCAGTCCGGCCACCAGTCCGGTTGCGCCGCCCAGCGGCAGAATCATCTGCAGCTTGCGCGCGCCGGAGTTGTCGGCGACATCGAGCATGCTTCTCATCATTACTGCCATAACACCTCTCCTTACGTCCCGGAAGATCTTTCGGCTGTCCCATCCGTTCCCTTCTTTTGGGAAAGTGCGGGATTTAGACCGCCTGCTCTTCCGCGGCTACTGGCTCTCCCGGAACCAGCGCCTCCCGCTGCACAATGTCCTTCAACTGCCAGCGCTTCAGTTTGGACAGCGGACGCGTCTCTTCGATCTGAACGTAGTCGCCGAGGCGCGCGGTGCCGTTCTCGTCGTGGGCGTAAAACTTCTTGCTGCGCGCCACCACGCGCTTGTAGAACGGATGCGCCTTCTGGCGGCGGACCTCGACCACAATGGTCTTGGCCATTTTGGTCGACACCACTTTGCCGATCAGCGTCTTGCGGTGGCTGACTTTCTTTGTGCTCTCAGTTGCGGTCGTCTCGGCCATGGCTTACTTCGTCTCCGTTGCAGCCTTTTTGGCCGCCTTCTTCGCCTTCGCCGGCTTCGCGCTCTCCGGCGCACTGACCGGCCGGCCCTGGACTGCACCGTTGCCGCCGGCCAATTGCTTCTCGCGGGCCACGGTATTGATGCGCGCGATGTCTTTGCGCATGTCGCGAATCTTCTTCAAGCTCTCGGTCTGCCCCATCTTGAGCTGGAACTTCAGCTTGAAGAGCTGATCAGCCAGTTCGCGCTGCTGGTGGGTCAGCTCGGTGTCGGTGAGGTTACGAATCTTCTCGATGTTCATTGTTAAATCCAGTTGTCGGCTGTCATTTCTCAGTTTTCATACCGAGAAGCTGCAACCACCATTCTTTGTGCCGCCCCCTAAAGGGGCTTCAGCATCTCTATATCCAAACAATCCAAACGGCTGCCAGGACTGAAGTCCTGGGCTAAGTTCTTTCGTCCCTACGGGACTCAACCGTTATATCTCGCGCCCTACCCAGCACTCCTGTGCTGGGCTAAGAATTGTTTCACCCTTCGCGGCTCTTGCTAATTGCTACTTGCTCTTAGCTAGTTGCTAATTGCTACTTGCTTCTTTCCGACAACCGGCCACTGACAACTGCTTCTAGTGCACGCCTTCGCGCGCCACGAACTTGGTGCGCAGGCCCAGCTTGTGCGAGGCCAGGCGCATGGCTTCGGCAGCGTCGGTCTTGGACACGCCTTCCATCTCAAACAGAATCTTGCCGGGACGCACCACCGCGACCCAGTGATCGGGGGCGCCCTTGCCCTTGCCCATACGGGTTTCGGCCGGCTTTTTGGTGACCGGCTTGTCGGGGAAGAGGCGAATCCAGATCTTGCCGCCGCGCTTGACGAAGCGCGTCATGGCGACACGGCTGGCTTCGATCTGGCGGTCGGTGATCCAGCCCGGCTCCATGACCTTCAGCCCGAAGTCGCCGAATGACAGCTCGCCGCCGCGCCACGCCTTGCCGCACATGCGGCCGCGCTGCTGCTTGCGGTACTTAACTTTCTTTGGCATCAACATAAGAAGTTCTCAGTTGTCAGATATCAGTTGTCAGTTTCAGTCATCAGGTGCCAGTCTCAGTGGTAGCCAACCGACAACTGGCCACCGACCACTGACAACTGCTTTTAGAACGCTCCCACGCCCTGCGGCTCTCTCCGCTTCTCGCGATAGATTTCGCCTTTGTACACCCAGCACTTCACGCCTATAACGCCGTAGGTGGTCTTCGCCTCCGCAAAACCGTAGTCGATGTCCGCGCGCAGCGTGTGCAGCGGCAGGCGTCCCTGCAGATACCATTCCGAGCGCGCGATTTCGTTGCCGTTCAGGCGGCCACTGACGCGCACCTTGATTCCCTTGCAGCCGAAGCGCAGCGCCGAATCCACCGCCTTGCGCATGGCCCGACGGAAACCGACACGCTTCTCCAGCTGCAGCGCGATGTTCTCGGCCACCAATTGCGCGTCCAGCTCAGGCTTATGCACTTCCTGGATGTCGACGTACACGTCGCGATTGGTGCGCTTCTGGATCTCCTGCTTCAGCTTGTCGATCTCAGCGCCCTTGCGGCCGATGATGATGCCCGGACGCGCGGTGCGGATGATGATGCGCAGCTTGTTGCCGGGACGCTCGATCTCGATCGAGCTAACGCCCGCCGACTTGAGCTTGTCCTTCAGCTCGGCCTTCAGCTTGACGTCTTCCAGCAGCAGCTTGTCGTAGTCGCGCTCGACAAACCAACGCGAGCGCCACGGCTTGGTGATGCCAAGCCGGAATCCGTACGGATGGACTTTTTGTCCCATAGTGTCGCTTCTTCTCCGCGGCGACCGCTCTCGGAGCTCGCCGCTGCCCAGCCGCAAAGGCCAGGCGAAATCTGTCTACTTCTTCTTGCCCGCTGTTTTCTTGCCGGCAAACTTCTTCGCCGGCGCTTTCTTCTTGGCCGCCTTTTTGGGCGGGGCCTTCTTCGCCGGCCTCTTCTTTGCTGCCTTCTTGGCCGGAGCGCCTTCGCCCACGGTCGTTGCCAGCTCCTCTTTACCGTTACCGGAAACCCTCTCCGCCAGCGCGATCTCGAGATGCGAGATACGCCGCTGATAACGGTAGGCGCGCCCCATCGGCGCCGGACGAATGCGCTTCATGCGCGGGCCTTCGTTGGCGATCGCCCGCTTCACGTACAGGCGGTCAACATCAACATCGAGGGCCTTCTCGGCGCTCAGGTAGTTGGCATTCTCCACCGCCGAGCGCAGCAGCTTGTACAGCGCAGGCGCGATGCCCTGCTTGGCAAAGCGCAGCATGTCCAGCGCATCTTCCACGTGCTGTCCCTTGATCAGGTCCAGCACCAGCCGCGCTTTCTGCGGCGAGACGCGCACGTAATTCAGTTTGGCGGTGAATTCCATGTCGTCTCCTTACCGTGCCGCCGGCTTGGCTGCCGTCTCAGTCGCTGCCTTTACCGAGTGGCCCTTGAAGTTGCGGGTCATGCTGAATTCTCCCAGCTTGTGTCCCACCATGTTTTCGGTGACATACACCGGGATGAACTTCTTGCCGTTGTGCACCGCGAGCGTGTGTCCCACCATCTCGGGGATCACGGTCGAGCGGCGCGACCAGGTGCGCACCACTTTCTTTTCGTTGCGCGCATTCATGTCCTCGATCTTGGCCACGAGGTACGAATCGATAAACGGACCTTTTTTGGTCGAACGTGCCATAGCGTCTCAGTCCTACTTCTTTTTAGTGCGGCTCACGATCCACTTGTCGGTCCGCTTGTTATTGCGCGTCTTGTAGCCGCGCGTCGGCTGGCCCCACGGAGTCACCGGGTGGCGTCCGCCGCTGGTCTTGCCTTCACCACCACCGTGCGGATGGTCGACCGGGTTCATGACCACGCCACGGTTGGTGGGACGAATACCCATCCAGCGCGTGCGTCCGGCCTTGCCGATGGCAACGTTTTCGTGATCGACGTTGCCCACCTGGCCAATCGTCGCCATGCAATCCACCAGCACCTTGCGGGTCTCGCCGGAAGGCAGTTTCAGCAGAGCGTAATCGCCTTCCTTGGCAACCAACTGCGCCTGCGCTCCGGCCGAGCGCGCCATTTGCGCGCCCTTGCCCGGCTTCAGCTCGACGTTATGCACCGTCGTACCGGGAGGTATGTTGCGCAACGGCAGGGCATTGCCTACCAGGATGTCGGCTTCCGGCCCGCTCACGATCTTGGAACCAACCTTGAGCTCAACCGGGCACACGATGTAACGCTTCTCGCCGTCGGCGTAATTCAGCAGCGCAATTCGCGCCGAGCGGTTCGGGTCATATTCGATCGAGGCGACAGTCGCCGGAATGCCGAACTTGTCGCGCTTGAAATCGATGATACGCAGCTTGCGCTTGTGACCGCCGCCGCGATGCCAGATCGTCAGGTCGCCGGAATTGCGGCGTCCATTGGTCCGCTTCTTGGGTTCGGTCAGCGGCTTGTACGGCCGGTTAGTCGTCAGATCGTCGTTGACGGTCGTGGTCGTGAACCGCCGCGTCGGAGTCACCGGTCTGTATGTTTTGATTGCCATGTTCGCTCTGCTTTTGGCTCTTAGCTCTTGGCTCTTGGCCTTTAGCTAATTGCTAGTTGCTGGTTGCTAGAGATTCTCCGCGTACTCGGGCATCTTCTCGCCCGCCTTCAGCTTCACGTACGCTTTCTTCCAGTCGGGACGATGGCCGACGAACTTGCCGCGGCGGCGTTCCTTGCCGGGAAAGTTGGCGGTGCGGACCGAATCCACCTTCACCTTGAAGATGGTCTGCACGGCCTGCTTGATCTCGGTCTTTGTGGCGTTGCAGGCAACTTCGAACACCAGGGTGCTCTCCGTTTCCTTCACGCCCAGGCCCTTTTCCGTGATCACGGGCTTGCGAATCGTCTGGTAAGCCGATCTCATTGCGCCACCTCCGCCTTAGGCTTCGGCGCCGAGGCCTTCAGCGAAGCCTGCAGCTTCTCCAGCGCCGGCCGCGAAAACACCGCACTGTCATAACGCAGCAGGTGATACGGATGCACCTGGTTGCCTTCGATCAGCTCCACGCCCTTCAGGTTGCGCGCGCTCAGATGCAGGTTCTTGTTGTCAGCGACGCTTTCCACCAGCAGCGTTTTGCCCTTGGCGTTCAGCTTGTCGAGCGCCTGGCGGAAGCTCTTGGTTTTCACTTCGTTCAACTCGAAGTTCTCAACTACCACCAGCTTCCCGTCAGCGTGCTTCGCCGCCAAGGCCGAGCGCAGCGCGCCCAGCAGCTTCTTACGAGGAAAGGAGTAGTCGTAGGAGCGGGGCTTGGGTCCGTGGACCGTGCCGCCGTGCCGCCAGAGCGGGGAACGGATCGACGCGATACGCGCACGTCCCGTGCCCTTCTGCTTCCACAGCTTTTTGCCCGCACCACTAACCAGCCCGCGGGTCTTGGTGGAGTGGGTTCCGGCGCGCTGCCCGGCGCGGTAGTGCTTCACCGCTTCCCAGAGCAGGTCTTCGTTGACCGCGCCGAAGACTTCATCGGCCAGGTCCAACGTGCCTACCTTTTCGCCACCCAGATTTAGTACATCAATCGTCGCCATATCGTTTTCCATCCAGCTGCCAGTCACCGGCCGCCACATGCCAGCCTGTTCAATCTGGCTCTTGGCTTTTGGCTCTTAAGCTTTTGGCTAGCTGCTAATTGCTAATTGCTAGTTGCTAGCTGTGATCTTTCAACAGGTTGTTCCTTAGTAAATTGTCCATTCGACCGAAACCGGAGAAGCTGATTGTGTCAGCAGTCAACTTCACTTCGGAGTCAGCGAATGGACATCCACAAGAATGCCCGACTTACCTTGCATAGTCGAGAGCAACTGGCCCAATCGGTTCTCCTTCAGGGTTTGACTTTGAACTCGGCTGCAGCCGAGTTCAAAGTCAGCCTCAAGACCGCCCGTAAATGGGTACGGCGTTACCAAAGCGCGGGAGCCAGCGGCCTGCGCGACCGCAGCTCGCGACCGCATCGTCTGCGCCGTCCCACTGCGCCCGAACTGCTCAGCCAGGTCGAAGCCCTCCGCCGCCAACGCTGGACCGGCCAGCGCATCGCCCGCTATCTCCGGCTCAGCCCCGCTACCGTCAGCCGCATTCTCCGTCGCCTGCACCTCAACCGTTACCGTGATCTGGAACCCGTTCCCCCGCTGGTCCGCTACGAGCATCCGCATCCCGGTGATCTGCTCCATCTCGATATCAAGAAACTCGGTCGTATTGGCTGTGTCGGACACCGCATCCATGGCGACCGCCGTCAGCACGTCAAGCGCGTCGGATGGGAGTACGTTCACGTCGCCATCGATGACCATTCCCGCATCGCCTTTTCTCAGGTCCTGCCTAATCAGAAAGGCGATTCCGCGGCCACCTTTCTGGCTGCCGCGCTGGCCTATTACACCCGTCTCGGCATTACCATTCGTGCCCTGCTCACCGACAATGGACCCTGTTACAAGTCGCGCGCCTTTCGTGGCCTGGTGCAACTGCATGGCATCAAACATCGTCGCACTCGCCCCTATACGCCGCGCACCAACGGCAAAGCCGAACGCTTTATCCAGACTGCCCTGCGCGAGTGGGCTTACGCTCATCCCTACGCCAATTCTTGGGAGCGCACTACCCACTTACCTTGCTGGCTCGACCAGTACAACTGCTGCCGCCCGCATGCTAGTCTGGGTGGCGCTGCTCCTATCAGCCGCTCCGGCTTCGGTGGGAACAACGTGTTGATACAACACAGCTAGCTGCTATTTCTTTTTCGCCGCCTGGCGCTTCGAAGCCTTCAACGGATCGACCGTGCCCGAGCCGCTGAATCCACGGCGCTCTCGGGGCGGCTTCTTGGCCTTGCTGATCACGACGTAACCGTCTTTCGGACCAGGCACTGCACCTTCGACTACCAGCAGGTTCTCGTCGCGATCGACACCCAGTACCCGCAGGTTGCGCGTTGTGACGCGGTCGACGCCCATGTGTCCCGACATGCGCATTCCCTTGAACACACGCGAGGGGAACGCCGACGAGCCGATCGAGCCCGGGATCTGGAACATCGAACCGTGCGAACCTGCGCCGCCGCCGAAGTGATGACGCTTTACCACGCCTGCAAAGCCGCGTCCCTTGCTGGTAGCAACCACATCGACAAACTTCTCGCCGTCGAACAGGTCGACCAAAACCTTGTCGCCAACCTTCACGCCGTCGTTTTCGCCTTCCTTCGCTTCGTCGACCACGATGGCCACTTCCTTCAGAAAGCGCATCGGCGGCAGGCTGTGCTTGGAGAAGTGTCCCTTCATCGGCTTGCTCAGCCGCGATTCCTTGACAAACTCGACCAGGCCGATCTGGGCGGCATCGTAGCCGTCCTTGGTGACCGTCTTGCGCTGGGTCACGATACACGGGCCAGCCTGCAGCACGGTGACCGGACGAACTTCGCCCTTGTCATCGAATAACTGCGTCATTCCGACCTTCTTGCCTAAAATTCCGTTGACTGCCATATTGTCCTCGTAACTCTGCTTCCTGAATTCCGGCTTGTTTGCGCCGGGGACTCGCGTCGCGGAAGCTTTGTTTCTACGGCCATTGGCTCTTGGCCTTTAGCTTCTTAGCTGTGATCGTGTGAACTCTTGCCAAAAGCCAATTGCTAAGAGCTATTTGTGTTCCTTCCCAAATGCCTTGATCTCGACATCCACGCCGGCTGGAAGCTCCAGCTTCATCAGCGCGTCGACCGTTTGTTGTGTAGGCTCGAGTATGTCGAGCAGGCGCTTGTGTGTTCGGATCTCGAACTGTTCGCGCGACTTCTTGTCCACGTGGGGAGAGCGCAGCACGCAATATTTGTTCTTTACCGTCGGTAGCGGGATCGGTCCCGCGATCTGTGCCCCGGTGCGGCGCGCCGTGTCCACAATTTCACTCGTGGACTGGTCGAGCACGCGGTAGTCATACGCTTTCAGCCGGATCCGGATTCTTTCTTTGCCAATCACGTTAGTTTTCTCTCAAAGATCTGTGTTAGGGCTGGTCAGCGTTTCCGCGATCTGCCCTGCGGCTCTTGCCGCCGTTGATGATTGGTGCGTCCACTTCATCGCACCGAATATCTTCCTGTACTTCGTGTGCCCCACGTTCGCCCCTGTGTTGGGCTAACGTGGGTACGTGAATCTCTACGCGATGATCTCGCTGATGGTGCCGGCGCCGACGGTGCGTCCGCCTTCGCGGATGGCGAAGCGCAAGCCCTTCTCCATCGCCACCGGCGTGATCAGTTCAATCTCCAGCGCCACGTTATCGCCCGGCATCACCATCTCCGTGCCCGCCGGCAGCGTCGCCACGCCGGTCACGTCCGTGGTGCGGAAGTAGAACTGCGGCCGATAGCCCTTGAAGAACGGCGTATGGCGTCCGCCTTCGTCTTTCGACAGCACGTACACTTCGCCTTTGAACTTGGTGTGCGGCGTAATCGATCCGGTCTTGGCCAGCACCATGCCGCGCTCGACATCTTCTTTTGCAATGCCGCGCAGCAGCAGGCCGGCATTGTCGCCCGCCAGACCTTCGTCCAGCTGCTTCTTGAACATTTCGACGCCGGTCACCACCGTCTTGCGGGTCTCGCGGAAGCCTACAATCTCAGACTCCTCGCCCACCTTCACCTTGCCGCGCTCGATACGGCCCGTGACCACCGTGCCGCGGCCCTGAATCGAGAAGATGTCTTCGATCGGCATCAGGAACGGCTTGTCGATGTCGCGCGCCGGCAGCGGCACGTTCTTGTCCACTGCCTCCATCAGCTCGTCAATCTTGGCTTCCCACTGCGCCTCGCCGTTCAGCGCGCCCAGCGCCGAGCCGCGAATCACCGGCAGATCGTCGCCCGGGAAGTTGTACTTGGTCAAAAGCTCGCGCACTTCCATCTCGACCAGATCGATCAGCTCCTGGTCTTCCACCGCATCGCACTTGTTGAGGAATACGACGATGTAGGGCACGCCCACCTGGCGGGCCAACAGCACGTGCTCTTTGGTCTGCGGCATCGGGCCGTCGGTGGCGGCGACCACCAGGATGGCGCCGTCCATCTGCGCCGCGCCGGTGATCATGTTCTTGATGTAGTCGGCGTGGCCGGGACAGTCGACGTGGGCGTAGTGCCGGTTCGCAGTCTCGTACTCGACGTGCGCCGTGGCAATGGTGATGCCGCGCTCGCGCTCTTCCGGCGCGTTGTCAATCGAGTCGAAGGAACGGAACTTCACGTTCGGGTTGTGCTTCTGCAATACCTTGGTGATGGCCGCCGTCAACGTGGTCTTGCCATGATCGATGTGCCCGATCGTGCCTACGTTCACGTGCGGCTTGCTGCGGTCAAATTTCTCTTTCGCCATTGAGTGACTCCGTTATGCACCGGGGCTTAAGCCCTCGCGTTTATCACCGATACCGGCACGACCGAAATCGTGCGCCGACAAAAAGCTACTTCGTTCCAGCCGGGCTTCTGCCCTGGACCTTCGCGATAATTTCTTCCGCCACCGAGCGCGGCGCCTCTTCGTAGTGCGCAAAGTGCATGCTGAAGGTGGCTCGGCCCTGGGTGTTCGAGCGCATGTTGGTCGCGTAGCCAAACATCTCGGCCAGCGGAACCATCGCCTTGATCACCTGCGATCCGGCACGATGCTCGATGCCCTCAATACGTCCACGGCGGCTGTTCAGGTCGCCGATGATGGTGCCCATGTACTCTTCCGGCACAACCACTTCCACCGACATCACCGGCTCCAAGAGCACTGGGCTGGCCCTTCGCGCCGCTTCCTTGAAGGCCATCGAACCGGCAATCTTGAAGGCCATTTCGTTCGAATCGACTTCGTGGTAGCTGCCATCGTATAGCGTCGCCTTCACGTCGACCATCTCGTAGCCGGCGAGCACGCCGCCTTCCATGGCTTCCTTAATGCCCTGATCGACCGGCTTGATGTATTCCCTGGGGACCGTGCCGCCCACGACTTCGTTGACGAACTCGTATCCCTTGCCCGGCTCGTTGGGCTCGAGGCGAATCTTGACGTGTCCGTACTGGCCGCTGCCGCCGGTCTGGCGAATGTACTTGCCCTCAGCCTCGGATTTCTTGCGAATCGTCTCGCGATACGCCACCTGCGGCTTGCCGACGTTGGCCTGCACGTTGAACTCGCGCATCATGCGGTCGACGATGATCTCCAGGTGAAGCTCGCCCATGCCGCTGATGATGGTCTGTCCGCTGTCAGGATCGGTGTTGACCTTAAAGGTCGGATCTTCCTGCGCCAACTTGCCGAGAGCGACGCCCATCTTTTCCTGATCGCCCTTGGTCTTCGGTTCGACTGCTACCGAAATCACCGGGGCAGGGAACTCGATTGACTCCAGCGTGATGGGGTGCTTCTCGTCGCAGATGGTGTCGCCGGTGGTGACGTTGCGCAGGCCCACACAGGCACAGATGTCGCCGGCGTAGATTTCGCTGATCTCTTCACGCTTGTTGGCGTGCATCTTCAACAGGCGGCCGATGCGCTCCGACTTCTGGCGGCCACTGTTCAGCACGCTGTCGCCGGTCTTTAGGTGACCGGAGTACACGCGAATGAACGTAAGCTGCCCGACAAACGAATCGGTCATGATCTTGAACGCCAGAGCCGCGAATGGCTCCTTGTCCTCGGCCGGACGCTGTTCTTCAGCGCCTGTGTCGGGATTCTTGCCGGTGACCGGAGGAATATCGAGAGGCGACGGCAAATAATCAACCACTGCATCAAGTAGTGGCTGCACTCCCTTGTTTTTAAAGGCAGTTCCGCAGATGACGGGGAACAGCCGCATGCCGATGGTCGAGCGCCGCAGCGAAGCCTTCAACTCTTCTTCGCCGATGGTCTCGCCTTCGATGTACTTGTGCATCAAGTCGTCGCCGTCATCGTTCTCGACGACGGATTCGACCAGAATCTGATGAAAGGCGGTGGCCTTCTTCTTCAGATCCTCGGGAATCTCTTCGATGTGGTACTCGGAGCCCATTGTCTCGTCCTTCCAGACGATGGCTTTCATCTTCAGCAGATCGATGACGCCCTTGAACTTATCTTCCTGCCCGATGGGCAACTGAATCGCGACCGGCTTGGCGTTCAGGCGCTTGCGGATGGTATCGATGGCGTGCTCGAAATCGGCGCCCATCTTGTCGATCTTGTTGATGAAGCAAATGCGCGGCACGCCGTACTTGTCGGCCTGACGCCACACGGTCTCCGACTGCGGCTCGACGCCATGGACGGCATCGAACACGGCGCAGGCGCCATCGAGCACGCGCAGTGAGCGCTCCACCTCGGCGGTGAAGTCGACGTGGCCGGGCGTGTCGATGATGTTGATGCGAATGTCCCGCCAGAAGCAGGTCGTCGCCGCCGACGTGATGGTGATGCCGCGTTCCTGTTCTTGCGCCATCCAATCCATCGTCGCGGTCCCTTCATGGACCTCACCAATACGGTGTGTGATCCCTGTGTAAAAAAGGATGCGCTCCGTCGTGGTGGTCTTACCGGCATCGATGTGGGCCATGATGCCGATATTCCTGCAACGCTCTAATGGAACTTGTCGGGGCACAATCTTCTTCCGTTTCCTGAAGGGGCGCAGCTTAAGGTGCGCCGTTAACCATTTATCTGCTTGTCATCCCGAGGCGGCGACGCCAACCAGGGACCGGCAGTTTGTCCTGTTTACCAGCGATAGTGCGCGAAGGCCTTGTTGGCCTCGGCCATGCGGTGCACATCTTCTTTCTTCTTGATCGCAGCGCCGCGATTATTAGCTGCGTCCAGCAATTCGTTGCTCAGCTTGTCGATCATTCCCTTTTCGCCACGGCCGCGGCTGTAGGTCAAAATCCAGCGGATCGCCAGCGAGGTGCGACGGTCGGCGTTCACTTCCACCGGGACCTGATAGTTGGCGCCGCCCACGCGGCGGGTCTTTACTTCCAGCACCGGCTTGGCGTTCTCCACGGCCTTCTTGAACAGCTTCAGGGCCTCGTCTCCGCCCTTTTCTTCCAGCTTCTTCATCGCGCTGTAGAAGATGCCTTGGGCAGTGGACTTCTTGCCGTCCCACATCATTGAATTAACAAACTTGTTGACCAGATCCGATCCGTAGACCGGATCGCTCAGGGTCTTGCGCTTGGCGATATGTCCTTTTCTCGGCATAGATCCTCGTTAAGCCTTGAAGGGGACGGCCTTCAGGCCGTCCATAAACTGTCTCCCTAAAGAAGGGGGGCTTTAGCCCTCTTACGCCTTGGGCCTCTTTGCTCCATACTTGGATCGGCTCTGTTTCCGGCCGGCCACGCCCACCGAGTCCAGTGTTCCGCGCACCACGTGATAACGCACGCCCGGCAGATCCTTCACACGGCCACCGCGAATGAGCACAATGGAGTGCTCCTGCAGGTTGTGGCCAACGCCGGGAATGTAGGTCGTCACCTCGATGCCGTTGGTAAGCCGCACGCGCGCCACCTTGCGCAGCGCCGAATTCGGCTTCTTGGGCGTCTGGGTGTAGACGCGGGTGCAAACGCCGCGCCGTTGCGGGCAGGACTGGAGGGCTGGACTCGCCGTCTTATACTTCGGCGCCTGTCGGCCCTTGCGCACCAGTTGATTAAATGTAGGCACTCTTCCCAGCTCCTTAAATCCTGGCGCAATGTTCAGCGCCGCCGAAGGGGCACGGCTTGAGCCGCACCGTTGAACCTTCAATCGGTCTTTTACATAGCGGCATTCGCCGCAAAATCCGTTCGCGGCTCAAGGCCGCACTTTTGCGCAGAAGCGGACACGCCGCAGCGCAATCGATCCCACATTGGGACTGGACAGGACTCAGGCTGCCCATACTCCCCGCACACACGTACAGCGGGGATTTGGTTCCTATCGAATCAAGCGAACGACGGTGGCGCCGAGGTCGTTCCGCCGCAGCCTAGAAGGCGCAGCGGATTGAAGCTCACGAAGGCACTCCGTTTCGTTGCCTCGGCCTGCATACCCGCGGAAAGTCCAACGGCAGCGCAGGCTCGTTTCAGCGAGGAAATCCTGAATGATTATACAGGATCGTTACGTCACAACCTGCCACACGTACAGTGTGGCTCCGCAGAACTCGCAGAACCTCCTTAGTGTAGCAACGCATGGGCCAGTCGTCAAACAAATCACGCGGGAGGTGATGTAAGTTCGGTTGTGTAAAAAGCGAGAGGGTGTAAGTTGGCTTTGGCCTGACCAGCTAAAGCCGGAACTCGAAAGGAGACTTACACCCATGGCGAAGGTTACACCCATCAGCGAGCAGTTCCAACATTTCCTGGCGGAGATGAAAGAAAGTTTCTGGGGCGATCTGTGCGGGCGAACGCAGTTGGCGTGGAAGAAGTTTTTCGAAGCCGAGTCGGAGCGGCTGCGGGATGTGTACAGCGGCTGGGCCTCGTACCAGCGCAGCCCGGGGCAAGGGCGGGACTATCGCAACGGCTACTATGAACGGGACTTTGTCACCCGCTTTGGCACGCTGCGATTGCGCATCGCCCGCACGCGAGGGAAGAATTTCCTGCCGCCAGGGCTGGAGAAGTTTCAGCGGCGAGCGCCGGAGCTGACGCTGCTCATCCGGGAAGCCTTTCTGCGCGGCATCTCCACCCGACAGGTGGGACGGGTGGTGGCCACGCTCACCGGCCAGGTGGTGAGTGCGCAAACCGTCTCGCAGTTGAGCCGCGACCTGGACCAGGCGGTGCGCCAGTTTCATCAGGCGCCCCTGCACGACGACTGGGCCTACTTGTTTCTTGATGGCGTGAGCCTGCGCGTGCGCCGGCCCAGCGGACGGCAACGGGTGCAGATGCTGGTGGCTTACGGCGTGCGCCGCGATGGCACCCGCCAGCTGCTGGCCTTTCTGCAAACCCGTGGCGAAAGCCAGGCCGATTGGGAGGCGCTGTTGCAGGATCTGTATCGGCGCGGCCTCCACGGCGAGAACCTGTTGCTGATCGTCACCGATGGTTGTGCCGGACTGGCGGCAGCGATCCAGAGCGTCTACCCCCGGGCTGCGCATCAGCACTGCTGGGTGCACAAGATGCGCAATATCCTGGAGAAGGTGCGCAAGGCCGACTACGACGCGGTCAAAGCCGAGGCTCAGGCCATTTACTTAGCCGATGGTCGTGCTGCCGCCCAAGCGGCAGCGCGTACTTTTTGCCGCCGCTGGCGGACGGCTTATCCTCGCATGGTGCGGCAACTGGAGCGTGACCTGCCGGAGTTACTGGCCTTCTTTCGCTTGCCGCGTCATCTGTGGAGGAAGCTGCGCACCACCAACATCATCGAGCGCTGCTTCGTGGAGGTGCGCCGGCGCACCCGGCCCATGGTGTGCTTTGTGAATGTGCAAAGCGTCGAACGGATCATCTACTCCATCTTCCAGCGATTCAACCTGGAATGGAAAACCCGCACCCTCCGCGTTTTTACACAAGCAGCTTGACGTCACCCACGCGGGAACAACTGTTGCCACTCCGGTTTCTATGAAGATGATGAGGCTTCATCCCACATTGCAATTGGGAGTAAGTTCTCGCCTCTGCTGCATCGCTGCCATTCTTGTACTCGTGCTGCTAGAGGGGGCGGCGGCCCAGACGCCATTCGCGCATGGCAACGACGTGTCGTTTTCCATAAACACCGGCCAGAAGCATTACGAGATCGGTGAATCGATCACCATTTCCTACAAGATCAGAAACGTCGGCAGCGGCCCGCTTTTCGTTCCTCGCTCACAGTTGGATAGGGCCTGCAGCGAACCGCCGCATTTACGGGCCCTTCTGGAAAACAGCTCCGGCAAGCACTTCGAACCCGGTTTCATTGGCGGGGGACTCGGGGCCAAAGAGTGCAGCACGTTAAGCGTTTCGGAGTGGCTGAAGAAGGACGCCGTACTTCTGAAGCCGCAACAGGCTGTATCTGGTACTTTTGTTTTCCAGTTCCCGAGAGGGAGGTTTACCCAAAAACTCAAGCCTGGAACATACCGGCTCGAAGCGCTCCTATACGGATGGAACGCTCCCTTCACGGAATCGCAACGCAAAGAGCTGGACACTATCTCTGGGGCCTTATTCGTCGGCGAAGCCAACTCAACCACACAGATTGAATTAACTGCCCCTGCACGCTAAGTCACAGTCTGCGACTGAACTTGCGTACTTTCTTTCCGTGATTCGACAGCGGCTTGCCGTTGCCCCTGCTCCAGGGGATATCCCGTCCTTATGAGGCAGCCATGCTCACAACCCCGACCTTCAGCGCCGCCCATCCCAGACACACCAAGCAAGCCCGACATCACAGCCGGCGGCGCGGCGAAGTAAATCAGCGAAAGGATCAGGCCGGCGACCTGAACGCCGCAGAACGCCCAGGCCAACCTCCTCGCGCTGCGTGGAGCGTCGTCTGCCATTGCTGCCAACTGCCACGACAAGAACGACGAGAACAGCAGGTACAGTGTGATGTACAGTCCAAAGCCAGTGAAGAAGCCTCCATAGGTAAAGCTGGCATGTCCGACCAGGAAGTGTACGTTCGTCATCGCGTCGTGCACCGCCAGGGCCGCCGCGGTCGGCGGCTTGAAGCGAAGGAAGCCAAACGTGTGGCCGGTGGCGAACAGTACAAACAACACCGCCGCACTGCGATATAACGTTTTCGCGCTCATCTCTGTCTTCTCCTCCCTGGATCGAAATCAGCTCTTCGCTTCTGCAGCCGTCCGGAAAATCTCCAGCAACCCGGCCCACGCATTGGGTGCTTCCATCAAGGCGCGCGTTGCCGCCGCGCCGGCGCCGTGGCGCTCGAAATGACGGTGCTCGACATCGACCCGAGTCGAGCCGTCACGTTGTGGAGTGAAGCTCACCTCGACCTCGCTCGACCTTGCCAGGTCGGGCTCGTATTGCCAGGTGGGCGTGATCTGCCATGCCATCACGAAACGCTGTGGCGGCTCCCACACCAGGACCCGACCCCAGTCGCATTCGGTGCCGTCGGTCTGCTCGGTGTAGCACCTTCCCCCGGTTTGGCCCTCAATAATGAACTTCTTTGCGGGGGCGCTTCCAATATGGTGGGCGCGCGGCCACCACGTGTCGACTCCTTCGGTAAACACGCGGAATGCGCGCTCGGCGCCGGCTCTCACGGTCACGCTTTTTCGAACAGGCGCGTCACGCTGTTGATCCATCGTTGGCATCATCGTTACTGCTCCTCCACTTTGTTCTTGAATGCGAATAACGCTTCCGTCCAGAAGCGATCGAAATACTCGCGCAAAGCATTGAATCCGTCGGGATTGAGCTGATAAATGCGCCGTGTGCCGGAGGTCCGGTCGACAACCAGCGCGGCTTGCTTCAAAACTCGCAAGTGCTGCGAAACTGCGGGGCGGCTTACCGGAAGCCCCTCGGCAAGTTTGCCAACAGGAAGTGGCCCTCGGAGGAGCCGTTCCAGAATGGTGCGCCTGGTCGCGTCGCCCAGAGCGTCGAGTTGCGATTGGTAAGTAGTCACTTACCGTAAGTTTATACTTACAAAAAATGGGAGTCAAGTGTTTTTTTCGGAAACGTCGCGCACCCGGGGCGACGCGTGTGGAAATGACAGTTGGAAATCGCTGCGCGATTCCCACATTCCCACCGCCCGACTACAGCTGCTGTATATATTTTGGAAAAACTTTTCGCCCGAAAGGAGCCTTCCTCATTGCCTACACCTTCTCCCTTCAGGCTCATTCTTCAATTAGAAAAGAGTTGCATCACCGATCCGGTGCAAATACAGGGCAAACTGCTGCCCAATGTCGAATTTCGGGCATGGGTCCTAAGAAGCAGCCGCCCATTTCCCGATTGTCCAAAAATCTGGTTTGAGGGCCGTTTGCAAGGCTAGAATGGGCGTTCAAGTTTTGACAATTCACGAGAGACTCCGAGGAGGGAATATGCATCCCAGGCGTTTGTTGAGCCGCATCATCATTTTGCTTGCTGTCCTGTTTCTGCTGTCGAGTTTGGCCTTGGCGGGCCCGTTCAACGGAGTAGTCGTGTACGGCGACAGCTTGTCGGACAACGGAAATCTCTACGGCGCGATCAACTATCCGCCGCCGCCGTACTGGATGGGCCGCTTCTCCAATGGTCCGGTTGCCGTCGAGCAACTGGCGGGCGACCTGGGCGTTGGGCTTACTGACTGGGCGTGGGGCGGAGCCACGACAGGTATCGGAAACGTCGTCGACGGAGGTAGCGAACAGAATCTCGGCGTACTCGGCCTTCCCGGCATGACGACCTCGTATGCGATGACTGTCGGCAGCATTACGCCGCAGATGGCAGCTGGTTCCCTATTCATGGTGTGGGGTGGCCCGAACGACTTCACGAGCAATGGTCTGACCATGCAGACGGCCGACGCCGCAGTCGGCTATATCATGAACATTGTGGACGGTCTGCAGGCCATCGGAGTCCAGCACATCTTCGTGCCCGGGATGCCTGACCTGGGCAAGACCCCGAACTATATCAACCATGGATTGGGGACTCTCGGCTCACAAATATCAGCTTATTTCAATTCAGAGCTGGTCAACGCACTGCAGGGCAAGGGCGTGCAGTACTTCGATACCTACACGTTCATGGATAACGTAATCGCAAATCCCGCGAAGTACGGCTTCACCAACGTGACGGATCCCTGCTTCGACGGCGTGAACGTGTGCTCTAATCCTAACCAGTATTTGTTCTGGGACGACTTCCATCCCACCACCTATGCCGACAGCATTCTGGCGGAGAACTTCTACGAGACCGTCACGCCGGAGCCGGCTACGCTTGTCATGCTGGGCACGGGAGTGATCGGGGTCTTCGGGGTCATGCGCCGCCGACTGATGTAGCTGGCAGCAAACCTCAAAGCAGCGGCATGATAAGCCGACGGTTAGATGCCCATCAGGCTAGAATCGTGGTTGCAGTCTGACATAGACATTTCTTTGAGCCACCACGCATTCCAAGTCGGCGACGTTCGCATCGGCGGAGGCAAGCTTTTCCTGATCGGCGGGCCGTGCGTCATCGAAAGCGAAGAGCACGCGCTGAAGATGGCGGAGGCCATCGCTGTCATCGCGCGCAGCAGGGATCTGCCCTACATCTTCAAGGCCTCGTATGACAAGGCGAACCGCACCTCGATCCGCAGCTTTCGCGGGCCGGGGTTGGAAGAAGGCCTGCGCATCCTGCGCAAGGTTGGCGAAGCGGTGAAGATTCCGGTGCTGACGGATGTGCACGAAGCCTCCGACGTCGCGCGCGTAGCAGAAGCTGTTGACGTGCTGCAGATTCCGGCGTTTCTGTGCCGGCAGACCGATCTGCTGGTCGCGGCAGGGAAGAGCGGCCGCGCGGTGAACGTGAAGAAGGGCCAGTTCGTCTCGCCGTGGGACATGCGGCACGCGGTTGAGAAGGTTCGCGAGGCCGGCGGTGAGCGGATATTTCTTACCGAGCGGGGAGCGTCATTCGGTTACAACAACCTCGTCGTGGACATGCGTTCGCTGGCCATCATGCGCGGGTTCGCGCCGGTGGTTTTTGACGCGACCCATTCGGTGCAACTGCCATCGGCGGCCAACGACGGAGGTGGTCCTGCAATCAGCGGCGGACAACCTGAGTTCATACCGTTGCTGTCACGCGCCGCGGTTGCCGCTGGAGTGGATGGCGTCTTTATGGAAGTCCATGACAACCCGTCGGCGGCCAAGTCCGACGGAGCCAACGCGCTCGACTTGAAATTGCTGCCGGGAGTACTCGACCAACTGCTTGCGATTCAAGAGGTTTTACGCGCCTAAGACGCCCTAACAACCCTTCTGCTTCAATGCCAGAAAATCCCGCTTGACTGGCCCATTCTGCCGCTTGAACGTAAAATATTGGGAAGACGGTCGGCGATTGCTATCCTGAAACCTCCAGGCCGCAGCAGAATCCTGCCCAGCCGATGTGTCCCGCGCCGCAACATCGCGCAACGAATCAAGGAGCTATACATTGTCGAAGAATCGTTATTTGTTTACGTCCGAATCCGTGACAGAAGGTCATCCGGACAAGATTGCAGATCAGATATCCGACGCCATTCTTGATGCCTGCCTGAAAGAGGATCCTTACAGCCGCGTTGCCTGCGAGACCCTGACCGCGACCGGTCTGGTGGTCATCGCCGGAGAAATCACGACCAAGGCTTACGTCGACTTCCAGACGCTGGTTCGCGGCGTAGTTGCGTCTATTGGCTACGACAACGCGTTGTATGGATTCGACTCGAACACCTGCGCGGTGATTTCGAGCATCAACAAGCAGTCAGGCGACATCGCTATGGGTGTCGACACCGGCGGCGCAGGCGATCAGGGAATGATGTTCGGCTACGCGACCAACGAAAATGCCAACTTCATGCCGACGCCAATCTTCCTGGCGCACAAGCTGACACATAAGCTCACTGAAGTTCGCAAGAACGGTACCTGCCCTTATCTCCGGCCCGACGGCAAATCCCAAGTCACAGTCGAATATGACGAGAACCACAAGCCGGTGCGCATTGACGCTGTCGTTATCTCATCGCAGCACTCGGAGACGGTCACTACGCAGGAGCTGCGCGCTGACATTCTGAAGCACGTGATACAGGCAGCGCTGCCGGCCGAGATGCTCGACGCTGATACTAAGTACCACATCAACCCGACGGGACGCTTTGTCATCGGCGGTCCGATGGGCGACACCGGCCTAACCGGCCGCAAGATCATAGTCGACACCTACGGCGGCATGGGACGTCACGGCGGCGGCGCATTCAGCGGCAAAGACCCGACCAAGGTTGATCGTTCGGCGTGCTACATGGCTCGCCATATCGCGAAGAACATTGTGGCCGCCGGGTTGGCCGACCGCGTGGAAGTGCAATTGGCTTACGCCATCGGCGTGGCGGAGCCGGTCAGTGTGCTGGTTGAAACCTTCGGCACCGCGAAGATTGACGAAGCCAAGATCGCCGAGTTGGTACGCAAGAACTTCCAGCTCACGCCGAAAGGCATTATGGAGTCGCTTGATCTGCGGCGCCCGATTTACCGGAAGACGGCGGCATACGGCCACTTTGGCCGCAACGATGCCGACTTCACCTGGGAAAAGACCGACAAGGCCGACACGCTGCGCGAGCAGGCGGGGCTGGCCCATGAAAAGCACGCGGTGAAGGCAGCGAAGTAAAAAAGCCGCTGTTGGCTCTTGGCCGGAGTGGCGAGTTGGGATTCGCACTGAGCCCGGGAAGTTTCAACTTGTCATCCTGAGCGAAGCGAAGGACCTGCTTTCGATGGTGAAGCAAAAAGCTGCTCTGGGCAATTTGGCCAGTCCGAAAGAAGGCATAACCTAGATCACTAATCCTGAAGTTGTGAAACATCTGGAAATGGTAGCGGGTTTGACCACATCGGCTGCATCTGCCAGGTGACACGAATAGCAGGTCCTTCGGGGACTGAGGTTCCCTCAGGATGGCAAACATTTTGGGAGAGTGTTGATGCACGTCTAAAAGCGCGCTCCACTCAACTGACAACTGATAACCGAAAACTGACAACTGAGTTCAGGAGCTTATGTCCACAACAACTGCACGCATTGGCGATGTCGCGAATCTCGAACTGGCTGATCTTGGCAAGAAGCGCATTGACTGGGCCAACCAGTCGATGAAGGTGCTTCAGATCATTCGCAAGGACTTCATCAAGAACCATCCGCTGAAGGGCATGCGCATTTCGGCATGCCTGCACGTCACGGCTGAGACCGCAAACCTCGCGATCACGTTGCGCGACGGCGGAGCCGAAGTGGCTCTCTGTGCGTCCAACCCGCTGTCCACGCAAGACGATGTTGCGGCCTGCCTGGTGCGCGACTACAACATTCCGGTCTTTGCCATCAAGGGCGAGGACAACGAAACCTACTATCAGCACATCATGTCGGCGCTCGATCACAAGCCGCATATCACGATGGATGACGGTGCTGATCTGGTCACCATTGCACTGACCAAGCGCACCGACGTGGTCGACGGCATCATTGCGGGCACTGAGGAAACCACGACCGGCGTGATTCGTCTGCGCGCCATGGCGAAGCAAGGCGTGCTGAGATATCCGATCATCGCCGTCAACGATGCCGACACCAAACACTTCTTCGACAACCGCTACGGTACCGGACAATCGACGATTGACGGCATCATTCGCGCCACCAACTTCCTGCTGGCGGGCGCGAAGTTCGTGATCGCCGGCTATGGCTGGTGCGGTCGCGGACTGGCCAGCCGCGCGCGCGGACTCGGAGCGGAAGTCATCGTTACCGAGATCGATCCCACAAAAGCGATCGAGGCCGTGATGGATGGCTATCGCGTCATGAGCATGGACGAAGCCGCAAAGATCGGCGACGTCTTCTGCACGGTCACCGGCAACAAGAGCGTGCTGCGCAAGGAACACTTCGAACTGATGAAGGACGGAGCCATCATCTCGAACTCCGGACACTTCAACGTCGAAATCGATATCCAGGCACTGGGGAAGATGTCGTCAGGCAAGCGCACTACCCGCGTTTTCGTCGAAGAGTATTCGCTGCGCGACGGACGCAAGATCAACCTCCTGGGTGAGGGCCGTCTGATCAATCTGGCCGCCGCCGAAGGGCATCCGCCTTCAGTCATGGACATGAGCTTCGCCGATCAAGCGCTATCGGTCGAGTACCTGGTGAAAAATCATGCCTCCCTTGAGAAGAAGGTCTTTCCGGTTCCTGAAGAGCTCGATAAGCGCGTTGCGAAACTGAAGCTCGAATCGATGGGCATCAAGATCGATCGCCTCACTCCGGAGCAGGAAGAGTATCTGGCGAGCTGGAACGAAGGAACATAAGAACAGCAATTAGCAACTGGCAAGTTAGCGGAAACAACTTCATGAAGGGCGGCTGCAATGGCCGTCCTTCCTTTTTTGAGGAACGTGGTTGTTTGTCAGGCTGTTCGCCTGTCTCTTACAGCAGCAGAATCGTAATCCCTCGATTGCCCCGTCCCAAGTCCGGGTCGTTCCTTAGTTCCGGATTTCTCTTGAGCAATTCCCAACTGCGCTCGTCGCTCTTGCGCCAGTTCTCGCCGTAGATGCAGTCTCGGATTTCTCCATTCGTGGCCATCCGGCGAAGCGTGGCTTGAAGCGCTATGCGAAGCTCTCCTCCTACACCGTGGGAGCCGTAACCATGGATAATCTTTAGCAGCTTCAAACCAGCCCTTCGTGCGACGTCGATCTCCCAGCGAAGCCGCGTACGCGCCTGCTCAACGCCGGGCAATCCATCCTCGAGATTGACTGTCTTGATCGCCACCCGACCACAGTACTCCATGCACCACGCGCGTCATGCCGTAGTGCTCCCAGTAAAATGACCATCGAACACTATAGGGCAAGCCTGGGTGTGGTCGTGACCACACCCCAGAAACCGAAGCGCAATATGCCCATTTTGGTACATCGGCAGAAATATGGCGGCACATTTTGCAGACAGAGGTAACCGGTTGTGGTACTTTAGTAACTTCTTAGAAATCGACTGTCGGATGTATACTGAAAGGACTCCTTCATGTCCGCCAGCGAGAAGCCCGACTTTCGCAACGCAGTCCGTTTTCCGCTGCATTTGCAGGTTGCCCTGCGAACCCCGACCGAGGAATATCAGGCGGAAACTCGCGACATCTCTGCGGGGGGAATACTTTTCTTTACTGAGGCGGAGATAGCGGTGGGATCGGCGGTGCAGTTCACCATACGCATGCCCGGCGAAACGCTCGGCACTGGGGACGACGTGCTGGTCAAGTGTGAGGGCCGGGTGGTGCGCAGTTCCGGAGAATCCTCGGGGCACATGGTGGCGGTTGTGATTGATGAATATCGTTTCGAGCAGCCTTAGGTATTGGTCTGTCAGTGGTTTACCGCTCAACGCGAGGAATCTGGGCGGTTCAGTAGCAGGACAGCGAGATGGAAACCGAACCCAAGAACATCAGAATCGTCATCGCGGACTCGGAAGCGATCTTTCGCGCTGGAATGAGCAAGATCTTTGCTCACGAACCAGACCTTGAAGTGATCGCCCAGACCGAGAATCTGGCGCAAACCCTGACCACAGTTGCTGAAACGGAGAGCGACGTTGTCCTCTTCGAGGCAGGACTGTCGCCCACGCCGGCCGAAGCGCTCAGCGAAGTCATGCGATGTGCCCTGCCCGGATGCAAGGTCATCATGATTGCCCAGCGTTTTTCGGAGCATGAGACGGTAGATTTTCTGCGCCGCGGGGTGCGGGGCATCCTGAGCCGGTCGGTCTCCCCGGAACTGCTTGTGCGCTGTGTACGCAAGGTTTCGGCAGGTGAAACCTGGCTCGACAATCAGGGTGTCAACTGGATCATTGATGCTTACCGGAGCCAGGCGCTGCTTGGGAGCGGCAAGCAGCAACTCCGCTTCAGCGAGAAGGAGATGCTGATTATCAGCGGGGTCACGCAAGGCCTGAAGAACAAGGACATCGCTCAACAGGTCGGCACAACGGAACAGGTGGTAAAGAACTACCTGCGAAAAATCTACGACAAACTTGGGGTTGCCGACCGGCTGGAACTGGCTTTGTACAGCATGCACCGAAAGCTGCTGGACAACTACACTCCGCCGCCGCCGATGCTTAATGGCGGCCGTGAGCGAAAACCGGCCGGGCCGCCGGCCGGCGGTGATGTTTCCGGTGAAAGCGGTGTATCCAACGGCAAAGACACCAAGAATGGCCCCTCGGGAGGGCACCTAAAGTAATCACTCGCGGTTGGTTACCACGCCGTCCTTTGTTACCAATTTGGAATTCGGGCAGACTGCGTTCTATATTCCCGCCCGGGGGATCATTCATCATGCATTCACATAAGACCTCAATGGTGTTGCGACTTCTCTTCGTGCTTTTGCTGGCGGCTTCCAACCTGCAGTCCCAGTCGGATTCGATACTGAGCACGCCAGAACGCGCCGACATCGACGGCATTGCACACAAGGTAATGAGAGCAACCGGCGTTCCCAGCGCGTCGTTGGCTGTGGTCAAGGACGGCAAGATCGCCTACGTCCAGGCTTATGGTGACGCAAGGCTCGATCCCAAGATGGCCGCTACGCCGCAGATGCCTTATAGCATAGGGTCGATCAGCAAGCAGTTCACCTCGACCGCTGTTCTCATGCTGCAGGAGCAAGGGAAATTGTCGCTTGACGACAAGGTAGGGAAGTGGCTGCCGAACCTGACTCGCGCAAACGAAATTACCCTTCGCCAAGTGTTGTCGATGACGTCCGGTTACCAGGACTATGCTCCGCAGGACTACATGATCCCCGCATGGGAGAAGCCGATCTCCGCCCAGCAGATCCTGGACCGCTGGGCCCGCATACCGCTCGACTTCGAGCCGGGTACGAAATGGCAATACAGCAACACCAACTATGTGATCGCGGGTGAAATCGTCGAGAAGGTCTCGGGTGAGCCGCTGTTCGCGTTTCTGCGCGAACACATATTGAAGCCGCTGAATATAACGAGCGCACTCGATACCAATGCAAAGAGACTTCCGGAGAACGATCCGCAGGGATATTTCCGTTATGCGCTAGGCCCGCTACGCCCGGCTCCGCATGAAGGGCCGGGCTGGATGTTCGCCGCCGGCGAGCTGGCAATGACTCCAACCGATCTCGCCAAATGGGACATCTCGTTGATGCGCGAATCGCTGATGAAGCCGGCATCCTACCTCGCCATGGAAACCGACACGCTCCTGAAGAATGGGGTCGGTACCCGTTATGGTCTGGGAATGGCCGTGTCCAGTACACGAGGACATCGTGTGCTGGAGCACAGTGGAGAGGTGTCGGGCTTTGTGGCAGAGAACATTGTTTTGCCCGATGACAACTTTGCCGTCGCCGTGCTTACCAATCAGGATGCAATCGGCGCCGCCGGTGAGATTGGACATCAGGTGATGAACGTTTTTCTTGACAGCACCAACATGAGTGATCCCAAGCAGGATGCCTTGGTGCGTAAGGTATTCGACGATCTGCGGGCAGGGAAGATCGATCGCTCATTATTTACCGACAACGCCAATTCGTATTTCACCGACCAGGCCCTGAAGGACTATTCCACCAGCTTAAGCGCGCTTGGCGAAGTGCAGAGCTTCCAGCAGAGTTCCAAATCGTTGCGTGGCGGGATGACGCACATGAGTTATCAGGTGAAATTTGCGCAGAAGACGGTGGGCATCAACATCTACCAGATGCCCGAGGGAAAGTTTGAGCAATACCTGATAGCGGCGCAGGAGTAGCGTCAGGGACATGCGTCGGGTGCGTTCGCGAGACTTCTCTGGCGCGCCTCGCGGATTGAGCAAGAATTGTCGCAATCGACGGCTCTCTCCGTTGACCTGATGTTCACCAACCTTTATTATCAGATTGCGGGGTGGAGCAGTCTGGTAGCTCGTTGGGCTCATAACCCAAAGGTCGAAGGTTCAAATCCTTCCCCCGCAACCAAATAAGCTCTTATAGATCAGAGGCTTCCGCGCAATCGGAAGCCTTCTCCTTTTGAGCTTGCTCACAAGCTAATTTGAAAGGACGGAACGACGTCCGGCTATCGTTGAAGGACGAACATGCCGGCCTGATCTCACGCTCGGTAAAGAGTCAAATCGGATTGCAACCGGAGATCGTGGTTCACAAGCCGGAACCGATTGGCGCCACGGGTTCATAATCTGAAGAGGTCCTTGTATGGGTAATTCGACGGAAACACCTGCACAACCAGGCACAACCGCATTTCATTCCATGACGCGTGAAGACTTATTACGCGCGCTGGAAATGTTCGCCAAGAACTGGCTCGCACATGACGGCTGCTGGTTTCTCGCAGCGGAGGAGAGCCTGGGCATGGAAGAAGCCATCGAACTGGACACTGCGGCATGGGAGAGGTTCGCGGTAACGGAAGCGAACCGCATCATGAGCACCTTCGGGATCGCGGCGGGTGGCGGGCTGCAAGCGCTGGAGAAGGCTCTGAGCCTGCGGCAATACAGCCTCATCAACGCGCAGCGGTTTGAGTGGTCGGAGGACAGCAGGCGCCTTCGTTTCTTCATGGATGTGTGCCGCGTGCAGGAGACACGCCGGCGCAAGGGACTGCCGGATTTCCCCTGCAAGAGCGTTGGCACGGTTGAATTCGAGATGTTTGCGCGAACGGTCGATCCGAGGATTCACGTTCGTTGTCTGCATTGCCCCCCGGAAGCTCCGGAGGGTAAGTA
This sequence comes from uncultured Acidobacteriaceae bacterium, assembly GCA_963782505.1. Classification (GTDB taxonomy): domain Bacteria; phylum Acidobacteriota; class Terriglobia; order Terriglobales; family Acidobacteriaceae; genus CAVVDY01. The sequence continues at coordinate 575,645 of CAWAKG010000015.1, read as the reverse complement.
CTGCGGCTGGGAGTTCACGGTCGAAGCCAAGAATGTGGACTGAGCAGAGTCCCTCGCTCGGCCAGAATGATCTCCTCGGGCCCATCAAAATCGGGATATCGAGCCAGCGGCAACCCGTCAGTTGCGCTTCTTCGAGGCCCTCGAGGATGGCCGCGTGCGTGGCTTGGGCTGGCGCGGTTGCGTGGTGCTGACCGGCGTCTCGAGGACCGCACGAACCCAAAAGCCACCCTGCGGATCGAGTTCGATCCCATGAACTTCGCGCTCAAACCCTGGGAACTTCTTGCTGAATTCCTCCAGCGCCAGAAGGAAGCGGATTGTCGGACTATTCAAATCCCCTAACCGCTCCCCTGGCATGCGGATGGGAATGCCCGGCGGATAGGGCACCAGCATCACCGCCGTGATGCGGCGTGCCATCTCGGTGAGCTTTATTTTTTCTGTGCCATCGCGCACCAGCCGCTGGTAAGTCTCCGCCGGCGTGATGACCGGCTCGGGATCGACGTCGCACGCCTCCTGCAGCAGGGCTGGCAGGGCCAACTGCCGCATCATGGCGTGCATTTCGTCGCTAAGTTGCCTGAGCGTGAGCGCCCCGTAGCGGTCGGGATACTTCGAAGCAAGATCAGGCATGGCTTCCGTCAAAACCGCATCGCGATCATACAACCGCTTGAATTCAAACAAGGTCTCGAGCAGACTGCCCCACTTCCCCTTACTGGTACCGACCGAGAAGAGGGCCAGGATCGTGTAATCGCCGGTGCGCGCGATCTCCACGCGGCGCGCGTCCAGAAACGCAGTCAGAATCGCCGCCGGAATGCCCCAAGCGGACAATTGTCCCTTGGCATCCATCCCAGGCGTGAGGATCGTGACTTTCGTCGGATCAAGCAGGCAGTAGTCGTTGGCAATATCGGCGTCTTTGAATCCGTGCCACTCTTCACCTGGCTTCAATGCCCAACACGATGCAGTCTGCGCCAGCAGCGCATCCGGCGCATCCTCAAAGCGAAAAACCTCTCCGCTGGTAGGGTCCTTGACGTTATCCGGCTGGAACATCGAGAAGAACCAGTTATTGCCGTCGTCCTCCGAGCGCAGCCGACGCGCGACCGATGCCATGGCTTTGCGGAAATTGATGGCGTCCTGGATGGTTTCTGTCATCAACGTCTGGCCCGCGGGCTCGTCCATCATGGCAGTGGCGACATCAATCGAGGCGATCATGGGATAGAACGGCGAAGTGGTGCCGTGCATCATGAAGCTCTCGTTGAACTGGTCGAACTCCAGCGGCGCGCGCGGGCTGAGCTTCACGTGGATCATCGACGCCATGGAGAACGCAGCCAGCATCTTGTGCGTCGACTGCGTCGCGAAGATCAGCGGACGCTCCGGCATGTCATTCGGGACGTCCATGCCGAAGCGCCCGCGATACAGCGGGTGAAACTTGGCGTAGGCGTACCAGGCCTCGTCGAAGTGAACGCGTGGCACGCTCTTTGCCAGCTCTTTCACCACAGCTTCGACGTCGTAGCACAAGCCATCGTAAGTTGAATTCGTCACCACCGCATACGCCGGATGGGGTGAAGTCGCGCGGGCCACGAAAGGACTGCGCTCCAGCAGCCCCTTGATGTGCTCAGGACGGAAGCGCTCCAGCGGAACCAGCCCGATCATGCCGTAACCGTTGCGGGTTGGCTTGACATATACAGGCCGGGAGCCGGTCACGACGAGCGTGTGGCAGATCGACTTGTGGCAGTTCATGTCAATCACGACCATGTCGTCGCGCGCGATCACGGCATGGCCGATGATCTGGTTCGAGGTCGAAGACCCGTTCAAGACATAAAATGTCCAGTCGGCGCCGAAGATGCGAGCGGCGTTTCGTTCCGATTCGGCTGGCGGGCCGATGTGGTCGAGCCACGAGCCGAGCTCCGCCGTCGAGATGCCGAGGTCCGAGCGCAGCAGGTTCTCGCCGAAAAACTGGTGGAAAGCCATGCCCACCGGATGCTTGAGATAAGCAACGCCGCCCATGTGTCCGGGAGCGTCCCACGAATAGGCGCCCTGATCGGTGTATTTCTTCAGCTCGCGGAAGTAAGGCGGCAGAAGCTGGTCGTGATAGCGGACGGCAGCCAGGTCGACGCGGTTGGCGATGAACACCGGCGTGTCACCGAACAGGTGGATGTACTCATGCACCTGCTTCATGACTTCGATCGGCAGCTCACTGACCAGCGTCCGGTCGGCGATGAGGAAGATGGGTACTTTGGTGTTGCGCCGTCTTACATTGCGGATGATTCGCATTGCCGCGCGCTCGTCGAACTGGGCATTCTCCGTGAGATCCCAGTCGAGGAGGATGGCGCTGAAGGACGGGTCCGACTTCACCAGCGCCAAGCCGTCTTCCGGAGTGGACGTACGCACCACGCGATAGCCTTCCTCCTGCACGGCCCCGCACAACCGCTCCATGGCGCGGTCGGATACCGATTCCGTACCACCGACTTCGCTGGCGATCAGCAGTACCCAGCGTCCTTCACTCATCGAGATCTCCTGATATTTCGTCCTTCGCATAGACCCGCAGTGCGGTCTCGCGGTAGCCGTCCTTCCGATTGTCCGGGACTGTATCGTCGTTATACAAGAACACCAGGGCACAATGGCGAATGCAGGTGCCACTATTCATGGGAATGAAATATTCCGAGGGACAAATCGTCCGGAGAAGACATCACGACTTCTTCTTCCTAACGAAGACCATTGGCCACTCGGGGGTTGTTGACACGAGTAATCGGGGCTCTTCCTGCGGCCGGAGCCGCGACACAAGGCAAGGACTAAATCGGGTATAGTACGTACAAGCTCAGAATGAGGTTGGCGCCCCAGATCGGAAGGTCGAGTTGCAGCGATGGATCGCCGTATTCGCGGCGGTCGTGATCGTCAGCCTCGGCTTTGTACAGGCCGTCCATCTGCACGAAGACCTGGCGCCAACCAGCGCAGATCGTACCCATTGCGCGCTGTGCATGTTCTCTCACAGCCCGGCGGTGGTCACTGCCGCGCGCTCCGCGCCTACGCCAACAGGTACATCTGCGGCTCTTGTTGTCGCTGAGCCGCAACTGCATTCCCGGCTGCAGCCTCCTGCGGTCTCGATTCGTCCTCCACCCGTCCTCTAAACCCGCACATACTACGCGGCGCTCGTTCTGTTGCCGTCGCCGCACCTGTTGGCATTGGACACCCTGCAGCGATCGCCTTTGCTCGCCGACAGGGGCTCAGGTTTGGAGGATTCATGTCTGGTACGTGCATAGCGCTCTTCAAAGAGCGTTTCCACAACATTGTTTTGAACCGTCGGGCAGCTACACGTCTTCACCGGTCGAAGGGACTGAGGTGGATCGTTGCATTGCTCTCCGCAGTTTCGCTCTGTGGCGGCGTCTGTATGGCGCAGACCACCGGTAGTTCGTCGCTGGACGGGGTCGTCACCGATCCGAGCGGAGCGGTGGTACCGGGGGCGACGGTCGAAATTCATAACCCTGTCAGCCAATTTGATCGGTCAACTACCACAGACAACGCAGGACGTTTCAGTTTTGCCAACATTCCGTTCAATCGCTATCACCTTAGCGTCACCGCAACCGGGTTTGCTCCTTACGCCGAGGATGTAGAGGTGAAGTCCGCTGTACCGCTCAGCATGAAAATCGCGGTGCAGATAGCCGGATCTGCGCAAACCGTCACCGTCCAAGGCGAGGCGAGCGACATTCTGGAGAACGATCCGACGTTTCACACCGACGTCGACCGGCAGTTGATTGACAAAATACCCCTGGAAAGCTCTTCTTCGGCATTGAGTTCGCTGGTGACCCTGGCATCGCCGGGAGTAGCCGCCGACTCCAATGGCCTATTTCACGGCTTGGGCGATCACGCAGAGAATTCCTTCTCCCTGGATGGCCAGCCCATCACGGACCAGCAGAGCAAAGTGTTCTCGAACCAGATTCCGCTGGACGCTGTGCAATCGATGACCGTCATCGGCGGAGCGCCGCCGGCCGAGTTTGGAGACAAGACGAGTCTGGTGATTGACGTCACTACCCGCACCGGAATGGGATCGACAACTCCTCACGGCAATGTCACGGCCTCCTACGGCTCGTTTGGGAGTACGAATCTCGACGCAACCTTCTCTTACGGCGGAGCCAGAATGGGGAGAATTTCATCGCTGTCAACGGGCTTAACTCCGGTCGCTTCCTCGATCCACCGGAGTTCGGGGTCCTGCATGCCAAGTGGTAACGAGGAGAACGTATTCGACCGCGCCGACTATGTCGTTTTCTGACCAAGACGCGGCGCACCTCAATTTCCAATTTACCCGCTCATGGTTTCAAAGTCCCAACTCCTACGATCAGCAATATCACGATTTCAGCGGCGTTGTTCAGTCCAACCCCTTAACCGGTCAACTGGGACCGACCGATCAGCGTGCCAAAATTCTGACTCTCGATACCGCGCCTACATGGACCCACACGATCAATCCCAATGCCGTTCTCAACGTGACGGGCTTCGTCCGGCGCGACAGCTACAACTATTATCCCAAGCGATGACCCGTTCAACGACCTTGGACCACTGGACCTGCAGAGGGAAACCGTCGGCCAACAACGCATCCTGCTTAATGGCGGCGCGCTCGCGAACGTCAGCTATACGAAGGGCATTCACAATCTTAAGGCCGGAATCACGTATGAACAAACTTTCTGAACGAAAACGACCAGCTCGGGATAGTCGATCCCACGTTCAATGCACCCTGCTTGAATATGAATGCCGTCCCGGTCAACGGGTTTACTGATCCCTCGCAGTGCGCGGGATCTGGATACCAGCCAAACATCGCTACACAATCCAAACGCACCCAATTCCGCTCAGTATCCGTTGTTCAACGGTGACCTGCTGCCCTACGATCTGACGCGAGGCGGGGTCCGCTTCCCGTTTTATGGCCATACTGACGTTAAAGAGCTCGCGATGTACGTGCAGGACAATATCAACCTGCGCAACTGGAGCTTCAACCTGGGAATTCGCGGCGACCTGTACAATGGACTTACCGTTGCCAGCCAGGCGGAGCCCCGCCTGGGCATCTCCTACAACATTCAAAAAACCAATACCGTTCTTCGTCTCTCCTACGCCCGAACACTGGAAACTCCCTTCAATGAGAACCTGGTGCTCTCCAGTGTCGGATGCGCCTCGAACGTGCTGAACCCTCTGCTGGGCTGCTCGTCGAGCACGACAACGCCATTGCACCCCGGCTATCGCAATGAATTCCATGCCGGCCTGCAACAAGCTTTCGGAAAGTTCCTGGTTGTCGATGCCGAATACATCTGGAAGTACACGAGGGGCGCGTACGACTTCAGTGTGCTGGGTAATACGCCAATCACCTTTCCCGATCGAATGGCACAATTCTAAGATTCCGGGCTTTGCCTTACGCGCCAGCGTGCCGGTGTATCACGGCTTCAGCGCGCTGGTGGTGATGTCCAGCGTGGCTGCGCGCTTCTTCACCCCCCAACTTCCGGAGCCGGGGCCACTCCGTCGGCGCCCCTTGGGGTTTTCCGCATTGACCACGATGAAGTCTTTAACATGACCGCGCACATTCAATACCAGACCCCCTGGAAGCGCGGGCCATTGTTTGGCTTCAACTGGCGCTATGACAGTGGTCTGGTAGCCGGGAAGTGCCTTGTTACGGCATCTCTGACTACAACGATTGCCCGCAGTCGACCACACTCGGCGGTCAACCGGCCATCGTCATGACAGATAGCTCTCTGAATCCCATTTACCGCCGACCAGGAATTCCAAGCCGGCTTCACTTGCAATGGCGTGCATGCAACTCCGACCGTTCCGCTGCCGTTCACCTGTTTGGCATCGCAGTTCGGCTCTACCCTCACTCAGGTACCTGCGCCAGGCACTGAGAATGACGACCACAATCCACCTCGCATCGAGCAGCGTAACCTCTTCGACCTCGCGATAGGGGATGACAAGCTCTTCAAGACAGACCACTACAATTTGAGCGCGCAAGTGACCTTCATCAATCTGACGAATAATTACGCGCTTTATAACTTCCTGTTGACGTTCAGCGGCACGCATTACGTAACGCCGCGAGCGATCACAGCTCAGATAGGATTCCACTTCTGAGGGTCGGCGGCTGACGTGCTTCGAAGCGAGAGGGAGGCAGCGGGAGGGACCTCTGCGTCCGCTATCGCTACGCAGGGCTGGTGGTCGTCAGCGGTGTCCTGATCGTGCAGGCGGTCCGGGTTTAGAACAAGTTGGTGCGATAGATCACCCACCAGCTAACAAAAAGGGCTACTACGGTCTCTATGATCCCCCAGCCCAGCGGCAGCCAAACCGCACCAATGCTCAGGATGGTGAACAGAACCCAAAAGGATTTCGTTTGTGTGTTCAATTCCTGATGCGCTCCTGGAATAGCTGCCAATCGCTGGGTTTGAAAGCCCATTACCTGTGAGGGAGATGCTTTATCGGCCCCACGCCTTTTCCAATCGGCTCGGCTTGCTGGATTGCCTGCCGAACATATTCCTTTGCCTCAGCCACGGCGGCGACGGGATCACTCCCCTGCGCCAGTAGACAGGCCAGGGCTGTGGCCAGCGCGCAGCCCGTGCCGTGAGTCGAGCGGGAATTCAGGTGTTTTCCGGCAAAATCGCGCACAGACAGGGCCACCGTCCGGCTGCTGAATGCTTAGAAAGTCCACCGGCTCGGCCAAGTCGCCTCCGGTTATGAGGACGTCCCGCGAGCGCCCAAAGCGTGAAGCCGGGCTGCAAGTTCACGAATTCTGGGCTTAGCAGATTCCCATGAACTTGCACCCGGAGGCGGCGGATTCGATGCCAGCCAGGATTGCGCCGCTTCATCGCTGTTAGGGGTGATCAGGTCCGCCAAGGGCAGAAGCCTGCGGCGCAGCGTCTCAATACCAGCGGCATCGATAAGGTACTTCCCCGAGCTAGATCGGATGACCGGATCGAGCACCACGTTGGGCAGCTGTTCCGCTTCCAGGAAGCTAGCCACCTCGACGGCAACTTCATCCGAGCCCAGCATCCCGATCCTGACGGCGTCGATCTCGAAATCCTGCCGCAACCGATCAGAATATCCCGAACGATCTCCGGACGCACCGTCTCGACTCCAAAAACGCCCTGGGTGGACTGTACCGTTAGGGCCGTGATGCAAGTTACGGCGTAGCAGCCAAAAGCGGCTGGCGGTCTTGATGTCAGCTGTGATTCCGGCCCCGACGAAGGGTCGTAGCCGGCGATGCTCAGCACCACCGGGGAGGCTGAACCGCCCACGGATGGAGATCGTACCCCCGCCTTCCCGAGTCGCATTACCACGTCTATCCTATTGTACAGAAGCGACTTACTTCATGGGCCTGCGTCGCCTTGCCTGCGCTCGTTTCCTTCGAGATGACTCGGATTCTCGACGCTGAGGCCCACCAGCTACACCGTGCCTGGAACATGCGCCGGCTCGCGGCCAGACTGTGTCACCCGTAGGCCTCTGATAACAAAGCAACAGCCAGTAAGCACATTATAGCCAAGATTGCAAGTAAAAAATTACATCTACGACCTTAGTAGGTTGACGCTTAGACCTTCCGGTGGGTAGACTTTACAGAACCTGTCAGGGAGGCCCTTAATTTACGATGCGAGGTATTTGAATGCTACGAGGACTCAACCAGGCAGCGTTGGCTGTCAGTTTGGCCATCGCGCTGGGTGCAGCACCCGGAAACACTCAGACACCGGACTCGAATGAAGGTACCCCAGGGCAGACTCAGGAAACCATTAAGCCGGTTCCGACCAAGAAGTACCAGGTTGGGAAGGCTTCTTGGTACGGCCGCCACTTTCAGAACAAGAAAACTGCAAGCGGTGAGCCGTACGATATGAATGATCTAACTGCCGCGCACCGAAAGTTGCCGCTCGGTTCCTGGGTCAAGGTCACTAATCTGAGGAATGATCGCTCGGTTATCGTCCGCATTAACGATCGCGGGCCGGTGGCCAAGAGCCGGGTTATTGACCTGTCCTACGGCGCTGCCAAGATGCTGGGCATGGGGAGCAGTGGAATTAGCTCCGTACGCCTGGACATCATCGAGACTCCGACCGTAGCCCAGATCATGGGACCGCCATTGCAATAGCGCTCTCATCATTGGGTTAAACTGAGCCGATGCTCGATTCACGAGATAGGCTCATCGTGGCGCTTGATCTACCCAGCGCTGCGTCGGCCCGACATATCGTTAATGCGATAGGCGAGGCCGTAACGACCTACAAAATAGGGAAACAGCTCTTTACGGCCGAGGGGCCCGGAATCGTTCGCGATCTCGTGTCTTCCGGCCGTAAGGTCTTTCTGGACCTCAAGTTCCACGACATACCCAACACCGTGGCCGCAGCCGTGAGATCGGCTGCCGAGCTGGGCGTCAGCATGTTGACCGTTCACGCCGCGGGCGGCAGCAAGATGCTGAGGGCTGCCGTAGAAGCGGCTGGCAGCTCGGCGGCCAAGCCTATGATCCTGGCGGTGACCGTCCTGACCAGCATGTCGGATTCCGACCTGCACGAAATCGGTGTCTCGGGCGAAGTTCTGGAGCAGGTCCTGCGCCTCGGATCTCTTGCACGGTCCGCCGGATGCCAGGGTTTGGTCGCTTCCGCCCATGAGGCCCGGCAGCTCCGGCGGGAGTTGGGCGAAGACTTCGAGATCGTCACGCCCGGGGTTCGGCCGGCAGGATCGGCGGCCGGGGATCAAGCTAGGGTGGCGACCCCGGCAGAGGCGATCCAGGCAGGGGCGACCAGGATTGTCGTGGGCAGGCCGATTGTAGAATCTACTGATCCTGCTGCCATTGCTACCGGCGTACTTAAGCACATCAGAAACGCGTCGGTCTAATCTGCTGTTCTCGCGAAGTTTTTGCGCTCACGGATACTTCTGCTTGCTCCACTCAGTGATCTTGACGATCAAGTCCACGTCGACTGGCTGGGGCAGCATCAGCGGCAGAAAATGCTTCGATATCGTTTTCTGATCGTCCAGGCGCGGAAACCCTGTGGTGCGCACTTTGGCTGCAGCCGCGGCTGTGAATTGATCTCGGGTAGCCTTGGCAACCGGACCTGTGGCAGCTCTGAAGTCGTCGAACATCGCCGAAACGCACTCATAAAGCGGCTTGAAGGGATCTCCTAGGGCGTTTCGCAGGGCATTGTCGAGTTGCTCCAGAAAGATTTTCGGATCCTGTGCATAGTGCACAAATTCGAAGGACCGAATGTCCGTCGGCGCGTCGCGAATGTCGTCCGCTGTGATCAGGATAACGCGCTTTTGCAAGGCGTGGGCCATGCCCAATTCATAGAACACATTGGGGTTCCGCCCTGTACAGTCGGCAATAAGAACATCCGCTCCCCGTATATCGTCGGCGATCTTCTCCAATATCGGAACCGTCAGGATTTTGTCATCGCCTCGCTCACATGTGACGTCCGGAAAGGTGTCTTGAATATGCGCTGACAAGGAGTCGTACATGAAGCGAAGTTCCGGCCTGAAAGGCATGATTATGAAGCAAGTCTTCATGTCGGATGTTTGCTACATCGCGTATTTCTGCCGCTGCAAAGCTATGACATCGGGTATCCAGCCGCGCAAATAGCCAGCCAATTTCCCCAGGTCCTGCGGCCGATAAAGGACGATTTGCTGCGTCGCCAAGTCAAGCGGGAGGTCGCTCTGCTGCTGCGCCATCATGAACGTGGGCTTGCGTAAGGAGGTCGCTGCGCCGAGCGCATAAAGGACGTACTTATCGGAGCCGGTCACATCAGCGATAACAAAATCAGCCCGCTCCAGCAACTCGCTGGAAACAGCCGATGGATCCTCAGGATTGAGCCGCGTGACATGCGAGTCTGCGAGGCACGCGCTCACGATCTTGCGCACTTCCGTGAATTCATCCGCCGAGGGTATCGCGACAAAGCAAGACGAAGCTTCTGAAAGTCCCATTTTTTCCTCAGGTCTCACTGCATTATAGAAGAGTGTCCTGCGGAGTGGCCGATCCCCTACTTATAGGCTTTCACCGCCGCTGCCAGGTCGTCATGCGCGTCGAAGATCGTGTACAGCCGTGTAACTTCCAGCAGGTTGCGGACATTCTTATTGAGGTGCAGCAGCTTCAGCTCGCCGCCCTGGCCCTTCACGGACGTGTAACAGCCCATCAGTTCACCGATTCCCGAGCTGTCGATGTGCAGGACGTTTTCCATGTTGAGCAGCAGCTTTTTGTAACCGCCACGCAACAGTTCAGTGACCGCATCACGCAGCTTACTGGTGGCCTCTCCAAGTTGGAGCCGGCCGAACATGTCGATGACTGCCACGCCGTCAACCACGCGGGTGCTGATACTCAGACTCATACGGTTTGCTCCATAAAGTCTCTGGAGAGCTCTTCCGGCCGAGAGCTGCTACCCCAATATAAGCCAAGAACAAGAAAAGCGGCCCAAAGGCCGCTTTGATTCAACGATGGCTGTTCCGCGCTAGCGCATGTTCGTCGCCAATGGGGCATTGTTTTGGACCGAATAGTCCGACGGTATTTGAAACAAAGCTGCACTCGGCTCGGTGCGAACGATATTCTCCAGCTTGGTTATGTGATGGTCCCCGTTGGAAGTGCCGGTCTCGGTGAGGACAATCACCTTAAGCTCCGGCGACGTCCAGATATCCACCGTAGATACAAACGGTTTGGTATCCGTGCCGGGCGAAAACGCCGTGTGAATGGTGCGAAGGCCGACCACGCGCAAGCCGTCAATATCCTTTGTTCCCAGTGATTCGGTCTTCGTGCTGGTTCCGGGAGGCGTGACTGCTGTCGCCCCAGCGGGTTTGCCATCAGCCGTGGGAGAGGCACCCGGAGTCAAAATCGGCGCCGCGCCCAAGGCCTTGGCGTCAACGCGGCTGACGAAAGCCTTCTTCGACTGCAGATCCAACGTAGTGACGGTCAGCGCCGCCGGATCGGTAATGGTGACCCGCATCGGCCGGGTATGGTCCGCAAAGGGGGATATGTTCTCCATCGCGAAATATGTCTCGCCCTGCGAATTGCGCGCCACATTGCCGTGGAACTCGGTTTTGATTCCCGGTTGCCCATCGAGGTGGTCGTTAATGGCAACCAAGTCGGCGGAGAACGGTGCTTCTGTGATCACGCCCGACCGCGGTGCCGGACCGACGCCCATCCAGATGCCTGTCTGCACCTGTGCCACCGCAGTGCCCACAAGCAAGACCCATACTGCCAACGCGACCTGCGCTTTCATCATAAGCACTCCCCAGTTTTCACAGCATCCTCCACTTGCAAACGCGCGGCTGCAGGCGCACAAGGCCAAAGCCGGAAACGGATCCAAAGGTTAAGACGCTTCAAAAGGGCAAGCGTCATCCCCGAAACCCGGAATTCACTGGCGGTTCATTGCAATAGTGAGCCGGAGAATCAAGGCCGGCCCGTAGCCGTGATGTATTCGAGAGGTGGTCAGGCGTTTTGCGTCGTAGCGAACCCTCCCCCGGCGCCTCGAATGGCGTAATGCTGCTCGGGCACGGCAAATCCGGCTGCGGTAACGGTCTCCTTGATCAGGCGGTTGGTGTCGAAATAGACCTGCCAGTAGTCCTTATTGTTGCAATAGGGGCGAACCGCCAGCACCGGGCCGGCGAGGGTGAAAGTTAGGATCTCGACATCCGGAGCTGGGGTCTGAACCACATTGGGAATCTTCTTCAGCGCATCTTTCAGAAGCGACATGGCGACGTGAACGTCAACCCCGTGCGCCAATTGAGCGGTCAAGTCCACGCGGCGAAAAGTGTTAGTCGAGAAATTCTGGATCACATCGCCGAAGATCTTGCCGTTTCCGACGATGTTGCGGACATTGTCTAGGGTATCGATCGAGGTGACGAACAGTCCGACCTCGTGAACCGTGCCCATCACTCCACCGGCGACCACGAAATCACCCACCTTGAAGGGTTGCAGAATAACTATGAAAACTCCGGCTGCGAAGTTTGCCAGCAGCCCGCTCCATGCCAGTCCGATAGCCACACCGGCAGCGGCGATAAGTGCCGCCAGGCTTGTTGTCTGGACGCCGAAGAAGCCCAGAATGGCGACGACCAGTACTATGTTGAGGATAGCTGCAACCGCATTCTGGATATAGCGGATCAGGGTCGGATCGATTTTCTGACGGGTCATGCTGCGGCCTATCAGGTTGATGGCAAAGCCAATCAGCCAGCGGCCGACAATCCACAGCGCTAAGGCCTCCAGAACTGATATGCCCAGCTCGATCAGCCCGTTCCAACCCCTTGTCATTAACGCGTCAACCTTTGTCTGCATCGTTAAATCCTCCAGCGAAAAGGATGGCTCCCTCGCAGGCTTAAGAGTATCTGCGACCGCGGGGTGTAGCACATAGTAGCAGACGGTGAAAGCCGTAAGTCAGTGCACTTGACCGTTATGGGTCTGACCGACCAGCCATCTGAGCGATGAAGCCGGTCGGCTATGAACCGGAGGAAACGGAGTACAAACACGCAAGGGATCTCAGGCGTCTTTTCAAGAGAGGATACGCAATTCCTGGCTGACCATTGGCGGATCTCTTAGACCACTGATGCAAACATTGATGAGCGGGCAGGGCTCGACTAGCGAAACGCGGCTTCCTACCTCGAGAGGTGCTTCTTGTCCTTTCGCAAACACCCCCGTCGGCGTATCCTACTGCTATTTGGGGCAATGATTTGGGGTTTCGCCGTTGACCTTCCACGGAGATCGTCAGTCAAACGCGCAGCATACCAAGCACGATTAACGGTCCATCCGTCAAGGGGATCGGCGAGCCAGAGTCCGAGAACCCAATGGCTCCTGGTGCTCATCGACGGGTCGCATTTTTCGAAGCACGACCGGGCGCGGTGACGGCTCGCCTCGCCTGTGCCCTGCTCGGAATATGCCTGGCGTGGGCTGGCGCGTACGGTCAAAGGGCCGATCCCGAGGGGAACGGCGTTGGCCCGCAGCTCATCACGGTCGGGGGTGGTCCAGGGAACATCGAACAGCAGGTTGCCGGTCTGGACTTCGCCCAGATCATGTTGCAGAAACAGGCCAAATCCAGTGAAGAAGCTGAGAAGCGTCAACGGGAGAATCAGGAACTCGTAACCTCGGGCGCAATATCGGCGCTTGATCTGGCTGCGCCGCCAAGGGCCATTCAGGAGTACAACGACGCCATTGGCCAGATGCGGTCGCAGCACTCAGCAGAAGCTATAACACATCTGCAAAAGGCGATTGCCCTCTATCCCAAATTCGTTTCCGCCCACAACACTCTTGGCCTGGCCTACATTGACACCGACGACAATGCAAGGGCCTGGAGCGAGTTTGAAACCGCAGTGCAGCTCGACGAGAAGTTCCCCGGCGCGCTTTTGAACCTGGGCCGGCTCGCGATCTCGCAGCAGGATTATGCCGCCGCCGAAAAGAGCCTCCAGAAGGCGCTGTCGGTTCGCCCAACTGACGTTCAAATACTGATAGCGATGGCGTATGCCCAGAATGGCCTCGGCGAATATCGTCAGGCCATTCAGACCGTGGGGCGCATTCACGAGTTACCGCACACTGGCCTGGGAAACGCGCATTACGTTGCAGCAGCCGCAGCTCTGGCCCTGCAGGACAGCGACACCTTCGAGCGGGAACTGAAGCTGTTCCTTCAGGAAGATCCGATGAACCCTCTCGCTCCCGAGGCGCGGTTGAATCTCCAGCGGCTGGCTGAGAACCGGGAGAAGATTGCCATCCCGCAGGCGAAGCTGGCTTCGCAGAAGGTGCAGCTCGCGTCCGCAATTGCAGCCAACAACAAGCGCCTGAAGGATCAGTTGAACGCTCTTGGCAGTGGGTCCGGTGCCCCCTGCTCCGATTGTGAGACGCGCACGCCGATTAGCGGCTCAACCGAACTGGCAAGCAATGCCGAAGCCGATGGGGCAGATGTTCCCTTGCTGCCTTCCGGAAATTCGTGGACGATTCGCAAGGTTGTGGATGAAGTCGCACTCTTCTTTGCGGTCAGCAGCCATGGCCACATGGTCGACGACTTGATTCTCTCGGAGATACAGATTCGGGATGACGGCAGGCCTCCGGCGAAGATTCTGTTATTTGCTCCACAATCGAAGCTGCCTCTGCGAGTGGGCCTGCTTGTGGATACGAGCGGCTCGGTGCAGCCTCGATTCGGGTTTGAAAAGCACGCTGCCACCAGATTTCTGCAGCAGTTGCTGACCAACCCTTCAGACCTCGCATTCGTGGCTGGCTTCTCCAATTCGCCAAAAGTTGCACAGGATTTCACCGCCAATCACGACGCGCTTGAAAAGGGTATTCATGGCCTGACCAACGGGGGCGGCACGGCATTATTCGACGCTGTTTCTTTCGCCTGCGGCAAGCTGGCCGAATTTCCGGAGGGTGACAGGGTGGCGAAGGTCCTGGTGGTGTTAACCGACGGCGAGGACAACTCCAGCCACACAACTCTCAGGCGCACCATCAGCGACGCCGAGAATAGCGGAGTCGCGATTTACGCCATCAGTACGAAGGATACGGGCGGGGACAAGACGGATGCAGATCGTATCCTTCAGGCTCTGGCGGAACGAAGCGGGGGAGAAGCCTTTTTCCCGCAGGACAACGACAGTCTGCACCGCTCCTTTGACAAGCTGCGCGATATCATTCGTAGCCGCTATTTGATCGCCTACAAGCCCGCTGATTTCCAGCCTGACGGAAAATATCGAACGATTACCGTGACGGCGACTAAAGATGGGACCCGTTTGCAGGTCCACGCCCGCAAGGGATACCACGCACGGGTCGCGTCTCCGGAAGCGTTCTAAGACTCGTGCTCGGAGTCGACAATCGCGGGCCGCTCGCCTTGATCTGGCTCAATAGCAAACTCCTGCCGAGGCTGTTCGGTATTGGTTGCTGGCTCACCCTCTTTTTTCTTTAGCCGCACGACGGTGATCTTTGCGAAACCTTCCTCGAACTTGGGCGGGCGCAGCTTGTTGGCCATGCGCCGCATCACGTCTTCCGGAACATTACGTTCGCGCCGCTGGTTGCGCTCCATGCAGACCTCTGCCGGGACGTCAAAGAAAACCGCGTGCGCTTCGTATCCAAAATCGTGCGCCAGTTTGATCCAGCTTCGCCGCTCGTGCGGTGAGAGATTGGTGGCATCAACATAATTCCAGGGTCGCTTGGCCAGCAGACGGGCACGCAACATCGAGCGCAAGGTGGAGAAAACCAAATCCTGATAGCGCTGCTCCGTTACATCATCGAACAACAGGATGCGCACCATGTCGCTGGAGAGCGGGAGGATGCTGTGCCGCTTGAACCACGTGCTCTTGCCGGAGCCCGGTAATCCGATGGATAGCACCACAGCGCCTTTCGATTGTGCGCTTGCGCCCGGCGCGTGAGCCGGAGCCGCAGAGGGCTCGCTGACTTCGGCGGGAGCTTCGGCTTCGGCGGCTTCCCCTGTGGGGCCTCCCGGTGCAGGCAAAGTCGGCGCCTGAGTCTGGGCTTGCGGACGATTCCCCCGTCCTCGGCGGCCCCGCCGCCGCGAGCGCTGGGAGCGCGTCGCCTGAGGCGGCTCTTCCCCGCCGCCTGTTTCCGCCGCTACCGGCTCCTCGGCTTCTTCGGGCTCGTCAACCGGCTGAGCCTCCAGTTCGGGCTGTTCGTCCATCTCGTTTGTGTTTTCTCGTTCAGGAAAGCGGGGCTGCAGGGGTTCCGGCTGCCCCTGCGGAGGTTGTTCCTTGGGTTGCTGTTTGCGCCGCTTACCGCGGTCACGCATCCATCTGCGCATGTTGCACTTGTAACACGCTTGCCAGTGCCGGAGCAATCCGTCCGGGCGGATTGCTGTGATTTAGCTGGCCAAGGCCTGTGACGTCTGCTATTGGCCTCGTCCCGTGGCGGGTGCTAGTCTTTTTGTTTGGGACCCGTTTCATGGTGGTCATCGGTGCGCTGCGGCCGCATTCGCAATTGCGGATCCCAATCCTGCTGCGGTGTCCGATAATTTCGAGCATTCATCTCGCGAGGTCATATGGCAATCAAAGTTGGTATTAACGGATTCGGACGCATCGGCCGAAACGTTCTTCGCACCGCTCTTAACGACAAGAACATCGACATCGTCGCGGTCAACGACCTGACCAGCCCTAAAACGCTGGCCCACTTGCTGAAGTACGACTCCATCCTCGGCAACCTGCCCAACAACATCACGGCCACCGACGATTCCATCGATGTTGATGGAAAGAAGATACACGTATTTGCCGAGAAAGATCCGGCAAAGCTCGACTGGGAAAAGTTCGGCGTGCAGGTGGTCATCGAATCCACCGGCAAATTCACCAAAGCCGAGCTTGCCAAGGCGCACCTGCGCGGCCCGGTGAAGAAAGTCATCATCACGGCTCCGGCCACGGGCGAGGATGTCACGCTCGTGCTGGGAGTAAACGAAGGCGTCTACGATCCGGCCAGGCACAACATCATCTCCAACGCTTCCTGCACCACCAACTGCCTGGCGCCGGTCGCGAAGGTCATCAACGACAAGTTCAAGATTGTCGCTGGCACTATGACGACCATCCACTCCTATACCAACGATCAGGTGATCCTCGATTTCCCGCACAAGGACCTGCGCCGTGCGCGTGCTGCGGCGTTGTCGATGATTCCCACCTCGACCGGAGCGGCAAAAGCCATCTATCTCGCCATCCCCGACCTGAAGGGCAAGCTGGACGGCTTTGCCATGCGCGTGCCGACGCCGAATGTTTCGGTGGTTGATCTGGTGGTGTGGGTGGAGAAGCCAACTACGGTGGAAGAGGTGAACGCTGCATTCAAAGCGGCATCCGAAAGCGGACCGCTGAAGGGCTATCTGGGCTACGAGACGAACGAGCTGGTTTCGATCGATTTTCGCGGCGATTCCCGCTCTTCCATCGTGGACGCACCCATGACGCGCGTGGTGGCCGGCAATTGCGTTAAGGTGATCTCCTGGTACGACAACGAGTGGGGATACTCCTGCCGCGTACGCGACCTGATCAACTACATCGGACAGAAGGGGCTCTAATCAACGAATTCCCGGCGGTGCGCCGGGCGTGCTTTCAAACTCGGCGGAATCACCTCCGCCGAGTGCGGTAATCTGGAGTTTCAGATCCGGCCTAGTCCGGACTTTCTAAGCAGCTTCGGAGCTTGAACCTGCTGAGCAGCGTGGTCAGAGAGGTGTGGTTCCTATGTCGAAGTTGTCGATTCGTGATCTCCCCCTGAGCAACAAGAGAATCCTGATGCGTGTGGACTTCAATGTTCCCCTCGACGGCGGCCGGGTGATGGACGACACACGCATTCGCGAAACCCTTCCCAGCATTGAGTACGCGCTGCGCCACGGCGCGCGACTGATCCTCGCCTCGCACCTGGGGCGACCCAAGGGGAAACCCAATCCCAAGATGAGCCTCAAGCCGGTGGCGGAGCGCCTGCGCATCCTGCTCGACGAAGTGCTGCGGCGAGGGGAAAACGTCGGCTTCTCGCCTGATTGCATCGGCCTGCAGGCGGAGGAAATGGCGCTCAAGCTGGAGCAGGGACAGACGCTGCTGCTGGAGAACCTGCGCTTCCATGCGGAAGAAGAAGCCAACGACCCGGACTTCGCCCGGCAACTGGCGCGGCTGTGTGATTTCTACGTTAATGACGCCTTCGGTTCGGCCCACCGTGCGCACGCCTCGACCGAGGGCATCACGCATTGGGTGGAAAAGAGCGCGGCCGGCCTGCTGATGGAGAAGGAACTGGAATACCTCGGCAAGGCCCTGACTCACCCCCAGAAGCCGTTCATCGCAATCCTGGGCGGGGCGAAGGTAAGCGATAAGATCGGCGTCATCCAGCACCTCATGACCAAGGTCGACGCCCTGATCATCGGCGGCGGCATGGCCTACACCTTCCTGAAAGCCAAGGGACAGGAGATAGGAAGATCGCTGCTGGAAGCCGACAAGGTCGAACTGGCAAAGCAAATCATGGATCAAGCCAAGGCGCACCATGTTCGCCTGCTGTTGCCGATCGACCACATCGTCGCTGATAAGGTCGAACCGGGCGCTCATTCGCAGTACATCGATGAGGGACAGCCGATTCCGCCCGATGGTATCGCGGTCGACATCGGACCGAAGACAGTCGAACTGTTTGCTTCCGAGATCGGAACGGCGCGCACGATCGTCTGGAACGGACCGATGGGCGTCTTCGAGATTGAGGCCTTCGCTAAGGGCACGCGCAAGATCGCCGAAGCGGTGGCCGACAATGGCGCCGCCACGTCCATCGTAGGCGGCGGAGACAGCGTAGCCGCGGTCAAGGCCGCAGGTGTGGCTGACAAGATCACACACATTTCCACCGGCGGCGGAGCTTCCCTGGAATTTCTGGAAGGCAAGAAGCTGCCGGGCGTCGAGGCGCTGACGGACAAATAGAGGAGGAAACTCCGTGGTGACTGCCACTCCCAACCTGCTGCGTCTTGAGTTTCACCAGGGACGCTCGCTCACGATCATCGGTCCTGCCGACATCACTCACCAAAAGGTCGATGCCATCGTGAATGCAGCCAACGCCCACCTCGCGGGAGGAAGCGGCGTTGATGGGGCCATCCATGCGGCGGGCGGCCCGGAAATACTCGAGCACTGCCGGAAGATCATTGCGCAGCAGGGTCCCTTGGTTGCCGGCCAGGCCGTCGCCACGCCCGCAGGGCGACTGATGGCACGCTATGTCATCCATACGGCCGGGCCAGTGTGGCAAGGCGGCCATCACGGCGAACCCGAAGCGCTGGCAAGTTGCCATGGTGAGGCAATCCGTATTGCCGATGAGTTGCTGCTGACCTCCATCGCCTTTCCCGCAATTTCCACCGGCATCTTCGGATATCCCGTTGAACTTGCCGCCCCGGTGGCTGTTGGGAGCGCCCTGAACGCGCTGAGAAGCGCCGGCAATGTTCGCGAAGTTCGTTTTGTGCTATTCGACGAGAAGACTCGCGAGTACTTTGCGCGTGCGGCGGAGAAGCTGAAGGTGTTTTCCGTCCACCGCAAGGCTCCTGACGTTTAATTACGAAGACGATTGATCTATGCCACGCAAAAAACTTATCGCCGCCAACTGGAAGATGTATAAGACGCCGGAGCAGACCACCGCTTTCTTCGAGGAATTCCTCCCTCTGGTTGCCACGCACGATCGCGATGATATCGCCGTCTGTGTTCCGTATATCGATCTGCAAATTGCGGTCTCGTCGGCTGCCGGCTCGAATGTCGCCATCGGCGCGCAGAACATGCACTGGGCGAAGGAGGGTGCGTTTACCGGCGAAATTTCAGCGGGAATGCTGTTGAGCCTCGGCGTGACGCATGTCATCATCGGGCACTCCGAGCGCCGCCAGTACTTCAACGAAACCGACGACACGGTCAATCGAAAACTGGAGCTTGCACTGGAGAGTGGATTTACCCCCATCGCCTGCGTCGGCGAGGTCCTGGAGGAGCGCGAGGCAGGACTGACGGAGGACGTTCTGCGACGCCAGTGTTTGCGCGCCTTCAATGGAATCTCTGCACGCAAGGCCGCCAAACTGGTTGTCGCCTATGAGCCGGTGTGGGCCATCGGCACGGGGAAGACCGCGACCCCGCAGATCGCTTCCGATGCGCACCTAGTGATTCGCGGCGAAGCCGCCAAAGCCTTTGGGCAGGAGTTCGCGGACAATCTCCGCATTCTCTACGGCGGCAGCGTCAAGGCTGAAATCTGCTCGGCCATGATGGCTGAGGAAGAGATCGACGGCGCGCTGGTCGGCGGGGCGAGCCTCGATCCGAAGAGCTTTGCCCGGATTGTCGAGTACTGATCGCTGAACTGCACATTGCCATCGCGTCCCGTTGTTCCCGGCCGCGAACAAGAACCTAAAGCGCCAATCCAGCGCCTTCCGCAAGATGACTTCCGGATTCCGGGGCAACTTTTCAGCGTCCCTGACTACTCTGAATACTATTGATGCAGCCGCCGGGATGCCGACCGACTTGGTTGAGTCTTGCTGGCTGTGTATCTGAAATTCCTTATTTCACGTCACTAACTATACGGAGAGCCAGGAATCGATGAATCCAGCGAAGCGGATTGTTCTGGTCCACAGTGACCAGTCCCTGATCGACACCAGGAAGGCCATTCTCGAATTGCAAGGGTATCGGGTTCAGGCGGTGCACACGGTTGAGGGCGCCCGCACGATATGTGAAAACTTCGCTTGTGACCTGGTGATCGTGGATTCGGAAAGGGACTATCAAGCAGCCGTCGCGCTGTGCGATGAGATCAAGGCCACCCATCCCGAAACCAATGTTGCGGTCATGACGTGGAACGAGACCAGGGTCGAATCAGAGTGTCCTGATGCAGTGATTCCACGAGATCGCGGTCCGCAGGACTTTCTCAACCGCGTAAGGCTGGCTCTGCCCTGATAGCTCACGTTGCTCGGCGAGGCTAACGCGCTGCCACCCGTCCGATGTTGGGAGCGGCGATAGCGATTTTCATTGCAGGTCCTTTCAGCTTTGAGGAGTGAGACTGTGCGCGCTCTCCTAATCCTCACCTGAGGCAGGAAAGACCTCATGCAGCGGCTTCGGCATGGGTACGTTTCCTTTGGCGGCCTTCCACAAGATCGTGTTGAGAGTCCGGTTGTCCGCCTTGTCCGCTACCGAAAAATCGAGTTGAGAGCTTTCCTTCGCCATCGGCGATGCAGCACTATTCGCCTGGTAGATCGTTCCGTTATCGCGGTTGCGATAGTCGGCCTTGAACGCGGGCTGGTCGCCGGCTCCGGTAAACAGCGGAGCCATCACGGCGGCAACTGCGTCATTGTTGTTCATCGGCGGCAGGCCCAGCAGGGCTTCCATGGTATGGACTATGTTTACGGTTGTATAGAAAGTGTGATCGACGAACGTATGTGCCTGCCGAGGCGAATACTTGCTTATGACCAGCGCGATGCTGCGATGCGCGTCGACGTGGTCGGCGCCGTTCTGAGCGTCGTCTTCAACTACGAAGATCGCTGTGTCACCCCAGTAGGGGCTATTGGAAACCGCCTCGGCAATGCGTCCCACTGCCAGATCGTTATCGGCGACAGCGGCGCTGGGCGTGGGTGAGCCGGGCTTGGTGCCTGCGGTGTGATCGTTGGGCACGCGGACCAGGCAGAAGTTTGGAAGCCCTGTGCCATGGCCGCTCTTCTTCGCCTGCACGAAGCCGGCGAACTCCCGCAAAAACTCGTTGGCGCGAAACTGGTCCGGATACTCGACCTTGAAGTCGGGATACTTCGGGTCCTGATGATCGCGCAACTCGGGTTTCGCCGGGGTATTATGCCCGGG
The DNA here is from genome assembly GCA_963782505.1 of uncultured Acidobacteriaceae bacterium. Lineage (GTDB taxonomy): Bacteria > Acidobacteriota > Terriglobia > Terriglobales > Acidobacteriaceae > CAVVDY01. Next base: position 554,450 of record CAWAKG010000015.1, on the reverse strand, counting down.
CAGCGGAATCGTGTAGAGGTACGGACTTTTGCCGCCGCCAAACTCTTCCGGCAGATTGTCGCCCGGGTTGATCTGGGCGACGGCGCATCGTTTCGGACGGCCCGTTGGCGTCCCGCTCACCATCGGCGACGCATTGTTCTCCGCCGCATCCGTACACCAGCCGGTCTGAATGTACTCGCCGTAGTTTCGATACGTCATGTGGTGCCGCGCCAGATTGCCCCACAGGTATCCCGTCGAAGGCTCATTGACATCCGGCTCGTCGTAGAGCAGCGGAAGGATGTCGCCAACGCCGCCTTCCGAATCGTAGTCGCGCTCCAGGCTTCGATAGCCGATCTGCCATGCCCGCTCGCCGTAGTCGGTAGTGATGGCAGACGTCGACCATGGATGGCCGTCGCCGGAGACTTCGCCGCTGTCGTAGAAGTTGTCGAGCAGGCCGAACTGCCGCGCCAGCGCATGCTCGTTCGGCGTGATAGCTTCGCCGTACATGACGAGCGATGCGTCACCATTTCCTTCCTTGATGTCGCCGAAGATCTGGTCGTAGGTGCGGTTCTCTTTCAGGATGTAGATCACGTGCCGGATGGGATTCGAGCCGCGCTTGAAAGTAAACTCACCGGTTCGGCCTTCCATGTGATTGCTGAGCAGGGCTTCCGCCGTCAACTGCTCCCTGTCTTTGTCCGCCTGCGGTAGATCGATCCGTGCAATTGAGCCGCGAATCAGCGACGCGATGTACGGATGACTGGGGCGGGCATGCGAATCCTGGCCTAGCACCGTTGCATTGGGCCCCGTTCCGATGCCTTTGCCGGTGGCGACGAACAAATCATCGCCCTGGACGGCGAGTGCTGTGGGGTACCACTCTGTGGGAATGAAGTAGTCCGCGCGTTGAGCGCCCGCGCCCTTCCCGTCCTGACGAAGATCGAAGACAGCAACTGCATCCGACGATCCGTTGGCCACGAAGAGGCGGCGGCCATCGGCCGATTGCGCCAGCGCCTGCGGGTAGCTGCCGCCGTACTTCTGCCCGGGAAGACGGGTATCGAGGAAGCGCTCAACCTTGTTCGTCTTCGCGTCAAGCACAGCCACGGCGTCGCGATTGGCGAGCGTGATGTAGAGCTGGCGCTCATCGGGACTGAGCAGCATTGCCGTGGGATGTGAGGAGGCTTCGGTCTTGACTTGCGGAGGTTCGAGTGAAACCTGCTGCAACACCTTGCCTGAGAACAGGTCCAGTTTCGCAACTGTTGAGCTGTTCCACAACGCCACCCAGCCCGTTTTGCCGTCGCGCGTAACAATCGCGCCATAGGGTAGCGCGCTGGGAACGTATTTATCTGCGCTCAACAGGTAGCGGTGGAGCACCTTCCCGTCAATGGCGCTTACAAGCACGGCGTCGTCGGCCAGGTTCTCGGCTATCAGCAGCTCGTCTCCCTTGGTTTCGGTTTTCACGACCGCAAGACCGGCGGGATACGGAATCGCAAATCCAGCTGCAACGTGTTCCTTGCCGTAGGTGACTTGCTTGCCGCTTTCCAGCGGCGATAACGGTAGCTTCAGAAAACGTTCGGGCGTGAGCGTGCCACCGAAGTACTTGTAAACCGCGATGCCATTGCCAATTCCGCCCAGCTTCTTGCCGCTGTCATCGACGGCCTTGCCCTCCGGGTCTGTCAGTGACGCGATCGACGCGTAAAGCTCTTTGCCATCGCTGCTCCAGGCCAGACCGCAGAAGTAGGTCTGGCGCGCATTTACCTTCAGCCTCGGATCGGGGAAGTCGAGCAGTTGATTGCTGGCGAGATCGAGCATGGCGATCGATTGATCGTGCTTCGATTCCGCCGTGCCGTACCCGTTGTTGAGCAGTGCGAGGTACTTCCCATCAGGGCTGAGCACGGCCACCGTCGGGAAGCTGTTCGTGCGCTGCGGTTGCCCGATGATGGGTTCCTGCAGCAGCTTGCTGGAAGGAAGATCGATGTTTTTCTTGTCAATCTTGTTCGCCATCTGAGCGGAAGCCAGGCTGGCGGCCAGAAGAAGTGCCAGCAGAGCAGCGCGGACCCTCATTCCTCACCTCGGGATTACTTGCCGATTTCTTCCAGATACTTCTCCGCTTCCAGCGCGGCCATGCAGCCGGTGCCCGCGGCGGTGATCGCTTGCCGATAATGCCGATCCGCAACGTCGCCCGAGACGAACACTCCCGGCACGCTGGTGCAAACGTAGCTTTCGGGGATGATGTAGCCCTCGCCATCGCGCTTCAGCTGATCGCCGACAAAGTCCGCATTCGGCGTATGGCCGATCCCCAGAAACATCGCGCTGGTCGGGAAATCGAAGATCTTGCCGGTTTTCACATTGCGCAGCCGCAAGCCAGTGACTTCCTTGGCGTCCGGGTCGTGTACCTCTTCGACCACCGTGTCGGCGAGGAATTCGATCTGCTTATCATTGCGCGCGCGATCCAGCATGATCTTCGAAGCGCGGAACTCGCTGCGCCGGTGGATGATGGTGACCTTGGCGGCGAAGCGGGTGAGGAACAGCGCCTCCTCCATGGCCGAGTCGCCGCCGCCGATTACGGCAATCTCCTTTCCCGAAAAGAAGAATCCGTCGCATGTCGCGCAGGAAGACACTCCATGCCCGATCAGCGCCTGCTCGCTGGGCAGCCCCAGCCACCGGGCGGAAGCCCCGCTGGCGATGATGAGCGTGCGCGTCAGCAGCTTCTCCCGGCCGAGGTCCACTTCGATAGGCTGCTTGCCGATGTCAAGCTCCTTCTGACTGAGGTTCACTTTCGACGCATGCCCACCGCGGATCTCCGCGCCGAAGCGTACCGCTTGCTTGCGCATGTTCTCGATCAGCTCCGGCCCCTGGATGCCGTCTGGAAAGCCGGGGAAGTTCTCCACCAGCGTGGTAATGGCGAGCTGCCCGCCGGGTTCATGCCCGTCGATCACGATAGGCTTCAAGTTCGCGCGGGCCGCATAAATGGCAGCCGTCAGCCCCGAACAACCGGATCCGATGATCACTACATTGCTTACGTTTTCTGGCATCTGAAAGGAGATAGATTCCCGTCCGCCGCCGACGATGCAGCGGCGCTTACTACTACAATCTGTCGTAGTACTAAGGCACTTCGGATTCTAGCAAGCGGCGAGGCTCTTTGCTCTTAGCTCTTGGCTATTGGCCGGAGCCCAGGTGAAGAGCTGGAAGCGAATTGCCAAAAGCCAAAAGCCAAAAGCCAAAAGCCAATAGCCAAAAGCCAATAGCCAAAAGCCAATAGCCAATGGCCAATAGCCGAGAGCGAACGGCGGTATTCCGGATAGAATCATTCCATGGCAAAGCTCACCTTGGTATACGGCATGCGTCTGCTACCTGCAGAGGAAGTGGCAGAGGTTGGGGAAGGCGCCGTCAAGCTGAAGAATGGGCGCGAGGCGCACGTTACCCTGCACATCCTCGAAGGCTCCAAAGAGGACATCGAAAAGCAATTACGTCAGAGCGTCGACGCCTTCTTCGATCTCTACCCGGAAATCTGACAGACGAATCAGCGCACGTGGAGTGCATTGACACGAGGAAACTCGTTATAGGATAGCGATGTGATGTAGCGGCGCTCTCGCGCCGCGAGCTTGGCGCAAGCCATGAAGCTGCCAGACGCAGATCAGATCAAAGCCCGGTTGCGGCCGCTCCTGCGACCGCAGTCCAAACTTGGCAGGACCACGCTCTGGTTCGGCGTTCTCGCCGGAGCTGTGGAGATTATGCAGCTCATTGTGCGCCCTGCACCCGGCACCATGCTCAGCGGCTGGGCGCAATTCCTGTCCTTTGTCTTTGTTATTTTCCTTCTGCTGCTCAGCTTCCGCTGGGTCCGGCACAAGCTCATGTGGCGTCTGCGCAACCGGCTGATCGTCACCTACGTGTTCATTGGCGTCATCCCCATCCTCCTGCTGGTCTCCATGGGACTGCTGGCGGGATACCTTTTCGCCGGACAATTCGCGACCTACATCGCGCTCTCCGACCTGCAGGCCGAACTCGATCACCTCAGGGCCGCCAACGATGCACTGACAGCGCAGTTCCGCTCGCTCTCCCGCGCCGATCATCTGACGCCGCAGCTTGCCGCCGAAATCGCCAGCGCCTCGGAAGAGAACTTTCGCCAGCGCACTGTCACCGTTCTGGAAGGCGACAAAGGTTATGTAATCAGCCCCGGAGGGCATATCGAGAGCACCAGCTTGAAGCTTCCCGAAGCCGTCAAGGGAGACTTCAGCAGCTTCACCATGGATGACGGGCATTTGCACCTGCGCGCGGTCAAGCACGTGGAGGTTGGTACCAGGCATCTGGTGGTGATCTCGAACGTGCCGGTCAATTCCGGGCTGCTGCAGCGCGCGGCGGCGATGGTCGGCGCGATTTACCTCTATCCACCCAAGGGGGAGAGCGGCGAATCCAAGGGGGGCAAAGCGGCTGAGGCGCGCAAACGGGCCTCGGAAGACAGCCTGAACATCGATCTGGGCAACTCCCACTCTACAGTTACGATTTCGGGGCAGAATCTGAACGAAACTTCGCAGAACGTCGAAGTCGGTAAGGTGCCGCCTCCGGTCAACCGCTTCGACCGGGGATTCAATTTTTGGACGTTATTCGACGCCACCAACTGGAACACAGGTGAGCAGGATACGGGCGCGCTCATGGTCAGCACTCGCCCGTCGCTGCTCTACAACGTGCTCTTCGGACGCCTGGGCGAAAAAGCGGGAATCTTTGTTCAGGCCCTCGCCGCCATTGCGATTTTCTTTGGCTTCATCGAACTGATCGCACTGTTCATCGGCGCTCGCCTCACGCGCAGCATGACCAAGTCAGTAGCTGAGCTCTACAAAGGGACCGAGAGCGTGAACCGCGGGGACCTGACGCACCGCATCAAGGTCGAGTCCAAAGACCAGATGGCGGCACTTGAGCAATCGTTCAACTCGATGACCACTTCGCTCGCCCGGCTCATGGCGGAACAGAAAGACAAGCAGCGCCTGGAGAACGAATTGGCCATCGCGCACGAGGTTCAGGAGCTACTGTTTCCTCGTGAGTCCTGCGATCTGCCGACGCTTGAGGTCCACGGTGTCTGCCGGCCCGCACGCACGGTCAGCGGAGACTACTACGACTTCATCCGCCTGCCCGACGATCGCATGGTTCTGGCCGTGGGCGACATCAGCGGCAAAGGAATTTCCGCTGCGCTGCTGATGGCTACCGTGCACGCCTTTGTACGCGCCTATTCGCTGGAGCCCGAGCTGGCGCTGGCTCCCATGATGGCGGGCGCAGGTGATCGGACTGGCGAGCTTTACTATCGCGGCAACGGAAGCCGCGACGAAGACCTTGCTCCGGGCCGGCTGATGACGACCCTCAACTATCAGCTTTTTCGGGCGACACCGCCGGAGAAGTACGCCACGATGTTCCTGGGCTGCTATGACCCGGACAGGCGGGTGCTGATTTACTCTAACGGCGGTCACCTGCCGCCGATCCTTATATCGCAAGACCGAAGCGTCGTTCGCCTTGAAGCTTCAGGAACCGTGGTCGGCCTCTTTGATGGCGTCGGTTATGGCGAGAGCCGCGTACCCATGCGGCCGGGCGATATCTTTGTCGCTTTCAGCGACGGTGTGACCGAGCCGGAAAACGAGTTTGGCGAATTCGGCGAGGAGCGCCTGATCGAGTTGATCCAGCTTCATCGCGATCAGCCATTAGCGCGGATCAGCGAGGTGGTGACGACCGCGGTTGCCGACTGGATTGGCGGCGCCGAGCAGCCCGACGATGTCACCCTGGTGCTGGCGCGTCCCCGATGAGGCTCAATTCCGCGGCAAGGGCGGCGGGTTGGGAAGGAAGCGATATCCCACGCCTCTCACCGTTAGCAGGTAGCGGGGCTTCGATTGGTCGGTCTCGATATACTTCCGCAGCCGCACGATAAAGTTGTCGATGGCGCGCGTGTCGGTGTCCTCCTTCAGGCCCCAGACTTGTTCCAGAATCTGCTTGCGTGCCACATTCCTTCCGGCGTTTGCGATCAGGAAACGGAGCAGCTCCGCTTCCATCAGAGTCAGGCGAAAGCTCTTGCCTGCGCTGTGCAGCTCCAGCGTGCCGAAATCAACTTCCTTTCCGTTGAATCGATAGACATCAAATTCGCGCGGCTGTTCGTGATGCTTCGCGTCTGCGACTCGCGCCTCGGTCGGCGGGTCGGCCAGCAGAGCGCCTGCCCACTCGCGCCTCCGCAACAGGCTGCGGATCCGGGCCAGCAGGATCGCCAGATCAAACGGCTTGGGAAGGTAATCGTCGGCGCCGGAAGCAAATCCCCGCAGCACGTCCTCGGGCCGGTCGCGCGCCGTCAACATCAGCAGCGGAATGTATTCGTTTCCCTTGCGCAGCTCTGAGGCGACAGTGAAGCCGTCCTTGCCGGGAAGCATCACATCGAGTACGAGCAGGTCGAAATTCTCGTGCTTGCCGAGGAGTAGATCCAGGGCCGTCTCGCCGTCGCCCGCGACCCTGGTCTTGTAACCCTCCGCTTCCAGGTTGAACTTCAATCCGGTGGCAAGATGCTCTTCGTCTTCGACCAGCAGGATGCGAGTGCTCATGCGACGTACCGTGGAAGCTCGATAGTAACAGTCGCGCCCTTTCCTGTGCCTTCACTTTCCGCATAGGCCCGGCCTCCGTGACGTTGGGCAATCGAGCGCACGATGAACAATCCCAGACCGCTGCCTTTGACGTGCTGTGCGGGAGTCGCGACCACCCGATAAAAACGCTTAAAAATGCGTTTCAACTCTCCACGTGGGATACCCACACCGTTGTCCCGCACGCAGATGCGCACGTGCTCCATGTCGGGAGTGACTACCTCGACGCGAATTTTCTTGTCCGCCGGCGAGTACTTCACTGCGTTGTCCAGCATGTTCGACAGCGCCGTTGAGAGCATCTCGCGGTCTCCAATCGTCAGCAGGCGCTCGGCCGGCTTGCCATCCAGCTCCCATGCCAGTGACTGCGCCGACAAGTGATGCCGTGCCCGCGCCAGTTCAACGGCATCCTGCACTAGCGGTCCTATTTCCACCTCCGTGCGATTGAGCACTGCGTTCTTCTGCGTGACGCGCGCGGCCCGCAGCACCTGCTCGACCGTTCCCATCAGCCGCTGCGTGTCGTTGAGCATTATCTGGTAAAACTCCTGCCGCTGCTTGTCTTCCAGCGGCCGTCGTTGCAGCGTCTCCAGGTAAAGCCGGATCGACGTAATCGGCGTCTTCAACTCATGCGTGATGGCGTTGAGGAAACTGTCCTGCTGTTCATTGCGCCGAACTTCGCGCACCAGAAAAATCGTGTTTAGAATCACGCCGGCGATGATGACGGGAAAAAAGATAACTCCCAGGATCAGCGGTACGACCTCACGCCAGTTGAGGATGATCCAGCCGATATTGAGCACCATCGCCACGCCGGCGATGAGTACGCCGAGCGTAATGAAGAACGCGATGGTAGTAGCGCGGTTGGTAATGCGCATGGCTTCTAGGGAGGAGGATAGCACCAGCTCTGGTGCGGGGGTTAGGAGCGCCGTTCCATCTCGCTTTAAGGCAAGGGATGCTGCTGCTCGCCGGCGAGAAGCACGAGTTGAAAGCACATCTGACGCGGCAGATGCGTGTCCCAGTGGCCGCTTAGCTTGGTATAAGCCGACCAGAACGAGGAAGATCTCAGGCGCAAAATACCGAGGGCCACGAGACCCCGATAAGGCTGCTTTACGTTCCATTTACGGGGCCTTTAGGCAAGCTTTATGCGGCGGGCTATCGAATGGGCTGTGATCGACTCCCTGGCCCTAACCTAGCTTTTCAAAGGATTTCAATATGAATCTCAATGTTCTTAAGAAATTCTTCGCCATTGGTCTGCTCTGCACCGTGGGCTGTTTTTGTCAGGGGCAAAACACCGCGTCCTCGGACCAGGACATACCGCCCGCCGTTGCCAAGCAACTCGAAGCGATGCGGCAGCGTATTGACGAGCTGGAGCGCGAGCTGGCAAACCGTTCTTCGACTCCTCCGCCCGCCACAGACGGCACGTCCGGCTCAGCGGCCTCGCATATCGTCAGTGACCAGGCGACAGCGACTCCCGTGCCGGAAACCGCAACGGCGGAGGGCGCGCTCACCCAACAGTCCAAGCCCAATCAGAAACCGGAGCCGTTCTCCTTCGCCGATTTCAGTTGGCTAAACGGCAACTCGCGCGTGACGGAAACGCCATTTGCTACCAAGTTCTTCACGCCCGAGATTCGCGCGGACGTTAATTACGTCTATGACTTCGCCCACCCGGCCGACGATACCATCGGCGGCTCTAGTGAGATCTTTCGCTCAGGTGAATTCCAGGTAACCCAGATGGGTGTCGGAGGCGACTTCCACTGGGACAACGTGATGGCGCGCATCATGACGCAGTTCGGCATGTATTCGCAGACCACGCCCCGCAATGATGCCAGTCCTGCGCGCGGCCAGTGGCAGCTTGCGAATGCTTACCGCTACGTATCTGAGGCCTACGGCGGCTATCACATCGACAAGCTCGATGGAATCAACATCCAAGCCGGAATCTTCATGTCCTACATCGGGCTGTTCAGCTACTACAACTTCGACAACTGGGCTTACCAGCCCTCCTACGTTTCTTCGAATACGCCATGGTTCTTCAATGGAATGCGTGTGCAGATCTTTCCCAACGAACACCTGAAGATCGAGCCGTGGATCATCAACGGCTGGCAGTCCTATGGCAAGTTCAACAACGGCCTTGGATTCGGAGGGCAGATTTTGTGGCGTCCCAACGGGAAGTTCTCCTTCGTGGGAAATCAATACTTCCTGGGTCAAGACACGCTTGGTTTACCGGGTCGGCGGCGCTATCACACGGACGACAGCATTCAATACATGTACTACCACAACCCTGACAAGGCCCTGGATCGGATGGCGTTTTCACTTACCGGAGATGCCGGATGCGAGACCGGCAACGGTGTCAGTTGTTTTGGGGATGGCAAGAGTGGGCCGAAGCAAAGCTTCCTCGGCTACATGTTTTATAACCGCTTCTGGTTCGCGAACGACCACTACGCCGTTACGCTGGGGGGCGGACAGATCAACAACCCGGGACGGTACCTGGTGCTGCTGCCGCCAATCAACGGCGCGACCGCCGCATCCGGCACTCCCTACTTTACGGAGAACACTGGCGATCCTTTCAAGGCATGGGACGTTTCGGCGACCTTCGATTATATGCCCGTTCAGTACATAACATTTCGCTTTGAATACAACCATCGCGCTGCCAATGTCCCCTACTTCTCAGGGCATGGCGGCATTACTCCACCGGGCGGCAATCAGGGTGATCCGGGCTCCTTCGTTGCAGGCTTTACGCCGGACCTGCAAAAAGCCGAAAATCGCCTCACCTACGCCTTGATGGTGATGTTTTAAGTGCATCCCGCGGGCTCAAGGCCCGCGGGTGGTTACTGATTCCTGGTGAATATGATGATCGAAAGATCACCAGGGCGAGGGACCCCTCATGTCAAATCCACGAGTCGTTTCCCGGCTCATCCTGACCGTGACTATCATCGCGGTTCTGGAAGTCAGCGTGGTTCGCGTTCGCGCTGCAGAAGCTGCCCGGACGTCGAATCAGGCGGGCTCACCTGCCGAAACCACGGTCGAACAATTGCAGAACACGGTGACTGCGCTTCAAGACGAAGTTACCCTCTTGAAAGCTCAGATGGCGCAGATGCAGGCCGCCATGGCATCGAACAACCAGGCGGCTGTCCGCATGAGCCACGAGCTCGTAGATGTGGCGCCGCAAGGCTCAGCCGGCGATTCCCCCGACTTGTCTCAGCAAGGCTCGTCGAGTCTGGCGGAAACGCCAAACGTCGCGAGCTTGTCCTCAGAAGATCGCGGAATCCTCGACTACCTGAAGACGTCGACCATCAATGTGCTAGTCGACGGCTACTACGAATACAACTTCAACCAGCCGATTGGCCGCGTGAATCTGCTGCGCGCCTACGATGTCAGCAGCAACGCCTTCAGCCTGAATCAGGCAGCGGTCGTCTTCGAACGGGCGGCCGATCCGGAAGCTGGACGGCGTTGGGGCACGCGACTCGACCTGCAGTTCGGGCAAGCCACCGCCACCTTGCAGGGAAATCCCAGCAACGAGCATCGTCCCGACATCTACCGCAACATCTTCCAGGCGTATGGAACCTATGTTTTGCCATTCGGCAACGGCATCAACGTCGATTTCGGCAAGTGGGCGAGCTCTCTGGGTTACGAAGGCAATTACACCAAAGATCAGATGAATTACTCGCGCGCCTACTGGTTCAACTTCCTGCCGTTCTATCACGAAGGATTCCGCGTCAAGTATCAGGTCAACTCTAAGCTTGGCCTTCAATACTGGCTGATCAACGGCACCAACCAGACCGAGCCGACGAACGGATTCAAGGACGAGATGTTTGGATTCATTGTCACTCCGAACAAGAAGGTTACCTGGACCACAAACTATTACTTTGGACAGGAAAATCCTAACGCGGCTCCGGCGACCGGCTGTGGACCCGTTCCCGTGCAGCCGGGACTGTGCTTTACAGCGGTTGTTCCCGCTCCGGACGGCAAGCTGCACATCTTTGACAGCTATGTGAACTGGCAGGCTACTTCGCGCTGGACATTCGCGCTCGAAGGCGACTACGTAATTCAGCGGATTTGGGCCGACGCCGCGCCGGGCAAGGATTCTGCTCCCGGCTCATACCTGGGGCGGCGCGGGATACGCTCAATTCCTGCTGACACCCAAGCAGTTCCTCGCCGCTCGCGCGGAATATCTCGGCGATTACGGCAGCTATTTCACCGGAGGATTGTTCAGCGGAGTAACGGAAGCGCTGAAGGAAGTCACCCTGACCTATGCTTACAACGTCGCAGATGGACTGCAGGTGAAAACCGAATGGCGACGCGACTGGTCGAACGTTCCGATATTCCTCACCAGCAGCCAAGACGTTTACAGCAAAGATCAAAACACTGCGACATTGGGTCTGATCTGGTGGTTCGGGCGCAAGCAGGGATCTTGGTGAGGTGCAGCGGGACCTCTCACGCCCGCGGGAGCCTTACTAGCAAAGTCATGCTGCTCAGCAGGAGCATGAATGCTATTACAACAACGATCGCGCGCGGTCCGAACGGCTTGAAACGCTGGCTCAGGGCTGTGAGTAAGAGCACGGTCGCAAGCAGGACTGTGACCTTGACATACTGATCGCCCGTCTCGCGCGCCGAGCCTGCCTCCTCAAAATACTCCTGCGCCTGGTGCGCAAGATGGGCCGCTTCCTCGGCGTAGGGGTCTTTAAAGCTGGGCATAAGTCCCGGGCCGGCGGGAGCGTCGGGGTTGTGCATCGGATCCAGCTTCAGCCAGTCATCGAAGGCGACCCGGAGCTCGGGCCGGAAACGGCGCTCATAAAGAGCCTTCAGCTTTTCGTTCCCGGTCGCATTGGCGTACATCCATCCGTTGAATGTGAGTACGTCGTACAGGCGATACTGCCCCGAGGTGGCGCTCTTCTCTTGCGAGAGGATCATGGTGGTGGAGTTCAAGGCATACTGCTTTGCCGACAGGGCATCCCATTTTGCCGCTTGATAACCACTCCATGCGGTGGCCACTGCCACAATCGCGAGCACAATTGCTTCGGCAATCGCTACCCATTCATGGCGACGGTCGGACGGGCCATGGCCATGTTCGTGTCCCTGCTCGTGGATACGATGCGCGTACTCTACATTCGAAGTTGATTCAGGCAAGGCAGCCTCAGCGAGAACCCGGCATTATTTCGGCCAAAAGGCCACGGGATTGCCCGTCAGATTCTTGATAGCAGTTTTCGCCGGCAGGCCGCAAGCAGAGGGACGAATCTTCACGAACTGTTAGTAACGGGCCGGCAACCCTGCTATTGCGTCTTCGGAGCCGTAGCTGCGCCCGAGGCTGAAAGCCCTGCCAGTGCGCTCTTCACCTGCGCAGCGTCGGGCCCGTTCGGACTTTCCTTCAGGTAAGTCTCATATTCAGCACGGGCCTGCGGATACTGGCGCTTGTCCTCCAGTGCCTGTCCCGCTACGTAGTGCGCGACGGCATAGCCCTCGTGGGGCAATGTGTGAACTTTCTGCGCGTCCCTGAGGGCATCATCGACCTGGCCGTCTTCAATCTCCGCGATCGCCAGCATGGTCAAGGTGGCAGCATCTGGCGTCTGCACCGCGAGGCACTTCTTCAGCAACTCTTCCGCGTGCGGATAGTCCTTCTGGCGTAACAGCATTCGCGCCAGGTTGCGGTCGGCGTCGGCATTCTTGTCGTTCAACTCTACCGAACGTTTGAAAGCGGCCATCGCCTTATCGCTCTGGTTCAGATGGGCATACATCACTCCCAGATTGTTGTAGGCGCTATCGTACTCAGGATAAGCGGCGACTGCTTTTTCAAACTCGGTGGCCGCCTTCTGATAATCCTTGTTTTGCCATGCCGCCATTCCCTTATCAAAGGCCTTGCTCGCATTTTGCGGAACGCGCAACTCGGCGGCGGAAGTAACCGTCTGATTAGTCGAACTCGCTGCGCTCGCAGTGCTCTCCGCCGTGGGTTTCACCTGCACGTAGACGATCTGCAAGCCATGTCCCGACTCTTGCAGGTTGTCAAATTCAATCCCCTGCGACACCGCATCCTGGATCGTAGGACCGGACACACGAACGTAGTACACGCCGTCGCCGGCGATGTGGAACGTGACTAAACCTTCGGAATCCGTCGTTTGCACTGAGATGCTCATGCCAGACTGGTTGGTGAGCTCGGCACGAAGTTGGCTCCTTACAGAGCTCCGGTTGTCGTAAACAACATGGACCTGGATGACACCGTCAATGGTGCGCGGCACACCACGGTCGGCCGCACTCCTCTGGGCGCAAACAGGTACGACAGCCGCCACAACAAGAAGACTGGCCGCAAGAAGCAGCGGCAACGCCTGGCGCAGAACGCGGATCATACTGCCCCCCGAGCGCGGTTGGGATGGCGCTCATTTGCCAGGATTGTACTCCCGTCGCGGCGCGCAGATGTCAAATTTTCACACCATTTGAGCGTCGCGCGGCTGCTCCGATAAGGAGTCGATGTAGCCTCCGAGGCCGGCAGGCAGCCATCATTCTCCCGTCGGGGGTGCGCCGTTACTTGCCGGTTCTTCCACGCCCAGTTGCGAAAGCATGAAAGCGTAGTCGAACGCCACCTCTTGGAAGCGGTCGTAACGTCCACTCGATCCGCCATGCCCGCCGTGCATGTTGGTATAGAACACCAGGGGGTTCGAGTCGGTCTTCAAGGTTCGCAACTTTGCAACGAACTTGGCCGGCTCCCAGTACATCACCTGGCTGTCATCAAACGACGTTCGCACCAGCATCGAGGGATACGCCTTCTTCGCGATATTGTCGTAGGGCGAGTACGACAGCATGTAATGAAACGCCGGATCGTGCTCGGGGTTGCCCCACTCCTCGTACTCCGGCACGGTGAGGGGCAGGGAAGGATCGAGCATGGTGTTCATCACGTCGACGAAGGGCACCTGCGCCAGCACCACCTTGAACAGGTCAGGACGCATGTTTGCCACCGCGCCCATCAGCAGGCCGCCCGCGCTGCCGCCTTCAATGGCGACGCGATCCTTCGCACCATAGCCATTCGCCACCAGGTACTCGGTCGCGGCGATAAAGTCGGTGAAGGTATTCTTCTTCTCCATCATCTTGCCGGCATCGTGCCATGGCTTGCCCATCTCGCCGCCGCCGCGAATATGCGCCAGCGCTACGATCACTCCACGATCCGCCAGCGGCAGCCGTGCCGGACTGAAGCTCGCCGGCAGCGGATATCCGTACGAGCCGTAGCCGTAGACGTACAGCGCCGCTTTGGCCTTGTCCTTGACGTCCTTGCGATAGAACAGCGAGATAGGAATCTTCGTTCCGTCGCTGGCGGTCGCGAACAGCCGCTCGGAGACATAGTTGTTGCGATCGAATCCGCCGGGCACTTCGTTCTGCTTCAGCAGCGCCGACCGGTGCGCGTCGACGAAGTAGTCGTAAACCGACGGCGGCGTGATGAGCGACTGATACTGATAGCGATAGGCGTTCGTCTTGAACTCGGCGTTGCTCTGCCCGCCGGCGAAATATGCAGGCTCAGGAAACTCAATCTCCTTGCTTGAGCCATCGGCAAACTGCACTACGCGAAACGCCGGGTAGCCGCCCAGCCGCTCGGTGACGACATAAAAGTCCTGGAAGACGTCGATGTCTTCGATGGGCACATCAGGCCGCGCGGCAACCAGCTCTTTCCAGTGCTCGTGCCCGGGAGTTGCCACCGGCGCAGTGACAATGCGAAATGTCTGCGCTGCGTCGTTAGTGCGGATGTAGAACTGATCGCCGCGATGGTCGGCGTAGTACTCAATGTTGTCCCGGCGCGGCTCGATGATCCTCCATTCCGCTTCCGGCCTGGCCGCGGGCAGGAAGCGCATCTCTGTCGTCGTGTGGCTGCCGATGAACAGCGTCACGAACTCGCGGCTGCGCGTGCGATCGACATTGATGTTGAAGCGCTCGTCCGCTTCTTCATAAATGAGCGGATCCTTGGCGGTATCGGTCCCCATTATGTGGCGATACGCGCGATACGAACGCTTCTGCACCTCGTCCTCGATGGTGTAGAACAGCGTCTTGTTGTCCGATGCCCACGCCACCGAGGTAACACGCTCGGCGCTGTCGGGCAGGTCCTGGCCGTTGCGCAGATCGCGAATGTGCAGGCGATACTGCCGGAATCCCACATTGTCGGTGGTGTAGGCCAGCCAGTTGCCGTCGTCACTTACCGCCGCGGGACCGACCGACATGAACGGCTGGCCCTCGCCCATTACGTTCAGGTCGAGCAACACCTGCTCGGGCGCATCCAGTTTGCCCTTCTTGCGGCACAAGATGACGTACTGCTTACCCTTCTCGGTGCGCGTGTAGTAGTAATAGCCGTCCTTCAGGTAGGGAACGGTGTCGTCGGTCTCCTTGATGTGGCTGACGATCTCGTCGTAGAGCTTCTGCCGCGCCGGCGCCAGCGCAGCGGTCATCTGCTCGGCGTAGGCGTTCTCGGCTTCGAGATACGACTTAACGTCCGGATTGTCGCGCTCGCGCAGCCAGGCGTAGTCGTCGACCAGCGTCACGCCCTTCAGCGTGCGCTGGGTGTGGATCCTATTGGCGACAGGAGGTTGATTCGTGGCGGTCTGGGCTTCAGAGGAGGCAGCGGCAAGTGTCATAAGTGCGATTAGTAAGGCTGGTGTCTTTTTGAAATTGTGCGAGCTGTGGCCGGGTATTCGAGGCCGTAGACTCAAAACCCCACCCCGGCAACAGATGCCGGAATGGGGCACCCGCGAGGGTTGATTATAGGGGAAGCCCGGTTCGTGCAGGACTGATCGTTGCCGTCTTTCCCTGACCACCGACCACTGGCCTCTGACACAACAACCCACCCCCCTCCCCCGGCTGTGCGTAAAATCTTGATTCCATTGAACTGGGAAAAATCTTGCTCCGCAAAATCTTGACCGCGTGGGACTTACACGCAAAATATTCCGGAATAAGGACTTAGCTAGCGTACCCCACAACACCCAACACTCCTCCGGCCCCCAGTTGGGTGCAGTGTACCCGGGATGGGCTAAAGTACCAAGCGCTGTTATCACCGATCAACGTGATGAGGTCACAAAGCGAGCCGCCAGCCACCAGCCAGCGAGGCGTCGCGACGTCTGTTGGGCACAGCTCCCACGTTAGCCCAACTGACGGGCGAACGTCGGCACCGGGCTCCGCTCCGGCGTCACCTCGGGAACCAACTCGGCGTGCTCATGGTGCTGCTTGCAAATGTGTGCTTTGAGATCGAGTGCCTGGCTGTGAATCAGCAGTGCAGTACCGACCACGGAGCATGGGCGCACTGTACCGTTTCCCGATAACGGGGGTAACGCGAAGCGGGCGGCTGCACACGCGCATAGGATCGAGCGCTTCTCGAACTCGAAGCGAGAAATGATCAAACCAGTCGAGCCCGCAGATTCGCGTGCCGGGGGCTAGCTTCCGGCTGCCGCTGAAACCGAGATGCCCATCTTGTCGAGCTGAGCGAGGAGCTTCTTCATAAGCGTCGTCTGTGAATCCCAATACAAGGTGGGAACGTCGTACACGTCGAATGGAAGTGTTGTGCCCTCCTTTGCCGTGACCACTACGTCCTTTCCAAGGGCGTTGGCATAGCCCAATTCGTAGTAGACGTTCGGGCGGGGATCAGTTAAGTCGACGATTACGAAAGCCGACCTTCTGATTGCGCTGACGATCCCGGGAACAATTCTCTGCTTAGGATCCAGGTGCTCGTCTACCTTGAATGCCTTATAACCGGCCTTTTCACAAGCACGAACGAATGTATCGTAGGCGTCTGTAAGTTCGCCGCGCTGCGCAAACGACATGATGACAAACGCCTCTGAAGGCTTGACCAGGCGTTCGGCCAGACATACAACCTCTTTAGCGAAGCTCGCAAGCGTGGCATCACTCGAGTCCGGAAGCAGACGATTTAGACACTGGTACTCGTCGAGTGTGATTTTGCTGGAATAGCGCCGATCGAAAGTTGCCAGCTCATCATTGAAAATATCCGCCGCGGCGAGACCGAAGGTGGCGACTGGAACAATGGGCTTATCCGCCAGTCGCGCCCAGCTCGCAGCGTATTGGGTTCCGTCCCAACCGCCGATGATAATTACAACGTCGGCTTCCTGGAAGGGCTCGGGATAGACGAGTCCCCGCGGTACATTCTTCCAATCGCCCATTCGGGAGCGAATAATGTCGCCTTTGTCGTGAATCGGACTTGTGCCCATCGTTACCCAGGACCGGATGCATCTCCTCGGTTCGAAACCGCGCGTAACTGCAGCCTGAGCTGCTGCTTTCGCCACTTCCGCATCGAGTGCAGTCCTGCAGCCACCGAGAAGGATGTTTCCCCGCTGAATGAGCTCCCTGCCAATCGCCTGCGCAAACGACGCTCGGGCCGCACCCAGTTCCCGCTCTGGATCCTCGTTGCACAACCCGCCTGCCACTAATATTCGTGCCATGTCTCACCTTGCTTGGAACCGTATCGCCCTATATGTAACAAACTGGACGAAGCAACTCGGCAGGACAGTATAGCCCCATCGCTTGCGCCCATTACAGCCTTCGCGAATGTCCGTCGCAGAGCTCTGGTCGCGTCTAAGCTGTGCTAGATTTGAATTGGCGGGCCCGTAGCTCAGTTGGTAGAGCAACGCACTTTTAATGCGTGGGTCGCAGGTTCGATTCCTGCCGGGCTCACCATTCGATGGTTCGAGGCGGCGCAAGCCGCCCTTTTCGTTCACCCATTCTTCTCCACGTACACCGCAGTCCCGTAAGCCAGCACCTCGGTCACGCCCTGCATGACCTCGGTGGCATCGTAGCGCATGCCGATCACGGCGTTGGCGCCCACTTCCGCAGCGTGTTGCAGCATCAGCTCGAAGGCATGCTCGCGCGTCTGCTCGCAGAGCCTGGTGAAGAGCGTGATATTTCCTCCCACGATGGTTTGCAGGCTGGCGCCAATGGTGCCCACGATCGACCGCGAGCGCACAATAATGCCGCGCACCAATCCGAAGTTGCGCTTGATGGTGTAGCCGTCCAGCACAAACGCTGTTGTGACCATGCTGTGCGGAATGGGGCTGGCATAGCTGACCTCGGCGGGCTGGGTGCTCATGACTGGATACCTCGATTCGCCGTGAGCATAGCACGCGAAGCGGCGCCCCATCGAATACACTTGATGAGGCGTACCTGACCTTCATGGGCCCTCAACGCAACAAAAAGCACGACGCCTTCCTCATCCTGTTGTCGATTGCTTTTGTCGTAGGGTTGGGAATAGGCATAGCCCTGTGCGTCATCTGGAGCTACCACCCGGCTGTATTCAACGCGCAAGTGCGGTTTGCGGCCATCGCCATCTGTCCGCCGTTTATGCTGGCGGGGATCCTCGAGGCCACCGCCGAAACCACGCTAACCCTGTTCATGACGATAGGGACCATCATTTTCGCCAACGGGTTCCTCTACGCCGGGCTGGCCTCGTTCGTGTATTTCCTGATGACGGTGTGGATGCGGAGGAAGAAGTCATGATCGGCATCCGAGTTTCGGTGCCGTCTTCCACAGATTCTTTTGTGAGTCACAGGGAATCCACAGCGTCATCCCGCTCTCTGCTTGCGGCCTGACCTGCGGCTGACGAAACTGTTCTAATGGCGAACCCCGGCGACTTTGCGCAAACCCTGAAGCAGCAGGCCGACATCGTCCGCATCGTCGGCGAGTACGTCAAGCTGCGCAAATCGGGAGCGCAGAATTACCAGGGCCTGTGTCCCTTCCATCAGGAAAAGACGCCGTCCTTCTCCGTCCACGCGACAAATCAGTTCTTTCATTGCTTCGGCTGCGGGGTGTCTGGCGACGTCTTCAGCTTTGTCCAGAAGATTGAGAACATCACCTTTCCCGAGGCGGTGCGCGTGATTGCCGACAAGCTCGGCATCCCCATGCCGAAGATGCAGTACGCCTCGGAGGACGAAGCACGCCAGGCGCGGCAGCGCGGCGGACTGATCGACATCCACGAGCGCGCCTGCGTGTTCTTTCAGGAACAGTTGCGCAAGCCCGAATCCGCCCATGCCCGCGAATATCTGAAATCCCGCGGGCTCACGCCGGAAGTGATTGCCGAATTTCGCATCGGCTTCGCGCCGGAAAGAGGCTTCCTGCTGCGCGATGCGCTCGGCAAGCACTTCGATGACGAGATCATGCGCGAATCGGGCCTCTTCTCGTGGAAGGAAAGGGAGCAGTCGTCAGTTGTCAGTGGTCAGTTGTCAGAGGGCACAGATGGGGACCAGAAACTGACAACCGACAACTGGCAACTGACAACTTTGTATTCCAAGTTTCGCAACCGCGTGATGTTTCCTATCGCCAACGAGCAGGGCAAGGTCATCGCTTTCACCGGGCGCACGCTGGCCGCGGACGAGAAGGCCGGGCCCAAGTATCTGAATTCGCCGGAGACGCCCATCTACTCCAAGTCGCGCGTGCTGTTCAACATCGACAAGGCGAAGCAGGCGATTCGCCAGTTGGATTACGCCATCCTGGTCGAAGGGCAGATGGATTGCATTTCCGTCTACGCCGCCGGCTTCCACAACGTCATCGCCAGCTCAGGCACGGCGTTCACCGATCCGCAGGCGCGGCTGCTGGGCCGCTTCAGCAAGAACATCGTGGTCAACTTCGACCCCGATACCGCCGGAGCTGCCGCCGCGGAGCGTTCGCTGGCGCTGCTGGTGAGCGAAGACTTCCAGATCAAAGTGCTGACGCTGGAGACCGGCTTCGATCCCGACCTCTATATTCGCCGCAAGGGCAAAGACGCGTACGCCGAGGCGCTGAAGGACTCGAAGAAGTTTTTCGTGTATCTAGCCGAAAGAGCTCAAGCACAGTTTCCGATACGCACTCCGGAAGGCAAGACGAAAGCAATCTCATTCCTTGTTAAGTACTTGAATCTCGTGCCCAACGCATTCACAAGGGCTGAGCTCATCCCTGAGATAGCTGACACGCTAAAACTTCAGACGGAGTTCGTCAGGAAGCAGTTGCGAGACTTAACAGCGCGTCGTGCGTCCGGAACGATTAAGGTTCCAGATTTCGCGCAGCTCACCGAAAGCGAGGAGATATTAGTGCAGGCACTTGTTTCTCCTCAGTCAGGAATCTGTCACAGCGAAGCAGATGGGGACTTTGATCCCGGCCGAGAGGCAATGTATTGGTTGTCCGCGCATCCTCTCTGTAACGGCCTCCCCGGGGAGGAACTCATCGCCAAGCTGGTAAGAGCGTACTCGAACCGCGAAAATCCGTTTAACCTTGAACTGAACGATTTTGAACACCGCACTCTGCTTCGGTTCACCCAGTCCCAGGTTCATGTACTTACGCCGGAGAACGTCCGGGGCGCTGTACTAGGTCTCCGAAAAGCGGGCATTTCGCGGCGCCTGAAGGAGGTGCTTGAACAAACGAAAAGGTTAACTGCCGCAAGCAAGGAGGAGCTGTATCCCCTCATGGAAGAGCATAGAAGACTGAAATTGGCCTTACGAAGCTCTTCGCTCCAAGAACTCCTAGAATGCATGCCAGAGGAGATCACGTCGGGACAGATTGAAGGTTGAGCTGGAATCGAAGGAAGACCTGGCCTCGCCCGCTCAACTGGCGCAGGAAAGGCTTCGGCTGAAACAGGCGCCAGGGCGGTCGGGGAGATCGGGTAAAGCGGCGCTTGAGGGTCTGTCGGCAGGTTGTAAGAAGGTTAAGTGCTCGTACATCATGTTGCTTGATGAAATCATCGGTATGGCGACTGACGGTGAGCAGTCCGTTAGCGGTTTGCTCCGCAAATGCCTTGTCTTGGCTTATCAACTCAAGAATGATCGGCTGAAAGCGTGGGCCAACGCCGAGCTAAATGGCTACGCGTCAAAGGCAGAATTACCTGATTACCGAGTCATTTCAGCTATTGCGTACGGGATTTTTGTCGGTCCTGGCTGGAGTCGCATGCAGCAGCCCATCCCTTCGGCGCTCCTCAAACCAGAGCATAGAGACTGGGCTACGACCGTACACATAGCCCAGCCAGTCCAAGCGTTGCAGCACTTACTGGATTCGCCCGGAGAGACGGTTTTCTTTCCATGGAGTCAAAATATTGTTGGTTTATATCAGCACGAGCTCTTGGATGGTTGGGCGCTTTTTTCAGCCTCCCAACATGTACCGAAGAGCGCATTCAGCGGGATAGTAGACACGGTACGCACTCGGGTGTTGAACATGGCTTTAGAAGTTGGGGCGGAGGTGGGAAAACGAGATGAGGACTTGCAACACATTACGCCCGCAGCCGCAGCCAAGGTCGAGCAGAGTGTAACGACGAATATCTACGGCGGAAACGTCTACATCTCAGGCGGCACTTCGTCAATGAATGCGACGACGATCCAACAGCATCAAGAGAACATAGTAGCCGGAGATTGGGAACACCTCTCCAGTGTCCTGCGCCATTCGGGGGTCTCCGATTCCGAATTGAACGAACTGTCAACGGCGATGGCCGAGGATGGGAAGACGTTCGGTTCGAAAGTAGAGGGCTGGATTGCAAGAACGGCACCGAAGATTCTAAGCGGAAGCCTCAAAATTGGGGCTCAGATTGGTCAAACGCTCTTAACGGAGTACTTAAAGCAGTATTACGGCTTGAAACAGTAAACTGATGCCGTCCGGCACGTGCTCCTCAGGGAGATCGATCCTGGGCGGGCTGGATTTAACTCGTAACTCCCTGATCAGAAAAGCTGAAGCCAACCCTCGCCAACCGACATCTAAATCCGTGTGGGCGTGTGAGTTATCTCGCTACGCCGGAAGTTCGCTCTGAACGGGTGTGAATTAGAGTTTTGCATCTTAAGAAAAGGCTAGGAGGGCGGGCCTGGCCTATGCTAAAATTCGAAGGTTTCTGCATATGCCGGTACCTCGGTACTGCTCCCGCCCAACGTGTGAACCGTAGACGCGCGCCTCTCTGGTAAGGCGCTACGCAGGGGAAATTCTGCTTTGGCTTTAGACGACAAGTACGACGACATTAAGAAATTGATCGATGTGGGCAAGGAAAAGGGTTACCTCACCTACGACGAGGTGAACGACCTGATTCCGCATGACGTCCATTCTCCCGATGACCTGGACGATCTGATCACCACCATCGGCACGCAGGGCATCGATGTGCTCGAAGGCCCCAAGTCCGATAAGAAATTTGATGGCGACATCGAAGCCGGCGAGGACATGGAACTCGACCTCACGCCCGGCACGATGGAAAAAACCAACGACCCCGTTCGTATGTATCTCCGCGAGATGGGCACCGTTCCGCTGCTCACGCGCGAGGGCGAGGTCGAAATCGCCAAGCGCATTGAGCGCGGCCAGCTCCGCGTGCTGAAGGCGCTATCGCGCTCGCCGATCGTGATTCGCGAAATCGTCGCCATGGGCGAAGACCTGAAGCGCGGCGTCCGCTCCATCAAGGAAGTCGTCCTCTTCGACGACGAGGAAATCACTGAAGAGGTGCTCGCCAACCGGCTGAACGACATCACTGGGCGCATCGACGAGCTGAACAAGCACTACAAGAAGTCGCTGCAGCTGGCCGAGAAGCTGGCTGCCACGCCGCAGCGCAAGAACCCCCGAGTGCATCGCCGCCTGCGCTGGTCGCTGGGACGCGAGCAGGTGGCCATCTCGAAGGTCATCCGCACGCTGGGCTTCACCAATGTCGAGCGCAAACGCCTCATCGACCGCGTGAACAAAGCGGTCGACAGCATGCGCGGGCTCGACAAGCAGGCAATGAACTTCGACAAGCGCGCCGAGCAGACGCGCTCCGAAGAGCAGAAGAAGGAATATCGCCGCCAGGCGCGGCAGATTCGCGCCGACCTGGAGCGCCTGGAGCAGGACGCAGGCGCCAGCTTCAGCGAGCTGAAGCGTACCCAGCGCGAGATCGTGCAGGGCGACGTCGATGCCGAGTACGCCAAGCGCGAGCTCATCGAAGCCAACCTGCGGCTGGTAGTTTCGATTGCCAAGAAGTACACCAACCGCGGACTCCAGTTCCTCGACCTGATTCAGGAAGGCAACATCGGCCTGATGAAGGCGGTGGACAAGTTCGAGTATCGCCGCGGCTACAAGTTCTCGACCTACGCGACGTGGTGGATCCGGCAGGCCATCACCCGCGCCATCGCCGACCAGGCGCGCACCATCCGTATCCCGGTGCACATGATCGAAACGATCAACAAGCTAATCCGCACCTCGCGACAGCTGGTGCAGGAGCTAGGACGCGAGCCTACCTCGGAAGAGATTGCCAAGCGCATGGACATCCCGGTGGCCAAGGTGCGCAAGGTGCTCAAGATCGCGCAGGAGCCGATTTCGCTGGAGACGCCGATCGGCGAAGAAGAAGATTCGCACTTGGGCGACTTTATCGAAGACCGCGCGGTGGTTTCTCCCGCCGAGGCCGTGATCAACGTCAACCTCAAGGAGCAGACGGCGCAGGTGCTGCGCACGCTGACCGCCCGCGAGGAGAAGGTGATCAAGATGCGCTTCGGGCTGGAAGATGGCTCCGAGCACACGCTGGAAGAAGTAGGCCAGTCGTTCGCCGTCACCCGCGAGCGCATCCGACAAATCGAGGCGAAGGCGCTGCGCAAGCTGCGTCATCCCTCGCGCTCGCGCAAGCTGCGCGCGTTTATGGACGGGGTGCACGACTAGCTTCGAGCCGCGAGCGCCGAGCAACTAGCTTGGCTGTTGGCTGAAGGAACGGTTTGTATCAGGGCACGGCTTCGGCCGCGCCGAACAGCGGCCCAATAAAAAGCCGGGGCTTCAACCCCCGAAAGAAAGGCGCGAGCAATCGCGCCTTTTGCTGCGCATAAGGCGGCTTTGAAGGGGCACGGCTTCAGCCGCGCCGATGAAAAATGCCGAGAAGAGACTTGGGGCTTTAGCCCCTATCCCGGAGGCCACGTAAGGTCGCGCCCGCCCAGCAAATGCAGGTGCAGGTGGAACACCGACTGTCCGGAGCGCGGGCCGACGTTGTACACCGTGCGGTAACCGTCCTCAATGCCGCGCTCGCGCCCGATCTTCGCGGCCACGAGTTGGCAGTAGCCGATGATCTCGGCGTCTTCCGGCCTGGCTTCCTTAAGATCGACCACGTGGCGCTTGGGCACGATCAGCACATGCGTCGGAGCTTTGGGGTTAATGTCCTCGAATACGTAAACCTTGTCGTCTTCGTAAACCTTCTTGGAAGGAATCTTCCCGGCAATAATTTTGCAAAAGAGGCAGTCGTCGTTCATGCACAGCATGGTAGATGACGCGACGTGATTCG
Organism: uncultured Acidobacteriaceae bacterium; assembly: GCA_963782505.1. GTDB lineage: Bacteria > Acidobacteriota > Terriglobia > Terriglobales > Acidobacteriaceae > CAVVDY01. The sequence continues at coordinate 530,687 of CAWAKG010000015.1, read as the reverse complement.
GCCAATCACGATTGCGCACTTCGGGGTGAAACCGTTTGCCCGTTGCAAATCGCGACCTGCAGCAACCCTGTGGTGCTACGAGAAAGATCGCGACTCGAAGCATAAAGCCCGGGGGGCGTGTCATGATAGCCCAGCGTGGAGCGAAGCGGAACGCTGGGTGAGCGAATCAAGAAAACCGGAGCCGGCTTTAGCCGGCGCGCAAACCTTAGCGATGCATCCGCTAACGCGAGGAAAGGCGGGCAGACAGGGATCATGGTAAGATCGTCTTACCATGGAAACCAAGATCTCCACCAAAGGCCAGGTTGTTTTACCTAACGCCGTTCGGCGTCGGCTAGGGCTGCAGGCTGGCGATGCTCTTGAAGTCGAGGTGGAAGGGGGGCGAATCGTGTTGAGCCCGCGCAACAAGCGTCAGAGGAAGGCTCGTATCGTCACGGATCCCATTACGGGTATGCCGGTCCTAAGTGCCGGTCCCGATGCGCCTGTCCTGACTAGCGAGGATGTCGCGGAACTACTCAAGGACTTTCCATGAGGTATCTGCTCGACGTAAATGTGCTTGTCGCGCTCGGTCTGCAGCCTCACAAATTCCATGCACGAGTCGCCGCCTGGCTATTAAATTTATCTTCCTCCGATAAGGAGGAGATGGCGACCTGTTCCATCACGGAGTTGGGTTTTGTCAGGGTTGTGTCACAAGTCAAAACATATGGATACAGCTTGCCGGATGCCCTTTTCCTTTTGGAGCGAGTCAAGGCGAGGAGCATCGTGAAATTTACGTTCGTGGCCGACGACCAAGATGTTGCAGCGTTACCTCAATGGGTCAAATTTCCAAAGCACCTGACGGACGGCCATTTGGCCCAGCTTGCAAAAGCGAACGACGCGCTTCTCGCCACGCTAGACACTCGGATTCCTGGCGCCTTTCTCATTCCCGAATGACGCTCGCCCCTACCCCCTCTGCTCATTTCGCTTCGCCAGCAAATACGCCCGGATCAGCTCGTTCAGGTCCCCATCCAGCACACGGTCGACGTCGCCGATCTCCACCCTCGTGCGCAGGTCTTTCACCATGCGATACGGTTGCAAAACATACGAACGGATCTGCGAGCCGAAATCGATGTCGAGCTTGGAATCTTCGATCTGCCTGGTCTGCTCTTTCTTCTTCTCCAGTTCGTACTCGTAAAGCCGCGAGCGCAGGATGCTCATCGCCTTGTCTTTGTTCTTGTGCTGCGAGCGCTCGTTCTGGCAGGCGACGACGATTCCCGTCGGGATGTGCGTGATGCGCACGGCTGAGTCCGTCGTGTTTACGTGCTGACCGCCCTTGCCGCCCGAACGGTAGGTATCGATTCGGATATCGTCAGGCTTGATGTCGACCTGAATGCTCTCGTCGATCTCCGGCGAGACGAACACGCTGGCGAACGAAGTGTGCCGCCGCTTGGCTTGGTCGAAGGGCGAGATGCGCACCAGGCGATGCACGCCGATTTCGCTGGTCAGCAGGCCGTAAGCGTACTCGCCGTTCACGCCGAAGGTGGCCGACTTGATGCCCGCCTCGTCGCCCGGCTGGTATTCATACAGGCTGGTGGAGAATCCCTCGCGCTCAGCCCAGCGCAGGTACATGCGCATCAGCATCTCGGCCCAGTCCTGCGACTCGGTGCCGCCCGCGCCGGGATGAATGGTGACGATGGCGCCTCGGTCGTCGTTCTCGCCAGAGAGCAGCGTCTCGATTTCCAGCTTGTCGACCATGGCGCGCAGCGAGTCGATCTCGCGGCGCAGATCGCGTGAAACATCTTCGCCTTCGTGCGCCAGCTCGAAGTAGGCGTTGATGTCGCCGGCGCGGCGCGTGAGTTCGTCGTATGTGGCGAGCGCGCTTTCCAGCCGCTTCTTCTCACGCATCACCTGCTGCGATTTTTCGGGATTCGACCAGAGCGTGGGATCGGCGGTTTGCTTTTCGATCTCGCTCAGTTTTTCGCGCAGACGAGGCGCGTCAAAGATACTCCTGTAGATCGTGCACTTTTTCGCGCAGGGCGGCGTATTCCTGTTCCAGTTCTTCGACCATATGTTGTGGGTACCTTTCGTTCAGCAACTAGCAACTAGCAATTAGCAACTAGCTTGCCCCCGAATGTCTTTAATCCGGTTCTTCCTTCTGGGGATCTACCATCATTCTAACTGCAAACCGCTAGCGGCCAATTGCTAAAAGAGCTATTCGCTAGTTGCTAATTGCTCGCTGCCTTCTCCCATCCATCCAACGAACCAGCATCCCCAGCAACGTAACAACCGCACACACCACCGGGAACCAATCGCCGTGCCGGGTATAGAACGTGGTGTCGCTTTCGAGGTTGTACTCCCCCTGCAACGCTGTGCGCTCGAAGCGTGGGGCGCGTGCGACGATGCGGCCGTAGGGATCGATCACCGCGGTCACGCCGGTATTGGTATCGCGCAGCAGCCAGCGATGGTTTTCGATGGCACGCATGCGCGCCATGTTCAGGTGCTGCAGCGGAGCGCTGGTGTTCCCGTACCAGCCGTCGTTCGAGATGTTGACGAAGACCTGCGCGCCGTTGCGCGCGAACTGCCGCACCTCGTTGGGAAAGATCGACTCGTAGCAGATGAACACCCCGACCTGCGTGCCGTCGATTTTGAGCGGCGCGCGACTGGTGCCGCGCGAGAAGGTCCCGACCTCGCGCGTAAGCTTCTGGGCAAACACCAGCAGGTCGGCAAACGGTACATATTCGCCAAACGGAACGAGGTGAATCTTGTCGTACTCCCCGGTCCACGCTCCATTGGGAGCGATGACGGAAGCCGCATTGTAGATTTGCCGTTCTCCCGAGGGATTGCCGAAGCCGCGAATCCCGATGGTGCTGGCGATGATGCCCGAATTGGTGCTGCGCGCGATGTCCGCCAATGTGGTACGCACATGCAGATCGGTCGTGAAGAAGGGCGCCGGCGCCTCGGGCCAGATGATCAGCCCGGGCTCGTCGTTGGGGGTTGCCTTGGGCCGCACGCTCAGCGCGGCCAGTTCACGAAGCGTTTCCAATTCGTAATCCAGAGTCCACGGCTCGTCGAGGATGGGCACATTTGACTGCACCAGCGTTGCGCCCTGCGTTGTCGGCAGCGCCGGCGGCGAGTACGAACCGTCCGGCGTGCAACAGAACAATTGCTGCCACCGAAACTGTCAGTAGTGACGCTCGCTTCTGCCGCGGCACGAGGAACGCCGCCGTCACCACGGTATTCACCAGCGCAATCTCGAAAGAGAGACCGTAGACGCCGGTGATCGACGCGATCCGAGTCATGGGAATGTTGTCGATCTGGGTATAGCCGAGCAGGTCCCAGGGAAAGCTTGTGATGTACGCTCGCGCCAACTCCACCGCAACCCAGATGAACGGCGCAAACAAGAGCGCGCGCAGGCTGTAACCGTTGCGGCGCGCGGCGGTGAGCGCCAGCAGCAGGCCAAACAGCCCGTGATACAAGCCGAGGTACAGGGCATACAAAATCAGCAGCACAGCGGACGTGGGCACATTCAGCCCGCCGTACTCGTGCATGGTGTTGAACACCCAATAGCAGCTACCGAGGTACCAGATGATTCCGCTGACATAGCCCAGCAGAAAGCCCTGCCGCGCGCTCGCGGGGGCGAAATATTTGCCATCGTCGGCAAGAGTCAGGAGAGCGTCTTGTTCACGGCACTGGAGGATGGCGTAGATGAGCGGCGCCAGCGCGACCCAACTCAGGAAGTAGAGGGCCGGCTTGGGAAAGCAGAGGACCTGAAGGATTCCCGATGTGCAGGCGAAAATCCAGGCATTCAGTCGGATTCGTCTCACAAGGCGAGTTTAGCAAAGCCCGAAGCGCGTGCGACGACGGGTCACCACACCGCCGGACGCGGTTGTCATCCCGAGCGGCTGACACCTGACAACTGATACCTGACAACTACTTAATCGCCACCAGCTTGTTCATCAGCTCCGAGTAGTCCTTCTTCTCCACGCCGTGCACCTGCTTGTTGTACTCGTCCACTTTGGCCGAGTAGTTCATGGAGCAGAACTTCGGGCCGCACATGGAGCAGAAGGCCGCCTCTTTGTAGTATGCGTCGGGCAGGGTCTCGTCGTGCATGGCGCGCGCGGTCTCGGGATCGAGCGAGAGCGCGAACTGCTTGTCCCAGTCGAAGGTGTAACGCGCGTAGCTGATGGCGTCGTCGCGGTCGCGAGCGCCGGGGCGGTGCCGCGCGACATCGGCGGCGTGGGCGGCGATCTTGTAGGCGATGATGCCGTCTTTCACGTCTTTCTCGTTCGGCAGGCCGAGGTGCTCCTTCGGCGTGACGTAGCAGAGCATCGACGCGCCGTGCCAGCCGATAAGCGCCGCGCCGATGGCCGACGTGATGTGGTCGTAGCCGGGCGCGATGTCGATGACCAGCGGCCCGAGCGTGTAGAAACGGAGCGCCGTAGCAAAGCTCGACTTCCTTGTCGACCTGCTCCTTGATCTTGTCGAGCGGCACGTGGCCGGGGCCTTCGATCATGACTTGCACGTCGCGCTCCCAGGCTTTCTTGGTCAGCTCGCCCAGCGTCTTCAGCTCGGCGAACTGCGCTTCGTCGCTGGCATCGGCGATGCAGCCGGGACGCAGGCCGTCGCCCAGCGAGTAGCTCACGTCGTGCTTGGCGAGAACCTTGGTGATGTCGTCGAAGCGCTCGTAGAGGAAATTCTGCTTGTGGTGGTGCGCCATCCACTGCGCCAGGATCGCGCCGCCGCGGCTCACGATGCCGGTGATGCGCTTGGTGATGAGCGGCAGGTACTCGACCAGCACGCCGGCGTGGATGGTCATGTAGTCGACGCCCTGCTCGGCCTGCTCCTCGATGACTTCGAGCATGATGTCGGCGTTGAGGTCTTCGATGCGCTTCACGCGCGCGACCGCTTCGTAAATCGGCACGGTGCCGATGGGCACAGGCGAGTGCCGCAGGATGGCTTCGCGAATTTCGTGAATGCCGCCGCCGGTGGAGAGGTCCATCACCGTGTCGGCGCCGTAGTGCACGGAGGTGTGCAGCTTGCGCAGCTCTTCGTCAACGTTGCTGGTGACGGACGAGTTGCCGATGTTGGCGTTGATCTTGCACTTCGACGCGATGCCGATCGCCATCGGCTCCAGCTCGGGATGATTGACGTTCGCCGGGATGATCATGCGGCCGGCAGCGACTTCGTCGCGGACCAGCTCGGGTGAGACCTGCTCGCGCTCGGCGACGAAGAGCATCTCTTCCGTGACCAGGCCTTGGCGCGCGAAGTGCATCTGCGACATGTTGGTGTCGCCGGTCTGGGCGGCGTGCTCGCGGCGCTTGGTGATCCATTCGGCGCGAGGTTTGGGTTGGAAGGCGGCGCTGGTGTTCGATCCGTTGGAACCGTTCGTACCACTCATGATGGTGTGGGTCCTCTCGAGGATTAACACCAATTATAGTGCCGTCAGCTTAGGCAGTTGGAGTTTTTGAAATGGCGGTTCCATGTTTCGGACGTTGGTCGTCGGCCTGAAGGCCGGCACTCCTCAACTGAGAGCTGACGGCTGAGAGCTGACAGCTCTCTTACGGTGCGCTCAGCACGTCTCCGTAGGGATCGAGCACCAGCTTGGTTACCTGCGCCGGCACGCGCAAAGTGAATTGCGTTGTGTCGCCTTCGGCGAAGACGCGGCCCAGATAAATCTGCTTGTCCCCGGCAACGCCATATACCGGCATGCTGGTCACGAGGTCCGAAGGCGCTGAGTTTTGATGAATGGTTCCGCTCACGCGACGTGAGCTTGTAGCCCCCATGAACTTCACTCCGGTGAGCGTGAATTTGGGGAAGACTGTCCCGTTGACCCATCCATCGAAGAACCAGTCGAGCGACGGGTGTCCTTCGAACCACAGCGAGCGCGGCAGGACTTCCTCGACCGCCTTCTCAAACTCCGCGTTGGTAAGCTCTTCGCCACGATAGCGTTGGACCAGGTTCCGCAACACCGTCAGGAACAGCTTGTCGTCGCCGTCCGGATTTTCCGGCGTCCGCGAACCATCGCGCAGCATGGTACGCAGCATGTGAATCAGCCACGTGCCGCGTCCATAGGTGATGATCTCGTATCCCTTGGGAAATTTGGAAGACGACAACCTGACGCCCAGGGTTACCGGCCCGGCCTCAACGTTCGGCTGACCGTCCTTTGACTTCATCGCCAGGGCCAACCGGTAGTTCTCCAGCATCACCCGGACGTCGGCGGGATGGCTGCGCTCCAGCAGGAGCAGCGCGCAAGTGTTGGCCAGGGCTTCCATCAGCCACTGCTCGTGATAGCTGGCCCACGAAACCTGGTCGCCCCACCACTGATGCGCCAGCTCATGCGGCATCATGACTTCGCCGAAGAGCACGTTGTCTCCGCGTGGCAGCTTCAGGGCCTCGCGCTCTGCGGAAGTGAGATACACGTAGCTGGAGAGAAAAATCAGACCGGGCCAGCCCTGGCTCTCCATGCCGGGGCGCTGCGTGAGCGACAGCGTGGAAAACGGATATGGGCCCAGCATTTGAGACAGGGCCGTGAGCGTATCGGCAGCTTCGTCGGCGATCGGCTTCAACTCCCGCGCGGGATCGAGGCCGGCGGCAGGGGCCGCAGCCGACTCTGACAATGAGGGAGACGGCTTTGGGGGGGCGCCCGGAGCGGCATTTGGCTGCGCCACTCCGATGTCACGCTCCACGCCGCGGGTGGCGTAGTCCCGGACTTCAATGTCGCCCGCTTGCGCGCTGGCCTGCGTATATTGCCCCAGATTGAAGCCGGCGATGGGGATGGGCTGCTCGCTTACCCAATGGCCAACGAAGTCGTCGCCTTCGCGTTCCAGCGATACCTGTTTGCCCGTGGCCACCAGCGTCCAGTCCCGCGGAAAGCGAAACGTCAGATCGTAGTTGGCCATCGCGATTCCGCGATTGGGATACCATGTGCCGCGGGCGCCAACGTAAACCAGGCCGCCGCCGGCATCGGACAACGCCTCGCCGGCGTAGGTGAAGTGCAACGCGAAACGTTCCCCTAGCTTCAAAGGTCGCGGAAAGACAACAGCGACCAGGTCGTTTCCGCGGCGAGCCAGTTCGCTGCCCTCGATGGCTTCGTTCTGCAGGAACTCAAGCGCGGTGCCGTCCATCGTCACCGATTTCACTTGCAGGTAGCGCGAGAGCTCAAACATCACGATGCGCGCTCCCCCTTGTTTGGCTTCAACGTCGAGCGTCGCTTCCGCCGAGAGCTCAGTCGGCGGGGTGACTTTGCTGTGGACCGTGTATTTCGTCACGTCAATCGCATCGCGTGTCCAGGCCGGTCCGGTGGGGCCGTGAAAGCGCGATCCACTGAGCGCCTGCTTGCGCAGCGATTGCATTACGAAGCTCAACCAGAGATCGTAGTAGGTTTGTTCGCCCTTCGAGGAAGCTTGTCCTACCTCGACCTGCTCGGGATTGCGCGAGTCGAAGTAAATGTCGAAGACGCCGAGGCGATTTCCGGCAACGCGCGCATGAAGCAGGCGGTCGGGGAGGGGCGGCGGTTCGCCGGGCGCCACAGTGGTCGGGCCGCTGGTGAAGGAAATCGTCAGCCGCATCGCATCAATGGAGGCGAGATTGCGTGCGATGGGATCGGCGCGGTCGAAGAACGATTTGGTGTCGTCGAGCGGGCGCAGGTACTGCTGCAGCTCCGAGGCGGTGTCATCGTTGAAGCGCAGATAGGCGGTGGAGAACTTCTCCTCCAGCACGCCCTCGCCGATGAACAGCCCCAGCGAAGCACGCTCCTGCCGGTCGGGCGGGCGGATGAGCACTTCGCCGTCGCCTTCGAAATAAGCGCCGGTGATGTGCCCATCCACCGCCTGCAGGAAGCCGATCGTGCCGTCGTTCAGCCAGAGGTGGATGTCTTCGCGATCGATCTCCGCCTCGCGAATTTTGTAGATTTGCTGCGGATTGAGACCGACGCTCTGTAACGAGCGAAAGAGGGGAAGGACCCGCTGCGCCTTCTCCGGCGATTGCGCCCGCAGTCCGGCGCCAGCTACGAGCAGTGAGGCAAGTAGAACGACGAGCCGCCGATCGGCATGGGGCCGCGAGATCATCAAACCTGAGTTGACGTATCGTACCGCCTGAACGATAGCAAACACCAGCGCGCTGGCGTGAGCGCATTGCGCGTCTCAAGGTCGAAGGCGAGGCCCACTACGTGAGCTGGAGCTCCTCCGGCCACTGCTGAGCGCTGTGGTATAGGGCGAGGATGACGATGCGTGCCCTGTCGATGGCGTAGACCGCTAGGAACGGCGTGTTTGTAATGACAAGTTCGCGGGTGCCGGGCACTCTCCCTTGCCTGCCTGACATGGGAAAGGCCGCGAGGCGCTCCACTGTATTTAGGATGCGCGCAACGATGCGCGCGGAAACGTCATTGCTATTAGCAAGCGCGATGTAGTTGTAAGCTTGGTTGAGTTGCTGTGTCGCCTGCTCCGTCCACGCGATCATTCATTCACGCGGCCGCTCTTCTTCATTCGCATCACAACCCCTTCATGGCTTACGACCCTGCCCCGGCGCATTTCTCCGAGGCCTTTGCGCACCAAGGCATCATGGTATGCATGCATGTCGACATAGTTGGCGATCGCCTCGTTAATGAGGTAGCTGCGGGAACGGTCCTGCGCTTCAGCCAGCAAATCCAGGGCTTTGATCTTTTCGGCGTCCGCGCGAAAGCTGATAGTCTTTTCCGTGCTCGGCATAATACAAATATTACACCAGATATTATATTGTATTACCATCTCTTTATGCGCTTGCCTTCGTTGACGGCGCGTGTATCCTGTTAGTTTTGTAGCGCACAAGCCGTATCTGGCGGAGGCCTTATGGCAACCAAAGCTCAAACCGCAGACCCCATCGCAACAGCTCCTGTCTTAAAGACCAACTTCGAATCCGATCTCGCGCTGGAGTTCCTGCGTGTCGTGGAAGAGGCGGCCATTGCCTCGGGCAAGACCATGGGGCAGGGCGATCGCAAACACGCCGATCAGGTCGCGACCGAGACCATGCGCAGCGTCATGGATTCGGTGCCCATGGACGGCACCATCGTCATCGGCGAAGGCGAGCGCGACGAAGCTCCCATGCTCTACATCGGAGAGAAGGTGGGCAAGCGGGATGGCGGCCTTTATCCCGAGGTGGATATTGCGGTCGATCCGCTGGAAGGCACCAACCTTTGCGCCCTCGGACTACCGGGCGCCATCACCGTGCTGGCGGCGTCGGAGCGCGGCGGCCTGTTGCATGCTCCCGACTGCTACATGGAGAAGATGGTTGTCGGGCCGTCGTGCCGGGGCATGGTCGATTTGGAGGCGCCGGTCACGCACAACCTTGCCGTGATCGCCAAGGTGCTGGAGCGCAAGGTCGAGGACCTGGTGATCGTCATCCTCGATCGCCCGCGCCACGAAAAGCTGATTGCCGATGTGCGCAAGGCCGGGGCGCGCATTCGCCTCATCTCCGACGGCGATCTCTCGCCGGGCGTTGCTGCCGCCATGCTGGGCTCGGGCGTGCACGCAGTTATGGGCGCAGGCGGTGCGCCGGAAGGCGTGATCACCGCGGCCGCCATTCGCTGCCTCAACGGCTACATGGTCGGACGCCTGACCGGTTACACGCCGGAACAGGCTGAGCGCATGCAGGACATGGGGATCAAAGACCCGAAGCGCATCTACGTCGCCGAAGAGTTGGCGCCGGGCAAGAACATCGTCTTTGCCGCCACCGGCGTGACGGATGGCCCGCTGCTGGAAGGCGTGCGCTTCTTCGGAGATGGCGTGCGCACCAAGTCGCTGGTGATGAAGCTGAGTAACCGCAAGGTGCGCTTCATCGAAAGCATCCACATGCTCAAAGGCCTGGATTCCAAAGTGCGCATCCCGTAGGGCTCGCCCGACATCACCGATTGCCGTCCTGTCTATTACGACAACGACGTTGGCGTTGTTCGGGACGGACGAGGACGCGGAAGCACAAGCGATCCGCCACTTCGCTCGATTAGAAAACCGAACGGCTGCCAGAGTCCGGCCAAGGCCTGCTGCTCATAAGCCGCCGGTGGCTTCCATGGCGACCAACTCACCACAGGATGAACGGGAGCCGTCCACCGGCGGGGAGCCGATCTTTCGACTTCCCCCGTGCAACAGCTTTCGCGTCCGCTGCCGCTTCTTCGGAGGATACAAGGATGACAATTCTTAGTTATGGCCGCGATTAGGACATCCCCTCGGTCCCCCACGATTCTCCCCGCTTACCGTTCCCGCCCGAAGTCGTCTATCTTCTTGCAGGCGATGATATTGAGGCCTGCCAGCTGACAACCTGAGGTCACGATGCGGGCCGATGCGGTAGCAGTTCCACTGACGATTCTCCCGGTACTCCCGGCGGCTGCACGGGATAGCGGCGAAACATGTTTTGTGACAACCTCGTATAACAGAGGTATAGCAGAGCGTGGCCAAAGCCGGATGAACGATGCGGAGCTGATTCGGGAAGCGCAGCGCGGGAACCACGCGGCCTTCGAGGAATTGGTGCGTCAGTATGACGCTCCGGTGCTTCGCCTCGCCTACCATATGACGCGCTCCGAGCAGGACGCGCAGGACATTTACCAGGAAGCGTTCCTCAAGGCCTATCGCAACATTAACAATTTTCGCTTTGAGTGCTCTTTCTACACCTGGATCTACCGAATCGTTACCAACCTATGCCTTGACTACCTGCGCAAGCGCCAGGTCCGCAAGGAGGACTCGGCCGTCATCTCCGACTCCGATGGCCAGACCTATGACCTGCTCGATCAGGTCGCTGATCAGCGCTCCGGCGCCAGCCCGGAAAAGGACCTGATGCGGCGCGAGCTCGGCGGACGCATCGCCAGGGCGCTCGATAAGCTGACGCCGCGCGAGCGCATGGTCTTCGAAATGAAGCATTACCAGGGACTCAAGTTGCGCACCATCGGCGAGGTCTTGAATACCACCGAAGAGACGGCGAAGAACACGCTGTTCCGCGGAACGCAGAAGCTGCGCGCCGCGCTGAAAGATATGAGGTAAGGCAATGCTTAACTTGCGCCCCTTTATTTACGCAATGATTCACCCGAGAGCACGAGGTATGCGATGAACTGCGATTGGGTACAACAGAACGTCACGCTCTACCTGTACAACGAACTGGCCGACGACGCGCGTCACGAGGTGGAGCAGCACATTGTGCGCTGCCCGTCCTGCGATGCCGAACTTACCGCCCAGCGGCAATTCCAGACCGCCATGAGCGTGCTTCCCGTCGAGGAGATCTCCCCCAGCTTCCTGACGGCAGCTCGCATGAAGCTCCAGGAAGCGGTGGAACAGGTACAGCCGCGCCGCGCCTGGTATCACCGGCTGGCCTTCGATCCCTCGGCATGGCTGCGGCAGGTACGTTTCTCTCCCGCACTGGCCTCGGTGATCTTCCTCGTCGGATTCGGTGGCGGCATCGGCGCCATGTATCAGGCGATGAGCGGCAAAACACCGGCCATGCCGGCGATCCAGACCTCGGCTCCTGTAGAAGGTTCCATCAGCGGCATCACCTCCATTCAGCGCGATCCCGCCACCAATCAGGTCAAGGTGCAGTACGACAAGGTCATGCCCGAGTCGGTTCAGGGCGCAGCGACCGATCCCAGGATCCAGGACCTGCTGCTGTACGCCGCCAAGAGCAACGAGAACTCCGGTGTGCGCTTGAACTCGGTCGATGTGCTGAAGGGCAAGACCGATGATCCTCGCGTGCGCGAGACGCTCACCTATTCGCTGCGCTACGATAGCAATCCCGGCGTGCGCCTGCAGGCGCTGGAAGGCCTGGGCCCGCTGGTGAAAGAGGACATTCGCGTGCGCAATGCCGTGCTGGAAGCGCTGCTCAACGACAGTAACCTGGGCGTGCGCAGCGGCGCATTGCATGCACTGGAGGTGGTCAAGGCCGACAGCAGTGTGCACATGGCGCTACAGCAGTTGGCGAAAGAGGACCCCAGCGACTACATTCGTCACGAGTCCCAACAACTGTTGGCCTCCATGCCGAGCATGTACTAGCGGATTGGTTCCGTCGAAAATCTCGGCTGGAAGTGGTCCGTATCACGACGCGGCTTCAGTCGAGGCGAACAGGACTCAGAAATCCCGAGGGGCTTGAGCCCCCGGATAACAGATCAGCTTTCGCTCTCCCTGCGGTTCCCCGACCTGGTGCAGCGGGACGTGAGATATCAAACGGGAGGAAGGGTCGGTTTTGAGCATAGGGCCTGGTTCAGGGGCGACAACAGGCACAACAATTGAAGGCAACAACCCGGCGCAGGGTCCGGAGAATGGCGTTCGCGCGGCACGTATGGCTTTCCGCGGGCCGGCGGGTACAGCCATTTGTCTGGCGCTGGCGGTGTCGCTGCCACTGGTGGCGCAACGGGTGCGCGTATACCAGGATGGAAACGCCTGGGTTCAGGAAACCACGGGCTCGCTTCCGGTGGCCCGTGATTTGCGCGTCAATACCGATGTCGGCTCCGTCGAAGTCCGGGGAAGAGCGCGGGGCATCACGTACGTCATCCGCAAACGTGCCGTCGTCGCCAGCAAAGAGGAGGCAGACCGCGAATTCCAGAGATTGAGGATCTCTGCGGCCAGCGTAGGCGATCAGGCTGTGATTGAAGGCAAGTTATTGCAGGGCGATGTTACCCGCTTTACCGCGGATTTTGCTATGCAGGTGCCCTTCGACTTGCGCAAGGTGCTGGTCACCACCAATAGTGGCGCCCTGAAGTTGACTTCGCTTTCGGCGGTAGTGACCGCCAGGACAGGAGCTGGGGCGGTTAAGCTCAACGATCTGGCCGGGCCGGTTTCCATCAGCACGGGCGGCGGGGATATCACCGGCGGCAGTCTGGGCTCAGAGGCGGTTATCAAGAGTGGTGGCGGCAGCGTGCACATCGAAAGCGTCACCGGTGCGGCCAAAGTCAACACCGGCGGCGGCAACGTTTCCATCGGCTCAGCGAAGACACTGTGGATCGATAACGGTGCAGGCAGCGTCCAGGTCGGCCGCTGCTTTGGCGACTTTCAGGCCAGCACGGGCGGCGGCAACGTCCAGGTGGGTGAGGTGGCCGGCTCGGTGCGCGTCGATGCCGGCGCGGGAAGTGTTCGCGTGGCCGCAGCCGGCGGCAGGACCCAGGTCACGACCGGCGGGGGCAATGTGGAGTTGTACAAGGTGTCGCAGGGCGCCAAAGTCGATACTCCGGCGGGCTCCATAACCGTGCAGTTTACGGCGGCTCCGGGGGCCTTCACCGATTCGTCGTTGCACACTGGCTCCGGCGATGTGCTTGTTTTCTTGCCCGAACAGTTGCCGGTGACGGTGCACGCATCGTCTGACATGGCGCCGGGATACGGAATCCGTTCCGATCTTCCCGGTATTCGTATCAGCAGGCCGGCAAACACCTTCGGACCGCGGTCGATGTGGGCGGAGGGTGCATTGAACGGCGGCGGGCCGTTGTTGCGCGTTCGTACCGGCATGGGCCACATCGATTTCCGCAAGACCCAGTAGGTTTGAGTAGTAAGCAGGTACAAAGGTATGTTCGCTTTAGCAATGATCAGATCGAAGACGCCGTGGGCCGCGATAGCGGCGGCCGCTGTACTGTTTGCGCTCCCCGCCGCATTCGCCGTGCCCTATTCCGGCAATAGCGGCTCCGGAGCGTATCTGGGCGTTCACATCAATAACCTCACGCCCGAACAGGCCGGCGACCTCAAACTGGCTGATGCCAATGGTGTCATCGTGACGGGCCTCGATCACGATGGCCCGGCCTGCAAGGCAGGGATCCAGACCAACGACGTCATCATGTCCGTCAACGGCACGAGGATCGGCAACATACAACAAATGGTGGACGTGATGCAAAACCTGTCAGCGGGCAGCGTCGCTACCATCGGCATCGTTCGCGACGGCACGGCGAAAAACGTGAAGGTTACCCTGGCGAGCCGTACCAACTGGGCGGCGCACCCCTATCCGCTGCCCAACAATTCCGCCGCCAAGTCCTTCATGGCTCCCCTGCCGCCGGTGTCGTTCCCGGCGGATACCGACGTGCCGTTGGTTACACCGGCCTCCGCTCGCCGCGGCATTGTGGTCGAAGCCCTCACCTCGCAATTGGCCGACTACTTCGGAGTTCCCGGAGGCCAGGGCGTGCTGGTGCGCAATGTACAGCGCGGAAGTTTGGGAGCCAGTGCCGGCCTGAAGGCCGGTGACGTCATCTTCCGGATCGACGGACAACCCATTCGGGACCTCGCCGACTGGCGCGGAAGCATGCACACCAACAGCCTTAAGACCACCTTCTCCATCATTCGCGACCGGCACGAACAGACCGTGGAGATGATCCTGCCCGGCCCGGCGGGTGAGCTGCGTCTCGGTGAGGACTGGGACTCCTTCGGCCGGAGCATGGACGCGCTCAATCGGCAGATGCAGGAGCTTGGCCCGGAAATCCAGCGCCAAACCCAGCAGGTCGCGATGCTGCGCCCCGAGGACCTGGCCAGGATGCAGCGCGAAATCGACAAGTCGATGAAGCAAGTGCAGCCGCAGATCCGGAAGCAGACGGTGGAAGTCCAGAAACAGATGGAGCAGATGCTCCCCGAGATCGAAAAGCAGGTGCAGACCGCGCGCGAGCAGATGGAACGCACCCGCCCCGAGATCGAAAAGCAGGCCGAGGAGATCCAGAAGTCCGTGGCCGTGCTGAAGCAGCAGGACTTCGCCAAGATGCGCGAGCAGATCAACGAATCGCTCAAGAACCTGACCCCGCAGATTCAGGAGCAGATGAAGACCATCACGCCGCAAGTCCAGCAGCAACTGCGCGAGCAGATGCAGGAGCTGCAAAAGGAAATGCAGCAGCACCAGCACGAGTGGCAACAGATGATGAAGAACTGGCCCAACTCATCCGGCCAGCCCAACCAGATGTAGAGCAGCGTGGGTTCCCAATCCTTTCCGAGCCAAGCCGTTGTGGCGAGGCCACCACGGCACGCCCCACCCTTATAATCAAGAGATGCCCGCCCGCCGAAATTGCATTCTGTGAGGTGTCAGGCCTCAGGGATCAGGCTTCAGAAGTTGATACCTGGCGCCTGAGACCTGAAACCCATGAATGCTGTTCTTCCCGCGACTGGGCCGCACACCATGGAATTTAAGCTAGTCTCCTCCTATAAGCCGCAGGGCGATCAAGGTCCTGCCATCGAAGCCCTCACCCGCGGTGCGTTCGATGGTGAGAAGCACCAGGTGCTGCTCGGCGTCACCGGTTCGGGCAAAACGTTTTCGATGGCCAAGGTCATCGAGAACCTGAACCGCCCGGCGCTGATCCTGGCGCACAACAAGACGCTGGCGGCGCAGCTTTATCACGAGTTCAGGTCGTTCTTCCCGCACAACGCGGTCGAATACTTCGTCTCTTATTACGACTACTACCAGCCCGAGGCGTACATTCCGGCCGGCGATATCTACATCGAGAAGGAAGCGACGATCAACGATGAGCTCGACAAGCTGCGGCTCGCGGCGACGAAGTCGCTGTTCGAGCGGCGCGACTGCATCATCGTTGCTTCGGTGAGCTGCATCTACGGCCTGGGCTCGCCGGAAGCCTACTACGGCATGCTGCTCTTCCTGGAAAAGGGCCAGAAGATCAAGCGCCAGGAGATCGTCAGCAAGCTGGTCGAGATTCTGTACGAGCGCACCGAAGGCGACTTCCGCCGCGGAACGTTTCGCGTGCGCGGCGACATCATCGAGATCTTTCCCACCTACGAGGATGTCGCTTACCGTATCGAGCTTTGGGGCGACGAGGTCGAATCGCTGGCCCAGATTGATCCGCTGTTCGGCACGGTGAAGCAGAAGTATTCGCGCCTGCCGATCTATCCCAAAACGCACTACGTGATGAAGCCTGAGCGCAAGAACTCGGCTGTCGATTCCATTTTGGAAGAGTTGGCGTGGTGGGAAGCCGAGTTGGAAAAGCAGGGACGCATGGTCGAGGCGCAGCGCATTCATCAGCGTACGCGATTCGATCTGGAAATGATCAAGGAGATGGGCTACTGCCACGGCATCGAAAACTATTCGCGCCACTTCACGGGCCGCTTGCCGGGAGAGCCTCCGCCGACACTGCTCGATTACGTACCGCGCGACTACCTGCTGTTCATCGACGAGTCTCACCAGACGGTTCCGCAAATTCACGGCATGTGGCATGGAGACCGCTCGCGCAAGCAGAACCTGATCGAGTATGGATTCCGCCTGCCGAGCGCGCTGGACAATCGGCCGCTGACATTCGAAGAGTTCGAGAACCGGGTCAATCAGGCGATCTATGTTTCGGCGACGCCGGGCCGTATGAGCTGACAAAGTCGGCGGGAGTTGTGGTCGAGCAGATCATCCGGCCTACGGGACTGATCGATCCTGAAGTCGAAGTTCGTCCCGTCAAAGGACAGATCGACGACCTGCTACATGAAATCCGCGAGCGCGTAAAGAAAGGCGAGCGCGTGCTGGTCACGACGCTCACCAAGCGCATGGCCGAAGACCTGGCCGAGTACTACAGCGAGGTGGGCGTGCGCTGCCGCTACATGCACTCGGAGATCGAGACGCTGGAGCGCATTAAGATCCTCCGCGATCTGCGCAAGGGCGAGTTTGATGTGCTGATCGGCATCAACCTGTTGCGCGAAGGACTTGACCTGCCCGAGGTTTCTCTGGTCGCGATTCTCGACGCTGATAAGGAAGGTTTCCTGCGCTCGTCAGGCTCGCTCATCCAGACCATCGGGCGTTGCGCGCGCAACCTGAATGGCCGCGCTGTACTGTACGCCGACAGAATGACGGACTCCATGCAGAAGGCGATGGACGAGACGAACCGCCGGCGGGCGATTCAGCGGGCCTACAACGAAGAACACGGCATCACGCCGGAGACTATCGTGCGGCCCTTGGATATGTCCCTGGTAGCCGTCGCCAATGCCGACTACACCGACCTGATAGCCGAGTCTGACGGCATGCCGGAGTTCAAGACACAGGAAGAGCTGGATACGTTCATCAGCAAGCTGGAGTCAGACATGCGCGAAGCCGCCAAGCGCTTCGAATTCGAGCAGGCCGCGAAGTTGCGCGACCGTGTGAGGGAACTGAAGACGAAAGAGTTTATGTTTACGTAAATGCGGCTCGGCGAAGCGGATGGGTCGAACAAAGATCGGGTACTGCTAAGTTCTTATTCTGATATCCGTCGCAAACGAAAAGCGATTGGCTTTGTGGCTGGTTTCTTTTCGTCAAGCTTAGAATAAGTGAGCACTACAATTCCGTAAGGCTCTTTATTCAGCCATTGCCAATCCTGCAATGGCACGCTTATGTAATATAGTGCTTCATCATTGAAGGACAACGGTTGGCTCGAACCCCTCCGTGGTTTCCGCGCTCGCCATGGTTCGCCTATAACGCTCAATAACAACGTCGTATCCCTTTGGCTTATCCGGAACGAATGATTCAAGATAGATTCCCTGGGCAGTGGCATTCCTGATTGAGATTTTGATGCGGTGATACTTCTGCTCGGCTTCGTTCACTTCCGTGCTATCCAAGACCCGAATATCTAACGGCTCTGGGTGCTGCATCATCTCTTTTACCAGCTTGGCACCGTCGATTGAGGGCTTCAACGCTGAGGCGGCTACGACAAATGGAATATGGAAAACCGCCTCTGGCTCTGCGGTCGAGGAGGATCTCCTTCCGGTTGTCTCTTAGCGCTGTCTTCTATCCCTGAGCCTTCTGTATCCATAGCGAGTCCTTTCAATAATGGCGGCCCAACAAATTCCGTGCCGTTTCCCGGTGCCGATAGCTCTGCTATTCCCTAACGAATTCTGGATTGAAAACCACGGCAACGACGTTTCTTCGCTTCCGCGCTGGGCGAGAACCGTCCTCAACTGAGATCAGTACATTAAGCAAGATACACGCCAACGCAAGAAGTCGGCGTCAATGCGTTTCCCCTGCTCAGTCCAGATCGAAATCCCTGATCGGCTTGCCGGTATCGGGAGCCTCTTTGGCCCGCTTCATCGCTTCCTGGAACTTCTTCTCCAGCAGATCGGCCTGGTTCTTCTGCGCTTCGACGGACTGGCGGAAGATCGATTCTTTGCGGCTCTCCTGCTCTTTCAGGGCACGCGCGGCCTCTTCCATGTCGTTGAATGTCCTGGGAACCGCCTTGGGCGTATGCGCGATGACCGCCTTGGTTGCGGCGTCGATCTTCAGGGCTGCGCCACAGCAGGGGCAGGCGACTTCGAACTGTCCGGCATTTTTTGCCATGAGCAATGTTAACGCACGGTCTAAGTTGCGGCTACCTGGGCGGATGACAAAGCCTGACTATTCCGGCTTTGGAGAGGCCGGCGTGAAATGGTTGAGCGTCTTCTCCAGGCTCCTTTCGTCCTCGACGTTAAGACACTTGAGCGAGCGGTCGATCTGCCGCAACAGGGCGCACAGCACTTTACCCGGCCCGACCTCGATGAAGTCCTTAATTCCCAACGCAGCGAGCTGCCGCATCGAGCGGTCCCACAACACAGCACCCGTCACCTGACGGATGAGGGCGTCCTGGCTTTGCAGCGCCGTGGGCACCAGGCTAGCGTCGACGTTGCATATTACCGAGATCCCCGGGTTGTGGAACTCAAGTCCGTCCAGATCGTGAGCCAGGCGATCCTGCGCCGGCTGCATCAGTGCACAGTGGAATGGTGCGCTTACGGGCAGCATGATCGCGCGTTTGGCGCCGCGTGCTTTTGTCAGTTCTGTCGCTCGCTCGACGGCGGTTTTGTTGCCTGAGATGACGGTCTGCTCGGGCGAGTTGAGATTCGCCGGCTGGCAGACCTCGCCGTCGGCCGCTTCCTCGCAAATCTGGCGAATGTGGTCGATTTCCATGCCGAGGATCGCAGCCATGGCCCCCACGCCGACCGGTACAGCCTCCTGCATGTACTTGCCGCGATTGCGGACCGTGCGCACGGCGCGGGCAAACGACAAAGTCCCGGCCGCCACATGTGCCGAATATTCTCCCAAGCTATGGCCGGCTACATACGTTGGAGTGATCCCCTGCGACTGCAGCACGCGCCAGGCTGCGACAGACGCGGTCAGGATGGCGGGCTGTGTGATCTCGGTCAGCTTGAGCTGATCTTCCGGCCCCTCGAAGCAAAGCGTGGATAGCTTGTAGCCCAGCGCCGCGTCTGCCTCGTCGAAGGTCTCCCTTGCGACGGGAAAAAGAGCGGCCAACTCGCGTCCCATGCCCACATACTGGGAACCTTGGCCAGGAAAAAGGAATGCAATAGGAGAAGAGTGAGAAGTCATCGTGTGTATCGGACTACACTACTTCACGTGTCAACGACTCAGGCCCATCGGGAAGATGCTTGCCGTTATCGTGCGCGACTTGCCGGCTGGTCTCGGCGATCCGCTCCTCAATCACGCGGTTCAGTTTGCTGTTGGCAAACTCGGATGCCACGCGCGCGGCATTCTTGATTGCGTTTGCGTTCGAGGAGCCGTGGCTGATGATGCAGACGCCCTTGATGCCCAGCAGCGGCGCGCCGCCATATTCGGAGTAGTCAAGCCGCTTTTTGAAATCGACAAATGCCTGGCGGGACAGCAGGAACCCGACCTGCCGTGTGATCGTTGCCTGAAGTGACTGCTTCAGCAGGAACCGGACGGCATCAGCCAGGCCTTCTGAGATCTTCAACGCAACATTGCCGACAAAGCCGTCGCAGACCAGCACGTCGGCCTCACCGTTAAACAGATCGCGCCCCTCAACGTTGCCGACGAAGTTCAGCGGCAAGTCTTTGATGAGCTTGTAGGCTTCACGCGTCAGGTCGTTGCCTTTGCTCTCCTCTTCCCCAATGGAAAGCAAGCCGACGCGCGGGTGCTCTGCGGTAGGGAAGCGGCCGGCGAAGATGGTGCGGAAATAAACCTCGCCCATGATGGCGAACTGTTGCAGATTTTGTGCCTTGGAATCGACATTCGCGCCCACGTCGATGAGGATGGTTGCAGTGCCCAGTATCGTGGGAAAAGCCGTGGCCAGCGCAGGGCGATCAACGCCGGGCAGCGCGCCCAGAACCATTTTGGCGGTAGCCATGGCCGCGCCGGTATTGCCGGCGCTGACGAATCCGTCGGCCTTGCCATCGCGTACCAGCCGCAGGCCGACGCGCATCGAAGAGTCGCGCTTGGAGCGCACCGCCTGCGCGGCCTTCTCGTGCATGCCGATGACTTCGCTGGCATGAACGATCTCAATCGGCAAGCGCCGCCACACGGGATGGAGGTCGAGCTCGGTGCGGACAACGCTTTCTTGTCCGACCAACAGAACTTGCACGCCGTAATGGCGTGCGGCGAGGATCGCTCCCTCGACTTCGGGCTTGGGAGCCCGATCGGCCCCCATCGCGTCAAGGGCAATCGTAGTTGGCATCTTTAGTTGTCAGCCGCCCGTGCAGAAGCAGAATGATCGCCACCAGCGATGACCGCAAGCTGGAGATGAGGGTCCACGTTAGACGTCAGCCGGTTAGCTGGCGCTCTCTTCAACTTCAATGACCTCACGGCCCTTATAGTAGCCGCACTTGGGACATGCCCGATGCGGCAGCTTGCGCTCATGGCAGTTGGGGCATTCGGAAAGCGACTGGGCGGTCAGATGATCGTGGGCCCGACGCTTGGATGTACGCGCCTTCGAGTGGCGCCGTTTGGGATTCGGCATTGAAACCTCTCATATTTCGGTCCGGCGGCGTTCGCCGCGCGGACTACTTTCAGCTTTGCAGCTTCTTTTTAATCTCGGCCAGCGCTTCCCAGCGAGGATCGCCGGCGCGCTGTTCACAATTGCATGTTTCCTGGTTCAGGTTGCTCCCGCAGGTTGGGCACAGGCCCTTGCACTCTTCGCGGCATACCGTCTTGACCGGCGTCGCCAGCAGCACCTGCTCGCGTAGCACGTCTTCCAGGAGAAGACCTTCGCCCTGATAATAGCCGATTTCCGTCTCGGCCTGGCTGATCGAAACCTCGTCGCCTCGCCGGTCTACGCCCTGCGGACGATAGAGCAGGTCGAAATCCCAATCCACGGCGTGAACGACCGGATCCAGACAGCGGGCGCAGAGAGCCTCCAGCTGAACTGCCAGGCGGCCTACCACCCGAATATCTTCGACGTTCTGGCGGTGCCCGCGGTGCTCAACCACCAGCTCCGCCCGGCCCTCGGCATGCAGAGGGCCGATCTGGCGCAGGTCAGGTCCAAACTCTACCGCTTCGGGAGGAAGATCCTCGTTGAACTCCAGCTTGCGGAGCTCCAGTTCTCGCACCCGAATCAGCATGTCACCACCTGGCCAGCCTCACTATGAGGCGTCTTCAGTCTTTCTCGCAAGCACAAACATCCCGCACGATCCAAGACCTCCGGACAGAGCCGGGTCTGGCAGGCCAAGCTCCTGACGGGAAACTCTGGCAGGTACAGACGGGCGGGAACACGCAATTAGTACAAAATACAAGGATAAAGTGCTGCAACCACAGTGTCAAGGCGCGCGGGGGTCTGCCCGAGACATGAGAAAACATGCGAAAGCATTGTGCCGCACCTGAAGGGACTCTAGCTCCGAGTAGGGCGTCACCCAGGACGAGCCTGCCTTAGGCGCATCCGAAGGGTCTTGGGCTACAGATTGTCCCGGTCTTTGAGCTTGGTTCATAGCCCACTCCGCAACACTCCAGTCCGAAGGGCGTAACAATCTGTAGCCCGGCACGGCAGTGCCGGGTAGGATGGCATTTTGCGAACCGAGTCCCGAAGGGACGGCACAGAATGTCATACGTCAGTATTCACGTCCACGTTGTTTTCAGTACTGCAAACCGAATGAAACTCATCAGCGAAGAGCTCCAGCCGCAACTGTGGGCGTACATGGCGGGAATCGCAAAGAATCATGGCGTGCATGCGATTGCCACAGTCTTCACGCGAAGTTTCGTAACAGACTCGGGAGTGCCGGGTTATGAGTATCAAGATCTCCGAGTCCGTTGCGCGCTGCTCACGGTGCGAAACTTCGAACCATCCACCGTCGTTCCTGAGGTGACTCAGGTTTTTCCCCAGCTTGCCGAAGTACTACCGTGCCTGCGGCACGTCGCCGTGCTACCCTTCGGTCGCTTCTATCCCTCGCGAATTGGCCCCTCATCGAATGTCTCCGGTGTGGAACCTTGGCGTTGCCGTCTGTTGTTTAGTCCCACGGTAGGTACGATGGCGATCATCAGCGGGACGTTTGCAGCATCCAGAAGTTCTTCTGCAATCAGCGACGCGCTGTGGCATTCACGGCAGGGTTTTGGCGATCTCCGGTTCCTTGTCGCGGTGGTTGTGCTGCTCAAGGTGATGCAGTTCGAGATGGATGCGCAACTGCTCGAACGCCTCCTGCGGCGAGTCCACAAAGTGGAAAAGGTCGAGATCACCCGGAGAAATGGTCCCGGCATCGACCAGCGCCTGGAAGTTGACTACCCGGTCCCAGTACTCCTTGCCGTATACGATCACGCACATGCGCTTGGCCAGCTTGTCGGTCTGCGCCAAGGTCAGCAGCTCGAACAGCTCGTCGAAGGTGCCGAATCCGCCGGGGAAGACTACCAGCGCCTTGGCCAGGTAGGCGAACCACAGCTTGCGCATGAAGAAGTAGTGGAACTCAAAGTTGAGCTCGGGCGTGATGTACCGGTTGGGAGTCTGCTCGAAAGGCAGGTTAATGTTCATGCCGATCGACTTGCCGCCGGCTTCAAAGGCGCCGCGATTGGCGGCCTCCATGATCCCGGGGCCGCCCCCGGTGCAGACAACAAAGCGATGCCGCGACTGGCCAAGCGTTTTCGCCCATTCGGTAATCAGGAAAGCCAGTTGGCGCGCGTCTTCATAGTAGCTGGCCATCTTCACGTCGACCTTGGCGCGACGTGCCCGCTCCTGCTCCTCTTCCGGGGCGGGTTTCGTCGAGTGGGAGCGCTCTAGCAGGACGACCTCTTGCTCGGCGTCCGAAAGGGAGTGAAATCGCGCCGAGCCGAAGAAGACGATGGTGTCCTGAATGCGCTCGCGCCGGAAGCGCGAAAGCGGTTCCTGATACTCCGACAGGATGCGCAGAATGCGCCCATCCGGGCTGTCCAGAAACTTCTTGTTTTCGTAGGCCAGCGGGGCACGCTGGCTCTTGCGGGAAGATTCCTGATCTTTTTCTGTCATGCTGAAATTCGTGGGCGTTGCGATCCGGTGTTGCCGGCGACGTGCCGCGGCTACCGACTACGCAGCCGTTTCTCGATATGTAATGGCGCGTGCTATGCCTATCCAGAAATCTACTACTCCGATACCGCTGACGCCGCCCCGAACGAACCCATTCATAAGAAATTCGTGAAGTGCCCGATAGCTGGTGCTAAGAGAGTTTTCGGTCCAGGCGCGCGTCCAGGGCCCCACCATCAATACGATGCCTACCTCCAGACAGAAGAGTACGAAAACTACCAGCCAGATGCGGTTCATCCACAGTTGAAACCGCGACGGACGCGCAGGCGGCGGCATCACCAGTACGGGGCCGGTGTTTGTGGCCTCGGGACCCTCGCCCGGCAGATCGGAGAAGGCATTCATGGTTGCTAAAGTGATTCTACAGGGCGGCAAGAAGTTGTCGGTCGTCAAGCGTCGGTTGTCGATAAAAACATAAGCTGACCACGAAGGGCACAGATCCCAAGGGGCGCGCGATGACAGCCCAGCATGGAGCGCAGCAGTATGCTTGGTCAGTTGCCGAACAATGGCGCGTGCCCCGGGGCGCGAGCTAACGAAACCCGGTTCTCACAACCGACGCCTGACAGCTTCCTACAGAATCTCTTCGTTCCAGTTCTCCAGATACTTCTTCACCTCAGCCATGAACTGATCGGCCACGGCCCCGTCGATGATGCGGTGATCGTAGCCGATGCTGAGGTGCATCATGGAACGGATGGCGATCGAGTCGGCGCCGTCGGCATCGGTCACAACCACCGGCTTCTTCTTGATACCGCCCACGCCCATGATGGCCACCTGCGGCTGATTGATGATGGGCATGCCGAATTCCGCACCGAAGATGCCTGGATTGGTGATGGTGAACGTGCCGCCCTGCACCTCCTCCGGCTTCAGCTTCTTGGTACGAGCGCGCTCACCCAGATCGCTAATTGCCTTCTGCAAGCCGACAAAGCTGCGCTCTTCGGCGCCCTTCACCACCGGCACGATCAATCCCCAGTCCAGCGCCACAGCGATGCCGAGATTGATGGAGGCGTGATAGTGAATGTTCTCGCCTTCAACCGAAGAGTTGATGATCGGCCACTTGCGGATGCCGTGCACTGCGGCGCGCGCGAAGAAGGGCGTAAAGGTCAGCTTCAGCCCGGTCGCCTTCTCGAACTCGTGGCGCCGTCTCTCGCGGATCTTCACGACGCGGGTGACGTCGACCTCGAAGACGCCATGCACATGCGCGCTGGTGCGCTTGGACATGATCATGTGCTCGGCAATCTTCCTGCGCATGACCGACATGGGCACGATCTCGCCCGGCGTAACGCCGCCAACGGGCTGTATTGGCCCGACAGGAGCGGGGACGGGCGCGGGAGTTGCCGGCGGGGCGTAGGCCGGAGCCGGAGCTGCGGGTTGTGCCGCCTGCGCTGCGACGGCAGGTTGCGCGGCGGGTGCTGTACCGCCCTTGCCATACTTGGCAACGAAGGCCTCGATGTCCTCCTTGGTAATGCGGCCGCCGAGCCCGGTGCCCGGCACCTGCGCCAGGTTGATGTTGTTCTCCTTGGCGATCTTGCGCACCAGCGGGCTGGAGCGAACGCGCGCCGGCTCGCCGGTTTCGGTCACGGCGCCCTGGTCCTGCCGCTCGATGCCTTCCTTCTCGTCTTCCGCCAGGTCAGCCGGAATTGCCTTCGTGGCTTCAGCCGGGGGCGCGGCTGGGGCTGCCGGGGGCGCGGCCTGCTGCGTGGGAGCCGGAGTCGGAGGAGCAGGGGGTGCGCTGGCGCCATCACCGTCGCCGATGACGCCCACGATGGTGTTCACCTGCACTGTATTGCCGGCCTGAACCTTGATTTCCTGCA
The DNA here is from genome assembly GCA_963782505.1 of uncultured Acidobacteriaceae bacterium. Taxonomy (GTDB): domain Bacteria; phylum Acidobacteriota; class Terriglobia; order Terriglobales; family Acidobacteriaceae; genus CAVVDY01. The sequence continues at coordinate 505,772 of CAWAKG010000015.1, read as the reverse complement.
ACGTGCCGGACGCGGGGGCAGGAATCTCGGCGTCGACTTTGTCGGTGGAAATCTCAAACAGCGGCTCATCGCGCTGGACCTTCTCGCCGGGCTGCTTCAGCCACTTGGTGATGGTTCCTTCAAAAATCGATTCGCCCATCTGGGGCATGACAACGTCTGTCGGCATAATTTCCTTCCGGAGATTTGATAGCTGGACCCAGGAACTGACTGCAAACTTTCGATTATATCGGCTGCGGAGCCGCAATCGAAAACCGGCGAGCAGCGCCAAGAATTTCGTCCTCACAGGAACAGCCGGCGCTAAACTGGCCTCCTTTGTCTAATTCCATGCATTGTTCGCGCGAGGTTTTTCCGTGCCCCACATCGATCCCTGGTTAGCCCTTGGCGTAGCAGCTTCCACCGCCGCTACCGATGCTGTCTATGTGATGTTCAACGCCGCGGTTTCGTCGCGCCGGCGGGTGCCGGCCGCAACCTGGAGCAGCATCTGGTACCTGCTCTCGGCCTTCGCGGTGATCAGCTATACGCGGAACTGGGTCTACGTCTGCTTTGCGGCGATGGGCTCCTGGATCGGCGCGTATGTCTCGATGACGCTGCTGAAGCGGCCGGGCCTGCACCCGGGAGATGCAGGCCACTAATGAGGTGGCTGATCTGTCTTGGACGACGCATTCGCCGAACTGCCATTCCTTGTCATGCGAGGTTTCGCGCTCATTGTCCTGGCAGATGAAGCACCAAGAGGCCGTTGTTGGTGCCAACGTATACCTTGCCATTCGCAACGGCCGGTGATGTTTGCTGCAGGTAAGCATCGTAGAAGCGTAAGAGCGTCCCTGTCTTCGCGTTGAAAGCCCACAAATTCTCACTATTGGCCGCATACAGAACGCCATTGGCCACAGCCAGAGATGGCACATCTCCGATCTGATACTTCCAGATCAAGGCACCCGTGCTTGCATTTACCGCGTAGAGGTTAAAATCCCCAGACCCGAAGTACACCACGCCATTCGCGATCGTCGGCGATCCCACTGCACCTCCGGTGAGATATGCCCAGCGAAAGGCACCCGTCGCGGCGTCCAGGGCGTAGAGGTTTTTATCCTCAGACCCGATATAGACAACTCCGGCAGCTACTGTCGCAGTACCCTCAATGGGTCCTGCGGTCGGATAACTCCAGAGGGTGGCTCCAGTGACGGCATCCAGAGCGTAGATCGTATCGTCCCAGTAAGAGCCGATATAAAGGCGACCGTTAGCCACGGCAGGCGGTCCGGTGAGGACGTTTCCCACCACGGCAAGCCATTTCTCTTCTCCTGTGGCGGCATCGAGGGCGTAAACCGCATTGTCTATGCCGAAGTACACCAGACCGTTCGCTACCGTCGGCGAAACTGCAACACCGAAGGGATATCTCCAAAGAGGAAACCCCGTTTGAGCTTTGAAAGCGTAGATGCCACCCTCCATCCCATGTTGACCGTCGTTGAAGCCGAGGTATACAACCCCGTTGGCGGCCGCTGCGGCTTCCCCCCAAGTGCCGCCAATGTCCGCCTGGTACGACCAGAGAGTTGCGCCTGTGTTGGCGTTCAAGCCATATAACGTATCGCCACCGCCCCCGGTGATAACTGCCCCGTTCGCCACCACAGGTGCTCCCGTCCCGGACGGGAACTGCCAATCCAAGGTGAGCTTTCCGACGTTGGCGGGGCTCAGAATGGATTCGTACGGGTTACAACCGGTGAGTGCAGTGTCGAAATGATACTGCGGCCAATTGACGAAGAGGGTTGCAGGCGGGTTTACGGTCGGGCCGCAAGGGATTTGTGCGGTAGCAAGCGGCACGGTGGCAAACGATAAGGCCAGAATAATCAGGCTAAGATACAAGGTATTCTTGATGTTCATCGTCTCTTCCTCGCTCCGAAATTCAATCTAGAGCAAAGTCCGCTACGGCTTGATCATCCACACCACCCCGTCGCCGTAGGTGCCACCTTGCGAGGTGGTGCCATAGAGTGTGCCGTCGCTGTCGATGGTCACGTTGCTGATCGGATAAGCCCCGTCAGCAACGCCAGTGAAGTCGTGCAGCGAGGTGTAGACCCAAGTGTTTCCTACTTTCGTCAGCTTGAAAACATTACCGAGGTTATTTGCACCGTCGCAGCGGGTGGTGCCGTAGATATTGCCGGCGGCATCGAGAGTGATATTTGCGAAGGGGCCACACTGCTGGCCGGGCATTCCGGAAAAACTGTATGTGAAGTTGAGTGTGTAGTCGGGAGATGTTAGTTCAAACACGGTCCCACCGCCGCTCACGCCTAAATCGCTGGCGGCGCCGTAAAGATTCTCCGAAGCATCCGCTGTCAAACCTGCATATGCGAGTTCTCCGGCTGGACCGTTGCCATCGAACCGCACAGGGCAAGTCAACCCGCTCCCCCCAAGTTCCCAAAGAGCGCCATTAAAGTTACCGTTAGTCGACGTGCCAAAAAAACCGGCACTTACGTGCGTAACTCCAGCCCATGGCAGGGCTGCGGGGCAATACGAGTAGGGATCGAAACTGAAAGGTATCGTCTCTGTCCAATTGCTCCCGGATTTTGTTAGCTCATAGACGATACCAACACCGTAGACGCCTCCATTGACCGTGGTGCCATAGATGTTGCCCTGATCATTCCACTGGTCCCAGATCAAGTCTCCGTATCCAGGGTTAACTCCGTCAGAGCCTCCGAAGGTATGGAGTACGTTCTCCTTCCACGAGCAGTACGCTGTTTTGCAAATCGATAAGGGCGGTGTGAGGTTGAAGACGACGCCGCCTTTGGAAGCACCTCCGTTGCTCGTCGTCCCGTACAGGTGGCCGTCCGGGCCGAACACGACTCTCGCGCTCGGATTGGCCCCACCAGACTTATTGGCCGGAAAGAGAAAGATCGGCGTGTAATTCCACCCGTTTGGCGTGTGCGTCATCTGGTATACGGTCCCCGGACCACTAACGCCGCCAATGCCGCCTTGCTCTGTTGTCCCAAAGAGAGTGCCTGCCCTGACGGTCACCCCAGCGTATGGTATGGCGCCATCTCCTCCGCTGCCAGTGAACGTGTGAATCACGCTGAAGGTTTGGGCGTGGGCTACCGGAGTGGAGACAAACATCAACCCGAGTACCATTGCCAGCGCTACGGTCAGCGTTAACAAGCTTGCGTTCTTATCGATTGCGATCTTTCTGAACCGTCTCAGCTTCATGAGCTTCACGATCTCCTCCTTGCCGGTGGTTGGGACTGGGCCTCGGGGACGTACGCCGAGGAATTTGGAAGTTTAGGTTTGTCTCAGCGGAACAGGAAGAAGAAATTATGCTACCGGACCCCGAAAGAAAGTATCGAAAAGCCCAAATTATCAGGCAGCCGTTCCCGAATGGACTCGTTCACATGGCTGTAACTATTGTCGCGAGCGTCGACAGCGGGAGTCGTGGCTGGAGCTAGCTAAAACCAGGTGTATCCCAGCATGAGCTGGATCGACAGCGGTACGCCGGGATTGTAGCGTCCGGTCTCGGCATTCGACAGATGAAACAGGCGAATGGATGTGTCGAAGGATTGCCTGCGTTTGGAGAAGATGTGCGCGCCTAGCTCAAGCGCAGCGGTGAAGTTGGCCCTCGCCGTATCTCCGGGAGGAAACTTGTCGGGCCCGATGAGCATTCCGCCGTCGAAGCCCAGGAAAGGCACCATCCGCCGACTGATCCGCGTGAAGTTCCAGCGAGGAGTGAGCGCTTCAACTCCGCCCATGTAGTATTGCCGGCCGTTGACGAAATACAGCACCACAGGAACGACGTTGAAATCCCACTCGAATGTGCCGCGCCGCCAGCCTTCGCCATGCTCTCCGGTGAGGACCCGGCCGATATGCAGCTCCGCGCCAAAGCTGCTGGGGTAGCGGCCCGGCTCGTTCGGGATGTGGGGAGTAGCCATCGTCGCGGTGCCACCGTAGACCTGAAAGCCATAACTCCACGAGGGATCGCGTAGCAAACCCAACGCTGTGGGCGGCGCATCTTGTGCAAAAGCCCAGAGGGGAAGGGCAGCGAGAATGACGAAGCGTAAGAGCGTTTTCATCGACCGACGCAGTTCGGCGGTGCTGCGACTTAGATGCGCCAGACTTGCCTGGGTTCTATAGAAGCCTAAGAACGAGTATTCAGAACCAGGTATATCCCAGCGTGACTTGCACCGCCCCATTGATGCCGGGATTCTTGTTCCCGATGGAGGCGTTCGACAAGTGATAGATCTTCACCGCGAGGTCGACAGCCTGACGATCGGCACGGAAGAAATGCGATCCCAGTTCGAGGCCACTGGTGAAGTTGACGGTCGAAGTGTCTCCTGGAGGCAGATTGCTGGTGCTGAACACGATTCCGCCGACCGCAGCTATCCACGGCGCAATTGTGGAGCCCTTGGTGAAGTTCCACTTGGCGATGAAGGGATTGATCGCCGCCGCGTACTGAGCATTTCCGTTGTACCAGAACTCGTTGAGGGGAATGACGTCGAGATCCATCTCGAAGGAGCCGCGCAGGAAGTTGCTGCCGTGCTCGTGGGTCAGCACCCGGCCCAGGCGTGCGCCGACGAGAAACGTCTGCGCACTGGGCGTGTTCGCGAACGAAGTGCTGCCGCCGAGGAAGATGCCTTTGCTCCAGGCCGGCTGGCGAAGCGCATCGACTGGATTATTTGCGGGTGATTGTGCCAAGAGTGGCGTGCAAAACAGTACGAAGGTACAGAGAAGTCGGGCAGAAGTCTTCATGGTCTTTTGCGAGAAACGATGAAAGTAACAGGTAGGGCCGGAGGAGGCAAATGCTTCCCCGCTGAATCTGGGCCGAACGGGAGCGAGTTCCGAGGTAGTTCAGGTTACTTTCGTGTCGTTTGCGGTCCGCTTTTAGCGTGTTCCGCACTGGCAAGTACCCTAAACTGTCTGGAGGCACGGAGCGAACTTGGTCCTTGTGAGGAGGCTACCGAATAAATTCTTTGTTATGTGTTATTTAAGTGTAACTTGTTGGCTAAACCTATGATTCTGAAGGGTGCAAACTTGAAAGAGTTTTCATGACATTGCTCGTAAGAAATAACAATCAAGCTCGCCGTGTCAAACCTGCGGTCAGCCTCGCGTCTCCCGGTCGGGACGGATATCCCTACAGGTTCTTGGGCTTGACGCGCGCGTACCGTTCCATGCGGCCTGTCCACTTCAGGAAGCGCAGCAGTTCTTCCCGGTCGTGCCACAGGAAGCCGCAGAACTCGGGAAACCCGATGCTCTGCATCTTCACGCCGCTGTAGGTCTCGATGCGCCAGCGGAGATACGGGCTGCGCCATGGCGCCAGATGATGGCCGCGGGTGGCATTCCACAGAAAACGCAGGATGTAGCGCATTGAAGGCAGTATAGCCGCAGCCCTTCCTCGGGGAGCAACGTGCTAACCTTCGGCTATGCCCAACGAGCAGGCGCGAAGAGCTGCGGAGGACCACTATTACAGCGCGCTCGATCACTACGCCGAAGGGCGGCACGAGCGAGGCCATCGCCGAATACGAAGCCGCCATTGCCGAGGACGGTTCGTTTCTGGACGCGATGCACGGTCTGGCGCGCGTCCTTCAGGACACGGAGCAGTACGACAGGGCGATCACCGTAGCCAGCCGGATTGCGGAACTGGATCCCGATGACGTGCTGGCGCACACCAGCTTGTCTATCCTCTATCAGCGGAAAGGGATGGTTCCGGAGGCGGAAGCCGAAGCCGCCAAGGCGCGTGTTCTGGGCTGGAAGCAGCAACTGAAAGGCAAGTCCGCGCAGCAGTGAAAGCCAAGCCTCAGAAAGCCAAGAAGGGCCGTCGCACCCTTCTTCCTGAAGCAGGTGAGCGGATCCGCCAGATCTACCGAAAACTCGCGCAGGCGTGGGGTCCGCAGCACTGGTGGCCGGCGGAGACTCCTTTTGAGGTCATCGTCGGCGCCATCCTGACCCAGAACACCTCCTGGACGAATGTGGAGCGGGCCATGGCCGGCTTGCGCCAGGCCGGCGTGCTTAGCATCGAAGAAATTCGGAACATTTCCGTCGCGGAACTGGAACCTCTAGTGAGATCGTCCGGCTATTTCCGGCAGAAGGCGCAGCGGCTGAAGGAATTCGTGGCCTTCGTGGACGCGGTGTACGGCGGATCGCTGGACGAGATGTTTGCGAGGCCTGGCGAAGAGTTGCGTTCGATGTTGCTGGGGCAGAAGGGTATCGGCAGGGAGACCGCCGACTCCATCCTGCTTTATGGCGGAATGCATCCTGTTTTCGTGGTGGATGCCTACACGCGGCGCATTCTCGAGCGCCACGAAGTGGTGAATGCGTCGGCGAAGTACGACGACATTCGACTGCTGGTGGAACGGGCGCTGGCGAAGGAAGAAATTCCTTCCTTACAGACCCTCGGCCTCGATGTCGGCTCGCGTCCGAAAATACATGCTCCTTCCGCCATGAGCACGGCGCAACAATCAGGGCAGGCACAGGTCTACAACGAAATGCACGGCCTGCTGGTGCAGGTGGGTAAGCACTACTGCCACAAGCAGTGGCCGGAGTGCGACAGGTGTCCTTTAACAGAATTGTTATCTGCCAGGCAGCGTGCGCGCTTGCGGGGCGCAGATCCGGGAATCAGGCGCCCGGCAAGATCGAAGGCGGAGTAGAATTCTGGCGGGTTACGGCTATAATTAGTGCTGCCCCGCTGTCCCCGCCGCTGGAAGCTTTGCGATATCCGGAGTGTTAGATTCCGGAGGACAGACGGATCCATGCCCTCAACGACGCCCTCGAATCGTCCGAAGAAAAACCGCACCCCAGCGGTCATTGTGCTTTGCATCGCGACCTTCTTCCTGTTCGCCGTCATCTTTGCGCAAGCCACATTTAAACTCACCCTGCTCGATCCCGACACGAGTCAGGAGACATTGATTTTCGCAGCGCTTTCGGCGCTCATCTTCCTGCTGTTCATCGTCCTGGTCTTTGTCCTGATCCGGACGCTGTTGCGGCTCTACGCTGAGCGCGAGACTGGAGTGCTGGGGTCGAAGTTCCGCAGCCGCATGGTACTGGGTGCGCTGCTGCTTTCGCTTGGGCCGGTGATCTTCCTCTTCATGTTTTCGTACGGGCTGATGAATCGCTCAATCGAGCGATGGTTTTCCCGTCCCGTGGAAGATGTGCAGTACCGCACCAGCACCATCGCCGCCCTGTTAACCGACTATGCGGCTGCCAATGCCCGCGCCGAGGCAGAGAGGCTAGCCGCAACTCCCAGCGCGCAGAAGTCGTTCCAGACGGGTAATTTCAGCTTCGTCATGGATGAGTTTCGCCAGAGCGAGATCACCCTTCAGGGCGGGTTCGCTTTCGCTGTCGAGGACGACCGCGCTGAGGCCAGTTTCCACTCGCCCGATCCATGGCCATTAGTGCGTGACCGGTTGCCCATTGACTCTGCACAGGGGCAGGCCCGGACCTTCGAGGTCGATGGGATGCTCTATGTTCTGGGTCAGGCAAGAGTTGCACCCAGCGGCAAGATCCTGGTGGCGATGCCCCTTCCCGCGAACTATTCGGCGATGCTACGCGACATCGAGAAGAGTCAGCAGCAGTACGACAACCTGCGCAAGCAGCGGCGTCGGCTGCGGCGAGTTTACCTCGGATATCTGTTGTTTCTGACCGTCGGCGTGCTGGTTGCGTCGATGTGTTTGGCGCTTTTCATGTCGCGGATGGTGACCCGGCCTCTGGTTGCGCTGGCCGAGGCAACGCATGAAATCTCCCGCGGCAGGTTGGATGTTCGCGTCGACGTCGCCGCCGACAGCGAGATCGGTCAACTGGTGCAGTCGTTCAACCAAATGGCCGAAGATCTGGAATCCAGCCGCGGCAAGATTGAAGCCTCGCGTCGCGAACTGGCCGAAGCGAATGGGGAGCTCGAGCATCGCAACCGGCACATTGAGACCATCCTGGAGAGCATTCCCAGCGGCGTGTTGTCGCTCGATTCGTCGCGATTGATTACGCGGATGAACGGCACCATGCGGCGCCTGCTCCGCCAGGACGAGGAGAGTCTCCCGGGCGAGTCTTTGCACGAGCTGTTCCCGGAGGATGTAGCCGCCGAGCTGGAGCACATGCTGCGCCGCGCAGATCGCATGGGTTCGACAACCAGCCAGATGGAGATTGCAACCGCCCACGCCAAGATGAATGTGGCGGTCACTGCAGCCACGCTCGATCCTCCGTTGCGCTCTTCGGACCCGATGACGCCGCGCATGGGTTACGTCATGGTGTTTGAGGACCTCTCCGACGTGTTGCGCGCTCAGAAGCAGGCGGCGTGGCGCGAGGTGGCGCGGCGCGTTGCGCATGAGATCAAGAATCCGCTCACGCCGATCGCCCTGTCGGCAGAGCGCATCCGGCGCCATCTCGAGCGGGGAACGCCTCCGGATGCTGCGTCGCTCCGCGTCATCGGCAATTGCGCGGAGACAATCGGCTCCTCAGTTGAGACAGTGCGAACGCTGGTGGACGAGTTTTCGCTGCTGGCGCGTTTTCCGACGTCGCGCCCGGAACCGACCGATATCAACGGCGTCATCGAGAGCGCACTTGGCATGTTCAACGGCCGGCTCGATGGTATTCACGTACGCAAGTACCTGGCCGAAGACCTGCCGCGTGTGCTGGCCGATGCGGCGGCAATGAAGCGGGCGATTGCCAATCTGGTGGACAACGCTGCGGAGGCGATGCAGGACTCACTGGTGAAAGAAATCCAGATCTCCACCAGCATCGCCGGAGAGCGCGACGTAGTCGAGATTGTGATTGCCGACACCGGACATGGTGTCACGCCGGAATTGAAGGAGAAGCTCTTCCTGCCTTATTTCTCCACCAAGAAGCGCGGAACCGGACTGGGGCTGGCCATTGTCAGCCGCATCATTGAAGACCATCGTGGCTCCATCCGGGTGGAGGAAAATCGTCCCGTGGGCGCCCGCTTTACGGTAGAGTTGCCAGTGCTACAGGAGATGGCTGGCGCGGCGCCGCAATCGAATGCAAACCATACTGATCGTGGATGATGAGGCCGATATCCGCAGCGCCCTTCAGGGCGTGCTGGAGGACGAAGGCTATCAAACGCTGCTATCGGCCGGCGGAGAGGACTGCCTTGCAACCCTCCGGCGCAAGCCGGTTGACGTTGTGTTGCTCGACATTTGGCTTCCCGACAGAGATGGGCTCGAAGTGCTCGAAGACATCATGGGAGCCAGCAATCCGCCGGAAGTCATCATGATTTCCGGGCACGGCAGCATCGATGCCGCGGTGCGGGCGACCAAGCTCGGAGCGTTTGACTTCCTGGAGAAACCGCTCTCCGCCGAGCGAACCCTGATTGTGCTGAAGAATGCCCTGGAAGCTAAACGGCTGCGCAGCGAGAACTTTGAGTTCAAGCGGCAGTTCCAGTCACGCAGTGTGCTCGTCGGCGATAGTGTGCCCCTCAAAGCGTTGCGGCAGCAGATCGGGTTGATGGCTCCCACCAACGGAAGAGTCCTGATCTACGGCGAGTCGGGGACCGGCAAAGAACTGGTGGCGCGCGCTATCCATGCGCAGAGCCTGCGCAAGGATTCGATGTTCGTTGAGGTCAATTGCGCGGCTATCCCGGAAGACCTGATTGAAAGCGAGCTCTTTGGTCACCGCAAGGGGGCATTCGCCGGTGCGGCAGCGGCGAAGGAAGGGAGGTTCCGCAAGGCCGATGGAGGGACACTTTTCCTGGACGAAGTCGGTGACATGAGTTTGAAGACCCAGTCGAAGGTGCTGCGAACGCTCGACGAAGGGCGGTTTGCGCCACTCGGTGAAGACGAGTCAGTCACGGTGGATGTGCGCGTGATCGCGGCGACGAACAAGGACCTGGAAGACGAAATCTCGAAAGGAAATTTTCGCGAGGACCTGTTTTACCGCTTGAATGTGATCCCGTTTTACGTGCCGCCGCTACGCGAGCGGAAAGAAGATATCCCCGTGCTGGCGCGCTTCTTCCTGAAAGAGTTCTCCCACACCTACCAGCGTCATCCGAAAGAGATCACCGACGACGCGGTGGATGCGCTGCTGCGCTATTCGTGGCCGGGCAATGTTCGCGAGTTGCGCAATGTGATCGAACGCATCGTGATCATGAATCCGACGACCGCCCGGCTGGAGCGCAAGCATCTGCCAACCTTGATCTTTCGTGACGGCGCCCGCCGTCCCTGGGCCGAGTTTTCCACTCTGCACGAGGCGCGAACGGCATACGAGCGCGACTACATCCTGAAAAAGCTGGATGAAAACCACGGCAACGTCAGCCGCACTGCCGAGGTGCTCGGCCTGGAGCGCAGTCATCTCTACCGCAAGATGAAGGCATTGGGGATTGCGGTTAAGGAGTAGGATTGCTTTGTGACTGACGAAAGGATGCGCCAATCACCGGTCGCGGCTCCTTGCGAAGAGCCGGAGAGAAGTCTCAAAAAGAAGCTTCAGACTTTGCAGGTTGCAACGCGGCATCAGTTCCCGGTAAGCGACATCGAGCAAATGTTGGCCGAAATTGAAGCTGGCTACATACACGGATCAGCGCTGATGGCGAAGCAGCCCTTTTACGCCCCTATGCGTCACAATTTGCCTGTGACGCATGTCATATCTCCCTGGTTCCCGTCCAGCTTAACCTGAAATGTTCGCGGTGAAGCAGTCGGGCTGCGCCTGTCTGCCACGGCGCGCTCCTGCCTACGCGAACTGGAGAATCAAGTTGCGCAAAGACGTTTTGAAGTTGTGGCCGGAGATCGCATGGATCTCGGATCCTGGCCTGCGAGAGCAAGTCATCAAAACCTGGGTACGGGCGTTCGAGCTTAGCCCACTCACCCCGGACGACCTGGACCAGATCCCTTTCACGCTTCTCGTTCCCAATTGCCCGACGACCTTCATGGAACACAAGCGCTGCGTGGTGCATATCGCGCGCAAGAGCGCCGAGAGCATGAAGCAGTTCATGGGAAAGGCACTGCCCATCGACCTGGACGTCGTGATCGCAGGCGCGATTCTGGCCGACGTCGGCAAACTGCTGGAGTACGAACGAGCCGACGGCGACGTCCGCCAGAGCAAACGGGGCGAGATGCTGCGTCATCCTTTCACTGGAGTCGCGCTTGCCTTGCAGAGCGGTGTCCCCGACGCTGTGTGCCACATTATCGCGGCGCACGCCGCGGAGGGAAACCTGGTGAGGCGTTCCACCGAAGCCTACATCGTGCATCACGCCGACTTCATGGCGTTCGAGCCCTTCAAGAATCTCTACAAATAAGGAGACGACCTCGATGCCAACTCTTACTGCGGTCCCCACTGTAAAAGCACAACAGACCGTCACGGCCACCATGGCGCAATGGGCCGCAGGCGTGCGGTTCGAAGATCTCTCGCCGGATGCGGTGTATCAAGCCAAGCGCTTCCTGCTCGACAGCCTGGGCTGCGCGCTGGGTGGCTATCAGCAACCCGACGTGATGATCGCTCTCGAAGTGCTGAACGAGATTGCCGGCCCGGGAAATGCGACCATCATCGGAACTGGCCTGCATGTCGATGCAGTCTCAGCCGCGCTGGCCAATGCGCTGATGATCCGCTGCATGGACTACAACGACATCTACTGGAAACAAGACCCATGCCATCCCTTCGGATATTTTTCCCTGCGGCGATCGCCTGCTGCGAACGTGCCGGAGGTGATGGCCGCGAGCTGATTGTCGGCCTGGTGCTTGGGCCACGAATTCGAGATGCGGCTGTGCGAAGCGGCGTTTCCGGGGATTCGCGAGCGCGGCTGGCACCACGCGACGCTGACGGCGTTCGCTTCGCCCATTGTTGCCGGGCGCATGCTCCACCTGGAGTGGCAGAAGATCCAGCACGCCATCGGAATCAGCGCCAGTGCACGCGCGACTTTTGGCGCGGTGACGGCCGGCAAGCTGACGATGATGAAGAACACCGTCGATCCGCTAGCCACGCAGAGCGGCGTGTTGGCAGCCTTGCTGGCGGAGAAGGGCTATACCGGTCCCGAACACGTGATCGATGGCAAAGAGGGAATCGTCCACTGCTTCGGACCGGAGTGGAAACTGAATATCCTCACCGACGGGCTGGGCGAATCCTGGCGTATCACACAATGTGGGATGAAGGCGTTTCCCACCGAAGCATTGACGCACACCCCGATCTCGGCGGTGCTTCAACTGGTCAAAGACAACGACCTGGAGCCGGAACGCATCGCGCGGGTTCATATCCGCACCACCGCGCGCGGTGCCGATATTCTGAGCGACCCCAGCAAGTATGATCCGCATACCAAAGAGACCGCTGACCACTCGCTGCCCTATGTGATTGCTGCCGCGATTGCCGAGCGGCAGGTAACGCCCGTCCAGTTCACGCCGGAAAAGATCAACCATCCTCGCATCCGCGAGCAGCTCAAGAAGGTGCTGGTGGTCGCTGATGCCGAGATTGAGAAGATATTTCCCGCACTGCAACGGGTGATCGTGAGTATTCGCACAACCGACGGCAGCGAATTCATGACGCAGCTTGACTATCCCAAAGGCGACCCGCGCAATCCGCTCACCGACCGGGAAGTGGAAGAGAAGTTCGAGGCGCTGGCGGAGCCGGTTCTTTCGCCTAAAGCGCGGCGCCGCGCTGATCGAGGCGGTATGGACCCTGGAAAAACAGTCCAGCGTGACTGAGTTGATGCGGCTGTTCCGCGCCAGCCGGAGAGGCAATCGAAATGGCACAAACCGTAGTTGAAAAAATCGCGCAAGCCCACATGGCCGAAGGCCCGAAGCGTCCGTTGCGCGCCGGGAGACTTCCTTTCCATTCGTCCTGCGCATGTGATGACGCACGACAATACCTCGGCAGTGATGAAGAAATTCAAGGCCATCGGCGCAACGCAGGGTGCATGATCCTGCGCAGCCGGTATTCGCCGCCGATCACGATATCCAGAACATGGAGGAGTCGAACCTCGCGAAGTATCGCAGCATGGAGGCGTTTGCGCGCGAGCAGGGCATCGACTTCTATCCTCCGGGTACGGGCATCGGTCACCAGATCATGGTGGAGCAGGGCTACGTGCTTCCGGGCAGCTTCGTCGTCGCCTCGGATTCCCACTCCAACATGTACGGCGCTCTGGGTGCATTGGCACGCCCGTGGTGCGCACGGATGCGGCCGCGATTTGGGCGACGGGCGAGTTCTGGTGGCAGATTCCGCGGACGATTCAAGTTGTACTGAACGGCAAGCTCCAGCCCGGGGTTACCGGCAAGGACGTGATCATCACCCTGTGCGGCCTCTATAACCGCGAAGAGGTACTAAATGCGGCAGTCGAGTTCAGCGGGCCGGGCGTGGCGTCGCTCACATGGACGCGCGATTGAGCATCGCCAACATGACGACCGAGTGGGGCGCGCTGGTTGGCTGGTTCCCGGTCGATGCGGTCACGATTGCCTACCTCGAAGGCCGCAACCTGGTGCTGCGCAAACATGACATTCGGCGGATCTCGGAGATCAAGCTGCTGAAGTGGCGCACGAGTCCGCCCGCACCCGACAAAGATGCGGTTTATGCCGGACGTATCGTGCTGAATCTCGACGAGGTCACGCCGCACGTTTCAGGGCCCGACACGGTGCAGGTCATGCAGCCGTTGTCGGAGATTGAGCAGAAAAAGATTGCCATTCAGAAGGCGTACCTCGTGTCGTGCGTCAACTCGCGGCTGGAAGATTTGTCGGCCGCGGCGCGCTGTCATCCGCGGGAAGAAGGTTGCGCCGAGCGTGAAGTTCTACCTGGCTGCGGCGAGCATGGAAGTGGAAGACGAGGCGGTGAAACTCGGCCATTGGCGCACCCTGCTCGACGCGGGAGCCGAGCCGCTTCCTCCGGGATGCGGGCCGTGTATCGGGCTGGGCACCGGCTTGCTCGAACCGGGCGAAGTGGGGATTTCAGCGACCAATCGTAATTTCAAAGGCCGCATGGGATCGCGCGATGCCCAATGCTACCTCGCCAGTCCGGAAGTCGTTGCCGCCTCGGCGGTCGCAGGTTACATATGCGGGCCGTCTCCACTGGCTGCCAAGGAGATCAAGAGGCAGTTTGAAGAATTCGCTGGCCCCGTCGCGGCACCCGAAGCGGTCGAGATTCTTCCCGGCTTTCCAGACATCCTGCGCGGCCGCGTGATCTTCCTGCCGCAGGACAACCTGAACACCGACGGCATCTACGGCAAGGACTACACCTATCGCGAAGACATGACGCCGGAAATGATGGCCAGGGTCGTGATGGAGAATTACGATCCGCAATTTGCCTCTCTCATTGAACCGGGGGACATTGTCGTGGGGGGCTTCAACTTCGGCACCGGCTCCAGCCGCGAGCAGGCGGTCACGGCGCTGAAGTTCGCCGGTATTCCGCTGGTGATCGCAGGCAGCTTCTCGCAGACATATCTGCGAAACGCCTTCAACAACGGGTTCTTGTGCATTGAAGCGCCGGAGCTTGTGGTGTATCTGCGACAGCAGTTTGAGAATGCGATTGCCGCGAAGGAAAAGACGATTCTCTCGGGCGATGGAATCGAAGTCGATTTCGCGACCAGCACGATTCTCTATGGCGGCGAGGCGTTCTCGTTCCCGGCGCTGGGTTCGGTGCCGCAGTCGCTTGTGGTTGCCGGAGGAATCGAGGACCTCGTCGCGCAGAAGCTGAAGACGAAGCTGGAGCCGGCTGCGGTCTTATGAACCACAGAGGCACAGAGACACTGAGATTTTTCTGATCTTGAGTGGCAGAGTCCGTTTCTCCGTGCCTCTGTGTCTCGGTGGTGAATGCCAAAGGTTCAGGAGTTTGTCATTATGCCCAAACGTACGATCGTCACCATGCCGGGAGATGGCATTGGCAACCAGGTTCTGCCGGAAGCGATACGCGTGCTCAAGGCCGTCGGTTTCGAAGCCGACTACGTGCATGCCGACATCGGGTGGGAATGCTGGCGCAAGGAAGGCAATGCGCTGCCGGAGCGCACCGTCGAGTTGCTGCGCAAGCACAAGGTCGGATTGTTCGGCGCCATCACCTCGAAGCCGAAGAAGGAAGCTGAGGCCGAACTTGACCCGGCGCTGAAAGGGAAAGGCCATCAGTACTTCAGTCCCATCGTGTCGATGCGGCAGATCTTCAACCTGGATGTCTGCATGCGCCCGTGCCTGTCGTTTCCCGGCAACCCGTTGAACTTTATTCGCAAGTCGCCCAACGGCGGCTTCGAAGAGCCCCACGTCAACGTCGTGGTCTTCCGCCAGAACACCGAAGGCCTGTACGCCGGCGTCGAGTGGACCAATCCGCCGGAGAAGGTGATGGAGGCGCTACATCTGCACCCGAAGTTCAAGCCATTCGATAAAATTCCTGGCGATGAGTTGGCGATCTCGGTTCGTATCATCACGCGCCCGGCAGCCCGGCGGATCTGCGAGGCAGCCTTCCGGCACGCGGTGAAGTTCGGACTACAAATCCGTGACCATCTGCGAAAAGCCGAATGTCCTGCGCGAAACCTCGGGCATGATGGAAGAGACAGCGAAAGAAGTGCAGCGGCAATATCCCAGCGTCCAGCTCTGGTCCACCAACATCGACGCGCAGACCATGTGGCTGACTAAAAACCCTGAAGATTATGGCGTAATCGTGGCCAGCAATCTGTTTGGCGACGTGATCAGCGATGCTTTCGCCGGGCTGGTTGGCGGACTGGGCTTCGCTGCCTCGGGTAACATCGGCGAAGAGGTTGCCGTCTTCGAGCCCACGCACGGCTCGGCGCCGAAATATGCTGAGCTCGATCCGCCGATCGTGAATCCGATCGCGATGATCCTCTCGGCGGCGATGATGCTCGATCACCTGGGAGAGGCCGTGAAGGCCGACCGTGTACGCAAGGCAATTGCTGGCGTAGTCGAAGAAGGCAAGGTCTCGCACCTACGACATGATGCGGCTTTCCGGCGGAGCGAAGGCGATTGCGCAGGGCGCAGCGTCGACGACCGAGATGACGGACGCGATCCTGGAGAAGCTGGGAGTTGCAGTGGAGGCTTATGCCGTCAGCGGCCGCAACTAGTCTGCGTCGGGGCGAGGCGGGACGCGCCGGGAGCGATGTGCGCTCCGACCTGCACGTGGTCTTCGAGGAGCGCAGCGGCGGCGGCATTGAGATCGAGTTGCGCTCGCGCGTCGAGCCATACTATGGCGATGACATTCGGGCACAAGTGCGCACGGCACTGAATACGATGGGCGTGGCCGATGCCTTTGTCTCCATCGTCGATGAAGGCGCGCTGCCGTTCGTCATCGATGCTCGGCTGGAAGCAGCCGTTCGCCGCGCAGGAATCACTCCCAAGGCAGCGGTTCTCCCGGATGCTCTGCCGTTGCCTCCGCCTTCTGCTCGTGATCGTCTGCGGCGTTCGCGGCTTTACCTTCCGGGCAATGAGCCGAAGTATTTCATCAATGCGGCACTGCATGCGCCGGACGCGATCATCCTCGACCTGGAAGATTCGGTTCACCACGCAGAGAAAGACGCCGCACGCCTGCTGGTCCGCAACGCGCTGCGTGCGGTGGATTTCGGCGCTTGCGAGCGCATGGTGCGCATCAATCAATCGCCTCTGGGGCTGGCCGATCTCGAGGCAATCATTCCCCAATCCCCGGACCTGGTCCTGATCCCGAAGGTTGAAACCGCGGAGCAGATCCGTGAGGTCGATGCGGTGATTACCGGAATCCAGAAGCGCCTCGGTTTGACGCGCCCGCTTTGGCTGATGCCCATCGTTGAGTCCGCTTTCGGAGTGGAGAACGCGTTTGCCATCGCCCACGCCTCGCCTCGCAACGCGGCGATCACGATCGGCCTCGAGGATTACACGGCTGACCTTGGCGTGGTGAAGACCGCGATCGGCACTGAGTCGCTCTATGCACGCATGAGACTGGCGAATGCAGCCCATGCGGCGGGCCTTCAGGCGATCGATTCGGTTTATGGTGACGTGGCCGATGACGAAGGCCTCCTGCGCTGGGGAGAGGCCTCGCGTGCCATGGGCTTCGAAGGGATGGGTTGCGTTCATCCATTGCAAGTCCAGACGATTCACAAAGCGTTTGCGCCCTCGATGGCGGAGATTGAAAAGGCGCAGAAGATCGCAGACGCGTTTGAAGAAGCTCAGGCACACGGACTCGGCGTGGTGAGTGTCGGCTCGAAGATGATCGACCCTCCGGTGGTGCAGCGCGCGCTCAAGTTGATCGATCGTGCTCGACGGATGGGCCTTTTGCCTGCGGCAGCCAGCACGGGAGAGAGCGCGATGAGCACAACTCTCGCCGCCGATCTCATTACCAATGCCGTTGGCCGCCGCGTTCCAACGGTTGTGAACGGCCGCGAACAGACACCCTTCGTAGGCATCGAGGGTCATCCGCCCAGCGGGCACAAGGCCGCGCCTCCGATCCGCAGCAACAGCGATTATCCGGCCAATGGCGACAAGCGCGTGCCCGACCTTGCGACGGCGTTGCGCCTTTGCGGATTGCGCGACGGCATGACCATCAGCAGCCATCATCACCTCCGCAATGGCGATCAGGTGGCGCTGACCGCGCTACAAACCGCGGCAAGCCTGGGCGCGAAGGACCTGAGGTGGTTCCCCAGCGCTTCATTTCCCTGCCATGAGCCGGTGATCGAGCTGATGAAATCGGGCGCGGTGCATCACATTGAGGGCAGCATGAACGGCCCGCTGGGTGACTTCTGCTCGCACGGACGCATGCGCGGACTTGGCGTGTTGCGCTCGCACGGCGGACGGTGGCAGGCGATTCAGGACGGCGAGGTCCACATCGACATCGCCGTCATCGCCGCTCCCAGCGCTGATTTTTTCGGCAATGCGAACGGCTCGCATGGACCTTCGGCCTGCGGTTCGCTGGGCTTCGCCCTGGCCGACTCGATCTATGCCGACCGCGTCATCGTCGTCACAGATAATCTGGTTCCATTCCCGTGCGTGCCTTGGCAGATCCAAGGCAACAATGTCGACTATGTCGTCGAGGTTTCGTCGATCGGCGACCCGGAGAAGATCGTCAGTGGAACGACGCAGATCACGCGCAGTCCCGATCGCCTGCGAATCGCCGAGATGGTGGCGCGCTTCCTGCGCGACAGCGGAATCATGCGCCAAGGCTTCTCCTTTCAGGCGGGAGCCGGCGGCATCGCGCTGGCCTTTGTCGATTACCTCGCCCGCATGATGCGCGAAGCCAATGTCAGGGCCAGCTTCGTGCGCGGAGGTTCGACGAAATATCTCGTCGACCTGCTGCAAGAAGGCCTTATCGGCTATATCCTCGACGGCCAGACATTCGACCTCGATGCTGTTCAATCGATCGCCGCGGATCCCCGGCACGTGGCGACTTCGCCGTTCACGTCCTACAACTTCCACGGTAAGGGCAACTTCGCCTCGATGGTCGATGTCTGCGTGTTGGGAGCGACGGAAGTCGACGTCAATTTCAACGCCAACGTGGTGACCCATTCCGACGGGCGGTTGCTGCACGGCATTGGCGGCTGGCAGAACTGCCTGTTTGCGGGCTGCACGATTCTGGCCGTACCGTCATTCCGCGACCGCATTCCCGTGATTGTCGACGAGGTCACGACCCTGGTTGGCCCGGGAGAGTTGATTGACGTGGTCGCCACCGAGCGTGGGATTGCCATCAATCCGCGGCGTCAGGACCTGATCGAGGCCGTGAAAGGCAAAGGGCTGCCGATTCGGCCAATCGAGGAGATCAAAGCTGAGATCGAAAGGATTTGCGGCGGCAAGCCGGCAAAGCCACGTCTGGGAGACCGCCCGGTAGCGGTGGTCAAGTGGGTTGACGGTACGCTGATTGATACGGTGTGGCAGGTGACGGCAGACAATCCCTACGCTGCGCCAGCCGGCGGAGGAGAGTAGGCTACCAGCTTACTCCCTCAGCAGGGGCTTTCCTTCGACGATTGCCTGTGGGGTGTGATTCACCAGGTCTTCGGCCGCCTGTTCTCCCAGCATTCTGGCCACGGCGTTTCTTGCCTCGGACAATACGGGCCGGCGACGCTTAGGATCGTGAGCGTCGGAAGCGATCACGTGTACGGCGCCTTTCGTCAATAGCCATTCAGAGACAGATCGCGCTTTCTCTCCCCAAAACCCGGTGATGGAGTTGGCTGTGACTTGCACGAGCGCTCCGGCGTCCACCAGTTCGAGCACCTTCTCGGGCCGGCGCACCAGCAGCGGGTTCCGCTCCGGGTGAGTGATGATGGGTACCATGCCGCGGCTGGTGAACTGGAAAAACAGTTCGGCTACGCTGGGCGGGATGCCGTAGTCGCTGAATTCGATTAGCAGGTACCGCGTTCCGTTGATGCTGTAACGCTTCGGGTTTTCGATGGCATCGGTGATGTTCTCGTAGGAAAAATGAAAGTCACAGCCGACGCTGAACTCGATGCGGCCGTCGGATGCCTCGCGCAGCTGCTCCTTGAGTGCCTCGTATTGCGCGCGGTCGTAAGGGTATTCGTTGTTGCAGTGCGGGGTGGCGACAATGTGCCGGATACCGTCATCGGCAGCGACGCGGCACATTTCTTTTGTCATCTCCCAGGAACGGGAGCCGTCATCGACGCCAGGAATAATGTGGCAATGAATGTCGACCATAGGGCGAATCTAGCGACAGCTTTCCTTGAGGACAGTTCTGTTTTACCAGAATGGAATGGAAGCCTACTCAACAACCCCGATTCCGACATCGAACCCGGCAGTCCAGCCAATTCGCCACCGCCAGTCTCAGAAAATAGGACACTTGTTGGCTTCGTTTCGCAAAAATATCGAGATATACGCGCAACGCGCTGAATTATGACTAGTGATCATATTAGCTACAGCTGCCCGACGCCCAAAATAATGCCATGGCTGAGGGAATCAATCGGAACGGCAGTAGAATTATAGGAAAAGCCAAATCAGATGAGCCATTAGGAGTCTCACATCGAGCTAGGGTTCTTGTGGAAGGTGAATTGCTGCGTGTATAGAGGTAAGTCAAGACCAGGAACGAATCGCTGTGCTCCCACCGATCTCTGAAACTCAACTCGTGGCGATTGCTGTAGTCCTGCTGCTGTGCGGGCTGGGGATTGGCTTCATCCTCGGCGGTTTGTGGATGGAGCACCGGCTCAAACGGCGTTACGCATCGCAGGTCAAGGAGCTTCTGCAGTCGCGAGAAAAGCCCGCCGATCGAATCGGTCTTTCGCTGTAATTGGCTTTAACCTTGTGCTTGGCCCCCACGCTCACTCAACAGGAAACCACGGATCCCAGAATGTCTAGGCGTTTGCCGGTCTACTGGCGAAGGCTCCGCCCTCGGTGTCGGGGAAGGGTATATCCAGACGCCACGATTTGTCAGGCTCCGCGGTGGCCGGAATAAATCCAAAGTTGATGGGCATCGCCATCAACGTGCGGCGGGTCACAAGATCGTCACGCGTGTAAGCCGCGTTTTCCAGGCACTCAAGATGAGACGAGAAATCCGGCGGTGGCGGCACGGGATGCACATTCAGCACCCGAGGAAATATTGTTGGGTAGATCTTCGCCGAATCGGTCCAGAGCTTTTCGTGCAGCTTTTCTCCAGGTCGCAAGCCCGTGATTTGAATTGGTATGTCGATGTCCGGACGCAGACCAGACATCTGGATCAGGCGTCGCGCAAGATCCTTGATCTTAATGGGTTCACCCATGTCGAGCAGGTAGATCTCGCCTGTCGAATCAATCGAAGCGGCCTGCAAGACCAGTTGCACGGCTTCCGGAATGGTCATGAAATAGCGAGTCATCTCCTCACTGGTGATGGTGACCGGGCCGCCGGCCGCAATCTGCTTAAGGAAGATGGGAATGACGCTGCCGTTGCTACCGGCGACGTTGCCGAAGCGAACCGAGGTGCACCGCGTGCGGTTGGGATGACCGTTAGAACGTCCTGCTAGGTCCTGCAGCAGCAATTCCGCCATTCGTTTCGTCGCGCCCATCATGCTGCTGGGGTTTACCGCCTTGTCGGTTGAGATGAGCAGGAAGCGTTCGGCATCAAAATCAACCGCCAGTTCCGCCACGTTGCGAGTACCAATGACATTGTTGAGCACCGCCTCGGAACAGTTGTGCTCCATCACCGGCACATGCTTATAGGCCGCCGCGTGCAGGACGACGTGTGGGTCGTATCTCGCGAATATGCTGCGCATTCGCGCGGCGTCTCGAATGTCCGCGACCAGTGGTACTACCAGGAAGTTGGGATTATTGCGGGTCAGCTCGGTGTGGATGTTAAACATTGCGTTCTCGTCCTGATCGAGCAGAAGAACGCGTTTCACGGGCAGAGTTGCAACCTGGCGGCTGAGCTCGGATCCAATCGACCCACCCGCTCCGGTGATCAGGACACAACGTCCCTGGAAAGCTTCTACCACCACGGGATGAGGCTCTAATACCGGATGAGAGCCATTGCCAAGTGCAACCGCCGGCGTAGGCGTGGTAGACACGCGCACATCCCCGCTGACGATATCTTTCGCTGATGGGAGAAGACGAACCTCAAGGCCGAACTCCATCGCGGTGGACACTGTGTCGCCGATGCAAGCCAGATCTGAGTCGGCAACCAGAACGAGGTCGACTTCGCGCGGCGCCAAGTGTTTCGCGAGCTCTTCGGGGGTTCCAACTACGCGGAATCCGCTTATGCGATTTCCGACCAGCTTCGCATCAGGCGTGAGCAGACCCGTGACTGTCAGCTCTGGGAACATGTCGATCTGACGAAGCCCGGAAACCAGCCCTAACTCGGTTCCTACTAGAAGCGTCCGCTTCAGCGATCCATGGCGCAGGGAGGTTTGATACAGCATCCGGCGCAACGCGCGTGCTCCCAAGCCCAGCAGCAGAAAACAGGTGTAATCGACGACGATTACAATCAGCGGCACCTTGATGCCGAACACCGTCGCCGACCCGATGCGAACTAGCAGCATTAACCCCGTCGCAGGCAAGGCTCCGACGGTGAAGGACAGGGCATCGTTGAAGTTGAAATAACGCCAGGTGCCGCGATAAACGCCCCTTCCCAGCAGGCAAAGCGGACGCAGAAAAACGAGCAGCAGCGCCCATGTCCACATCACAGTCTGTTGTCCTGCGGGCACTGCGAAGTCGAAGCGAAGCTGATAGGAAAACCAAATCGCCAAAGTCGAGAGGAGGGCATCGACCAGCACTTGAACCTTGCGACGAAAAAGAAAGCGTGGCAGGCGCTCAATAGCCCAGCCAAGCCTACTCAAGACTGTCGCAAATGACTTCGAGTTGATCATCACTTTCGATCTCTTGATTCGCCTTATGATGATTCAAAGCACGTCGGGCAGACCTCCCGACCCAAAGCAAGTGGGCCTAATAGTATGTCATTGATGTAGCACTTTCAAGTCAAAAATATAATATATATGTACCACTAAAAAGCTATTATAGGAGCTTCCTCAGCTAAAGAAGTAAACGCCCTCTGTAACCCGACGAGTGTGCGATTGTACGGATGATCAAGGAGAACAGTCCGGCCGCATTAGTTACCTTCAAGGAAAAGGTAATCTCACTTAAGTGCTATATAAATATGGTAAATTAATGAGAAAAAAGTGCAATTTGCTTGACACTAAGGAATTATATATTAGATCATTCCGATCACCACTATAGTAGATATATTCACAAACTTAAATGCTAGTAAGAGCTGCCTCCAGGCTCGTTTGCGGGGTCTGCTTGTCGCGCAAAGGAACTAAAGCTCCGCTGGAGCAAAGCGGAGGTCTCGATCTGGATTTGCAAAAGGCACTTCATCGGGTGATCCATGGCGGTTATGCACACGACAACGGAGAAACTAGGTTCGACAATACCCGCGGCACCACACACCTCGCGGATTGGAGTGGTCGGTCTTGGTTATGTCGGCTTGCCACTAGCTTTATTGTTTAGCGGGCGGGCGGCTGCAGTCATAGGGTTCGACATAGATGACACCAAGATCCAACGGCTGGCAGCGGGTGAGAGCTACATCTTGGGTATCCCCCCTGACTCCGTGGCGACTGCTCGCAGCAACGGCTTCCATGCGACCGCTGACTACTCGCAACTATCGCACCTCGATGCCGTCATCATCTGCGTTCCGACCCCGCTAAACGAGCACCATGAGCCCGATCTGTCCTTCATCGAGAATACCGCCAAAGCCATAGCCCCTCACTTGCAAGCCGGCCAGACCGTCATTCTTGAATCCACGACGTACCCTGGCACCACAGAAGAGATCCTGGTTCCGATTCTGCAGGCGGGAAACTCTCTGGGGCTGCGGGCCGCCACCCGAGAAACGGACAACCGGCCGGATGTCTTCTATGTGGCCTTCAGTCCCGAACGCGAGGATCCAGGAAGCAAGATAGACCGAAGTCAGATTCCCAAAGTTGTTGGTGGGCTCTCGCCTCGAGCGACAGAAATAGCGTGCGCCACTTACGGGCTGATTTTCAATCGCACCGTCCCGGTGAGCTCCGCTCGCACCGCGGAGATGACCAAGCTGCTGGAGAACATTTACCGCTGCGTGAACATCGCGCTCGTAAACGAACTAAAGCTGCTTAGCCTTCGCATGGGAATAGATATATGGGAGGTAATTGACGCTGCGAAAACCAAGCCCTTCGGATTTCAACCGTTTTATCCGGGACCAGGCCTTGGGGGGCACTGCATTCCCATCGATCCTTTCTATCTTTCGTGGAAGGCACGTGAATATGACTTCCATACCCGGTTCATTGAGCTGGCAGGCGAAGTCAATCGCAGCATGCCCTATCACGTTGTTTCGGCCGTGCAGAACGCCCTGAGCAGCCAGAAGAAGTGCCTGAATACTGCCCGGATTCTGATCCTGGGCGTGGCATACAAGCGGGACGTTGACGACTTGCGCGAGAGCCCTGCGCTAACCCTGATTGAGCTGCTTCAGAATGCTGGAGCGACGGTCGCCTACAACGATCCTTATCTCCCCTACGTTGGACAGGGGCGCCACTACAACCTGAACATGGCGAGCACCCCGCTGGAAGGGCTGAATAAATGGGATTGTGTCCTGGTGGTGACCGACCACTCGGTCTATGAATGGGGCCGAATCGTCGAAGAAGCGAACCTGGTTGTAGACACAAGAAATGCGACGGTGGGAATTGCGTCACCGAAGATTGTGCGTTGCTAAGGAGCAGAGGATTGGCAAAGCGCGCATTTGACATCGTGTTCTCTCTTGCGGCCCTCACGGTGATCGGACCGCTGCTGCCAGTGCTCGTCTTGTTGGTGATACTCGATTCCGGCTGGCCGGCTTTCTACCTGGGATTGCGGGCCGGCCGTCAGGGTAAGCCGTTTCGGATTATCAAGCTGCGCACCATGGTGCGGGACGCCGAGAAGCGGGGTGGGGCCGAGACGGCCGCCGACGATCCACGGATTACGCCAGTAGGGGTGTTTCTACGCCGTTACAAGTTGGACGAGTTGCCGCAGTTCATCAATGTTCTGGTGGGCGACATGAGTGTCGTCGGCCCGAGGCCCGAAGTGCTCGATGAAGTGGAACGTTACGATTCACGCCAACGCGAGTTGCTCTCGGTCCGGCCGGGGATCACCGACTGGGCCTCCATCAAGTTCCGGCATGAAAGCGAGATCTTGCGCGGAGCCACGGATCCAGGCACGGTCTACCACGAAAAGATACAGCCGGAAAAAATTCGGCTGGGCTTGAAATATGTTCAGGAACGCTCAATGTCGGTTGATCTAGCTATTATCGTGAACACTCTGAAGGCAATCGTCGAATAGAAAGTCTGGGGCGGAGGAAATACTCAATGGCGGTCAAGGTCTCAATTGTCATCCCCATGCGCAATGAAGAGCGCCGGATCGGGGCTTGCCTGGACAGCATCCTGGCGAACGACTTTCCCATGGAAGATTGCGAGATTCTCGTGGTCGATGGCGCTTCCACCGACGGTTGCTGCAAGGTGGTACAAGAACGCATGGCGAGATGCCCGGGGATCCGTTTGTTGCACAACCCACATCAGTATGTGCCCGCAGGTTTGAATATCGCCATTCGCCAAGCGCAGGGTCAGTTTATTCTTCGCATGGATGCTCATTGCGAGTATCCATCAGACTACATACGGAACTGCGTGAGTGAATCCGAGCGAACGGGAGCAGCCAATGTGAGCGGCTTGTTGCAAACGCTGCCCGGCAGCAATACCTGGGTCGCGCGCAGTATCGCTCTGCTAACCCAGCATCCGATTGGCGTCGGGAATTCCCCCTTTCGACTTGGCAAGGGGGATGTCTACACTGACAATGCCGCGTTTGGGGCGTTCCGCAGAGAGGTGTTCGATCGAGTAGGACTGTTCCGCGAAGATCTGCTGCGCAACCAGGACGTCGAGTTCAACGCCCGTCTGCGCTCAGCGGGAATGCGAATCTTCCTGTCGTCGAAAATCAGCATCCAGTATTACAACTCCCCTGACTTCGCCAGCTTCATGCGCCAGGCGATCGCAAATGGCATTTGGGGAGCGCGCTGCTGGATGCGGTATCCGACAAGCTTTTGCTGGAGACATGCTGCCCCGTTCATTTTCGTGATGACAGAAATAGTGTTGCTGACGCTAGGCATCGTCTATCACCCGCTAGGGATCCTTGCCGTGGTTCTTGGAACGATCTATGCTGGCGCGCTTCTCTACGCGGGAGCAGAAATTGCGCTGAAACACAACTGGCGGTACTTATTTCTGGTTCCGGGTCTAATAGCTTGTTACCACTTCTGTTACGGTGCGGCAACCGCCTGGGGTTTATGCGATGGGATGGTCGGCGCGCGAACCCGCCTCATACCTGGAGGCGCTTGATGCGGACTAGAGTGCATCCTGGAATATCAGTTCGCCGCCTGCGGGCTGCGACATCGAGGTTTCTATCGAAAGTGGTGAAACAGGCCATCCTCGCTGTAGCGGTACTGCCGCTGCTGCTTTCCGCTTGTTTTGCACAGTCAGCCGTTCAAGATATGAGCCCCGAGTCAACAGCACCTTCTAAAAGCGCCCCCCCCCTGCCACCACTGCTCCAATTGGTGTTGGGGATTTGATGGACGTGTCTCTGTTTACTTCCCCTGCGCAGCAGGCTGAGTTTACTGAGCGAGTAAGGGTCGGCACGGATGGCACCATTCGGTTGCCGCTGCTCGGGCCGACCCCAGTGGCGGGCTTCTCGCTCGAGAGTACCGAATCGGCTATTGCCAAATCGTACTTGGATCGCGGCATCTACAAAGATGTTCAGGTCAATGTTGTAGTTGTCGAGTATGGCATCCAGCATTCGATCTCCGTCTCTGGAGAGGTACAAAAACCGGGTATCTACCCGATGAATGGACCGATGCACTTGGTGGACGCAATCGCCGTTGCTGGCGGATTGACTAGCCGGGCAGGGCAGCATATCGCTATCGAGCACGCCGACACTTCGTCCAAGGCCGAGGTACTGCAGGTCCAAAACGGGGCTGCTGCTCCGGGACAGAATCCCAGCCTCTCGGGAGGCGACAAGGTGATTGTCGAACGGGCAGGCGTCGTTTACGTGGTTGGGGACGTAAGCAAGCCGGGTGGCTATGTGCTGGACAATACCGGCAATCTTAGTGTGCTGCAAGCTCTCGCTCTGGCCGGGGGCGCAACCCCGACCGCGTCGCTGAACAATAGCAAGCTGATCAGGACTACCTCGAAGGGAAGAGAGGAAAGTCCGCTTCAGCTGAAGAAAATACTGAGCAGCCAACTGCCGGATCAGTACCTGCAAGCCGATGACATCATCTTTGTCCCGAGGAGCGCGGCGAAGACGGCAGGGCGAAGGACCATCGACTCGATTGTTCAAGTCGCGACTGGTATGGCTATTTATGGGCGATATTAACGTTCTTTCTGCAGGGATACATCATGAAAATGAACGACAACCAGCAAGTAAACCACCTTGATAAATCCCGAGAAATCAACGCACTACCGGGATATCCATCCCATCGTCCGGTGCGGGAATCGGAAGTATCGGACGTACGATATGCAATTGACGCGATCCTCAGGCAACGCGCTTTCATCGTGACCCTGGCGTGCATAGGTTTTGTCATTATCTCGGTGGCGCTCTTCCTGATCACTCCAATATATGAATCAACCGCGAGGGTGGTCATTGATCCGCCTGGTTCGGAGGCATTCTCTCTGGAGTCGGTGAGTCAGGGGCTGAGCGAGCCCGACTACATCGAGACCCAAGCTCATGTACTGAAAGGCGACGGCTTGGCCATTGATGTAGTACGGCAGATGAAGCTTGATCAAAACCCTGTAGTCATGAAAAAAGACATTTTGGCCAAGCTGAAAGAGAGTCTTCATCTCAGTCAGCTCAGGAGCATATTCCGCCAGAAATTACCTCATACTGCAGTAAGCGACGAAACCCATCTCACTCCCGAGGAGACCACTGCACTTGACTATTTCTCGGGTCATCTGACTGTCAGTCCGGTCAAGAGCAGTCGAGTCATTGAAGTCTCGTTCAAGAGTCCCGACCCTGAACTCTCGGCTCAGATACCAAATGCGCTGGTGAACCGATACATCAGTGAGAATTACGCAAAACGCTACGACGCTGTCATGAAGTCTTCGGAGTGGCTGTCACGCCAGCTTGATGACATACGCGCCAAGGCCGTCGCTTCCAATGAAGCCCTCGCCGACTATCAGAGGGAATATGGAATTGCCGAGCTCGACGACAAGCAAAATACGGTATCCGAGCGGGAAGGCGAGCTGATCCGGCAGTACACGCAGGCTCAAGCGGATCGGATACAGATGGAGTCGTACCTGATGCGGGTCCGGCAAGGCGATGCGGAGTCGGTTCCTCAGTTTCGCACAAATCTAGTCATCCAGCAGATCACTGAAAAACTCGTGGATCTAAAGGGGCAGCTCTCACAGGCTGAGGTTAGCTACGGCCCGAACCACCCTACCGTAGCTAGGCTGAAAAGTGAAATTGGCGAATTGCAGGGTCAATTGCATACCCAAGAGCAGGCTATTATCGCGGAGATTCAGGTGGGGTTTGCCACGGCCAGCGCCCGTGAACACTCCTTGGGGCAGCAAGTGGCCGCAACGACTCTGCAACTGAGCCAAATGTCACACTATGCGATTTTGCAGCGCGAGGCGCAAGCTAATCAGGAACTTTACGATGCACTCTATGCGCGCGTAAAAGAAGCTGGCATATCGGCAGCATCAAAGTCGAGCAACATAACAATCATTGACAAGGCGCGTGTATTGGACAAACCAACGTGGCCCAGGCTTTCGCTGATGTTGCCGATTGCCTTTCTAGTGTCGTGGGTTGGCGCGCTCGCCGCCGGCGTGGCAAGAGATGGAATGGATGGGAGCGTACGGTCGGCCGACGACCTACAGCATGTGGGCGGCGATCATAGCCTTATCTTGGTCCCTGAGTTTAATACGCGGGTGCCCACAGGTTTCGGCGTGACCTTCACTGGATCCCGGGTCCGCCTAAACCTTCCAAAGAAGGATACACCGGACCGGCTTAACAAGTTCATGGTGGATCGACCCGAATCGGCAGAAGCTGAGAGCATGCGGTCTCTCCTGACGATACTCTTGCTAGCTCAACGGCAGCAGCAGCTAAAAACGATACTTGTTACTTCCCCGTTTCCCCAAGAAGGCAAGACGACTCTGGCCTACAATCTGGCGCTTGCTCTAGCCGCGAAGGGCAACATTTGCTTTATTGACGCTGACTTGAGAAAAGGAACGACATCTCCCGAACCTGGAGGGCGCGCCATTCCCGGAATATCTAATTATTGCGGAGAATCCGTCTGGGAGCATCAGATAGAGAGTTCTTCTGGCGACCACCCTAACCTGTTCGTAGTACATTCCGGGAAAGCCACTCAAAAGCCACTCCAGAATCTAATGTCCACCCGTTTCCAGACCCTCATTAGCGATCTCCAATCTAGATACGAGTTCTTAGTGATCGATTCGCCGCCCCTTCTACCCTTTGCGGATGCACGATTCCTGGCAGTTCT
Source organism: uncultured Acidobacteriaceae bacterium (assembly GCA_963782505.1). Lineage (GTDB taxonomy): Bacteria > Acidobacteriota > Terriglobia > Terriglobales > Acidobacteriaceae > CAVVDY01. Next base: position 476,984 of record CAWAKG010000015.1, on the reverse strand, counting down.
GACCGATGGGGCCGTTGTCGTCGCCCGATCGGGCGTGACGGATAGACGATCGCTGACCACAGCTCTGGGAATAATCGGACGACTTAGTGTCCCGATCGTGGCGATTACGTTGAATGGTGTTTCTGAGAGACAATTCCCGTACAGTTCCTACTACGCGAAGGAGCATTTCTCGTAGATGTTAACAACTTGCGGTATGCCGATTGCTAACGAGGCGAAACTTCCCTTGGCGGGTACGAGGATATGCTACCTGTCAACGATTGCGATATCTACGTCACGCATTGTCAATCGCCAATGTCACGCATCGGCTTGTCGCGGTGCATCTGTCACTTTAATTTCTCCAAATCCAGAGGAAGGCAGTGATGGAGCTTTCACCACTCGGTCATATAGAACTTTACGAGGCCCTTTTGGAAAGCTTCTCAGCAGTCCCATGATCATCGTTCCAGCTTTGCAAGAACGCTCTGATGTCTACCATGTTCATACCTTCCAACTGCTGCCAATAGCAATCCTTCTCAAAGTACTATTTCGAAAGTGCGTGGTCTACGACATGTTTGAGGATTTTCCGTCCATGGTCATGACCCGGGAGTGGAAACCACTGTGGCTGCGCAAAGCGGCAAGCGGGGTCATATCTGTGCTCCAACGCACAGGTTGTAGAACGTTAGATGCCATTGTCACTGCTGACCCGGCGGTCCTTCGGCAGTATCGTAATGCCGGTATTGCGTCGCGAAAGACACGCGGCATAGTCTTCTACAACTTTCCAACTCTGGATTTATTTCAGGGGAATATTGTGTCGAGCAACATGAGCAGTTCTAAGTGCTATGACATTGTTTATTCAGGCGGCATGTCTGAACGAACCGGAATGTTCGTCCTTCTAGGTGCCGTAGAACACATGGTCGCAGCAGGGTTACGACCCAGGGTGCTCATGTACGGCTACACTGACACTTCAGGATTCGTACCAGAGTTCTTGAAGAAAGCGGCTGAAAAAGGTGTAGAGCAGTGCTTTGACATTTTAGGGCGAGTGCCTCACGAGCAGGTGCCACTTTTGCTGTCAGAAGCTCGCATTGGGGTTGTCCCACTTCAACCAATTCCCAAGTTTCTTAAGAATATACCTACAAAGTTGTTCGAGTTTTGGGCGTGTGGTCTTCCTGTCGTGGCAAGCAATCTGCCTCCTATCAAAATCTTTTTCCGGGAGGGCTTATATGGACATCTCGTTGATCCCGGTGATGCACGGCAATTCGCAGACGCACTGATTCGTCTGCTCAGCGCACCGGATCTGGCCCAATGGATGGGGAAACAGGCGCAACAGGCTGTGCTGGCTCGGTTTAACGCGGTACCGGAACAGCAAAAGCTGTTTCGGCTTTATGCCAAGCTTTCGCCAAGGCGTGTTTAGGACTGCGAGAGAACCGGATCGAGAGTGAGGGTGGCAGCGCGTGTTGCTCCCGGTGTTCAGGACGTGAGCAGCAGAAAGAGGCGTCCGGCGACACGTAGGTGAATAGGTATTCTTGGCTTAGAACCGACGTATGTTTCTAAAACTACAAATTGAATACGCAGGGAGGCCTGACCGACCGAAAGTTGACTCCCAAGTGCTTTGGCTATCGGCCCTGGCGGTTAGTGCGAGCGTCGCAGTTGTCTTCGGTGTCGGCAGTTTCGGCTTAAGCGTTTTGGCATTTCCGGCGGGAGTGGCATGTGTGCTTTTGCTGCTGAGGTACCCTGAAATTACCTTAAGCGCCCTCATGACGATCGGTAGTTTTAAAGGAGCTCAGCAATTCAGAAACGCGCCGATCGACCTGACTGTTTTACTTATGCTGATCCTGCTTCCCGCAGTTGCAATCGGCGTATGGAAGCATGCCATGGTATCTCTTCCGAAGGAGTTTTGGCTTTATGCAGTGATTATTGTCATAATGCTGGTAAGCCTGCTATACACTCCCAACTTAGCAATGGGACTCGATAAGACGGAGCGATTTCTCTTTATCGACGGCATTTGTATCATCGCGCCTTTCGTTATCTTGACGACTCCGGCAAAGATGCAACGCTTCTTTGTGACGATAGTGCTCGCGGGTGTGGCAGCAAGTGCCGCGGCGCTCACCAATCTTGGAGGTCAGGAACGGTTTACAACACCCAGCGGGGATACGATAGCGATGGGTCACGATGCTGCGCTGGGTATTGTAATTGTCTGGTTCGGTTTAATGCCTCACAAGAAGCTCCCTGTAAGAATATTGTTGTACTCCCTGATCGGTCTGATGACAGTCGGGATGGTTGGCTCAGGTAGTCGCGGCCCTTTTCTGGGATTTGCTTTGTGCATTGTTCTAAGTATTGTGTGCCGAAGAAAGATTGGCTTTGGCTCACGCCAATTATGGTTCGACGTGCTTGTCCTTGGGGTGCTGGGTGGCTTGCTGGTATTGTCCGTCGGCATTCCCCAAGCATCGTTTAACTACCTGGCGCAACTAAAAAACACGAGTAGCGCTGACGCTTTTCTCGGCGGAAGAGTAGACTTCGTGGGGCTCGGGATTCAATTGTTCATGGAGCACCCGATCCTTGGTGTTGGAATTAACGGATTTCCGTTCATAGAGATTGGACAGGGTAACTGGCCGCACAATGTCCCTCTCGAGTTCGCCTGCGAACTGGGTGTGGGTGCGGCTCTCGCGTTTTGTGCTCTTGTAATTCTGGCTGTCCGAGCGACCTGGGAAGAGTTCGTTCGTGCTGATGAGCATTGGCGTTCTGTCGCCAATATGGTTTTGTGCTGCATGGTCATGCAGATCGTCAGCATGATGAATACCGGCAATATAAATGAGGCTCGCCAGCTCTGGACTGCCATCAGTCTTCCGTTTGTTATGAGAGCTGTCCGCTGTTACAAAACGCCTGAATGTACCGGAGCAATATAGCTGGTATGGCAGAGAAGAACATGCCCGTGTTGGAAAGTAGAGTGCCTGCGATGGCTGGGGCGCGACCGACCGCTAGTCTCCAACTGCCGGAGCATGGGCACCAGTTGATGCGCATATTCGGGAAGAATACCCTGTGGTTGCTTCTGGATCGCGCAGGTCTAAAGATGGGCGCGATGCTGGCCGGACTGGTACTGGTTGGATATTTAGGCCCTACCAACCTGGGCGTGTACAGCACGGCCATTGCAGTGGGCACGCTGCTGAATGCACTAACCGATTTCGGCATAACGCGGTACGCCGCCCGCGTGGTTTCGGCGTATCCGCAGGAAGCACCCTTCATTCTTGCTTTGTCGCTGACAACGACGCTGGCCGCGAGTCTTCTGGAAGTGGCTGCGATCATAATCGCATATCGTACCGGACACTGGTATGCGACCTGCATCTTTCTTGGGTTCCTCTTCACGAATCTGGAAGGCACCTCGTCGATCTGCACCATGTTCCTTTCGGCGGAGTTGCGGGCCCGCTCAGTCCTGCCTGGCTCGATCCTGAGTACCGTGGGAGTGCTGACGACAATTGGATTGGTGCTCAAGTTTCACTGGTCGGTTCAGGGACTTCTGATCGGATTGGCCGCTAAGTCGCTCATCGCACTCGTATTCCGCATCTGGCAAGTCAGGAAATTTTGGCCCATGGCATGGAGTTATTTCCTGCCCAGCCAATTCGCCCGCATCATCAAGAACTCCTGGCACTATTTCTCGTATTCAGTGACACAGTTGGGATATGAGAAGGTGGCCATTATTTCCTTTGGGTTGGTGGCAACGCACGCTGAGGTGGGCTTGTTCTCGGCGGCAATCATCCTCGCCGGCATATTCCCATCCTTCACCTACGCAGCGTCGGATGCCTTGCTGCCGGTGATGACTCGATTGTACGAAGCGGGCCGCACCGCGGACCTCCTTGAGCTGAGACAGCGCTTGATGAACCTGCTACTGGTGATGTGCGTTCCGGTAGGAATCGTGCTGGCAATATTTGCTCCAGAGATCTGTCATCTGTTGGGCAGCAAGTATGTGTCCAGCGCGCCGATCTTGAGAGTCATGGCAAGCCGGTCTCTGCTCTCCGTTCTCGACAACTTCCTGGGGCAGTCAGGCCTAACCGCTATAGCCCGGGTACGCGAACGAAGAAATGCGCAGGCCACGGGACTAATCGTTTGTGCGGTCCTGACCATCGTGATGGGCCTGTACTGGGGAGCGATGGGCGCAGCCGTCGCCACTCTGGTTGCGGACGCAATCATAATAGCGTCGTATTTTCGTGTTTACTCCCGAATCGGTATGGCCATTGAGTGTCCTGCGGCGTGGTCCACTGCGGTTGCGGGCGTAGCGATGGCGGTGGCCTGTGCGGCAATACCAGGCGTGTGGGCAGCGAGGGCACTTGCCGCTGGCGGCGTTTACTTCATGGTCTTTGCCGTTATCGCGCGCGGACGGCTGATTGAGACAGCACACACCTTCAGGCAGAGCTTTATTAGTTAAGGCACGGGTAAAGAACCATGGGTATGAAGAGAAACGGAACTAAGAGATTGATTGTCAACGCGGACGACTTTGGGTGGTCGCGCGGTATTACGGACGGTATTGTGCGGGCCCATCTCTTCGGCGTTGTGACCAGTACCTCGATGATGGTGAATAGGCCGGCGAGCGAATACGCATTGGCCCAGATGCCGAGCGCGCCCAAATTGGGTGTAGGTATCCACCTGACGTTGAGCGATGGGACGCCCGTGCTGCGGACCGAGCAGGTACCCACGTTGGTGAGCGGCGAAGGAAAGTTCTATTCCGAAGCCGAGGCGGTTCGCAGGCTGCGTAAACGTCTGTTCTCTCCGCAGGAAATCGAAGCCGAGTTTCGGGCCCAGATCCGATGGATGAAGGATCGGGGCGTAACGCCTACCCACGCTGATTCGCACCAGCACCTGCATCTCTACCCTGTAGCGGTGTACGCCTTTCAGCGCGCCCTGCGAGCTGAAGGGATACAGTGTGCTCGGTCGCCGCGCAATCGTTACTTCTCCAAGCAACGGCAGATCGCCGGGCAACATGGTGGCCCGGTGTATCGCCAGCTAGCGGTGTCGGCTTACATGACGTATGTGCAGAAGCTGGTATTTGGCGGCCTCAAAGTGCCGGACTGTCGGCTGGTGTATCACCCGCGATACCGCGGCGATCACAGCCAGATGGCGGAAGGTCTGCGAGAAACACTGGAAAACTTGGAAATCGGAACCTATGAGTTTGCGTGCCATCCAGGATTCTATGAGTCCGGGTTTTCCGAGAGCGATCCCATGAAGGACGAACGGCAAATAGAGATCGAAGTTATTACCGGACACATGTGCAAAGAAATAATTCAACGCAGAAACATAGAGCTAATTTCCCATGACGAACTGTGAAGCTTTGTCTACTGATCCAGTGCAGCTTGCTCCGGAAGACCAACTGTGGAGTGGCTTAACTTTTGAGGTCATCGACGGGTCAGAAATGCCCGCGCAGCACCAGGTTGTGGGAGACCAGGTCCACTACCATCGCGGAGTATGGTGGAAGCAGCTCAACCGCTTCTTCTGCATGCCGTGTTCTACGTTCGCGACGATTGATCCTGAGAGGTCTTGGCCAGAATGGCATCGTTCGATCGCCGGATATGTGCACCTTTCTGCTCCGGGTACCAAGAGCAATTCGACCTACAGAGCAATTGTCAATGATAGCGTCAAGAGGTATTCGATCCAGAGTTTAGGTAGTAGACGCAATGCCCAACAGGTACGCCGGGCGCTGAACAAAGTTGAAGTGCGAGTGGTCACCATCGATACGCTTCTCAAGGAAGGCTTTGCTGTTTACGCGAGTTGGCACGAGCGTGTGGGGTGGGGCAGGGATAGATCGAGAGAGAGCTTTGATACTTGGATACGGCGCGCATGCAGCCGGCCAAAGCGCATCGTACTAGGGGCATTTGCCGGAGACAAGTTGGCAGCTTTTATGCTTCCGTATGCGACCGGAGGTGTCGTTTGTCCTTCCTTTATAGCGAGCCATACGGAATTCTTGAAGTTTCGACCAAACGACGCCCTGCATCACGCCGTGCTCTGTATTGCCCGCCAAACTCCCGATATAACGATGGCAGACTTTGGACCATTTTGTAGCAAGCCCACCCTGAACGATTTCAAGTTGAGATTTGGCAAGGTCCGAGAATTCCCCGCCTACACCAGGATGAACTGGCTGTTAACAGCGCTTGCTGCAAAGCGCCTGCAAGACCGCTATCCCTGGTTAAGTTCCAACGCAACAAGGGAGGGCCCAACACGGCAATATGTTCAAGTCTGAAGCGCCTACGACGCCTGACCTTGCTCCAGAAGACCGGATATGGGCGGGACTAACTTTCCCTGTCATGGAGAAGTCCGAGATGCCGGCCCAGCACACGGCTGGTGGCGATCAGGTGCACTATCACCGTGGGGTGTGGTGGAAGCAGCTCAAGCGATTCTTCTGCATGCCCTGCTCCTTGTTTGAAGAGTTGGATCCGCAGGAATCCTGGCCCGACCCGCGGTACGCTCTGGCCGGCTACTTGCATTTGTGTTGTCAAGGAGCCGAAAGCAATGCAATGTATCCTGCGATTGTTAACGATGCGGTGAAGCAGTATTCGGTCAAGGGCCTGGCAAGCAGGCGCAAGTCGGCAATGATTCGTAGCGCGGTCGCCAAAGTCGATGTACGTCCCGTGTTGGTGGATGAGCTCGTGCATAACGGCTACGAAGTTTATTTGAGCTGGCGCCAGCGCGTGGCTTGGGGAAGGGACAGGACAAGGGAAAGCTTCAGCGAGTGGATAGTCCGTGCCTGCAGTAACCCCAAGCAGATGGTGCTGGGAGGGTTCGTGGAGGGCAAAATGGTGGCCTTCATGTTACCGTATGCGACCGGTAGCGTAGTAGCTCCGGCGTTTCTCGCCAGCCACACGAACTATCTGAAGCATCGGCCGAACGATGTTCTTTACCATGCGATGCTCTGCATTGCGAGGCAGACACCAGGCATTACGATGGCAGACTTTGGTCCGGTGTGCAGCAAGGACAGCCTGAACGAGTTCAAGCTGCGATTCGGCAGCCTGCGTGAGTTTCCGGCCTACGCAAAAATTAATCCTCTCCTGAGGCTCTTTGCGGCGGAACGGATGCGCCTCCGATATCCATGGCTCGTGGTAAGAAGGATGGGGTGAAGGTTGAGGAGGGACGACGAGACCGGCCGGAGCAAGGAAGAAGTGCGCCAGGCGGACGCAAACTGGGAGACGATCCGCTCAATCCACCTGCACGATATGTCGGTGGAAGAGGCCGTTGACGCCGCCTCAAAGGTAGAGTCGCGCTTCCATTATTCGAAAGGCGTTTGGTGGGAGGAGGTAAGGCCTTTCTTCTACAGTCCGGCGGCATCGGCGCTCGTCATAGCAAAAGGACAAAGCGCGCCAAGCCCCTTGCTGGCACTTGGTGGGTACCGCCATCTACTACCGAGCGAGGATGGTGCGAACGGCTGGGTCATAGCCAACGAGATACCTTATCTGCACTCGTATCGTCTAGAGAGCCTGAGGAGCATGGTGCGGCATAACATTCGACGCGGACTGAGGCGTTTGCGAATTGCAAAAGTTATGAACCTTGACGACTTGCTGAAGGATGGCTACCAGATCTATAGAGGATGGTTGCAGCGCCATCCGGACGCGAGGATCAAGAGATCTTCCCCGGACGTGTTTGAGCGCTGGATACGCCGCGTATATCAGCACCCGTATCAGTTGGTTCTGGGCGCCTACGAGGGTGATCGTCTGGTTTCGTTCATTATCGGAGAGAGCGTGATGGGCACGGCGAATATCGCCATGTGTTTCACGCACACGGACTACTACCGGCTTACTCCCAATACTCCACTGGTATTTGCTTTCATTACGATCTGTCAGCGGAACCCCGCAATTCAGAAATCGCGCCACGGCCTGCGCGGCTTCGGTGAAGAGCTGACTCAATTTAAGGAGAATCTGGGTTACAAGCAGATCGCGTATCCGGCCTACATTTCAATTCGAGGCCCAGCTCGCCCATTGGCGCGATGGTTTTTCCCCAACCAGTACCGTCGCCTCATGGGGCAGTACGAGGAAGAATGCAGGGCTGTGCCGAGTACGGGCGGCACAGAAGCGGCACACCGAGGCCGGAACAACGACCGGTCAGGAATCATGACGATGGCGTGAGGGTAACTGAACGAGAGATGCGTGGCGTATTCGGAGTTTCATGCTGTTTGCAGAGTAGCTATGAAAAGTTAAGGCGGGTCTTGGTCTGCGTTTGTATATTCGGTTTCGGCTTGGTTGTGCTGGGAGAGTCGGAGCGCGGACTAGGTCGAAGAGTGGCGCCACAATCCACAACTGATGTCTATGGGGTTGGCTGGACGGTCGATTCACTGGCCAACTTGCAAGTTGGGTGTTTTAGAGGAAGAAGTGTTAGTTACCGTTTTCGTGCTGATCATAGCGGGCAGGTGAGTTCAGTTCGGGTGTACTTCATCTTCCGAAAGTTCGGGCCCGGCAGCTATGCTGACGGGAATGGGGGAAGGATAAGTGTCCAATTGTTGAAAGATGATGGGTCGCCACAACACCTACCTTCGCGCACAGTACTCTCATCGGCGGTAGTGGACGACCCGTTGCGCCAGTTTAATCGAGAGGTGCAGTTTCAGCGACCGGCCGAATTAGGGGACGGGATGCTGTACCACATCGTGTTCTCGAACATAGCACCCGATCCGGTGGGGAACTATGTGTCCGTGGACGACCTCTATACATCCACCGCGGGCGCAGGCCTTCAGCCTTCGGCAGTAGCGTCGGAAATGTCTGTGCTGCTGAAATCGTACGACAAGGCACCGTGGCAGTTGAAAGAGCAGCATGTCCCAATATTTTGCCTCCGTTATGACGATGGCCACCAACAGGGCCAAGGCTATATGGATGTCAAGGCCAGTGGTGTCATGGTAGAGGATGGTATGGCAGTGCGCGAGGTGTTTACGGTTGGAAACTATGATCGCTCGGTGTCAAGCCTTGCGGTGCGAATCGTTCGGCTAAGCGAAATGGGCAGGCTCAAGGTGGTGGTCCGGAACGGATCAGACGAGCCGATGAAGACGCTGTCAACGAATCTGAGTGGACCTGGCGGGTTGGCCGGCTGGGTGCAGTTCTCATTGGAACAGCCCCTAACACTTATTAAAGCCACCCGATATTCCGTCGAACTGATCCCGGAGGACGGTGCAAGTTTTCGTGTATTGCCTCTTCAGCAGGGCGGACAGTATGGATTCGCAGTGTACAGCCCGTTCGTCGAAAGCCATTGCGAAGCGAGGGTCAATATAGCTTGGACAGGATGTATGCAGCGGAAGGATCTCGACATTCCTTTCTATTTCAGATGAGTTGGAGGCTTGATTTCGGATGGAGAAACTGATTCGAGGCAGTGCAGGACGATTACAAGCGGTGTATGACCGCGCGCCCTATCCCGTAAAGAATTCAATCGTCAGCATGCGTGGATGGCTTCTTACCCGCATTCGGTATACCAAGGACACCACTGCACTACTTCACGAACTGCATACCCATGACGCATGGACCGCCGAGCAGATGCTGCAGTATCAATTGAGCGCATTGCAGCGCACGCTCGACTATGCGCGGCACTCGACGCCCTACTATCGCAGCTATCCAGATATCAAGATCTGCTCTCTTGAAGATCTCAGGAACTTACCGGTGCTTACCCGTGAAGTTGTCCGCGAACAGAACAGCGATCTTTTATCGGAGGCGGTGCCGTGGCGAAAACGTGTACGCGTGACCACAACCGGCACCACCGGCGCAAACCTGCCTGTTTATTACAGTCCCGAGGTGTCGGCGAGAGTGTGGACTCACCGGATGCGGCACCGCCAGTGGCTCGGTCTTAAGCCTCGGACGCCGCGGATCACCCTATTCGGTAGTCGGGTGATTCCTCCTGAGCGTAAAACACCTCCTTTTTGGGTCTACAACCGCCCTGAATGCCAAATTCTGATGAGTATTTACCACTTGTCTCCGGAAACGGTAGGCGACTATGTGGAGTTCTTGCGGCAGCATGAAGGGGGAGTTCTTGAAGGTTTTGCATCGGTTCTGGGAATACTGGCGGCATTCATGCTCGAACGTGGCGAATCCGTCCGAATGCGTGCCGTATTCTCTGATGCTGAGCCTCTACACTCGTTCCTGCGAACGAAGATTGAAAACGCGTTCCAGGCACACGTCTACGATACCTACACAATGACGGAGTATTGCGGGCTTATCCAGGAGTGTGAATATTACACTATGCACCTGGTCCCGGACTATGGTTTTTTAGAAATTCTGGATGAAGATAACAATCCTGTACCGTCCGGTAAGGAAGGTTACTTCGTTTGGACGGGCTTCGTGAACGATACAATGCCCTTGATCCGTTATCGTATTGGTGATCGTGGGTGCTGGCTCGAAGAGGACGGCCAATCATGCAAATGTGGCCGAGTGTTTCGCCGGGTCACGCCTACAATCACGCGAACCAGCGACCTGCTATTTTGCCCCGACGGCCGTGTCTATTCGCCGCGCGCTCTGAACCAACTACTAAAGCTGGCCCCGTCATTCCGCTTTTGTCAATTTGTGCAGGTCGCGACAGACCTGCTTGTAGTACGCGCCGTCTCCGGCCAACAGGACCGTCCGGAGCAACTTGAAGGACTGCGCCGAGAGCTGGAAAGAATGGTCGGCAAGGCCATGAAAGTAACTGCGCAAATTTGCGACGAACCGATTATGCGAACTGGAGGCAAGATTCCGCTCATCGTTCAGCAGGCAACCCGGTGAAAGAACGGTACGCCACAATCAAAGTGAGATTGCGACTGCGCTGCACCAGCGCCCATATGCGAAATGCTCATTAAGATGTGTCTGGCAATGCACTAGCCGTAAGCGACGAATGGGCGACTGGCATGGCATCACATAGTTGTGAAGAAGTTGTCAAAAAGCGACTCATATAGGTGTGATTAGCAGCCAAGCACCGAGCGAGTCGCCACTAAGTAGTCAGAAAAGATCACGAGGCCACGATGAACCACAAAAACGGACAACAGGGAAAACTCCTTAGAGTTGGGGTGTTAGGATGCGGCAATGTCGCACAATATCATTTACGCTTCATCAGTGAATCACCCTATGCCGAACTGGCGGCGATTGCGGATGTAAATGTTGGAACGGCAAAGAAACTCGCTGAACGGTATCCGGTTGGGAAGATTTGCCACTCCCTGGAAGAAATGCTTGAGACTTGCGACCTTGATTTGGTGCATATACTAACGCCGCCGTTTCTGCACAAGGCCAATGCGATCTCCGCTATCGAAAGGGGTGTCAGCGTATTTATAGAAAAGCCGATTGCTTTCAGCAAAGGCGATGTGGAAGACCTCTATGACAGAGCAGGGCGCCACGGGGTCAAAGTGTGCCCGGATTTTTGCCAGCTCTTCCAGCCAAACATGAAGGAAGCGCTTGCGAGAATCCGTTCTGGCGAACTTGGACGTCCTGTGCACGTTGAATTCGACTGGGGGCTTGGCATAGATGAGCCGCATGTTCGGGAGAGCGTCTGCACTCACTGGAGCTTCAATCTCCCCGGAGGCTTCCTGCATAACTACATTTCACATCCATTGTATCTGGTGCTCAGCTTGGCAGGCGCTCCACGGAAAGTAAACGTTATTCCGATGCACTTCGGGATATTGCCCCAGGAGTTGACTGATCACCTGACTATTCAATGTGAAGGCGAGTATTGCTCAGCGTGCATCACACTCTCGCTGGTTAGTAAGCCGAGCCCTTACTTTTGCAGGGTCTTTTGCGAGCGTGGATCCATATTTGTCAACTTCGAAACTCAGACTACCCTGGTGCAACGCCTGGGCTCAATGCCTCGCGCGATTCAGCGTGCGACCGCCAACTTTGCGGAAGGCCATCAGCTCGCGAGAAACGGGATTCGTAATATTGTCAAGTTTGCTCGCGGAAAGCTTGTTCCGTACCAAGGATTAAAGACACTTCTCGATGCCTACCACCTCTCGCTTCTGGATGGCTCTGAGCCTCCCGTTTCCCAGAATTTGTCTGTGGCCGTCGCCATGGCTGAGGACGCCGTCGTGGCGCAAGCCGGGAAGATTCACCTGGACCTAACCGATCGCCCGTCGCAGCAAATCAGGACAATGCAGTCGTTACGAGTCTTGGTGACAGGTGCGACGGGACATGTCGGTCCTCCTGTAGCCCGCAAGCTTGTCGAAAATGGTTACCAAGTGCGAGCTCTGGTTCGTGGACTTAGTCGGACTAGAGAGCTTGAGCGACTTGGGGTCGAGTTGATATATGGGGACGTTCGAGACTTGGAATCCCTTAAGAGAGCTGCTCAAGACGTGGACGTCATCGTCCACATGGCGGCGGGCGTAAAGGGTAGCATAGACTTCATTCTAAACAGTTGCGTTCGCGGCACAGAGAATGTTGCCAAAGCAGCAAGATCTGCCAGCGTCCAGCGCGTTGTCTACCTTAGTTCTATGGCGATATATGACTTCTCGAAGTTGCGTAATGGAGATGAGATTGGGCCAGATTCTCCTCTTGACGAGCAGGCGGAGGCTCGCAGTGCATATGCGCTAGGCAAGCGCCGTGCCGAAGACGTCGCATTGGCGGAAATGCGGCGGGATGGCCCAGCGTGGACAATCCTGCGACCCTCATACATTGCGAGAGACGGTGCAGATGCTTCCTCGGCTGTCGGCGTCAAGATTGTCAACCTGCTAGTTTGCTTCGGTACGCCCGGGCGAACTATTCGCCTGATTCACGGAGAAGAGGTCGCGACTGCCATACTCGGGATTCTGCAAACTCAAGCTACCCGAGGCCAAGTATTCACTATTTCCGAAAAGCCCATCGTTTTGGGCGACTTCGTTAGACATTGTATGCGCGCCGATTCTGAAACGCGCATTCATGTCCTGTACCTGCCTTATAGCGTGGCATGGATGATGGTGCGAGCACTACAGTTGCTCAATTCAGTTACAGGCAAAGGGCCCGCTATGAGCATGCGCCGAATCCACTACCTTTATCGGGATCTGAAGGTAAATACTAAGGCGATTCAGGAAGCGATCGGGTGGGAAGCGGTAGATGGTCTTCTTGATCGTTTGAACAGCGGATATCCGCTCGCAGAGTCATCAGTATCGGTGCGTCAAGAAGAGATATCGGGAGATGATCGGCTCCGACATGTTGCGCAAGATCTGCATAGCGTGCATCGCGGGACGGCTTCAGCCGTTGCGAATGGGGCTGGAACTGGTGACCGACGAGAGGGAACTGTAGTTGTCTAGCCGGAACGGTTTCGTATGACCGCAGAACTGGCGTGGCGTCCCGGCAACTCCGGGTCATAACTCCAAGATTACGGTGTCGCGGGGGCGCTTTCACTCAACTAGCGATTGGCTCCTGTAGGAATTAGGAATTAGGAATAATGATGTCCGGTCTTGCGCGGGACGCCGCACTAGTTGTTATGCAAAATACTGAAGGCACGGTTACAAAAGGATCCGAAGCATGCGGAACAGAAGCGCCGTGCGGAGCGGATCATCTGCATCCTGGAATAGGTCGAGATCGTGCTCGGATCGCTGAACAAGAGCACATTGTGGCGCGGCTTAAACGTAAGGCTAAATCTCCGGTGAACTGCATTTCAATTGATGTCGAGGGCTTCCTTGAGTCGAACATTCAGAGCTTGGGCTGGGATCCTAGGTGCCTGGGCAACGCTGTTGATCACTATGAGATTGAGAGGAATACGGATTGCGTGCTGGATTTGCTCAATCGGCTAGGGGTGAAAGGAACCTTTTTTTTTTGTCGGAAGACTGGCAGCAGAGATTCCCGGGACGATTAGAAGAGTCGCAGAGCTAGGTCATGAAGTGGCCTGTCACAGCTACATGCATCTCCGCATCTTTGGGAGTGCAAAAGACGAGTTTAGGATAAAACTCGAGGCCGCTAAGAAGCGGCTTGAGGATGTTTCTGGAGAAGAAGTCCTCGGATTCAGAGCTCCTGAATTCTCGATTGTGGCCTCTTCGCTGTGGGCCCTGGATGTTTTGAGGGATCTTGGGTTTGCATATGATTCCAGCATCCACCCGATGGGATTTCATGACGTTTACGGTATCTCCGGAGCGACAACCTCTATCCACCGGCTTCCTAATGGCTTAGTTGAGTTTCCGCCGGCTACTATTTCGATTTTCGGGAAAAGTGTTCCCTTCGGCGGCGGCGGATATTTGAGGCTTTATCCGTTATTCGTGACACAGTGGTTCCTTGGTCATGTGAACGAGCAAGGGCATCCCTGCATGCTGTACATACATCCGTACGAGGTGGGACCGATTGTGCCAAAACTCACCGGTGTGTCTTTCTACCGCCGCTTTCGACATTACTACAATTGTAGGCATGGTGGTAGACGGCTGCAGGAGTTACTTCAGGCCTTCTCTTTTGCGCCTGCAGTCCAAATCCTTAAGCACGGCGGCTTCCTGTAGGAAAGCCATAGCCGGAATCCTAAGAATGAGGTGTGCTTAACGTAGCTTGGGATGTACTTCCGCAATGTGTTACGAAGAGGGCGCAGGACAGCTGATGGGTGTCCAGAGCCGCAACCTGGCTACAGCTGTATACAAAGTGATTGTTATGCCTAGTCATACTAGTGCATTTGAAATAGAGAGCGGGCTCGACGAACCGTGTGGCTCAACAAGGAGGCGTGAAGCATTTAGATGAGAGTGGCAATCATTTGCGAAGATGATTCTGTGTGGGCGCTGGGCGCATGGAGCCGCGCTATTCCTGTTCTCCTTGAGCGACGGTTGATGGTCTGCGGTCTGTGGACATGCCCTCCGATCCTAGCGAAGCACACGGGATCGGACATTCGGCGTTGGTATCTAAGCACCTTTGGTCTCTATGATTTCCTGAAGCTCGGATTGTTCGCCGCTACGGCCCACGGGGCGAGGCTGTTCCGTTGGCTCATCGGAACGCGGCCAACGTCGTTCAAAAGACTCGCGCAAAGTTGCGGGGTTCAGCTAAGGCGCTGCCAGGGGCCTAACGACCCGCGTTTCATAGCATGGCTGCGGGATGAGCGGATCGACGTCCTTATTATCTTGGTAAGCTACATCCTCAAGGAGGAAGTGCTGTCAGTGCCGCGGTTCGGCACCATTAATAAGCATTCTGCAGTTCTTCCTGCCAACAAGGGCTTGTTCCCGTACTTCTGGGCCCGGCTCAATGGGACGCCGCAGGGAGTCTCATTTCACGAGGTCGTGCGGGGAATCGATGAAGGCCGGCTTGTCCTCCAGTATCGAATCACGGACGTGCCGGCTCAAGCCAGTATGGTCGCGTTCTACTGGCATGTCTTCCGGCAATTTCCAGAGAGGCTCGCCGACGCGGTCGAGTCCTTCGTTGCTAAGGAGTTCCTCCCGTATTCAAGCGATTTGCCGTCGACGTACTTCGGTTTGCCGAAGAGACAGGATGTGATTGCGTTCCGAAAAAAGGGTGGCCGGGTCATTCGATGGCGGGACATTCTTCTCGCCACCAGACTCTGAGTATGTCAAGGCCCGCATCTCCTAGCACACCCAACATAGCGTCATCGAGGGTCTGCATCCCACCGAGAAGAGGAGTGCAGCTAATTCTTGCCACACTAAAGTTGAAGTAGTCGTGTTTCGTCTAGACTCTTTGCACGAGCTTGTTGTTGTCCGCCCGTTGGTCGCCCACGAGGAGTTTTAAGTCAGTTGCAATGTTAGTCTCTGGCGAAACCACCCTAGAGGTGGGGGTGATCAGCGACAATTAAAGTTCCCGGCTGGCGACAATTGTTTTTCCCTATCTGAAGTGAATTGAGAGTTGAGACGATGCGGAAAGCGTTCCCGGGAGAGCGCTTTTTGCATGGTGACAGACCACAGACCGACAGACCAGCAGATAAGGCACGGTACGGCAATGCTACGAAGAGGTGGCGCAGCAAGCCGAGCGCAAATCGCTCAGCTACGAGCGGTATCTTCACGAGCTGGTGCAGCGGGAGTGCGAGGAGCGGCAGGAGAATCGTATCGCCAAGATGCTGCGCCAGTCCCAATTGCCGCTGGAGAAATCGCTGGCCGCCTTCGACACGAAATGATTGCCGGCGAAGGCGGCACGGCAGATGCGCTCGTTGCTCGACGGCAGCTTTCTGGAGCGGACGGATAACGTCCTCGTGTTCGGAACTCCCGGCAGCGTGAAGACGCACATGCTAGAGGCCATCGGCAGGAACAGGTCCGGCGCGGCCATCGCCTGTGGTTCACCAGTTGCGAGACGTGGTGTAGGAACTGCTGATCGACCGAGCGCTACCTGAAGCTGATCCGGCTGATCCGGCGTTACGCGCGCTACGAAGGGATGATCATCGACAACCTCGGTTATGTCCGGCAAACCCGGGAAGAGATGAAGGTCGTCTTCCCTGCTGGCGGAACGCTACGAGCGCGGCAGTATACCGCTGACCGACAGTCTGCCGTTCTCGAAATGGGAGGGCATCTTCAAGGACCCTATGACCACTGCAGCTGCGATCGACCGCCTGGTTCATCACAGCATCATCGTGGAACTTAAAATCCCGAGCTATCGCTTGGAGCAGGCACGCAACAACGTTCAAGCTTTCGGACACGAACTCGCCACGGCGGAGGCTGCCGCCGCAGCTTTCGGATGAACCGGCCTCCGGCTCCGGGCTTTGCCTTTCGCCTCCGGCCGGCTCACCGGAAGCATAGATGTCGTCAGAAGCCAATGGCGGTAGATGTCGTTCGTACGGATCAACAGGCGTCGTCAAAAGGAACAAGCAGTTGGCGCCGAACATGGGAGTTTTACTGATGAAGAAGAAGCGGTTTTCAGCGGAGCAGATTGTGGTAGTGCCAAGAAATGGGGGCATTACTTTCGTAATAGTGCCCTGTAATCTTCGCGGCACGAAAAGGACAACTGTCCATGTACAATCACTAATCGAAGCTTCGTTATCGCATCAACTCTGGGAGTGTTGTGCCGAGGTTTCGACAGGAGGACATAATGCGCATCTCAGGTCACCGCATCATTTTTAGGAGTCTGCTGGCTCTGTCTATCGGAGGTATGCTCGGAGTGCTGAGCGGTACGCAGCCCTTGCTGGCTCAAGGAAAAGTACAAAAGGACGGTATGTACCGTTCTGACGTATTCGGTGCTGGTTGGACGATTGATTCGTGCGCCAACCTGCAGATTGGTGAATTCTCAGGCAGGACCCTCGACTACAGATTTCGGTCAGACCACACCGGGACCTTTAGTGGTCTTGAAATCTACTTCATTTTCAATACTTTCTGCGACAATGGGTGCTATGCAGATGGCAATGGCGGGATCATTCAGATTCAGGTTCGGACTGACAACGGCACCTCGAGTCACCTGCCATCCAACACCGTGCTCGGTACGACGGTGGTCGCGGATCCTTTGTCACAAAATTATCGGCTTGTAAACTTTCTTCGGCCGATTCCGCTGGCGTCCGGCACTCTTTATCACATAGTGTTCACAAATATATCCGGCGATCCTATTCACAATTATGTTTCCATAGACAACCTTTATACGTCGGTAAGCGGAAGTGATCTCCAGCCTGCGACGAGTGAGGGAAATCTTGCTGTTCTCTTCAGGAATGGGAATAATCCTCTGCAGGTAAATCATAATCATGTCCCCATATTTTCAGTCTACTTTGATGATGGTTTTCGGCAAGGGCAGGGATACATAGATGTGAGGCACAACTCAATGCAAATCCAGAGTGGAGGCCAAGTAGCGGAGGTCTTCATAGTGCAGGATGCCAACCACACTGTTTCACAGCTCGCAGTGCGCCTTGATCCTTTGACAAACCTCGGCGATATAAAGGTCACATTGAACAATGCACTGGAACAGCCGTTGGCAACTGGAACGCTCGAACTTTCCTCATATAGCACCTATTCCTACGCCTGGCTGTCGTTTTCTTTCGCCCCCCTCATTCTCACGAAAGGCAGTAGCTACTCCATCGAGCTCACCGCGGAGAATGGGGCACAGTTCCTACTTTCCCCCATTGAGCAGGGAGCGCCATGGGGCTTCCGGACCGAGAATCTGTACACCAGCCAGTGTCAAGTGCGAGCCGGGGCGAAGTGGAGCGACTGCTTGGGTATGAGTAACCTGGACCTTCCCTTCTACTTTCACTGAGCTCTGGTGGAGGTGAGTTCCGCCTCAAGTAAAAGCCGGAGCCGTAGGACTCCCGTTGCTTATGGTCTTGAGTCGCGAGATGTTACAAGACCTGTTTAGATGGTGCTTCGCGCTCGCTGGCGGTTTGGACGTTGAGTTGGCCAGCGCCCCGAAAGTTACTTCAGTCGAGGAGTCGAAGAGCAAGTTCTCAGCAGAATCCTGACCCAAAAGCGAAAAACTGTACCAGAGATATGTTGAGGACGAGCGGTCGGTCGGTCGCGGCTCTCTAGACAGAGGGGAAGGAGACCCAGGAATGGCGAAGCGGGGGCACACGGAAGAGGAGATATTGCGGGTATTGATGAGGCCGAGTTTGGGTCAACGGCAGTGGAGGTCTGCCGCAAGCACGGTATCAG
Organism: uncultured Acidobacteriaceae bacterium; assembly: GCA_963782505.1. Classification (GTDB taxonomy): domain Bacteria; phylum Acidobacteriota; class Terriglobia; order Terriglobales; family Acidobacteriaceae; genus CAVVDY01. The sequence goes on along the minus strand of CAWAKG010000015.1, from coordinate 458,590 downwards.
CCAGTAGTCGTTCTACCTGTGGAAGAGGAAGTACGCCGGGTTGGGCTGAACGAGCTGCGCGAGTTTCGCCAGTTCCTGTGCTGAGACTAACATTTCAACTGGCCCAAAAATCCCAGGGCCGATCAACCGAGCATGTCTCGCTTGGGTAGTGGGTCAGTTTCGTTTTCCACAGTCTCGCTTTAGCATCCGCCTTGTGGCATGATGCTGACATAACGAAACAGACCCACCTACCCTTCCTTGGCATAATGTTGTGGCATGGTCGAAATGCTTGTATTCTGCAAGCTCAAAACCTCACAACAGGCAGAAGAAAGGCGAAAAATCCCAAACAGCGCGGACCTAAGCGGAAACAAGGTTGGCGAACAGAGAACGGATTCTGAAAACCCGAGGACTAGTGTTTAGGACGATGCTCTGAGCTCTATAGCCAGCTGGGCCTGGCGATCACCGCATCGCGTGTTCCATCACCTTGCTCACCGCCGCAATTGTGTCATGGATGTCCTGGCCTGACAGTGTGGGATGAACTAAGAACATCAGGCTGGTTTCGCCCAGCTCGCGTGCAATCGGCAGACGGTGTTCAGGGCGGGTGCCATCGAAAGCTTTCTCCAGATAGATTTCGCTGCAACTGCCGGCGAAACAGGGAATTCCTTCAGCTTGAATTGCGCTTTCAACTCGGTCCCGCGTCCAGTTCGGGCCGAGCCGGTCGGGCCGCAGAAACACATAGTACTTGTAATAAGAGTGATAGATGCCACTGGGCGGCTGGGTAGTTCGAAAGGCCGCAATTTCGGAGAAAGCTATGGTTAGCCTTTCGGCATGACGCCTTCGGATTGCAACCTGTGCGTCGAGTTTGCGCAAAAGCACGCGGCCAATCGCTGATTGCATCTCTGTGAGCCGCCAATTGGTGCCAAACTGCTCATGCAGCCAGCGAAAGCCCGGCCCATGCTGGCGCCGGTAGACGGCATCATAGCTTTTGCCGTGGTCTTTGAAGCTCCAGGCGCGTTCCCACAGTTCCTCGTTGTTGGTTGTAACCATCCCACCTTCGCCGCCCGTAGTCATGATCTTGTCCTGGCAGAAGGAGAAGGAATTGATATCCCCCATGCTTCCGACTGGCCGGTCTTTGTAGCGCGCACCGTTTGCTTGAGCACAATCCTCAATTACTTTGAGCCCATGTTCGCGCGCCAGGTCGAGAATGGGATCCATGTCGCACGGCCAGCCGGCCAGGTGAACTGGGATGATGGCTTTGGTCTGGGGAGTGATCGCCTGCCGAATGGTATCGGCCGTCATGTTCTGACTGTCGCGGTCAACGTCTGCAATCACCGGCTTGGCTCCGCGCATGACTACGCAACTCGCCGATGCAATGAAGGTGCGGCTGGTCGTGATGACTTCGTCTCCTGGCCCGATGCCTAAGGCGTATAATGCCAGCTCCAGCCCGACAGTGCCATTGGCAACCGCTACCGCATATTTCGTGCCGACGTACTCGGCGTACTCCTTTTCAAATTGCCGGCCTTCCTCCCCCGTCCAATAGTTGATCTTGCCCGAGCGGAGCACGCGCTCCGCGGCTTCAATTTCTTCTGATTCGAAATAGGGCCAAGGGGCAAAGGGAGTTGAGCGGACCGGGGTACCACCATCGATCGCCAGCTTTGGACTTGCAGGAACATGGATCGAAACCGACACTTCGGACATCGACACTTCTCCGTTTGGAAAGCGCTTATTGCATTATGCCATCCCGTTCGAGACGGAATCATGAAGAAGTGAAGAAGCATTACTCGACTTCGGCAAGGGAACTCGGTTCCCGCGAAAGCGTCCGGCGCGATGCAATTGGTCATGACGCGAGGCGCAGAGCATAATCAGGTTGTGCTCTTTGTCGGGTCCAGTCTGGCTTCGGAAAGACTTCGCAGAGCTGGCTACAACTGCACGAGTCGAGATGTTTGCCGGACGAAAAACTCCTTTACCTGTTCCCAATCAATCGGGACGAGCATATGGGGCATCGGATCCTTTTCGGCGTCTTCGAAAAACGTCAAAGATTTTAGGATATGGAGTCTGTTGTATCTGGTTTGAGCATACTTTCGCTCGAAGAACTGCAAGATAGTGCTCAGCCCGAACCGCTGCGCGGAAACATACAGGTCAACAAAGTCCCGCTTCATGCCGCGGCTCGCGATAGCGCTGATCTTCATGCATGCGATATCCCGCGAATCGGCGATGGCAACCTGGAGGAACTGTGCCGAGGGAAACAACATGGGGTATGGGTATCCCAGGAAACGTACCTTCGTTTCCTGGATGACTGCGTGGAGTGTGTGCGGTCCCTTCGCAACCAGGGAAAAGCCAAAGAGTCTGTCGACCTGTGGCAGCAACGAGCTTTCGTCAAAAAGATTGGGTGCGAAGAAATCCAAGTCCCGCGACAGCCTGTGACCAAAGCGCAGGGCAAGGCCTGTTCCACCGGCAAGGTAAAAGCGGTCAAGCACCTTCGCGTCCCGCAGGGAGCGCAGCGCGGCCTCCGTTGCATCCGAGAGCACTTCGCGGTGCCACTCCGTTGCTTCGTCATTGGACATGCCGGTTCCTTCGTAGAGTGCGGCCTTTAACCGCCGAGGTTAAGTGCTGCTACCTCGCGGGATGGAACTCCAAACACCAGGGCCCAAAAATTGGCCGATTTGCGCGAAAGGCGGCGTTCGCTGCAAAGAACTCTGCGAATTTCGGCTTCAGAAAACGTCTTCCGCAACCATGCCAGCGCCTCTTCATTGCCATATTCCAGTACCCTGAAAATTGCGTAATCGGGATACTCCTCGGGCTTGAATTTTTCCAGGTCCGTATCCCAAAAAAGCGTTTCTAAGTCGCTCGGAATCATATCGTTGTCAGTATAGGCGGCAGGGAATCCGCGTCAAGCCGGACACAACGGATTATTCGTGTCCTTTTCGCAGCTTCACTCGGGACGGAAAGCCACTCCGAATGCAAATGCTGTGCCATCGAGGTCAGACGCTAGGCTCGCGCTCCTTCAGCGCTTAAGTTCGAGTCCACCCACACCGGCTGCGGCGGCCTGCGCGTGCCCACAAAAATCTTCTGGCTGATGGCGGCGCGTTGCGCGACCGGCTTGCGGCCCTCGCGATGTTCGCGGTCGATGCCGTTCATCATTTCGTAGCCAAAGATCGAGACCTTGGCCTGCTCATACTGCACCGGCGTGAGGATGAGGGGTATGCGTGCCCGGCCATCCACGGCCTCGCGATCCAGGACGTTGACCGGACCGTCGGGATGGTTGCCGAGCATGAGCTGGTTCTCCTCATCCTCGTCGGCATGCGCCGTGCCGGCGTCGGCTGAATCCTGACCGGAGTGGCCTGGCGCGGGCTCGACCAGTCCGGCGTATTGCGCCGACTCCATGATCTCGGCCGCCTTGGCGTCCAGGTTCTCTCCATCCGCCGGCTCCTCGACACGCAAGCTGGCCGTGGTCTTCTCGTCGAGCTCGTAGTCCTGCTCAAAGCTGTCGTAACGATTGCACACTGCGACGTTCTCTTCTTCCTTGGCGGCCTTCGCCATGTTGCGCAGATTGCTGCTGGCGGTCTGCAAGGCATAAAGCACCAGGCCGCCGCGCTTGGCGTCGAGCATGCCGTTCAGCAGCGCCTCGGTCACCTGCATCAGCGCCAGTTGGATGGACGCAGCATCTTCCAGCAGCGGCAACTCGAGAGGCGGCGGTTGCAGGCCGTGCGCAGCATAGCGCTGGAGGCGTAGCTGGTGCCCAATGTGGTTGAGGTGGAAGAAACAGTAGTTGCGGCCGCGCATGGCAGGCGATCCGCAGAAGTTTCCGTTGGCCTTTACATGTTCACAGTGGCGAATCATTGCGTTCTCCGCTGGTATGAATTGTGATCGCGAGGGCCCCTTTGGCGCTCCCGGCCTTTGGCTCTTGGCCTTTGGCAATTGGCTTCCGGAATCTCTGGCCAAAAGCCAACAGCCAATGGCCAACAGCCCCCTCCGGTAGGGGAAACCGTAAAATCTTGATTCCATTGGGCTGGCGAAAGGTGAGAACATACTTGACACACCCGCCTATTTTGTCACCTTAGTGTTAGTGAAACTAAGAGCTGGCACGGTGTTCAGAGGGCAAGCTTCAGGCCGAGGAATTACTACACAACTTTGTGTAACTGAAGGAGTTAGGATAGCACGTTGGTCTCTTGACAATGATTCCGAAGGGGATTAAGACGTTAAGCTAGGCGTGTGCAACTCGCCGCTTTTCATCGTCCCGAAGTTGACTCCGCTACTCTAGGCGTAGAGCGTTCGCCGCTCTCACAAAGTTTCAAAGAAGTTCTCCAATCGCCCAATGGCGTGCCGGAAATAGAAGCAGTACAGGCGAAGCATATCCAGTGGTCTCGCCTCCGCAGTATCTCCACTTTGGAACACTACGTCGATGGAAACCTTTCCCTTGTTTTTGACATGCCAGCCAAGTTCGATCGGGAGATAGTAGGGAAAGGGGAAAGTAGTTCCCCAACTGTTGCGCGATTCGGTTTCTCCCATTTCATTTTCAAGTTGGATGCCGCTAACGCCGCTGTACTGGAAAGTTGGGGTCAGCAGCCGGTGCTTATCCTGCCGGTTGATATAGTGAACGGTCCAAATGGCGTCATCCCCTCCCTCGTACGGCTTTATATCGCTAACGAAAAAGTCGAGTATGCGCCGATACTTGTCCAGGGACGCACTAGGGAGCTTCTTGAGGATTTTTGGTTCCTCCCCCTTGAACGCCGCTATAAGTCCATCTTTGGTTCGGTGAACCGGAAACTTGACGAATTCAACATTGATACCCGGAACAGCCTTGCTGAGAAGTGGTGCCCATGTGTAATCAAGGGCGCATTTGAGATTGTGGGCAATTTCTCCGATGATCATGGCAACGTCGGAGTATGCCCTCGTATCTTCCAAGTTGTACTTGATGATTTCATTTCCACTGTTCGGATTGATCTCAATAATGCTGGAAACACTGTCCGGCAAAGCGGCGAGGCGAGATTCAAGCTCGGAAAGACGATGATTGGCCCAGTCGATCTGCAGGCGTGACTGCTCAAATCTCATGGCTGATTTGTGAATTGAGCGGCGCTAAGACGTGCGAGCTTTTATGCGTTTAGCAAAGAGAATAGCCCCGCCAATCATTAAGCATATGATTCCGACGCTCATTCTTACGAAGAGGAAAAGAAGCACGGACACAACAAGCCAAACCACAACGAGCACGGTGCGGCTAGGAGATTTCATAGCAGAGTTAGCATAATCCCTGAAAGGAACCGCAGCAAATAGAAAAGCTCCAGCTACCAACTGGAGCGTTTCTGCAAATCTCCTAGGCGCTGCGCTGCGCAATCCGATTATGACAGGAGATCGCGGTTGTGTCTAGCAGTGATGATGCGCTCACACCTTTCGAGCTTCGCCAATTACAAGGATTAAGAAGTCCAGATTGGTTGCAATCCAAAAGTTCATCTCTTCACGTTCCCCTAATCCACAGATTAGCCAGTGCAGCGCGAGACATAATTCGCCCGTCTCGCTCACGTGCTTTTCGTAAACGGCAAGGTCTTCGTTTGGAAGGGAAATTCGTAGGACGCCATTCGCTAAACCCAAAGGCGCTTGTCGTTGTAGGAGAACAAGAATCTCTCGTTCATGTACCTCAGGTTGGAACCCGATGGCGTTCAGATCAGCACCAGGCCACCATACTCGAACGTAAATTTCTCCTTCGCCAGCTCGGGCAGTTAGTCTGTCAAATTCTTCGACCCACGCGGCCTCCGAGCCGTCAAAAGTGGCGTCCTTTCGATCTTCCATATCCACCGCCTCCCCTTAGTATTGCCAGCAAGCAGAGTGAGAGATTAGCGGGATTGGCGCTGCCTGAATCACTATTTAGGCTTTGCAAGCATGGGTTATCATTACCACATGAAGCCGATGCCGAAAACAGAAACGTTTCAGCGGTTAACGGAAGCTCTACGCGAGATCGTGCAGGTGCCCAAATCGGAGATCGACGCGAGAATCAAGGCGAAGAAGCAGACGCGCAAAGTGAAGCGCGAAGCGAACCGCAATTCGCAATGAAGAACGCGCTTGCCGTCATTCTGGCGGGTGTCTCTGCCTATGCTCTCAGTTTTGCTGCTGACCTGCTCTTCGGGGCGATCTTACGCATTTACCCCCGCGGTACAACAATGTTGCCGATGTTCGTCTGGTGGTTTATAGCGATGATTACGTGGTTGGTTGCCATTGCGCTGGCGCGTAAAAGATTCCTCGCGATTCCGTTTGTACTCATTACCTGTATAGCGTGTTTCGGTGGGATTGTCGGAAAGCGTTATGATTTCGCCGTGGCTGGTGTGATGGCGTTCGCGAGCGTATTGGTGTGGCTGCTAACGGGAATAGCGAGCACGCCTCCAATAAAAAAACCGGCGAACCGCTAGGACGTTTTCATAAACTGTGCTTACATATCGCTTATGGCAAACGACGAAAGCAAAACCCCTTCTACCCCAGGTTATGTGCGAGACATTGAACGCGCAGCAGCCGACACGCGGACTACTCCGGGTTACGTGTCGGACATAAGGAACTGGTATTTGCGTAAAAAAAACAAGCGCAACGACCGGCGATCAACTAGTCGGCGCTCATCACGGTCGCGGTAGGCCGGCGCTTCGGGCCCCGCAGATTAGAACGTCGTACTACTCGCCTCTCCGGTCTTGCCGGTAAGCTGGGCGTAGGTGAGCCTTTTTCCGACCACTTGGGAGAGCGCCTTGTAAAACCGTTCGCCGTCGGTAACGCGGGCCTCTTTACGCTTCCCGCCGCGGTTATTGAACCGGAAAACCTGCTCGTCAACGTACCGTTGCAAATGGAAGGGTTCCACGGCAACGTAGGTGCCCCGCAGAGTGCGCTTGAGCAGGCTCCAGAAGTTCTCAATGCCCTGGGTGTGTACTTGCCCGTTGACATAGGTCTCCATGTGGTTTACCACGTCATGCACAAAGCGGTAATTTAGGCCGTTGTATCCCTGCCATTCGTCGGTAAACACGTTGGAGCCGTGCTTCACGTGTTTCAAGACAGCGGCTTGCAGGGTTTCGCGGGTTACATTGGGAATGACGTTGGCGCGGACGTGGCGCAGGTCTCGGTCAAGCATCCCCATAACGATGGTCTTCCCGATATGGAGTTCGGCTTCTCGCTGTTCGCTACGGATGCGCTGCAACTCAACTTTCTTGCTTTTGTGCATGTTGGCGAACTTTCCGCCAACAAAGGTTTCGTCTACCTCAACCCCACTTCCACCGTCATTGCTGCCGATCTTGGAGAACCCAAACTTGCGGTTGCTCATCGCTTCCCGGATACGGTGCAGCATGAACCAGGCAGTCTTCTGGGTGACTTTCAGATCCCGCGCAATCTCGTAGCTCGAAACCCCGTTCTTGCAGTTCACAATCAGCCAGAGCGCCAGCATCCACTTATCCAGCCCGATGGGTGAGTCCTCAAAGATGGTGCCCAGCTTGGCGCTGTACTGCCGTCGGCAGTCCTTACACTTCCAAATTCGGCGGCTCCTGAGGTACGAATACCCCTTACACCCGCAGGCCGGACACTCAGGCCCATTAGGCCATCTCACTGCCGCAAGGAACTCGGTACACACGCCCAGATCGCCAGAGAAGTACTCAATTGCCTCCTTCAGCGACTCAGGAGTTGGCCGTAAACTGTGCACCCCCTCTTTGGTGGGGCTGTTGGGCTTCAATCCATCATTCTTACTCATAGCCTAAACACTGTAAAACAATACTCCGGGTGTGTCAAGTATGTTCTTACCTGGCGAAAAAGTTGGTCCGTAAGATCTTGAGCCCGTGGAGAGTTACAGGCAAAATCTTGGAAAGATGATAGTTAGTTCGATTGATTGCACAAGAAGTTGTGCAGAAGAGATTCTGAGAAGTAACCAACCGGTCAACCTGAAGCAAGCCTTGCGGCATTACCCAAACGTCCTAAAGAGCTGCGCCCGGAAGGCTCCGGCGCGAGCGGGCACACAACTCTTGCGCCCACCAAGGCGAACGTAGCAGAGGAGGGAAGAGGGCGCAAGTTACGAAGGTAATCAACGAGCTTGGGTGCCTCAGCAGGGCCAACAGCTTTCTGTTCAGCCCTATTTTTGCACAATCGCTACAATATATCGTCTATTCGACTATTGACCCACGACAACGGAAAATACCGAATTTGGGCGAGGCTGCTCCCGTTTTTGAGAGGTGTCGCCGCAACGAAACGGACGATTCCGAATAGACACGCCTGAATTGCTGAGGCAACGGGTACTCCAAACGGTGCATACAGGAGAATCGAATATTAATGGCGGATGAATCCAACAAAGCGCCTGAACAGGGTGACAAATCCCCAGACAAGAAGGCAAAAGAGAACAAGGCGGAACGCGCTCTTCGCACCAAACAACTCCGTCAAATTCGAGCCGCTATCAGGGACCTAGACGCATCCGTAGGTGCGACACGGGACGCGAATCGCGCCCGCAAGGCGTTACTTAGCCATTTGCGTACCTTTTACTCAGAACTCAGCCAAATTGCTAAAGGTAAAGGCATGATTCTGCTTCAAGTGCCTGAACTAATGGTGACGCAGATTAACAATGCGATTGCCGATGCCAAGAACATCATCACCGGAGACGTATATCTAGATCGAGTTAAGCAATTTATTTCCGCAGGAACCCCTCCGACATTTTCAGAGGTCCTGGTGATTGCGAAAACTGTCGAGGAAGTTCTTACTCGGCACGATCCCGAGTTCGAGACCAGGTCGAGCTCCTTACAACAAAAACTAACGGAGGCATATACGATTGAGACTGGCATAGAGTGCTCGATTGATGATTTAGAGCACGCAGTCCGGAGAGAGTCGGTAGAAGAGCGAATGGATGACCCGGACGATGATTGGTTTCTTGAAGATGAGGATGGCGAAGAGTTATTCGATCTTGAGCGGCTCGACAACTTGGACCTCGACACGTATTTCACAGCTGTCGGGGAGAAAGAATCCGACCGTCACGATGACCAGGAAGAGGACGTAGAAGGGAACGAAGACCACCACGAGGACGAGTAATGAACCCCGCTGATCCACGGTCGCCGCTGCTGCCACACCTCTCACAGTATCACGTCGATTTCGTTATACCTCGGATCGGAATCGATCTTCCTCTCGGAATCGACCCGTTCTTGCTTTTCAAAAGCCGTGATAGGGAGTATCGCCACCTACATGAAGTCATACTTGACACGTTCAATGCTGGCATAAAAGCCATTCGCGAAGGCCACCCCGATGAAGCACACCGTCTTTTCGATTTTCCCGAGGTGTCGGCTATAGGTCTCGGCTATACCCAAGGAGGTAAGCGAGGCTCTGGGGTGGGTACTTACTTTGCAGGGCTAATTATCGACACGTTAGAAGCCTCTCCTGCTCTCCAGGAACGCGGGGTCCGGCATGTTGAGGAAATGCAGCTACTCTCGGCAGGTATCGGCCCCGATCGCGTCAGTGATATCGCAGCGAACATTCTTAAGCGATTCCTCATCGGCTACACGCAGGTACAGTGCCGTATCTGGGACATCGACATGGTGAAGGATGTTCCCGTTCAGCACATTCTTAATCATGAGTCGAAGCAATGGGAAGACTCATTCGAAGAATTGCCTATCAGTCCGAGTAATGGAGCGCCAATTCTCTTCGTACCGCGGCGTATCGTCAGGGTTCTTCCTTGGATCAACTACGACGATTTTCTTCGAAGCGAGTTCAACGCCTACCTCAAGATACGTCGGGATCAGGCGAGAAGTACGACCCGAGCGAAAACCGATGTGGTCGCGGTGACCAGGCGGGATATCTCGCTAGTGGAGCGCTACGTCGGCACGAGGGAAGCGCAGGCCAGGGAAGCGCGCCCGGCGTTGGATTACATAGACGAGGATGCTTGTCGTGAGGCCGAACGACTGAAGAATCAATTAGCCGCCATTGTTCCAGGTAGGGCCGAGGCCGAGGCGTATCAGCAACTCGTTTTAGAAGTTTTGAATTTCTTATTCAGTCCCGAGCTGATCGACGGTCAACCGGAGGTCCGAACTATTGACGGCACTGAGCGCCGAGACATTATCTTCACGAATGACTCAGATGAACCTTTTTGGGATTATGTCCGTAATAGATATGGTCTTCTTCTTATGTTTGAGGCCAAGAACAAGGAGGAAATAGACATCGCAGCTATAAATCAGACGGCGACGTATCTCGGAACCCGAATTGGAAACCTTGGAGTCATCGTTACACGTCACGCGCCAGGGCAATCAGTGATCAAGAAGATCATGTCAGTCTTTAACGACGGGGGAAAGGTAATACTAGTTCTTTGCGATGATCAAATACGTGAATTGCTCGATCTGAGGTGCAAGAACGGTTCACCAACTAGGTGGACGCAGGCTTATTATCGAAGCTTCCGGCAATCCGTACAATGACCGACTCTCGTCACCCCGGTGCCCCAGATTCGCCCATCTTTCAGGCTAACCTGGGCATTTACTAGACTTCAATCCTAAACAATATACCTCCAGTCCGCGCGCAGGGTATGACCCTGCCTGATTAGATAACCGTGTCGGTCTCCTTTCCTCCGAGCCTTGGTAGCTTTGAGCGCACCAAGTGTACTTGGCGGCATGGAGCCGACACGGCCTATCTAATCAGGCCAATGTTGAATCTTGAATTTCCGGGCCTCAATGTAGCGGCACAGATCGCTGATAGAATGGGCGCTAATATGCCCACCCGCAACAAGATCTTCGTGAGCTACAGTCACAAGGACGGAAGGCTCTTTGAAGAGTTCAAGACGATGATGGCGCCGGCCATTCAAAGGGGAATCGTGGACCTGTGGGACGACCGAAAGATTCCGCCCGGCGCTAAGTGGAAGGAAGAAATTCGAAAAGCGCTAGCTTCGGCTAGCGTTGCAGTCCTATTGGTGAGCCAGAATTTTCTGGCATCGCGCTTCATCGCGGAAAAGGAACTTCCGCCTCTGCTGAAAGCGGCCCGGGAAGAAGGGATTACCGTATTCTGGATCTATTTCAGTTCCTGCCTTTTCGAACAAACGGAAATCGGATCCTACCAGGCGGCACACGATATTTCGCGGCCCCTGGATCACTTGTCGAAATCCCAGCGGCAAGCGGCCCTGAGTTCGGTGTGCGCGAAACTGATCCGGGCTGCAGAAGGCGCCGAACCACTTCTAGACCCAATCAGAGTCGTCTCCCAAGCGGCTACGGCTGGCAGAGACCCGGGGCCACGTGGGTTCGAATTAACCGAGTTCAGCCCACTCGAAGAGCTAAGTCTCGTCAGCAGCGCCCGAGTGGACGGCCATATTCTGCGTATCACCCCTAGCGCACCTTTTAAGAACGGCGCAGCGTGGGCCAGCACCCGGCAATATGTGCAGTACGGCTTCGACACGATCTTCGAGTTCAAACTTACAGCGCAGGATCAGTATCACGGCGGTGGTGATGGCCTCGCCTTTGTCATCCAAAACTCTGACGCCGGGGCGATTGGTGGCTTCGGCGCTTCACTTGGCTTTGGCACAGATACCGGTTTCAACGTCCCCGGGATTCCCAACAGCCTGGCAGTTGTGCTGGATACATTCCAGAATACGGAAGCACCATTCAATGACCCAAGCGGGAATCATGTCGCCGTCCACAGCAATGGTGACAATCCAAACAACACGTTTTCCATCACGCGTATCGCTGATGCCGCTCTGACATCAATTAACTTTAAGGACGGAAATGTCCACAGTGTGGAAGTTAATTGTGTCCCTGAGGCGCTCGAGGTACTCATTGACGCCAGACTGATATTAACCGTGTCACTGAACCTCGCAAGCATGCTCAGACTGGCTGACGGTAAGGCTTTTGTTGGATTCACTGCCGCAACTGCGAGTAGCTTCCAAAACCACGATATCCTTAGCTGGGCCTTTCGATCTCGACCTGCGCGTGTTTGAAGCAACATGGACCCATCACAATTCACCGAGCAGCTCGGAAACCCAAGGGTTCTTTGTGTGAAAACCATGTGAATTCGGAACGGTATGCGAATCCCCAAAATCATGCCGAGCGGAGGGCGAGCTGAACCATGAAAGCTTTCGAGCGGTTCCTCAAAGGCGATATGCATGGAATCCACTATGCCCTGAGCATCGCTATAGCCACCACACTGCTGTGGATCATCGTGCATCAACTGGCCCAAAGCAATCCGGTCTGGGCCATCAGTTCCATGGTCGCCACCAGCGATCCGCTGATGAAACAGGCCGTTTCCACGTTCCGCGCTCGCATCATCAACTCGCTGGTCGGCTGTGCAATCGGGCTTCTGTTCATAGCCATCGGCGGTACCCACGTTATAACCCTGCCGCTTGCAATGGCGGTGACGGTACTGGTTTCTTCCTACGTCGTCCGCATTCCGACCATGTGGAGACAGGCGCCCATTAGTGCAGCCTTCGTCATTGCTGCCGGACTCGAACATCAGTCCAGGATCAAAGGTCTTCAGGCAGGTGGGTTCCGAATGACCGAGGTGCTGTTCGGCTGCGTTGTCGGTCTGATGGTGGCGTGGCTCATGTCCGTGATCTGGCCTCTGCCAGAGCCCGTCCCTGGAAGCAGGTAGCTATGGAGAGTACTGGTCGGCCCATGAGAGACAACTCGCCGTTGCCGCTAGCGCGATTGCTTCAGAATGCCGCGTGCGTAGTGATAAACGCGTGGGGCTAAGGTGCCGCCCCTGAAGGGGCTCACGATTCCTGTAGGGGCGCGTTCCAGCACTCCCGTGCTGGGCCAGGAATTGTGTCACCCTTTGGGCTCGCGATGAGGCCGCTCCTCAACCAACCTCCAACAACAGCAAAACCGGCGCTTTTCGGTTGAAAGTTCGGAGACAGGAAGTCAAAGTCAACTACCCCACCCTAGGGAGAGTCTGATTAAGTCCGATCAAAGACCCTCAGGGGCTAAAGCCCGCCTTTATTCCGGTCTCTTACGGACGGCCTAAAGGCCGTCCCCTTCAAAGCCGGACTTCATCAGACCTTCCCTAGCTCGTCCGACGATCACTCCCTGCCCGTCGGCGCACGCTGGAATGGGGCACCCGCAGATGCGCCAATCCCGTTGATGGCAGACTGCTCCGGGCAGGTGGCCCGCCCTTTCTCCGGTTGAGTAACCAGTGATGTGGGTGCTCCATCCCTTCGACTGAACTCAGGGCAGGCTCTTTCCCTTCGGTTGGGAAAGGGTGGGATTCAATACTGTCGACCCGGCCGGTTTCCAGGTGATGACGATGATCCAATCGAGGTCGGAGAAGTGACTAACCCTCGACTGCCACGTGGGTTTCGGTCCTCATGACTCCGGGCATGCTGTGAATCTTGTCCATCACCAGTGAATTCAATTCGGCCCAGGCTGGGAACTCAACCACCGCATATACGTCGCCCGTACCCCAGCAGGCATCAGCCATCTTCACTCCGGGAAGACCGGTAATTGCATGGGCTATATCGCGTGCTGTACCGACCTTGGCGGTAACCACGATGTAGGCTTTCATCTCCTCGATCTCCTTTGGCGTGCCGGATGCTCCGGCAATGGTTGCTACCTCACGAGACACTCTCTGCACCGCTCTTTGCACTTTGGCCGATAGTCCGACCTTGAAGGCGAAGTTCTCGCCTTCGATGCCGTAAATCAGCAGGCGGGAAGGGAGCGAGTGCAAACTGCTGGGCCAGGGCAATGGCCTCCGCTACCCCGAAGCTATGGGTTGAGTGCGAGAACAGCCCGTGTGGGATGCGGTCCCGGTTCGCAGACAGCCGGTGTAGGGTTCCCGGTGCGACGCCGGACTGCACGGCATCGAGCACGATTACGGTGTCATCGTCCTGCATGGCATCGAGCAAAGCTGCGCCGTCGCCGGACTGTTCAATGATGCGGACATCCTCGGGGAGCCGGTCGCGAAGCCGCCGCGCGGCAACCAGACCGGCTGCGTCATCGCCACGAAACTCGTTTCCGATGCCGATCACAACCATGCGGCGCTCCGGTCTAGTCCTCGATCTGCAAGTTGAGAAAGTGCGTGGCGCAGGAGATGCAGGGATCATAGTTGCGCACGGTCTGCTCGCATCGCCACTGTAGCCGGTCCTTTTGCATTCCGATGTTGGCGGCGGCAAATTGCCGAAGGTCGTGCTCGATCGATCGCTGGTTTTGTGAGGTAGGGGGCACGATCTTGGCGTCCACAATCGTGCCGCGGTCGTCCAGGCGATAGCGGTGGTACAGAATGCCGCGCGGGGCCTCGGTGCAACCGCAGCCGGAGCTGGTCTTGGGAGAGACCTCGACGCAGGGCCGCTCCGGCTTTTCGTATGCCTCGAGGATGCGCAAAGCCTCCTCGCAGGCGTATAAGATCTCGACCGCGCGAACCACGATGCTCTGGAAGGGATTTCGGCAGACTGGCCCAAGCCCGGCCTCGCGCGCGGCGTCCTGGGCCAGCGGGGTAAGCCGGTCGAAGTTGAGGCTATATCGCGCCATCGGTCCCACAAGGTAAGACTCCTCCTCCTTGCGGGACGAGTGCAAGGCATTGGAATGGCCTACGTGCTCTTCGCGGAAATGTTGCTCAAACTCGCGTATCGGGATGTCGAGGCCTGTGCTCGATACCAGGCGGCCCTCGTTGAACGGATATTCCTGCGGATGCCGCAAGGCCACAAACTCATAGTCGCGCTCGAAATCGGGGAAGGGTAGTGTGGCAGTCCAGCGGACCGTCTCCAGGGCAGCATCGCGGGCCCACTTCAGTTCCTCGATGAGGGGGTAGAATTCTGCTTTATCCGGCACCCGGTAAAAGCCGCCGACACGAACATTAATAGGGTGTATCTCTCGTCCGCCGAGCAGGGTAACAATCGCGTTGCCGATCTTCTTCAGGCGCAGGCCTCGCTTTACCGCATCCGGGTAGTCCTTTGCCATCTGGATCGCGTCCTCATAGCCAAGGAAATCCGGGGCGTGCAGCAGGTAGACGTGTAACGCGTGGCTCTCGATCCACTCGCCGCAATAGAGCAGCCTTCGCAGCGTGCGAATCTGGGGTGGGGTCTCAACGCCAAAGGCGTCCTCCATCGCATGACAGGCGCTCATCTGGTAAGCGACGGGGCAAATGCCGCAGATTCGGGCGGTGATGTCGGGTGCTTCATCAAATCTGCGTCCCCGCAGGAACGCCTCGAAGAAGCGTGGCGGTTCGAAGATGCGGAACTTCACCTCGACCACTTCCTGGTCTTTGATTTTGACCAGGATGCCGCCCTCGCCCTCTACGCGAGCCAGATAATCGACTTTGATCGTCCTACTTTTCATGCGATTCGCTCTCCCGCCGGAAAGGCTCCGCATAGGCGTTGAAGCTGCGGAATGCGCGCACCAGGTCGCGGTCCTTCCACCCGAGCTCCACCCACCTGGCACTCAGCGATGAGGTGTTGGGCGTCTCCTTGGGCCCGAAGCAACCGAAGCAGCCGCGCCCGTAGGCGGGGCAAAGGGCGCCGCAACCCACCTGGGTCACCGGACCCATGCACGCTATTCCTTGCGCCACCATCAGACACACCAGACCGCGTTGTTTGCACTCGGCACATACGCTGTGCGGCGGGGTGTTGGGTTTGCGCCCATTCAGGAATGCGCTGATGACTTCGACCAGTTGGTACTTGTTGACCGGGCATCCGCGAAGTTCGAAATCGACAAAGACATGATCCGTGATCGGCGTGGACTTCTTCAACGTCTCGATGTATTGAGGCTTGGCATATACGGTCGAGGTGAATTCCTTGACATCTTTGAAATTACGCAGCGCCTGAATACCGCCGGCGGTGGCACAGGCTCCTATAGTGACCAGAAAGCGCGAGGCACGGCGAATTCCATGGATACGCTCGGCATCATGGGGCGTGGTAATGGAGCCCTCCACCAACGACAGGTCGTAAGGCCCCTTGAGTACCGTGCGCGACGCTTCAGGAAAATTCGCAATCTCCAGCGCAGCGGCGACGTCCAGCAATTCATCCTCGCAATCCAGCAAGCTGAGCTGGCATCCGTCGCAGGAGGAGAACTTCCATACCGCCAATTTGGGTTTGCGCACAGCCATTTCACAACTCCGAACGGTTCAGCATGGAACCAACGCGATCGAAGCGCAGGACGGGCCCATCCTTACAGGCGAAGAGAGGGCCGTACTGGCAATGACCGCACAGGCCGATGCCGCATTTCATGTTGCGCTCCAGGGAGAGATAAATGCGATCATCCGGCACTCCGCGCTTTTGCAGGCCCATCACGGTGAAGCGCATCATCACTTCCGGACCGCAAATCATCGCCAGGGTGTTGGACGGATCAAAGGGGGCACGCGGAATCATCGTGGTCACGACACCGACATTGCCTCGCCAGTTACTGGCCGCGCGGTCGACCGTCACCTGGATCTCCAAATCGAACTGCCCGCGCCACTGTTCCAGTTCACGGCGATAGAGAATGTCCTCGGGGCTGCGCGTCCCGTACAGCAGGACGATCTTGCGATGCTTCTCGCGCTGCGCCATCAGCGAGTAGAGCGTGGGACGAAGCGGGGCCAGGCCGATACCGCCGGCCACGATGACCACGTCCTTACCCCGCGCTTCTTCCACCGGCCACGATGTGCCGAACGGCCCACGTATGCCGACCATGTCGCCGCGTTTCAGCCGGCGCATGGCTTTAGTCACTGTGCCGACAACCCGGGTAGTGTGCTGGATGGCCGGAGCCTTATTCGGGTCGCTGCTGATCGAGATAGGCACCTCGCCAACGCCGAAGACATACACCATGTTGAATTGCCCGGCAGCGAACGAACCCCTGCCCTGCGGGCTCACCGGCATGAGTTCGAGGGTGAATGTGTCATCGGTTTCCTGCGTGACCCGCTGAATGCGATGGTCGACCGGAAGCATGGGGTCGATCGGTGGCGCTTCAGGCGCGATGTCAGGAACGGCTGGTATGGTTGCCATACATGTCCAATAGTTGCATTCGCGTAGCTTCCAGACGTTCACCGAGAATGATCATGAAACGCCGGAAAAGCTCGTACGCCAGATCGTGGTCCTCATCGCACTTGGCCCGCAGGCATCGCCCATCGAACCTGAGCGCATGAGTTGGTGACTGAGTGCGGACGTCGAACTTCCAGCGATACGGAGGCGATAACCACGACCAGCCGAGAATCTCCCCTTCGTGCACCGTCAGCAGCGTGGTGACGCCGCAATGGGGGATCCTGCACTCCACCGAGACCACGCCTTCGCGCACCAGATAGAAATGGTCGGCCGCCTCCCCTTCGCGAGCTACGAACTGTCCTTCCGCAAAACGAACGTTGGTGGCGCAACCGGTGATCAACTCGATGTGCCGCTCCTCCATTCCCTGAAAGAACGGCTGCTGACGGATGATTGGTTCAAGTGTTTGAATTGTCATGCGAACTCCTGCTGAACTCGGGCGGCCCGAGCATTTCACTTTCGCGGATGGCCCGCGCCTCCGCTGTAATGTCAATGCCGACCGGGCACCAGGTAATGCAACGGCCACAACCCACACATCCCGATTTGCCGAACTGGTCGATCCATGATGAGAGTTTGTGTGTCATCCACTGGCGAAAACGGGACTTGGTGCTGACCCGCACGCTGCCGCCATGAATGTAGGAGAAGTCCAGAGTGAAACAAGAGTCCCATCGCCGCCAGCGCTCAGCCCGCGCACCGGTAAGATCGGTTGAGTCCTCGACCGTAGTGCAAAAACAGGTGGGACACACCATGGTGCAGTTGGCGCACGAAAGACAGCGTGCTTCGACCGCCTCCCAACGGGGGCTTTCGAAATTTCGGGAGAGGAGTTCTCGTATTCCATGCGTGTCGATCGAGCGGCCCATGTGAGCGGCGGTGGCAGCCAGCACATCCTCTGCGGCATTGCGGTCGTCGTCGCCGGCCGCTTCCTGAGGAAGGTCCGAAAGCAGCTCCGCGCCACGCTTTGATCCCACTTCGAGCAGGTATCGGATATCACCGTCGTGTATTAACTCGGTCAGGGCCAGGTCATAGCCGAACGTGGCCTTGGGGCCCGTGTTCATCGACACGCAGAAGCAAGTTCCGCCGGCCTGTCCGCAATTCACGGCCACAACCAACAAATTTTCCCGAAGCGACTTGTAGTTGGGATCGACGTATTGCCCGCTCAGAAACACCTGGTCAAGGGCGGCAATCGCGTGCAGCTCGCAGGACCGCACGCCGATAAACGCAAACTTCTCCATGGAAAAAGATCCAGGAATTGTCTGGAAACCCTTGCCCAGTCGTTCAACCTGGAACAACTTTTGTACCGGCGGATACAGGAACCGTTTCCACGAGTGCGGCCCTACGGCGTAGCCGAACAGGGCTTCGTCAGAGCGCCGGTTCAGCCGGTAAGTTCCCGCAGTCTGATCGTCCGTCCATCCGTTGGGAAGATCGTCGATGGAAGTGAGGCGCTCATAGACAATCGCGCCATCGCGTACGCGCGGCCCGATTACCTGATAACCCCGCCGGGTCAGGCCGGCGATGAGGTGCGCTAACCCGTCTTTGCGAATGACAACGCAGTCGTTGAGCTGCGTTCTTTGGTCTTCAGGCAGCGCCCGATTTTCGTTGGCAAGGTCCAACATCCCGCTCCGCACCTCACTCCAGTTGATTCTGTGCCTGCGCGGCTATGGTCGCAGTGATTGCAGTCACTTCGGCCCGTGACCGTGATTGCCCGGCGAAAGGCGGCCCAGGCTGCGAGCGCTGGAGTTGGCGGAAGCGGCAGGAGACGGCATGAAACGCCCTTCGGCGGTTCGCGGGCAAACCAAGCCCGAAGAAGGGGGAGCACTATTTCGGGCCGCTTCGCTGGAATCAATTTGAACAGACCTAGCAGGTAGACCGAACCTGGCTAGCCATTCACCTGGATCTTGGAGAACGACAAGATCGCACGGCTCGAGGTCGGACGACCGAACGTCGTCGCCGGACGGAAGGTGGTGAAGATGAGTACATTTTTTAGTGCTGCCGGCAGGGTCTTCATGTTCTCGGGGCCGGAGAGAATGCGGTAATCCTGCACGCGGCCGTTGGCGTCGACGTAGGCTTCGACGACCAGGGAATCGGCATTCGACACTCCCATCGCCATCTCGAACGGAGCAAACTCAAGCTCGGGCGGTGTGTAGAAGGCGGTCGGGACGTCATTGGCCGCCGAGAGCTGTGCCGGGTAGTAGAGGAAGCTGATAAGCAGCCCGAAGATGATGATGGTTGTGATGAGCCCCGCAGTCGCCGGAACCATAACGGCATTGAACGCGTTCTGCCAGCGAACCAGCAGTGACTCCCAGCGTGGCCGGCGCGCGTTCGCCAGCTCCCGCGAAAGTGCCACCCGCACGCGCAACGCGACCTCTGGCGGAGCCGGCTTGCGGCCCAGGGCGCCAACCAGCTTCTGTGTCTCCCGCAGAGATTGGTACTCAGCCGAGCATCCCTCGCAAGCTTCGATATGCTCGCTGATCTGCGCCAACTGGCTGCGCGTTACCGCGCCGTCCAGATATGACGACATGAGCCGCTGAATCGTTGAGCATCTCATGGCAATGCCTCGGCTTCCTGTGTTCCGAGTGCGGTCTCATTTCGGACCTTGCGCCGGCGCGCTCCACAACTCACACCGAACGCCGGCATATGCCGCTCAAGCCGCTTGCGCAAGGCATCGCGTCCTCGCACCAGGCGGGATTTCACCGTTCCCAGCGAAGTCGACATGACCTCGGCAATCTGCTCGTAGGACAGCTCTTCGATATCGCGCAGAATCACCGTCGTGCGGTAGGGCTCAGGCAGGCTGCGCAACTCCTGCTCCACCCGCGCCCGCAGCTCTTCGTCGAAGACATTCTCCAGCGGCGACTTTCCGCCGTCGACCAGCATGTCTTTGATGCCAGCGCGCTCCTCGTCACTGTCGAGGCGAGGCTCGATCGACGTCTCCTGCACCTTGTGGCGGAACCACCAGCGGCGCCGGTTGGAAGCCTCATGCAGGGCGATGCGGTAAATCCATGTCTTGAGACTCGAGTCGGCGTTGAACCGCTTAATGCCGCGGAAGACCTTAATGAAAACTTCCTGGGTGGTATCGGCAGCGTCAGAGGGATCGTCCAGCATGCGGTATACGAGGCTGTATACCGGCTGGTTGTACTGTGCGATCAGCCACTCGAAGGCCGCTTCCGACCCGGCCTTCAACTCGGCCACGATCGCGGCTTCTTCCGTGCGGACCCCGATCGCACTTACGAGGTTACTCAATGTTGCTACTCCCGCCATGGATCTCACGGCGTTAACCTCATCATAATATAGATTCGCGAATCCGCAATCACTGCCGCTTCAGACGGCCTTCCCAAGTGCCTGTAAACATTGGCCTTCGCGTGCCGATCACGCAGCACGGCTGGGGGTACGGCCTCATATATAGACCCCGGACAGCCGAGGTTTGTTCCAAGCTTCCGATCCTGGTAATAGCTCGACAGTGCCGGAGCATTACGCGAATTTTCTTATCCACAGGTCAAAGTTCTTGCGCTCGGGTGCTCTGCTGCGTTATATAAAGCGCAAGTTTGCGCCATTTCAGGAGACTTCATGTCTTTGCCCCGTAAGTTGTGCCTGCTTGCCATTCTGGCCGTAATCAGTTTTCCTCGCCTTCACGCTACCGATTGGGTTGCGATCGATCCCGCCGAACTACAGATGAAGGACCTGGCGGAGCAACCGGGCGCCCCGGCATTCGTCCTCTTCCGGGAAGAGATTGATGACGACCTGAAACATGATCACTACGTTTACATTCGCATCAAGGTGCTGAATGAAGCCGGCAGAAAGTATGGAGATGTGCAGATTCCGTACTTCAGCTACAAGCGGACTAAGCTTGGAGTTACCGACGTTCAGGCGCGGACCATCCACAGCGACGGAAGCATAGTCGAGTTCACGGGAAAGCCCCTCGATAAAACTGTCGTCAAGAACAAAGGAGTCAAGGAGCAGGTGAAGGCATTCTCCCTTCCTGATGTGCAGGTGGGAAGTGTACTGGAATACCGTTATACCCTGGACTATCATTCCGAGATATTGGTGCCCCCGCAATGGGTGATACAAGACGAACTCTTCCAGCGGAGAGTTCACTTTCGATTTGTGGCTTACACCAGGCTGGTACAGACGACCCACGACAATGTCCGCGCCGGAGTGGCCTATACCTGGAGATTGCCAAAAGGCACCGGCGTCAAGTTCTCGCAGGGGAATGTCTACGATCTCGAGATGACGAATGTGCCGGCATTCGTTGAAGAAGAGCACATGCCGCCCAGCGAGCCGCTCAAGTATTCGGTTCACTTCTACTATGGCGCCGGCAGCAGCGCCGAGCAGTATTGGAAGGAAGAAGGCAAGTACTGGCGCCAGGCAGTCGAGCAGTTCATGGGCAAGCATGGCGGAGTTTCCGACGCGGTGGCAAAGGTCACGGCGCCCAGCGATCCTCCCGAGCAAAAGGCCAAGAAGATTTACGCCTACGTCGCTTCGCTCGACAACTTGAGCTATAAGCCCGCGCTCAGCGAACAGGAAATGAAGGCGCTGGACATGAAGGAGCGTGGGGTCGCGGACATTCTTCGTCAGCAGGCTGGTACACGGGACGAGCTTACTTTGCTTTTCGTTGCCATGGTCAGGGCTGCCGGTCTTCAGGCGTACCCGATGTGGATTACGGATCGCAGCCGGGGCATCTTTGACAAAGACTACCTGAGCACCGACCAGCTTGATTCCGATGTTGCCGTCGTGACCGTCGGCGGCAAGGAAGTCTTCCTCGATCCAGGCACAAGGTATTGTCCGTATGGCTTGTTGTATTGGCCGCACAGCGACACTGCCGGCTTGCGAGAAACGGGCGGTGGGATCGATCTCGGCCGAACTCCCATGCCGGAATACACGGGTGCCGTTACCAAGCGTGTTGCGAGGCTGACGCTCAGTGATGACGGCAAGGCGGAAGGCGTAGTCGCCGTGGCGTACTTCGGTCAGGCAGCGATCGCGCACCGCATCGAAGGCGCGAAGACCGACGATGTGGGAAGGAACAAGATCCTGGAAGATGAAATGAAGAGCCTGCTTCCCGCCAACGCCGAAGTGACGGTGACGAAGCAGCCGGACTGGACGGGCCCGGAAGGCGTTTTCCTGACGGATTACAAGATTTCAACCCCGATACTGGTTTCGGGCGGAAAACGCGTTTTACTGCCGACGAACCTGTTTGAATACAGCCGGCCGGCAATGTTCTCCCACAACGAGCGCCAGTATCCGGTCTACATGGAGTACCCCAGCCGCGAGATCGACGATATCCGGATCAAGCTGCCCGACACCTTGCAGGTCGAAAATCTGCCGCCCGGCGAAAATGATCGCGTCGAATACGCACTCTACAAGGTAGAGCGCAAACAGGAGAAGAACGAACTCATCATCACTCGCGATTTTGCCATCAACACATTTGTCTTCCAGCCATCCGAATACAAGGCCTTGAAGACCTTCTACGACAAGGTAAAAGCGAGCGATGAACAGCAGGCGTTACTAAAGCAGGTAGCTCATGTTGCGCAGAACTAGATTCGGCTGTCTGACAGTCTTCAGTCTGGCAGGCTTCCTGTTCGTGGCGACGCCTGTCTTTGCCGGCGCTCCGGATTGGGTGCAGCAGGCCGCAGCCAGGGCCCCGGGACAATATCCGCCGGATACCAATGCCGTCGTGCTGCTGGATGAGGAGTCAGTCACGGTGACCGGCGCGGGCCAGGCTGAGGTTCTACACCGCCGGGTGGTTCGCATTCTGCGGCCGCAAGGTAGGGAAGAGGCCCGCTTCGGGACGTACGTGTCGCCGGGCGAAAAAATCCAGTCCTTGCACGCCTGGTCGATCGACAGCGCAGGCAGGCAGTACGAAATCAAAGAGAAAGAATTCGCGGACAATAGCCCGTTCTATGGGGAGATGTATAGCGACATACACTATCGCCTCGCCGAAGCCCCGGCGGGAAATCCCGGCAGTGTGGTCGCGTTCGAGTACTCTGTGAGGAGAAAGCTTTGGATGAACCAATGGTCCTGGTTCTTTCAAGAGAACATTCCTGTCGACGAAGCCCGGTTCACACTCCAGCTTCCGGCCAATTGGGAATACAAGGACAGCTGGGCCAATCAACCGCCGCAAAAACCATCGCAAGCAGGCGCGGCTCGCTGGCAATGGGTGTGTCAAAACCTGCCGGGCATTCCCGACGAGAAGCACAGCCCATACAGATACGCGCTCGCGGGACACATGGAACTGGCCTTTTTTGAGCCCGCAGCGGCTTCCAACTTTGGATCGTGGAAGGCGATCGGAGACTGGTACTACAAGCTGGCTTCGGACCGGCGCGATGCCAATCCCGATATCACTGCCAAGGCGCAGCAGTTGACGGCGAGCGCCCCTTCCTTCGACGCGAAGGTTCGCGCTCTGACCACATTCGTTCAAAACGAAATTCGTTACGTTGCCATCGAGATCGGCATCGGCGGCTATCAGCCTCACCCCGCGCCGGACATCTATCGTCTGCGCTATGGCGACTGCAAGGACAAGGTAACGCTGCTCAGCGCGATGCTCAAAGTGGCTGGCATCGACTCGGATTACGTTCTGGTTGATACCGAGCGCGGGGTGGTCAAGCCCGATGTTCCCGCGGCCGACTTCAACCATGTGATCCTGGCGATTCCATTACCGCCGAACGTTGCCGCGGGCCGATACCGCAGTGTGGTCAAGACTAAGTCCGGTGGTTCGTATTTGATCTTCGACCCCACGGACGAGTACACGCCGGTTGGAGATCTTCGAACTGGATTGCAGGGAAGCTATGGTTTGCTGGTGACGCCCTCGGGCGGTGAGTTGATCGAGCTGCCGATTCTGCCTCCAGGCAGCAACCTTCTGGAACGCCAGGGGAAATTCACGCTACAGGCGGACGGCTCCCTTTCAGGCGACGTGACGGAACGCTTCACGGGAACTCACGCCGCGCGGCAGCGCGCCCTGCTTGCCGGCGAAAACGACAGCCAGCGTGCGAAAGCTCTCGATCACTATCTGGAGTTATCGCTGAAGAACATCAGCGTCCAGCAGGTGAAGTTCGGCGACCTGGCGGCTCGGGACAAAGACCTGACGCTGGAGTATCAGGTGACAGCCAATGGTTATGCTCAGCACAGCGGATCTCTGGTGCTGGTTCGTACGCGTGTACTCGGCGAAAAGGCCATTGAATTGGACTGGGCCAAACGTAAGCTTCCCGTCGAGCTTTCCGGAGCAACCAAAGAGGAAGACACTTTCGAGATTCAACTGCCTCTTGGCTACACCGTCGATGACCTTCCCGATGCTAAGCAGATCGATGTCGGCTTCGCCAGCTATACGAGCAAGATTGAATCGAAGGGCTCGACCATTCGCTACTGGCGCGAGTACGTGGTGAACGATCCGTACATCAGCACCGATAAGCTGGCCGACCTGCACAAGCTGGAGAACGCTATCTACGAAGACGAATCAGCGACGGCCGTCCTGAAGAAAACGCAATAAAGACGAAGAAACCCTCCGGCCCCTTCGCGGGAGTGGCCGCGGACCTCAACCTACGCCGCCCGGGTAAGGGAAGGCTCCTTTGGGCAGGCTTGTATCGTAGTGCTTGCGGAGCGCCGCGTCGCACACGGCATAGCCCCAGTTGATCAGCTTTTGCTGCAGGTCCGGCTCCAGCCCCTTGAGGCGAGTTGCGATATTGGCCAGCTTGTTCGTCTGCTCTGTGGGACAAGGCAGAACATCGGACAGCTGATAGTGCGTTATGTCGGTCCATATTCCCCAATAGGCGCCGGCGCGATCGCCACTGATGAACGAGTCCACAACCTGCCGCTTGCGAAGCGCACGCACCTGGTTGTCGATCAGGTCCATCACTCTTTTTGTGTGATTGAGCCAGTCGCGCTTGGGGTTCGCTTCTGCACCGTAGACGCCGCCGGCATCGCTCACGAAAACGGTCTTGTATCTCTTCCAGGCGGTTTCCAGGCCGAGATTGTCGTAGACGCCGCCGTCGGTTAGCAAGACCTGTGTGGTGAATGGAGGATGCTGGAGGTCCTCGCCCGAATTCGGTGTGTAATCAGATTCCTTTAAGTCCAGTTCCACCGGTGACAAGATCGGTGGGAAGGCTGAAGACGCCCCGACCGCTACGGCCAGTTGAATATTCGGATTCTTGACTTCACCTACCCGGTAGTCGCGCATGTACGGCTTGGAGAACCTCCACAACGCTTTAGATTGTATGTTCGTTGAGTTGATCACGAAGCGAGGATTGTCCGGAAGATCCTGAAGTGTCTTGTTCCCGAAGAGGTACTTGCGATACGCATCCGCAACCCGGTGGGCCACTGATCCGGTAACCAGTCCGGTCAGGACGGATTCCACATCGATGGTGTGCGAGGCCAGCAGTCGCACCGGCTTGACCAGCATGTCTTCAAACTTCTGTCCGACATTATTGGAGTCGAAGGCCAGGCCGCCCCAATTCATGCCCAGTACTCCGGCCGTGAGCGAGCCGCCCGACACGCTGGAGACGCGATTCAGCTTAGGAAGCAATCCTGCCTGGTTCAAACGCCAGAGACTACCCGCGTGGAACAGCATCGCTCGATACCCGCCGCCTGACAGGCAAAGTGCGATTCCGTCCACCGGCCCTTTTTGCGGCGTCGTGGTTTTGATCTCCTCCACTGGAGAGCGGAGGTTCGCCGACAGTGGTGCTTGCTGCTCACCCGCCAAAGTTCACCGCCTTTCCCGATGGCGTCGGATTTGACCTTGATCCGGCCCATAATCGGTCACCGGAGCAAGATTATAGCGCCGACCGGGCGCCGGTCGCTGGCATCAACATACCGGTCGACCACGATGCGTCGCGCATCTGGTATTCCCACCGCTATCTTGAACAGAGGCGATCGGTAATGTCCTAATCTCCCTTAGGACACTGTCGAGGCGATCGGCAGGTTTGACTACGCTGCTGGCGTGCGAGAGAATACAACAAGTGCTCAATTCGAGCACCGTTCCTACCTTATAGTGGGCCTGTGGCGCAGCTGGGAGCGCGCTTCCATGGCATGGAAGAGGTCGTCGGTTCGATCCCGACCAGGTCCACCAAATCTTCGGCTGATGCACGGCGTCTACATTCTGCGCAGCGAAACTACGCACCGGTTCTATATCGGATGCACGTCCCGACTTGTCGAGCGCTTGGCAGAACACCAGCGGGGCCAGACCTTATCGACCCGCGGTGGTCCTTGGGTGCTCGTCTATCAAGAACAGTTTAGAACGCTGGCGGAAGCGCGGAGACGTGAGCTACAGCTGGAGAGTTGGAAGTCTCAGCGATCAATTCTCGAGCTTATTGAGGCTTCGAACGATTGAGCGCGTCCCGGCTTCGCCGGGGAGGTCGTCGGTTCGATCCCGACCAGGTCCACCAATAAATGAACAACTTAGAGCAATCTCCTTTCTTCGACTGGCAGGAGCGTCTGGTCGATATAACGGTTTGGTCCGGAGATCGCATTCCTGGTGATTGAGATCTCCATACGAACTGCATCTCCCGCAAAGCGTTTACCGCCAGCGGTCACCGCGCGCGGCGACAAAATTCCGCCAGACATAGTCCCACGGCACGACGAACAGGAAGATCACGCTCATCAGGCAGGCAAAAGTTGTGTCCCAGGTGTCTGCGTCCATGGTGTGGTTCTGCCAGGCAGGCAGCGCCACCGCGAGAAGCCAGGTGGCCTTCCATGTTATTTCCCAGAACAGAAGCGGCAGCATTTTCAAGGGATAGCGTAGCCCCAGGACCGCCAGCAGCACGAGCGCGAGCAGCATGGAATTGACCACGCCATGCATCAGCTCCCATGGCTTGTGATGGAGGAAGGCAGGAACTTTCTGCATTCCCATGCCGACGGCAATCAAGAGGTATCCGGCCCTCAGAAGATAAATGCGCCACAGCGCGATCTCCCGCGCCGGAGTTTCGTTTGGGTCCCGCGTGCCCAAGGCCAATGCTGGCGATGAATCGGTTTTCATTGCCTACCTCCCAATCCGACCCGCCTCGGCGGCGTTCGTTAGGTTAGTTGATATCGCTGCTGAATGAAAGTTGCAATCGGTTCGCGAACGTCGCCCAAATGGGCGAGACGATATCGCTGCTCGACCGCCCGGCCTTTGGTACGTCAGCTGCCAGGCGATGATCGTGGAACACGCCCGATATCCATTGAGAGAAGTCTCCGCGGGGCGCATGTCCGTCAAGACATGACATCGGTTCGCATGCTAAAGTGAGGGCAAACTGCTGGAGAGACCGGGCAATCCGTAGACACAAATGCCTGCCCTCCGGCTACCTGTACATCGAAGGACTTTGTCTTGTGCCGGACGTGCGGCGTTAAACGAGGCAGGAGCTTGAAATGCCGTAACGTTCCTTCCGCTTCTTCACTGCCAGGCCACAGAGCGGTTTCGTCGTCGGCAAGAGATGTCGCTGCCCATACTGGGTCTAGCCTGTTGCAAATCCGCGTTCTTAAGATCTATTTCTTCGGCGTTCGTCCCCCGCTTCTTCAGGGGCGGTACCGCCGTCAGATCAGGGCTTGCCAGCCGGAGCAAGATGGTTTAGGCCGGTCACGTCCGAACCGAACACGTCCCTCGAACGGTCGTCGGCAGTGGTGGGCGATTTAGCATTTCTGTTCGCGGCTTCCGTCAAACGCACCGCCTCCTTCGTCTGTTGCAAAGAGATGAGCATGGAGTTCCTTGAAACGCGGCGCACAATGGGATTGACGAGCCAGCGTACCGCAATCGGGATATCCCGACTCAAGGCAATCGCCTCGACTTCAACATAGGTTCCGCCATCTCTTTGCTCAAACCGAGCGACGCTGTAGAGCCGCCAGACGTAGCCAGTGCCTTGATCCGGTGGAAGTTCCCGTTCGTCAGGCTGTCCGTAGTGCCGAATCTCGCGCACGCAGGTGGTGTGCGTAATACTGTGCCATCGCTGATCGTCGATTTTGAAGTAGCAGGTCTCGTATTCCATATCGAGTGCGGTTTGCGCAACGGCCTCCTTGTTCACCACGCGCATCGAGTACTTCTCACAGGGCCCACTGCTGCTGAGCAACCTGGAGTCAACAACGGTGGGCTTGTAATAGACCTTGTAGTTGTCGTAATCACGGACCGCAGACAAAACGTCTTCAATCGTGGCGTCGGGAATAAAGGCGGCGCCAATCCAATCGTGGATCAACCCCGAGGGCACGGGTTTCGGATTTTGCGGACCCACGGACGAGACCAGAAGCTCACCCGCACGAACACGCTGCAGACGCTCAGGTGCCTGATCGACCCAGAGAAAGGGTGTCTGCGAGCCTGTCTGGAGTCCGGGCTTCTGCAGGTACACAGTCCAGAATGCCAAAGTCTGTTGCCCCAACTCGGCCCCGCGGGATGCAGACGGTGCGATAAGACAACCCGCAAATATGAGCATGATCATGAGCGCTCTGAGTGTATGGAGGATGCAACTACTTTCGAATTGCTCTGGGCGTACTGAAATCTTTTTCACGGCTGACCTTCCTCTTCTTGATGGAGAGCAAGACGGATGCCAAGGCGTGGTCAGCGTAAGTGGCTGACAAATAAGCATCCCGAAATTGACGCACGAGCGTGTGTCGGAAACTATCGACCGTATATCGGCAGATCCTCGCCTTGGTGACAGGGCCGAAAGCATCGAAATTTGCCAACTGGTAACTTCTGATCCGGGATACCCTTCCGGGGCGGCGTGGATTTCCTTCTGAATTTCACCTTGCAGGCACGTCGTGACGCTGTTGCAGAGTCCTGTGCCCTAAGGAACCTCACACTTGCCCAAATGCGGTCAGATCTCGCTCTAACTCGAGTGGACAAGCTACTGCAGGCAAACCTCTTTGTGCTCGCTGAGTTTGGCGAAGCGAATGCACACGCATCCTTGGATTCGAAGAATCGCCGAACGAGTTTGACACTTCGTTCGACAGGAGATCGAGCATGTCTATCGATAATGCGAGGTGCTCAAGCGAGACCGATCCCACGGAAGTCAGGCCAGCAACAGGAAAGCTCGGCGTCATGATCCCCGGGATGGGGGCTGTTGCAACCACGTTCGTGGCGGGAGTCGAGGCGATTCGCAGGGGTATCGCGAGTCCGATCGGCTCGATGACGCAGATGGGAACCATTCGCCTGGGAAAGCGTACCGAGGGACGCTCCCCCAAGGTGAAGGAATTCGTTCCACTGGCGCAATTAAACGATCTCGTATTCACCGGATGGGACATCTTCGAGGACGATATGTACGTCGCTGCGAGCAAGGCCGGCGTACTGGAGCCCTCGTTGCTGGAACAGGTCAAGCCATTTCTGTCCTCGATCAAGCCACGCAAGGCCGTGTTCGACCACCATTACGTGAAGAAGCTGGACGGCCCGAACCTGAAGAAGGGCAAGAACCAAATGGACCTGGCCGAACAGCTTCGACAGGACATACGCGACTTCAAGCGAACGAGCGGGGCGGACCGGTTGGTCATGATCTGGTGCGCATCCACCGAGACGTTTATCCAGA
Source organism: uncultured Acidobacteriaceae bacterium (assembly GCA_963782505.1). GTDB lineage: Bacteria > Acidobacteriota > Terriglobia > Terriglobales > Acidobacteriaceae > CAVVDY01. The sequence goes on along the minus strand of CAWAKG010000015.1, from coordinate 429,244 downwards.
GCGGCGAAGTGCACCAGTCGGTCGAGGCCTTCGAAAAGGGTCTCCGGGCGAATGACCCCGACATTACTCCCTCAATGATTTACGCCTACGCCGCGCTGCAGGAGGGGGTGCCGTTCGCTAACGGCGCGCCCAACCTGACGGTGGATATTCCTGCCATGCATGAGCTGTCGAAGAAAAATGAAGCGCCCATCTGCGGCAAGGACTACAAGACCGGCCAGACGCTGCTCAAGACCATCCTGGCGCCCGGCTTCAAGGCGCGAATGATTGGGGTAAAGGGGTGGTTCTCGACCAACATCCTGGGCAACCGCGATGGAGAAGTACTGGACGACCCGGGCTCCTTCAAGACCAAGGAGGAGTCGAAGCTGTCGGTGCTGGAGCACATCCTGCAACCGCAGCTCTATCCCGAGCTTTACGGCGACATTTATCACAAAGTGCGGATCAACTATTACCCGCCGCGAGGCGACAACAAAGAAGGCTGGGACAATATCGACATCTTCGGCTGGCTTGGCTATCCGATGCAGATCAAGGTTGATTTCCTGTGCCGTGACTCGATTCTCGCCGCTCCCATCGTGCTCGACCTGGTGCTCTTCATGGACTTGGCGAAGCGCTCAGCCGCGCTGCGGGGCCTCGGTGTTCAGGAATGGCTAAGTTTCTACTTCAAGTCGCCGATGACGGCTGCGGGGTTGTATCCCGAGCATGATCTGTTCATCCAGTCGATGAAGCTGAAGAACACGCTGCGCTACCTGATGGGAGAGAACGTGATTACACATCTGGGATTGGATTACTACGACTAACCCCTGGACCAAAGGATGCAAATGTGTGAATTCGATATGACTCCGGCAATCAGTATCTCTGTACAGCCTCTAAGAGCTGTGCGTGAGTCTTTTGTAGAGTTTAGGTACTTTCTCCCCAGTTACGTCGCATTGGTGTCGCCGTTCATGAATGAGTTGATGCATTTGATTGATCGGCTCCGAGGCACGGACGGCAGCGAATTCGATATTGAAATGGCGGTACGGGAGGCAGTGGTGAATGCTGTCATCCACGGCAATCACGAGGATCCTTCCAAGCACGTCTTCGTCAAACTCCGCTGTGGCTCAGACGGAGACCTCTCGCTCACAATTCAGGATGAGGGAGCCGGATTCGACAGCGGCTCAGTACCCGACCCGACTCAGGCGGAGCACCTGATGTCCGATCACGGCCGTGGCATTTACCTGATGCGAGCACTGATGGATGAAGTCTCGTTCGAAGAGGGCGGTACGGTTGTATACATGCGCAAAAGGGCCGTGTCGCCTCCCGGCCCATCGCAATGATGAGCATCACTGTATAGCTCCGCTTGATCCGGCGAGGATGGTGTTCTCAAGAAGTCCTGTCTTGTTACTTCCATTACCGGATTTGTAAGCATCCAGGAAACGGCGCTCCGTGCCCGCCGCGACCGGCCAGAACCTTGCAGTTCACATGACACGCCCCAACTCGGTGGCTGTTCCTTGCACACTATCTCAAGCCAATATCGTGGTCCGGATGCATCGAGATTCCGCGCGTGACGAAAGGCTGTCGTCTGGTCCAGGTTCCCGCCCTCATGGTGACAGTGCCCGAATTCGGGCGACGAAACAGGAGTTTCGTGGTTTGGCGTTTGGGCGAGTACGCAACAAACATAGGCCTCTCGGGTTTGCGATGTTATCCAGCATCACCGCTTATAGATCGAGATATATAAAGAGAGAAATGGAGCGCCGACAACGGGTTTCAAGGCCTACGTTGCCTGATTTCTCTTGACGAAGCATGCCCGGGTCCAACGTCGGCTGGCCGGGTATCTCCACTCCCGGTTCAGATTGCACGAGCGGACCGCGCGATTGGCGACACGCTTGCTACTGAATAGGTACGAAGTGTTCTTCGGAAGACGGCAAACTTTTAATGGAGTGGGAATATGGCGAAAGAAACGCATGATCCGAAGCGGTGGGCGATTGCGGCGTTGCTAAACGTACTAGCGATTGAGTACCCGGCAGGGCTTTACTTGCAGGCCGGCGACGACTCGTCGCGTGTGATGGCGGCGCTGATTTTGGGCGGTGTTTTGCTAGTGCTTGCAATAGCCGATTTCTTCACCGTTGTTCTGGCGGTCACCAAATGAGCCCAGACTTGCGCGTTCCATGCCCCAACGGGGCAACGATACTCAGGTTCCTGGCTTGGGTATCACTGACAGCTACTGTCGTCGATTTGATCGCACCGCAGAAATCACCCTATTGCGAGCCCGCCTGAGAAATGCAACATCGCGACCCACTCTACTTGTTCCTCTGCCACCTGGAGTGGCGAAAGCATGCTCATGTAGCAGCCTATAATCAACTCCTTGCTGCGTTGGAGGACCCCGATCCGACTATCCGGGAACTCGCGAAACGTCTGATTCGTCGCCGGTCCTCCCGCCCACGGAATCGCAAAGCGCATCTTGAAAACGCTGCCGCCAGCCGCGAAGGGTTATTAAAGGGCGCAAGCCCGAGCGTGCGCTGCTCAGACCGGAACCTGGAAGCATAAATGGAGATCCGGTCTGAGATCTGGGCAGGATGCCGCGTGCGCTGACCCGACTGCCAATTGCCTGTGGTCACTTATGCCGGCATACCGTCAGAACACCTACATGTGGATTGGCCAATCCTTGTTTTGCAAACAGATAGAGCGCCGGTAGTTTGGAACGAAGCTTGCTGTTGGGAGTGTGACTAATTTCAGTTCTTCGGAGAAGCTATGCATTCTGGAACAGCAACAGAAACCTCACTCACTGCCAATGATGTTTCCTGCATCTTGAATCTGATCTGTCCTCGCTGCGGCGGCCCGCTTGGTGGAGCATCGCAGGCGTTTGCTTGCCAGGGTCGTTGCCGGAAAGACTGGCGCCCTGAATGGGAGGGCAGCATAGCCGTAAGAATGGTGAATAAGGCTCAGAGCCGTCGCCGCACCCCGAGGAATTCGGCGGGGCGTATTTCATCCAGGCGCCATCCCTGGCGCGGAGCCGGAGAGCGTGCGGTAGCGAAGTAGCAGCCCACTCTGTGGCCGAAGTAAAACTCCATACGACTCCTCAGATGGCTCGCTTATCTGGGCATTTGCATTTCGCGTCGAGTCGCAGGACCGTAATTGCCTCCGCGCTCTCCTTTATGCACGAAAACGAAGGCTGAGCCGGTGATGCCGCTGGCGCGTTCGCTGTCGTCAGAATCAACACTGCCAAGCTTCAACCACGCAGGTTACACATGGGGCGCGTTCGCGCATTCCACTTAGCGCGCTTGCGAGCGAATCTTCCTGGGTCTGTTCCGCATGGTAACGATGGGATGCTGTTACGAGACCCTGCATTTGACAAGGTATGTCTACCTGGCCAGCCGCCATACACGGCTTCTGCCTAGTCAGATGTGTGCCGTCAGCCCGTTGACACTTGTGACCGAGTGCCCAGCACTCACGCGCCTATGCATCGTCACTGCCCGATTACGGGCAGACCTCCGAAACGCCATGCGGCACCCCTGACATTGCAAGGCAAAGACTTACCAGCTCGCAGGTTCTGGCAACGCTCATGCACTATCCCTGGCGTTCAGTGGATTGAACAGCCCAAACATAGATAGAACCTGATCTGTGAGTTGGGCTGTTCTATCCGACACATCGGGGGGATGAGTATGAACGCGGAATCGATCAGGCCAAGCGGAAGAAACGCACTACAGCGGCTCCGCTATTTTGCAAGCCACCTATTTCTTCCCCTTCTTGTTGGGTCACTGCTAGCGGTTTACGCAGGCGCACAGACCGCCGCCGGTAAGGGATCCATACAAGGTTCGGTTTTTACGGTGGACTCTCAAGGTTCCTCTTATGTGCCGGGCGCCAAAGTCACGCTAGCGGCACCTAATCCGCTTCAGACAGAGACGGACGAAAAAGGCCAGTATAGCTTCCCCGATCTTGAGCCAGGACAGTACACGATAGTCGCCACGTTCCCAGGCTTGCAAGCAGAGGAAGAGATCACAATAACTGCCGGCGTGGCGTTGAAGGTGGAATTGGAATTGAAGCCGGTCTCGGTTCAGACCTCGGTGACCGTCAGCGAGACCTATAACGACGCGACCGCACCGGCAGCCACCGAAACCATTACGCAGAAGACTATTGATGATGCTCCCAACGTGAACGAACGATTTCAGGCCTTGTTGCCGTTGGTGCCCGGGGTCGTGCGCGGTCCGGACGGGCGAATCAATATGAAGGGCGCTCGCGATACCCAGAGCGGAGCGCTAGTGAACAGCGCGAATGTGACTGACCCAGCCACAGGTGCGCCTGGCATCAACGTGCCGATTGATGTAGTCTCCTCCGTCCAGGTCATTTCCAATCCTTACGATCCCCAATACGGCAATCTGACTGGCGCGGTTTCGTCAGCCGAGACGAAGACGGGTAATTACGAACAGCCCCATTTCTCGATCCAGAATATCTTGCCACGCCCGCGGTTCCGCGAAGGTAGCTTGATGGGAGTCGAGTCGGCTACACCTCGAATGACCTATACAGGTCCATTAATCAAAGACAAGGTTGCCATTACGCAATCGTTCGAATATCGATATGTGCGAACGCCCGTCACCAGTTTGCCCCCGCTAGAGCGAGACCAGAATCTGGAAGGCTTCAACTCATTCACGCAGTTCGATTTCAATATCGATACCAAACAGACCGCGACGGTTTCCGTTGCAGTTTATCCTCAGAGGCTGGAGTACATGGGGCTGAATACGTTTACGCCCCAGCCCTCGACTGTCGATTATCACCAGCGCGGCTACCAGACTTATGCGCAGCATCGTTTCCTGACCGGGCCTGATAGTGCTCTTACTTCGCAGATTAGCTATAAAACCTACGACACTGACACTACGCCTGAAGGTACCGGCCCTTATCAACTGCTGATCGATACGACCGAAGGCGAATTCTTCAACCAGCAGAACCGGCGAACCAGCCGTTTTGAGTGGCAGGAGAGCTACGCCTTTGCGCCGCGCCAATTCCTTGGGACGCATCGCCTCAAGGCGGGATTGGACTACTCGTACTCCAACTTCGATGGGCGGGAAACGTTTCTTCCCGCAGAGTTAATCGGCTCTTCGGGAGGGGCCATCGAGCGGATTACGTTCACCGCGCCAACTGCTTTCGGTGTCAACCAGAACGCGGCGGCATTGTACGTGTCCGACGAATGGAGCCCATTTCATCGCCTTACCGTTACCTACGGCCTGCGCTCTGACACCGACAGCGTAACCGGCACGACGCACGCCTCGCCGCGCGCCGGAGTAGTTTTGGCATTGACGAATGACGGCAAGACGCTGCTGAAGGCCGGCGGAGGGATCTTCTATGACAGCGTTCCGCTGTTGCTTCCGGCCTTCGATTCCTTCCCTAACCGCACGGTCTCGCTTTTAGGTGCAAATGGCGAGATGACGAATTCCACCGCCTACATTAACCGCATTACGGGAGCTCTGCAGAACCCACGCAGCACGGCTTGGAATGTAACGCTGGAGAGACAGATTACCAGTGCCCTGAGCGTTCGCGTGGGTTATGAAGACCGCAATACGTCGCGGGATTTCGTTGTATCACCGGTAAGCACAGGCAGCTCCGGAATTATTGCTCTCTCGAATGGAGGAAACGACTCCTATCGTGAGTTGCAGGTTACGGCAAGCTACCGCACCACCCGTTTCCTGCTAAATGGCTCGTACGTGCGCTCGCGCGCGTATGGCACGTTGAATGATCCATTTCTATTCTTCGGCAACTACCCCCAGGCTGTCATCCAGCCAAATGCAAGCGGGCGGCTGTCGTTTGACGCGCCCAATCGATTCCTGTTCTGGGGAGACATTCAAGGACCCTGGAAGCTGACCATCATGCCGGTGTGGGACATCCATACTGGTTTTCCATGGTCAGTACAGGACGAATATCGGGAGTATCTCGGGCAACGCAATACGCAAAGATATCCGACATTCTCTTCTACCGATCTGCAGGTGACCCGGCCTTTCACAGTCCACATGGGCGAGCGGCACCTGAAGCTGCGCGCCGGCTTCGCCGTATTCAACCTGTTCAACCACGACAACCCTCGTGACGTACAGACCATTGTCAACAGTTCACAGTTTGGCGGTTTCTACAACGACGCTTGGAGAACATTCCGCGGAAAGCTGGTCTTTAGTTGGTAGCCATGAAAAAGCAAGTACTCATCGCAATGCTTCTACTTTATGCATCTGTACCGGCACTTTGCCAGACGGCGGCTGTCGGCAGCCCTAGCGCGGACGAAGTCATCGCCCGAATGTTCGCTCGCGACACCATGCGGGAAACACTGGCCGGCGGCTATGTTGGCAGCCGGGAATACACGCTTGAGAACAAGCGGTTCGACAAACGCGCAGCCATGACGGTCGCGATCTTCGGCGACCCAGACGGGACGAAGCACTTCCAGGTTGTTTCGGAAGAGGGATGGAAGGGCGCTAACAAGCATGTTTTTCACAAGATGCTGGAGTCGGAATCGGAGAGCTCGATACCTGAGATCCGCCCCAAGACCAGAATCGTTCCGGGGAACTACGAATTTAGTCTCGTCGGGTCCGAAGTCATTGCCGGCCGGCCCGCCTACGTGATCGAAGCTATTCCCAGGCGCAGCGACAAATACCTCTTTCGCGGGCGCATCTGGGTGGATGCCGAGGACTACGCCCTTGCCCGGGTTGAGGGGCAGCCGGCAAAGAACCCATCGTTCTGGATACACAGTGTGCATTTCGTCCAGCAGTACCAGAAAAATGGCCCGTTCTGGTTCCCAGCTTCCACCACGAGTGTCACGGATGCACGGATCTTCGGCACTACCCTCGTGAGCATTCGCTACTTCGACTACCGAGCTGCTTCCTGCAGCTCCCACCCCTTACCGAATTCACTCCCCATCGAGGCACACTATGTCCAACACTAAGCTCGCTCTGATCCTGGCTGCAGGCAATGGAAAGCGGATCGCCGCCCGATCAGGAGAATTTCCCAAACCGCTAGTGCAGTTGCATGGCAAGCCGTTGCTGGAGCACGTCATGCGCGGCGCTCACGAGGCCGGCATCGAACGGTTCGTCGTCGTCATCGGCTATCGTGGCCAACTGATTCATAGCTGGTGGAAGAACAGCGCGCTCAGCAACCTTCCTGTCACCTGGGTTGAGAATCCCGAATACTTGAAAGACAACGGCGTCTCGGTATTGCGTGCCAAGCCGGTGATCAACGAGCCATTTCTGCTGCTCATGGCAGACCACATCTTTGAACCCGAGACGGCACGAGCTCTGCTGCACCAGCCGATCCGGCCAGGCGAGGTCATCCTCGCCGTCGACAAGAACATCGATTCCGTCTTCGATCTGGACGATGCCACCAAGGTAAGAATGCGGGGCGAGCGCATAGTAGGGATTGGGAAAGACCTTCACTTGTACGACGCGCTGGATACGGGCATGTTCCACTGCACGCCGGCGCTGTTCCAGGCCCTCGAAAGGGCGATGTTCAACTGGAATTGCTCGTTGTCAGACGGCCTGCGGTTGCTGGCGCATACGGGAAAGTTTAGAGGTTTCGATATCGGGACAAACCACTGGCAGGATGTTGATACCCCAGAAGCACTAGACTATGCGACGGACGTCTTCTCAAATGTCACCGCGCAGAACTCGATAACTCCACAGGCTCTGTATGTCTAAATTCGCGCCACAGACGAATCGATATTTGCGGACCGCCGCCGCGCTACTCGGTACGGCGCTGCTGGTTTATCTGATCGTCAGGGCTGGGTCCGACAAGCTACTCGAGAATGCCAGGACTATCGGCTGGGGCATTCTCCTCGTGGTCGGGCTGGCCGGTGTGGGGCATATCGTAAAGACGTGCGCCTGGCGGCTGACCTTGCCTGGCGAGCGCAAAAAGGTTTCCTTCTTGCGCACGCTGGGGCTTCGGCTGGTATCTGAAGCAATTGGGCAGTTTGGTTTTATCGGGCAGGTGGTCGGCGATGCTACCAGAGCATCCCTGCTGACTTCCGAACTGCCTGCCTCCGGCATCATCTCGTCGGTGACGCTCGATCGTGGGCTGTTCATGGCCACCGGCCTTACCGTCACCATCGCGGGATTTGTGGCGCTACTCTTCATCCCGGCTGTCCCGCAAGGATTACGACTCTACGGCAGCTTCTTCGCTGTGGTATTAGTCGCTCTCCTCGCCTTGTCAGTATGGGCGGTCCGGCAGGGCTGGCCTGTATTGTCGCGCACGGCGCGGGTGGCAGGACGCATACCGTGGTTGAAAACTTGGCTGCAGAGCAAAGAAGCCGTGATCCTGTCGGCGGAACAGCAGCTGCTTACGTTCCACAGGCAGGCGCCACGCGCGTTTTGGGCCAGCACGCTTCTCAATTACGTAGCGCAGGGGCTGGCGATCGCTGAGGTTTACCTGATTCTCTGGCTGATGGGAAGCAAGGTTACCCTGATCGGCGCATTCATACTCGAAGCCCTTACGAAGCTCATCAACGCCGTCGGAACCATCAATCCAGGAAACGTCGGCACTTATGAGGGCGGCAACATGGCCATGGTGAGACTGGTCGGGCTGGCCCCCGCTGAGGGGCTAACGCTGGGACTATGCCGCCGCTTCCGGAGCATAGTCTGGGCCAGCATCGGTGGCATCTGCCTGCTCTACTTCTCACGTTCGAAAAAGACCTCGCAACCGCACCAAAGCACGGGCAAGAAAACGGAGTCGAACATGTTGCAACAGGAAACCATCCAGAATGACGCCAGCACGCCGCGCTCGTTGAAAGTCGCGATCATACTCGCGAATCAGCCGGCCGCAAATTCGGATTTGTCGCATTCCGCCCTGGCGGAAGTCGGCGCACTCCCCCTTGTGCTGCGTGCGGTCTTGAGCGCACGCAGCGCAGGCGCCGATCGCGTAGTGGTCGTGGTTGACCCGGTGAACGGCGCTAGCATCCGCCAGAGGTTGGCTCGAACCGGGCGTCTGCCTTCATCGGTCGAGTGGGTCGAGGCGCCATCGCAGGTTGCCGCTGTCAGCGCGGTTTTGGGCGGCGTTGCGCTGGACGCTAGCCGCGTGATTGTGGTCCGCGGGGATTGCAGCTATCATCCTTCGTTATACCGGACGGCCAGCGAATGGGATGGAACTGGCGTCCTTGAACTCACCTCGGACGAAGAATTCATAGGACTGAGCGTGCTTTCCGGAGAGGTGGCGCTTGACATTGCAATGTACTCCGGCTCAGAGGTTCATACTCTAGGCGACCTGCACGCATGGATTCACTCCCACCAGATAAACGTGTATGACCAAGCCGTGTCCGACGGCATGTGGCAGGCGGTGGACAGTGAAAGAGATCGCCTGGCCGCGGAGAGAAAGCTGGATTGCTGGCTCGTCAAACCTACAGACGGCATTTTTGCGCGAATGAATCGGCGGGTATCCATACCGATCAGCCGTCAGCTGATCAAGCTTCCGATCACGCCGAACATGGTTACATTCTTTACCCTGGGCGTGAGCCTTGCATCGGGACTGTACTTCGCCTTCGGCGGATACTGGAACACACTGCTTGGTGCTGTGTTATCTCTCTGGGCCAGCATCCTGGACGGATCTGATGGTGAGGTCGCGCGCCTGAAGCTTCAGTCGTCGGCCTTCGGTTGCTGGCTGGAGACGATTTGCGACTACCTTTATTACCTCTTTATCTTCGCCGGCATGAGCATTGGCTTGACGCGCAGCTGGCATGCGAACCGCTTTCTATACTGGGGAGCCGCGCTCTTCGTTGGCGCGATTCTGACTTTCATCATCGCTGGGCTTGGACGCCAGCGGCTTTCGGGACAAAATCCGGAACAATATCTTGCCGTCTGGCACAAGAAAGCCGAATCCCGGCTGTCGAATCCACTGATCTACATCGGCCGCTACACTGAGTTCATGGTGAGGCGATGCTTCCTGCCGTATGCGTTACTGGTGCTCGCGGTCTTCAATTTCACTCCCGCAGCCTTGTATGCAAGCGCCATTGGGGCCAACGTCGCATGGATCATTGCACTCCGTTCATACTTCGCTTTTTCTACGCAGCAGCAGTCGACAGTTTTGCAGGCCGTACCTCCTGAGACCGCTACCAGCCAGCCTCTCGCTGTCTAGGTAAGACAACTGGCCCTGTATACGGGCACAGGCAAGGATCATGGAGCAGATCGAGACATCATCGTTTATCCAGACACTCGATGTTCCCGCCGAGCCGGATGGCATCCGGATCGTCTGTTGGAACATCAACCGGGGTCTGCAGTTGGACGGCATAGTCGAGTTTCTCCGCCGGGAGGCTGCGGACTTGGTCTTGTTGCAGGAAGCCGATGTGAATGCCCGGCGAACCCAATACCGCAACGTTGCACGGGAGATCGCGCGGGCGCTGCGCATGCACTACGCTTTCGGCTGCGAATTCCAGGAACTCACACAGGGAAACCACAGCTCACCTGCCTATCACGGCCAAGCCACCCTCTCGCGTCTGCCCTTTTTGGAGTCGCGCATCCTTCGCTTTCGCAGGCAATCGGGTTTTTGGCGCCCCCGCTGGTTTGTTCCAAACCTGCAATCGTTGCAGCGGCGCATCGGTGCGAGGATGGCGCTCGTAAGTCACTTACTCTGGCTCGAGAAGCCGCTAATCGTATACAACGTTCACCTCGAAAGCCGCGGCGCCGATGCACTTCGTTGTTGTCAACTCACTGAAATTCTTGAGGATTTGCATCAATACAGCCCGGACGTGCCAATCGTAATAGCCGGTGACTTCAATTTCGATCTCTCGCAGCGACCGGGCGCTTCGCTGATTTCTCGCAGGGCGTTTGACAATCCGTTCAGCATGGGCAAAGCTCGCCCGACCACCGTGCCATCCAGGCTGGGTCGTGGCCGAATCGTCGATTGGATCCTGCTTCGCGGACCATTCGAATACGGCGATCCGCAGCTGCATGACTCGGAGCGCTCTTCAGACCACTACCCACTGTCCCTTGTACTGAAGCCCAACTCATTAATGGGATCTGCTGAACTCTTCGGTATCCCTTACTAGCACTCCAAGGGAGAGGCAGCCTCACTTGCTCACCAACCAGGGCGATCTGACGGTAGTTGAGCACTGCCCGCCGATAGGCTGACATCTCCCGGGGGGCTATCCTACAGCGTCAATCAGTTAGCGATATTCGCATTGGCAGCCATTGTGCACCTACTGTTCCGGGAGGCTTGAACATGAATCCAGGGCAGATAGAAGGGCGTAGCAGCAGTGACGGATTCAGCCATAAACGACACAACGTCCTGCTATATGTGCTTCTGAGCGTCACCTTGATCTACACCACAGTCGTTTTGCTGTTCGTGGTGAATACCCGCAGGCAGCTTACGGAATACCAGATGTCCCAACAAGCGACAATACACAAGCTGGAGAAGCACCAACTCGAGACCGAGACCCAGCTGACAGTGTCCACAGGATCCCTGGCCCGGCGGCTGGGACTGGACGAGCACGATTTTCAGTCTCAAATCGACGCGAAGTCGGGTAACTTTCACCGGCAGCAGCGAGACTTGCTGAGACTGCTCGACACCCAGGCGCGCGAGCAGGAACAGCAAATGGGCGAGGTCTTCGGTGAGGTGTCTGCCGTGCAAACCGAACTGGGCGGTGCCAAGACCGATATCGCTGCGACTCAAGCCGAACTGGCATCCACCAATGTGAAGCTGGAGCATGCAATCGGAGACCTGAATGGACAAAGCCATTTGATCGCCCGCACTCGAGAGGAGTTGGAAGAGCTCAAGCACCGGGGCGATCGCAATTACTACGAATTCGCGTTGACGAAAGGTGCAGCCCCCACGCCGGTTTCGACGGTGAGCCTACAACTGAAGAAGGTCAATCCCAAGAAAAACAAGTTCAATTTGAACGTGATCGCTGACGACCGAACAATCGAGAAGAAAGAGCGCGGCGTCGCTGAACCCTTGCAGTTCTACACCGGGCGCGACCGGCAGCTCTACGAAGTCGTGATCTTCACCACAGAAAAGAATGGGGTTACCGGATATCTGAGCACCCCGAAGACAACGACTGCGATGATAGCGGGAGAGCGGCACTGAGGCGCGCACGCATCATTTCCTCCTAAAACGCTGGCCGGCTGTCTGTCTGAGGCAGCGGCTGTAAACCCAAACGAGCAAGTCCCGTGCCTTCCTCCGGCGCGGGACTTTTTTGTCGCTGACTGACAAGCGGCAGCGAGAGTGCTACATTAGCTGGCATAACCAGGGCAAGAGCTCAACGGGACTAGACAGTCTGAGTTTGTCGGCTGCGAACATGGCAACGATGGCTTCCCGCCGGCCACTTCTTCTTCAGTTTGGCTTGCGCCGCACGATTGCGGCCACGCTGGGTTCCTGTCTCACCTGCGTGTTGCTACTGGCAGCCCCGGTTCACGCCCTCGATCCGAACATACATCTCACCCAGTACATACACACCTCGTGGCGGATACAAGATGGGTCTCTGCCGGCAGGCATGTTTTCGATCACACAAACCTCGGACGGCTTCCTCTGGTTCTTGTCTCTTCCCGGCGATATCTACAGGTTCGACGGGGTTCGGTTTCTGCCCAGGCATACGCCTGCCGATTTTTCAAGCAGCACAATAGGCAGCATCCTTGCCGACCACGCAGGTGGGCTCTGGGTGGTAGCGGATGGACTCATTCACCTGCAAGGCGGGGTCGTCACTTCTCACTTTGCAGTGGATGGAACCGCGTTCCAAAGCATGAGCGAAGATCCCGATGGCTCTGTGTGGGTAGCGACACGCCACGGGTCAGACCAGCCCTTTTGCCACGTTACTCAGCGCTCCGTCAGGTGTTTCGGAAAGAATGATGGAATACCGATTTCCCAGATCCAGTCCGTACTTACTGACGGTCGCGGAGGGTTTTGGCTGGGTGGGGAGACGGCACTTGTCCACTGGCACGGGGGCGTATCGGAGCTGTACCCAGTCAAATCGGAGATACTGGGTCTGGCGCGTGCTCCTGACGGGACTCTCTGGGTCGGCATACAGGAGGAGGGTCCGGGTCGAGGACTTGAACAATTGAAGGACGGTGTTGTGAGGCCGTTCGTCACTCCCACGTTCGACGGAAGCAAACTCAGCGTCACCAGCCTGATGTTCGACCATGACGGCAATCTTTGGGTTGGCACCGATGCACAAGGGCTGTTCCGAATCCACGGAAGTGCTGTGGAGCATTATGGCCACACGGAAGGCCTGTCGGGCGACTCTGTGTGGGCTCTTTTTGAAGACCGGGAAGGGATTGTCTGGGCTGGAACTACGACCGGAATCGATTCTTTTCGCGAAGCGAATGTAGTCACGTTCTCGGCTGTTGAGGGATTGGGGAAGGATCTCGCGGCGGGCATTCTGGCCAGCAAAGACGGCAGTATTTGGGTCGCAAACGATGGTTCTCTCGATCGCATCAAAGACGGGACGGTGTCATCCATTCGCAAGAGCAAGGGTCTTCCGGGGAGTCAAGTCGCCGCGATGCTCGAAGACCACGCCGGAAATATGTGGGTGGGGGTAGATGATGAACTGTATCTATTCAAAGATGGCCGATTCCGTCGCCTCCCTGAACCCCATCACCAGCCGCTTGGAATGGTGGTTGGGATGGCCGAGGACATTGACGGCAACATTTGGGCAGAATGTGCAAGCAAGCCGCGCAAGCTCGTGCGTATACGTGATTTCCAGGTGCGCGAAGAATTTCCTGATTCGCAGGTTCCGCCTGGACATAACCTCGCTCCGGATCCCAACGGAGGAATTTGGATAGTGACCCGACAGGGAGATCTGGCCCTGTTCCGCAACGGGACTATGGCAACAAAGATCCCGCTAGGTCGAGGAGGAGGTTCTCCGTTAAATCCCCAAGTTATCGCCCGGCCGGACGGCTCGCTCCTTGTGGGCACTGAGAACGGCCTCGTCGACTGGCGGCTGGGTAAAGTGCAGCGGATGACAACCAGAAACGGTCTGCCCTGCAACTTCGTGATCACTTTCATTCAGGACCAAGAGAAACGCTGGTGGCTCTACACTCGTTGTGGCGTCGTGGAATTTTCGGATGCTGAGCTCCAACGATGGTGGCCCAACCCGGATACGATTATTCACAACCGCGTCTACGACACACTTGATGGAGCTCAGCCAAACATAGGTTCTTTCAACGCCGCCGCGACCTCTCCCGACGGACGCGTGTGGTTTTCCAACGGACTTGTCGTACAGGTGATTGACCCATCCCGGCTCTCGCCGGCGCCGCCGGCGGCGGAAACTTCCATCGAATCGGTCACGGTTGACCGGAAAGAATTCCCCGCAACTGCCAACCTTAAAATCGCACCGAACCCCCGCGACTTGCAGATTGATTACACTTCGCCCACGTTTCTGATTCCACAGCGGGTGAAGTTTCGCTATCGGCTCGATGGCTATGACCGGGCTTGGCATGAGGCTGGCATGCGCCGGCAGGCTTTCTACACCGATTTGCCGCCCGGAAAATATTCCTTTCAGGTGATCGCCTGCAATAGCGACGGCGTCTGGAACGATAACGCCGCCAAGCTGGATTTCTCTGTCGTTCCGGCGTACTACCAGACAAACTGGTTCCGTGCGTTGTGCGCGATCTTCCTCTTGGCGCTGCTTTGGGCGGCCTATCAATGGCGTGTCCGGCATTTGCATCATGAGTTCGAGATGACGTTGGACGCGCGCGTCAGCGAGCGCACGCGGATTGCCCGGGAGCTTCATGACACGCTGCTGCAAAGCTTTCACGGTTTGCTGCTGCGCTTCCAAACGGTTTCCCACTTGCTGCCGGAGCACTCGCAGGCGAAAGAGAAACTGGATGATGCCATTGAGCAGGCTGCTGACGCGATCACGGAAGGCCGGGACGCAGTACAGGGATTGCGCGATTCCACGGTGCAGGGCAACGATCTCGCGCTGGCCATCAGCACCCTCGGAGAGGAACTTACAACTGACTCCGGGAAGCACCGTCCAGCGTCATTCCGTGTAGCCGTTGAAGGTGAGTCGCGCAATCTGCACCCCATTGTTCGTGATGAAATCTACAAGATTGCTGCCGAGGCTCTGCGCAACGCCTTTCGGCATGCCCAACCACGGCAGATTGAGGTTGAAATCCGCTATGACAACGAACAGCTCCGATTGCGGGTGCGGGACGACGGGAAAGGCATTGATCCGGCGGTGCTGTCGCAACAAGGCGCGCAGGGGCATTATGGCTTGCCGGGTATGCGGGAGCGCGCCAAGATTATGGGAGCTAAACTGAGCGTGTGGAGCGAAGTCGATGCCGGCACTGAAGTGGAACTGCGGGTTCCTGCCGGCATCGCCTACGCGATCGCTGGGAAACGTTCCTGGTTCTCGCGAACGTTTGCTGCGAAAGCATGATGCAGAGACTGGTTGATGAGCGCCGGCATGTCGCCAAGTTCGAACCCCCTGCGGTTTGGTTCAACAACCACTTCGTAACGTCGATGTTCGTCCAACCACAGCCTTATCCCTTCAGCGGCAACTGCAGTCGCTCACACACCGACGAAGCGTAGACCGCCTTGGCCATGAATGAAGCGCCAACGCTGGCGAACCACGCAAGTACTTGTTCTCCCACAGAGTCGATGTAACTCACGTCAGTCAGGTCAACGATGAGACCTTTTGGCACAGGGCCACTGGTTAGTAGCGACTTGGCCTCTTTCGCCCATTCGCCAACGAGGTTACCTTCCATCTTCAGGGTTGGGCCACTCGATGATTGATTAATTTCTGCTCGGAACATTGTGCTTTCCAGTTCGGTAAATCGCACGTATTGTGCCAAGTCCGCGCTGGATATGTAGCTGTAAACAAAGGAATTATTTCAGGCCTTGGCCCGTTGATTGCCTCCATCCGGGCATTGTCCAAATAAGGTCGAAGTCAAAGCCGTATTCGTTCTGATTCGAGTGGTGCGGAAACGTTGCGACGTCATGCACTGCAATTCATGCCAGGCGGTGTTCCTCACTGGGCACCCGCCGGCATATTGGCATCCCCAGAACCTCCATCAGCTGCTAAGTGTTGCCAGACTGCTTTTCAATTTGGCAATGAAGGTGCTCATGGAAGAAGTGCCGACGTTACCAACGACGATGCAAGATACGCCGACAAGCGATGCTTCCAAAGTTCCTCCTGACCCTCCACTCACAACGGCCGGATCGAAAGATCCGGCCGTCTCGCCCCGCTGCAGGTTTGTAAGGACGGGAAGCTGAGAACAAATAGGTTGAGCCCTGTGTTCGGCCCAAGGAGAACAAATTCGATGAGATCCGAAATGGTCTTTGCGGCAAAACGTAAACTATCCAACCGCTATATGCTTTGTCGAGTCGTAGCGACGGCTACGCGAAGACTTCATAAGCCTGCCACCCGGATCGAAGACACGACAGACGCCATACTGCGACATATCGCGAGCTCACCGGACGGAGACATGGAGCTCGCCGGCACGAGCCTTTTGCAGCCTGAAGAAGCTACCGCTTAGACCGTTTACTCAGGCGCTACTCTCAGGCGCTGCCAATAGTTAGAGCCTGGGAAATTGCATCCTGGTGCTAGTTGGTGAGAGCTCTCGCCTGTAAGGCTACTTCCGTTCATCACAAGTGTTTACTCAGTCTGGTCTGCACCAGATTGTGGCCGACGGCGTACCGGCAGCGGCCCGCGTGCAGGCCTCCGATTCGTGGCGACGCTCACCATGTACAGCTCTGCAAGCCAGCCATTGCTCTATCGGCGAAGCCTGGACTTCCAACCGAAGCGCTACCGCGGCGTCAGGCCTTCCGGCGATTTTGTGTTGCCAATCTTTCCCCGGTTATTGACTTCGATGTGCCGCCCGCATATGGGCAACGCCTGCCCGTGTCACCCAACGCGTGGGCAGGACTGGCGCTTGAATTCGCCTCTAACTTCCCAACCTGCAAAGGCTTAGTGACCCTGCCCTGATGGCCTCGTGCATGCAATTAAGAGGCAGTCGCGAGAAAAGCTATAGCTGAACTTAATGGGCAGGAAGGTGGCTGTAATGGTGTTTGAGAATTGTAGCGGTGAAAGAGCAAGGCCAGTTGGTGATCCGAATCTCCACGTTCCGCAAAACGCATATTTAGCAGCCAGGTCGTTCGGCAAAGCACGATTGTCTGCAGTCGTGGCGACCGCAGTTGTGATTCTTCTGAGCCTGGCAACCGCGGCCTGTAGCAAGGGCCGTGCTGCCGTGCCCAACATTGTCACCGAAGTACTGGTTGCGCAGCCTATTCAGCGTGACGTGCCCGTTCACAACGAGTGGGTGGCAACCCTGGATGGTTATGTGAATGCCGAGATCCATCCCCAGGTCGCGGGCTACATCATCAAGCAAGATTACAAAGAAGGCTCGGCCGTCAGCAAAGGCCAGGTCCTGTTCGAGATCGACCCGCGGCCGTTCCAGGCGGCGCTCGACGGCGCCAAAGGCAAGCTTGCTGAGGCAGAAGCTTCCCTGGGCAAGAGCACGCTTGATGTCGAGCGCGATACCCCTCTTGCCGCCCAGAAAGCGATCGCGCAGGCCCAGCTGGATACGGAAATCCAGGCCAAGCTGGCGGCACAGGCCGCTGTCGAGTCCGCGAAGGCGGCTGTCGAACGCGCGCAACTTGATCTCGGGTGGACCAAAGTTACCTCGCTGGTAGATGGAGTGGCCGGAATTGCCGAAGTGCAGATAGGCAATCTGGTGGGACCGAATGTTCGCCTGACTTCCGTTTCGCAAGTGAACCCGATCAAGGTCTATTTCCCAGTGAGCGAGCAGGAGTATCTGCGAGCACAGCACATCACCACAAAAGGTCAGCAGATCAATCTTTTCGAAAGCTCTCCTGATCTGATCCTGGCCGACGGCACGGAATACCCGTATAAGGGCAAAATCCTGCTGACAGATCGTCAGATCGATCCCAACACTGGAACCATTCGAATGGTCGCGGCGTTCCCCAATCCCGGCAACAAACTGCGCCCCGGCCAGTATGGGCGTGTGCGGATACAAACCAGCATCGAGCAGAATGCGCTGCTGGTGCCGCAGAGCGCGGTGAAAGAGCTTCAGGGCGGCTACCAGGTCGCACTTCTCGGCCCCGACAACAAGGCCGTAATTCGACAAGTGAAAGCTGGAGAGAAGGTCGGGACGATGTGGGTAATTGACGAGGGCCTGAAGCCCGGCGACCAGGTGATTGTGGAAGGTATCGAGAAGGTGAAGGATGGGACGCCTGTCGTTCCTAAAGCCGCGAACCTTCAAGCGGAGGGGCGGTGAGCCATGTTCGGGAGCGACTTCGGGCGGAGAAATAGATGGTTCCGTGCGGGTACTGCTTGGGCTTACTTTCTGTTACTCTCCTTGTCCGCAACCTCCCAAGCAGCGAGCGCTCAGTGCCAAGGCCCCCTTACTTCACTGGAGGACGCTGCGCACTGCACCGTGCAAAGCAACGTGCCGATGTCCAAGGTGGAAATCGATCCGAACAAAGCTTATCGCCTGGAAGAGCTAATCGATATTGCGGAAACCAATAATCCGCGCACACGGATCGCCTGGGAAGCAGCCAAACAAGCGGCGAACCGGTTGGGTATCGCCCGCAGTGATTATTACCCCCATTTAGCGGCCCTGGCACTTGCCGGTGACCAGCGCGTCATCGAGCCATGGCCTGAGCCGCTGGGTGCGCCGCGCGGATACTTCCTGATTGAGCTTCCGGTTGTGGAAGCTGGCGTGGGATTGCAATACAACGTCTATGATTTTGGACGGCGCGGTGGGAGGGTGGAAGCCAGTAAAGCCCTTCGTCTAGCCGCTACGGCCTCATTCCAGCGAACCAATCAGGATGTTGCATTTCGCGTTGTAACCGCCTATTTCAATCTCCTCACCGCGCAAGAGCGGCTGGCAGCGTCACGCCAGATTGTCAAAACCGCGCAGACCACACAGGATGCGGCCGAGGCTCAGCTCGCGAATGGCAGGTCCACTCTTCCCGACGTGCTGAACGCCAGAGCTGCGGCTGCACAGGCGGCTTACGATCTCCAGGCCAGTATTGGCGCGGTAGACACAGCTCGCGTTGTGCTGCGGGAGACCATCGGGGTCGAGCCTTCCGACGCCGTACTCGTCGAAGAACCTGCCGGATCACCTTTGCCGACGGAGGTCGCCGAATCGACCGCAGACTTGGTGCATGCGGCGATACAGCAGCGACCTGATTTACGCGCAATTTCCGAAAAGCTCCAGGCGGCGAATGCGGAGCTTAAGGTCGCAAAAGCTGAATACTGGCCTACCGTTCATTTCGGAGCGGATGCGGCTCAGCAAGCACTCTGGCCAACTATCAACGTCGCCGGCCCCAATCCGCTTGGCCATGCGAACCAAACGGTGTGGAGCGTGGGCGTGACCGCGCGTTGGACCATCTTCGACGGCGGAACGCGGCGAAATGAAATTCACCTTGCCGATTCGAAACGCCGCGAAGCTCAGGATGAAAAACGTGAGAAGGAAGATGCCATCGGTCGGGAAGTGTGGGTTGCGTATGTGCAGTTCCGCACCGCGGTCCGTCAGCATGAGGCAGCCGAAACGCTGCTGACTTCCGCCAGCACGTCGTACGATGCATCGCTTGATGCGTACAAGTACGGCGTGAAGAACCTCGTGGATTTAGTCACGGCGGAGAATCAGCTTGCCCAAGCCCGGCTGGCCTTGGTGCAGTCGCGTTCTGCGGTCCGCATTGATGCTTCGAATCTCGACTATGCAACAGGAAACCTGTTGCGTCAGCAGTCGCCGGTGGCGCAACCCGGCACTAAGAAGCCTTGAGGGTAGAAGAAGGGGGATGATGCCTGTGCGCGAACTCGGAAAAACCTGGTTACTCTGCTTCGCAATGATGGGATGCAGCGGTTGCTCGAGGACTCCTTCCGTCGAGGTGATCGGGTCCTTCTTTCCGGCATGGATGTTCTGTATCCTCGCAGGCCTTATTGGTACTGGCCTGATACGGCTGGAACTGGTTCGCCGCGGCTTGGAGAAGAAGCTCGGTCCGTTAATCGTCTTGTATCCGAGCATTGCAGTGGGTATCACGTGTTTACTCTGGCTGATTCTGTTTGCATAAGCGAGAGGTTTCGCAATGAATAACGCTCTGTCACTCATCCGGTCGAGAGGTTTCCAGGTATGTTTGGGTGCCCTCGCCGTCGCCGTCCTTTCAGTAGGGATGGTGTTGTCGAATTTGAATAGGCATCCCCGCACCGACGATGCGAGTGTGCGCGCGAATTACGTCCAGTTTGCTCCTGAAGTCAGTGGCCGACTGATGACATTAGCGGTAAAAGACAATGCATTTGTGCATAAGGGAGACCTGCTGTTCGCCATCGATCCCCGGCAGTACGAATATGCATTGCAGCAGGCGCTTGCGGATCAGCGGCTGCTCGAGGCTCAGATCGTTGACGCACAGCGCAGAATCGCAGCCGAGAATAGTGCCGTCGGTGCGGCGCGCGCGGTCGTGAGCAGTTCGCAGACCCAGACCAAGGTAAGCGAGAGCAGCGCGGAAGCGGCGGCTGCGGCAGTGGAGCGGGCCCGGGCGGCGGTCGAGTCGGCTCAGGCCCAGAAGACACTCGCCGCAAGTAATCTGAGGCGTATTGAACCGCTGCTCGCCAAGCAGTATGTAACTCCGGAACAGGTGGACGAAAGCCGCACGAAGTCGCAGATCGCGGATCGCAACTACGAGGAGGCGCAGTCGGCACTACAGCAGGCCCTGGCGAACGAAAGCCAGGCCCGGTTCGCGCACGAAGAATCGCAAATATCCGTCGCCGCCTCGCGGGCCCGCCTAGAGCAAAGCGTGCATACCGTGGAGATTCTCGACAGCTTGCTGGCGCAGAGACCGGCCAAGGCAGCGAAGGTCAGCGATGCTCAACTGAATCTGGAGCGCTGCACCGTCAAAGCGCCCTTCGACGGATACGTGACGAACCTCAATATCTCCGAAGGCGAATACGCCAAGCCCGGCGTGCCCATCTTCACCCTGATCGACAACCGCAGGTGGTGGGTCGTCTCCAACTATCGGGAATCGGAGCTGAAATCGATTCGGCCAGGCGAGCATGTTGACGTATACGTCATGAGCCAGCCCTCAAAGCGTTTTGATGGAATCGTGCAAAGCATCGGCTTTGGAGTTGCGCCGGACGATAGCCGATTAAGTAACGGCCTTCCTGACATCGAGCACACTTTGAACTGGGTGCACATCGCCGCACGTTTCCCCGTGCGCATTCGCGTTCAGAACCCGGATCCGGCGGCGTTTCGAATCGGTGAGACAGCTACCACCATTGTGAGATAACGAGCCTTGTCACTATTCAGCGCGGAAAAAGTCTCAGAACTGGATCGCTTTTGGCGAGAGATGGCGCCGGTTCCTGGCCGGATGGCGGGAACATTACGTTTCGCTTTGGCTTGCGCGCTCGCAACACTTCTGCTCCTTATTCTGCAGCCCCCCGTTGGCTTCATCGCGCCATCGCTATTCATGTTGTTTTTGGTTTCTCACGATACACCGTTTGACTGTTTCAGGGACCTGCTTACCTGCATATCTTTTGCGGCTCTCGGGACCGCCTGCGCCCTGCTGTTGATCATTGCCACCGGTAACCATCCGGTGGCGAGGGTGGTGGGTCTTGCCGTATTCACGTTTCTGGCAACCTTTTTCTTTCGTACATCCGCGATTCCGCTCGGGGCGCTGTCCTTTGGGTGCCTCACGTACATGGTGATTTCCCTTTGGGAATACCAAATCCGAGCGGAAAAAGTATTGCATCTCTCCCTATGGCCGCTCGGCACACTGGCGACCGTCGCCGGCAGCGCGATCGCAGTGGAGTACCTGTTCAACCGCAGCGATCCGCTGCTTGCCTGGCGGCGCGAGATCGAAGCTCGATGCTGTGCTTTGGAACAGCTATTTCAGTTGTGCGCAGTCCATGCAGACGCCGAGCAGACTGAAAAACAATCCTCGATAGTGCGCCGCTATGCCGTCACCGGCGACGGGCGATTACACATCCTTCTGGAGCGCATATCGAAGCGTAACCTCTGCAGCAGTGCGGAACTCAGGGGGCTCACAGCTGTAACTCTGATGCTGGACCGGCTCGTTGTTCTAGGTGCTGGTTTCGCCGTTCACAACGACCTGCAGGCCGTGGACACGGCAAGGCTCGATCGCATCAGCAGGGCTATTGCGGCTGTCCGGGAACGACACCCGGAGAAAATTAAGAACATCCTCGGCGATGCTCGCACTCGGCTGCTCGACGAACTCGATCGCATCGAGCAGACCTTGCGCCGCGCGGGCGAGCCGATAGAGCCGAGTGAGGCGGAACCTTCGCAACTCCCGCCTTCCAGCCAGTGGTGGAAGCCGCCTTTCAAGCACTTGCTTCTTCCCGATGCGTTCACGAATTTTGACTATTTCATGTATGCGCTGAAACTGAGTTTGTGCGCGACGATTTGCTACGTAATCTATAACGGACTGGGCTGGCCCGGCATCTCTACTGCGTTCTTCACGGTATATTTCACTGGTCTGAGCACCACCGGGGCGAGCAATCGCAAGTTGCTCTTCCGCGTGATTGGCTCAACCATCGGAGGGCTGATTCTAGGCATCGGATGCATGGTATTCGTGTTTCCGAATATCGAATGGGTGACAAGTTTCCTGCTCGTAATTGCGGCGCTGGCATTTCTCGGGAGGTGGATCAGTGCCAGCCCATACTTCGGCTATATCGGTTTACAGATTGCGTTTTCATTTAACCTGATTGCGTTTGAACGGCTTCGCGCGCCGGACCAGATGACTCCCGCTAGAGACCGGCTCCTCGGCATTGCACTCGGCTTTATTGTGATGTTCTTCATCTTTCATCAGGTGCGGCCCGAGCGTACCGTGGACACTATGCGGCGGCTGCTCGCGCGTATGCTTCGCGCGGGAGGCGACCTCGTTCGCCTATTGGGAATGGAACTAACTGCCGAAACAGACGCGCAGATTGCTGCGATCAGAAAACAGATCTCCGCCGGGATGGTAAATCTGCGGACCTTTGCGGACGTGGTTAAATTTGAGTTCGATCCGGACCGCGCCGCGTCCATGAGACTGAGTGACGAGATCATGAGTGCCGCGACGAGCGCGGCAGATGTTCTTCTTGGCATTCCGACCTGGCCGCAGAAGCTCGGCGACGATGAGCAGGCCGCAGAGCTGAAAGAGATCCGAACCGCGCTGGAAAACGGATTGCGGCAGATGGCGGAGGTGCTGGAGCAACTAACGCGAGAGCAGCCAGCTCCGCAGGAAACTGTACTGCAGGAGTTCCGGAGCAGGATGCCTGTCTCAATCGCAAAGACAATCGACAGTTATACAGAGCTGAAGATGGTGTGCGCCGGCATTTTGCGCGCTACGGCCTAACCGCTTCGGGTCCACGCCGGAATCGTCATCTTCCCATAGTTAAAGCCCATACAGCTCTTGATTGCCATGGTGCCCACAGCCTTCTGGCTGGCTGCCCGTATTTGGGCAAAGGGGGTACTGACCTTCGCCACACAATCGTGGTTCTTCTGCTATGTCAATGGCTTACATCGAGCAAACAATGGCAGCAAATCTGCATGAATGCAATGCGCAACCTGTTCAATTGTTAGCAGAAGCCCCGAGGTGGGGGGAGCGGGAAATTGTCCATTGGAGTAGCAGTGAGCCATGTCTGAGTTTTTCATAAGGCGTCCCATTGTCGCCATCGTTATCGCCATTCTTATGGTAATCATTGGCGCGATCACCATCGTCAGCCTGCCGGTCGCGCAGTTCCCGGATATTGCTCCCCCAGAGATCCGCGTTTGGGCCTTATACCCCGGTGCCGATGCCGAGACCATGGAGAAAGCGGTAGCCACGCCGATGGAGCAGCAGATCAACGGTGTGGACAACATGGATTACATGTACTCGCTGAACTCGACCAACAACTCGAGTACGGCCCTGCTGGTCGACTTTGATCTCAAAACCGACCCCAACATGGACCTCATCCTCACCCAGTCACGCCAGCAACTCGCTGTTGGTCAACTTCCCCCGGAGGTCAATCAGATCGGCATCGACGTGAAGAAATCTTTGACTTCGCCGATGATGCTGATCGCTTTGTATTCGCCAAAGGGCACTCACGACGCGAAGTGGCTGTCGAATTACGGCTACATCAATCTGAAGGAGCCGATCGCACGCTCGTACGGTGTAGGTCTGACCCAGATCTACGGCATAGGGGAGTATGCGATGCGCATCTGGGTAAAGCCCGATCGATTGGCAAAGCTGGGTGTCACTGTTAACGACGTCATTAACGCAGTGCAAGCGCAGAATACGGTCAATCCGGCAGGCCAGGTCGGAAGCGAACCAGCCGTCGCAGGCCAGCAGTTCACCTACGCCGTACGTGCTCAAGGCCGGCTTAAGACACCGGAAGAGTTCGGCGATATTGTTGTGCGCGAGAGCGCCGACGGCGGTGTGGTGCGCGTCAGGGACGTCGCCACAGTGGAATTAGGGTCGCAAGACTACAACTGGGTAGGCCGGCTCAATGGCCAGCCTGCCGCGCTGATTGCTGTGTATCAGTTACCCGGTTCCAATGCTGTGGAAGCGGCCAAAGGCGTTCGCAAGCTCATGGCCAAGATGAAGGAGGGCTTTCCGGCGGACCTGGATTACGCCGTAACGCTGGACACGACCGATGCGGTACGGGCAGGCATGGAGGAGATCGTTATAACTCTTGTGATCGCCTTCGTATTGGTCATCCTTGTTGTGTACCTCTTCCTGCAAGACTGGCGCGCCACTCTGATTCCAATGGTCGCTGTGCCGGTCTCGCTGGTGGCCACATTCGCAGTCTTTCCGTTCTTCGGTTTCTCGGTGAACACGCTTTCACTGTTCGGCTTAGTGCTGGCAATCGGACTGGTGGTGGACGATGCAATTGTCGTAGTAGAAGGCATACAACACCACATCGAAGAAGGCCTGACTCCGAAGGAAGCGGCTCGCAAAGCCATGCAGGAACTGAGCGGGCCAGTGGTTGGTATTGCATTGGTACTGTCTGCCGTATTCGTGCCCACGGTATTCATCCCCGGCATCACCGGGCGCCTTTATCAGCAATTTGCGTTAACCATTGCGATCTCCGTAATCATCTCGGCCTTCAACGCCCTGACCTTGAGCCCGGCGCTGGGAGCATTGCTTCTCCGCCCCAAAAAAGAGAGTCATGGCCTGCTGGCGAAATTCTTCGCCTGGTTCAACCGCGTCTTCAACAGTGGCAGCAATTTGTATGTGCGTGCCTGTGGCGGACTGATTCGTAAGACAGCGGCGGCCCTGGTGATTCTCGGGTTGTTCACCGCTGCGGGGGTCTTCTTCGGCAAGGCGCTGCCCTCCAGCTTCCTGCCCGACGAGGACCAGGGATACCTGTACATCCAGATGCAACTGCCCGAGGCATCTTCCGTTGAGCGCACGTCAGATGCTGCCCGCGAGGTGGAAGCTGTACTGAAATCCACGCCGGGAGTCAGGTACTGCACCACCTCTATCGGATTCAGTCTGCTGAGCCTGACTCGTACCAGTTACAACGGGTTCTTCTGGGTGACACTGCAGCCGTGGGAAAACCGGAAGACGATTGATGAGCAGTTTCAGGTCATTAAGGCCAAGCTCAACCTTAAGCTTCTTACCCTCCCCCAGGGCACCGTCTTCGCCTTCTCTCCACCCGCAATCGCCGGAGTCGGAACCTCGGGCGGATTCCAGTTTGTACTGGAAGACCGCGCGGGAAAGGATCCCGAATTTCTGGTGAACAACCTGAACAAGTTCCTCGAAGCCGCCCGCAAACGGCCCGAGATTGGGATGATCACCACGACCTATATCCCGAGCACGCCGCAGAAGTTCGTGTATGTCGACAAAGAGAAAGTGCTGAAGCAGGGCATCAAGCTCAGTGATGTCTATAACACCCTTCAGGCCTACATGGGCGGGCAGTTCGTCAATTACTTCAACCAGTTCGGCCGTGCCTGGCAGGTGTATGTGGGGGCGGAAGCGTCCTATCGCGCCAATCTTGACAACGTAGGACAGTTCTACGTGCGCAATGCCAAGGGCGAGATGGTGCCGCTATCGGCGCTGACCCGGTTCGAGACACGTTACGGGCCGGAGTTCAAAATGCGCTTCAACGAATATTCATCAGCGCAGATTATCGGGAGCGCCGCGCCGGGCTACAGCTCAGACCAGGCCACCGCTGCATTGGAGGAAGTCTTTCACCAGACGATGCCGTCTGAGATGGGTTTCGATTACATGGGCATGTCCCGGCAGGAACAGAAAGCGCGCGAAGGTATCCCATCGTGGGTCGTCTTTGCGGTCTCGCTGCTGTTCGTGTTCCTGATTCTCGCGGCGCTGTATGAAAGCTGGTCGCTGCCGTTCAGCGTGCTGTTGAGCACGCCGATCGCGGTTGCAGGCGCTTTCGGCCTGCTATGGCTGCGGCGTACCGTGCTGGGGATGATATTCCCGGCCTTCATGGTGCAAATCGACAACGATGTCTACTCGCAGATTGGGCTGGTGATGCTGATTGGACTGGCGGCCAAGAACGCCATCTTGATCGTGGAATTTGCCAAGGAGCAACACGAGGTCTATGGCAAGCCGATAGTGGATGCAGCATTGGAAGGCGCCAAGCTGAGGCTGCGGCCAATTCTGATGACTTCGTTCGCATTCGTTCTCGGCTGCGTGCCTCTGTTCGTTGCCACCGGCGCCGGTTCCGTCGGCCGGCAAATCATGGGCACCACCGTCATCGGCGGAATGCTGGCGGCGACGGGCATCGCCATCTTCATTATCCCGGCCCTCTACGTACTGGTGGAACGGATCGCGGGTGCGGAGAAGAAACGGGAGCAGCATGCTCCTGCGCTTCCGGAACCGGCTTCGGTGGAGGGAGACTAACGTGAAAAAGCTTGGAGCAATCGTCATCCTCATGTCACTGGCCACCGGTTGTACGGTAGGTCCCAACTACAAACGGCCAAGTGTCGATGTGCCGGGAGGCTATCGTGGCGCAGCGCCGTCGGCGGAAGTGCCGCAGTCTGCGACCAATTCTCCCGCAGGCCCGAACAAGCAATACTCGGAGCAGTCTGCGGCGCAGTCTCTCGGAGACGAGAAGTGGTGGGAGGTGTTCCAGGACAAACAGTTGCAGGATCTGATCCGCACCGCACTCAAAAATAACTACGACGTGCAGATCGCGGCAGCCCGCATTCTGAAGGCCCAGGCGCAATTGGGCATCACGCGCGCTGACCAACTACCCACAATTAACGCCGGTGCCGCGGCGATAAATCTCCAGGCCCCGGAAAACAAGTTCACTCCCAACACCCAGTCGGATGTAAACGCAGTTGGCGCCAGCTTCAACTGGCAGCTCGACTTCTGGGGCAAGTACCGTCGCGCCACCGAAGCGGCGCGCGCCAATCTGGTTGCGACGCGCTGCGCCAGGGAATACGTCACATCGACTCTGGTGAGCGATGTCGCTGCTTCCTATTTCCAGCTTCGCGCACTGGACCTGCAACTTGAGATCTCGCGCCGAACCCTGGCTGCGCGTAAGCAATCGCTGAAGCTGACCCAGACCCTGGTGAGCGGTGGAGCTACCAACATGCTTGACCAGCGCCAGGCCGAGCAACTTGTAGCTGCTGCGGCTGAGAATATTCCAGATCTCGAACGTCGCATTGAGCAGCAGGAGAACTACATCAGCACATTGCTGGGGAACAACCCTGGCCCAATCGCGCGCGGATTGCCCCTGGTCGATCAGCCGCATCCGCCGGAGGTGCCGGCGGGGCTTCCTTCCAGCTTGCTGGAGAGGCGGCCCGACATCCGCGAGGCTGAGGAGCGGCTCATAGCTGCCAACGCGCAAATCGGAGTAGCGAAGGCCGCCTACTACCCCAACATCAGTTTGACCGCAAACGCGGGATATGCCAGCTCGGCGCTGACCAGCTTGTTTACGGGCCCGGCCGGCTGGTGGGCTTTCGGAGGCACACTGACGCAACCCATATTCGCGGGCGGCAGAATCAAGTCCGGCGTCAGGTACACCGAGGCGCAACAACAGGAATTCCTGCTGATGTATCAAAAGACGATTCAGGAAGCATTTCGAGGCGTCTCGGATTCGCTCGTCGCTTATCAAAAGGACCGGGAATTTCTTGAATACCACGAGCAACTGACAGCGGCCGCTCAGGATTCAGCACGGCTCTCCGAAGTACGGTATAGCGGTGGCCGAGCCAGTTATCTGGAAGTGCTGACGAATGAAACCAACTACTTCAATGCGGAATTAGGACTGGCCCAGGCCCGCCTGAATGAGCTCCTGGCTTTGGTGGATCTGTATAGAAACCTGGGCGGAGGTTGGCAGAGCTAACCGCGACTACCAGGCTGGGCTACACCGCTTTGCCGGAACCACAGCCGGTAAGCGAGCAAGGCGTCGTAGCGGACCAAATCCTGGATGGAATAATCGGCGGAATATCCCGCGCGCAGAACTATGAATGCTATTTTCCAGTTCGTTTTGCAGCATGGCTACCCAATCCTGTTCGCTGCGTTATTCGCCCGCCAGATAGGTTTGCCGATACCGGCGCCTCTCTTTCTGCTTGCTGCCGGTGCCCTCGCAGCCGCCGGGAAGTTGGTCCTCATCGCCGCGCTCGCTCTGGCGATCAGTGCCTGTGTGCTGGCCGACTGGATGTGGTATGAGGCGGGCCGGCGCTGGGGTGACCAGGTCTTGCACTTCATTCACAGCTTCAGGCGAGACCCTGACGTCCATAATCGTAGAGCGAAAGAGATCTTTGCCCGGTATGGGAATCCGATTCTCGTTCTGGACAAGTTCGTCCCCGGACTGGACGCGGTAGCGCCTCCCGTGGCCGGGACATCCGGCACCAGCCGACTCCATTTCCTGGCGCTTGAAACTGTTGGCGCTAGTCTCTATGCATGCGCCTATGCCGGACTCGGCTATGTCTTCAGCCATGACTTGGAGCGTGCGGCGGTCTCCGCCGGCAGAGCGGGCACAGTTTTGGCGGGGCTCGCGGTTGCCGCGCTGCTTACGTATGCCGTCCCCAAGCTGGTTCGCAGGCATCGCTCTACCCTCGAATCTCGGCTTTTGCAGATCACACCATCAGAGCCGAGGGGACCCGGAGAAACTGTCGCCGATCCCTGAAGGCCAGGCGGAGTTGGCCGCGACTCGAATTCTGCGGCAAGGGGTCAACGGTTGTATGGTGTTGCCTACCCAACGGATGGGTCTTGAGCGATGAATTGGCTTGAACTGATTGGCGCAGCGATTCTTCTGGTCGTGTCCACGCTTTGTGTGCAATGTGCCGGAGTTGCTGGGCTGTTAACCTGGCTCAGGAGTGTTTTACGCAACACTTACAAGCCTCATATCTCGTACTCTGCCGCGCTAGTCATGCGAACTACAGTATCGGTTGTTGTCCTGCAGGGACTTATCATTCTGCTTTGGGCGAGCTGCTATCGCTGGCTTTGCTTTCCGTCTTGGAATTCTGCGCTTTACTTTTCGGCAACCAGTTATTCGACCGTCGGATACGGCGATGTTGTCCTCCCGTCGAAATGGCGGCTACTGGGGCCGTTAGAGAGCATGATGGGAGTACTGATGTGTGGTATATCCGTAAGCCTGCTGTTTGCGCTTATCACATACCTAATCCACAAGGAGCCGGAACTGCAGGTAGATGCGACAACGACGAACTAACGCCGCGGGCGAGCTGCGGATAGCGAAAGGCGGGAGCATTGGTGAATTTCCATGACAGATGAGCTATCACAATTACAAGCGGTTAATGGCAGGTATCGCACACTTCTGGAACTAACGACTGCCATCGACAAACAGACCAACGTACAGACGGTCTTGAAGAGCCTCCATAAGCTACTATCCGCAGTGATTCGCTTCGACAGTGTTGCCATCAGGCTCCTAAGCGAGGATGGCAAGTCGCTACGGCTGCTGGCTTTGGTGCGAGGACCGGCGGGCCCTCCGGGTGGTCTGGGAGCCGAAATTCCATGCGAAGGAACGGAAGCGGGCCGTGCCATTGAGGAACAACGTACGATCTACGTTCCAGATATTCGTCAGCTGATGTCAAGGCTTCCTGAAACGGCGTCGCAAGCCTCCATGACTGAGTTACGCACCGCGTACTTTCTCCCCATGTCTACGCCAAAACGGAAAATTGGAGTGCTAGCCTTCACAAGTCGCCATGAGGACGAAGCCGGAGCGGACGACATCGCTCTTATGGAGGCCGTCGCCTCTCATGTAGCGACGGCTCTTGAGAGCGCAATGGCTAGTGATGACGCCGAGTTATATCAGAGGCAACTGGTAGCAGAGCGAGACCGCTGGAAACTGCTGCTCGAAATTAATAACCATGTGATCTCGCACCTCGACTTGAAACAGCTATTCCGCGCAGCTTGTGAGTCGCTTCGCAAGTACTTTGAAAACGATTACGCCGCGATCTGGCTCCTCGACAAAGGCCAGAACCGTCTAGAGGCCACGGCTATGGATTTTCCCGCAAGCCAAGGGTTCCTGCACGATGTCGAGATGCCAACGCTCACGGCGGAGCAAATCCAATGGATGAAGACCCGTCGACCCGAACTGTGGACTCATACAGAACTGCAAGCGCTACCGGCAGTGATTCGTGACTCCTATGCGTCCGAAGGTATCGAGGTGTTGCTGATCGCGCCGCTTCGCGGACCTAACAGGCCTCTAGGAGTAATTACTTTGGGGAGCAAGAGAGCTGGCTATTTTCGACCCGACGACATCGAGTTACTGGGTCAGATTGCTACGCAAATTTCACTGGCGTTGGACAATGCTCTCGCGTACGAGGAGCTCAATGCGTCGCGCAATCAGATAGAAGAGGAGCGCCTGTACCTCGAATCCGAGATTCAGGCCGAATACAACTTTGCAGACATCGTGGGAAAGAGCGCGGCACTTCGCAAAGTCCTGCAGCAAATCGAAATTGTTGCGCCTACGGATTCGACGGTGCTCTTGCACGGTGAGACGGGAACGGGAAAGGAATTGATCGCGCGCGCCATCCACAGCCACAGCTCCCGGCAGAACCGCACGTTCGTTCGCCTGAACTGCGCAGCGATTCCATCAGGGCTGGTTGAGAGCGAGCTTTTCGGGCACGAGAAGGGTGCATTCACCGGCGCGTTGATCCAGAAGAAGGGACGATTCGAAATCGCCGATCAGGGCACGCTATTCCTCGATGAAATTGGGGACATCAGCCTGGAATTACAACCCAAACTACTTCGGGCCCTGCAGGAGCACGAATTTGAGCGATTGGGCAGCGCCAAGACGATTCGGGTCGATGTCCGGCTGATTGCCGCGACTCACCGCGATTTGCCATTGATGATGCGCAACCAGCAGTTTCGCGAAGATTTGTTCTACCGGCTGAATGTTTTTCCCGTCGAGATTCCACCGCTTCGTGACCGGCGTGATGACATTCCATTGCTCGTGAACTTTTTCGTGTCCCGGTTAGCACGCAAGATGCAGAAGCGGATTGAGTCCATTCCCAAAGATGCGATGGAAGCATTAACCAATGCACCCTGGCCGGGCAACATTCGTGAATTGGAAAATCTCATCGAACGGGCCGTGATACTGACGCAAGGCAGCGAGCTCCGGGTACCACTGAAGGAGCTGAAGAGATCCTCGGTCGTAGGCACATCCGGCTCGACCTTCGAAGACGCTGAACGCGAGGCGATCATCCAGGCACTCAAGGCTGCTGCAGGCAAGATTTCTGGCCAGGGCGGCGCCGCGGAGCGGCTGGGACTGAAACGTACAACACTGCAAAATAAGATGCGAAAGCTGGGGATTGCGCGTCAACCGGTTGATGCCCGGGCGTGAAAACCTTACGAGCAGGCTTTGGACTGAGCGTCCCGTCGCTAAGAGTAGTCGCGACGCGAGATGTTGAGCCATTGCCTCTTGTTTTGGCGGCGGTGCAAGATTATGGCTGGCTGGAGTGTTGCGTCGTCCACCTGTGCAGTACGAACTCCTGGAGGATCCCGAAAACCATCCGGCCCGCGACCCCGATTGCCGCGCTACGTACGACGAGCCCTGCGCCGCGGTCCTGACTGGGATAGTAGGCGTTGGCAAGCGCCCCGGAGGCCAAGTCGCCCAAAATATTCGAGTAGTTGATCTCTCGCCGACCATCGTCTCCTCTGGTTATAAACGGAGTTGACATGGCGTGCAAAAGGCGCGATTTCGTTGTGCCCGTACCCTGGTAGAAGTAGCGCGGATCCTGATGCAGTAACGAAGGAAATACCGCATCACCAAGCAAGATCTTGCTGTATCCCCCCGCAAATGTTGCACCCAGGCGCTGACCATAGCCAGCCGCACCCTGACGGTAGCTAGGGTAACCGGCCGCCTGATAGATCGCGGCATTGGTAACGAAACCCGTGATTGTGACCGGATCGGTAAGGGCCTTAATCGCGAGCTGAAACTTCAACTTCGGGGTGAGCGGCTCCGGGTTGCGCTCGTAGGTGACATAGAAATTGGGTATGACACCAAGCACGCGCTGCTGCTCCTGAGCTTTGACTTGTTCTATAGCGACTTCTTCCGGTGTAACAGCGCTCACTGTCGTTGCAACATTTGCGACGCCGAGACTTACGTCAGTCACTATGAAGGACTGCCCTGGTTGCAGGATGATCTCCTTCGAACTCCAATTCTCGAGATCGGGGGCACTGACCTCGACTCGAACCGGTGTTCCAGCTTTAACTTCCTTGAAGCTAAAGAATCCGTTGTCGCCTGTAACGAACGTGCGACGTTCGTCCGGCCCCTGCAAAACAACAAGTGCATTCGGAACCGTCGCACCGGTGACGTCCAGCACCGTCCCGACGATGGTCGCTGTCTGCGGCGTTGGCGGTGGAACTTGCTGTGCCGGACTGAAGGTAATTGCGGCGAGAATGAAGGCAAGAGCCCACACGGAGTTGCGGTGTACGGCAATCATGCATGGAAGAGAAGCAAATTATCGGCCAAAGCGATTCGACGTAAGTATCAGTATCCATGGACCTTACGGGTACTGCGGTTTCCGTTGTGCGGCGAGGCGTGACCGCCCATCGGCATGTAGGACGGTAGACAGTCAGTCCGCTTGTCGGCAAGGCACAATGACTTATGACACTTTGCCTCAAGAATCCGTGGCATCTTCGGCAAATCCCGGTCGCTGCCCGAATAAGGGCAGACTGTGCAAGCGATGAATAGGCCGGCAACCTCGTATCTTCTTTATTGAACCACAACACTTGTGGGGGTCCGATACGGCATCCGTGGCACTCGATCACAGACTTGACTCGCTGACAAGCGGCAGACGAGAGTGATAGAGTAACGGCAAAACCGACGGCGTAACCCTCACCCTGACCACGGAGTCCCGCGCGCTGTTCGGCTGCAAACATGCGAAAGACAGCTTCTCGGCGGCCGTTTTTGCTTCGCTTCAAGTGGGCCTGCGCCGCGATCGTGGCCGCGTTGGGCTCGTGTCTCACGTGTGTCTTGCTATTTACGGGCGCGCTTCACGCCCTCGATCCCAACATACGTCTGAGTCAGTACATTCACACGTCGTGGCGGACACAGGATGGCTCCGCCCCTGCGGGCATGCTTGCCATTGCGCAAACCTCCGATGGTTTTCTCTGGTTTTCAGCCATTGTCCAAGGCGTGTTCAGATTTGACGGGGTTCGGTTTGTTCGCCCGTTTGCGAACACCAGCCTTGGCTCGATGCACCTGGACAACGTCTTCGCGGACCGTGCGGGCGGATTTTGGGCGATAGGAGATCACGAGATAGCACATGTCAAGGATGGGGCTGTTATCGCTCATTTCGAGTTAGAAGGCGTTGGAGGGCGTGCCGGGACCAGCCGAGATCCCGATGGGTCGTTGTGGATCACGCGGGCCTCAAACCGGGTCACCGACGCGCCACTTTGCCACGTCACTGACCGAGCTGTGAAGTGTTTCGGAAAGGCCGATGGAATTCCGATCTCGCCGGCCGATGCATTGCTGGCGGATGGGGAAGGGGGCTTTTGGATTGGAGGGCAGACTTCCCTGGTTCACTGGCGCGGTGGAGTGTCGCAGGTTTACACCATTCCAGAGCTGAAATCCAATGCAGGCGATGTGGGGATCAACGGCCTCGTCCGTGGCGCCGATGGAATGCTCTGGGTAGGCATCGCTGCAGCCGGGCCAGGGCTGGGATTTGGACGATTCAAGGACGGCGTCTTTCGGCCATTCGTGACTTCCACCTTCGACGGAAGCAAACTTGCGGTCTATGACATGATGGCCGATCGTGACGGCAGTATTTGGGTCGCTACCATCGGCAAGGGCATATTCCGTATCCATGGCGACGTTGTGGAGCACTACGGACGAAACGAAGGTTTGTCTAGCGACAGCGTAGCGGCTCTCTTTGAAGACAGTGGGGGAACCGTATGGGCCGCGACAACAAATGGAGTCGATAATTTTCGTGATCCGCGGATTATCACCTATTCGACCCTGGAAGGCTTGGGGAACGATGCAGCGGCGGGGGTTCTGGCCGCCCGCGATGGCACCATCTGGATTGCAAACTCCGGATCGCTTGATCGCATCGCTAGCGGCACCGTCTCTTCCATTCGCGCCGGCAAGGGTCTTCCCGGGCATCAGGTTGCCTCCATGCTGCAAGACCACGCCGGGAACATGTGGGTGGGAGTGGATGACGGACTGTATCTCTTCAAAGATGGCCGCTTTCGCCGTCTTCCCGAACCGAACCACCAGCCGTTGGGACTCGTAGTTGGTATCACCGAGGACATCAATGGAGATATCTGGGCAGAGTGCGGTAATCCTCGCAGGCTTGTGCGCATTCGAGATTCTAAGGTAGTTCAGGAATTTAGTTCATCGCAAGTGCCACCCGGGCACGCGCTCGCGCCGGACCCACACGGAGGAATTTGGATAGGAACTCTAAAGGGCGACCTCGTACTTTTTCGCGACGGAGCTTTGCAGGAGTTTTCCCTGCACCCAAAGGGCAATCCGGTCAGCCATCAGATCATCACCGAAGCGGACGGCTCGGTTCTCGCCGCCTCAGGTGATGGATTGGTCGGGTTGCGACAGGGGAGGGTGCAGAGAATGACGAAGCAAAACGGCCTGCCCTGCGACTCCGTCATTTCATTCATCAAGGACAACCGGAAGCAATGGTGGCTTTATACGGCGTGCGGGGTCGTCGAGCTGTCCGACGCGGATCTCCAGCGCTGGTGGCTCAATCCAGACACGCTCGTGCACACCCGGGTCTACGACGTAGTCGATGGAGCTCTGCCCAATGAGCCCTCTTTCAATTCAGCGGCTTGTTCTCGGGATGGGCGCGTGTGGTTTGCGACCGGTTTCGTCGTACAGATGATCGATCCCTCCAGGCTTTCGCAGAAAGCTCCGCCAGCCGAGACCTACGTCGAATCGGTCATCGTCGACCGAAAGGAATTCGCAGCAACGCAAGGCTTGAAGCTTTCCCCGCACCCCCGCGACTTACAGATTGATTACACGTCCCCCACGTTCCTGATTCCACAGAGAGTAAAGTTTCGCTATCGGCTCGACGGCTATGACCGCGATTGGCATGAGGCCGGCACGCGCCGACAGGCGTTCTACATGGATTTGCCTCCTGGGAAGTATTCCTTCCGGGTAATCGCCTGCAATAGCGATGGTGCATGGGACGATACCCCCGCGAAGCTGGATTTCTCTGTCATACCCGCTTACTACCAGACGAACTGGTTTCGCGCCCTCTGCGCGGTGTTCTTTCTGGCGTTGCTGTGGGCGGCCTATCAGTGGCGCGTCCGGTATTTGCATCATGAGTTCGAGATGACGCTGGACGCGCGGGTCAGCGAGCGCACGCGCATTGCGCGGGAGCTTCATGACACGCTGCTGCAAAGCTTCCACGGCTTGCTGCTGCGTTTCCAAACCGCTTTCCAGTTGCTACCAGAGCGTCCGATGGAGGCGAAAGAGAAGTTGGGAAGCGCGATCGATCAGGCCGCCGACGCGATCACCGAAGGCCGGGATGCGGTGCAGGGACTGCGCGATTCCACAGTTCAAGGCAACGATCTTGCCTTGGCCATCAGCACTCTCGGAGAGGAACTCGCAACTGACTCCGGTAGCCAACGGCCGGCCGCATTCCATGTAGCCGTCGAGGGAGAGTCGCGAGATCTGCACCCCATTGTTCGTGACGAAATCTACAAAATTGCCGCCGAGGCGCTGCGGAACGCCTTTCTTCATGCTAACGGAAAGCAGGTCGAGGTCGAAATCCGTTATGACAAGGAGCAATTCCGATTGCGGGTGCGGGATGACGGAAAGGGCATTGATGCGGCGATTCTCTCGCAACAGGGAAAAGAGAGACACTTTGGCTTGCCGGGCATGAGAGAACGCGCCACAATTATGGGAGCGAAGCTGACAGTGTGGAGCGAACTTGATGCCGGTACCGAAGTGGAACTGCGTGTTCCAGCCGCCGTTGCCTACGCGACCGCTCGAAGACGTTCCTGGTTGTGGGGGAAGCTTGCTGCGAAGGCGTGAAGCAGGAGACCGGTGATGAGTGTCGGCATCTCTCCAATTCGTATCCTTGCGGTTGACGACCATCCATTGGTCCGGGAAGGCATCGCCGGTCTGGTTGGGGTGCAGCCCGATATGACCTTGGTCGCTGAAGCGTGCAACGGTCGCGACGCTATCCAGCAATTCCGCACGCACCGCCCTGACATAACACTCATGGACCTGCAAATGCCTGAGATGAACGGCATCGATGCGCTGATTGCCATTCGAAACGAATTTCCCGGCGCAAAGGTCATCGTGCTGACGACCTATGCCGGCGATGTGCAAATTGTCCGCGCGCTCAAGGCCGGTGCTCAGGCCTACCTGCTCAAGAACACGTTGCACAAGGAATTATTAGAGACCATCCGCGCCGTCAATGCCGGGAAAAAGGCCCTTTCGCCGGAAGCCTCGTACGAAGTCGCCGAGCATGCGACAGATGACACGCTGACCCCGGCAGAAATCGCGGTCTTGCGACTGATCGCAGCCGGCAAGGCGAACAAGCAGGTTGCGGATCAGCTCTCAATCACGGAGGAAACGGTGAAGAGCCGAGTCAAGTCCATCCTTTCGAAATTGGGCGCCAACGATCGAACACATGCAGCCATGATCGGCTTGAAGCGCGGGATCATCGAGCTCTAGTTTTCCCGTCTTTTGTGCCTTCGCCCACATGCCATACCGACCTCTAAAGAGTCACGATCCCGGCCCTTTTTGGGGTGTCGATATGCGTTCATAATGCTGCAAACTAGTAACGGATAGAAGGACGTATATTGCGACGCCTATATTCCACATTCGCCGGAGGTTGGCCGGGCACCGGTTTGCTGCTGATGCGCCTGGTCGGCGGCTCCGCCTTAATAGCGCGCGCGAGCGTGGTGCTGTGGAACGAGCCTCCAATCAGTACGACAGTAACAGCCGCGTTCCTGGCTGTGTCCGGACTTCTCCTAATCCCCGGGCTCTGGACGCCCATCATCGGAGCATCGATTGCACTAGTCGAAACCTGGCAGATCACGACAACATCGGGCGACCACTGGGTTCCTCTTTTGCTGGGAACCATCGGCGGCGCTCTTGCGATGTTAGGACCGGGTTTGTGGTCGGTTGACGCTCGCCTGTTTGGGTGGAAGCGTGTACAAGCTCCGCCTCGCAAACGCAGTTCGGCCTCTCTGTAAAAGCCACTCAAAAACACCAAATTTTGTGCCTCAGAAGAGGCTGATGTTCGCCTCCCCAAGGCCTGCGATTTGTCCCGATGTGGGGCTGCGCGGGAATGGCACATCGTCGCATACTTTGCTTGTTAACGGGACACAAAAGCTCCAACTCAAAGCCCAAGCCAAGATGTTGAAGAAGAGGGCTCCCGGGACAGGAGATGTTATGCCTGAGATCGACAACTTTCAGGAGAGCGCTGAGCATTGTTTCGAAGTTGCAAAATGGACCGACTTCATGGAAGAGGACATTGCGCTAGAAGCGTTCGAGCTACTAACCGCTAACGACTATGACCCGATCCTGGCGCACGCACTGAGTGTGAGCCTGTAAGGGGGTGCCATGGAACTGGATAGGATTTACGCACTGGCAACGAGATTGAAGCAAAGGCTTCACTGTTCACGGCAGCAAGCAGAGTACATCGCATCGCTCCTCGCACTGGAGCACATCGTCAGCAACGACAGTTTCGAACTGCTTGCTGACATCCAAGCCATCCATTCATTACAGGTAGGAGGATGATATGGGCTACGCAGGTGTTCCTTTCGCATATTCGAGCGGCTTCCCAGGGGCAAGCTTTGCCAAAGCGATTGGGCCCGATGACCAGCAGTTTTTTCCGGAATCCAAGATGAGTAACTACAGCTTTGAAGGCATCGTCGGCAAAAGTGCAGCGATTCAGCAGGTGCTGGAACAGGTTGCAATCGTGGCTCCCACGGATTCTACCGTCCTGCTTCGCGGCGAGACCGGTACCGGGAAAGAGCTGATCGCCAGCGCCATTCACAATCTCAGCTCCCGGCGCGGACGCCCATTCGTACGTGTGAACTGCGCCGCTATCCCCTCGGGACTGCTGGAGAGTGAACTCTTCGGGCACGAGAAGGGGGCTTTCACAGGCGCCCTTATGCAGAAAAAGGGCAGATTCGAACTGGCCGACGGGGGCACGCTGTTTCTCGACGAGATCGGCGATATCAGCATGGAACTGCAGCCAAAGTTATTGCGTGCGGTCCAGGAGCAGGAGTTCGAACGCTTAGGGAGCGCCAAGACGATCAAGGTAAACGTGCGCATCGTCGCAGCGACACATCGTGATCTCTCGTCCATGATTGGAGAGGAGAAGTTCCGCGAAGATCTCTTCTATCGCTTGAACGTTTTCCCGATTGAGATTCCGCCTCTTCGCGACCGGCGCGAGGATATTCCCCTGCTGGTGAACTATTTTGTCTCAAGGCTATCGCAGAAAATGCGGAAGCAAGTCAGGTATGTACCTGAGCGTTTGATGGAAACTTTAACCAACTGCTCGTGGAAGGGGAATGTCAGAGAGTTGGCAAATTTCATTGAGCGAGCAGTGATCCTTTCGCGCGGTGAGGAACTGGAAGCGCCGTTGGGTGAGTTCCTAACCTCTTACTGCCGCAACAGTCCTCTCCCATCCTCTACGTTTCATGAAGCCGAGCGGACCGTAATCATCGACGCCTTGAAAGCGGCCTCGGGCCGGATAGCAGGAAACGGCGGAGCGGCCGACCGGCTGGGATTGAAGCGTACGACGCTACAGCACAAAATTCGCCGGCTCGGCATCACGAAAGCACAGTACCTGCAGTAGCCGAGGTGCATTCTCAGAGCTGCAAGCGTCCGGTGACCATAGTAAGCGCGGGATGGACGCAAGCTCCAGCTAATGTAGTAAACCCGCCTGAGGAGATCCTTTAAGCGTGGAAGCATGATGCGGGCTGGCTTGGATTTCATCGCAGCTTGTTGACCAGTACAATCGCTCCGGATCGTATCTGAAAGGAGTTTTCTGGAGCCATGACATTGTTTCATCAGGTCAGCGCCGCCGTTCTTCTCGTCGTCCTTACCCTGTGCCTCCAGTGTGCCGGGGTCGCTGCCCTCATAGATTGGTTAAGAACCCTCGCGGCAAGGGACATTCACAAACTTCGGGTGCCCACGTCTGCTGCCCTGGTGATGCAAGCCACAATAGGTGTCATTCTCCTGCAGGGCCTCGTCATTCTGCTTTGGGCGAGTTGCTACCGCTGGCTCTGTTTCCCCTCATGGGAATCCGCCTTTTACTTTTCGGCGAGCACATATTCAACCGTGGGATACGGCGATGTAGTGCTCCCGGCGAAGTGGCAGCTGTTGGGTCCACTGGAGAGCATGGTGGGTGTCCTGATGTGTGGAATTTCTGTCAGCCTCATGTTCGCGCTTGATCACCCGCCTTGTAGGCGAAACATCCCATGATTTCGGCAACCGAAGACCGCAGAATGGGCTCGAAGTCCCGCCTGGCGACAGCCCGACGTATCAGCGTGACTGAGGTGCACCTACAACCGGCAAAGCGTCGTGAGCCGATCTTTCTGACGCGACCCCGTAGTTTCGAGCGCGACTTAGTATTGCCGTCCGACAGCTCCATTAGCCTTACCTGCCGAAACACCGGCGAAGCCGTCAGGTTCTTGACGTGGGCGTTCTATCCCCGAGAGTTTGCTGCCCCGATGTCGTCACTGCCCTTAGCCCGTCTGCCAATGCTCGCGTTATTGTCAGTTGCTGTTGCTGCAAGTGCAGCATGTTCCGTCATTTGTATGTCTTTCGGGAATGGCATCCGAGTTGCATTGATGAGCCTGACACCGGTGCAACGAGAGATGACGTAAGGCAGTCGTGGTCCATGTACCGCATTTGCTGTGTCACGGAAATCCGGGAAACGTATGCAGGCTGTCCTCCAGTTCGTCACCAAGCATGGCTACTCGGTTCTGTTTGGGGCTGTGTTCGTGCACCAACTGGGCTTCCCGGTACCGGGACCACTATTTCTCATTGCCGCCGGTGCCCTCGCCGCCACCGGGGAAATGGGGCTCCTCTCCGCCCTGCTTCTCGCGGTAGCGGCCTGCGTGTTGGCAGACTGGCCCTGGTACGAGGCGGGTCAGCTGTGGGGCGACAGGGTTCTGCATTTCATACACCGTCTTACGCGGGACCCTGAAGCCCACAACCGCAGGGCGAAACAAACGTTTGGCCGGTACGGGCCGCAGATTCTCCTTGTTTCCAAGTTTGTACCCGGGCTCGATGCAGTTGCGCCTCCTCTGGCGGGGATGTCGCACACAAGCCGCATTCGTTTCCTGGCCTTTGAGGCAGCTGGGGCGGGGTTGTACTCGTGTGCTTATGCCGGGCTCGGCTATTTCTTCAGTCGTGATTTGGATCGCGCCGCCGCCTACGCGGGTAGAGCGGGTGGGGTCTTCGCAGGCCTTTTGCTTGTCCTACTCGTAATCTTTGGCGGCCGCCACCTGATTCGTCGATACCGCATCACTCAGGAATATGGTTCGTCCGGGCGGCAGGATTTCATCCGATTGGACCTGAAGCACCCCTCGGCGACGCTCGCAGAATCTTTGGAGGTACTGAAATATGAGCACTAAGGCTGTCGCGCAGCGTGATGCATTGCAGGATGCTCTCACACTCATCAACACTAAGTACGGATGCGGTCCCGTGCAATTTGCCGGGACGGACGACGCCCTGTACGAACGTCACCTGTTGTTCGACAATGGCGTCGCCCTGGAGGCAGCAACGGGGCGCGACCGCTTCGAAGCCCTTGCCCGGTCGGTGCGCGACATCCTTTCGCAGCGATGGCTTTTAACCGAGAAGACCTACGAAAAGCAAAATCCTAAGCGGCTTTACTACCTGTCGATGGAATTCCTCATCGGCCGCTCGCTCCAGAACAACGTTACGAACCTTCTGCTTAGCCCACTGTCGCGCCAAGTGATCGAGGAAAAGAAGCTCAACCTCCTCGAGATCCGCGAGCAGGAGCCCGACGCCGGCCTGGGCAACGGCGGCCTGGGACGTTTAGCCGCATGCTTCATGGAATCCGCCGCTACTATGCAGCTCCCGGCCATGGGTTATGGCCTGAGATATGAGTACGGCATCTTTCGGCAATCCATCCGGGATGGTTGGCAGCAGGAAACACCGGACAACTGGCTTCGTTCTCCCGACCCATGGGAGGTCGCCCGCCCCAACGAGAAGGTGGAAATCAGCCTGGCCTGTTCCTTCGAACTCACCGGAGGCAGTTTGCGTCCCGTACCCGGGCGTCCATCGACTTTGATCGGCGTGCCATTTGACCGCCCGGTAATCGGCTATGGCGGCTCCACGATCAATACGCTCCGCCTGTGGGCTGCCGCCGCACCGGACTATTTCAACTTTGAAGAGTTTTCCCATGGAGACTTTGTGGAAGCATTCGCCCAGACCCTCGAGGCCGAAACGCTGACGCGGGTCCTCTATCCCGATGACTCAGATTTCAGGGGAAGAGCATTACGGCTCTTACAGGAGTACTTCCTTGTCGCCTGTTCCCTAGCTGACGCGGTTCGGCGGTTCCGGCAGAGCAACCTGGATTGGAGCTCGTTTCCACAGAAAGCGGCCTTCCAGATGAACGATACGCACCCGTCTCTGGCGGTGCCAGAACTGATGCGAATCCTGGTCGACCAGGAGCAACTGGGGTGGGACGACGCCTGGAATATTACAAAGAACGCCCTGGCGTACACCAACCACACATTGCTGCCTGAGGCCCTCGAGAAGTGGCCGGTGGCATGGTTCGAAGAGCTGCTGCCAAGGCAGCTCGAGATTATCTACGAAATCAATCGACGTTTCCTGGGAGATGTTCGCCGGTTGTTTCCAGCAGATGAAGGCCGTATACAACGCGTGAGCCTCATCGAGGAGGGCGCCGCCAAGAAGGTCCGTATGGCGCATCTGGCAGTCGTAGGTTCCCACAGCACGAACGGTGTGGCAGAGATTCATTCGAACCTACTCCGGCAGACGACGCTAAAAGACCTGGCAGAGATCTATCCCGAGCGCTTCAACAACAAAACCAACGGAGTCACGCCCCGCCGGTGGTTGCTACTGTGCAATCCTCAGCTCTCCAGGCTCATCACAGACACAGTTGGAGAGAGCTGGATCGCTGACCTAAGCGAACTTAAGAAACTCAGAGCATTCACGGATGATTGCGGCTTCCGTGATGAATTTATGAATGCAAAGCGCAGTGCCAAGCGACAATTCTGTGAATGGTTCAAGTGGTCAACAGGCCAGGTGCTTGACCCAGACGCGATTTTCGACTGCCAGATTAAACGCATTCACGAATACAAACGCCAGCTACTAAATGCCCTGAGAATTGTAGTGCTGTACAACCGGCTACGTCAGGACCCTGACCTGGACATGCAGCCCCGGATATTCTTCTTTGCCGGCAAGGCTGCCCCTGCGTATCGGCTCGCCAAACTGATTATCAAGTTCATTAACAATCTTGCGGGCACTATCGACGGCGATCCCGCCGTACGCGGACGGCTCAAGGTTGTGTTTCTGCCTGAGTACTGCGTCTCGCTTGCGGAGCACCTGATTCCCGCAAGTGACGTATCCAACCAGATCTCGACGGCAGGATACGAAGCCAGCGGCACCAGCAACATGAAATTCATGATGAACGGCGCGTTGACGATCGGCACCCGTGACGGCGCAACCATCGAGATGGCGGCAGAGGCGGGAGAGGAGAACTTCTTCCTCTTCGGCCTGACTGCCCAGCAGGTATTGGCCAGTCGCGGATGGTACAACCCGCACTGGCACTACGAAAACGAGCCAGAAACCCGCGAGGCTTTGGACCTGATCTTCTCCGACTACTTTAGTTGCAACGAACCGGGCGTCTTCAACCCGCTGCGCGAAATGTTGTTGGCCAATGGGGATAACTACATGCACCTGGCCGACCTGAAGTCGTACCTCGAGGCAGATGAGCGGCTGCGTGCCTTGTACGCCCACCCCGACGAGTGGGCGCGCAAGGCCATCTTGAATGTGGCGGGATCGGGCAGGTTCTCCAGCGACCGCACCATCGCCGAATATGCAGCCGACATTTGGAATGTGCAACCATGTCCTGTGCCAGAGCAAACATAGCCGAATGGCCGCTTCGAGTTTCGCTGGTGGGCCGTAGCTTTCCCATTGGAGCAGCGCTGATGGATGGCGGCGCCAACTTCTCAATCTTCTCCCGCGGTGCTGCCAAGATTGAGCTGCTGCTTTTTGATGACGTGGACGACGCTCGCCCTTCTCGTGTCATTCCCATCGATCCCTTAGCGAACCGCACGTACCATTACTGGCACGTATTCGTACCCGGGGTGGAAGCGGGTCAGATTTATGGATTCCGGGCCTTCGGGCCGTTCCAGCCCGATCGGGGTCTCAGGTTTGATCCGTCCAAGCTACTGCTCGACCCGTATGCTCGCGCCATCGTGGTGCCAAAAAGCTATTCCCGTGAGGCGGCCCGTCGGGAAGGCGACAACATGGCGACGGCCATGAAGAGCGTGGTCACGGACCCGCACGCGTATGACTGGGAAGGTGATGTGCCCCTGAAGCGGCCGTGGTCGCGCACGATCATTTATGAGATGCATGTGCGCGGTTTTACCGCACATCCCAGCTCTGGCCTGCCGGAATCGAAACGTGGTACATACGCCGGATTAGTCGACAAGATACCCTACCTTCGGCAATTGGGGATTACCGCGGTCGAATTGCTTCCAGTCTTTCAGTTTGATCCCCAGGACGCGCCTGGGGATAGAACAAACTACTGGGGTTATTCCCCGGTTGCATTTTTTGCACCTCACCAGGCATACAGCTCGCGACAGGAACGGCTGGGCGCGGTAGATGAATTTCGAGACATGGTGAAGGCGCTGCACCGAGCCGGCATCGAAGTCATACTTGACGTAGTCTTTAATCACACGGCGGAAGGTGGACACGATGGTCCGACACAATGCTTCCGCGGCCTTGACAATCCAACTTACTACCTCCTGGATGAGGACCGATCTCTTTACGCGAACTTCACCGGTACCGGAAACACGCTCAACGCCAACCATCCAGTAGTACGCCGCATGATTGTGGACAGCCTCCGTTACTGGGTGAACGAAATGCATGTAGATGGCTTCCGGTTTGATCTTGCATCGAT
Source organism: uncultured Acidobacteriaceae bacterium (assembly GCA_963782505.1). GTDB lineage: Bacteria > Acidobacteriota > Terriglobia > Terriglobales > Acidobacteriaceae > CAVVDY01. Next base: position 384,845 of record CAWAKG010000015.1, on the reverse strand, counting down.
CCTTGCGCGCGATTCGTCCGGCGCGGTCCTGTCGAATCCGCCGGTTTTGTGGGACATCGAGTCCGATCCGGCGCTAGCCGGTACCAAGATGATTGCGGAAGCATGGGACGCGGTCGGACTTTACCAGGTCGGCAGCTTCGCAGGGGATAGCTGGAAGGAGTGGAACGATCGGTTTCGCGATGATGTCCGCGACTTCTTCCGGGGTTCGAATGACTCCGTGGGGCGCATGTCTGACCGTCTGTTCGGCAGCCCAAGTATCTATGGCCAGAGGGAGCGCGAGGCTGAAGAGAGCGTCAATTTCGTTGTGTGTCACGATGGCTTCACCCTCAACGACCTCGTCTCCTATAACCAGAAGCACAACGAAGAAAACGGCGAGGGCAACCGTGATGGCCGCGAGGAGAATCGAAGCTGGAACTGCGGTGTCGAAGGCCCGACGGACGATCCCGAAATAGAAAGACTGCGTAACCGGCAGGTAAAGAACTTCTTCACCGCGACCATGCTTTCGCTCGGTGTGCCGATGTTTGTTATGGGCGACGAGGTGCGGCGTAGTCAGCGCGGCAACAATAACGCTTACTGCCAGGACAATGACACGAGTTGGTTCGACTGGAAACTTCTGTCCCGACACGCCGATGTTCTCCGGTTCGTGAAGCTGCTAATCGAGCGCCGTGTGATGCGGGACGTGGAACATGAACGCCTGCGCGCGAGTCTAAGCCAGGTCTCCCGCGAGGTGAAACGCGCCTGGCACGGCGTGAAACTCAATCAGCCGGATTGGTCACCCGGCTCGCACAGCCTCGCCGTAGGTGTGCATCTGAAGAATGAAGGGCTGCGGCTGCATCTCATCCTGAATGCGTATTGGGAAGCTCTGGATTTTGAGCTTCCCACATTCAGGAATGGTACGGAACAGTGGCGGCGCTGGATTGACACTGCACTGGATCCGCCGCATGAAATTTGTGAATGGTACAACGCTCGACCGGTTCCGGGCGGAACGTACCGCGCTGGCGCGCGGTCGGTGGTGGTGCTAATCGCTGGCGACGGCATCGATATCGAGAACTCCGGTGAGTGCGGAATGACAAATGCTTCCGCGGCTACCGGAGGCTAGTCTAACTATCTGCAAGAAACATCATGACCGAAATTGTGCCTGCATACATCCTTGTTTGATGGGCATTTTCATCCTCGCTGGTGTCGCCGACGGGCTTACATCCTATTCGCGTCCTTAACTTGGCGCTTTTCGCATCGCATGCCAGAACAGCCAGCCCGCTGCCAGTGACGATATAAGGGCAGGCACCCCGCCTTCTGGGCCTCTGAACGTGATTGTGAATCAGGGATTTAGCCTTCATCAGGTTTGGCACTAGACCTGCACCATCCTGCAGCGGATGGCGCCACGCGCCTTTCCAGGAGACGCGAAGCATGAATGTCACGAAATTGGTCGATTTTTTGTTTGGCTGTCATCACAGCCATCTTAGTCGTGTCTTCACGATCCGCAGACGGACATATCGTGTGTGCTGTGACTGCGGTGCTGAGTTCGATTATTCACTTGAAATGATGGCGACTAGCCGGCGGAAGGCCCAGCTTTCCGCCCGAGGCGGTGTGGAAGGCATGAGCCAGGCGGCCGCCTGAGGAGCAACCCGATGCCAAAGATCTTGTTAGGAATATCGCTCTTATTGTTGCCGGTCCTGGGGCTCGCTCCAGTTTCGGCGGCGTCCTCGACATACCAGCCGGCCACGATCACGGAAGTTAAGCCGCATCAGAGTGGAGACGCCCCGGCTCCAGGTGAAGCGGTTTACGAAGTGTCGGTGGAGGTAAACGGGACAAGCTACGTTGTTCTGACCAAATCGCCATCTGGCGACTCAACAATACTGTATGCAGTTGGACGTGAACTTCTCGTCCAGGTGGGCGATAACACAATCACGTGGAATGACATCCTGGGCCAGTCCCACGAGGCAAAGATCATAAGCAGAACCACGATTGCCGATGCTTCCCGGACTAAGAAATAAGCTTCGATAATTTGTGGTTGATAAGAACTGCTGGCCACAAGCAGAGAGGAATAGTAATGAAGTTCGTTCAACGGCTGTCACTCTTGCCCGTATTCATAATCTTTGTAACTTGTGTACACGCGCAGGAGGTTCATTACAACTACGACCGAAGCGCAAACTTCGGAACCTACAAGACCTACGAGTGGGTAGATCTTCCGGGGCCGGGCGGGGTAGTGTCGGACCAGTTGATCGACCAGTCCATTAAGCGGGCAGTAGACGAGCAACTCGCGCAGAAAGGCCTCACCAGAGTCAACCAGGGCGGTGATCTTCAGGTTGGCTATCACGCTATTGTCAAGGAGGAAAAGAGCATCAACTTGTCGGCGTTTGGTAATGGCGGAGGCCCCTGGGGATGGGGCGGCGGATGGGGTGGATTCAGCAGCGGTAGCGTGACCGGCCAGACGTCTACCATTCCTGTCGGAACGCTACTCGTAGACCTGTATGACCCTGCAAGAAGACAGCTGGTTTGGCGCGGAGACGGCACGAAAACCATTGACCTTAAGAAAGACCCTGATAAGAACTACAGAGTTCTGCAGAAGGCCATGGCCAAGCTTTTCAAGAACTATCCGCCCCAGGCCGGCAAGTAAAGGAGAAGTAAGGTGAAATCACAGCGGATTGCTACATTCGTCATCATATGCCTGCTCGCTATATCCGCAGGCGCTCAAGCCAACGGCGGCGCCGAACCCGCCGAGGGCACGATCGCAAACCTGGCGCAGCAAGCGCCGGGCGAGACAGAAAATCCTCCCGATCTGTTGGGGGCTGAGCAGAGTGCCGGGACCTATCCGGAGCGGTTAGAGGGTGTCGTAGCTGCGATGTCGGCAGAATTAAGCGAAATTGCGCAGGCCGCTCGGGAAGGCAAGATCAGTCGTGATCAAGCGGAATACCTCAGCCTGGAGCGCTATTACGTCGCATTGACGCGTTTCCAGCTCCTGCGTAGCATGTACGCCACGCCGCAGGACGGCAATCCGGCACAGTCGTACTCGCAAGCGAATGTTCAAGCCCAGATATCTGCCGGTACGCTCGTCATTCCTCCCGTGACCTGCTCGCCTGACATTCCCAGACAGCTTATTGACTATCTCGATCTGACGCCGGTTGAAGTCCAAGCGCTTGAGGCAGCAGTTACGGAAGAATGCAAGCAGGTGCAACCGCTGGTAGAGAAGCTCGAAAAGAGCCGCCGCAAATTAATGGCATTGAAATTGGACAAGAAAGCCGACGACCGGCAGGTTCAAACCAACGCGGCAGAGCAGTCGCAGGTTATGAAGCAGTTGATCGTCGCGAATTCGCAGCTTGAGACGAAGCTCTATAGCATGCTGACTACCGAACAGCAACGAAAGGTGGATGGGCTGCTGCGCCAGGCCCTCAGTTCGCAAGAGATACCGTCGGCTCCCGAATAGAAGAGAGCATGGCATAGGTCCTACTGGTGCGTCACACGCGAGTGCCGTTTCGTTGTCCAACAGTTTCTGACCCGATAGTCAGCGAAGATAATCGTGGGTCCCGCGCTCAGAGTCTCCTCCACTCTGGCCGGGATCTTTTTGCTTGCCAAATCGTGCCTCCGCGCCGCTCTCCGCCGCGGCAACTTCCGAAATGTTGGCACTCGCCTTTATCCGGGCATGGCAAGCCCCCTCCGCATTATCAATCCAACCGTAATTTCAATAATTTAGCGCCGATCTGGATTGGCACGTGCGCTGCACTACCCATTACGTTCGCGCACACCATTCCGAGTGGTGAAGCTCGGGAATAAGCAGGGAGGAGACGCATGTATTGGCTGCACCTGACAGAGAGGCAGAAAAAGCGAAGCGCACGGACATACAGCACCGCAAATATCCAAGACCCGTTTGCAGACCAGAGGGACAGTCTCTACTGGACCGTTCTGATGATTACGGGAAATGCGGAATTGGCGATGCAATCCATTATTGATGCAACCGGTCTTGCAGAGACTAGCAGCCGGGAATTCCGTGATTGGCTGGTGCTATGGGCACACGTGGCGACTGCCCGCACTGCACTCAACGCTGTCCGCCCAGCGATTCAGGAAGCTGCGAAACAATACCTTGATCCGGCCTGTTCGCATCACGCGCATGAGCCTCTTTCACTGGTCGAAACTCGAGCTTTGCAGGAGCTGGATATAGACAAAGTCGTACAGCAGCTCGACGTTTTAGCTCGAGCTGTTCTGCTTCTTCGTGGCTGCCATGGCGCTTCGTTCGAAGACTGCGTGTTCCTGCTCAATGTGCCGCTTCAGTCTGCTGTTGGCGCGTACTGCAAAGCTTTGCAGTGGTTCAAGTCGTTTACCGAACCCGCCGGTACGAGTCGGGACACCCGTCGTTCGCAGCCTTTGTTTTCGCTCTTACGACCGAAATGGACGTTAGGAGTGTAGAAGGGATGAATGTGAAGTCGCAGTGCATAATCGCATTTCTGATCGCAGGGGCGTTGGCCATTCCCGCGGCCGCACAAGCGGACAATGCGCCCTCTAAGAACATCGTCGTGGCACAGCAGCAATCGGCCGATGCCAACGCCTACCCGGAACAAAGCAGCCACAGTGCCGGACACACAATCACGGTCGACGTGTGGTCTTCCGCCGCACCGAGCCCAACCTCGCCGAGCGAAGCGGAGCCTGCTAAAGTGTCACGGAATTTCGCAGCCGCCGGCCTGGCCGCTGCCTTCAGGATGGAGTCGGCTGAGCGCAAAATCGAAAACTCCCTCAGAAGGGGCTTCCCGCTTGGTGAATTCTGGATCCAGAACGACCTGGCCGAGATCGACGATTCGCTGAAACTCGCCGAGCTTTCCGTCGCCAACGACAGCGATCGAGAGGCATTGCGGCAACTGCAACAGCAGAGCAAGCGGCTGCGAGCCTGGAGCGATTGGCTGATCCAACAGAACCGAAACCTCGCGCTGACCGAGTACTACATCTCCTCATCGACACTGGACAATGACGAGCGGTTTCAGAACAGCGTGGCTTGCACCAAGTTCCTGGTCTCGATGCTGTCGAGCAGGAAATTGGCAGAGGATGGGTCCTGCCTCTGAGATGCCAGCAGGGGGCGGCAACACGCCGCCGGTAGACAGCGGGACCATGCCTCGGGGCGGGACTGCCGACCAGCCTCCGCCGGCACCCACCGTCAATCCGAAAGTGATGCAAGAGCTGGAGACGGAGAACGACCAACTGGACAGCCGGGCAGCCGCCGTCGAAAGCAGCCTTGACACGCTCGAGCGACAGATGCAACAGAGCGGCCTTGGCCTACGCGGCGATATGGTCGAAGCCCGCAACTCGATGCGCGTTGACCTGCAAAAAGCCAAGCAGGCCATCGCCAGCACCGACCCGGAGCGCGCTCGCCACTACTTAGATTTGGCGAATAAGGATGTCGAGAAGCTCGAGGCTTCCTGGGCCGCCGCTAGCCGGCGACAGAGTTCTTAGCCAAGGCTGCTAAAGGGATTTTGTACGGCCGGGGACTAGTTTTCCAATCGATATTTCGTGATGCAATCCTGTGGCTCACCGGCCGCAGGCTCGGAATCCGGTTTCTTCACCCGTCCTTCTGGTGCGTAGTTTCTGTACATCTCCGGCGCTGTGCACACTTAGAGCGACTTCCGGCGCATGACGCGGCCGAAAAAGGGGAGACTGGCTGCGAGCAGCGCGAGACTCGGCGGCTCAGGAGTCACGGTGTTCAAGTCTCCTGCTCCACTACCTTCACTACAGCCGTCCTTTTGAAAGCAGTGCATCTCGATTGTCTCGCTTGAAAACCAACCGTTACTCCAAGGCCCCGCAAAGTCCAGTGACAGCTCGGTCTCCGGCCGGTAACTTCCACAGTTGCCCGTGCAGAAGTGGCTGTCAAAGCTGCCTGACAGCGAACTGGGGCTCAGGTAATAGGCCTGGGGAGGGTCGCCGGCCCAAAGGTAGGCAGATAGTGAGCCGACACCAAAATCGCCACTGATCTCGGTCTTACATCGGTCGTCGGCGCAGGAAGTGTTTTCCTGATAGTTGGTGACCGAAGCGGAAAAGCCAGCGTTCAGAATAACGAGATTGCCCCAGGGCACGCATTGTCCGGAGCAGATTCCACCAGCGTTGCCCGAGATGGTCATCGAATCGAACTGAAAGCTTCCCACCGCATAGTAGCCGAAGTCATCGGCGTGAGCAGGCCGGACGACGCTCAGGACGGCAAGCCCGAGCATGAGACCGAGTCCAAGTTTGGCCGAATGCATGGCTTACCTCCTGGCGCCCTTCAGGGAATTCCAGCTATTGGTTCAGCCCAGGCCTTCAAGTATGCTTTGGATCGTCTTTCAAGCGGCCTGGTGGACTCCATCATCAGCCCGCTAGTGTAGCGCAGTTTAATCCGCAAACACCGGGGTTTCTTCCTTGACCGCTTTCTTTTGGCGCCACGGTATGTGCGCCAGTACCCAATCCTGGAAGCGGTCAAGGTAGATATAAACCACGGGAGTCGTGTAGAGCGTGAGCATCTGGCTGACGATGAGGCCGCCTACGATGCTGACGCCCAGAGGCCGGCGCAGCTCCGATCCCATACCCCGGCCTACCGCGAGCGGCAACGCGCCAAACATCGCAGCCGCAGTCGTCATCATGATGGGCCGGAAGCGCAGCAACGCAGCTTCGTAGATAGCCTCGGAAGCCAACCTGCCCTGGCGCTCCACCTCCAGCGCGAAGTCGATCATCATGATTGCGTTCTTCTTCACGATGCCGATCAGCAGGATGATTCCAATCAGCGAGATCACGTCCAACTGCATATGGAACAGCAACAGGGCAAGCAACGCGCCAGTACCGGCCGAGGGAAGCGTCGACAGGATTGTGATGGGATGGATGTAGCTTTCGTAGAGAATGCCCAGCACGATATACACGGCCACCAGCGCGGCCAGAATCAGCAGCGGCTCCGACGTGAGTGAGTCTTTGAATGCTGCCGCTGTTCCCTGGAAGCTGCCGTGAATGGAAGCCGGCAGCCGCATGTCCCGCTCGGCTTCTTCGATAAGGCGGGTCGCCGCACCGAGAGAGCCTCCCGGAGCCAGATTGAAAGAGATGGTTACCGAAGGGAACTGTCCCTGGTGGTTCACCGTTAGCGAGGTCGCCGCGGTTCCGAAGTGAGCAAAAGCCGACAAGGGCACTTGAGCGCCGCCGGAAGTGATGACGTACACACTATCCAACGCCGAGGGTGTCAATTGATATTTTGGATCGACCTCCAGAACGACATGGTACTGGTTCAGTGTCTGGTAGATGGTGGAGATCTGGCGCTGTCCGAAGGCGTCATAGAGCACGTTGTCGATCTGAGATGGTGTAATTCCCAAACGCGCTGCCGTGTCACGGTCGATGATGACGTTCTGCTCCAGGCCGTTGACCTGCTGGTCGCTGTTGACGTCCTTCAGCAGAGGGATGGCGCGCAGCTTTTCCGTCAGCTTCGGCGCCCACTCATACAACTCCTGCAGATCTTCGCCGGAGAGCGTGTACTGGTACTCCGCGTTCGAGATTCGGCCGCCGATCTGCATTTCCTGGTAAGGCTGGAAGAAGGCGCTGGCGCCGGATACATGCGCCAGCTTGGGACGCAGGCGATTGATTACGTCGTCTGCGGTAACGCCCTTGCGCTCGTTCAGCGGCTTCAGAATCACCCAGATGCGCGCCTGGTTTCCCGCGCCGCCGCCTCCCACGGAGGCGAGCACGTGTTGCACCGCAGGATCATTTTGCACAATGTGGATGAACTGATATGTCTTGTCCTTCATTGCGTCGAAAGAGACATCCTGGTCACCCATGACGATGCCTTGCAGGCGGCCAGTGTCCTGCTGTGGGAAAAATCCTTTGGGGACGATTACATACAGATAAACGTTCACGAAAACGGTCAGGATGGTGATCGCCAACACCAGCCGTTGATGTCGCAGCACCCAACCCAGCGACGCTTTGTAAAAGCGATTCATCCATACGAAGCCACGCTCGCTCATGCGGTACAGAGCGCCGTGCGAGCCGGGATCGTGCGCCTTGAGGAAGCGGGCGCAAAGCATGGGAGTGGTGGTGAGCGAAACCACCAGCGAAACCATAATGGCCGCGCTCAGCGTCACTGCGAATTCGTGGAAGAGCCGGCCGACGATTCCGCCCATGAGCAGGATGGGGATGAACACGGCGATCAGCGAAGTGCTCATGGAGACCACGGTGAATCCGATCTCGCGCGCGCCCAGCAGGGCCGCCTCATACGGAGGCATGCCCGCTTCCACGTGGCGCATGATGTTCTCCAGCACCACGATGGCATCGTCAACTACAAAGCCGGTGCAAATGGTCAGCGCCATCAGCGACAGGTTGTCCAGCGAGTACCCGAACAGATACATCACGCCAAAGGTACCGATGATGGCCAGCGGAACGGCGACGCTGGGGATCATGGTGGCGCGGAATTCCCGCAGGAAGACGAAGACCACCAGCACCACCAGAATCACCGAAATGATGAGCGTGCGCTCTACGTCAGAGACGGAAGCCCGCGTCGTAATCGTCCGGTCCAGACCAACCTGGAGCTTGATGGAAGGCGGTAGGGAAGCCTGAAGGAAGGGCAGCGCATCAAGAATGTGATCCGCGGTGGCGATGATGTTTGCGCCCGGCTGGCGGAATGCCACGACCAGTACGCTGGGCTTGCTGTCAAAGCTCCCATCGTTATGGACGTCGGAATACGAGTCGCTGACGTCGGCCACATCCGACAGCCGTACCGGTGCGCCGTTCCGATAGGCGATGATGAGGTTGCGGTAGTCTTTGGCCTTCTTGAGCTGGCTATTGGCGCGGATGATCCAGCTCTTGTTGCTGTCCTGCAGCATGCCGACGGCCTGATTGGTATTTTCGGCGGCGACGGCCGTGCGCAGGGCTTCCAGACCGATGTTCAGCTTGTTGAGCAGGTTGGGGTTGGCCTCGATACGTACCGCGGGCTGCGAAGATCCCCACACAAAGACCTGACCAACACCGTCAATCTGGGACAGCTTTTGTCCCATAATCGAGTCGGCCGCGTCGTACATCGCGTCCCGCGTCATCGCGTCGGAGGTCAACACCAGGATCATTACCGGCGAATCGGCGGGGTTGATCTTGCGGTAGGTCGGGTTGCTGGGCATATCGGCGGGCAGGTAGTTGCGCGCCGCGTTGATGGCAGCCTGAACATCGCGCGCTGCGGCATCAATGTTGCGGTTCAGGTCGAACTGCATAGTGATGCCGGTCGAGCCCAGCTGACTGCTCGAGGTCATCTGGTTAATGCCGGCGATGCGGCCGAACTGCCGTTCCAGCGGCGTGGCGACCGACGAAGCCATCGTCTCCGGACTGGCGCCGGGCAGCGATGCACCTACCGAAATCACCGGAAAATCCACCTGCGGCAGGGGCGAAACCGGAAGCTGAATATAGGCCAGCACGCCGGCCAGCAACAAGGCAATGGTGAGCAGCGTTGTTGCAATGGGTCGTTCGATGGCCGGCTTGGAGATATTCATGCTAGTCCCCGAGCGCCTCGGCCGGTTTGCGTGCGCGCATGTTGCGAATCGCTTCGCCCAAGCGGTCAAACCACAGATAGACGACCGGCGTCGTATACAGGGTCAATAACTGGCTGACCAGCAGACCGCCAATGATGGTTACGCCCAGCGGCTGCCGCAGCTCCGATCCCGTCCCCGTGCCCAGGGCCAGTGGCACTGCGCCGAACAAGGCAGCGAGCGTGGTCATCATGATGGGCCGGAAGCGCAGCAGGCAGGCCTCGTAAATGGCGTCCACCGGCTTCTTGCCTTCGCCACGCTCGGCCTCCAGCGCGAAGTCGATCATCATGATGGCGTTCTTCTTCACAATACCGATCAGCAGGATGATGCCAATGAGCGCCATCACCCCCAGGTCCATGTGAAAGAGCTGTAGGGCGATGATCGCGCCCACGCCGGCGGAAGGCAGCGTCGACAAAATGGTGATGGGGTGGATGTAGCTCTCATATAAGACACCCAGGACGATGTAGACGGTGACGATCGCGGCAAGAATCAGCCAGCCTTCATTGGCCAGCGACGCTTCAAAAGCACGCGCAGTGCCCTGAAACGCGCTCTGAATACTCGGCGGTAACCCGAGCTCCCGCTCGGCGTTATTGATGGCGGTGACGGCCTCGCCGAGCGAATAGTCGGTGCCAAGATTAAACGAGATGGTCACTGCGGGGAACTGCCCCTGGTGATTGAGCGACAGAGGTCCGGAAGTGGTCTCAAAGTGTGCAATGGCGCTCAAAGGCACTTGGCCATTGGTGCCGGGTACGTAGATGTCTTGCAGCGAATCAGGATCATCGCGATATTGCGGATCGACTTCCAGAACCACGTGGTACTGGTTCAGCTGGGTATACATTACCGAGATCAGGCGCTGGCCGAAGGCGTCGTAGAGCGTGTTATCCACCGCCGCGGCATTCACTCCCAGGCGCGAGGCGGTGTTGCGGTCGATGATCAGGCGCGCTTCCGCCGCCTGGTTTTGCTGGTCGGTGGCAACGTCGCGCAATTGGGGCAGGGTCTTCAGTTTATCGACCAGCTTGGCGGTCCAGACAGCGAGCTCCTTGGGGTCGGCATCCTCCAGCGTGAACTGGTATTGCGTGCGGCTAACGCGGTCTTCCACGGTCAGGTCCTGCACCGGCTGCATGTAGAGGGTAATGCCCTCGACGCCCGCAACCTCCTGCTGCAGGCGCTTGATGATGGTGGTGACGTCATCGTCCCGGTCGTCGCGTGACTTCAGGTTGATCTGGATGCGCCCGCTATTCGGTGTCGTGTTGGTTCCGTCGACCCCGATGAACGAAGACAGGCTCTCGACATCCTTGTCTTTAAGGATGGCAGCCGCGAGTGCCTGCTGGCGTTCAGCCATGGCTGCAAACGAGATGCTCTCCCGGGCATCCGTAATGCCGGTAATAACCCCGGTGTCTTGCACTGGGAAAAAGCCCTTGGGCACGGCGATGTACAGCCAAATGGTGGCAACCAGAGTTGCGATGGTTACCAGCAGCGTCGCCGTCTGGTGCTTCAGCACGAATTGCACCGTGCGGCCGTAGAAAGCGATCGTCTTGTTGAAGGCATTCTCCGACCAGTCGTAGAAGCGCCCGTGTTTGGCCTGATCGCGCTGTCGTAGCAGCAGGGCGCACATCATGGGCGTAAGCGTCAGGGAAATGAGAGCCGAGATGAGAATCGTGACCGCCAGGGTGACGGCGAATTCACGGAACAGGCGGCCCACGATGTCGCCCATGAAGAGCAGCGGGATGAGCACTGCGATGAGCGAAACCGTCAGCGATACGATCGTGAACCCGATTTGGGCGGAGCCCTGGAGAGCGGCCTCGAGCGGCGTGTGCCCGTCTTCGATAAAGCGCTCGATGTTCTCGATCATCACAATGGCGTCATCCACTACGAAGCCGGTGGAAATCGTCAACGCCATGAGTGAAAGATTGTCGAGCGAGTAGCCCAGCAGGTACATCACCCCGAAAGTGCCGACCAGCGACAGCGGCACCGCGACGCTGGGGATGATGGTTGCCGAAAGCGTACGCAGGAAGATGAAGATCACCATCACGACCAGCGCGACAGTCAGCATCAGTTCGAATTGAACGTCCTTGACGCTGGCGCGAATGGTGTTCGTGCGGTCGGTGAGGACCGCGATCTTGACCGAACTGGGCAGGTTGGCCTGCAGCTGCACCAGCCGCAGCTTGATGCTGTCAACGACCTTGATGATATTTGCGCCCGGCTGCCGCTGGATGTTCATGATCACCGCCGGAGTGGTGTTCATCCAGGCCGCCTGGTTCGCGTTCTCCGGACCCTCAATCACGGTGGCAACATCGGAAACACGGACCGGCGCGCCGTTCTTATAAGCGATGATGCTGTCGGCGTACTGCTTGGGGTCGAACAGCTGGTCGTTGGCGCCGATGGTGTACGCCAGACGGTTGTTCTGTAACTGCCCTTTCGCCTGATTGACGTTGACCTGGCCAATGGCTGTACGCAATTGCTCCAGGCTGAGACCATAGGAGGCCAGCGCCTGGGGATTGGCCTGAATGCGCACCGCCGGCTTCTGGCCGCCGCTGATCGTGACCAGCCCGACGCCGGGCAGCTGCGAGATCTTCTGCGCAAAGGTGGTGTCCGCCAGGTCCTCCACCTCGTGTAACGGCATGGAGTCAGAGGTGAGAGCCAGCGTCAGAATAGGCGCGTCCGCCGGATTTACCTTGCTGTAAATCGGCGGCGTAGGCAGATCGGTGGGCAAATAGAGTTGGGCCGCGTTGATGGCAGCCTGCACCTCCTGCTCGGCAACGTCGATACTTTCTTCGAGATTGAACTGCAAGGTGATGACCGACGCGCCGAAGGCGCTGCTCGAAGTCATCTGGCTCAATCCAGGCAACTGACCGCACTGCCGTTCCAGCGGTGCGGTGATGGAGGAAGCGGTAACGTCCGGGCTGGCTCCCGGATAAAAGGTGACGATCTGGATCGTCGGGTAGTCGACTTGCGGCAGGGCCGAAATGGGCAGTTGCCGGTAGGCAACAATGCCCACCAGCAACAGGCCGGCCATCAGCAGCGAAGTCGCAATCGGCCGGATGATGAATGGCCGCGAAATACTCATGATGGCGACCCTGTTTGCTCGTTGACCGCAGCGTTCCTCGACTGACCGCCCTGCCGCTGGGGCGCCTGTGGCGCGACTTTACTGCCCGCCTGCAGCTTCTCTTGCCCGTCGGTGACCACCCGATCGCCGGCTTGAACGCCGGAAGCGATCACCACCGTAGTACCTTGCGTCAGCGCGATCTGTACCGGCTGCATCTTTACCGTGTCGTTGCTGTCAACGACATAGGTGAAGGTCCCTTGCGGTCCGTGCTGCACGGCGGCAGCAGGAGCCGTGATAGCGTCCTTACGCATTTCCAGGAGCAGGTGAACGTTCACGAACTGGTTCGGCCAGAGAGTGTTCTCAGGATTCTCGAAGACGGCCTTCAACTTCGCCGTTCCGGTCGACTGGTCGATCTGGTTGTCGATGGTCAGAAGCTTGCCGGCCGACAGCTTGGTCTGATCGTCGCGTCCGTAAACGTCAACTTGCAGCGGCCCTTTTCTCATCTGCTGCAACACGGACTGCAACTGGTCTTCGGGGAGCGTGAAGACGACCGCGATGGGATGCAGCTGCGTGATCACCAGCATTGGAGTGTTCGACGCTGCCTGCACGTAATTACCCGGGTCGACCTGACGCAGTCCGACCCGGCCGTCGATGGGCGAAGTGATGCGGCAATAGGTGAGGTTCAGACGGGCGCTGTCGATGGCCGCCTTGTCAGCCGCGATCGTGCCTTCATACTGGCCAAACGAAGCCTGCATGGTGTCGAGATCCTGTTTGGCGATAACGCCGTCCTCGTACAGGGCTTTGTTGCGCTCGTACTGTGCCTTGGCGTTGGCCAGTTGCGCTTCATCGCGCTGAAGATTGGCCTCCGCCTGTGCCAACGCCACTTTGAACGGCCGCTCATCGATCACGATAAGCAGATCTCCCTTGCGGACGTCCTGCCCCTCCTGGAAGTTGACCTGCATGATTTGCCCGTCCACCCGGCTTTTCAGCGAGACGGTATTAAAGGCCTGGACCGAGCCGAGGCCAGTCAGATAAACCGGGAAATCGCGCTCCGTGACGGTGGCCACACCCACGGGGATAGTCGGCGCCGGGCCTCCGGCGCGGGCGCTATGCCCATTGCCGGCAGTTCCCTGGCGGCAAGCGGCCAGAGCGGCACAGAAAAGGGCGGCTATAGCAATTCCAATGATTCCGCGACGCTTCAACGTTCCTCCTAGTGTTCGCGATTCCAGGGCCGGGGAGACGATTATTTATGGGTGTAAAACAACGCTGGAGGCGAACCCAGTAACATCAATATTATTGCCGATATCATTGCCTTACGTATTAGACCGAAACTGCCATCCTAAAGGCCGTTAAGAGAGAGTGAAGGAAGGTTAAGTTTTGTGAAGACTAACAATACATCTCGAAACACTTCTTCACCGCAGCACCCATCCGGAAAGAGCAAAATGAAGCCCATGAAGCGGCTCCTTGTCGTCGACGACGACCAGGGATTGGTCAACCTGCTAAAGCGTTTCCTCGAAGCCGAGGGCTTCGTGGTTAGTACGGCATACGACCACTCCACCGGATTGAAAGCGGCGCTCTCCGGGGAACATGAGATCGTCATCCTTGATGTGATGTTGCCCGGCGGCTCGGGATTTGAATTGTTGAAATCTTTGCGCCAGGTGTCGGGCGTGCCGGTCCTGCTGCTCACCGCGCGCGGCGAAGCGGTGGACCGTATTCTGGGCCTGGAGATCGGAGCCGACGATTATCTCGCCAAGCCTTTCGATCCGCGCGAACTCGTTGCCCGCGTGCGGGCCATTCTCCGCCGCACCCACGAAGCTGCTCCCGGGCCTCGCAGTGATGCCGATGAAACCCTGAGCGTCGGCGAGATCGAGATGTCCATGGGAACGAGGACCGTTACTTGCGGAGGACAACCGATCGACCTGACGTCGGTGGAGTTCAACGTCCTTGAGCTTTTGCTCCGCCATGCCGGCAACGTAGTGACGCGCGAACAGATTGCCGAGGTTGCCCTGGGGCGTCCGCTGAACCCGTTCGATCGCAGCGTTGATGTGCACGTCAGCCGCTTGCGTAAGAAACTGGGTAGCTTTCCAGGAAGTGACGAGTTGATTCGGCCGATTCGCGGCATTGGATATTTCATGGCGGTCTCGGCCCCGGAACGGAGCAGAACATGAACCGCCGCCTGTTCTGGAAGATCTTTCTGCCGTTCTGGGTGGCGCAGGCCATGCTGCTGGGCGCTCTCTACCTGCGTCTGCACGTTCGTCTGCATTCTGAGAGGCCCTGGTGGATTCAACCTTCGCGACAGGTGATGCCCCAGCTTGGGCGGGATGCCGCACAGGACTACGAACGCGGCGGACAGCCCGGACTTGACGCTTTTCTGCAGGGCATCTCGATCCCGAACCGGGCTTCGTACTGGCTGCTGGATGCTGACGGCAAGGAACTGGGCAGCGGGCCGACGCCAACTGGTCTCGAGGCGCGTGCCACACAAGCACTCGCCAATGGCGGCTCGCTACGCATTGGCGACGACTCGGTGTCGGTTGAGAGCATTACCACGCCCAAATCGAGATACTTGCTGGTGGCTGAGTTCGTGCCCCCGCCGCTCTCCGAGCGCGTTCCCGGCGACATCCTGTGGACGCTGAAGCTGGGCACCATCGTCTCCGCATTTCTGTGCCTGATCATCGCGCATTACCTGAGCAAACCGATCGAACGCCTGCGTAACGCAACCAACGAGCTGGCGCGCGGCAATCTTGACATTCGTGTCAGCCACTACATCGGGAACCGGCGCGACGAGATCGCCGAACTGGTGCGTGACTTCGACTCCATGGCGGATGAGCTGCGCAACCTTATCCAGAGCGAGCGCAATCTGCTGAGCGGCGTATCGCACGAATTGCGCTCGCCCATCGCGCGGATCCGCCTGGCGCTCACCCTGGCGCGCGGCGCCGACGCTCGCGAGCGCGGGGAAATGCTGGACCGCATCGAGCAGGACACCATCCAGCTCGACTCCATGCTGGAGAAGATCCTGACCGTCGCCCGCCTGGAGGGCGGACAACACAAGCCGAAGTTCGAGATGGTCTCGCTGCGCGACGTCGTCGAAAACGTCCTGCACGACGCACGCTTTGAAGCCACCGCGCTCGACGTTGATATCCACTTTACCGGCAGCCCTGAAGTCAACCTGAGGGGCGACGCTGACCTGCTGCGCAGCGCGATCGAAAATATTGTGCGCAACGCCATTTTCTATTCGGGGAAAGGCGGGCAGATCGACGTCAACCTTCGCCGCGACAACGGCACTGCGTTGTTATCGGTGCGCGACAATGGTCCCGGTGTTCCGGAAGAATCCCTGCCGCTGCTGTTCAAACCTTTCTATCGCGTCGACAATTCCCGTGTCGTCTCGACCGGAGGCATGGGACTCGGCCTTGCCATCGTGCGTAACGCCGTGATGGCACATGGGGGGACGGTGACGGCGCAGAATGTCTTTCCCCACGGCCTGCAGATCGACATCTCGCTGCCCATCGCTCCGTCGAGCTCTCAGCAACGGGTTGCGTCGCTTCCCGTTGTCAGCTCTGGGAAGCGGGACTCGTAGGTTCAGCCCCTCCGAGACTCTTTTCTAATTGAAGAATGAGCCTGAAGGGAGAAGGTGCAGGCGCTGAGAAAGCTCCTTTCGGGCAAAGGTTTTGAAATCTATACAGCAGTTGTCGCGCGGTGGGAATGTGGGAATCGCGCAGCGATTTCCAAGGTTGGGGGAAGCCCCGCCTTTTGGGCTTTCCACAACCGTCATTTCCACCGCGATTCTTGGTGCCGGACTCATTTCCATCGTCCTAAAGCCGCCGGCCGAAACTGCTCGAAGAGCTGGCGCTTGGCGTGTTGCATCTGTTGCGCCGCCTCCGTGTCACTGCGCCGTGCAGCAATGCGTTTCAGGGTAGCCAGGGTAAGTCCATGGCGCAGGTACTGAGCTGGCTGGGGCAGCGCCAACAGCGTTTCCAGCGGAGTCTGATAGCGGCGGTAATGGCGCCGTTGCCGGCCTTTGTCGTCGACTTCAACCTCGGCTTGGGCGCAGGGACGATGGTAGTTGAGATAGGGATTGAGGTGTTGGGCATAAAAGCGATGAACGGCCTGCGCGTGTTCGCCGGCTATGTAGCCATAGCCCATGTGCTTGCGGATGACGGCGCCATTCTTGCTTTCCACCAGCCCGTTGTCGTTGCTGTGGCGGGGCCGGCTTTTGGTCTGCTCGATCAGCAGCTTGTTCAGCAGTCGGGCCACGGTCTGGTTGATGAACTCGCTGCCATTGTCGGAGTGAAAGCCGCGAATGCGGAAGGGAAACTGGTGGAGCAGGGCGGCCAGTACCGGCTCCAGGTAGGTCTCGCTGATGCGCTCGCTAGCGGCCACGATCTGCCACTGGGTGACTTCATCGACGGCGTTGATGTGGTAGACGCCTTTGGCCGAGTTCTGATCGCCCTGATGCACCGTATCCACCCGCAAATACCCGGGTCGGCCTTGAGGATCGGGTCGCCGCCGATCGCCGATACGCACCGCTGTGGGCTTGGTTTTCTGATAGCTCAGACGGCGCGCGCGATAGCGCTGATGGCGGCGCAGATTGTACAGGTGGGCCACCGAGATGGTGGCCAGCCGCTCATACTCCGGCTTGCTGTACTGCTGGTACTCGCGCTCGAGAATGCGCCGGGTCGCCGGTCCGCTGAGCGTCTCGTGGGCCTCGTCAACGGCGGCTAACAGCTCGATGTCGGCCCGCCTGTAGCGCTGCGCAAAGCGGTGCCGGCGATAGTTCACCGCTTCGACCGTGCCGTGGGCCTGATAACGGGCAATCAGTCGCGTCACCTGCGCCCGGCTGAGGCCGGTCATCTTCTCCACATAGCGACGCAGCAAGCCGCGCCCCTTACGGCCTTGCTGTATGTACTGCTGTTGCCGCAAGACCTGCTCGATCCAGGCATAGACCTGCTGGCGGTTTTCGCCGAGGAAGTGGATTTCTTCGCTGGCCTGAAGAAAGGCCGCGATCCCCTCCAGACTCAAGTTCTCTGCTTCGTGCACGCTGATCATCCATTCTCAGCATGCCTGCCTTCTCCAGGCTCATCTTGTGTTAGAAACTGATTCCTCCTTCAGGCTCATCTTGTATTGGAAAAGACTCCGAGGCGACAACTCCTGCCCTGTCGGCTAAACTGAATTCTTACCTATGGCGTGGTTCAAAAGGGAAAATGCGGAGCTCGACACCTCGGGCGAAAAGAAAGTCAAAACCGAAGGCCTGTGGGTAAAGTGTGACCAGTGCCGGCAGATCATCTGGAAGAAAGACCTCGACCAGAACCTGAACGTCTGCCCCAAGTGCGACCGGCACTTCCGTATCGATGCGCGCACCCGCCTGTCGCAACTGCTTGATGACGGACGCTACGATGTTGACGACGACAACCTGGTCTCGACCGATCCGCTGAAGTTTACTGACCTGAAGCCCTACGCCGACCGTCTGAAGCGCGCGCGCAATGAAACCGGGCTGAACGATGCCGTCATCAACGCGCGCGGTACCCTCGACGGCAAGCCGGTCTTCATGAGTGTCATGGAGTATTCCTTCATCGGCGGCTCGATGGGCGCAGTCGTTGGCGAAGTGCTCACCCGCGCTGATCGAGCGAGCCACTGACAAGCAGCTGCCCCTGATCATCGTCTCTGCTTCCGGCGGGGCCCGCATGATGGAAGGCGTGGTTAGTCTGATGCAACTGGCAAAGATCTCTTCGGCGCTGGCGCGCATGGACGACGCCGGTGTGCCCTACATCTCTCTGTTGACCGACCCGACGACCGGCGGGGTGACCGCTTCATTCGCCATGCTGGGTGATCTCAACATCGCTGAGCCGGGCGCATTGATCGGTTTCGCCGGGCCGCGCGTGATCGAACAGACCATCCGGCAGAAGCTGCCCGAAGGCTTCCAACGCAGCGAGTTCCTTTTGCAGCACGGAATGCTCGACGCCGTCGTCCACCGCCGCGACCTGAAGCAGTACATCGCGCGCGCACTGGACTTCATGAGCGTAAAGCCTTCCTGACCGAATTCTGGCACCGGATGCCTGACACCGGCGTCCCTGCTGATTGAAATGGGCGCAGAGCGGCCTTAGCTGGTGGCTGGCGGCTGGCAGATAGTGTCTCAGTCTGAAATTCACTAAGACAGTAACGTCTGGCAGGTGATGTAAGTTCGGTTGTGTAAAAAGCGAGAGGGTGTAAGTTGGCTTTGGCCTGACCAGCTAAAGCCGGAACTCGAAAGGAGACTTACACCCATGGCGAAGGTTACACCCATCAGCGAGCAGTTCCAACATTTCCTGGCGGAGATGAAAGAAAGTTTCTGGGGCGATCTGTGCGGGCGAACGCAGTTGGCGTGGAAGAAGTTTTTCGAAGCCGAGTCGGAGCGGCTGCGGGATGTGTACAGCGGCTGGGCCTCGTACCAGCGCAGCCCGGGGCAAGGGCGGGACTATCGCAACGGCTACTATGAACGGGACTTTGTCACCCGCTTTGGCACGCTGCGATTGCGCATCGCCCGCACGCGAGGGAAGAATTTCCTGCCGCCAGGGCTGGAGAAGTTTCAGCGGCGAGCGCCGGAGCTGACGCTGCTCATCCGGGAAGCCTTTCTGCGCGGCATCTCCACCCGACAGGTGGGACGGGTGGTGGCCACGCTCACCGGCCAGGTGGTGAGTGCGCAAACCGTCTCGCAGTTGAGCCGCGACCTGGACCAGGCGGTGCGCCAGTTTCATCAGGCGCCCCTGCACGACGACTGGGCCTACTTGTTTCTTGATGGCGTGAGCCTGCGCGTGCGCCGGCCCAGCGGACGGCAACGGGTGCAGATGCTGGTGGCTTACGGCGTGCGCCGCGATGGCACCCGCCAGCTGCTGGCCTTTCTGCAAACCCGTGGCGAAAGCCAGGCCGATTGGGAGGCGCTGTTGCAGGATCTGTATCGGCGCGGCCTCCACGGCGAGAACCTGTTGCTGATCGTCACCGATGGTTGTGCCGGACTGGCGGCAGCGATCCAGAGCGTCTACCCCCGGGCTGCGCATCAGCACTGCTGGGTGCACAAGATGCGCAATATCCTGGAGAAGGTGCGCAAGGCCGACTACGACGCGGTCAAAGCCGAGGCTCAGGCCATTTACTTAGCCGATGGTCGTGCTGCCGCCCAAGCGGCAGCGCGTACTTTTTGCCGCCGCTGGCGGACGGCTTATCCTCGCATGGTGCGGCAACTGTAGCGTGACCTGCCGGAGTTACTGGCCTTCTTTCGCTTGCCGCGTCATCTGTGGAGGAAGCTGCGCACCACCAACATCATCGAGCGCTGCTTCGTGGAGGTGCGCCGGCGCACCCGGCCCATGGTGTGCTTTGTGAATGTGCAAAGCGTCGAACGGATCATCTACTCCATCTTCCAGAGATTCAACCTGGAATGGAAAACCCGCACCCTCCGCGTTTTTACACAAGCAGCTTGACGTCACCCGTCTGGCAGGGTAGTGGGCTAATTGGAATTAGCCTACTACCTCTGGCAGCTCATCGTGACATAGTACCTCCCGGCAGGATATGATTAGGTGCTTCCGATCGAGAGACGTCATGCGCTCTCGAATGCCGCGGAGAGGTGGCCGAGTGGCTGAAGGCGGCGGTTTGCTAAACCGTTATACGGTCAAAAGCTGTATCGGGGGTTCGAATCCCCCCCTCTCCGCCAGCTCTTCGTTTTCAAAGAGTTAGGGGAAAGCTACAAACTTTTCAATCGTTTCCGCTGATTTTCCGCGCTGCGCAGTATTAGCCAGCAGAGGAAAATCAGATGCCCAAAGTTAAAAACCGCTTGTACCTCAGATTCCGTACCCCCGAGGACAAGCAATCGCCATACTGCCCTTGACGTGACCGGCGAATTTTGTACCAGGGGAAATGAGAGAAAATCTGGTACGAGAGGAGCTGGAAGATGGCCAGGAAGAAACACGGCCCAGAGCAGATCGTCGCCCTTCTGCGACAGATCGAAGTGGCAATTGCCAACGGAAAACTCACCCCACAGGCGTGCCGAGAAGCCGGCATCAAAGAACAGAGCTATTACTGCTGGCGCAAGGAGTATGGCGGCCTGAAGCCGGAGCAAGCCCGACGGCTGAAGGAGTTGGAGAAGGAGAACTCGTGGCTGCGGCGACTCGTGAGGGAGCTTTCGCTGGAGAAGCAGGTGTTGAAGGACGTGGCCTCGGGAAACTTCTAAGCCCTGAACGGCGACGTTGCGCGGTCGAGCATGCTCATCAGCAGTATGCGTTTTCCGAGCGGCATGCCTGCCGGCTGTTGGGGCAGTGGAGAGGGACGCAGCGTATCTTCCGACGCAGCACCACGACGAGGATGGCCTCACCCGGGCTATCCTGCAGTTGGCCAGCCAATACGGACGCTACGGGTATCGGCGGATCACGGTGGAGTTGGGCAAGGCGGGATGGTGCGTGGGCAAGGACCGGGTACAGCGGATTTGGGGGCGGTAGGGTCTGCGCGTGCCGCAGAAACGCCGCCCGCGGGGACGCTTGTGACTGAACGACGGCTCGTGTGTGCGGCTGCGGCCGGAGCAGGAGAATCACGTGTGGAGTTACGACTTCGTCAGCGCCTGCACCCACGATGGACGAACCCTGCGGATGCTGACTCTGATTGACGAGTACACCAGGAAGTGTCTGGCGATCCGGGTAGCGCGGCGGTTGAACAGTTACGACCTGATCGAGACTCTGGCCGATGTGATGCTGATGAACGGGCTCCAAGAGCATATCCGTTCCGACAACGGCCCGGAGTTTGTAGCTAAGTAACTACGGAAGTGGTCGGCCGGTGTGGGGGCGAAGACCTTGTACATCGAACCCGGGAGTCCGTGGGAGAACGGATATTGCGAGCGCTTCAACGGCAAGCTGCGAGACGAATGCCTGAACCGAGAGATCTACTCGCTGAAGGAGGCGCAGGTGGTGATCGAACGGTGGAGAGTGCACTACAACACGGTGCGACTGCATTCGTCGCTCGGCTATAGGCCGCCGGCGCCGCAAACGATCTTGCCGAAGGAAATGGGGCATGGAGATATGGAAAACGCTACGCGTTTCCCATATCTCCACACCCCCGACTACGACTACGGACTAGGTTCCAGAAAGGCGTTACACTAACACTCGACTTGGTACAAAAGATCGGTCAGGTCACCAGCTCTCCAGCAGTCGATTCGAGCTTGCACTGCAAGGCCCGGTGAACAGGCAGGCTTGACTCCGGCGAGTCTGGAGATAGTCATCCCTTCAGGCGGTCGGGATCGATCTCAAGTGGCTCCAGAACGTCAGGCGGAATACCGTGCGCTCCGTATTCCTCCAGCAACTTGGTCCGCTCGTCCGCCGGCAATGACAGGAGGATGAATTCATTCATTTCGGTGGAGTAATAGACAGGTTGATGGTTGCCATTGTTGACCCGGAGGGTCTGGACGTAGTTGACGGGCAGGTCCGGGCGGCCCTGCAGTTCGAATGACATCAGGAGCATGAGCGCCTCCGCCTTCGCGCTGTTGAGCTGTTCCTCGCAAAGCACGAGCCCATCGACGTCCTGCGATTTCTGCATCTCCGCGGAACAATCAGGTATCAAGAGCTCCAGTGTCTCCACTCCGGCGGCCTTGAGGGCACGATTAGGATCAAACCGGAGCCGGAATGAAGCGCCTGCCCGCAGGGCAGTTTGCAAGGCCAGACGGACCGCCACTTCGAACCGGCGGGGCGAGTCGCGAAAGACCGGATGGTCACGATTCAGGTATTCCATCACGCCAGCACAAGCGCCAACGCGGCAAGGGCCGCTATGATTGCCTCAACGATCTCAACAAGCAACAGAGCGAGGAGATACGCGAGCAGGGCGACAAGAATGATTTCGAGCACTCTTCGCACCAGGTTCTCGAGCCACTCTCGAATGCCTTCCTCGTCCTGTTCCCTTTCTTCCTCGCTTTCGTAACACTTCAGCTCGCAAATGCCGGAGACACTCTCATAGAAAAAGATGCAGCTCTGTCCCGCGGGGTTTGTGACGTATCCGATATGCAGATTGAAAATCTGGTTCCCAAGTCCTTTGGGAACTCCCTTCATAATCAGCTTCACACCAATATGAGGCACGATAGCCCGAACGCAACCACCCACGAAATCGCCATCGTCAATATCGATGACCAGCAACAGATTTCCAGGAAGATCGAGAGTCTGTCTGGCGATGACTCTTGGTGCAAGGCCTTTTGCCTGTCCCGTTAGTATCGGGATTTCTGTTGCAAGTTGTGGGTGCGGAGTTAAGGCAGTGTAAGCGTCTGCGAAACGATTGGCCTCGAATTCCGGATTGCAAGCACCACGAAGCGGACCATCCGGGCGCTGTTGAATTGTGTGGGCGACCTCATGAGCAAGTAGCCATGTGGGCGAAACATCGGAGAAAGCGGGATCCCCAAGCACGATGTGCTCGCCCAAGGCATATGCTTGCGAGCCCAGGAGCGCAGCTGCGACGCGACTATCGGGATCGTCGTGGATCCGCACGCGGTCCAATGGCGCCGGTGACAGGCGCTCTAGATTCCCCCTGCCCGGAGCATCCAGCGGCTGGCCTGGCCCCGTCCCCATCATTGCTTGGTGCAGGCCACTGGCGGTGGTTCTCTTCTCGAGAACCAACGGGGACGGTAATGGAGTCTCCCGCCTTTGAAATCCGACGGAAGAACGCGACTTAAGATCGTCCCTGTGCGGTGAGTCGGCGGGAGACAGCATTCGCAGCACAGCCTGATTTCCATAGGTGCTGTGCAGACGCGCGAGTTGTAGCCGCCCTGTCAGCGGGGATGCGGGAGGAGTTCCCGATGCCAGCCCGGGCTGCTCTGCAATGAGCGGGACTGCCGGAGAAAGTTCCTGGCCGTGTTCAGTTGCCGATGGGACGCGACTGGAATGCTCCGGCCGTTTGCTTTCCGCTGTGGAGGCGTGGAACATACATGACTACGTAGTTGGGCACCGCGATGCGCGAGTGCGCGCCCGGATTATGCTGCGCAGAGATTTCGTCCGCCGGCGACGGTTGTCGAGGATGCAGCTAACACTTGTGCTGGCGGAAGGTGCTCCGCTGATTAGGTTTCTTTCTCCATTAACACGACAATCTGGACATTCGCAGGAGCGCCAGAGGGATCGACGACCATCAGAGTTGCCCTGTACCCATTTTGATCGGCGGCCTGGTTGAGCAGGGCTTCCTGACTAGCGTCCCCTTTGCCGACTACGAACTTGTACCGCGGTGTTGGATCGTTGGCCATTGGTTTCCTTCTTCAGCTGTTCGACTCGTGTGCCCTTCGTATTTCACGGTTCAACTGAATTCCCGCCTGAATTTGCAGCCAAGGATTCGGATTGCAATAACTGGGAACTACGCGAGAAGCGGGCAGGGCCGTAAGTGGATTAACATCTCAAAACGTACAGCAGCGTAGGAATCCATAGGAGACGCGGTCAGAAACATTTCCGAAGTTCCCGGTGAAAGGCAGTGCTCCGCTCGCTAGGAACGCAAGATTACTGCATAGTGGCGCACCCGGCACATCGGTTGGAAGCAGACCGAAGATCGACTCATCGTACCCCCCACAATGCTCGATAGCGTTTTGTTCGGCCACAACGTGCGCCTGGCAACAACTTCCGCTGCCAACTCCATCCGTGCGACAGACATTCACGGCATCGGCCCATTCCGGCGTAAGTCCAGATGGAACCGGCCGGCTGGGATCGTTGATCGCATCTAGCGCTGCCCGCCAGTGGCCCCAGACACACGAGTTGGCATTGTTGAACCAGGCGCCTTTCGCCCGCGCCAACCCCTTGTCCGATCCCGGGTTTGCGGTCATGCAGGCGTCCAAGAGCATTCCGTCGCTGCCGCGAAAATTGAAGGCTTCCACCGCCTGGCAGATATCGGCCGACGCCCGGTCCACACAAGCCAGCCACGAATTCAGTGGGAAGCAGCCTCGCGCGGCTGCGTAGGCGTTGTGGCGTGCGCCACAGGTGGAGGGCGTGCTGGCGGGTACGGCAGGACAGCCTGGGCCAGGTTGCGGAGGCTGGGATCCCGGAGTCACGACTTCCACCACCACGCTGCGCCAAAAATCGGCGCTGGGCGGCGCCGATTGCGGGCCGTGTTTCAATGTGGCGGTAACGTTGCAGTCCGGACGCGCGCTGCGAAGCATATCGGCGATGACATTGGCGCGATGACAGGAGAGCGCCAGATTGAAGTCGGCCGGGCCATCGACGCTGGCAAAGCCGTGCACCCGAAGGTTTGCGCCGGCTCCGATTCCTGCGGCGAATCGGTTGAGATTCGAGGCTTCGTCTGGCCTCAGATCATTGCAGTTCACGATAAACATGAACTGCGTTCCGATGACACCCGCATCGCTCGGCTCACAGTCCGGTGACGGCGGCCCCAGGTCGGCGCCGCATGTTCGTTGAAGAGCGACCGGCCGGGAGGTGCCGGGAGTGAGCGAGCGAAGGCCGCTTACTCTGGGCACGGCTCCCCCAGGTTGTTGCTGTGAGGCCGTCGCGCCCTCGCCAATTTCCCGCCTGGGCTGGAGATTGTCGTGGGACTGTTGAACTACGTGCGCCAACTCGTGGCTCAGCAGGTAACGCCCGGCGATGGTTTGCGGCGCATACTGCCCTACGCGAAATACGATGTCGGCGCCGACCGTATACGCCAGCGCATTGACGGACCTCGCCGACTCGGACGCCGGTCGATCGTCATGCACTCGCACCTGGCTGAAATCGACGCCAAACCGCGGCTCCATAAAAGCGCGTGCAGCCGGATCCAGCGGGCGACCCGGGGAACGCAGAACATCGTGGACGATGGGCGGTGCCCCTTCTGCTGAGGCTGCGGTTTCCTTGCGACGGATCTCCTTCTTTTCTCCTTCCTCACAGGCGGCGCACTTGGTTTGCAGCTTCTCTGCCTCGCAGGCGCTGCATTTCTTCTGCATGATCGGGGCATCGGCCATCCGCATAACATGGTCGGCCACACGATCCGCTTCCTGTTCGTATTCGTCTCCCGGTTTATTGACAGTCAGCTTGGTCTGAATGCTGGGTGCGGAACGAGAGAGCATCCGCAGAACCGCCTGGTTGCCGTAGGTGCGGTGCAAGCGCGCGAGTTGCGGCTGAGCCGCAATGAAGGACCCAGGCGGGACGGTACCTGCGCCCCCCAACCCTAACTGGCCCGCGACAAGCAGCAAATGTGGAGAAAGTATCTGCTCTTGCTCAGTCGTCGGCTGTGGCTGGCTGGGATCGTTTTGCTGCTTACTCCCGGTGGTGAGAGAGTGAAACATAAATCGCGATACTCATTGCGGTGAGAACGAAGAGCTTTACCGAGGCGCACTCCGTCGGCCCGTTGGCATTATGGCATTAATTATTCGAAGCTCGCAGTGCCGACCGAGCTGCACACGAAAGACCGTGATACAAGAAAAGCTAGCTCCCGCGAAGAGAGCCTAATTCAATACAAACGCCGGCCCTTCACGTCCTACTACAGAACAGGGTCGGGGAATGGGATAGTAGCGAATGGCCTTCTGTAGCCTGGCAGCATCTTCCAGCAATTGCGCGTTGGAACGAGACCGGCAGGCGCAAAGACGGTAGTGATGCTCGCGGGGAAAAGTATTGCGTCCATGGTAGCGGTAGAGATAAAGCTCTCCGACTCCGTGGAGTGCAGCCACAGGCACCGCGCCACAGACAGCTTCCATGAACACACAATCTTCACCCCGCCTCGCCGTGGGCCCGCTTTCTGGATAGCGGAAGCGCGCATCGCGATACATCATCAATGTACCGGGAGTAAGCTGCGAAAGTCCGTCATACTGACCTTCGCCGCTCCAATCGATCCATGACAGCAGCCGCTCCGACTCGATGATCTGGAGGTGGTCGGTAAAAAACGAAACCCCAGCGCGGTGGGCGATCATGTGCTCGAACTGGACCTTCAGCCGGTCCGGATGGCTGCAGTCGTCATCATCCCACTGGCATATTAGTTCGCCCCGCGCGGCGTCAATCGAAATATTCCGCAAGCAGCCCAAAGTCAATCCGCCCGTGCCCGGATAAACAATGTGCACCCCAGCGAGGCCCAACGCCTCGACATAACGCGCCAATGCGCGCCGGTAGGGTTCGTCCCCATCGGCAACGATTACCAGTTCCCGGTTGGGATAGCTCTGCTCGGCGTACGAGAGGATGGCACATTTGGCGAGCGCCAGCCTATCCAGGGTCACCATCAGGCAACTGATCATGGGTACGTTGCTACTCGTCGCGACGATTGGCTCAATACGACGTGCGGCAGCAATGGAGCAAGGCATGGTTTGGAGCGTCACGACATCGTCCGAGAAACGTGTGTGCTTGAATCCGGCAGCACGAAACAGGCTGTCATAGTCCTCAAGTTGATCGTCAGGGGCCTGCTGCAGCAGGCGTGCCCGGACAGTGATGACGGAAGCTCCGGCGAGCTCTGCACCCCGTTCCATAAACACTGCGTCGCTGGAGGCAGGCTCAGCATGACCGATATCACCCGAGGGCAGACGATACTGAGCGTAAGCGAGAAGACAGTCCGGATCGCAGAAGACGGTCTGTAATCGCTTGAGAGCCTCGTTATCCGCGAGCCGAGTCTCAGGACGCAGAATCATGACCATGTCTTCAGGCGGGAGCTCGCTCCGCACTCGCTCTGCAACCCACGGCAACCAATTCGCCGATGCGGCACCACTAACCACTGAAAAGCGGCAGTCACCCGCAGGAAGGCGCGAGGTAGCCTCCGGGTTAGATTCCGCGTCGGCGACCGTCACCGTGAGCGGTTCGCAATTTTGGCGCAACAGACTCTCGATGCAATCGTCAAACGCCGGATCGGGAGCGCGGAAGGGCAGATAGACGTGAACCCTTGGCGCGCCTGCGAGACTGGGGCGGAGAGGGCAAAGTGCGTTGACACTGAAACGACGGTTGCAGATGACCTGTTCCATGAACTGCGGCGGCAGCTTCCCGGAACCCAGCAGCCGGTTGTTAGCAGCAATGGCTTCTGTGTGCAGTCCCAGGTAATAGCAGGCAACGGCATACTCGAGTAGCGACTGGTAATCGTAAAGGTGCTGCTCTACAAATAAGCAGCCTACGTCAGGAGCGGGAAGCCGAGTGGCAGGTTCGAGGAAAAGGTGCGCAAGTTCGTACTTTTGCCGAGTCTGAAAGTGCATGGCAATCCGAAACAGTGGCTCGGCACGTGTTGGTGTGTGCTGCCACGCTTCCAGATAACTCTCCATGGTTTCAGCCCAGGGGCTCTCCATACGCTCGCGTATGCAGGCAATCTGGAAGAGCGAATACCACACCTCTTCTTTCCATCCGCCCATCTGCACACGGCGTCGGTAGTAGCGCAAGGCAAGTTCATTGTCACCGGCGTCGCGATGGCTCTGCGCCAGATAAAAGACGTAGCGCGCGTTGCCAGGCTCCTCGAGCAGTGCGCTTTCCAGCAGCAGCGCGTCGCGGCGGTAAGTCTCCGGAGAGCGGGCGCGCGCCCCGTCGTGAAACACCTTGCACACCAGCCCGCTAAGAAATTCCCCGCGAGCTGCCGTTTCGCAGGTGATGAACTCATGCAACACTCCTTGGTATCGCCAGGGCAGCCCATTGCGCACCAGTTGAGTCCGCGCGTAGTAGCAGGACTCATTCGAGACTTGCAGCTGATACGAGTCCGCGAGCAGAGGGGTGAGAGAAAAGCCCGGAATAGGCTCCAACACCTCATCAGCATCGATTAACAACAGGTAGTCGCCGTGTCCGCGAGCCAGATCGAGAGCCTGGTTGCGGTTATGGGCGAAGTTCACCCAAGCTCGCTCATATAACTCGCCGGGAAGGTCCACAAGGCACTCGCGCACGATTTGCTGAGTCCCGTCGGTCGAGCCGGTATCCACGATCACCCACGAGTCAATGAAGGGACGCACGGATCCCAGGCAGCGGCGAAGGACCGCCGCTTCGTTCTTAACGATCATGTTGAGGCAGATCGTCTGGCCCTGTGCGTTCACAACCATTGGAGCCCTGGCCCGGCAATGCAGGCTCGTGTCACCGTACGGAAATTACAACCTTCTTTGCGCGCTGCTAGGTAGCGGGGCTGGAGCCTCAAACGCCAATGATCAGATTCATCGGATGCCACCTCTGCGGCATTACGGGATTGCCACGCAGGGTGTTGCCGGTAATCGCGATGTGACTGTCAATAGGAGGAGGCGGACCGGTGGCGCCGGTCGCGCCGCTGGCTCCAGCGCTGCCGGTCGTGGTGTTGACTGCTCCGCTAACGCCAGCCACCTTGTTGATGATTCCTGAGGAGGCAATCCCCTGAGGTCCGGCAGCCATAAACACCTGGCGATTCACGACAGCTTTCGCCGCAACGGCTTCGAAACCTCCCAGCGAGGATTCCGCTGGACCGATCGCCAGACTGATTTTGTTATCGCCTTCCAACTCGTTGAGAATGACGTTCCCCGTGACTGAACCCCAGCCCACGTCGAAAACAGCAACCAGGGGAACAACGAGAAACCGTTCTACCTCCACACTGGGCACAGGACTTCCGCGCATTATGTTGCCGCTCAACACGATTCCGGCCCTCGCATCAGTATCGTCTCCCCACATCACAAACGCAGGCCCAGCACCAGTTTCAAGCTCGTTGTGGCTCACCAGTACGGTGCTGGTCTGAACCAGCGTTGCTCCGGAAAATGCAGCCAGTTCCACTGACACGAACAATACGGTCAAACGGAACAACTGCGCATAGACACCGCTCCCCACTGAGGACAAATCCACTTGTGCGCCAACTCGGGCTTGCAACGTAATGTCGGTACCGCTGGGAAGGGGGTAACCCGTCGCCAGCGTTATGCCGAACACGAAGGAGATGTCCAACACCACGTCGCTGAAGAAAAGAGGCTCATTTGAAAAGGCGGCCCCGAGGGTGAACAGCATGAATCCCGCCCTGCACGCCTGCACGCGATTCGACTCTATGGACACGCTCCCCGTCTCAGCGTAGATGACGGCGGCGCCGCTTAAACGGGAAAAGACATTTCCGGTAATGCTTGCTTCGGTGAGGGAACTCGGGAGTACTGAGGCATTCGCAAAAAGACCTGCGGAGACTTTCGCAGCCAAGAACTCGTTGGCACTCTGCGACACAAGTTCCATCTGGGACAGGTTCGGACTCAGAACGTATCCGAACATCACTTGACCGGCTTTGACGGCTCCTAAGTGACGGAAGGTATTGTCTTTCAGCACTAATCCGCTATTTTTCGCGCAGGCCAGAATACCGGCCTCAAAGATCAGCGTGGACTCGGTTTGGAATTCAAACAGGCAGTTCTCGATAGCGAGATTCGTGCAATCAGCCGTGCGCACGCCAACGGCGGTCTCCATGAAATCCATGACAGACACACCTATCGCCCTGAGGGTGTTGACAGGAATGTCCGCCAACAAGCCGCCGGCCTTGAGGAATAGCACCGGCGGCAACGCGAAAGACAGTCCGGTGAGGGAGATATTGGAAGCTCCGACTACCTGAACCAGCCCTTGCAGGAACTTGGTTTCCGCACCGGCGGCCGCTTGTAGCACGACTTCGCCGCCGCACGCTTCGAGCGTCAACCCTGAATGCCGACGGTCAAGGACAAGCGTACGGGGCAAGGCATAGATTCCCGGAGCGAAGCAGATCGTGCTCTCCAGGACCGCGAAGAGCGTGGCCGAGGCTTTCGCAGCCTGCGCACCGTCGGTGCCACCCGTAAGGTGTGTCACTCCAGTGGGAGGCACCAGCAAGTCACCACCGGAAGGTGCACTGATCGCAATGTCATAAGCCAGAAATTCGTTACTATTTTGACCTAGCTGGTCGAGGGGTATGGACGATACTTTCGCGCTGTAGATCACGTCCAGATCAAAACTTCCGCTGTTCGGATTCACGTTGCTGACGGTGACCCGAGTCTGGTTCCCCGCAACGCCCACTTTCTTGGCAACCAGCGTAAACGCCGGTGAACCCTGGATGCTTTCGAACTGGGCGCTGGCCTTCACCGTCGCGGTACCGCCCGACAAGGTGAACGTGACTGCTTGGGGAAGACTGCCGGCCTGGACTTTGCCGCTAACTTGCACCAGCCCATGAGAAGCGGCCAAGGCCGACTGAATCGTGGCTGCAGTCAGGCCCTGGTACGAATGACGATCAAGGAGTGCTACGTCCAGTCGGGTTTGCAGGGGGTTGGGCGCCGAGACCACCTTGGTGATTGCAAACTGGATGTCGTTGCCGGCCGAACCCGCATCTGCGGCGGTCAGAAGCATTGCAGGAGTAATCAGACTGTCCACCACCGACTGCAGCGTGGTTGCCCCGCTCATGTCTTTCGGGCTGATACTGACTGTGCAACAGCCACCCGTTCCTTTCCTCTTCGTCAGCTCTACAAGGTTGTCGAAGGGATTGCGGCAGTCCTCAGCCAGAGTGCCGGTTTCTTTCGTCCAAGTGATGACGGCAAGAGGACACACCCACATTCTTGGACCATCGGGTGGCTGGAAATCGTTGAGGTAGCGCTCTGGATAAACTTGCTGCGGCGTGCTCGGACGCACCGCCAACACCCAGTAGTCGCCGGTATGAAACACATTTCCGGGGGCCTGGAGAGTAACTTGCAACCCTGTGTCGCCCAATTGCACCGCTGTTCCGGGCGTGAAGACAAGCTCTTGCTGCCAGACTCGCAGGAACACTTGGGGAGTTTGGGTCGAGTCATAGAACTCGTCCGGCAGCTTGGTTACGGAGGCCGGCAGCGTAATGATCTGCGTGTCCGGATTGTAGGCCTTGTCGAGCGTGAGCACGACTCCGGTTGCCGAGGCCACGTACTCGCCGTTGCTTAATTCTGCCGCACTCCGCAATACCTCGACCGCCTGATTGGCCGTGGGTTGATGGGCCGCGTCCACTGGTCGCGACTGAAGATGCAGCAGCTGTTTGTTGTTGATGTCAAGATCGAGGCGGTAGAGAAATGAAGCGTCGTCAAATCCCCATAGGAACTTCGGATTGCCGGTCTGCTGATCAATCCCGGAAATTTGTACGCGAATAAGTTGATTGTCCGCGCCCAGGTAGCCACCCTGAGCTTGCGGGTTACACAGGTCGGGCGTGGAACTGGGAGCAGAGAAGCTCGCCTTGAGGCTGGCAATCGATTCCAGCCGCATGGTTTGCGGATTGAACCCGAGCCCCTCGGTTTTCCATCTCTTCCTGGCAACAAGCAGACTGGCTTCACAGGTCGGGTTTGGCGACGCCAGCCGGACAATGTGCTGGATGAGTCGAGTTCGTTGCGCCGTATCAGGGCCGCCCAAGGCGACGTCCTTGAGGTCCAAGTCCTCGACCGCGCTTACTTCCTGCTCCCGCAAAAGCAGGTAGACAAATTCAATGTTCGGCGCCTTGTCTCCGGGCACATCCACCCAATCAGGATCGTCGCTATGGTCCAGCCAGTCCGTCTGATGGGTATAACGAAAGGTTGAGATTAGCTTCAATTCCGTCGCGCTCAGAGCTATCGGTATGTTCGCCGCATGGACAACCTTGGGGGTGACCACATCGGCAAGAGGCTGACGCACGGCTGCACCAGTGGCAGAAGGCACAGGGGGCGCCGGCGCCGGAGGAGGAACGTGAGCCGGCGTAGCGACGCGCAGGCCGCCGACGTACATGGTGCCGCTGCTGATGGCAAGATCGAATGGCGGGTTCTTAAGAGGAGTGATCAGGTATCCGTTGTCAGGCGTGCCGCTGGGCCCCACGATGTCCAGTATCTCCTCGCGCAGCCCTTCGCCGGCAATCGCCAGCTCCTCGTTGAAGTCTGCCTCCAGCGTCACTCGGCCCTGTTGCATTACTACGGAGCGGTATTGCTGATTCGGATCGTAAGACACACGCGCGCGATCACTGCCCATGGCTGCTTCCTCCGGAGTATCACGACCCCGATTGCAGAATTGGTTGGAACGAGTTAGAAGACTGTGTCCTGGAACGGAATGATGAAGTTCTAGGTCACATAGATAATGACCGGCACCATACCCAGCGGCATGAACTCCTGATACTTGATCGAGAGGCTGCGCTCTTTGATTGGGTTCTTGTCACGGGCATACATGCCCATTTCTGAACCATCCGCCGCCCCGGCGGAAATGGTTGCGCCTTGAGCGCCGGACACGATCGTACCGTCAGCATTCGCCTGCAATTGGCAGTACCCAGGCTGTCCGAAGTTCCGCGAGGTAAACAACGGCGCGCCGGGAGAGATTTCCACGCTCTCGTACTGACGAGGCAAAACACTGCCGGTGCTCCATGCGCTAAAGCGTACGCAGCCGTCCTGAACGTTTTCCACCGTAATCTCGTCGTCGAGAATGCACTCACTCGCGTATAGGCGATGCAGCTTTGCCGACCCAAGAATGGAACAATGCGAGAGCTTTGTTTCACCGACCGTCAGATTAATCGCCGGGTCCGTGCCTAACCCCTGAACAATGCTGTTGCCGACCGAGAGCGTCTGGATCTCGCCCTTTGCCCGCGCCTGGATTGGGCCCAGAATGCAACGGTCAATTACGACCTGGTTTATTTCGGCTTCAACCCACAGGTGACACGGGATCAGATCGCGGCCATCCACCGCCTTCGCCAAACTGCCTGCGGCTTGTCCCGCGGTTCCGGGATCGAAGGTGCAGCAACGTAGCGTCACGCTGTCGAAAATTCCCTTCAGCACAACATCGCCACCGCTGACGAAAAGGCCATCCAATGTAAGGGCGCTCTTGTCTTGGGTGCCGGTGAACACCCACGCTGTCGGCGTCGGAGCTGGCGGGGCCAACCGAATTAGCGGCCGGCTGGTGTTCGCTGCCAGCACCGTGACCGTCGTGATGTTGCTCACGTCGCTGACCGCCGTGTACGTCAGTGAATCCTCGATCTGCACCGATCCTACGGGAGCAACACCGGAGAGCTTGGTGTCCAAACCGGTCCCTCCCGAGACTGTTTTCACGGGATCAGGCGGGCTTGCCGTAGCCTGACCCAAGACTCGCCGGTCATAGGTGCCGGCTCCAGCCGTTGACGGAAATCCGTAGCAGTAGATTACGAAGAACGGTCCAGTGGATCCCGAGAGCGCCTTAAACTTGCCCACTTCCGGGAAGATCATGATCTCCGGGTTCGACTTAGGCGCTTGCGGGAAGGTAGTAACCGCAGTTGATGGTATCAATTCGAATTCAGAACCGGGTTGAACGAAGACGCCGAGCGCGTTGCGGTTCAGCGTCACGCCGTCCGGCGTCAGCGCCGAATACAGTGGCCGCGCGACAGGGTCAGACAGCGCCACTCGAAGCAAAGGCGTGCTGATCGGAGTCGGCAGCTGCCACGCCTCCGGCGAAGCCCAGTTGTCGCCGAAGGAGCGCGCCGTGATCGCAAACAGCGGAATCTCCCGCCCCGTGGGATCGAAGGAGAAATAATCCGGACAATTTGCATCGGCAACCGGCGTAGTGAAGTCGGCCCTGAAGCTTCTTAGTCTCCACAGGAAAACGCCCAGCTTGGGAATGCTGTACCACCCGGACCGTCCGCTGCCTTTGCGAAAGTCGGCGGTATGAAAGTATTCATCAAAAGCCGAGGGTGCCCTGAAGACGGTGTAGTCGGCAAAGGGCGATTGCGCTTGAGCTGCCCCGTAAACATTTCGCAGGTCGGCCCATCCGCCGATTGCGGAGCCGGTCCATTCCCCGATGATCCCTTCTGCCAACTGCAATGTCCGATTGCCGGCCGGGTCATCGGTGTCCGCCGGCAAGCCAATCGCGGGATCGAAGTTGTGTCGTGTCCGGCCAAGTCGGCGGAAGAATTCGACAACCCGGGCCTCCCAGCCTGTGATGTCGGATGCAATCTCTTCCAGAATTCCGAGCGTGCCTTTGCGACGGCGGTAGTAGATCGTTTTCGCCACATCGAGACGCTGGCCAGGGGCATCGAGGCTGGCCACCAGATTCGTCGCGAGAAGATCGGCAATATAAGGAATGACCCAGTCGTCGCACGTCTCAATGGATTGGTCTTGCCACAGCCGGTCCATACTCCGCCGCACCACCGCGGCCTGCGCCCCAATCCGGTCAACCATCTCTCGCAATGGGCCTTTCGCGCCAAAGGTCTCGGTATCAACCAAACGGTAAACGGCCGGAATCAGATTCCAGAGCTTGTCTGCGTAATAAATCTCGTAATGGTCGAGATCAGCCATTGCTCGAAACCTCGGTCGAAATCGTGAGATTGGACGACAGAAGCTGGAAGAATCCGCCTGTGCCCGGATCGAGTCGGAAGGGCGCTACAAACGGGCTGGGGTGAAAGACCGGAAAAGGCAAGCCGGGCAAGAATTTTGTGAAGCTGCCGAACTGCCGGAATAAGATCAGTCGTGTGAAGGTCGAGAATGCCAGAGCATGGACGGCGACAGCTCCGGGGACGCTGAGGCACGCCTGATAAATCTGGCTCTCGAAGATCGCTTCACCGATTCCAACTGCGTTGGCTCCCAACAGGCCGTTATTGGGATCTGCCATAGCGTTGGTTACGGCGGCTTGGACATCCGCCGCTACGTAGTTTGGATCAACCAGCAAGGTAAAGCTGAGGGATACCGGAACCGCTGTAGCCAGGGTGACCACCACCGGCCGATTGGGATCGTCCGCATTGCTTAAGGCGAGCTGTGCAGCGCTAACCGCATTCTGATCGTCGCCGACATACACCGTCACTACCGTGCGTTGCTGCGCCGGATCCCAGTTCCAATAAGACTTGGCTCTGCTTACTCCCGGAGCTTGTGCGGCGATGGTCTCATAATCGTCTCCCGAGACTGCCCGGCCGAAGTTGAGCACAGACTGCGGGGCGTACTTTCGAATTTGATCCGGTGGATCGGGATCCGCGCCGCCTCCCGCCGGGACGGGGTTCTTCAGGGCCTTCAAACCAGGCTGAGGTTGCAGGATTACGGTCAGTGATCCCGGATCAGGCGCTTCCTTGCCGCTGCCGTAGCGATAAGTCGCGACGACGTTGTTCACCCCCGAAGACAATCTCGCGCCGTTCACTCCGTCTCCAAACTGCACGTGAGTGTTGTTGTTCTCATCCTCGCGAGTGACGAAGATGCGCGCCTCAGCCGGCTGGCCGTAGAAGCTCGCGATCTCCTTCCATTGCACGCCGTCCACCCAAACCTGCAACGTGCTCGCATAGCCGCTGCCGGAACTGGAATTGCCGCTCTGCAAGTATGTGAGCGGCGATTTCTGCAACACGAATTCCTGTCCTGCAACCGTGGCATCACCGCTGCCCAGCACTTCGTTCTTGACCGTCTTGCCGCGGCTAACCGAAAGCAGGTTAAACAGCACATTGATCGGCGGGACGAGGTCAACCGCCGGGCTCGGAAGCCCCGAGAGAGCCAGGATTAAAGGGCCGCCGGAGGCCACAGCGGACTCGCCATTGCCGTTCGCATCCTCCAGCAGAACGGAGATGCCGTCGGCCTGCGGAAAAAGTGCCGGTGCAACTGCCTGCAGCCCGTTACCGGCGTCGCTCAAATTTGTCGCAGGCGTCGCGATGAGGGTGCCCACCGGCTGAAAGGCGTAACGCACCGTGACGGTGTTCTTGCTTCCGTTCCAATCGCCGGTCAGCGAGGGCTGAAACTGAATCTCCGAATGCGGAATGGGTACGGGAGGAGTCTTGGTTGGATCCGGTGGAGTTTGGGGGTTGGCGGGATCGGGCGCGTTCGCATACCAGACCGGCTCCGAGTAACTGGTGATGCTGACCAGTTGCTCGCCCAGGGACGGGGCGGCGAAGAGAACCGGATCACCGACTTTTATCGCGCGCGTGATGGACTCCAAGTCGGCAACGTCCCCGCCCGTAACGGAACCCCCAAACTCAAACTCGAGAACAATGACTTCCCAACTGGAGTAGCTGATCACCGTGCTATTCGTGAAGGTCCACAGATGCGCGGTCTGAATGCTCCGCATGAGCCTGTAGTCGCTTACCTGAGCGTCGGATGGCAGACTCTGCGAGGTGCTGAATACGACTCGAGTGTTGGTTTTGCCGTGCGGGTCCTTCTCTTGATTGACTGCGGTCACGGTTATGATTGCGAAATTGGAATTCGTTCCAACCCAGCCGTTGTGCAGAAGTAAAAGTTCGTCTCCCACCTTGATGGAACTGACAGTGCCCTGTAACAGTACGCTGCTGCCATTGCTGCCAAGCAGGGATTGGCTCGGCACTGGATCGGCAGCAACCAAGTCCGGCGGTGCCACGATGGTAGCTGCGCCGAGCTCGAAGATCTGCGGCTGCTTGCCCGGGCCCGGTTTGCTCTGCATCTGAAAACCTTGTGGGAGCGTAATGGTCTTAGGGCCGCTGAGTAAGGCAGCAAGGGTTCCGGTAGCGCCGATGCCCGGCCTCGGGCGATAACCCAGCAACAAGATGAGCCGCTTGACGCTCTCCGGAAGATCCGCGGTGCGAAGATAATCCTGATTCGCGATGCGCTCGTTATAGAAGGTGAGGATATCCGCCAGATAGGCCCACCACTCCACCATCTGTACAGCCAGGTCACCTGAGGCGCCGGGCCGCCAGTTGACCAGCTCCATTTCTCCGGCGCGCGCACGCAATAAGGCGTGGCGAAAGGAAACATAGTCACCAACCCGATAGCTGATTTGGTTCAGGCCTGGTGAATTAACGATGGTAAGCGGCTCTTGCGACACGCCGCATGGACAAATTGGAGAGCTGCTCATTTACCTCCCTCCACCACGACCCGGAGGGTGCCCCTCTCAGGGCGGCTGGGGTCGTTATCTACGCGCAAGATTTGATCGGCATGGATCTGGAGCGTGTCAGGCAAAGCGGTATAGTCCGGGGTGATACCGCGCTCCCGATACTCGATGGAGACTACCCCCGCCACACCGTAGGCTTCTTGTATGGCGGCTTCCAGAGCGCTGCGTTCCAACGGTGTCCCGAAGGTAAAGCGATCCAGGTAGAAGAAACCAGCCGTCCCGTCGGGCGCCTTAGTGGCGCTGAGCGCCGACAAGACTGCGCTCTCCACATCTCCGCGAAAGGCGCTGGGCTGCGCACATACTGTCACGATCAAGTCAATGGAAACGAAACGTGGTGTCGGAGCATAGGACTCATAGCCTGCAAGACGACGACGGTTGAGGAGATCGATCAGTTCGCTCTGCTCAGCAACACTGATTTCTTCGCTGCCTCTTGGGTCGGCCGTGGTGAAGACCGTCAGCCAGCTTCCCGTCCAGCGAAATACGGTTCCGGCACGCAGCACCCAGGACAGGGTTTCTGCCGCTGATACGTAGTCTTCAGGACGAACATCAAAGAGACGGCTGGCCCGGAATGCCTGCGGGGCCAGTCGTCGCACGCTCATGTCGGATTCCTCGTCGGCTCCGCCCTCGGCAGCAAACGGGTTGGTCACCGCCGTTATAACGTCGGCACCGGAGGGATCAATCACGGTGATCGAGTCGGCGGACACATTCCCGGCGGAGCCCCCGCCCACGCGATAGATAACCAGAAACAGAGAGCCGCTTTCCGGCACTTCCCCGAATACATCGTCGCCGAAGCGAATGGTGTCTCCGTTGTCGCCATCGTAGTCGTAGGAGTAGGAGTCGTCAGAATTGTGCGCGACCTGCAGGAAACGCACACGGTCCACCATGAAAGCGGTTTCGTACACTTGCGCATCCAGCAATCTCCGCCGCCATGTCCAGGAAACCGGCGGGGAGGCCTGTTCCAGCGGCTGTTCGTTCAGCAGAATTTCCGGCAGCGGGTCCGCATCTGGCGCATCCTGCTTCAGCCAGGCCAGGGGCGCATTTTTCAAGGTGTAAAGGTATTGCGATGAACCGTTGGGGCCCGTGCGCACAATCGCCAAGGGAACGTGCGATCCGGGACCAGGGGCCTGGTCGATAGCAAAACTCTCGCTATATCGTCTGCCCTGGGTCGCGGGAACAATGTTGCCGGCTAGGATAGTACGGGTCAGGTCATGGTCAAACGTGAGCGCGTCATCCGGCCGCCACACGATGTGAGTCACGGGCGCTCCGTTGGGGAATGAAGGCAGAGGGAATAGAGGGTCGATTTCTTCATCGGCGGAGACGAGTTGCACCACTTCACGGATTGGCGGATCGGCCGAGGTTGCGGCCGTGGTGTCAATCAGCAACTGCTGACCGGCCACGAATTGAAATCCGTGGCCGGCAATCCACATTTCCGTTGAACCGGTCCGTAAGCACCGCTGGCTGTCGTCCCAGTAATAGGGAACGAGGTTCGGACTCTTGCCGCCGGGCGCCGATGGGTCGGGTCTCATGCGATTCCAGGCCGGGCTGACGGCATAGGTGGTGCGGTTAACGGCGCCTGTGGCGGGATCAATTAGCCCTGTCCCAGTTTCAAAATTGATCAACGTGCCATCGGGAGTGGAGGCGCTCACCAGCAGGCCGGAAGGAACAGGCCCCTGCGAAACGTCGAGTTGCAGCAGCACCTGCGACGCGATAACAGGTTGCGGCTCATAGTCAACCAATCGCGCCTGGCGCACGATGGATGTCCGCTGCGTGGCTGTGAGCAAAGTCGCCTCTGCCGCAACCCGGTCCTGGTAATAGCTGAGATCATCCGCCAGGCTGCACAGCGCTTCCATAAACATGACGCCGAAGTCGGCTTCGGAACGCTCTTGCCATTGTGGATACCGCAGCGCCGAGAAATCGGAAAGCGCCTTGCGAAAACTGAGAAAGTCTTTGGCCAGGTAGTCAATTGGCGGAAAGTTTCCTGCAACGGGTGGACATACCGTCGGGGCTGGCGCACAGTCTAGATCCGAAGAGCAAGTCGCCTTGAAGGAGAACTTGGCACTGCTATAGAAGCTATCCAGCGCTGCGCTGGAAATCGTCAGCGTGTAAAACGAAAAATCGCCGGGAGCTGCTACTTTCAGATCTAGAAGCGGGCGGCCTTCTGCATCCGCAGACCACACTCCAGGTCCATCGAACGGATGCAGCACTTGCACAGTCGTAATGGTTTCTCCGCCGGTGATGCTCACGCCGGTTATCGTGCCCTGGACCCCGTTCGTGTTCAGGAAATGAACCCGCAGCTTGGTCTCGTCTTTACTGGCAATCTCGACGAAATCAATACCATTCAACGTTGTGTTGGTCGTGGTATCGAGCAGCTTTTGCAGGCGATCTTTGGGTTCCATCTCAGGACACCAGAATTACGGTCTGTTTGTTGGCGCGGGTTTCGATCAGTACGTAGTCAATTTCGATTAACAACTGGGCCTCGTCGCCCTGGTCGGGAGGACCGACGGTGACCTTCTGCACTTGGATCTGGTTTCCCAACCAGCGATTGAGCGCCTGCTGCACCACAATTTGCGTCGTCGCGTCGAGCGCCTGCGAGTGGGGCGCGAAGATAAGCTGGCGTATGCCGCAGCCAAATTCCGGCAGGTCGGCCCTCTCCCCCGGTGCGGTCAGCAGCACCTGCCGGATCATCTGCTCAACATGCGCGTCGTAAGGAGTTTGCGCCGCCTGCCCTGAGGCAGGATCAATGCGGAAGGGATATCGATAATCGCTTCGGTCCATGATGGAATTTATTTCTCGGAAGTTTGAAAGCCGGGCTGATGAAGACTATTCGATTTCTTCAGCCTGCTTCGACCTGCCAATTACAGTAGGAAAGGACTAGATTCCGGAAACGCGCGGCTGGGTGAAATTCACCAACACCGTTCCCTGTACGGCCTGGTCAGGCGCGACACATAAACCCACGCTGCCTTCGCTTAGAGTGAAGTCGCTCATTATCTGGCTGCGTGTATCAAACTGTACCCATTGCACCTGAACACAGGGATGTGGCGATGGGCCAATCATGAATGGACATCCCGCAATAATGAAGGTGTCGGAAGAACGAAGGATGAAGTCTCCCGCCGCTTTGGTCCTGGCATTGCTGGTGATGGCCGTAACCGTACCACCATGCGGGCACATCATCATGCTGGAGGAATTAAGTAAACCTGGCATGGGATTAAGTGAATGTGATTCGCCTAGGTCGTTTGCTTCCCGCTATATCCAGGACGTGGTCCGCCATCCCGAGAGATCGCCCTTGGCATTGGTCCCACATCTGGTAGCGAAGGACAAGATGCATCTGTACAAAGGTGCCTTCGCTCAGCCCTGCCGCAAATCCAGGCGCATCGGCTTGTGTGCGGGTACAACCAGGACCAATCGGAACACCACCGGTTATGCAATTCACAAATTCTTCTGTGAAAGTAGCTTCATTCATGTTGACGGCAGTCCCACAGGAGCCGATCGCGAATTGCTTGGCAGCAGTGGGCGATCCGGCCCGCCAGAAACCCCGGATGAATTGCCGGAACAATCCGCACCCACAAATGCAATTTGCCGCATCCCCGGGTGGGCTGCCCAGTTTGGCGGTGACCGCCGATTGCCCCTGTGCGGCAGTAGTCGTGTTTGTATCGGCTGCTCTGCGAAAGAAAAACTGATTCCCCAGACAGCCGCGATGAGCAGGATCCGATGGGCCTAGAGAGTTGCCATCCGGTGTGACGGCCGCTTGGGCAACCGGCATGATGGCCGCCAACTCTGCATCGCTCAATTCACGGTAATCGCCGGATTCATCTACCGCGGCTGTCTGATCCGGTACGCTCTCACTGATCTGATCGGGTAGAGTTTGCTCGTCGCTCTGATTGGTTCCACCGGCCGGTTCCTCCTCATCGATCTGTCGTTGGATTGAAAGCCGCGCTGTTTCGCCCTGGATGTGTTCTCCTACATCGAGTCCTCTCTGCGCGGCGCGGTCAGCTTGCCGTTCGAGGGGACTGTCCGCCGGGCCTATCATCAGACTCAACATTGAACTTGACACAGCTCCAGATTGTTGCACCACGTGCGCTAGCTCGTGGGCCAACAGCCTTCTTCTACCGCTCGTGCCGAAAGTGCTCTGATCATTTCCAAAAACGATATCGCGGCCGACGGTATAGGCCAACGCATTCACCGCTCGCGCTGATTCAGCTGCCTTCGCATCCGTGTGGACGCTCACTTGACTGAAATCATGTCCAAAACGCGGTTCGAAAAAGGCCCGGGTTTGCGTGTCCAGCCTACTGCCGGATGAGCGAAGCACATCGTGCACGATAGAAGGTGCAACGCCAGTTGTCGCGGAATGCGCGGCAGCTCGCTGCACGGATGGTTCGTTCTCCTTCTTGCACGCGTCGCATTCTCCCGGCCCCGAACCGCCGCATGCGCACGTTCGTTGCAACGAGACACCGCTTGAAGCGAGCAAGCTATTGAGCACCCTAACAACGGCCTGATTCCCGTAGGATCTGTGTAATCCGGCAAGCTGGTTGCGGAAGATTGCATTTCGCGAGGCAGATCCGCCGGCGAATGATGACTGCTGCGGAACCTGGAACTTACGCCCAAACGGAGACACCTCCCGATCGGTAAACTGCGGTGAGCCTTGTCCTGCCTGCGTGTCTTTCTGATTTCCTTCAGTTGTCGGAGAATGAAACATCATCTTTAGAACACCTCACAAAATGCCTGACGAATAACTACGGTCAGCTCACTACATCACTTCCAATGCCCCGTCGTTTACGTTGACTTCCGAGTCCGAGATGGCTACCGAGTTCGAGCCTCGCGTCAGGGTGATTCCCGAAGAGTCCAGCGTGACTGTGTTTTGATTGGAATCAGAAATGGTGATGGATTGCGCGTCATCGTCCAGTAGTATTTTGTGCGGTGACACCGTCACAATGGCTTTGACCTTGGGAGCGGCGTCGGAAGGTTGTTCTCCGCTGCGCCAATAACAACCGGTCCAGATGGGATAAGACACATCGCCGCCCTCGAACTCGATCCACACTCCCGAGCCCTGCTCGGGCAGGAACGCCATCCCGACGTTCTGCCCCGCATAGGGAACACACGGCATGCACCATCCTGATTCCTGGTCGCCCAGAACCGCAGGAACCTTTGCCTTGATGCGCAAGGTTGAGGCATCAACATCGGTCACCGACCCGCGATACTTCCCGTAGAAACGGTTGCGAACGCGGTCCAGCAATTCCATGATGACTTGCTCGTTCACGGCGCCAGTCCTCCCAGAAGACTGCCGAGTCCTCCACCGGACGGAGGTGGTCCCACGGCGTTGCGAACCAGAACAAATTTCATCTTGTGGGCATCGGCGGTGATTGTGTGGCGCACACTCCATACAAAGTACTTGCCGGAGTTCAGCGCACCTGCCCCGTTGATCTGGACCACCGTGCCCACCCGCAAAATGGCGTTCAGCCGGGAAACGTCAACCTCGCCTTCACAGCGCACAAACCACCCGGCCTCGCGGAGCAACGATTGCGCCCGCAGGGTTAGTTCCTGGGCATCGTCAACCGGTGCAGTCAGCACGACGGTCATCGTCTT
Organism: uncultured Acidobacteriaceae bacterium; assembly: GCA_963782505.1. Classification (GTDB taxonomy): domain Bacteria; phylum Acidobacteriota; class Terriglobia; order Terriglobales; family Acidobacteriaceae; genus CAVVDY01. The sequence continues at coordinate 342,102 of CAWAKG010000015.1, read as the reverse complement.
GCCGGAAAAATCCGACAGTCCCCGCGCTTCCAAAGGGTCCAGCCCGGAGTCGCTGCTATCCCCATTGGCGCCGCCGGGATCGCTGTCATTGAACAGAGCTTGCCGGGCGACAACCGAGGTTGGCCGCGAGATATCCCAACTCAAATCCAGGGTGTCCATCGTCCAGGCAGTTGGATCGTTTAGGGTGAGCGTCAGTACAGGGTCGCCGCCCACATCCGGTTTGACGAAATAACCCGTACGCTGCCCGGGAGTATCGGTGCAGGCTACCCGGCACAATTTGCCATTCCGACGCGCCAGATTGCGCAGAAACTGAATGTCCGAGGCCCGTTGCATCAGGCTGTGTCCATCTTCCGTGTGCGTCGGCGAATCGTCGCTGGTATTGTCGTCATAGGGTGTAAAGCCATAATCTGAGAAGATCGAATTGGCTACGTCAGCATCGGTGACATCCACCCACTCTTTCACCTTCTCCTCCAGGTTCATCAGCCAGGAGGCATCCTGCCCCCAAACCTGAAGACTCGAGTCCGTAGTTCCCTTTTTTAAATGCAGCTTGTGAGACAACACGTAGCCATCGAAAATGCATTGATCTGAGCCGCCGGTCGGGGTAGCGACCACGGCAAGATTGGCAAATGGCTTAAAGCGATCGTCACTCACAAAAGTAAGGTCGCCTGTATTCGAGCTGTCTACCGGCAACTGGATTTGCAGGGCGCCGGGCAGGTCGGCATTCTCTTCCACCTCCAGAGACGAAATCTGGGTGTAGAGATCATCGTCGGCCTGCGTTCCATCCAGTACTAGCCGATACGTGCTCATCCTGGCTCAGCTCCTTCCCGGTATCCCGATGAGATCGTGGACCGCGAGCGCATCCGGCACCATGGCATTGTTAGCGTCGCAAAGACGCCAGAAGGTCGTCGCATCGAACAAGAAGTGAGAGGCAATTAGATCCAGGCGCTCTCCCTGGTGCCGTGGGTGGCAGCCCAGCACGGTAGTCTGCACCGGCAATGGCAGGCGTATCATCGGGACCAGCGTGCCGCCGGCTTTCTTGACGGTATACGAGACCAGATTCAAGTAACGGCTACCCGGGAAAAACATAGATGTCCCCCTTCATGGCAATCACCCCAGAGGCAACATTCCAATAATCGACTCGGCGGCATTCGCGAGATTGGCAAGCGCCAGTGCCTGGCGTAAGCCTTGTGAGTATTCGTAGGCCGTTTTTGCGACTTCTTTGAGCGAGTCCTGAATGGAAACGACTTCGTCGGGCGTCAGCACGGTGAGGCCAATCTGCGCTTCAGCGTGTGTCGGGTTCAACAGCAGCGCGTCATACAGCTTCTCGGTGATGGTCAAAGTCGTAACGCGAACCGGCAGAATGCGCCCGGGGCCCCACACAAACAGCACTGTTGGCAAAGTAGATTGCGGTACCGTCCGGTCTACTGGCACCGACGATGAGCCTCCAATCGAAGCCGCTGCCCCTCCCGCACTGAGTGAGGCGGAAACCGTGCCCAGAAGGCTTCCGCCAGCGAATGCGCCGGTGGGGTAGAGCAGCATCTCCAGCGCAGCGAGACGCGAATAGATGCCGGTCGCGGTTGCCAGACCGACGGCAACCGGACTGCCGTCAGCAATCATGTCATTGGCGTCCATAGCGAGGGCAAAACTGAAACTCTCACCCGGCAGCCCTTTCACGGCCAACGGATTCGGCTGGCCACCTCCAGGAATGGTGGAGGTATCTTTGGTCGCTGGCGTCCACGTGTGGGTCATGGTTTCAGGATTGAACTGAAAGATGATGACGTTGGGCAGAGGTATTAGGATGGTCGGCATCATCTGAATGAAAGCGCCTTTGAGATACTTGCCGGCCATTGCTGCTCCTCTCGTTAGGGAATTCGATCCAGCTGCCGGAGCAAATCTGCCACGATGAGATCAGAGAGCGTCTTTACCGAGGCCCCCGACGGCGGAGTGATATTCACACTCACGCTCTTCGCCTCTTCTGGACCATTCGGGGGAAGAGTGACTATTGCCAAATCCTCGGCCAGCATCCGCGCCAACTTGCGCCCTTGATCCTCCGAGAGCCCGGACAACTGCAGGCTCAACCGTTCAATGGTGATCATGGTGAAACGACTGTCCGACTATCAATTCTCTAAGTCGCCCGGACGGAGGACGATCCCTTGCTTGGTCATGGTGCGCCGGGCTGCGTGCAGAATGTGTTCCATCTTGATGGGAGTTCCCTGCGAGTACGCCAGGAAAGCCGCGTCCAACGCCGCTGCCGTGATATCCGCGCCGGTCATGTTCAACCTAGTGGCGAGGAAATTCCAGTCAATCTCTTCCAGAAGTTGTTCCCCGTTTGGAGTGGCCGGAGGCAATACTCGGCGCCACAAGGCGAGCCTCTCCGTCGGACCCGGTTGCATGAAATCCACGATGAACCGGACGCGGCGCAAGAAAGCTTTGTCCAGATCTCCCTTGCGGTTCGTAGCCAAAATGGCGATTCCCTCAAACTGCTCCATCCGTTGCAGCAGGTAATCGATCTCGATGTTGGCGAAACGGTCATGTGCGTCCTTCACCTGAGTGCGCTGTCCAAACAAAGCGTCGGCTTCGTCGAAGAACAGCATCACGTTCGCCCGCTCGCACGCATCGAAAACCTGTTTGAGGCGCTTCTCCGTCTCGCCAATGTACTTGTTGATCACTCCGGCGAGGTCTACGCGGTAAAGCTTCATACCCAGAGAACGCGCGAGAACTTGCGCCGCCATGGTCTTCCCCGTGCCGCTTGGACCGGCAAACATGGCCGTAATGCCTGTTCCCAAAGGACACAAGCGGGCGAATCCCCAGTCTTCGTAAACCTTCCAGCGCAACCGAACCTGTTGTTCAAACTCCGCCAGATGATTGCGAATGGCAGGGGGAAGAATTATGTCCTCCCAGGTGAAAGGACAGACCAGCGGGGTAAACAGCTCCATCGGCCCGGCGTCCAGGTCCTTTTGACATGTCTCGGCAACGGCTCCCGTGCCGGCGGGCGCTATCCGCACCGCACGCACGATCTCTTCCGGCGTGAGCATCCAGTCCGATACCATGACGGGCACAGGCTGTTCAGTCAGGCGTTTCCAGAGGCTGGCGCGCGATGCCCGGGAGAGTGGGGGCAGAACAAAAGACCGCCGCAAAGTACGACCGTCTTTGTCTCGCGCGCGTGGAGACTCGTTGCCCAAGATGATGAGTTGGCTGTAGCCTCGCATCACATCCCAAACCGTCGGATCGACGGCTTGTGCATCGTTCCAGTAAAGAACCCCGCCCAGCAGTTTGGCGAGGCGTGCGACGCGAACCATTCGCTCCACAGCCCTTGCTCGAGGGACATCTCCCGCCACGAGCAAAGCTCCCTCAACACAAATCAGGTTTGCCCCGAGAGTGGCGGCAAACTGAGTGGCCAACGTCCGCTTGCCTGCGCCGTCGGGTGCAAGAATCTCGACCTCCAGCGGACCTACAGGTATCGAATCATCCGACTTTTTCCAGACGGAGTTAACAAAATCCCGCATTGCCGCTAGCTGATCGGGGTATAGGCAAGGCATTCGCTGGGCCTGGTCAGCCGAGCGTATCTGAAGTGCTGCTCCGAGCGCCGGATCGGGGCAAGCGCCTTGGAGTACCCACTGCACCAGGTGCGGATCCGCTACCCACGGCGCAGTGAGTGCCCATTGATTGAGAATGCCATCCAAGGGATGCGCCAGGCGCCAACGCAACAAGGCTGAGTCCCATCCGAGTCGCGCGCCGGAGGACTGAAAGAGTGCCCCGGCCAGCCACGGTGTGGCATAAGTCGCGGCAGCGTTGTCATGCAGATATCCGTAGACCCGGCGGAGCAAGGGATCAACCTCCACCGCCACCAGCAGAGACAGAAAATCAATTTCCGATTGCGAGAGATGGAATTCTTCGCAAATCTGCTTCCACTCCTGATGCTGGCAAGTCTGTGCGTCCGCGACTTCGATCTGGCCCTCCAATTTGCAAGCCTCGGGGTCCTGCTGATAAAAGAGCGCCTCTTGGACTGCGATCTGCGCCGGGTCGGTCATGAGCCGGTCGACTTCTGCGTGGGAGATAGCCAGGCCCTGCATGGATCCGGATTGCTCCTCCTCCCATAGCGCTCGCATCCATCGCACCCGGCGTTGCGCGCGCAATCGCACGCGCGTGACAAAGGGCGGCTCTGCCCGATCCGCGTCTCGGAGGTGAAGTTGTTCCTCCACTTGGGTTTCTAAAACCATCGCTAGAACTTGATCCACCAACCAGGTGGAGATTCAACCTGGTTCACCCGGATGCGCACTGCGTAGGTTCCAGAGGAAAGGTTCGTGGGGCGCTGAAAATTGATCGTTTGCGGATCGACGAGCGTGAATGTGCCGGGTTGCAACGCGCCTGACGCCATGCTCAATGCCACCGTGTCCAGCAATATCTGGGTTTGCCCTGGGACAAATTGCTGGCCTTTCACCGTGTACGTGCCGCTTCCGTCCGGGGTGAGCAGTGGCGGATTGGGCGGCAATATGGTCACGTTGACGGGCGGCGCAATGCTGAACGGCGTGGTATTGGAGCGAACCGCGGCTGGGTCGGTAAGAGGAAGTGCATTGCCAACCCGCAACTGGAACACTCCGGGAACACGCGCATTCGCCGGCAGAGCGGTCAGAAGCGAGGGGACGCCCAGCGTCATGCGGGAATCTGTCTGCAGATGATGCGATGGATCAGGGTCCGGCAGCTTCCAAACGGTAACGTCCTGTTCATCGAAACCGGTAGGTGACAGCGGATCCGGAACCAGCAAGTACAGCGAACCAGACGTGCTCTGGTTTAATCCACCTCCAAATAGCATGAAGATCTGGCCTAGAGTGACCGTGGCCGGCGAATAATTAAAGGTGGTTATTTCCGGCTTGCCCGGCGTACTAGCCGGGGTGGCATAGCTTGCGCTCGACAGCGTTCCGATCACTTGCCCACCCTGCTGATAAGGCAAATCAGTGGGATCGGCAGCCAAGGCAGCCCGTGCCACTTGCTTAGCCGACGGCGCGGGCGCCGGCGGGGTCATGAATACCACACTGACCTTGTAAACAACTGAGAGCCGGTAGGCCACCGTTATGGCTTGCCAAAGCCGAGCCATCTCGTCACAGCTCTCGACCTCCATCGTGAGGCTGAATTCTTCGGGCACACTCTGCGGAGGCGTCCCAGGGACCACCACCGTGGATCGCACAATTGGGTTCTGGTAAAAGCAGTTGAGCGCTATGCTCATCGCTTGTTGTTCTTCGACATACTTGTCGTCAGCGAAGGCAGTCACGAGGTAATAAAGATCTAGGCTTAATGGCTGGAAAGGGATTAGTTGTGCTCGCCCTGGCGGAGGGTTGGGCACGATGGGGGTGACCGACGGAACAATCACAGAATTCCGCTGGAACTTGTCCTGCGATACGTGCAACAGACTCACCGTCAGCTGACAACCGTCCAACTTGCGTTTAGTCTCCGGCATCGAGCCCGAAACATGGATCGTAAAGGACTGGCCGGGAGGAGTTAGCGTGTCCCACAAGGGCGACACGCTGATGCAGTTATTCAACAGCGCAATCAACCGGTCCGTCACGATGGACAGATCCAGGACTCCAAGTGGGCTTAGCGCCATCTTTTTCTCTTAGTTATCCTTGGCTCAGACCCAGCGGTGTTGTGAAGCTGCGCGACAACGCCGTGGAAGGTGGTCGGGAGACCGTCACCGGCCTGACCAGCAGCGGAGTGGGCGCCGGAAGAATTCGCACTTCAATGGTCCCGATGTGTATTCCGCCTCCACTCTGCGACGATTCTTGTGCCACACGGGCTGGAGCGGAAGCCGGAGGTTGGGATGGTTTAGAAATCGATTTCGCTGAGACGACCGAGGAATCGTCAGAAGGCAGGCTCTTCCTGGGATGTAACTCCTGCGTGACCTTTCGGGAATGCGACTGCACCTCACGATTTTCGGCTGCTGCTTCTCGCAGTGGAAAGCCACGCGCGACCCTTAACTCCGGCGTTGCAATAACACCGTTCTTGCTCGGGTCATCAGCTCTTGCGTTCGACGAGGAAAACACCACTCGCGGGCGTTGCGCCGCGGCGGGAATAGCAGCAGTGCTCCCAAGTGTGTCCTCTTGCTGCGTCGGGGAGCTCACTCTCGTTCGCTCAACGACGGCCTCAGGCATCGGGAGCGATTTCTTAGTATTGGACCGCTCGACTCTGGCGGGTGTAGTGCTTGCGTTGCGCTCCGCATGAAGTGAGGCCGGCCAGGCCTTGCGCTTCGGCGACTCTGGCTGTTGGTTCGTCGCTGCGACAACCGCGGAAGGAATCGAGAAGCTGTGCGAGTGAATGACCGGAGCACTGTTCGCGGCATCAGTTGACGCAACAATAGCGGGCTCCTGCGTGATCCCCATCGAGGCAGTAAGCGAAGCTACAGCACTCCTACCCTCGGCCGGCGGAACGTCTCCGGCAACCCCTTGCCCAGAACGTGCCGCCACGCTGGTCTCGCCGGGAACTGTGGAGAAGCGCGGCGCGTTCCATCGCTGAAAAGGAGAGGCCGGCGGTTTCAAGACCGGCAGCATGTGAGCAACATGCCCGGCAAGCCGCTGCACGTAGGATGTCCGGGGCATGTCAGGCTACTCCAGCCTGGTGCTGCTGCAGCAGTTCCGCATATAAGATTCGCCGGTTCCGCGGGAGCATGAGAATGCTCTTCTCCGACCACTGATAATTCAGGGCAAGCAGGTGAACATCCTCGTACACCCTGGTTCCGAGAGCACGCAGTTCTTCAAGAACATACTTTGGAATATCGAGGTATGCGCTGACCGGCCGGTGACACTCCGGACACTTCCCCTGCACCTCGCCTGACAAGATGGGCGCCATGGCGGCCATCGCACCCAGCACCCGTCTGCGCAGCACCGCGGGAATTTTCTCCGGCTGAATGCATCGCCGGGTCAACTCTCTATACGGATTCTGCTCCGCAGCCAACGCCGGCAGGTCAGCCGCTGCCGGGAGACGAAACTTGATGGTTTGCGTCTCGAAGCGAAACCAGCCCTCGCCGTCGGAAGTCATCTTTCGGGGACGGCGACAACGGCAGTGGCAGAGATAATCGTTAATGCGGAAGGACAGGGTCAGCCGTGCGCCACACTCGGACTGCTGGCAGTAAGTGTCGGCCTCGATGAGGTCCCCAACCACTACTTTCCGAATCAGGAGCAGCAGTACTTCCAAGTCGGTAATACTCAGCCCACTCCATTGGACCGCCGAGCCGTCAACGGCGTCGACTAATCGCGCGACCAACAACAGCGCGAGGTCGGTGTGAGCAAGGCGACTCTCCTGCAGGAGAAGATCATCTTCACCCACGGGCTGTCGTATCGTCACCTGTAATCCGCTTACGGGCAGTCGGAACATCTCAGGAGTTACTGCTCCGTAGGCTCAGTCAAGCTGAGATCGCGCTCCCAACCCTCGTTCTCCAGCTTTATGTGTTCGATCGCCACCGCGTTGGCGCCGGCATCCAGGTCGGGCAAGGCCTGATATTCGGAGACCCAGCAACGATGGATGATGTATCGCAGCACCGGCTGGCGTTCTTCGTTTAGGAGATCGATCCGCAGCTCCTGTCGCAGGTTCTTCAGCGAAGTCGAGGGCGCGCCTTTGTCCAGCACCTGGGCGGCATTGGCCCAGTTTTCGAAGTCGGTGTCGTGCGTGACTCCTCGCTCCATGGTGATGGCGTCATATTTGGTCCGCCCCAGACCCTTCAAAATCACGGCGTTGCCGCCCTCTTTGTAGTCGATGGGGTCGGAGGACCGCTTCAGTCCGGTAACCTTACTGACTCCGGCTACCGGAGTTGTGCTGGTGCCAAAGTACACCAGAAACGCATACGATTTGTAAGGATCGAAACGATTGGTGTTAACGCTGAAAGGCTTTCCCATACCAGCTCCTTATGACTGGGTCTGACCCGCAAGTTGCGCGATTTTGATGATGACAAACTCTGCCGGCTTCATCGGCGCGAATGCCACGATGATGTTCACGATGCCATTGTCAATGTCAGTCTGTGTGGTGGTTGACGAATCGCACTTGACCTGAAACGCCTGGCTGGGTGTACTTCCCTGGAAAGCTCCCTGATGAAACAGGGAAAGCATGAAGTTCTCGATAGTCGTACGAATCGCAACCCACAAGGGCTCGTCATTCGGCTCGAACACCACCCAGCCGAGATTCCGCCAAAGGGTCTGCTCAAGGAACAGCGCCATTCGCCGCACGGGAACATAGCGCCATTGCTGAAAAGCAGGATTGTCGGTTACCAGAGTTCGTGCTCCGAATACCACCGTGCCGATGCCCGGAAAATCGCGCAGGCAGTTCACACCCAACGGATTCAGCGTTCCTTGGCGCTGGTCGGTCATGCGACCTCGGTCCACCACTCCGACGGTGTTGAGTACCGTGGTCTCCAAACCGGCCGGAGCTTTCCAGACTCCGCGATTCACGTCGGTGCGGGCGTAGATACCGGCCACAAACCCGCTCGGAGGCAGCTCGATCAGGTTGCCGGTCAGTGGATCATTGGATTGAAGGTAAGGGAAGTAGAGTGCGCCGTTAGTACTCTTGGGAACGATGGATCCCTGAATATCGTCGCCGATCAGCGGCAGGTTCAAGCTTCCGCCTCCATCGGCCGAGTCCTGCACCGGTGGATCCAGGATCAGGAAGGCCTGCTTGCGTTCGCAAAAAGCCAGCGCCTCGCTCCAGACTCCGTTGTCGGCGACTCCTGCCAGCACCAGCAGGTTGAAGATAGAAACCTTGTCCAAAGAGCTGTCCGCCTCGAAGACCGAGGCGAAATCGGCCGGATTGTATGTGGTCCATCCCGGATCCGGCGGCGTGCTGTAGCCAAGCGCCACCTGGTTAATGGCGACAAACGGCGCCGTGTAGGCAGTTGCGGGCGCGGTCGGCGCAACCGTAACTAACTGCGAAATGCCATTGATGCGCGTGTTGACAAAATTCGCGTCTCCGCTTATGAGATTTACCTTTCGAAAGGTCTCGCCGCGCGATCCATAGCTGATGGTTATATCGGCCGTGTCCCCAGTCGTGGTGGTCGTCTGAATGTTGTTGATGGTCACGGTCATGGGAATCTGGTCAATTGGTTCCAAAGCTGTAAACGTCAGCGTGACCGCGCCAAGAGGCAGAGTAGCTGCCGCCACTACGCCTTGGTTGGCTCCCGTGGTGTCGTAATAGTTGGGCTGAAGTGCCACCACGTAGGCGTCGGAGCCGCCGTTCAGGAAAAACTGGTTGACCGCGTAGGACACGTGCGACTCAATCACCCCGCTGGTATACAGGCCTCCGAACTCGCGCTCATAGTCCGTGAAGCTGAAGACCTCCACCGCCTTCCCCCAGTTTGCCGGATCCGTTTTGAAAGGATGGGTATAGCCCACGAAGACCGTGATGGACGTGGCTGCTGCGGTGATGGTATGTGTACTGCTCGGTAGTTCTTCGATGTAAATCCCGGGGTAGGTCGGTGTAATCGGCATTTCTTCTCTCCCGTACCTGAAATGTGGATTGTCTGAGTGAATCGCCTATTAACTTGAAAAGACGATGGCGGAGGCGGCGGTCCCTGGACTGCCATCTGTCCCGCCCGAGAGCTGCACCGTGCCGGAAGGCAGTGAATAGATACCGCTTGACGGAGGGGAAACGGCACTCTCATACCCCAGTGCACTCGCGACATTTGCCTGCACGTTGCTCAGCGTGAGACCCGTTGCCGCCTTCGTCCATTGCACGGAAAGATCAAACGCAGTTGGGTCGGTGGCATTCTGGGCAACAGAAAGAACGCTGGTCTGCTCTCCGTCCTTGCCGTCCTTCTTTGCCTCGAGGGTAAAAAGCACCTTCGCAGTGGCATCTTTCACATCGGCTCGCGCCTTAGGCGTGGGCGGATTTGTGACTTTGAATGCTGTCGCGGAAGCAGGGATACCCGTCGTTGCCAGACTGGAGTGAACCACATGCACAAGCCCAGGATTCGAAAGCGGCACGGTATCGCTGCCGAGTACCTTCTCAATATAGTTACTGTTTGCAGAATTCAGACTTAATCCCTGATAGGTGTCTGTTTCTGTAACTGTGACGCTGAACTTGCTCTGAGTCGGATCAACTTTGCTCGTAGTGACCGCACACACGACCTTGATGTTGTTCCCGGCGGAACCCGCGTCTTGGGCAGTAACCACCAGCGCCGGCTTCGGTGCCGCCGCTGGCACAGGAAGAATCAGTCCCTGCTGGACGGCTTGCGAAAGCATCGTCGTAACGAACCCGGGAACGTTAACGGAAGTTCCACTCGGGTCGGGCCACTTGGTGGAGTCGATGGAAAGTTGATTGCCTTTGGTTGGGTCAAAGAACAAAGCGCTCAGCGGAATCGATATCTGCTTGCCGCTATTAGGGTCGGTGTATTCAAGCGGGCCATTGCCCAACACTGTAGGTGTGTTTGCCATCACATTACCTCGCAAAAGGAATCGGATCCTTGCGTCTCAAGAGATGCGCAACTCTCGCCGGTGCCGCTTCATAAGAACTGCTACTCTGCTGATTCAAGCAATGCAGGGAGTAGGGCTCGTGGCGAGTGCGGTACTGCTCGGGAGGGCGGAAGCGGAAGGCGGTTCGTACGTTCGTACCACGAGTGAACAGCCGTCCGATTTCGAGCCTCCAGAGGCCGCACGAAGGCCGCGTCGATCTCAACTACAAACGCCCGCGCGATGGAGTCGAGCGAGACCACTACCCGGGTCCTGTTCCGCTTCTCCAACACAACGCCCTGCATCCCACACATCGCACCTTCCGCCACTACTACCCGCTCGCCAACCTTCAGATAGGGATGTGGTTCTGCCTTTCCTTGCTCGACGGCCAGCCTGATCCAGCTGAGCTCCTCATCGGAGATGGCGGACGGCACATTTCCTCCAACCAGAGAGACCACGTTAGAAATGGTCAACGCTTTGACCCGCTCGGCCAGTGGCAGATGGACGAACACATACCCGGGAAACAATGGCACTTCCAGCTTCACTCGCCGGTCCTTCCATTGGCGGATGGATCGGTAGCACGGCAGGAAATGCTCAACTTCTCTGCCCCGGAGCGCCTCCGCAATTCTCTTTTCCTGATTGGAACGCACGAAGAGTACATACCATCTAGGCTGATAAGTATCCGAGTAGTGATCAACCATAATGAAGCACTCTTGGCCATGCGGGAGCTTGCTGCGAATATAGCTTCGCCCGGTCACTTACAGGCCTTATTGTGACCCGGCCCATTTCAGCCTATTTTGTCTTCCGTACCGCGCCATCCAAAGAACGCACGATCATGCCGCTCCTGACGGAGAAAGCGGACTAGTTCAGGACCTGCCTTCAAACTTCGATGACATGCTGATTTCCAGCTTCTCCACTGGAACCACAACCGTCTGTGTTCTCACTACTTCCACCACGGCAAACACGCGAGGCTTGGAACCTGAATCGGAAAAATCAACGACTGTCCCTTCCAAAACAGCTTCACCCGGCAGAGGGGCTAGAACTGTTTCCGGGCTGGGCAGAAACACGTCGCACACGGAAAACCGCACCTCATCCCCCACCTGCGTGCGACACCTCCTGCACGAGCGCAGTTCACCTCAGAGCTGCACGTAACTAACCAATCCTGCTTCACCCTGAAAGCAGAAATAGCTGGCGCTGAATCAGCCTTCGCAGGCTGCTGCAGGCGTGAGATTTACCGATTCCGAGAATGTGCAGGGGAGGAAGAAATTGATCTTTCCGGCTCGGTATCTCTTCGAAGAGTCATCTGCAAAAGTTGGCAGAAATCGTCAAAAGCAAATCAGCCGTCGCCCCGAGAAAACATGGCTTCCTGATACGTGATGAGTGGCATAGCCGTTACTGCAGAAGCTTGCAGTTGACTCTGCCGATTATGACGGTGTTTGTTGCGAAGAACACAGGCGGCGGTGCTCACGCCAAAAGAGCGGAGATCCGGGTCACACAACCCTTGCTGGACAAGCGCCTCCGATCAGCTTCGGTTCTGGAGGGACTCAGCTCGCTACCCGCCGGGTAGTACCGGTAATTCCATGTGCGCTGATCTTGTGATACAGAGTTCGTTCACTCGTGCACAGAAGCTTCGCAACTTCGCGCCGGCTCTTGCCTCCTGCTTGCAGTGCTTTCAGTAACAATTCACCCTCAAGACGTCGCATCAGGTCTGGAAACGGCACCTCCTGCCGCAGCATGAGCATCCAGAGCAGGTTCGCGGCTTGGAGAAGATTGTCCGAACGGGTCGGATCTGGACTCGCTTCCTTTTCCTGTTGCAGCCAGTCCTCCCGGGTCAGCGAACTGCCCTCGTTCTTCATGAACAACATGCGTTGCACTGCATTCTCGAGTTCTCGTACATTTCCTTCGAATTGGCAGGCTTGCAGATGCTGGATGAGTTCGGGTTCGAGAGACTCGATCGGCTCATGCAGGTCGGCATAGCGCTTTGCAAACTCCAGGACCAGGGCCGGGAGGTCTTCGCTCCGTTCTCGCAACGGGAGTAGCGACAAGTTGATAACGTTCAGCCGGTGAAATAGATCGGCTCGAAAAGCTCCCTCCTCGACCAGTGGACGCAGGGGCCGATTGGCGGCAGCAATAACGCGCACATCGACCGGAAACTCCCGATCGGAACCGAGTGGTCGAATGACGCCGCGCTGCAGAACATCCAGCAGTTTGGGCTGCAACCGGGGCGGGAGATCGTTAACATCATCCAGGAAAACAGTGCCGCGGTCGGCGGCCTGAAACAGTCCCGCGCGCGAGGCCATCGCCCCCGAAAACGATCCTTTGCAATGGCCGAAGAGTTCGCTTTCCGCCAGGCTTTCGGTGATCGTGCTGCAGTGAACGGTAACGAAAGCGAACCGGCAACGCTTTCCGTCAAGGCTGTGAATGGCACGGGCGAGTACCTGTTTCCCCGTGCCCGTCTCGCCCTGCAGAAGCAGGGTAGTGTCGCTGACCTGTGCCGCTTTGTACGCGCACTCCAAAACGGTTGTCATTCGCTGGCTGGTGGTAACAAATCCTAGGCTGGCGAAGATGTCGAGAAGGCGACCGGCATCTGGCAGTTTGAGCGCCAAGACGTCCCTCCCCAGGAGTACTCCGCATGTGGCCAGTAGAGAAGAGGGCCAAACTGTAAGCGCCAGCGCGGGGCGTGTCAAGAGGCACGAAGGTGCTATGATTCCCGGGGTTCGCGAGAATCTCGATGCGTATGCTGAAGCCCCAATTTGTTGCGACTGCCAGCTTCCCAAGCTGGACGTTAAGATGGAATGTACCGATCAAGACTCCGATATTCTCTTCTGGCGAATCCCGTGGCGAACTCATCAGAGGTTACGATCCAGCGACGGGACGATGGGAGTTGGCCAATGGTGGTGGAGCACCATCGTGTTGGCACGTCGGTAGATTTCAGTGACCTTCGTAAGACAGGTGCATATACAGGTGCACAAAAATCACCAAATGAGCCGATTTCACCCGAACTACAGCACTTATGCTGACGCTAAGTGATTGAATCCAAGCAACAGGGCGGGACGGAGTTAATTTGCTAAACCGTTGTACGGTCAAAAGCTGTACCGGGGGTTCGAATCCCCCCTCTCCGCCAGAAATCCCGCAATCCCAATCACGTAGCAGCATAGAACAGGGTTACTGAATCGCGTCCGACTGAGGTGTCGCACGCTCGTTTAGTGTCCCCAAGGTGTCCGTTAACGATTTTGGGGCAGGTATGTTGCTTTCCAGCTTAGACATCGCATCGCGGACATCATCGGCAGCGGTCTTGATGTAGTAGGTTGCCGTGGTGCTCACGTTCGCGTGCCGCAATATGCGCTGAACCCCCATCTCCGAAACACACCCAGGCGGTCTAGATACTTTCCGAGTCCACGCCGCGCTGCGTGCCAGCCGCGCCATTCCGGAATACGCTCATCCGGCTTGTCCGGGTGATCTGTTGCTACGTGTGCTGATTTTCCTCCGGCGCAATGCTCGCAGCGATTCAACGCAGGTAGAATGACCCGATTCACCACACTGGTAAGCGAGAGAGGCTTGCCCGCTGCGTTCGCGAGAATCGGGCCGCTCTGCGGATTGCCGCAGCGAAGCCTGTGCCTCTCCAGCTCTCCAGCCGTTCGGCCAAGTGTCGAATCGTGGGCTGCCATCGGACGGCGCAATCCTCAGGGTTTTGAACCTGCGATAAGCAGCCTGCGACTTAGCTGTGTTGGACCCAACTACGACATGCATCGTTTTTAACGTGGCCGTCATTAGCAGTTAACCACTTCGCTTTATAACCATTCACCAGCCCCAAGTGGCTCTCACGTCTTAGCACGTTTTTCAACTTCACTACCAGCCATCCCAAAGGAGCAACTATGCGCAGTTCAATAAAGCGCCTTTCCTGGTGTCGCCAGGCGGCGGGCAAACTAGCCCTGGCCGCGATTGCCGGCACCCTGCTGTCGGGAACGATGTTGGCTCAGCAGCCGCTGCAACTCGTCACGGGCAAGAAGATTTCGCCCGTAGGCACCAATACCCAGGTTGGCAATCTGCCGATGAACATGATCAAGTCGCCGGATGGCAAGTGCGCCATCGTCAGCGACATGGGCTTCAATCAGTGGCTGTCGTCGGTAGATGTCAATACCGGAGCGATCATCTCCCAGCTCGACTTCGGCCAGCAGCCGAATGACAATTACAGCCCTTACGGTCTGTACTACGGATTGGCCTATGCCCCTGGCAACTCCGCTCCCTATACGCTCTACGCCGCGATGGGCGAGAACCAGACGATAGCCGTTGTTAGCCAGGACCAGAATTGCAGCCTGACGCTGGTCAACACCACCACGTTCGCCATTACGGCGCACGATTTTCCTTCCGGCCTGGCTACGGATAACAACGGTGATGTATACGTCGCCAACAACGACCCCGACACGTTCGCGCAGCCGACGAGCATCGCGGTCTATAACCCGGCCGGCGTGCAGATTGGCCGCTACACGTTCTCGGGCAGCTACTACGGCACGCCCAATTTCCCGCTGGGCATAGCGGTTCTGGCGGACGGCAGCAAGACCTACGTCAGCAGCCAGCGTGATAGCGCTGTTTATGTTCTGAACACCAGCAACCCCGCTAACATCACGCTGCAGGCGACGCTTAACGTGGGTTCACACCCGACGGGCCTCACCTTCAACCAATCGCAGTCGCTGCTTTACGTCGCGGTTGGCCACGCTGACAGCATCGACGTAATCTCCACCAACAACGACACCGTCGTAAGCACGCTGAAGTTTACTGTGCCGGGTCAACTGCAGAACTTCCTGGGCGCGACGCCGTTGCAGATGAGCATTACGGCAGATGGCAAGACGATGTACGCCGCCATGGCTGATCTGAATGCCATCGCAGTGCTCGGTATCGATGGAAACAACCTGACGCTGCAAGGCTACATCCCCACCGGTTGGTATCCCGACGGCGGTACAGCCCAGCAACGACAACAAGCAGCTTCTGGTGACGAACGCCAAGGGCGTCACCCCGTTCACGCCCAACCCGTGCTACGTCCAGTGGCAGTTCAACGACAATCCTTGTTATGACCTGAACCTGATCCCCGGCACCGCGGATTCGATTACCGTACCGGATTCAAACCAGCTCGCAACCTACACTCGTCAGGTGTATGCGAACAATGGCGCGGCCAATGTAACCGCCAATCAGGGTCCGTACGATAACCGGCTCAACGGTATCGGCTTGAAGTCCGGCAAAATCAAGCACGTGATCTACATCATCAAGGAAAACCGTACCTACGATCAGGTTCTGGGCGACATCCCGCAGGGCAACGGAGATCCTCAACTGGTGTTGTTTGGCCAGGCCAACACCCCCAATCAGCACGCCTTGGCTACCCGCTTTGTCCTGCTCGACAACTTCTACGACATCAGCGAAGCCAGCGGCGATGGCTGGCCGTGGAGCACGTCAGCGATCGGCACCGAGTACAACATCAAGAACCTGCCTTACAACTACAGCAATCGCGGTCGAGAGTACGACTTCGAAGGCCAGGACAACGGCTACCCCGGCGGCGGCTTCCCGGCTCTGGATCCATATGGCCAGCAGCTCTCGCAGTATTTCCCCAACGGCGCGCCGGCGATTCCGGATGTGAACGTTCCGCCCAGCGGACACATCTGGGACGCTGCCCGGGCCGCCAAGCTGACTTACCGTAACTATGGGTTCTTCTACACCTTCGGCGTTACCCTGAACAATGAAGTGGTAATTCCCGATAACTTCCCGGCGGATGGCGGCTTACTGCCTGCCGGCCACGATACGGGCGGCATTAGCGACTATGACTTCCGGCGTTATGACGCTACCTATGCCGACAGTGAAGCTCCGATGAACTACGGCTGCCCATACAGCACGGCGACGTATGGACACTACAACATGCCGAGCCGCGTTTCGGAATTCCGTCGCGAGCTGAACGAGTATCTCGCCCAGGATCCGACCGGCAATACGGTTCCCAACTTCATCACTCTGCGCGTGATGCATGATCACACGCAGGGTCTGAGCACCGGCAATTTCACTCCCCAGGCGGAGGTGGCTGACAACGACTACGGCGTGGGACAGCTGGTTGACATCGTGAGCAAGACTCCGCTCTGGCAGAACACCGTTTTCTTCGTGATCGAGGATGACGCCCAGGACGGTCCTGACCACGTCGATGTTCATCGCTCGACCGCTTATGTGATCAGCCCCTATATCAAACAGGGATTCGTTGACCACACCTTCTACAACACCGCCAGCATTCTCAAGACCATCGAGATGCTGCTTGGTGTAACCCCGCTCAACCAGTACGACGCGAATGCCACTCCCATCGTGGCGCCGTTTGACACCGCTCCAAACAACAGTGCTGTCTATAATGCCACTCCTGCGGCACAGAACATCATGTGCCAGAAGGGAAGTGCCGACCTTGAGCTGGCCAGCAACCCCATGCACAAGTGGGCAGTCGAGTCGTCCAAAATGAACTTCGACGTTCCTGACAGTGTGGACTCGGCGAAGTTGAACGAGGTCCTGTGGCACGCCGTGAGAGGCCCCGACGCTCCCCTGCCGGCGGTCCGCCATAGTGCCGGCATCGTGGACCATGATGCGGATGACGACCTTCGGCCCGGTCACGGCGGCAAGTAGGCCATCCACCCTGTAATGGCCGCCTCGAAACGGGGCGGCCTTTTTTCTCCTGTGGCGAAAAGTGTTGCTTTCCGAAGTTCAGTCTTCTTTTGCATTTAACAGAAGGTTCTCGACAGATTCATCAACCAGCCATGTTCTTCCGCTTTGATATTGGCGAGAGAAAGTGTGTCTCAGCAGCCTACGCATTCTGGCCGGGCGCCCAGGGCCGCTGCGTGAGTGTATCCAGGTTGTCGAATTGAATTGGCAGTAAGCGAAGCGCTAGCGTTCTCTCCCAAGCACGCAAGTCGCCTCGTCCGCTCACTTACTTGATTACCTAATCGCAACTCAACTGAGGTTTTCCGGAGGAATGTCATGAAGATGCGGTTGCATCCAAAAGGCCTGGCGCTCATGTCAGCGCTGACCCTGCTTTTGCTCCTTGCTGCGGCGACGCCGGCCTTCTCCCAGTGGGATAACAGCAACTGGGGATTGGTGGTCGCGCCCGTTTACAACACCTCGGAAACCGGTCCCTATGCCGGTGCCGAGTTGTTTGCAGGTCCCAACAAATTCGGAAGCTATTTTGCAGGTGTTACCCCGAATGGCCGCAAGTTGACCCCTGCCGGCACCGTAGTGCAGACGGGTATGAACCCGCTGGGCATGGTGCTGACGCCGGATGGCAAGTACCTCATCACCAGCAACGACGATGAGCGCGAAGGCGGCTACCAGTCGTTCCAGAACAGCAAGAACGTCGGCGGATATTCGCTCAACGTAATCGACACCTCCACCATGAGCGTCGTATCCCAGATCACCACCGGCAAATTCTTCGTCGGCATTCAGGCCACAGGAAGCGGCCCGTATACGGTCTGGGCTTCCGGCGGCCCGGCTAATCAGGTTCTGCTCTACACCGTGCAGGCCAATGGCTCGATCACCGCTGGCCCGACGATCCCCATCAGCCCGATCACTCCTTCCACCGCCGGCTACGTCTCCAACTACGTACCCGATCCTTACTGGAACACCGTGCAGGGCAATGGCTTCAAGCCGCCCATTCCGACCGGCTTTGCCCGCACCGGCGGCGCGCAGATTACTTTCCCCGCCGGCTCGGCTCTAAGCCCGGACGGCAAGTATCTGTATGTGGCTTGCAACGGAGACAACAGTGTCGCGGTGATCGACACCGCAGCCCAGACGGTGGTTAAACAGGTCGCGGTTGGATACTTTCCCTACGCCGTTACCGTCAGTACCGACGGCACCAAGGTCGCGGTATCGAACTGGGGCGTAACCGTCGTACCAGTTCCAAAACCCCGCTTACAACGGACAGGGCCAGTTGAGCAACATCGGCAACACCGGCAACCAGCCGTATGGCTTCTTCGTTCCGGTTACCAACACGACCGGTAACAATCCGAAGACCTCTTCGGTTTCCCTCCTTTCGGCGCCCGGACGGCGACGGCTGCTCAGTTGGCCCTCCAGGGCTCGGTCTATCAAGGCCATCCGCTGGATGACCAGCAACTTCGTCGGCGACACGCATCCCATCGGCAGTGAGCACTGCTGCGTACGCCGGGCGATTCACCGCGCAACATCCTGTACGTTACGTCTGACCAACAGTGACGGTGTTAGCCTGGTCGATGCCGACACGGGCCACGCGCTAAACACCGTCGACCTGTCGCTCTTCCCGGGCAAGCCGACGCACGGCGCGCAGCCCAACGCGATCACTGTTTCGTCCTGACTACAAGCGCGTGTACATCGCCGAAGCCGGCATCAACTCGCGTTGCCGTGCTGGACTCCACGACCGGCTGAACCCAGTGTTGCTCGGCCGGATCCCGACCGATTGGTATCCGACCGCGGTCACGCTTAGCTCCGACAACAACACGCTCTTCATTGCCAACGCTAAGGGTGTAGGCGAAGACGTCAATCCGAACACCAACACGCAGGCTGCCCCAGTACCGCAGCCGCCAACGGGCTTGATTTCGACCCCGCAGACCGATAGCAACTATATCTTCGGATCGGTGCAGAAGCTCGATCTGACCAACTACAACCTCGACCTGACCACCGTTCCGGCGAACAACTACAAGACCATCGAGACAGCTGACACGTCGGTGGTTCCGATCGGCGGTGGTCCTTCAGCCCGGGTGAAGCACGTGATCTTCATCCTGCAGGAGAACAAAACCTTCGATTCCATGCTGGGCAGCCTGCCGGCGGCGTTTCGGCAAGTTCGCCAGCCTGACTTACAACAAGGCCGACGGCAGCTACTACTACAACGGCCAGTACACCGGCGTGGACCTGAACCTGCAGCAGCTTGCCATCAAGTTTGCTGCGGGTGTCAACTACTACTCTGACTCGGAAGAAAGCGATGCCGGACACCAGTTCTGTGCTTCCGGTATGGCTAGTGACTATACGGAGAAGACGCTGCTGGTGAAGTCGGGCCGCGGCCTTCTGGTGAACAAGAACTTCGAGCCCGAGGATTATCCGGAAACCGGCTACATCTACAACAACGCTGCGCGCAACGGAGTCAGCTTCAAGCTGTATGGCCTTGAGGCCGCCCGCATTCTGGGCAGCGACACCGGCACCAACCAGCCGACCACGCTGAACGATCCGCCGAGCGGAAATGACGGCGCTCCTCAGCTTCAGGCCGACAACTTCCACATCACGCAGCCGCTGGTTAATCTGGGCGACGTCACCACTCCGGTGAACGGCGGCGTGGGCCAGACGTTCTTCATGACGCTGCCCGGCCTGGCCATCGTCGGCGGCAAGAACGCCAATGGCGAAGCCGCGCCTTGACATGAACTATCCGGGTTATAACTTCAACATCTCGGACCAGCGCCGTGCGCAGGAGTTCATCCAGGACTTCGATCGCATGATCGCCCAGAACACTCTGCCAACCTTCATTTACCTGTACCTGCCGAACGAGCACACCGGCAGCCGGCAGGCTCCGAACGATAGTCAGGTCTTCGGTTCGGCCAGCAATGTTCAGCAGGTAGCTGACGGCGATGTGGCTCTTGGCATGGTCGTCAAGCACATCATGGAGAGCCCCGTCTATTACGACAAGGACACGAATACCGGCGTTGCCATCATTAACACCCGCGATGATGCGCAGTCGACACTGGATCACATTCACCCGCACCGCACTCCGGTAGTGGTGATGGGACCCTTTGCCAAGCCGGGTTACTCTTCCACCCGCCACTACAACTCAGCTTCCATCGTGAAGACCGAAGAACTGCTGCTGGGTCTGCCGCCGAATAACCTGGGCGACCTGATGGCGACTGACCTGCGCGACTTCTTCCAGCCCACCTACAACGGCATTACCTCTGCCGATATCAAGTGGGACTTCCTTAGCGGCTTGAAGTATCAGCCCAGCCCCGAGGGCAAGAAGATCTGGTCGCTGGTGGGCAAGCTGGACACCTCGGCTCCTGACCGCGACAGCCACCGTCTTGGCCAGCTCGGACGTCTGTCGATGGAAGCCGACGATCTGCACAACCAGGCCGCCAAGCAGCACAAGCTGAATACGGCCTCCTACAAGAAGGAGCAGGCCCAGCTGTACCAGATGGCGGTTGCGCTGGTCGGCAGCAATGCTCCCAAGGACAACGATTAGGTCTAAACCTAACTGCTCCGCTGGTCGAACCTGGCCGGCGGAGCGGTTTCAGCTTCCACATTTCTCGAGGTAGGTGTGCCTAGGGCCGGTCGCTAACCACGTCGATTCCAGAGCCCGCAAGCGCAGCAGATCTTAGCTTCTTCGGGAAACGGTCTCCACGATGGAGGCCACGCATTTGTGAAACTCCTTGTGGGTTAGATGCTCGATCAAATCGGCAAACACGGTGCGGCCGGAGTTCATACCGCATTGTTGCCGCTCAGCCTGTTACCCAAATCGGTCGCGTTTCCTTTCCCTCGACGCAGCATGATCCCGTAGAATTCGTGCTATTCGGGAACGGAGGCGAGAAAATGCGTCGATATCACCACATTGGAATTCCTACCAGCCAGCCGAGACCGGGAGAGCGCCACCTCGAGCATCTCAAGATCTTTATTGTTGGACACGAAAACAGCGAGTTTGGCGTCGAATGGATGCGGTTCGAAGCGGACGCACCGGTTCCTGAGTTGGTCCGCCAAGTGCCACATGTTGCTTTTGAGGTGAGTGACCTTGCATCCGAGCTGGCAGGCCGGGAAATTCTGATCGCGCCGAACAGCCCCTCCGACGGCGTGCGCGTCGCCTTCATCGTCGAAAACGGCGCACCCATTGAGTTGATGGAGTTCACCGACCCCAACCATCCGGCTCGGCGTTAAGACACTACTTGGAGTTCAAATCGTTGCCGCCGACACCGCCGCGCATCCTAAGGGCACTCAACCGCTTAGGCCAACCTCACCCAACTCTTCCAGGACGGCAGTTCTCAGACAAACGCTTCGGCCCAGAGGACGCGGAAAACAGGCTGAGTTCCATAGGACGAAACTCGAAAACGGCCCTCAAAGGGGAAGCTCGTCTACGGGACCAGAAGTTCCGTGAGCCGGTGGGTCATCAGCAGTGCGGTACCGTAGTTGCTCACGATCGCGGTAGCGATGAGCAGGAGCACAAAAAACCAAGGCCACGTCCGGGGAAAGCGGGCACTTGTGCGCCAATGAAGCAAGCGCTGTACGCGCATGGCGACCGCCGATGAGCCACACACAAGCGCGCTTGCAATTTCAGGCTCGGTCCAACGGTTAGCCGACCGGGAAAGCTTGAGGAGGGCGGTTGCGAGATCCAGCGCATCCTGCCGGGTTTCAACGGCGGAATCATCTGCCGCCAGCTCAGCCGCTTCGCGCCAGGCTCGTTCGATGCCGCTCATTCCGGGAAATGGAATTGCGTTCATCAGGAGCTTCTTCAGGTTATCCCATGAGCGCTTGTGCCCTAACTCATGGCGAACGGCGACCCGCAATTCGTTTTCACTCAGCAGAGCAGCGGCCATGTCTGAGACCATTACTTTGGGACGGCAAACGCCGATGAGCATCAAAGCCGGTGCGCCGGCTGCAGAATTCAACGTAAAGGGGGCCGCTCCGCTACCGTCGCCCGATCTGCTTAGCCATTGCACGACCGCGCGTTTCGTCAGCCTCGCCGCCCTCAGCGCGCGCACGAAGCCCACGCTCAACAGGCCCAGTGCGCAGGCAGCAAGCAAGAAAGTAGTCACGTCTTCGTCGAGCGATCTACGCTCCATCAGCCAGAAAGATGGCAACGTGAAGAAAACTGCGAAAAGAGCAGAAACCGCGAAAGGTAGAATCCTGATTCCAAAGAGTACGCTGGGGCTACTCGAAGCCTGTCTTCGATGTAGACGCTGCCTGGCCGACCATGCCGCTCCAACCAGACACGACAGGGTTCCATACATCACCGCGAAGAGGGCCAGGCAAACGATGACGCCACGCGCTGCAAACATGGCTACTTCTCACCCTTCTTAAGCTGGAGTTCTGCCCGTTGGTGCTCCACCAGGGCCTGCAATTCATCGAGCAGCTTTTCGTCCTCTGCGCCCACCGCCTCCACGAAGTAAGAGAGATGCAAGGACGCCTGGTCGGAGCGCAGCAACTGCCGAAGACCGGTCACCGTGGTATCGCGATCGAACTCCTCCAGGCTACACCGCACCTGATAACGAAATGCCTTGCCTTCCAGAACTCGACTGAGGAGACCCTTCCGAAACAAGCGGTCCATGGTCGTCAACACAGTGTTGTACCGCTGCCAGATGTCCTTGTCCTGTAGAACCTCACGGACGGTCGCCGTACCTCGTTCCCGAACAGCGCGGTGGATCTGTCGCTCAAGCGGACCTAGCGGCGCTGCTGAAGGATTGGTGTGGTCCATTTCGGCGACCTGGCGTAAGCAACTTTAGAATCCCATAAGGCTCGCGTCAATGGCGATTCTGGAGGATTTCTCAACTTTTAAAATGCGTCGAAAACGATGCAATAAATCCCGTCCTCCTATCGCCGATAGGGGGCTTTTCATGAATCCTTCACCCTTGCGCGAATCTCTCTTAACAACCACGGCTTTAGTATCCACATGAAACCGCATAGCAGATGTTCCTTTGGAGGGAAAAAGGGCCGTTTGGGAGCGGCCCATTCTCCCTTTTTGTTTCTGGCACAGTCGAGGTGCTGAGGTCAGCGTTCCCTGCACTTGGCTGGGGGCAGCACTGCGACACCGCGGCAGTCGGCCCGGAAGCTGAAGTGCTTGGCACTGGGTATCAATACGTCGACTGCCAGCAAACATAAGCGATCTGCCCGGTTCAGGCACTGTACAGCTTTTAGTTCTCGTGGTGATACTTCAGAGGCGTTATGACCACAACTGGGAAAGTCCTACTCGCCTGCTGCTCTTTATGTTTTGCGATGGCTTTCTTAACACCCGCGTATGGTCAATTTGCTTTTTCGGACCTCACGGGCACGGTGACCGATGGCACTGGACGTCCGATTCCCGGCGTACAGATTGTGGCCCTGGACAGTGCTACAAATCTAAAGCGCGTGGCCACAACTTCCACCGATGGAGCCTACTACTTTCCTAAACTGCCGGTTGGAAACTACACCGTCACCTTTGACAAAGCCGAATTCCGGTCGCTGCGGTTTGACGACGTGGTGCAGAAGCTGGGAGCAACTCGGACGCTCAACGTAACGATGAAGATAGCTGGTCCCACACAGCAAGTGGAAGTCTTGGCCATTCCAGTATCAGTGGATCAGACGAACAATACGTTAAACACTGGCATTGCACGCATCCAGGCTCAAGAACTCCCGCTGAACGGGCAGAATCCGGCCACCTTGACCGCCCTGGTTCCAACCGCGATTGACACCGCTGGCGGACCCGGCGCGGGTAACCAGCGCTCGATTCGCTACGCCGGCAGGGGCCGTGACGATAACAGCTACACCTATGATGGCGTGGATGCGACCTACATTATCAATCAGTCCCAGCTCTATTACGTGCGCGCGTCCATTCCGCTCGATACCATCGAGGAGATCCGGGTCGACCCCATCCTGGGAACGGCACAGACCGCCGCCACGGGAGGAGGCCAAGTGGGCGCAGCCTCGACTTCAGGCACCAATCAGTTCCATGGGGATGCCTACGACTTTCTACGGAACAGCGCTTTCGATGCCACCGATCCGATTGACTCGTTGAACCCGGGACACCAGCCGCCCTTCCACTTGAATCAGTACGGCGGGTCTTTGGGCGGACCCATCATTCGAAATAAGGCCTTTTTCTTTATCGCCTACGAAGGTTACCAGCAAGACCTCGGTCAGACTCTTATCGGTTATGTACCCAGCGACGCCTTTCGTTCGCAAGTGCTGGCGAAGTCGCCCGAACTTGCGCCCGTAATCAAGGGCTATCCGATAGGGCCGATCGCTACAAGTAACCCTGACGTTTCTCAATACGTTGGCGAGGGCAACCAAGTGGGCCAGGAAAACTCGGGGATGTTCCGCGTGGACTATAACTTTTCCGACGCGACCAATCTCTTCTGGCGGGCCAATATCGACCAAGCCGACTACCATCTCCCGTATTCCCCAAGCTCTGGGCAATATCTCAACGAAACCGAAGAGCTTACTTCCTATCCGGTCAATAGCGTTATCGCCCTGACGCACGCTTTTTCTCCGACGATACTCGCCGACTTCAAGTTTGGTTTCAACCGCAGCACAGGCAACACCCAATACTTCAATCCGACCGGACAGCTGTATGCGATCTCAGTAGCGGGGCTCACTTCCTTGAATAACGGCCGTCTCAGCACCGGTGTGGGCAATACGTTTTCCTGGCTTGGCGACGTAACTTCAGTCAAGGGAAGAAACGTAATCAAGGCCGGAATCGAGGTCCGCCGCGTACAGATGAACCAGGGCAGCAGTGCCTATGGCACGATCAGCTACAACTCCCTGGCCGCATTTGTGGCCAACAACTCCTACAAGGCCAGTGTCACGGGCGAATATCCCGTGAACGGCCTGCGCAAGACGCAGTTTTTTGGTTATATCCAGGATGAGTTCAAGTGGAAACCGACTTTCACGCTGAATTTGGGACTGCGCTACAGCTTTTTCAATGTTTTTCATGAGGTACAGGGCCGTGGGAATCCGTTTGATTTCGTCACCTGCGGGCCGCAAGGCTATTGCGGCGTAGGCGCGAGCTTCGGTACGCCCAATTATCTGGATTTCGATCCGCGTATCTCCTTCGCCTGGGCCCCAGCCAAATACGAGGGAAAGACCGTTATTCGCGCCGGCTTTGGTATTTATCACGAGGACGGCCAATTAGACGATCAGAACATCCCCGATAAGAACGAGATCTTAAGCTATGCGCTCACCTCGAAGAATTGCCCAGGACTTAGCTACCCCCTGGTTCTAAACTCGACAGGCTCTCCGGTCTGTCAGACCGGCACGCAGTCACCGAACGCAGAAGCGCGGAACCGCCCAGACACGTACGTGACTCAGTGGGGGGCTTCCTTTGAGCAAACGATGCCCTACAATTTCACCTTCAACATGGCGTATGTCGGCAGCAAAGGCACCGATCTGCTGACGGAATCCTACGTCAACGTCATCAACCCGCTCACCGGCCTGCGTCCTTACCCGCAGTTCTCGCAGATCCCCTGGCGAGGCAGGATCGCCAACAGCTCGTATAACGCCCTGGCGCTGTCGATCAAGCGTTCCTTTTCTCGCGGTTTGCTGGTTTCGGCCAATTACACCTGGTCCCATAGCATCGACGACGATTCCAATGGCAGCGGCGACGGCGACTCCATCCAGCCGCAGAATGTTTCCTGCTTTCCTCCGGGAGCGGCAGGGTTTGGGGAGCGCGCTAGCAGCGCTTTCGACGCCCGCCAGGTCTTCAACCTAAACTTCATCTATGAGCTTCCTTTTGGGGCCGGCCAGTCGTATCTCTCGGGCAACGGTTTCGAAAGGGCGGTTTTCAGTCACTGGCAGATCAGCAGTGTCTTGATCGCCCGTTCGGGCTTCCCGGTGAACCTAACGACGAGCGGTACCGGCCCGGACGGAAACACCAATGAGCAGCGTCCCAATTTAGTTCCCGGCCAGCCGCTGTATTTGGCTGGCGGGACTCTCAATGCCGCGGCTTTCTGCACCCCCGGGACGAAGGACCCGCTGTATCCAGGTGGCCTCTGCCCCGCAGGATTCGGCGATGTACCGCGCAATTACTTGCGAGGTCCTGGGTTCTGGCAATCGGATTGGGCGCTTTCCCGGCGTTTCCCTATCACAGAACAGGTAGGGCTCCAGTTCCGGGCTGAGGTGTTCAACATTGCCAACCGAGCGCAGTTTGCTAACCCGGATGGCCTCATTTCGGCTTCCGACTTCGGCAGGATTTATCTGCCTTTGAATACAACGCCGATAGGAACAGGTACACCGCGTCAGTTCCAGTTTCTGCTGAAACTGCAGTTCTGAAGGGGGACCGATGAAGCCTTCATCGGGTTCAGCCCGGCCGCTTTCAGCCTAGATTTCGTTGTCGGTCCACCCGCATCGCATGCCAGGCAGTCAGGAGTACCCACGCCCAGTTAGAGAGCACGATCAGACGGTTCGCCCACTACAGGAACTGCTCAGTAAGCTACCAGCGCGCCGGACGCACCATGGCCGTGGCGACGATTTACAGCGATCTTGAAAGTCTGTTGGCAGAGCTGGAGATGGAGAGACTGGCAGGAGAGTACTGAAGGACACCATGGTTCACGGTTGCAACAGATTCACAGGCCGAGATATGCCCGCCGCACCTCTTCCATGTTGGCGACGTCCTGCGACTTGCCTTCCACGCTGAGGCGTCCTTCGGCTAGAACATACGTGTAGTCGCTCAACGCCAGCGCCAGGTGAACATTCTGTTCGACCAGGACGATGGTCAGGCCTTGCTCGCGAAGTTTCTTGAGAGTGAGGAAGAGCTGTTGTGCAAGCAATGGCGATAGCCCGAGTGAGAGTTCGTCGATCATGAGCACCACGGGTTCTTGCATCAAGCCGCGGCCCATGGCCACCATCTGCTGTTCGCCGCCGGAAAGGGTTGCCGAATTCTGCTTCCGCCGCTCGTGGAGCCGGGGAAAGAGCTGGTACACCCGGTCCAGGTTCTCTTTGCGGTGCTTGCGTGCGCGACGCGAATAGGCGCCCATTTCCAGATTTTCTTCGACCGTCATATCGGGGAAGAGCTGCCGCCCTTCAGGCACCAGCACCATGCCGCGCTTGGCCTTGGCGTTCGGGGGCAGCTTGGTGACGTCGCTTCCTTCCAGCAGAATCCGGCCCTTCCACGTCCGCACGGCGCCCATGATGGTTCGCAACGTAGTTGACTTCCCGGCGCCATTTGCGCCCACGATGGTCGTCATTTTGCCTTGCTGTACTTGCAGGCTCAGGTTCCACAGTACCTGCACCTCGCCATAGCCCGAGCTGACGTTGTCGACCTGTAGCAGCGCCGGCATCAGTTCTTCTCCATTAATTTCTCGGCGATATCCTCATCTCCGAGGTAAGCCTCGATCACTTGCGGATCGCCGGCGATTTCCAAGGGACTTCCTTCCGCTAGCTTTTGCCCGAAGTTGAGGACGACGATGCGATCGGAGAGCTTCATTATCGCCTGCATCACGTGCTCAATCATGAACACCGCAACTCCGCTGTCGCGAATCTTGCGAAGCAGGTCGATCATCTGCGCGACTTCGGTAGGATTCAGTCCGGCCAGCACCTCGTCCAGGAGCAACAAGGTCGGCTTCGCAGCCAAAGCGCGGGCGACCTCAAGCCGCTTCTTGGCCGCAAGAGTGAGGCTGCGCGCGGAACTGTCGGCGCGCTCACCAAGTCCCACTCGTTTCAATACCTCGCGGGCGGTTTCCCGCGCAGCGCGCAGCCCCAGCGACTCGCGTCCAAAGCAGGCGCCGACGGTCACGTTGTCCAGCACGCTCATGCCGTTCAGCGGTTTTACGAGCTGGTGTGTGCGCGCGAGTCCCATCTTCACAACTTTGTTCGGAGCCAGGCCGGTAATGTTCTTTCCTGCAAAGGTGATGGTGCCGGTGTCGGGCTTGTAAACTCCATTGACGATGTTGAATAGCGTCGTTTTGCCCGCCCCATTGGGGCCGATCAGGCCAAGGATCTCCCCTTTGCGAATGCTGAAGCTGACGTTCGACACCGCGTGTAATCCGCCGAACCGCTTGCTTACGCCGTGTACTTCCAGCAATTCGCTCATTCGATCACCTTCTGCGAACGCGGCACGAACTTATACAGCCATCCAATCAGCCCACCCGAAGCGAACAGCACCACCACCAGCAGCAGGCCTCCCGCTATAACCAGGTGAAAGTTCGACAATCGGGGAGAGGTAAGCAAGTATGAGCGAAGCCATTCATACAATCCCGCGCCTAACGCGGCGCCCAGCACCGTGCCCTGGCCACCCAGCATCAGCATGACGATGCCCTCGATGGAAAGCATGTATTCAAATGCGATGGAAGGATCGATCATGGCGTTCTTGAAGAACATGAGCGCGCCGGCAACGGCCGGAAGAAATGCCGACACGCTGTAAATGATGGCCTTGTACACGGTCGTGTTGATGCCCAAGACGCACGCCGCGTCCTCGTCTTCACGGATGGCGAACAGTCCCAGGCCGAATTTCGAGCGCTTAATAGCCAGGCTGAGCAGCATCGAGAGCACCATCACCGCGATGACCAGATAGTACGTGATCCACAACGCGCGCATCGCCCCACCAAAAGGCGCGTAGGACTCAAACGACAGATAGAGTCCCGTGGAACGGCCCCAGGGATCGAAGTTGGATACGAAGGCGTTCACCGCAACCAGGATTCCAACCGTAGCGAGCGCGAAATATGCACCACGAAGACGAAGGATACCCAATCCAAACAGCAGCGCGAGGAAGCTCACGACAACTCCGGCCGTCAGCGCAGCCCACGGCAAGTGCCAGCCGCGGGCGGTCACGAGGTACAAGCCCACGTAGCCGCCCAAGCCATAAAAAACGATGTGCCCGAAATTGACGTACCCGGTGTATCCGATCATCAGGTTCAGGTTGCTGACCAGAATGATGGCTATCGCCACCAGGATCAGGTCTTCCCGCAACGCCGCGTCGTTGCTGCGCAGCGGGAAATAGATAAAAAGGGCGGCGAGCAACAGCGTGATCCAGAACGTCGGCCGCAGGAAGATCATGCTGTCTTCCTCGCAAAGATGCCGCGCGGGAACAGGATGAGCGCCACGACGAACAGGCCGAACTCGATCAGCGGAATCCAGCTCACCGGCATGAACGGAGTGACCGCGCCTTCCAGCAGGCCAAGCGCAACCCCGGCGCCGAGTGCTCCCAGCGGCTTCCCAAGACCGGCCAGGACCGTCACAACGAAGCTCTTCAGTTGATATACAGCGCCGGAAAGGATCGTGAAGGGAAACAGCGTCGACACCAGGGCGCCGGAGCCTACGGCCAACGCGATGCCGATACC
Source organism: uncultured Acidobacteriaceae bacterium (assembly GCA_963782505.1). Lineage (GTDB taxonomy): Bacteria > Acidobacteriota > Terriglobia > Terriglobales > Acidobacteriaceae > CAVVDY01. The sequence goes on along the minus strand of CAWAKG010000015.1, from coordinate 312,707 downwards.
GAACGCAACCGCCAACACCGCAGTCGACGATATCCCCATCAGTTCGGCAGCGTCGCGATTGTCAGCCACCGCACGGATCGCCTTCCCCGGTCGAGTACGGTACAAAAACAGCTCCAGCGCCAAGGCCATGACCACCGCTGAGAAAGCGGCCGCAATGTGATTGCCGGTGAACGTGTAGGCTCCCAGGGTTATGCCCTTCAACGAGAAGTTGACGTTGTACGGGCTGGTGCTCCACAGGGCCGTGCCGATCCCGATCACCATCATGTTGACGGCGAACGTGGACAGCAGGCTCATGAGCTGCGAACGGCCCACCACCCAGTGCACCGCGAGCCAATAGATGAATATCCCCAGCAGAAGCCCGATGGCAATCAGCGGTAGCAGTAACACATAGGGGTTGAGGGCGGTGAGGCCGAACAGCAGATACATGCCAAACATGCCCAGCGCGATCATGGCCCCATGGGTGAGGTTGATAACATCCATCACACCCCAGATGAGGCTGAGCCCCATGGCGGCGAGCCCGTACACAGCACCCACCAGCAAACCGTCAATCATGGACGCGAGGATTCCCGACATCGTTCACCTGCATTCTTCAGTGCCGCAAGGGCAGACCGCTACCGCATGGGATACTTCAAGTTGGCGCTCTTGGCAGCCGGCGGCCACACGACTTCTTTCACCGGCTTTCCGGACTTGTCCTTCTGCCACTGCGCCAACACCATGGCGTGCCCGATCTGAAGGCCGTGCGAACCAGGATCGGTGGCGAATTTCGTTTTTCCGTAGAAAGTGGTGATGTCCGTGTTGTTCATGGCGGCGGCCACCTTGGCCGTGTCGATCATGCCGGCCTGCTCGATGGCGCGCTGCAGAATCAAGCCGCAGGCGTAGCCTCCTGCCGATTCATAGCTCGGCGGCGTGCCGTAACGCGCGCTGTAAGCTTTCGCGAAATCATCTCCCTTGGGGCCGTACTGCACCGCAAATTTCGTTTGCGGTTCCCACTGCGAGGGAACGATTACGCCAATGCCCGCGTCGCCCAGCTCCGTCCACTGCGGACTATCCGGCGCAACCAACAAGGCAACCATCTTGAGCGGAACTTTGTGTCCCTGAAGCTGGCGGGCGAGCGTGGACCCATCTGCGTAGTGGCCGCCACCCAGCAAGACCGTAGCCTTGGAGGAGATGACCTTGTCAATTATCGCGCTGAAGTCCGTAGTGTTTGGCGCGTAGCCTTCGCTGAAAACCACGTTGAAGCCTTGCTGTTGCGCATAAGGCTTCGCGGGAGTGACTACAGCGTTGGAAAAGGAAGCATCTTCATAGACGAAGGCTATGGGTGCCTTGGGATCTTTGGTCTTGAGGGCATCGACGGCCGCCGTCAGGTATTGCGAAGCGGGAGCGAACATCTGGTACAGGTAATGGTTTCCCAGCTTGTATGTCTTCTCTTCCGCTGCCCCGCTGGTGAGCATGATCTTGCCATACTGCTCCGTGACCACGGCCGCGGTTGCTGTCAGGCTTGAGGAGTACGGGCTGAACAGGAAGTCGGCCTTGTCCTGCAGGATCATTCGCGTGTAGAGCTGCTGCACGCGCTTGGAGTTCGACTCGTCGTCATAGCTCACAAGCTGGATCTTGTAGCTCTTGCCGCCAGCCTTGATGCCGCCGGCAGCATTGGTCTGGTCGCGCCATAGCTCGAATCCCCGGTACTGTTCGAGCGAATCTACATTGAAGGCACCGGTCTTCGAAACTGTGAACCCGATGCTGATTGTCTGTTGGGCTACCACTGATGTAGCCAGAAAGAAGAGAACTACGAGGAGAGAGAGTTTCAAATGCTTCACGCGCACACCTCTTCATTCAGCGATTTCGGGCGTGGGAGAAGGATAAGTCGCCAGGTTACGGACACCTGTGACGAAAATTACCGGGGTGAGTGACGTTGCTCACACATGGCTGTCGGCCTCAAACCCCCGATCTTGCGGGCTGGACGTCAAAGTCTCTATAGTGTCGATTTCCAGAGGTGCTGTCCCGCATGGCAAAGCTCGCAAGTTATCTGGCGCTGATTGTTGGCCTCCTTTCGCCGGTGTTGGCGCTACGCCTTTATTCGCTGGTTTACACAACCCTGACGCAGGCCAGCAACGATCGGGACAAAGATTGGTTCTTTCGCCTTGCCGTGTCCACGCTAGCAATGACCATACCGTTTTTTGCGACCGTGGCCCTGGCGTGGATCTATTGGAGACAACGCCGGCAGCCGGAGGCGACTTCGAGATCTGAAAAGAGGCGCCAACAGCGTTCCGATTCGCGGTCCGCGGAAACGGCGCCGAACGGGACTCCGATGGTCGTGAAGATAGGGCTGGTGGTGGCAGCGCTCTCACTTTTCCTGACCTGGAGGCCGATCCGTGACGGCATCCACCGCTCACAGCAGGTGCGGAACATGGCGTTGCGCGATGTGACGGCACCTGTCTTCGACACTCATGGATATTGACGGACACGAGCAGCGGCTGGCCGACCACAAGGGACTGGTGGTGGTGGTGAATATCTGGGCGACCTGGTGCGCGCCCTGCCGCGCAGAGATGCCGGCGCTGAATCGCCTGTACGAGGAAGACAAAGACCATGGGCTTATGGTCTTCGGCATCTCCAGTGAAGACGCCGACTTGCAACGGCAATTTCGGCAACTGGTGCCCGTCACCTACCCGCTGCTAACCACGAATGGACAAGTGCCCAGTCTGTATCGCGACATCGCGCGTTATCCGGCAACATTCGTGATTGATCGCGAGGGCAACCTGCAACCGGCGCCCGGTCCTGACCGTCCCTTCGAGGAGCTGCAAGCCGAAGTGAACCGCCTGTTGAAGGCCCCCGCTTAGCGGCCTAGCCCCTTCCGCCAGCCGCAGCTCCCACGGGCGCGGTACTCTTACTCGCGCGCTAGGCGGTCGTGGGGGCTACCGTGACGCTCTCCGGCTTCGTCGTGAGCAGGGCTGTGTCCTGCGCCTCCACGACTGCAATGGTCGTGATGTTGACCACGTCATCCACGTCGACGCCACGCTGCAACAGATGCACCGGTCTTGCCATGCCGGAGAGGATTGGTCCCAACAATTCTCCGAGCACCCAATTGCGGCAGCAATCTCACCGCAATGTTGCAAGATTGCAGATCGGGGAAGATCAGAACATTGGCTCCGCCCTTCAGCGCGGTGAAGGGGAAAACCTCCTCCAGCCGCTTGGCGTTCAACGCCACGTCGGCCTGCATCTCGCCATCGACGATCAGGGTCGGATCGGCGAAGCGTGCCAGTTCAGCCGCCCGGCGCATTTTTTCGGCGAGCGGATGCCGGGTGCTCCCAAAGTTCGAGAACGACAGCATCGCCACTCTGGGCACGACATTGAAGCGCCTCGCTTCCTGGGCCGCGCACAGGGCAATTTCAACCAGGTCCTCGGCCGTCGGCTCGATGTTGACCGTAGCGTCGGCAAAGAAGAACAGATCGCCTTTGCGGGTCACCAGCAGCATGATGCCGCTCACCCGGTGGACACCTTCGCGGACCCCGATGACCTGCAGCGCCGGCCGAATTGTGTCGGGATAGTTTTGGGTCACGCCGGAAACCAAAGCATCAGCGTCGCCCATGCGCACCATCATGGAACCGAAGATATTGCCGTCCAGAATCAGCTCTTGCGCCGAAGCATATGTCACACCCCGCCGCTGCCGCAGCCGATATAGCTCGTTCACATACTCTTCGCGCCGCGGGAAGGTTTCGGGATCAACGATGGTGGCACCATTGAGGGCGATACCCAGGTTGTCCGCCAGCCGGCGAATCTCAGCATTGCGGCCCAGCAATACCGGTGCGGCGATCTTCTCTTCAAGCAACCTGTGGCAAGCCAGCAGAATCCTCTCCTGCGTGCCTTCGGGAAAAACGACGCGCTTGGGATTCGCCTGCGCTTTATGAATCATGATGCGCATGAGTTCGTGCGACTTGCCCAGCCGTTTCTCCAGTTGATCGCGGTATTCATCCAGATCCACGGGATTCTGGGCCACTCCGGTTTCCATGGCTGCTTTGGCAACGGCTGTGGCTTCCCATACCAGCACCCGGGAATCGAACGGCTTGGGGATGATGTAATCCACGCCGAACTGCAGTCTCTTGACGCCATACGCGCGGCAGACCGAGTCGGGAACGTCTTCCTTGGCGAGGGCAGCGAGCGCGTACGTGGCCGCCAGCTTCATCGGCTCATTGATGGTGGTGGCGTGCACGTCGAGCGCCCCCCGAAAGATAAACGGGAAATCCCAGTACGTTGTTTACCTGATTGGGATAGTCGGACCGGCCGGTGGCCATGATGATGTCGTCGCGCGCCGCCTTGGCTTCGTCGTAGGTGATCTCAGGATCGGGGTTGGCCATAGCGAAGACAATCGGGTTTGGTGCCAGCGACGCAATCATCTCGGGACTGAACGCCCCCTTCACCGAGAGACCCAGAAGCACGTCCGCGCCACGTGCCGCCTCTGCCAGGGTGCGGATATTGGTCTCGTGCGCAAAGCGTTCCTTGTAGGGGTTCATGCCCGCTTGCGTCCCTTATAGACAACGCCTTTGGTGTCGACCAGGGTAATGTTCTCGCGCTTCACCCCGAGATTGACATAGTGTTCCGCGCAGGCAATACCCGAGGCCCCGGCCCCGTTGACAACCACCTTGACCTGATCGATGCGCTTACCTGTCAGTTCCAGCGCATTCACCAGAGCAGCTCCGGAGATGATGGCTGTCCCGTGCTGGTCGTCGTGAAAGACGGGAATGTTCAGCGTTTTCTTGAGCGTCTCCTCGATGTAGAAGCATTCAGGAGCTTTGATGTCCTCCAGGTTGATGCCGCCGAAGGTAGGCTCGAGCAATTGACAGGTCTCGATAATCTTGTCGGAGTCGTGGGTGTTCAACTCGATGTCGAAGACATCGATATCGGCGAACCTTTTGAACAGGACACCCTTGCCCTCCATCACCGGCTTTCCGGCCAGTGCCCCAATGTCGCCCAGTCCCAGGACCGCAGTCCCGTTGGTGACCACTGCGACCAGATTGCCCTTGCTCGTGTATTTGAATACATCTTTCGGGTTATCGGCGATCTCCAGGCAAGGCTGGGCGACGCCGGGCGTATAGGCCAGGCTCAAATCGCGCTGCGTAAAACACGGTTTGGTGGAAACGACCTCGATTTTGCCCGGACGAGATCCGGCGTGATACTCAAGTGCCTCTTGTTTTGTGATTGCCATGATGCCTCCTGAGGGGCGCAATTTCGTAGGCCCATGCGCGGTGTTGGGCTTTCGCGGCGCTCACTGAGTCGTGCTGGGTCACGGGAGCGCAAACGCGCCTACCCTCCAGTATTTGAGGATTCGGGCACCCGGACTAGGAGAGATGTCACAAGCAGGTGTGAGCGGAGTCCGCACGCCGTTTGCGATGCCTGACCAGGCATAAGATCAGCAGATTCGCGGTAGCTGTTCGCCGATTGGCATGGCGATCACGCGCGTCGCTCCGATGCCAGTGTGGGCGATGACCATCCCCTGATGCCGGTCCACCACCTGTCCAATGATCGCGGCGTCCGTGCCGAGCGGGTGCCGTTGCACACTTTCGAAGACGGCTTGCGCGCGGTCTGCCGCAGCGAAGATAAGCACCTTGCCTTCGTTGGCGACATAGAACGGGTCCAGGCCGAGCAGTTCGCACGCCGAGCGCACCTCGGTGCGTATAGGGGTCGCGGGCTCTTCGATCACTATGCCCACATTGGAAGACGCGGCAATCTCGTTGAGCGAAGCAGCCACTCCGCCGCGCGTTGGGTCGCGCATGACGTGGACGGACGCGCCGCCTGCGTCCAGCGCCTTCTCGATCAGACCATTCAGAGCTGCCGTATCGCTGCGAATCGTGGTCTCAAACTCCAGCCCTTCGCGCACGCTCATGATGGCCATGCCGTGATCGCCGATGGTGCCGCTCACGATGATGGAATCGCCCGCACGTGCCAGGCTCGGGCCCACGTTTACTCCCTCTCTGACGAGGCCAATGCCGGACGTATTCACGTAACATCCGTCGCCGCGCCCTTTTTCGACGACCTTGGTGTCGCCGGTAACGATCTGCACTCCCGCAGTGCGCGCGGCGCTGGCCATGTCCTCGACAATGCGAGCGAGAGCGCTCACCGGGAATCCCTCTTCCAGGATCATGCCTACGCTGAGATACAGAGGGCGCGCGCCCGAGACCGCAAGATCGTTGACCGTCCCGTTTACTGCGAGTTCGCCGATGCTGCCGCCGGGGAAGAATAGCGGCTGCACCACATAGGAGTCGGTCGAGAACGCGAGACGCTCGCCCGCCGCCCGAACGATGGAGGCATCGCCAAGATCGGCCAGCGCGTCGTTCTGAAATGCGGGCACAAACAGATGTTCGATGAGCTCTGCCGAAAGCTTGCCGCCGCCGCCATGCCCCATGACGATCGTCGGATAGTCGCGCAGCGGAAGCGGGCACGACCAATTGCTGAAGTCCGGCGGCTCAGGCATGGGCTAGCTGATCGGCGGAGATGAAACGGCCGTAGTTGTAATACGCGGCACAGGCTCCTTCGCTCGACACCATGGTGGCGCCCAGGGGCTTTCGCGGTGTGCATTCCTTCCCGAACGCGGGACACTGATTCGGCTTCAGGATGCCCTGCAGGACTTCGCCGCTATGGCACAGGGGAGACTCTACTGCATGAATGTCGCGTACTGAGAAGCGCAGGCTGGCATCGAAGTCGCGATAAGCAGGCCGCATTTGCCAGCCGCTGGCAGGTATCACACCAATGCCGCGCCAGCTGCGGTCCACCACCTCGAACACCTCGTCGAGCAGCTTTTGCGCCGGGAGGTTGCCCTCCAGCGTGACAATGCGTTCATATGCGTTGTCGACGCGCGCCTCACCGGCCTCGAGTTGCAGGACCGCGCGGCGAATCCCCTCCAGAATGTCGAGCGGCTCGAATCCCGTGATCACGATGGGGACATGAAAACGCTCAGCCAGCGGCGGATACTGCCAATAGCCCATGACGCCGCATACATGGCCGGCCGCAAGGAAGGCGTTGATCTGGTTCGTCGGCGATTGCATGATCGCCGCAATGGCGGGCGGCACCAGCACGTGCGAGATGAGCACCGAAAAGTTATGCAGCCCCTCCTGACGCGCCACATGCACTGCCATGGCGTTCGCCGGAGCCGTGGTTTCGAATCCGACGCCGAAGAAGACGACGTTGCGGGCGGGATTCTGGCGGGCGAGTTTCACGGCATCAAGCGGCGAGTAGACAACGCGGACGTCTCCGCCCTCGCCTCGCACGCGAAACAGGTCCTTCTCGCTTCCCGGAACCCGCAGCATGTCGCCGAAGGAACAGAAGATCACGCCGGGCTGCGCTGCAATCGCCAGCGCCTGGTCGATCATCTCCAGCGGCGTGACACACACCGGGCAGCCGGGACCGTGCACCATCTCGATTTCCGCCGGCAGCAACTGATCGATCCCGTTGCGGATGATCGAGTGCGTCTGTCCCCCGCAAACTTCCATGATCTTCCACGGGCGAGTGGTGACGCGACGGATCTCACTCGCCAGCTTCTGTGCGATCTCTCCGTTGCGAAACTCGTCCAGGTACTTCATGGTGACCTCCACAGCTTGCGTTCGGCTTACGCTTCCTGGCTCGGCCCGAGCTCTTCGTCCAGCAGTCCCATCTCCGAGAACAGTCGGAGAGTTTCCTTGGCGGACGCTTCATCAATCCTTGAGATGGCAAAACCTACGTGAACGATGGTGTAGTCGCCCACGACAATGTCCGGCAGATAAGCGAGGCACGCCTCTTTGACGATGCCGCCGAAATTGATCTTCCCCATACGGAGCTCGCCGGCTTGATAAATCTCCTCAACTCGCCCCGGAATTGCCAGACACATGATTCTGCCTCCAAGACTCAGATGGCCAGCATGTGCTTCCATCGCTGGCGGATATGTTAGCGCAGATGACGGGGCCCAGTGGCAGATTTCAGCCGCGAGTGGCCTTTTGTTCGCGCAAGAAGGCGAGCCATTCTTCCATGCCGCTGCCGGTTTTGGCCGAGGTCTCGAAGATCCGGATGTCCGGCCGGATCTCTTGCAGGTTCCTGTGCGCCGTCTCGCGATCGAATTCGCAGGCCGCGGCCAGGTCCATCTTGGTTATGACCGCCACGTCGGCCGAGTTGAACATGGTCGGATACTTCAGCGGCTTGTCTTCTCCTTCGGTGACCGAGAGCAGCGCCGCCCGCAGGTCCTCGCCCAGGTCATAGCTGGCGGGGCAAACCAGGTTCCCGACGTTCTCGATGAAGAGGAAATCAAACTCTTTCAGGTTCCAGGGCTCCAGATGCCTGCCAATCATCTCGGCTTCGAGATGGCAGATGCCATGCGTATTGATCTGCCGCACCGGTGCGCCGCTCTCAGCCAGACGCCGGGAATCGTTTTCGGTCTCGAGATCGCCCACCAGCGCTGCCACGCTCTGCCCGGTCTCGCGTAGCTGGCGCAACGTGCTTTGCAGCAACGCGGTCTTTCCCGTGCCGGGACTGGAAACCAGATTGACGACGAGCACGTGCGCCTGCTGGAAATGCTGCCGCAGCTCCGCCGCCAGCAGATCGTTCTTCTTCAGCACGCCTTGCCGCAACTCAACGATCCGCGTCGTCATCGTCGACCTCAATTTCCACCGATTCGATTTCCAGCTCGCGCCCCTGGCGAATATCGGCACTGGGAGTATGACACGTGGGGCAGCGGAAGCTCTGGATCCCGGGAAGCTCCCGGTCCTGGTTGCATGACTGGCAATGGATGACTACCGGCAAGCGATGAACGATCAGCGTCGAGCCATCCAGGATGGTCCCCTGGGTGCCGAGCTCGAAGCTGAATTGGAGAGCGTCTTCGACGACCCCCGCCAGAGCGCCCACCCGCAGAGTCACGGAGTAGACCTGACGTGCCCCGGCGGATTCGGCGGTCTTCTCGACCGCAGAGACTACGCTGTAGACGATGGAGAGCTCGTGCACTGAGTTGATCTTATCGCCAAAAACGGCGTGTGGTCTCGACGAAGGCCCAGCGCCGGCCGCGCGGCGGGATTACCGGCGGGCGGACGCATGGGACACACTCAGCCCCTGGAATCGTCCTTCTGAAAACCGCTTCAGGATGCCGCAAAACTTCGCTTGACAAGCGGCCTCGCCGTAGAATTTAATTAATGCATTAATTAATAATCGAGTGCAATGCCATCATCTCTCGCCATCAAGCGAACCCCAGGCCGCCCCGCCGCAAGCGCGGAACGCGATGCGCGCGAGCTTCTACTGAGCGCCGCCGCAGAGCTGTTTGCGGCACAGGGCGTGGCGGCGACCACCTTCGCCATGATTGCCAAGCAGGCCGGGCTGACTCCCGCCATGCTGCACTACTACTTCAAGGACCGGGAGCAGTTGCTTGATGCGGTGGTCGACGAGCGCCTCCTGCGGGTGGTTTCGAAGGTGTGGGACCCGATACAGCCGGGAACCGGCGCAGCGGAAGCGATTCGCGGCATTGTTGAGCGCCTGCTGGAAGGCATCGAGGAGATGCCCTGGATTCCTTCGACCTGGATGCGCGAAGTGCTGAACGAAGGCGGCCTCTTGCGCGAGAGGATGTTGCGCCGCCTCCCCTACGAGAAGCTGCGCATCGTAGCCAGGGCCATCGCGCAGGGGCAGGCGCAAAACTTCCTGAATCCTGATCTCGATCCGCTGTTGACGGTGTTTTCGGCGCTGGGGATGGTGATGCTGCTCACGGCCACTACCAAATTGTGGTCTGAAATATTCCATCGCCGGCCCTTGAGCCGGCGAGCGTTGCAGCGGCACATTACCGGCTTACTACTGGACGGAGTGTGCCACCGGCCGTCGGTCCCATCGAAGACAAACATTCGCAGAAAAGAAGAAAAAGGAGGGAACGAGCATGCACTTTGATCGACCACGCTCTCTCTTATCAATTGCCGCTCTGGCACCGGCGCTTGCGCTCGCTGGCTGCTCGCATCAGCAGGCCAACACGTATCAGGGCTATGTCGAAGGCAAGTTTGTTTACGTGGCTTCGCCCGAGGCGGGCCGTCTCGATCGCCTGTCAGTAACGCGCGGGGAAACGATCAGCGTCAGCCATCCGCTGTTCGCGCTCGATCACGAGCCGGAAGCCTCCGCCGAATCGCAGGTCCAGGAGTTGTTGCGCGCCGATGAAGCCCGTCTTGCCGACATGCGCACTGGGAAGCGTCCTCCGGAGAAGGATGTCATTGCGGCCCAACTGGCTCAGGCGAAGGTCGAGCACCAGAAAGCGGTAGATCTGCTCAAGAGCTACGAATCGCAGTACGTGGCCGGTGGCGTGCCGATGACCGACCTGATTACTGCGCGCGCCGCCGTCGATTCCGACGCCGCCGTTGTCCACCAGTACCAGAGCGACTTGGCCGTCGCAGCTCTGCCGGGGCGTGACGAGCAGATCAAAGCGCAAGCCAACCAGGTGGCCGCCGACCGGGCGGCACTGGCTCAGGCGACTTGGAAACTACAACAGAAGGAGATTGTCTCGCCGCGCAGCGGCCTGGTCTTCGACACGCTGTACCGCGAAGGCGAATGGGTCTCCGCGGGCAGCCCCATCGTTCAGATCCTTCCGCCGGAGAACATCGAGGTCCGCTTCTTTGTTCCCGAGCCCGTGGTCGGCAAGTTGAAGGTCGGGCAGCGAATCACCGTACATTGTGACGGGTGCGCAGCTGACGTGCCCGCTGCCATCACCTTCATCTCCAACCAGGTGGAATACACGCCGCCGGTCATCTACAGCAACGAAAACCGCGCCAAGCTGGCGTTCATGGTGATTGCCAAGCCCACGCCCGACAAGGCCACGAAGCTGCATCCCGGCCAGCCGCTTGAGGTCGCACTGCAGTGACGATGCCCGCCAATTCCGAGTACGCCATCGACGTGCAGGACCTCAACAAGCATTTCGGGGACAAGCACGTGGTCAACAACGTCTCCATTCGCGTGCGCAAGGGAGAGATCTTCGGCTTTCTCGGACCCAACGGCAGCGGCAAGACGACGACCATCCGCATGATGTGCGGCCTGCTCAAGCCCGACTCCGGCGCCGGCAGCTGCCTGGGCTATGACATCGTGCGCCAGGCCGCCGACATCAAGCGCAACGTCGGCTATATGACGCAGCGCTTCTCCTTCTGGGACGACCTGACCATCTCGGAGAACCTCGACTTCGTCGCTCGCATCTACGACATTCCCAATCGCCGCGATGTGGTCCGGCGGACGATTGCAGACCTCCGCCTCGTCGAACGTGAGAAGCAACTGGCGGGCGAACTCTCCGGCGGATGGAAGCAGCGCATGGCGCTTGCCGCCTGCATGCTGCACAATCCCCGGCTGCTGCTGCTTGACGAGCCCACCGCGGGCGTCGATCCCAAGGCGCGGCGCGATTTCTGGGACGAGCTGCAAGGGCTGGCCGCCAGGGGCATCTCCGTGCTGGTGAGCACGCACTACATGGATGAAGCTTCGCGCTGCCACAAGCTGGCTTACATCGCCTACGGCAAGCTGCTGGCACAAGGCAGCGCCGCCGAGGTCATTGCCGACCAGCACCTCACCACGTGGGCAATCTATGGCGACCACCTCATCGAGTTGCAGGAACTGCTACGCAAGAGTCCCGGCGTCGCGCAGACGGTGATCTTCGGCGACGGTCTGCATGTCAGCGGAACCGATGCCGCGGCGCTGGAGCGCAGCGTCCACGACGCGATCGCAACCCGCAACCTGCGCGCCGAGAAGATCGACACCAGTCTGGAAGATGTCTTCATCTACATGATGAGCGAGACGGCCGACAACTTCGGAGGCCAGGCATGAACGGCTTCTCCATTGCCCGCTGGTGGGCCATCGTGCGCAAGGAATTCCTGCAACTGCGCCGCGACCGCGTCACCTTCGCCATGATTGTTGGGATTCCCATCTTACAGATGGCGCTGTTCGGCTACGCCATCAACACCGATCCCAAACACCTCGACACCGCCATCATCAATGCGGACAACACCGACATTACCCGCAGCTTCATCTGGGCGATGAAGAACTCGAAGTACTTCAAATTCGTCGGCGAGTTGCCCAACGAGGCCGCAGGACGCGAGGCGCTGGCCCGTGGCGAGGTCCTGTTCGTGGTGAACATTCCCCCGGGATTCACCCGCCAGCTTCTTCGCCACGAGCGGCCGGCATTGCTGATTGAAGCGGACGCCACCGACCCCACCGCGGCGTCCAACGCGATCTTCGCGCTGAACGGCATTGCGCAGTCCGTGATTCAGAAAGACCTCACTGGGCCCCTGGCCTCGCTGGCCGGAACTCCCGCGCCCTTCGATGTGGAAGTTCACCGACTCTACAATCCTGACGCCATCACGCAGTACAACGTGGTGCCCGGGCTGATGGGCGTCGTCCTGACGCTGACCATGGTGATGATGACCGCGCTGGCCATCACCCGCGAGCGCGAGCGCGGCACCATGGAAAACCTGCTGGCCATGCCGGCGACACCGATCGAGGTCATGACCGGCAAGTTGATCCCTTACATCGGCATTGGACTGATTCAATCCAGCATCATTCTGCTGGCCGCGCGTTATGTGTTTAACGTGCCGTTCTTCGGCAACATCGGAGCCATTTATCTGGTCGCGCTGTTATTCGTGGCGGCGAACCTCACAGTCGGCATTACGCTGTCGTCGGTGGCGCAGAACCAGTTGCAAGCCGTACAACTCACCGTCTTTTACTTCTTGCCCAACATTCTGCTTTCCGGATTCATGTTTCCTTTTCAGGGCATGCCCCAGTGGGCGCAGGTGCTGGGCGACCTTCTGCCGCTGACCTATTTCAACCGGCTCATCCGCGGAATCATGCTCAAGGGCAACGGGTGGGCAAACTCCTGGCCCAGCGTGTGGCCGCTGATCGCGTTCACGCTGATTGTGATGACCATTGCGGTAACAACTTACCGCAAGACTTTGGACTGAGGTTGCAGCAATGAGCACATCGAAACGAATCACGCTGGCCTTCACATCGCTGGCCGCCGCTCTTGCGATTACCGTGCTGGCGGGATGCACGGTCGGGCCGCATTATCATGCACCGGCGCCGCCGACGGTCGCAACCTACAACCCGGAGCCGCAGCCGGCCTCCACTGTCGCATCTTCGGGCACTGGCGGCACAGCCCAGAAGTTCTCCGCGTCGGCCAGCCTCCCGGCGCAGTGGTGGACGCTGTTCCATTCACCAGAACTCGACCGCATGGTGCGCGAGGCGCTCGACAACAGTCCCACGCTGGCGCAGGCGATGGCGAAGCTGAAGCAGGCGCAAGAGGAGGCCAATGCCCGCACGGGAGCGACGAAGTATCCCGCGCTGAACGGTAGCATCTCTGCTCAGCGCGAACAGGTGGACCTGGCCACGTTTGGCGTTCCGTTTCCCAGCCCGCCGCCGTTCTCGCTGCTGAACGGATCGGTCGCCGTTTCGTATGCGCTCGATTTGTTCGGACATAATCGCCGCCTCATCGAGGGACTGAATGCTCAGGTCGCCTACGAGAACTGGCAACTGGAGGGTGCACGGCTGATGCTGGCCGGCAACGTTGTCTCTGCGGGCATTCGTCAGGCACAGTTACGCTCGCAGATCGAGATGACCCGCGGGATAATTGCGCTGGAAGTGCAGTCGCTCGATATCGTGGAGAAGCGCTACCAGGCCGGAGGCGTCTCGGAATACGACGTAGACAGCCAGCGCTCACTTGTCGCGCAGACGCGGGCCACGCTGCCGTCGCTGGAGCAGCAGCTCGACGTCATCGATCATCAACTCGCCGTGCTCATGGGCAAGACTCCGGCCGAGGCACATGTGGAAGCAATCCGCCTCGACAGCCTGACCCTTCCGCCCGAGCTGCCGGTCAGCCTTCCATCTTCATTAGTACGGCAGCGTCCGGACATCCGCGCCGCCGAATCCTTGATGCATGAGGCCAGCGCCAATGTGGGCGTGGCTACAGCGAATCTGTATCCGCAGATCGTGCTCTCAGCGAGCGCTGGACTCATCGGCACCAACTTCACCAGCGGCAGCGACGTCTGGAACGTCGGGGCGTCGTTGACCCAGCCCATCTTCAACGGCGGTTCACTGCGGGCGCAGAAGCGCAAGGCGGTAGCGGCTTACGACGGGGCTGGCAGTGTTTATCAGCAGACGGTGCTCGACGCGTTTCGCCAGGTGGCCGACTCGTTGCGTGCCATCGAGCACGATGCCCAGGCCTTGCAGGCGCAAAGCGAGGCAGCGGCCCAGGCCGAGAGCGCGTATAAGATTGCAGTACAACGCTATGCCGCCGGCGGTATCAGCCAGGTGGCGCTTCTCGATGCGCAGCGCCAGCAGCTGCAAACCGCTCTCGACCGGGTCGCCTATCAATCCAGCCGGTACGCCGATTCCGCCACCTTGTTCCAGGCCCTTGGCGGAGGATGGTGGAACGAGAAGCAATGGGGCGCCGCGGGCAGCGGCCCTTCGAGCCGGACGCCATAGCCGCGCGAGTTGTGCTGCAGCCGTCCGCGCTGACCGGCCCGGGAAATGTCGGAGACGCAGGCCGCGAAGAATTTGCTGAAATCAAGGGTTAACTTCTACACTGAACTTTCTAGAAACATGCGATTCTGTGGATTCCGCCGGCTGGTTGCCGCGCGGGGAGGGTACATGCGGCAGTTTTCAGCGGCCCGCGGGTTGGCCGCACTGATTGTTCTGGGTTCCCTGGTTTCCATAACTGCCTGCGGTGGCGGCACCAAGGTGGGCACCCCGGTGGCGACATCCATCATACTGACGCCCTCGACCGTCTCGGTCACTGAGGGCCAGGTCGTGACTCTGACCGCGACCGCGCTGGACTACAACGGCAACACCGTGGTGGTGGACATGACGTTCAGCAGCAGCAATTCTGCGCTGGCGTCGGTCTCCAGCGCCGGGCTGGTATGCGGGGGCCAGTTCGACAGCGACAACATCGTATGCTCGCCCAACGGGGACGGCCAGGCGACCATCACCGTAAGCTCGGGAAGCGTCTTCGCCACCGCTCCGGTCTACGTTCACAAGCAGGTCGACCGCGTGGTGGTCAACCCGATGAGCGGCTGCGAAAGCTCGGGGACGTTGCTGAATCCCTCGGCCTCCGCCTACAACACCTCGGCGCCTGGATGTTCCAACAGCGCACCCTGCGATATCACCTCGACGGTTGGTCCTTTTACCTATGGTTCGGGCAATCTGGACGTTGTTGCCAACGCGGCTGGCATCGAATCCACCTACTCGTCCACGACCAACAGCCCGACCTATAGCGCGGGCGGTACGATTACCGGCACTAAGGGCCAAACCTGTAACCTGAGTGACTTCAGCGTGGGCGGCGGAACGGGAATCGATCCCACCTACAACCCGGCGAAGAACAGCCCAACCTACGTCTCCGGCGGCGGCATCACGGGCTCTGCGGGCCAAACTTGCAACCTGACCGCCTTCAATGGCATAACCGGCGCCACAGCCCTGGTCACGCTGACCGACTCCAACACCATCGCTTCAGGCGCTCGCCTGACCATCACTTCGCCCGGGTTTGGAGGCGGCAGCACACCTCCGACTACGGCGACGCTCACCAGCGGTACCGCCACCTGTACCGGTACGGCCAACGTCATCACCTCGCTACTGACCACCACCGGAGTCGATCCTGTGGTCGGCGCAACCGGAACGGTCGCGCTCACGGCCGCCAATACCATTGCCACCGGTACCCATCTGACGATTACGAACGAAGGTTTTGGCGCAGTCCAGCCTCCGACTACGGCTACCTTGAGCAATGGGACGGCGACCTGTAGCGGCACCGCCAGTGTGGTCACCGCGTTAAACAACGCCAACGGTCTCGAGGCGCAGACCCCAGGTTCGACCGTGTTGTTCGCCAGCGTGGCTGGAGTCAACAGTGTTGGCACCCCGTATACCACCTGCCCGGTCACCTCAATCAACATTCACGACGCCAACGGTTCCGGCACGGACTTCTCGCTGAACGGAGGCCAGGCACAGAACCTGGTTGCCGATGTGTTGGATTCCAAGGGCGCGACGATCAAACCGAACCTCACCTGGGCGACCACGCAGCCCGCCGCGGTCAGCTTGTCCTCGGATACCGCTACCGCCAGCATTGCCGGCGCAGGGCCGGGAGCCAGCACGGTGACGGCCACCTGTGTTACGCCGAACTGCAACATTAATCTGGCGCCGCAATATTCCTCGGATGTGGTCACGGCTAGCGTCGGCGGTCAAAGCCCCGACACGGTTTATGTCGCCAGCACCCAATCGTTGACCATGACGCCGATCAACGTGGCGACAAACGCCGTAGGTTCGGCGATCACCTTGCCCAATTTACCTAATTCGATCGTGGCTAGTCCTGATGGAACCATCGTGTACCTCGGCGCTGACAGCGGCGGTGTCATGGGGTTCACCAAGTCCACCGCCACGTTTACCAGGCTGGGATTCAACGGCAAAGTATTGGCGATCTCCGCCGACGGCGCCTATCTGGTTGTTTACGACAAGAGTGTCAACGGCACCTATTTCTATGACACCTCCAGCCAGGTAATCTTGCAGACGGCTTACGGAGTAGGCCTGGCTGCCGCCATCACGCCCGACAGCCAGTGGGGGCTATCGCTGGTCAACCAGCAATTGGTGCGCCAGGGCAACAGCGTTGCGCAGAATGCGACCAACCTTGGCTACTCTCCCAACGGTATCGATCTGCTGGCTCAGGGATCGCTGGCCTTCATTACCGCCAACGGTACGCATGAGGTGGATATCCGGTCCACCTGCGATCAGAGCGATCTGCAAACCCTCAGCGCCAACAATCCCACGCTGGTTAAGGGATTGCCGAATGGCAACGGCGCGGTTGTGGTCGACGCACCGCAGATTGATGTGATTACCACTCCGCAGCCTGCCGGTACTTGTCCGGTAATCGCGAGCAGCACGCTGACCGGGTACGATTTGCAGGCCGGAACCTTTACTCCGTCTCAGCTTATTGTGAGCTATAACAGCGGGCGAGCCTGGATCGTCAGCAATCTTGCATCCGTGCTCACGTTCGATCTCAGCGGGCTGACGCCGGCTTCGATTCCGCTTGCCGGCGGCGCGCAGCCGGCGAGCGCCGCACTCACCCTGGACAGCTCGTCTCTCTACGTGGGCGCCAGCGACTTCAACGTCCATGTGATCAGCGCCAGTTCGCTGTCTGATACCCAACAACTTGCTCCCGGGCTCAGGGATTCCAACAGCAACCTGGTGGTGCCGGACCTGATTGCGGTGTCGCCGAAGTAGCGCGCACAAGTTTTGCTTGCCGAGCAAGGTTGCTGCGCGCGAAACAGCGACTCCGGATTGGCCGACACGCTGCGACGGCGCTTCCTGCGCTAGTCGCACCAAGCAACAGAAGCCGGGTAATTTCCCCGGCTTTTCCTGCTTTATGCTCAAGCAGACCGCCAAAAGACTTGCATGCTCTAAAGTGCGGCACGCCTGGCTGCTTCCGCGAGTGTGGCTGGTCTTTTGTTGTGCGATCCACCTCGATTCACGACTCCTGAGCCGCCGGAGGCGCCCAGCCCGGGGTTTCAATACCGAACTGCCTGGCGTACTCCGCGTTCAGCCGCTGCCAACCGTCGGACTTCATCGCCCCGCCTCCAACGATGCGGCCGATGGGAGTTCCGTTGAGAAGGCGATCCAGAACATCGAAGCAGATATGCCAGCCCGCAGCGCCCCACGAAATAAAGCGGCGATCGATGTTGTGCCACAGCGTCAGATGCGTGCCGCTGCCTGAGGCCTCGAGTTCCCACCGCATATCGCCGTACTCAAGCACCTCGGCAGCATCGGCTCGCGTCACCGTTGTTCTCATCGTTGCACCCGTCCCCACCCAGGTGAGCTTCACCGTGGCTCCGGCTGTGCCCAGGCTCCCATCGGCGTCGAATGGAGCCCACTCGCGAAGTTGCGCCGGGTCGGTCAGCGCCTGCCAGACTTTTTCCGGCGGGTGGTGCAGTTCCCGGACGAGAATGAGCGTCCACTTCTCTCCGTCCCTTCGTACCTGCGCCCCGCTGGCTGGACCCGGTGCGTACTCCGCGTGATCGATCATCTGTCTTCTCCTTGCATCAGGCTGGGTAGGGGCGGCAGTCCTGCTGAACGTCAGCCCTTCCAGCGCATCAGCTGCGTGAGCTGGATGAGATTGCCGCAAGTGTCGTTCAGCATTGTAATGGTCGCGCCGGTCACGTCTTTGGGGGGCATCGTAAACTCGGCGCCGCGCTCCTTGATCCGCTCATAGTCGCCCTTGACGTCGTCGGTGGAAAAGTTGGCCGCGGGCTGACTTTGTTGAAAGATCGCCTGCTGATACGCTTTGGCCGCCGGATTGTTGTTGAGCGCCAGTTGCAGCTCGGTGCCGTTTGGCTCCTCGGGCGAGGTCACGGTCAGCCAGCGAAACGGGCCATTACTGAAATCGGCTTTCTTCACGAAGCCCAGTACTTCGGTATAGAAGCGCAGGGCCTTCTCCTGGTCGTCGACGTACACGCTAGTCAGTTTAATTTTCATTTCTCTTCTCCTTTACTGCGTTCGCGGTTTGGGCCGCGTTGTCTTCTTCGTGTTTTTGTTTTTCGTACGCGTGGATTCCATGCGGTCGAGGTGGCGTTCGAGAGCATCGATGTGAGCCGACCAGAACCGGCGGAACTGAGCCAGCCAGCTATCCAACTCCTGAAATGGTCCGGGCTTCAGCCGGTAGAGACGGCGCTGTGCGTCCACCGTGGACTCCACGAAGCCGGCCTCGCGCAGCACTCGCAGGTGCTTGGACACGGTCGGCTGTGGCATACGCAGCTGACGCTCAATCTCTCCCACCGACTGTTCAGATGAGACCAGCAGGCTCAGGATCGCCCGGCGGTTCGGCTCGGCAATGATCTCGAACACGGATTCCACGCTCTGTATATACTCCACGTAGCATATACGTGTCAAGGTATATAATGGCGGCGAAGCTCGACCAATCCGATTTTGGTCGCCGGTTTGGGAAAAAGTGGAGCATCAGTGTGGACCCGAGCTCGAAGAGCGAAACAATCTGTAGCCCATGACGGGAGTCCTGGGTACGTGTCGCCGTCTGATCCCGGAGCCCCTTCAGGGGCGACACGCGGAGTACAACAGCTCAACAAAGCCGTTCTTGTAAGCGGCCACGTTCTTCAGATTCCACCTCTCCTCCGTCAGGGAGCCGGCGAACAGCCGCAGGCCTTCACCCAACAGGACAGGCGCTATCGTCAGCCTGATTTCATCCACCAGGCCGAGTTCGAGAAAACGCTGGCACAACATCGCTCCCCCCACCAGCCAGATGTTTCGATATCGCGGCGCGAGTTTCGCGTCAACCAGGGTCTTGAGATCGCCCGAATAGAACTCGACGCTCTTCCTCGCCGGCGGCCATTCTCTGCCGCTCACCACCACCACCGGAGTATCGCCATAGACCCAGCCCAGCTCAAGCGCGTGCTCATAGGTGCGCGAGCCCATCACATAACAGTCGATGGCTTCGACGAAGGCCGCAATTTCCTCCTGCGAAATGGAAACCCCGGCTTCGTAGACGCTTCCGGCGCTCTCCAGCCACGAGACGCTGTTGTCTTTCTTCGCGACGAAGCCATCCAGGCTGGAAACCATGTGCAAGGTTACAGTTCGTGCTTTTGAAATTCCTTCGCTGCTTGACATAGTTTCTCCTGGCTTGGTGCGGGTGCGAACGCATTTCTCGACCTTGTCGAAGGGTTTACGTCCCTACATTGAGACGTCAATCTGGACGAAGAATCCAACTCGACAGTGGGACCGTGCTCTACTTCTTGGCCGCCTCGCCCAACTCCCGCGCTACGCTGTCGAGCACGCCGTTAATGAACTGCACCGACTCAGGAGTCGAGAAGCGCCGCCCGATTTCCAGGCACTCGTTGATGACAACTGGAGGCGGGGTGCCGGGAAAGCCGATGAACTCGGCGACGCCGACGCGCAGTACGTTGCGGTCGACCACTGCCATGCGCTCCATCCGCCAATGCTCAGCGTTGCGCTCGATGAGCTCGTCGATCTCTTTGCCTCGCTCGGCGGCGATGGTAAACAGCTCGTCGGCAAAGCCCTGCACCTTTTCGTCGAGATCCTTGCGCTCGTTCCAGAAGGTGCGGCGCACATGGTCGGGCGTCTGCTGCCCCATGTCCATTTGAAACAGCATCTGCAGCGCGAGCTCACGAGATTTGCGGCGGGTCCCGGACTTACTCATCGCTGACCTGCTCTCGCGCTGGTAGTCTGCAACGAAACCTTGTCGCGCAGACACGCCATCTCGACCGCCGCTAGTGCTGCCTCATACCCCTTGTTGCCCGACTTCAGTCCCGCGCGGTCGATGGCCTGCTCCAGCGTGTCGCAGGTCAACACGCCGAAGCCGTGAGGCACGCCGGTCTCCTGCGCCGATTGGCCGATGCCGCGCGTGGCCTCGTTGACGATGACGTCGTAGTGCGCCGTATCTCCGCGCAGCAGGCAGCCGAGGCAGACGATCGCGGCGTAGCTTTTGCTTTCGGCAAGCTGGCGCGCCGCCAGAGGAATCTCGAACGAGCCGGGCACGCGAACCACGCTGATGTCTTTCGGATCGGCGCCACATTGCCGCAGCGCGAGCAGCGCACCATCCAGCAGCCGCTCGGTGATGAAAGAGTTGAAACGGCTGACGACGACAGCGAAGCGCTTGCCTCGCGCATCGAGAGGCGCTTCGATTCCGCTGGCTTCGGTCTTTTTCGCATAGGCGAGGAATCCTATGCGCAGACCGCTGACCTCCACTTCGAACAGCCGCGCGCCGTAGGGCGTGTCGGCGATCTCCTTGCGAATGGTGACAGCGGGTGCCCCATCCTGTCCCATTGTTTGGGAAAGGGTAGGAACAAGGGTTTCGACAATTTGCCAGGCGAGGTCGGCGTCAGCCACTTCCACCATCGCGTCGACGCCGGGCGCATCGGGAGCAGCGATCAGCTCAAGCCCTCCGCTGGGCGCGAGCATCTCGATGCCGTGGCTTTCGCCCTCATGCCACTCGTTTCCGGAAGCAAATCCCATGGCCCGCAACAATTCGAGCGCGGGTTGCAAGTCGTCAAGCGACCGGCCCAGCACCCGCGGAAAGACGATCGAACGGATCATAAGTTCTCAATTGTAAGTCAGCGATCGCTTGCTGCCCGTTTCCGAACACCGCGAACCATGAACGGGCGCGTCACATCCCGTATCCGAAGGCGGAAAACGCTCGTAAGGAACTTCTTTAACCCCCAGTTTGAGGAGGGCAGCCTTCAGGCCGTCCGTAAGTGCCTGAAAAAAACCGGACATTCAGCCCTCCGAGGAATTTCGATCCACTTAAAGACGGCCCTCCCTAACCTTCTGCCTCGTGCTGCCTCCGACCCGTCAGCTGGTGAGCAAATTGCATGTAGCTCTTTGATTCCTACCGAGCGAGGGAGGGCCACGGATGGAACGAATTCGCGAAAAGGTGTCAGGTGCCTTGAATCAGGATGACCTCGAACGCCGTATGGCCGAGGGATGGCGGCTGGTGGCCGTCGAATGGGAACGGGACACCGAGCAGCCGGCCGGTTCGCTCGCCGACGAGGTTCCGTTCGGGCTGAAGGTCGCCGGCGACTGTTCCCATCTGGAGGAAGACCCGGGAGAGCGGGAAGTGCTCGTGGCCATGATGGAGCTCACCATCCAGGATGGTCCGTATTCGTCGATTGCGGAAGAACTCAACCGTCGCGGCTTTCGCACCCGCGAAGGCGTGCGCTGGACACCCGTGTCAGTATTTCAGATGCTGCCCCGCCTGATAGAAGTCGGACCAAAGATCTTCGGCAGCGAAGAGTGGCAGAGGCGACGGGAGAAGATGCCACGGACGCAACATTGATGACACGAACTGGTGAGTCATCAAACACTCGGATGGCGAAACTTCGCGTCAGGGCATGACTTCAGTCGTGCCGAAAGCGCCAGATAATATTCCTGGCCGCGACATATCGATCCCCTTTGTTGGATACAAGACTTGCTTCGATTGATTAATCCTCTCTGATCCCTGCAAATCTGTGTCAATCCTCTGTGTCAATCCGTGGTGGGCTTCGTCTCCATTTGCCGCCCCTCTCGCGCCGCTGATAGACTCATCTGTTTGCTTAGACCTCTGCATTACTCCTATACACTCCTATGTCGAATTCATCGTTAGATATTGCAATCGTAAACGGCGCCCGCACCCCGATGGGCCGCTACTGCGGAAAACTTCGCGACTTTACCTCCATGGACCTGGGGGCCATCGCTGCGACCGAAGCCATGAAGCGCTCCGGCGTCGAGCCCGGAGAAATCGATCACGTCGTCATCGGCAACGCGCAGCAGACTTCGAGCGATTCCATCTACGGCGCGCGTCATGTTGCGCTGAAAGCTGGCATCCCCATCCAGACGCCCGCGCTCACGGTGAATCGCCTGTGCGGATCGGGCATGCAGTCCATCGTCAGTGCCGCGCAGATGATTCAGCTTGGCGAGTCCAAGATCGGGCTCGCCGGCGGCATGGAGTCGATGTCGCAGGCGCCGCACGTCATCCGCGGCATGCGCTGGGGCGTCGGCTTCGGCGAGGGAAAGCTGGAAGACTCCCTCTATGTGGCGCTCACTGACAGCTACTGCAATATGCCCATGGCGGTCACCGCTGAGCTTTACGCCGAGCAGCAGGGCATTGGCCGCGAAGCGCAGGACGAGTTCGCGCTCTGCTCGCAGAAACGCGCTGACGCAGCCTACAAGGGCGGACGCCTGCAGGAAGAGCTCACACCGGTTCCACTGCGCAATCGCCGGGGCGAGCCCACGGGCGAGATGTTCACCGAAGATGACAATCGCCGTCCGGAAACCACGATGGAAGGCCTCGCCAAGCTGAAGCCATCGTTCAGCAAGAACGGCACCGTGACCGCCGGCAACGCCAGCGGCATCGTCGATGGCGGCGCCGCTGTGGTCGTGATGCCGCTCGAAGAAGCCGGCAAGCGCGGACTCAAGCCGCTGGGCCGAATCGTGAGCTGGGGCATCGCTGGTGTCGATCCCAGGATCATGGGTTCGGGTCCGGTTCCGGCGACGCGCAAGGCGCTGGAGAAAGCCGGGCTGAAGCTCGACGACATCGACCTGATCGAGCTGAACGAAGCTTTCGCCGCGCAGGCGCTGGCCGTCGTGAAAGAGCTGGGCATTAATCCCGACAAGCTCAACGTCAACGGCGGCGCGATCGCGCTCGGCCATCCCCTGGGAGCGACCGGGACGCGGATTGTCCTCACCCTGCTATACGAGCTGCGCCGCCGCAAGGCGAAGTATGGCCTGGCGACCGCCTGCATCGGCGGCGGGCAGGGCATCGCGATGATTGTGGAGAACGTGAATTAGTTGTTTGTGGTCAGTTTGCAACGGGACCATCTTGCCTTGTTTTCGCTGACAACCGACAACTGGCCACTGACAACTTTCCTATGCGCACACTCGCCGGCATCATCATTGGATACCTGGTGTTCGCGGTGATGGCGTTTCTGCTGTTCCGCGTGACGCACCAGAATCCGCACGCTCCCGCGCCCATGGGCTTTGAGATCCTGGCCATCGTCTATGGTGCGTTGTTCGCGTTTCTGGCCGGGTACTGGGGAACCGGCATTGCCGGGCGCAGTGATATGTGGGTCGCCGGCATCATCGCGCTCATCATGGCGGCGGGAGCGATCGCGTCGATGGTTAAAGTCGGAGTAGGCTGGTCTCCGCTTTCGGCGCTGGTGGTGGGAGTTCCGGCGACGCTTATGGGCGGCTATATTCGTGCGCGAAGAGAACGATGATCCCAGCGCACGTGCTTTTGCTAATTGCTAATTGCTAATTGCTAATTGCTAATTGTTAAGAGGGCAATCATGGAAATCAAAAAGGTTGGTGTACTGGGTTGTGGGCTGATGGGTTCCGGCATTGCGCAGGTTGCTGCCATGGCGGGCTGCGACGTGACCGTGCTGGAGCAGGAACAGAAATTTCTCGACAAAGGTTTCGCCGGCATCGAAAAGTCGCTGTCACGGCTGGTCGAACGCGGCCCGGCCAAGGGCGGCATCACGCCGGAACAAAAGACCGAGGCGCAGTCGCGGCTGAAGGGATCGCTCAAGATGCAGGACCTGGCCGACTGCGACATCGTGATCGAGGCCATCATCGAGAACGTGGATGAGAAGCGCAAGACCTACGAGCAGCTCGATGAGATCGTCAAGAAAGACGCAATCTTCGCAAGCAATACGTCGTCCATCTCGGTGACCGAACTGATGACCTCCACCAAGCGCCCCGAGCGCTTTATCGGGCTGCACTTCTTCAATCCGGTCCCGATGATGAAGCTGGTCGAGGTGGTGAAAACCATCGCCACCGCGCCCGAGGTCTTCGATACGGCGGTCGAGTTCGGCAAGAAGCTGGGCAAGGTTCCGGTGCGCACCAGTGACAAGACGGGATTCATCGTCAACCGGCTGCTGGTGCCGTACCTGCTCGACGCGATTCGCGCGTACGAAGAAGGCGTGGGCTCCATCACCGACATCGACGAAGCCATGAAGCTGGGATGCGGCTACCCGATGGGCCCGTTCACGCTGCTCGACTTCGTCGGGCTCGACACGACCTACTACATCACCGAGGTGATGTACGACGAGTTCAAGGAGCGGCGCTTCGCTTCGCCCGCGCTGCTGCGCCGCCTGGTGCTGGCCGGATGGTACGGCCGCAAATCGGGCAAGGGATTCTATGATTATTCCGACCCGAACCATCCGGTGCCGGGGGAGTTTGTGTAAGAGATAGGACGACAATGACCGACTTTCAGAACCTTCTATTCGAAAAGAAAAACCACATCGCCTACATCACCCTTAACCGGCCGAAGGTGCTCAACGCGCTGAACGTGGCCCTAATGGAAGAGCTGCGCCAGGCGTTCGCCGCTATCAAGGACGATGCCGAGGTACGCGTCGTCATCCTGACCGGAGCGGGCGAGAAGGCCTTCGTCGCCGGCGCCGACATTGGCGAGCTCTCGCAGCACAACCCGGTTTCGGCGAAGGAATGGACCCACAAGGGGCAGGCGATCATCGACGCCATCGAGAACCTGGGCAAGCCCACCATCGCCTGCATCAACGGATTCGCGCTCGGCGGAGGATGCGAGCTGGCCATGGCCTGCACCATGCGCCTGGCCAGCGAGAACGCCAAGCTCGGCCAGCCCGAGGTGAAGCTCGGCCTGATTCCCGGCTACGGCGGAACGCAACGCCTGCCGCGGCTGGTAGGCAAGGGCATCGCCATGCAGTTGGTGCTTACGGGCGAGATGATCTCCGCACAGGAGGCGCACCGCATCGGGCTGGTGAACGAAGTGGTTCCTACCGCCGAGCTAATCCCGCGCGCGGAGGCCATCGCCGCGAAGATCATTGCCAACGCGCCGCTGGCCGTTCAATACGCCATGGAGGCGGTGAACCACGGCCTTGATCTTCCGCTGGCCGAAGGCCTGTACCTGGAGGCGACGCTGTTTGGCGTAGTCTGCGCGACCGAGGACAAGAACGAAGGCACCAAGGCGTTTCTTGAGAAGCGCGCGGCGCAGTTCAAGGGGAAGTAAAGAAGCAACTAGCAGTATGCGCCGCACCTACGGAGTATGCGTGGGCGGGATTGAGCTCTTGGCAATTTTGTCGAAGACCTGGGCTGCAACCATATTCAACGCTCTTGATGTGAGGCCATAGGCAGGTGCAGTGTCATGGGCAGAAACCGTTCCTTCCACGACCTGCGTTCTGGGCGTGATCTGATGCAGTCTGTAGGTCACCGATAGTGCCACCTCAGGGGCCTGCGTATCAGCGCCGCCGTAGGGAGCGCCTACACCTTGAGTCGGCGTCGGAAATGCCGTATGCGGCACCGCTCCAAACTGTGCTGCTGTGTTAGAGACCAGGCTGAAGAGAACGTAGTCACAGGCATTCTGCTGCGCAAGCTTGAGGTCTGCATCGCTCAGTTGGCTGCCGTATTTCTCGTATGGGCTTCTGCCCGGAATGCCGCTGGGTGGCTCTCCCAGTTGAGGGACGGCGATGCCCTCAAGCACCAGATGGCGAGCTTTGTCAGGTTTGTGTTCGCTTAACGCGTCGGTTTGCATGTGGAGGAAGGTAACGTTCGCGCGCTGCCAATTGGTGATCTGCCCGCCCAATGTGGCGGTTTCCAAATTGACGCAGACGCGCACCTTCCTGTTTTGCTGGCCGCTGCAAACGGACGCGGCAGTGAGCAAGAGCACGGCTGCAAGCTTGGTTGCGGTTGACGCCATAAGCTTCGCCTAACCTTGTGATAACGTCCGCTAACGCTAGTTCTCAGTCCGGAGTTTGAAGGCGGAAACTTGGGCTGAGTCCTTGCCGCCCAAAGCTCAGGGAAGTATACAAATAGTCCCTGCGCGTCGCTAGTGTAAGGGTTCCAGATGTAGATGCTCCAAGATAATGTCACCCCATAACTGCAACGAGACTTTGTCACCCTGTAAGGATGGTGGCGATGACTCAGAAAGAGTTTCAACGGGTGAAAGTGATTGAGAATGCAGCGGGCGGGAGGCTGAGCGTACGCGAAGCCTCCCGTCTGCTGCAATTGAGCGAGCGCCAGGTACAGCGGCTCAAACGGCGTTATCAGCCGGATGACATCGCCTGGGTGAAGCACGGCAATTGCGGACGCGCCATGCCCTGGGCCGTTTCTCTTCCCCAGAAGCAGTTGATCGTAAGCCTGGCCCGCGGCAAGTATCAGGGTTTCAACGATTCCCATCTCGCCGAAAAACTTCAGGCCGAGGAGAACCTCGCCCTCAGCCGCGAAACCGTGCGCCGCATCTTGCGAGCCGCCAAACTGCCCTCTCCGCAGAAGCGTCGGCCCGCCAAGTATCGCTCCCGCCGGCCGCCCCGCCCCTGCTTCGGCATGATGGCGCTCACCGATGCCAGCCGCCATCGCTGGCTCGAAGACCGCGGTCCCCAGCTCACCCTGATCGGCTTTCAGGATGACGCTACCAGCCAGATCCTGGCGGCTCACTTCCAACTGGAAGCCGAAAATACTCTCGGTTATCTCCGCGCCTTGCAGGCCATGATCACCACCCATGGCATCCCGCTCAGCCTCTACCGCGACCGCCACAGCATCTTCCAGCGTAACGATTCCCACTGGACCGTCGCCGAACAGCTCGCGGGAAAACAATCGCCCACCCAGCTGGGACGCGCCCTGGAAGCCCTCGGCATCGAGCAAATCCCCGCCTACTCGCCCCAGGCCAAGGGCCGCATCGAACGCGCCTGGCGCACCTGCCAGGACCGGCTGGTCAGCGAACTCCGCCTCGCCGGCGCCACCACCTTGGAGCAGGCCAATGCCGTGCTCCAGCGCTTCTGCGCCGACTATAACCAGCGCTTTGCCCGCCCCGCCGCCCAGCCAGCTGGCCAGTTTCGCCGCTTGCCCCGCGGCTTCGATCTCGCCCGCTGCGTGGCCCTGCGCTACGAACGCGTTGTCGCCGCCGACCATACCGTCACCTTAGGCGAGCACTCCATCGCCCTGCCGCCCTTGCCCCGCGCTCGCGGCTACGCCGGAGAAACCGTCGAACTCTCCCATCAACTGGACGGGACCCTGCGCGTCTATCGCGGTGACCGTCTGCTCTATGCCCAGCCTCTGCCTCTGGCCGAAGTCCCCGATCGCCGCCCTGCGCCCCGCACCACTGCGCAGAAAAGAAAAACCCCGATGCCCCGCATCTACAACCTCTCCGGCCGCCCTGCTTTAGCGGCCGTTACCTAAACCACAGGGGGTGACAAAGTCTGGTTGCAGTTGATACGACATTTTCTGGTTGCAACAACAGTGTAAGGGTTCCAGACCACCTCCAACCCTTACTGACCAAAGGTTAATTAATCCCGGAACCGAACTAGCTCACCACATGCTATGCACTAGATACTTGCCAAAATCCTGCGTTCCTGCGATTATGCTTTGCTTCCCCCTCAGAGGGTACGAGTGGGAGGCTTCCAGCCAGGCTGGAATGCGGATTTGGGTTGATGTTTCTGTCAGCAGTGAGAATTCTCGCATTGTATGGGCCGCAGGATGTGTTTGATGCTCTCGCATCGCTCCCTTCGACACGTCCCGAGGTCCCTTCCCCCATTGCAGAAGTACTGCGAGCTGAGCGGCAACCCTTGTTTAAAACGGAAAACGTTTCCCGGCGACGTCGAGACGTCTCTCGCGCGTGCTCTCAGGGTCGCGCGTGCGTCCGCCGAGCAGGGGTATCTCAGATTGTTTAAGTGTGCGAAAGGAGTAAGTTGTGAGAGAGAAAGGTACAGTCAAGTGGTTTAACGGAGCCAAGGGCTACGGATTCATCCAGCGGTCTACGGGCGAGGATGTGTTCGTACATTTTTCGGCGATCCAGGAGAACGGATACCGGAGCTTGAATGAGGGCGAGACCGTGGAGTTCGACCTCACCAAGGGGCCCAAGGGCTTCCAGGCGGCTAACGTCGTGCGCGCGTAAGACGTCTCGGCGACGGAAACCGCTTCGTTCGCCGCGCCATTTCAAGGAGCGAAGCTAGATTAGCAGCCAACCATTGAACCCTCCCGCATGGGAGGGTTCTCTCTTTGGCACTGTAAGCGGCACTGTTGATTCCGATTTTGAACAAATGCTCAGCGCCTTTATTCGGCAACTCCCCTGGCTGCACGGGTTTGTTCGATATGGGCTGAACATGCATGGCGAATCCGAGTAAACTCGCGAAGGCGGGAGCTTCCATGATCCTTATGATCACAGACAGCGGGAGAGCAGAGTGAAAGCCATGTTGTCGCTGCCGTCTTCGTGTAGTTTGCTGCTGGTCTTCTTCTCGCTGGTTCTGCTTCCGGCTCTGGGGCAATCCTCTTCCGGCCCACCTGACACTCATGGGGCCGCCCGCAGGTCACGAACACCACGAGCGCGGAAGTCCCGGAGATCAGCTCTGAAGAGACGACGCAATCATTTCATGTCAAGGTGAACCTGGTAGAGGTTCGCGTGGTGGTTCGCGACGCGAAGGGCAACGCCGTCGGCAATCTGAAACAAGACGACTTCATTGTGCTCGACGACAAGAAGCCGCAGACCATCACGCGCTTTCAGTGGAGCGCAACGGGACCGCAACAGCCCCGTGCCATCGGCCAGCCCAAGCTCGCCGGCAGCGCCGGAGCATGAAGTGCACTCGCATCTCGCCACCTCCCGACGATCTGGCTTATCTATCGATGACCTTCACTGCGACGCCCAACGACTTGACCAACGCCAGGAAAGCTATCGATTGCCGGCTATTGATACCCTGCCGCCCGACGAGTACCTGGCTATCTTCACTTCGTCGGGGCAGGGCACGCAGGACTTTACGGCCGATCAGGAGCGAGCTGCGAGGCACGCACTGCGCCGCAGTTGAATCCCAACCAGTGGGAGGGCCAGACGTACGGATTGCCCGCACGTCAGCTACTACATGGCCGATCAGATCATCAACCGGCACGATCAGAGCTTTCAAGCGCAATAAGGAGACTATATTGCCTGGTGGAGCAGATTATCTTGGAACACTCACTGCGCAGGCCGCTGCTGCCATCTGCATCGGCGAGCGATGGCTCAGTCAAATTGCCAGCATAGTGCTTGACAAAGGTCAGGCGCAGACCGAACTTGGCGCTCAGAACCTTCAACGAGATTGTGCACCATGTTGCCGAGTTATGCCGGGCGACGTACGATTGGTGTTTTTATCGCCTGGCTTTTATTACGATCGGACCAGAAGATGCGCTCACCGATTCGCTCATCCAGCGGTGCCATCAATGCCAGTGTTATCGTTGGTGCCCTGGACCTACGAGGTGTGATCGCGCAGCGACCCGACGGGAGTAACATAGCCAGCGCAAAGAGCTGTCGGGTCGTCGGCGTTACTCTGCCGATATGCTGCGTTACGACGCTGCCGGCCACTCCTCTGAACCGACACGCTGATGGCAGATCGCGAATGCGACCGGCGGCAGCTTCTTCCACAATAACAACGACCTCTCCGGCGCGCTGGCAAAGCTCAGCGCGCAGCCCGGAGTTCTCCTATCGTGCTGGCTTTCGCTCCGCAGAATCTGAAGAACGATGGCAAGTTCCACACCCTGAAAGTCGAGTTGAAGCAACCCTCCGGCTATAGCGTTCAGGCGCGGAAAGGGTATTATGCCCCTAAGTCCGGAGAGTCGGGTAAGGAAGCCGATGCGGGAGATTGCCGAAGCGGTATTTGGGCACGATGAGATTCAAGAGTTGCCGATGCAGGTGCAGACCCAGTTCTTCAAGCACAAGCGACCAGGCGGCGCAGCTTTCCGTCCTGGTGCACGTTGATGTTCGGCACATGCAATTTCGCAAGGCAGATGGCCGCAACCTGAACGATGCTGACGGTGTAGCTGCGCTTTTCGATCGCAACGGCAACTTTGTTTCGGGTAAGAACAACAAGGTCCGCATGCACATTAAAGACGAGACGCTGGCTACCAAGCTCAATTCAGGCATTACGCTCAGAAACAACTTCGATATCGCCCCGGGCAGCTACCTGGTGCGGGTAGTGGCTCGCGATGAGCAAGGCAAAATGACGACGCAGAACGACGTGATCGATATCCCGTGACCCCTGGAGAAAATCCGATGGGACGCTTGATGCAGTGCCTCCGTGGAAGATCGATAGCTATCGTGGTCGTGCTTGCTGCCATGCTGTTCGCGGGCGGGAACGCCGCGCACGCGCAGGCGACCGCTAACCCGACCGCCAGTACTGAAACTACAGGAACCACCATTCGCGCCGAGTCGCGGCTGGTTCTGGTGGACGTCATCGTGACCGACAAGAAGGGCAATTACATCGAAGACCTGACCGAAAAGGACTTCAAAGTTTGGGAGGATGATAAGGAGCAGAAGCTATCTACCTTTTCGGTAGAGCGCTCCGCCGCATCCAGTCCGTCTTCCAAGCGGCATATCGTGCTGTTCTTTGACGATGATTCGATGAAGGCGAGCAACCAGTCAGAAGCGCGGGCCGCGGCGACCAGGTTCATCGAGACCAATGCCGCGCCGAACCGTTACTTCGCGGTGCTGGATTACTCAGGCACATTGCGCGTTACGCAAAACTTTACCGACGACACCGAGCGGCTGAAGCAGGTCGTCGCGACGCCCAAACTTTCCGGGGCCAATGCAAATAGCAATGCCGCCATGGGTGCACCCATCTTTGCGGGCTACGACTCCTACTCGAACCGTAACGTGCTGCTGGCGTTGCGCAGCGTGGCCCGCAGCATGGCTTCATTGCCAGGCCGCAAAAGCCTCATCTGGCTGACCTCCGGACTACCCTTCACGCCGGATCTCGAACCGGACTTGACGGCGCTCATCGCCGCCTGCAACCGCGCTAACGTAGCTGTCTACCCGGTCGATGTGCGGGGGGTCACCGGCGCACTGCGTGGCACGGGCATGGCAAAGCTGCGCCCACCCGACTCTTGCCCGCGCGTTGAGAATTCATCCAGCGCAATGGACACCCTTGAGCCGGCACAGTTCGACGGCTCTGCTCACCTGGTTTATGTCGCGCAGACCAAGGGCGGCACGGGTGGTACCGGTGGCCGGCCCGGTGGTACTACGGGTGGAACTGCTCCGAAGCCGACCACTCCACCCCCGACTGTGGTGGTGCCTTCTCCGTTTGAGTATCGGCCGAGAATCAGTATTCTCCCAGCACCCTATGGTTCGGCGCAGGACCAGATCTTGTACTCGGTTGCCAACGGCACCGGAGGATTTGTCATTGCCAATAGCAACGACCTGCTCGCCGGGCTGGAGAAGATCAACAAAGAGCTGGACGAGTATTACATCCTGGGCTACGTTCCTCCGTCGCCGGAGGATGGCTCGTGCCACGCTCTAAAAGTTAAGGTTGAGCGTTCCGGCGCCAACGTGCGGGCGCGAACCGGCTACTGCGCGGTGAAACCGGTCGACTTTCTGGCTGGGAAACCAGTTGCGAAAGAGCTGGAGACACATGCTCTCGCTTCCCAGCCGGGAGAAATTACCGGCTCGGTGTCCGCGCCTTTCTTCTATACGTCGCCCGACACGGCACGCATCAATCTGACCATCGAAATACCGGGACAGTCGCTGAAATTCGAAAAGGTGAAGGGCAAATATCACACCACGCTGAACGTTCTCGGTATGGCCACCAAGGCCGACGGCACAGTGGCTGCGCGGTTCAGCGATGCTGTTGATCTCGACTTTGAGAAAAAGGACTACGAGGAGTTTGCTTCCCGGCCCTACCACTATGAGAACCAGTTTCCGATCGCCAGCGGCGAGTACACCCTGAAAGTGGCCTTCAGCACGGGGGACCGCTACGGGAAGTTCGACATCCCCCTGACCATCGACCCGTTCAACAAGAGGCAGTTCAGCATGAGCGGCCTGGCATTCAGCCGAGAGTTTCACAAGGTCGCCGATGCATCAGCCAATCTTGATTCACTGTTGTTGCAGGACCGCACTCCCCTGGTGACGCAGGGCCTGGAGTTGGTGCCGTCGGCTTCGAACAAATTCAAAAAGTCGGAGCGCGCGGCCATCTACCTTGAAGTCTATGAGCCGCTGCTTGCGGAATCGAAGCCGGCGAAGGTTGGCTTGCAACTTCGCGTGCTCGATCAGAACTCGGGCAAGACGGAACTCGAAGCCGGCATTCCCGATACCGGCGCTTCGGTTGTCCCCGGCAACCCGGTCATACCCATGGGAGTGCCGCTGCCCATCGATCATTTGCAGCCGGGAACCTATATCGTGGAGCTCCAGGCCAAAGACTCGGCCGGAAACTCTTCGCCCGTGCGCAAAGCGGTGTTCACGGTGGAGTAGGCACCGGAGCCGACGGCAAACGAACATTGACGACCAGCTACTGCCGCCAGCGCTGATCAGGAGAGCTTCCGCGCCCGCTACAACCGCGTCTTCGACGTCGGCAGTGACGGCCTCTATGGCAAAGGTTTGCACTTCAAGCATCGCTCCGAACCGGAGCAGCGCAGGAAAGTCGGATAGATACTCTCCATCCTGGACGCCCACGTTCTCGTTACATTACGAAAACGGGAAACGAGCAAAGCCTTTGATCCCTTTCTTGTTGAACTTCTTTTCCCGGGACCTAGACTTATTCTGGACGGGAAGACACTGATCAGCCCCACCCTTTTTCACTTATCATTTGCGCCCGACTGGATGCTCCATCCAAGAGCATGAATTCATAGCGAGGCAATTATGAAGATCAAGATTCTCTGCTGCTTGAGTCTGATGATGATCGTCGGCTCTGTCGCCACAGCGCAATGTAACGCTCGGCCGCAGCCCACGGCGTTCATGAATTGGCCGCAGTTTCAATTCGATAACTGCCACACAGGTTACAACCCATACGAATTTGTTCTGAGTCCCGCCAACGTCGGAAATCTCGCGGTGAAGTGGACGAGGCCTGGCTATACCTACGCTCCGCCGGCGGTGGCCAGCGGAGTCGTGTACTTCAGCCTGGAGGATGGCGTGTACGCCCTGAACGCCACTACGGGGGCTGTCTTGTGGAATTACCAGATCGCAGCGGGCTATGGATCACCAACGGTGGCCAGCGGCGTCTTGTACGTGGCATCCAGCAGTAACGTGTATGCCCTGAACGCCCGCACCGGCGCTCTGATTTGGGCGTCCGCGACGGGGTCCTACGCCGATTCCCCTACCGTCGCCAACGGCTTCGTATATGTCGGGTGTAATGACTCCAGTGTTTGCGCCCTGGACGCCGGCACGGGGGCCCTCCGATGGGAGTACAAGACCGGAGATTATGTCGTTTCCTCTCCGGCGGTGGCGAACGGTGTGGTGTACGTCGGGTCCTACGACGATAACGTGTATGCCCTGGACGGCTACAACGGCTCCCTCCGGTGGAGGTACACAACCGGTGGAGGCGTGGATTCTTCCCCCACGGTTGCCGACGGTATGGTGTACGCCGCATCATCTGACCGGTATGTGTACGCCTTAAACGCCACTTACGGCGGCCTTCGGTGGAAGTACACGACCGGTGGCCAGGGCAATGCCTACTCTTCGCCGGCGGTGGCCAATGGCGTTCTCTACATCGGGGCTCAGGACCCCCAGGGAGTGTATGCCCTTAATGCTGCCACAGGAACGCTTCTTTGGTATCAGCAGATTTGGGCGTTTTTCGTTGGATCGCCACTCGTGGCCAACGGTGTGGTGTATGTCGGGTGTGAGGACAACGCTGTGTATGCCCTCGATGCCTCCACGGGAGCAGTTCTCTGGAGCTACCCAGGCGCCTTTTCTACCCCGGCAGTGGCCAATGGCGTGGTGTACATCGGGACGTACCTCGGCGCAGGCCTGTACGCCTTCGGACTGCCGAACCAGTAGGGCCTGGCGACGAACTGGCAACCAATGTATTCCACCACGCATTCGCACACCCGCGGATGAGTGGACACCTACGCGTAACCGCCATTCAACAGCGCAATCCAGCTTCCCGTCACATCGATGCACCACGACTATATGCAGTGTGCATATAATGAGCACGCATGGCTGAAAAAGATTCCCTCGAAGCTCTGCTTCCGCTGCAGCCCACCAGCTTTCACATCCTGCTTTCGCTGGCTGACGAAGACCGGCATGGCTACGCCATCATTCTCGACATCGCCCGGCGCACGAACGGCGAGATCAAGTTAAGCGCCGGCACGCTCTACCGCTCGATTCAACGCATGCAGGAGCAGGGGCTTATTGTCGAAACCAGGACCCGGCCCGCGCCGGAAGAGGACGACGAACGCCGACGGTACTACCGCATCACCCCGCTGGGCAAGGCGGTGGCGCAGGCAGAAGTAAGGCGGCTGCAGAGCCTGGTGAAGATGGCGCGTTCTTGCGGCGTGGTGCCGAGGACAACCTGATGAAGTTCTATCGCCTGCTGCTGCACTTGTATCCCTCGTCGTATCGCGCCGACTATGGCGGCGAGATGTGCGCCGACTTCGAGCAGGAATATGGCTTGCGGAGCGGAATGCTGTCGAAGTGTTTACTCTGCGTGGCGGCCGTGGTCGATGTGGTATCCAATGCCGCGGCGGTCCATTGGGAGATCGCCAGGCGCGATTTCCACTACTCTCTGCGCTCGCTGTGGCGCTCGCCCGGCTTCGCCATTACGGCGATTCTTCTGATCACCATCGGCATCGGTGCGAACGCCGCCATCTTCACGCTGGCGGACTTTGTGCTGATCCGGCCGCTGCCGTTTCCTCATTCCGAGCGCCTGGTCGAAATCTGGGAGAACCATAGGGGCTACTCCCGCATGGAGCTTTCTCCCGCCAATTATCGTGACTTCAAAACGGCCAGCACTTCATTCGAAGCCATGGCGGCTTACACCTGCTGCGGATTGAATTCCAAGAACCTGGTAGGCCAGGGCGAGCCGTTGAGAATCGAAGGCGCCGCGGTGACGGGCAATCTGTTCGAGGTCCTGCAAAAGCCGGCGTTGATTGGCCGGAGCTTTACCGAGCACGACGACACGCCGGGTGCGCCGGGAACTGTGGTTTTGAGCTATTCCCTCTGGCAAAACGAGTTCAGCGGCGATGCCGGTGTTCTGGGAAAGACGATCTTCCTCGATGGCGAGCCTTATGCGGTGATTGGTGTGATGCCTCCCGACTTTCACTTTCCCAACCGGGAGACGCAGTTTTGGACGACCTTCCGGTTTGAGGAGGATGCCTACAAAGAGCGCGACAACAACTACATCATCGGCATTGGCCGGCTCAAGCCCGGCGTTTCGCTGGAGGCTGCACGCACGGAGATGAACCTGATCGCTTTGCGCTTGCAACAGCAATATCCCAAGGAGAACGAGAACGTCGGCGCAAGTATCGTGGCCTTGCGAGACGAGCTGTCCACCCAATCGCGGCTGTTGTTGATCACGCTGTGCGGCGCAGCCCTGTGCATGCTGGTGATCACCTGCGCGAACCTCGCCAATCTGCTTCTAGTGCGCTCGCTCGCCCGGCAGAAGGAACTTTCCATACGAATATCGCTGGGTGCGAACCGGCGCTACATCGTGCGGCAACTGCTTTCGGAGAGCACGATATTGGGGATCGTTGGCGGGGCTGCCGCCGTGGGAGTGGCCTTTGCCGCGCTGCCGCTGCTGTCACGACTGGTTCCGAATGCGCTCCCCATCGAGCAGGTCCCGCCGCTGGACATTCGTATGTTGCTGTTCGCCCTTTGCCTGACGGCGGTGACAGTGGTCGCTTTCGGAGTCGCGCCGGCTCTGCGTGCCTCGCGCGCCGCCGGTCTCAACGGACTGCGCGAAGGCGTGCGTACCGGCGGCACAGGACATCATCGTGTGCGGTCGGCGCTGGTGATTGCCGAGGTCATTACATCGGTTGTGCTCCTGACCTCGTCCGGGTTGCTGATCCGTGCACTGTGGAAGGTGCAGTCGACCGATCCGGGATTTCGCACCGACGGCATCCTCACCATGAGGACCGAGCTGCCGCTGCCAAAGTACGAGAAAGTAAGCACCCGCGAGCAGTTCTACGACAAAGTGCTCACTGACATTGGCAGCCTGCCCGGCGTGACCGGCGCCGCCTACACCAGCGGGCTCCCCATGCGCATGATGGGCGGAATCTGGCCGGTCATCGTAGATGGCCGGTCGGAGCAGAATCGTTCCATAGGCAATTCCGCCAGCCTGCGGTTTGTCACCCCGGCCTTCTTCTCGACCCTGGGAATTCCCATTAAACAAGGGCGCTCCCTCAGCGACAGCGATACCGCCGACCGGCAGTGGGTTGCGGTGGTGAGCGAGTCGTTCGTCAAGCGCTACTGGCCTGGGGAGCAGCCCATCGGGCGCCACTTCAAGTTCGCGCTGCATGACCGCGAAGTGGTCGGCATTGTTCCCGATATTCGCGTGCGTGGCCTGGAACAGAACAGCGAGCCACAAGTCTATCTCCCTTACAAACAGGTTCCCGATGGCTGGCTCATCGGCTATGTGCCAAGGGATTTGGTCATCCACTCATCGCAGGCGCCGGAGACTCTTGTGCCGGCGGTGCGGCGAATCATCGCGAACGCGGATTCGCAGCAGCCCATCTCCAACATCCGTACCATGGAGCAGATCGTGGCCGGCGAAACCGAGTCGCGCGTGGTGCAGATGCGCGTGCTGATCACATTCACGGCGCTCGCCATTCTGCTTGCGGGACTGGGCATCTACGGGCTGTTGTCGTTCACCGTCTCTCTGCGGCAGCAGGAGTTTGGCATCCGCATGGCGCTGGGTGCCGGCCGGGCGGACATCTCCCGCATGGTCTTGCGGCAGGGAGCAGTGCTGGCGGTAAGCGGTCTGGCGCCGGGACTGGCGTTGGCTTATCTTGCGGCGAGGCTGTTGCAGAGTCTGCTTGCGGGCGTAAAGCCCGACGATGCCGCGACGTTCTCACTGGCAGCGGCTCTGTGCCTTGTCACCGCCTTGTCGGGAGCCTTGGTTCCCGCGCTGCGAGCGATTCATATTGATCCAAGCGCAGTGATGAGAGCGGAGTGAGGGGAAAGGCGCTATTCGCTCTTCGCCTGTCGCGGTTGGCCCAGCGGTTCAAATTCTTGCCCGGCGGGAACTTCGGCAGTACGATTGTGCGCCATGGAGTTGGCATGAAGAGTTTCGTATTCTCACTGCTCGTTGCGGTGACGTTCTGCGCCGTCTGCGCGCGCGCCGATATCCTCTTCTATGGTGGCGACTTTGTCGGCAGCGACTGGTACGCCAACGCGCTGGCGAATGAGAATGACTTGTCTGTGCATGGCAATCCCTATGGCGCAGCCGTGTATCAGAACTTTGTGATTCCTGGCGGACAGACCTGGAATGTCACTGGCCTGTTCAGCAACGACCTCATGACCCTGGCTCCTCCAAACGGCTACTGGGAGATTCGCGCAGGCGTCTCCGAAGGAAATGGAGGAACTCTTCTGGCGTCCGGATTGGGAGTTGACTCCTACCATCTCAAGGGCAACTACGGGGAATACACCAATACGGTGAGCGGCCTCAACGTCGCGTTGGGACCTGGAATGTACTGGTTCACGGTCGTGCCCGATGCTCCCAACCAGCAGGGCACGTCTTACAACACCAATACCTTCGGGACGAACTCCGTCGGCACGCAGGTAAGCGACGAGCAATACTTCAACTCGCCGTTCTTCGGCTACAACTTCACCAACGCGGACAATGTCAGTATCTTCCCAAGGTTCTCCAGCGGAGTGATTGGAACCGCGGTTCCCGAGCCTTCGAGCCTGGCCATGCTCGGGTCGGCTCTGCTGGGCGTCGCTGGCGTTTTGCGGCGGCGTTGGTCGCATACAGCTTCATCTCATTAAGGCGGCTTCCCGACAGGGCGCTTCACCTTTTCGACCTTCTCCTAGTAGCATGTCTGTTCGCATCGAACAGACCATGAGCTTTCCACGATCGAGCGGCATTCTTCTCCATCCGACGTCGTTGCCGGGGCCGTATGGCATCGGCGAGTTGGGACCGGAGGCACACCGCTTTGCCGACTTCCTGCGAGACGCAGGACAGAAGATCTGGCAGGTGCTGCCTCTTGGTCCCACCGGATACGGCGATTCGCCGTATCAATGCTTCTCGGCGTTCGCCGGAAATCCGCTGCTGCTGTCACTCGACAAGCTGGTAGACCGCGGGTACCTCAAGCCGAGCGACCTGGAGGACCGTCCGCTCTTTCCCGCCGATCAAGTTGACTTCAATCGCGTGAGCGAGTGGAAATTACCGCTGTTGAGCAAGGCGTCCGAGGGATTCGTGCGCTCGGGCGCCGAGCACGCGGCGTTTGAAGACTTCTGCTGGCGTCATGCATGGTGGCTGGATGACTTCGCACTCTTCATGGCTCTGAAACAGGTCCACAAGGATGTAGTGTGGACACAGTGGGAGCCGAAGTACGCGCTGCGCGATGCGGCGGCGCTAGAGCAGGTACGGAGCGATCTGCACGACGAAACCGAGTGCCAGAAGTTCATTCAGTTCGAATTCGAACGGCAATGGACTGAGCTGAAGGCGCACTGCACGCGCAACAGCATCCGGCTGATGGGCGATGTGCCGATTTACGTTGCGCTCGACAGCTCCGACGTGTGGGCGCGCCCCGAGATGTTCGAGTTGCTGCCCGACGGTAATCCGAGCGTGATTGCCGGTGTTCCTCCCGATTACTTCAGCGCGACCGGCCAGTGTTGGGGAAATCCGATCTACCGCTGGGAGCAGCACGCGAAGGAAGCTTACGCCTGGTGGATTGGGCGCTTCCGTCGCTCGTTGGAGATGCTCGATCTGATCCGGCTGGATCACTTCCGGGGCTTCGAGGCGTACTACGAGATTCCCGGTGGCGCCACCACGGCCATCAACGGGCGATGGGTAAAAGGCCCGGGTGCAGAGTTGTTTGAAGCGCTGGAAGGCGCGCTGGGCCAGCTGCCGATTGTCGCGGAGAACCTGGGCGTCATCACTCCGGAAGTGGAGGCCTTACGCAATCAGTTCGGATTTCCTGGCATGGCGATTCTGCAATTTGCCTTCGGGAAAGACCCGCAAGCGCCGGACTTTAAGCCGCACAACTACCTGCATCACTTGGTCGCCTACACGGGTACGCACGACAACGACACTGTCATGGGATGGTGGCATAGCCCGGGCTCGGCCGACAGCACGCGCACCGCAGAAGATGTTGCGAAAGAAATGAACTATGCGCGGCGCTATCTCAACACCGGTGGCAGCGACATCAACTGGGTGATGATTCGAACCCTGATGGCATCGGTGGCCGACACCGTGCTGTTTCCCTTGCAGGACGTGCTGGGGGTAGGCAGCGAGGGCCGTATGAATCTTCCCGGAACTGCGTCGGGCAACTGGCGCTGGCGGTTTGGCAGCGGCGATTTGCTGCCCGCAATGGCTGTGCGGCTGGCGCAGATGGTGGATACATACGACCGGTGACGCGAGCTTCCTGGGGTGCCGGCCGGCGGCTACTTCTGCGCCTTCTCCCCTGCCACCTGCAAACGCACCTCAGCGCGCCGGAGGGCGGCAAGCGTCGCATCGTAGTCGATATCGGGCTTGGGATTCTGTAAGGCCTGTTCTGCACGAGCTTTTGCTTCCCGCGCGCGCTCGACGTTGATTTCTTCGGGCCGTTCCGCGGTTTGCGCCAGAATCGTGACCTTGTTCGGCAGCACCTCGGCAAATCCCCAGCTCACCGCAAGATGAGTCATGACGCCGCCGCGCTTATAAGTCAACTCGCCCGGAGCCAGCTCCGTAATCAGCGGGGCGTGCTCCGGCAGTGCATCCAGATAGCCCGATTTGCCAGGTATCTGGACCTCCTCCACCTGTTCGTGTACGAGCAACCGGTCCGGAGTTACGATCTCAAGCTCGAGCGTGTCCGCCATCGCGTTATTCTGCCGCCTTCATCTTCTCAGCCGCTTCGAGCACTTCGTCGATGGAACCCTTCATGTAGAAGGCCTGCTCGGGGATGTCGTCGTGCTTGCCGTCGACGATCTCCTGGAAGCTGCGTACCGTATCGGCCACCTTCACGTACTTGCCCGCCAAGTCCGGTGAACTGCTCGGCCACATGGAAGGGCTGCGAGAAGAAGCGCTGGATCTTGCGCGCGCGTGACACGGTGAGCTTCTGGTCTTCGCTAAGCTCGTCAATGCCGAGAATGGCAATGATGTCCTGCAGGTCCTTATAGCCCTGCAGAATCTTCTTTACCGCCTGCGCGGTGTTGTAGTGGTCATCACCGACGACGCGCGGGTCAAGAATGCGCGAAGTCGAGGCCAGCGGGTCGACGGCGGGATAAATACCCAACTCCGAGATCTGGCGCGAAAGCACAGTGGTTGCGTCCAGGTGAGCGAAGGTCGTGGCCGGAGCGGGATCGGTCAAGTCATCAGCGGGCACGTAGACGGCCTGCACCGAGGTGACGGAGCCCTTCTTGGTCGACGTGATGCGCTCCTGCAACTCGCCCATCTCGCTGGCCAGGTTCGGCTGATATCCCACCGCCGAGGGCATGCGGCCCAGCAGCGTCGATACTTCCGAACCCGCCTGCGTAAAGCGGAAGATGTTGTCGATGAACAGCAAGGTGTCGGAGCCCTCTTCGTCGCGGAAGTACTCGGCGACGGTAAGCCCAGTGAGCGCGACGCGCAGGCGTGCTCCGGGCGGCTCCGTCATCTGGCCATAGATCAGCGCGGCCTTCGACTTTTCCGGCTCTTTGATATTGACGACGCCGGACTCCTGCATTTCCAGCCAGAGGTCGTTACCTTCACGGGTACGCTCACCCACGCCGGCAAACACAGAGAAGCCGCCGTGCTGGAGCGCGACGTTGTTAATGAGCTCCATGATGACGACGGTCTTGCCGACGCCCGCGCCACCGAACAGTCCGATCTTGCCGCCTTTCAAGAACGGCTGGATCAGGTCGATGACTTTAACACCGGTCTCGAACATCTCCATCGAAGTGGATTGCTCGTCGAAGGCGGGAGCCGGACGGTGGATGGGCAGCCTCTTGGTCGCGTTGACCGGGCCGAGCTTGTCCACCGGCTGGCCGATGACGTTAAGCACTCGGCCGAGCGTGGCCTTGCCCACCGGGACCGTGATGGGACCGCCAAGGTCGATAGCTTTCATGCCGCGCACCATACCCTCGGTGGGCTCCATGGCAACGCAGCGCACGCGCCCTTCGCCCAGTTGCTGCTCGACTTCCAGAATGACGTCGAGCGGCGTGGGAATGGTGAAGCCTTCGCTGGTGACGCGCAGCGCCGAGTAGATCGGCGGCAAGCTGCCTTCAGAAAACTGCACGTCCACCGCGGGACCTGCGATTTGAATAACCTGTCCGATGTTTTCTGCCATAAGAACCTAGTTGTCCGTTGTCAGTTGCCGGTTGTCAGTTTCCTGGCCGGCATTTGTTGTTTCGATACGGCGCTAATCAGGGCGTTTAGTATCCGTCCGAGCTCACGAGAACCAGCAAGCAAACAATCACATTGCTCTACGGAGATGTACTGAAGTTCCGACGCGATTACGAGCTGAGTTTCGAGCTCGTACAGCGAACCGCGAGCATGCCCCAAAAACTGGTGAAATTCTCCCCTGGTGCTACGCCCTTGGCCTTCTGCGATGTTGCTCGGGATGGACACTGCTGATCTCCGCATCTGGCTCGTCAATCCGAACGTTTCTTTCTGAGGGAAGCTCCCAGTCACTTCGTACACTCTCTTGACCAGCGCTATCGCCTTCTGCCACGCAATCAAATCTTGATATCGATTCGCCTGCATTCGGTCCTTAAGTTCATCGGTCCGTGTCGTCTTTACCGACAACCGACAACCGACACTGACCACTGACAACTGCTCTTACAACGCCGCTGCGCCGCTGACAATCTCGATAATCTCTTTCGTGATCGCCGCCTGGCGCACGCGATTGAGCGTCAGCGTCAGGGAGTCGATTACGTCGTTGGCATTATTTGTGGCCGAGTCCATCGCCGTCATACGCGCCGCATGTTCGGCGGCGGCTGACTCCAGCGTCGCCTGGAAGATTTCAATCGCCACGTACCGGGGCAGTATGGCTGCGAACA
The DNA here is from genome assembly GCA_963782505.1 of uncultured Acidobacteriaceae bacterium. Classification (GTDB taxonomy): domain Bacteria; phylum Acidobacteriota; class Terriglobia; order Terriglobales; family Acidobacteriaceae; genus CAVVDY01. The sequence continues at coordinate 270,403 of CAWAKG010000015.1, read as the reverse complement.
ACTCCTCCGGCGGCTGCTCATAGATGTAATCCACCGGCAGCGCGCCGAACTTTACCGCTTCTTTATCGCGCTCGGTCGGCTCCGGCTCTCTTAGGCTGATGCCGGCGGTGCGGGCAGCTTCGCCCATGCGCTCACGCTCGGCCTGAGACAGTTCTTCCGCCTGCGTCACTTCGCGGCGTCCAATCTCCTGCACCGGCAGGAGCCGCTGAACAATCAATCGCTGTGAGATGACCGACTTGAATTCGTTGAACAGCAGGTAAACCGAGTCGACTTCCCGGCGCGTATAGCGCCTCATAATGGCGTCGGCCATCTCGGACAGCGCCTCAAACTCCAGCTTGCCAAGCAGCGAGACGTACTGGTCGATGACCTGGATTTTCCCTGCACGCTCGGCGCTGTCCGGCTTGAGTGTCGGGTAACGGCGGCGCAGGAAGTCGCGTCCTTTGCGTCCAACCACGACGATATCGATGTTCTTGTCCGCCTTGACCTGCACGAACCTCATGGCGGCTTTCAGCACATTGGAGTTGAACGCGCCCGCCAAACCGCGATCGCCGGTGACCAGAATGAGCAGCACATTGTTCTCCGGGCGCTGCTCCAGAAGCGGATGCTTGCAGACCCCCATTTCGTCCACCAGCTCCGAGCGGTCAATGACCGATTCGAGCAGGTTTATGAGCATCTGCGCCATCGGCCGCAAGGCCAGCGCGCGCTCCTGAGCGCGCCGCAAACGGGCCGCCGAGACCATTTTCATGGCCTTGGTGATCTGCCGCGTGTTCTTCACGCTGCGGATACGCCGCCGGAGATCGAGTACGTTTGCCATGTGTCGTTAGGCGGTCGCCTTCGCCAACGCCTGGTGTTCGCCGGCGAACTGGTCCTTGTATTGCTTGATAATGTCCGTCATGGTCTTACGCAGATCGTCGTCGAGGATCTTCTTCTCTTCGATCGAACGGAGTACATCGGGCCTGCCGGCGTCGACGTATTCGTACAAGCCCTTTTCGAAGTCGCGCAACTGATCGACCGGCATGCTGTCCAGCAGGCCCTGGGTTCCGGCGTAAATGATCAGAATCTGCTTCGAGAAGGGCAGGGGCGCGTACTGGCCCTGCTTGAGAATTTCCGTGAGCCGCTGGCCGCGAGCGAGCTGCGCCTGCGTGGCCTTGTCCAGGTCGCTGCCGAATTGCGAGAACGCTGCCAGCTCGCGGTACTGCGCCAGATCGAGTCTCAGTGTTCCGGCAACCTGTCGCATGGCCTTAATCTGCGCGCTGCCGCCCACGCGGCTCACCGACAAGCCCACGTTTACGGCCGGCCGTACACCGGAGTTGAACAAATCGGTTTCGAGATAAATCTGCCCGTCGGTGATGGAGATCACGTTGGTCGGAATGTACGCCGAAACGTCGCCGGCCTGCGTTTCGATAATTGGCAGCGCCGTGAGCGAGCCGCCCCCTTTCTCGTTGCTCAGCTTGGAGGCGCGCTCCAGCAGACGAGAGTGGAGATAGAACACGTCACCGGGATACGCTTCGCGGCCCGGAGGACGGCGCAGCAGCAGCGAAATCTCGCGATAGGCCACCGCGTGCTTGGAAAGATCGTCGTAGATGCACAGCGCGTGGCGCTTGCTGTCGCGGAAGTACTCGCCCATGGCGCACGCCGCGTAAGGCGCAATGTACTGCATCGGCGCAGGATCGGATGCCGAAGCCGAGACCACGATGGTGTATTCCATCGCGCCGAAGTCTTCCAGCGTCTTCACCACCTGCGCTACCGACGAGCGTTTCTGCCCGATAGCGCAGTAGATACAAATCAGGTCGCGGCCTTTGCTGTTGATAATGGTGTCGAGTGCGACAGCGGTCTTGCCGGTCTGGCGGTCGCCGATGATCAGTTCGCGCTGGCCACGGCCGATAGGAATCATCGAGTCGATGGCTTTGAGTCCGGTCGCCATCGGCTCTTTCACGGGCTGGCGATCGATCACGCCGGGTGCCAGTCGCTCGACCGTGTTGAACTGATCGGTGTTGATCGGCCCCTTGTCATCGATCGGGAGCCCGAGAGCGTTGACTACGCGGCCAACCAGGGCATCACCGACCGGAACACTCATGATGCGCCCGGTGCGGCGGACCTCGTCGCCTTCTTCGACTTCCGTGTAGTCACCGAGCAGCACGGAGCCGACCTGGTCTTCTTCCAGGTTCATGGCAATGCCGGCCACATTGTGCGGGAACTCGATGAGCTCGCCGGCCATGACCTTGTCCAGGCCGTAAAGGCGGGCAATACCGTCGCCGATGGACATCACCGTACCGACTTCGTCGACGGCGATCTTGGTCTCGTAATTTTCAATTTGCTCACGAATGAGCTTGGTGATTTCGTCTGCCTTAATTTGAGCCATATAAATTCGCTTCGAAGGGGCGCGGCTTCAGCCGCGCCGACACACCCTACCCGTCGACCAACTGCTCGCGCAGCTTTTGCAACTGGCCGCGCACCGTGCCGTCGTAAATCGTGCTGCCCACCTGCACCATCACACCGCCGAGAAGTTCCGGATCGGCAGCATAGCGGGCACGCACCTTCTTGCCCGTAATGGCAGCAACGCGCGATTCCAAATCGCGCCTCTCTTCGTCCGAGAGGCGGCGTGCGCTGGTGACCTGCGCCTCGGCAAATCCCATCTGCGCATCAAGGTCGATTTCGAACTGCCGTGCGATCTGCTCTACCATTGCGATCCGCTGATGGTCGATCAGCACGGCGAAAAAATTACGAACGGTCCGCGACAAGCCGGCCTGCGCCCCTATGGCGTCGAGAAGGTTGCGCTTCTGGTCCGCCGGAATGTCCGGCGCCTCCCAGACCTTGCGCAGCTCGACGCTTTCCTGGATGGCCGCGACGATGCTGTTCACCTGCTGCAGGGAAGCGCTGGGGTCGAGTTTCTGCTCCATTACGACGTCAACCAGGGCACGGGCATATCGGCTGGCAACGGCGGCCATAATTAATGACCGTCCTTCCCGAGACGGTCGACGAAGTCGCGCACCAGTGCGCGATCGGCGCTCTCATCAACGTGAATTCGTTTGCCGGCGATATCCACCGCCAGCGAGGAAGCATAGTTCTTGAGATCGCGGCGGGCGTTGCGTGCGATGGCGTCAATCTCCGTCCTGGCCGATTCGACAACCCGGCGCTTATCTTCTTCTGCGGCGGCGCGGATGCGCTCTTCTTCTGTGATCGCCTGCTTTTCCGCCTCGGCACGAATACCGGAAACTTCACTATCGAGTTTGGCCAGGCGCGCTTCCACATTCTTGAGGCGCTCCGCCGCATCCGCACTGGTGGCTTGCGCCTCACGAATTGCCTTCTGGATGGCATTGGTGCGCTCGCGAAACATCTGCGGCACCTTCGACCCCAGGACCAGGTAAAAGAACAGGAGGATCCCGGCGAAATTCACCGCTAACGATATGGCGAAGGAGGTGTCGTGACTAAGGCCTACCTTGTTGCCCCACGCTTCCGCCCGGTGAGCTGCCTTTTCGGTGGTTGCTTCCAGAATCTCACCGATCCCACCATTCGGACCGGCTCCTCCCGACTCGGGAGTATCGCTGGACGCGCCCTGATCCGTTGACGAATGGGACTGCGGCTGCGCCGGAGCAGACGAAGGCGAGGATTCTTGCCCCACCAGAGCAACGGCTGCAAACGTGACGGTGAATAAAAATGCCCACAGGGCGGCGCAGCGGAAAGTAAAGCGCTTCATGCCTGCCCGCCTGCCACCGGAACGGCCTCGGCGGGCTTGAGAACGACCTGAATGATCCGGGTGGCCAGCCGCTCGCTTTCGGCCTGCAGGCCTGCCCGGGCCTCGGCCATTTCCTGCTCAATGACGGCGTGCGCTTCCCGGATCTGCTGATGAGCAATCTCGCGGGCCTGCGCGATGGCTTCATCGCGCGCATGCTGGGCCGCCTGCCGGCGGGCCTCCAGTGCCTTGTAGATGGCGGCTTTGGCCTCGCGCAATCGTTGCTCGTACTCTTCGGTACGGGCTTCGGCGGCAGCTATGTCGGCACGTGCCTTCATTACAGCGCCTTCCGTAAGATCCCGGCGCTTGCCCAGCACTCGATGCAGCGGGCCTTCCACGAGAAGGCCATAGGCCGCGTAGAGCAATAGAAGGAGGACTGCAGTCGGTATGGCTCCGAGCAGTAATTCCCCCACTTGTTTAAGAGTCTGATCCATCCTGGCGGTGATTCCTACGGCGAATAAAGGTGCGTCTGAGGGCGCTGTGACAAATACGGAACCCTTGAACTTAACAGAGCCTTCGAGGCAGTGTCAACGCAAACCAGGGAGACTGATCCTGGCTCCCCAAGCGACCGAACTTTGGTGGTATTGACTCCTGTAATCTGCTATTAACCCCTTCAATCAATGAGCCGGAGCTCCTCCCGCCGGCTGGGTTGCGCGAACCGAATCCGCCATATCGTCGATCTTGTCAGCAATCAGGTTCAGCTTGCGCGACAACCCCTGGATTTCCGTTTCCGCCCGCCGGTTGACATCGAAATCGAGCTCACTACGCAGCCGGTCTTTTTGGTCCGTGCGGTTCTGGCTCATCATGATGACCGGCGCCTGGATCGCAGCCAGCATCGACAGGAACAGGTTCAGCAGGATGAAAGGATATGGGTCCCAGGCTTTGCTCCCCAAATAGATATTGATGCTGGAGTAGATAACCAGCACGACGAGGAAGGTATTGATGAACTTCCACGAGCCGCCGAAGGCCGCTACCCGGTCGGCGATGCGCTCCCCCAACGTCGTCTCCTCCTCGATCACTTCGTTAGGATTGCGGGCGGCGCGAAGACGCACCAACTGCTGTGAGGCATGGAACTGTCTTCCCAGGACAGCCAGCATGTCCATGCCCGCCATCGGCTTTCTTTGTAGCAGGGTTGCGATGTCGTTGCGGTCGACTTCGACGCAGGTGGTTTCTTCCAGAGCCACGGCCGTGGTCTGGTGAGGGATCTGGTCGAGCATGGCGGCAAAGCCAAAAAACTCGCCGTGGCCAGGCTCATCAATGACCACTTCCTGCTGGTCTTCATCTACCGTCGAAACCCGGACCTTGCCTGAGATCATCAGGTATCCCCGCTCGCCGGGGTCGCCAATCTTGTAGATGCGCTGCCGCGCGCCGAACTTCTTCAACTCGACCTGTTGTGCCAGGATGGCGATTTCTTCGTCATCGAGTTTTTCGAACAGCGGAACGTGCCTCAACTCTTCAGGATCACAGTGCATGCCTCACCTCTCATGGAGCGCTATTGAAGTTTGGTGCCGAGAGCATCGCACAACGGCTGTAAGAAGCACAACGCAAGAGTTGGAATGTGAACACCACGTAACAGAAGCCGTCAAGGTCTTTGGCAAATGGTTGGTGACGAATGGCCGTGCCTGCCGATAACCTCTGAAACGCGCGGTTCTTCGCATTCGCATAAGAGGTGCGATTAATGAATGAAGGGGTATCTCTCGCTTCTGCTCATCCTATGGGGCTGCCCAAGCTTCCAGATTTGCGGTCGGTCCAGGTTTTCCGGCAGACCATCAGGTATTACGACCAGGGCGAAGGGCCGGCGCTGCTGCTGGTTCACGGATTGGGTGCTGACGCGGACGTATGGGCCCATTGCCTCGAACCGCTTAGCCGGCACTATCGCGTGATCGCTCCCGATCTGCTGGGCTTTGGCCGCTCCGGCAAGCCGCTGCTGAGTTATCGAATAGCGACATTCGTGGAGGTGCTCGACCGCTTTCTGCAAGCGGTGGCTGTGCCGCGGGCATCGATCATCGGCAATTCGATGGGCGGATGGATCTCGGCGGCGTTCGCCCTTCGCTTTCCCGAACGCGTGAGCAGGCTTGTGCTGAATGATGCCATCGGCATCGTCGCCGGCGCGGTGGACATCCCCATCGACCTCCGCCCTTCGAGCTTGCAGAACATGCGAGAGGTCATGGAATTCATGTTCCATGACAAGGATCTGGCCACAGACGAGCTGGTTGAGATGGCCTATGAACTCCATCTGGAGCGCAACGACGGTCCGACGATCGCCAGCGTCATGGAGGCGATTTATCAAAAGCTGGACTATCTCGACGATCAACTCCATCGGCTGACGGCGCCGACGCTGCTGCTCTGGGGCGATTCGGATCGCGTCTCGCCGTTGACCGTGGCGGAAAACTACCGGCGGCTTATCCCGCACGCGAGGCTTGAAGTGATTCCGCAGTGCGGACACATCCCGGCGTTAGAGAAGCCACTCGAGTTGGTTCAACACGTTCTGCACTTTTTGAGTGAGTGAGTCTAGAGCTCACTTCGAACGTCGCATTCGCCGCTTCGAAATCGGGGGCTTTCTTGGATAGCGGCCTTCCTCGTCGTAGAACTCGCGAGCAGGATGATCGGAGTGCGCTCCCGGAATGGGCTTTTCGTAGCGCGCGGTGGTAACCGCACGGCCTTGGGCCAGGGGATTGGTCGATGAATAGATGGCCTCGTTGAAGGTTGTTCCATTGTTTGCGAACGCGACGGCAATAGCTGGATAAGCCCTGCCGGACACATAGGTCACACCAACATAATCGCCCACCATGCGGCCCAGGTTCGTGTTTGCCAGCCATTCGAGGGTCATGGGACCCGCAAGAACCGTGGGATTACTCCAAGTCGCGCCGCCATCCTGGGACGTTACATATGCGACATTCAACGAGCAGTCCGATGCCGTACACGATGCGTTCGGGTAGTAGTGATAAACCAAAGTCAAGTGTGCGGAACTCCCGGCGGTCGAAGGGTCAACGGCAATCGCCGGCAGGAAGTGATCGACTGTGCTGGTCGTGACGTCGATGGGAATTCGTATCGGATCAGTCCACCTGGCGCCGTCCGCCGACGTGCTCATCACGATGTCGTTCGAAGAGCACGCGCTGCGAAAGCGGCAATCTTGCCAGACCACGTAAACCAGCCCGTTGGCGTCAGTTGCAGACATCGGTAGAGCGTCGCTTCGAAGGTTACCCGCAACCGTGTGGTCGCTGATGGCCGCAATGATCGTGCTGGCCGTCCAACTTGCTCCCCCATCCGTCGAGGTGAAGGCGATGACGTGGGCGCCTGCATCATCCGACGCGGGAACGATTACGGTGCCGTTCGGCTGCACCACCGTAACTCCTCCCAGTCCCTTGGCGCCGTCCCCCGGCGCGGCAGGATGGCTCCAGGTTTGTCCCCCGTCCGTCGAGGTGCTCATCCAGAAGAGGCCATTCGTACTGGGATCGTCCCACTCGACATAACAGTGTCCGTAGTAGGGACTGCTCGGGTTGTTATCGCAGGCAATCCAATTCTTGTCCGCGTCAGGCGTCGTGCTGACAACGACGGGCCCGCCCCAGCTGAGGCCATCAGCTGATCGGCTGACCACAACCGTGTCCGTGTTCGATATCGCCAGCGACGCAATGAGCCAGCTAGCATGCGCGCGGTCATAAGCCACCACGGGATCGCTGATCGCGTTATAGGTTCCGCCGACGAATGTGGTTGTACCGGGCAGCGTGCCGCTTGTCCATGAGCCACCTCCGTCGAGGGAGGCAGCGTAGCCGATATTAGAAGCGCCTCCATTCATGAAGCGCCCCATCTGAAATACGGCAACCGAAGTTGATCCGGAAGCTGCGAGGAAGGGCTCAACTTCCGTCGCATGCTGGCTTGTGGAGTTGGTATATGTATCGGTACTGATGCGGGAGAGTAGGGGTGGCGGCGGACTATTCGAACTACCGCCATTGTCGCCGGAGTTTGCTTCGGACTTCATCCCCGATCCGCAGCCGACAACTCCTGCAAGCAAGGCCGTGGCGCAAGCGTACGCAATAGCACGCCCTGCGCTGGCCGACACCAATACCCAGCGACGACGCAACCCCAACATCCCCCGTTGGTGTTCTACTTTACGACGATTCCGAGCGGCAGGGAAGAGAAGACACTGGCGGCTGGCAACTTGAAGCGTGCCTTTACTGATAACTGATCACCGACAACTGGTTCTTGGAGGCGCGGGGCGGAATCGAACCGCCGAATAGAGGTTTTGCAGACCTCGGCCTTACCACTTGGCTACCGCGCCCCTGGGACAACCCTGACGGGCCAGACGCAAAGCCCCCGCGCAGGGCGAGGGCGGCAATTCTGGAGCGGGAGACGGGGGTCGAACCCGCGACTTCGACCTTGGCAAGGTCGCACTCTACCACTGAGTTACTCCCGCTCGGCGTGCTCGATTATAACGAAATGTAACCAAGGCGCGCAAACAACGGGCCATCCCGGGTAGTGTCTGAAATCTGCAATTTCAGACAGTACCCCATTCCGCGTGTTGATTGACGGCATGACGTACCCGTGCGCATTCAGCCTAAGAGTCTACTGTACGGGTTGACAGGTTCGCGACGAGGAATTGGTTGCCGGCTGCGGACAGGCAGCTTCGACGGTCTGCCCCGACGAGGGAGTGCACTTCATCTGACAATCAACAGGCCCGCCAGTTATCGACACCTTATAGTCTTTGCCGGGAGATACAACCAGGGTGACAGGGGTTTGCCATCCCGTCCTGCCATCTATGGTTATATTCAACTTCGGCGGGTTGGGCGGGTTGGTGGTGATATGCAGCCGGGCAGGTGACGGAGGCATCTGTGACGACATTGTGCCCGCCGCCACGAGGAGCCATAGCAGGATAATCTTAGGCAGCTGTGACATCATTCGCGTTCTCACTTTCACCGGCCCCGATGTTGTGCATGGCAAAATCGGCCAGGAAAACGACACCTGCTATGAATGTATAGAAGTGGGCTTGCTGAGCCAGATGGGACGAGCTATTGGGGCCGAGGTCAAAGACTCTAGTCTCGAGCATCGATATCAGGAACGAGTAGGCCACATACCCAAAGAAAATGGAAACCGCCATACAGAGGGCGCCGACGAGAGCCGCCCAGCGATGCCTCGTCCCCGATCCTCTCCTCACGAACAGCAGGAAACCTAAAGCTCCCAACAGAGTGGTGGCAAACTGAGTAAGCAGACGATTCATCTCCAGAAAAGCATCAAGCTGCCTTTCCTGAATATTGTCTAGCTGGGCCATCGCTTCCCCGGCGATCCCGCCTTGTTCCTGAAGAAGACGACTTTGTTCCCACGAGGTTATGGAACTTTGGACTTTCCATACCACGACTGCGACCAGTGCAACGGCCAGATAAAGCCCAACGTCTCCCAGTCTAGCTTTTCTGATTATCCGTACCACCTTGTCTCCTTGGGCATCCACTGTACTCGCAACCGCCAAAATATCGTTAGCTATTTTTCGCAGACCAATGGATCGATCCGGCGGCGGTTTATTGCTCCGCCTGCCGAGCAGGCCCACGGCTGCGCCGGAATCGTGCACATCGAGGCCAGCCTTCGCACTCGTCGCGTCAGATCGTGCGCTTGTGGAACTTCCCATCCTTCATAATGACGCGAAGATTTTCCGGATTCGTCAGCACTGCGACATCCGAGAGCGGCTCGCCGTCGACCACCAGCAGATCTGCCAGCGCGCCTTCCCGAATACATCCCAGACGGCCGGCCTGATTCAGGATCTCGGCGTTGACGACACATGCCGAACGCAGAATATCCAGCGGAGGAAGCGCCTGCGCCCGCAAGGTGAACTCGCTGCTTTGCCGCACATGTTGAGGCCCGAGCAGATCGGTGCCCAGACCCATCTTCACTCCTGCGCGCTTCAGGATGGTCAGCCCGGATAATGCGCGGTCAGAGACCCGGCGAAGCTTGTCCATGCTCACCGGCGGGAAGCCCAATTTTTCGCCCTCCTCCAGCAGGGCGAAAATCACCGCCATGGTGGGAACGGCATAAGCGCCCTTCTCCGCCACGAAGGCTGCGGTTTCATCATCAATCAGCGTGCAGTGTTCGATGGTGCGCACACCCAACGTTGCGGAGCGGCGAATCGCCTCTGCGGGATGGCAATGGGTAGCGACGTATGACCCGGCCCGGGTAGCTTCGTCGACCGCCGCGCGAATCTCGTCATCGGAATATTGGCATCGTTCCAGCGGATCGGTGGGCGATGCTACTCCCCCTGACGCCATCACCTTGATGTGTGAGGCTCCCCTCCGCAGCTCTTCCCGTACCGCGCGGCGCACGGCATCCACACCATCGGCCAGAACGCTGAGGTAGTCGCAGTGGCAGCCGCAGCATTCTGTAGGCAGCGCGTGGTCTCCGGGCCGAAAATCACCGTGGCCCCCGGTCTGCGAAATCACCCGGCCTCCGTAGAAGAACCTGGGCGTGGGAGCTACCAGCCCATCCCGTATCGCAGTTGCGAGCCCTACATCTCCGCCACCGACATCGCGGACCGTGGTGAATCCCCGATCGATGCTGGAGCGCAGAAATTGCGCAGCAAAGTGCGCCACGTAGGTTGCCGGCGCCTGCACCACGCGAGTGACATTCAAGCCGTAAGCGTAGACGTGAACGTGAGCGTCGATCAGGCCCGGCATCAGCACACGGCCGCCGCAATTGACGATCTCCGTATCTTCGGAGACAGGTATCGCAGACTTCGAGATTTGCCGAATGATGCCGCCGGCGACCAGCACTTCCATCCCGGAATGCAAGTCTCCAGAATCTCCGTCAAAGATGCGGCTGGAACGAAATACGATCTGCTTTGCCATGTCCTGTTTCCTTAAAGGAAGGGAATCAATCTTCTTCAACCTCGACGCGCTGCCGTTCGTCTTTTCCCATGGGTTCGATGTGGCCGTCGCGCATGTGGATGATGCGGTCGGCGTACGCGGCGGCCTCGGGATTGTGGGTGATCATCAATACCGTCTGCCCCAGCTCTTTGTTCGACTGCCGCAGCATCTTCAGAACAATCTCGGAATTCTGGGTATCGAGATTGCCGGTTGGCTCGTCGGCCAGCACAATGGCCGGCTTGTTGACCAGGGCCCGCGCCAGCGCCACCCGTTGCTGCTCGCCGCCGCTCATCTCTGCCGGATGGTGGTTGAGACGCTGGTCGATGCCCAGCAATTGGGCGATGTGTGCAATGTATTCGCGGTCGGCGGAGCCGGCGTGCCCCGCGATGTCGAGCGCGATGTCGATATTACCTTCGGCCGTCAGCGTAGGCAGCAGGTTGAACTTTTGAAATACGAAGCCGATCTTGGTTTTGCGCATGCGGGTGCGCGCCGCGTCGGAGAGGTGGGAGAAGTCGACGCCATCAATCAGCACCCGCCCCGAGTCGGCATGGGTAAGCCCGCCAAGGATGTAGAAGAGAGTGGACTTCCCGCTGCCCGATGGCCCGACAATGGCGACGAACTCGCCCTTGCCCACCGACAGCGACACGCCACGCAAGGCCGGTACGTCGATCTTGCCCACGCGATAGGTCTTGCGCACATCTTCAACCTGAATCATCTGGGACATTGCGAATCTTCGATCTTACATTAACGAAAGCGGCTGGCTTAGGGGAGAGCGGCACTTGGCGCCTGGGCGAGCGTTTAGCTCGTGGCTTCTCAGTCTGCGTCAACGTCGCATAGCGTCGCATAGCGACCGGCACACCATGACGCGACGAAACCGGCTCGTCACTCCCATTTCACAAGCATTCGCGCTACAACCGAACTGTGGACACGGTATCGGAGCGGAAAAAACATGCGCGACTGGTGGAGCACGCAGTCCACTGGCTGCGGACTCGCTACCGCTGCGGCGTCATCCTCTCCGAGCAATATTGTGCTACTGGAGAGGTGCCTGACGTCATCGGTTGGAAGGGCTTCTGCCGTTCCATCCTGGTCGAGTGCAAGGTGTCTCGTGCTGACTTTCTCGCCGACGCCGACAAGCCCTTTCGCCGCAGTCCTGAGGAAGGCATGGGTTGCGAGCGCTTCTACCTGGCTCCGGCGGGCATGATCCGGCGCGTAGAGCTGCCCAGGCATTGGGGTCTGCTGGAGGTTCGCAGCAGGGAAGTCCACATGACAGTGAAGCCGGGGCGGGTTGACCAGCGCAGCCCAGCCGCGCTGATGAAAGAAATGAACCTGCTGCTGGCCAGTCTGAGGCGGGTGGAGCTGCGGATCGAGCCACAGTCCATTACCGACTTCCTCAAGTGGAAGAACCGCATAGCCGGATACAACGGCGGCGAGTTGCCGGAAGGGATCGTTCCGCTGGACGAGGAGGGCAACTCCCATCTGAATATGTGACCGGGTGCTCCGAGCCCGGAGGGCGTGCGATGACAGCCCAGGACCCTTCGACTTCGCTCAGGGCAGGCGACGCGCAGCGGAGCCCTGGGTACGCGGCTTTCACGCCCAGTCCCTCGGGGACGGCACCTGCCGAAAGCAGAATGTAGAAGGCCGTCGAGTGATCGTTTCCCGCAAGTTTCCTCCCGCCTTGCCGATGAATTGAGCGACTGCCCTGTCCTTGGAGGCGATATGCGCTGGCTTGCTGCATGGATCATCGGACTCTCGCTCGGGACCTTCTCGGCATTGGCGCAAGAGGCGCAGCCGGCCCTGACCCCGCAGGCCCAGACCGAGGCGCGGATGTGGGAACCCGGCGCCAGCTTCTTCTATATCAACGGAATTGCCTATCGTTACGCCGCCGCCTCATCCTACGCTGTGGTAGCAGCGGCGACGACCGGTCTTGGCGGCAAGTACCTGGGCGTGAAGGTGCACATTTTCAATCGCAGCCGGCAATCGATCACGGTCAGACCGGAAGACATTGCGGTTGTTGACGCCATCGCCAACCGCCGCCTGACCCCGATTCCCGCCATTGAAATTGCCAATCGCAAGCGCGGCCAGCCGGGCTGGATGAAGTTTGCCGGAAACGCCATGGCCGGCCCTCCTGAACCTGTAGGCGACCTGGTCAATCCGCAATGGAACGAGTTGATCCGGGCCCTTCAGCCAGAGATCACATCCAGCGCGCGCGCCGACTCCAGCACCGCCGTTTATTCCAGTCAGAAGGTTCAGGTCGACGGCCCCGACTGCGACACCGCGTGCCAGTTGCGCAATCGTGAAGTGAACTCCACACTTTCGTCGGGATGGCAGCAAAACCTGGCTGACTCCATCCAGCAGACCGCTTTCCTGGCCAACACGATTCCGCCGCAATGTGACATCGAGGGCGTGCTGTACTTTCCCATGCCGCGGCAGGCCGCAACCGATCCCGGCGCGCGCCGCCGCAGCAAGAGCTACGCGGTGACCATCATCGTGCCGGTCGGTAAGGAGCGCTTCAATCTGGATTTTCCGGTGGACTGAATCGGGCGCGAACAGGGGAAGTCACCGCGACAGGTCGGCGCGGCTGTCTCCAGCGGGTGATACGATGTCGCTTCAGCCGGGCAAGCATCGATGTCTGATCCGAATCCACAATTGCGCACCCTCACCGTGGCCATTACCGGCGCCAGCGGTTCTATCTTTCCGCGCGTGCTGCTTGATCTGCTGGAACGCGATGAGCGCGTCGGGACCGTTAACCTGATTGTCTCTGACGCCGGTTTGCGCGTAATGGCCGAAGAGCTCGAAATCTCCGGCCGCAATGAGCTTTTGCCGAAGCTGTTGGGGCGTGTACCGCAGAAGGTCCGTCAGCAGAACAATGACGACATCGGCGCCAACGTCGCCAGCGGATCGTATCCTACCGGCGCCATGATCGTGTTGCCTTGCAGCATGGGGACGCTGGCACGCATTGCCAACGGGATGGCCAGTCAACTCATCGAGCGGGCTGCCGATGTTTGTCTGAAGGAGCGCCGCCCGCTGCTGCTCTGCGTTCGGGAAACGCCATTCAATCGCATTCATCTGCGCAACATGACCCTCGCCGCCGAAGCTGGTGCAACTATCTTTCCTGTTATTCCCGCGTTCTATTTCCGTCCGTCGTCGACGCAAGAGATTGCCCGGGAGTTCGTCAACCGCGTGCTGGCGCACATTGGACTACCGCAACCCGAGGCCTACCGCTGGAAGGCGGAGTAGCCATCGCATCGGGATCTCATCTCTTCTTTGCGGTTATTTGCGGTTAGCCGGCGACGCGATTGCGAAGCCGGTCTGCATCGCTCCGAGTGGCAGTCCGCCTGGTGCCCGTGCTGCTGTCGCTGTCGGCGGCTATCTCCAGCGGAGTTCGAGGATTGTGCCGCAGCAGAAACTCGCACACGATGTGATTGAACTCCGCCGGGACCTCTTCGTAGGGCATGTGGCCGACTCCATCCATGATCTGCAGGGCGCTGTTTGCCAGACGGTCCTGCAGCTCATAAGCGGACGAGGGATACACGGCTATGTCGCGGGAGCCCCACAGCAGCAGTATGGGCAGCTCCTGCAGGAGCGGCAGCGTGGATTCGACCTGCCGCAGGCCGGAGTGCCAGACGCGCATGATGCGCGCGAGATGGTGGAAGCTGCCCGGGACAAGCAATCCGGCAGCGTAACCTGCGACGCTGCCTTCGGCGATGCGCGTGGGGTCGCCATACAATTCGCGGTAGTACATCTTCAGAATCGACGGCAGCCGCGGCGCCACGTGAATTACGTACTTCTGGCCCAGAGGAGTGGAAAACCATCGCGCTCGCCGCTGCCCGAAGCCCGACCAGGGATTGATGGCAGCCGACAGGATCATGCGCGACAGCCGCTGCTGCAATCCACGCTTCGCCAGCAGGCCCGCCAGAACGATGGCCACGCCGCCTCCGCGCGAGCTGCCAATCAGGCTGAACTCCCCGACGCCGAGCTGCTCCATTAGCGCCAGCAATCCATCGGCATCGCTCTCCAGGGACCCCGTCAAGGAATCCGAGCGCTCGGAAAAGCCGGTGCCGGGAAGGTCGGGAGCGTAGACCGTAAAATTCTGCGCCAGCTCGCGGATGTTGAAGCGCCACGACCAGCAGTAGCCCATCAGCCCATGCACCAGCAGTAGCGCCGGACCTGATCCTGCGCGCAGATAGCGCCACGTAGTGCCGTTGATGGTGATTCGGTGTTCTTCCGCGCCCGCGATGCGAGCTGCTTCGGCAACGGGGAGAAATTCGCCAGGCTTCGCCGCTGTTGCTTTGGAGATGAGTGATCGGAGTGAGTCCATGAACTGTTTGCAGTATAGCGCCGAATGAACTTGTACCGCGCGCTTTGCAAGTTATTCTGTCGCCTGTCCCTCTTAATCTCCGTCGTCTTCCCATTGATGGCCGCAGGCGTCACATCGCCAGCGAAACATAGCAGGCCGGGCATATCCGGTCGCCTTTGGAGCGGGCACAAATTCCTCAAGCATGATTTCTTCCGATTGGCACTTAGGACAGCGCAGTGTAAACGGCTCTTCTTCCGATCTGTCTTCGTCGGTTTGGGAGGGCGCCTGAGCGAGCGCTGCCAATGCACGCTGCTGGTCGACATCGCGCACGCGTATGTCGACCCCAGCATCGAAACTGCCGTGGAACTCGTTCACGTGCTCCACGTTTTCCGGCCCAAGGTAAGCAGGAATACCCGCGTCGTACAGCGCCTTCATCGTGTCCCGTGCCTCGCCGGCCTCCCACACGCGCGTGGCACAGACCAGGTTGAGTTCCTCGGGATCGAGGTCGCCCTGCGGCCCTTCCTCTTCGGATTTAGAGTCAGACGGGGGCGGCGTCTCGGCCATTTCGGCCTGCAAGCCTCTGGTTGTGATTTCCGCCCGTAGTGCCTGTTTTGCCAGGTCGGTGAGCTCGTAGGCTTCTGCAGCCAGCGAGCAAAGCTCTTCATCGCTCATCCCGCCGTACGTTTCCGCCAGCTTGCGCCATTCTCTCTGGACGTCGATATCGTTCATGATGGCTTCGCATCATAGCGTAAAGAACTGTCATAATGAACCTCGATCTTGGGCCGCGCCGGCGCAGTCAATCTGCCGGGCCGCCAAGGCCGTACCTTGTATGGGAATGATCGAACATCCCGAGACGCCTCGCGCTGACGCTGCCGACGATATGCGGCTGGTGGCCCGCATTCGTGCCGGCGAGCAAAGCGCGATGTCGGAGCTGTACGATCGCTATTCCAGCGTGGTGTATGGCGTGGCCCTTCGGGTGTTGCAGGACGCGGCTGCCGCCGAGGACGTGCTGCAGGACATCTTCCTGCAACTGTGGCGCAAGCCTGAGGCCTTCGACAGTAGCCGGGGCAGCATGGGGGCATGGCTGGCGGTGATTGCCCGCCACCGTGCGATCGATCGGCTGCGCCAGCGCCGTCCGGAGACTGACATCGAAGAAGTTGTCATCGCCGGCGGCACGGATTTGCGGGACGAGACCGAGCGGTCGCTGGTCATCGAGAAAGTGCGCGCCGCCCTGGCCGAAATGAATGAAGGCCAACGTAAGGCCCTTGAGCTGGCCTATTTTCAGGGTCTGACCCATAGCGAAATCGCCGAGAAGACGGGCGAGCCGTTGGGCACGATCAAGACAAGGATTCGCAGCGGATTACAGTTGTTGCGCGCGAGGTTTGCGTAGTTTCGAGACATGAGGACGCACGAACAATTCGCGGATGAGTTGGCGCTCTACGCGCTCAACGAACTGACCGGCAGCGAGCTGCAGGATATGGAGCAGCATCTGGAGACCTGTGCCTCCTGCCGCCGCGAATTGCTCTCGCTGCGCAGCGACCTCGGTCTGCTGGGATTGTCGGCGGTTGGGCCAAGGCCTCCGGCGCGCAGCAAGGATCGGCTGATGCGCGCCATCGCCGCCGAACCACGTGGAGTCGCCGCTTCCGCGAGCACCCCACCTGCGTCGTCGCGCCGAACTTTCTGGCTTGCCTGGATTCCGGCAGCTATTGCTTTGGCGCTGCTCGCCTTCGCTCTCAGCCTGCGGCAGAGCAATCAGGGCTTGCACGATCAGCTTGCCGAGTTGCGCAACCGCTACAACGACCAGAGGGCCCAACTCACGCAGGCGCAGGAGAACATGAACCTGCTGCTCGCGCCGGACGCGATTCATGTTTCCCTGACTCCGCAGAATGCCAGCCGGCATCCCAGTGCTACCGCCATCTTCAGCCCATCGCAGCAACGCATGACGCTGATGGCTAGCAATCTCCCAGCCGTGCCGCCCGGCAAGGCTTATGAGTTGTGGGTGATTCCGCCGGTGGGCGCGCCGGTTAACGCCGGCGTCTTCAAGCCCGATGAGCACGGCAACGCGATGATGCTTGACCATCCCATGCCCATCGGCGTCGAGCCGAAGACCTTCGCCCTGACCGTGGAAGACGAAGCCGGCTCCGACAAGCCGACGAGCCCCGTCGTCATTGCCGGCAGCATGGGCGAAGGGCAGTAAGCCAGCTTGCTGGGACGCTGGTAGCTGATCGAGGGTTACCGCACAGATACTGATTTTTCAGCAATAATCCCGGCGGCAAGAACGTGACTTCCAGAGGCGACGGTGAACCCGCCCGTCAGGCGGGGGTATATCCGTTGAGCTTATGCATGGTTTTTTTGCCGCGCGCAGCCGGGTCTCCCACTGCATGCGGGTCGATGATGTGAGCTACGCCTTGAAACCGGATGGACTTGCGAATCTCGGCAACGAAGTACGACGAGTCTTCTTCTTGATCCAGATCCAGTCTGCCATCGGAGAGGGCCAATCCATAAAGCTTCGGGCCCGACTCAGCCGTTGCCTTTTCCCCTTCAATGCGGGCGGTATTCAGAATCCAACGGCTGTGCCGCTCCTGCAACGAGGTGGCGTCCACGGCGCGGCCTAACTCCGCGTGATGGAACCAGAGGTCATCGGTGCGATTGATCCGGGCCAGGAACTCCGCTCTTTTATTGGTCCATTCGCCGAAGTCCGGAATTCGCATCTCGTCGATCAATTCAGTTTTGCTGGGCTCAAGCAGCAGTACGCGTACACGGGCGCCATGGTCAAGGCACTTTTCCCCGAAGAAAACGTCGTACCGGTTGCAGGCGGAACAGATCGCCAGGTCCCCTTTGCCGATCTTCCACTCTTCCAGCACCGCAGAGATCTCCTCTTGTATCTTTTTCCTGATCTCCGGAGCCAGCATCTTTCCAGGCCGGTCGATCGGATCACTGTGAAATACGATCACCCGCTTGCTGGTTTCGCTCGGCGCTTTCTGCCGCAGGGCCTGCTGCACGATATCCAGGACTGGGCTGACGATCTCTGGTCTGAATTCCAGAGCGATAAGAAACTTGGCGCGCTCTTCCAGCACACGAAGGTCGAAGAGTGAGGCAGAAGGTGTTTCGCATGCATCGCGCATGTGCTGTAGGGTCCCGTTCTTATCGTTATCGATCATATTCAGGCCTGATAATGCCACCGAGCTCCAGAACTGGCCCTGATAGTCTCCTTTCTCCTGCGCCTCTTGCGTTGCCGATGTCGCCACATATCGCACGACCGTCTTCATAGCTTGCGGATCGAAGACGGACAAGGGCAGCTTGAGTTCGTCATGGAAGAGCTCCTGCGCAACACCGATAAGAAGCAGCGCATTGTAGCCACTCAAATACTGGTCCGCGTGGGATCGGTGGACCCTGACAAAGCTCTCGATCGACTCCAGCAGCATTCGCGAGGAGGCCCGGGCGCGCTCCCGCGGCTGGGGATCGTCCCTCCACGTCAGGTGCCACAACAGCCGGTACACATAGCCCAAAGCCATGTTGGTGATGGGATCACCTTCATGCTGCCGCAGCATGGTACGCAGCTGGTATTCGGCCCCCTGTATGTCATTACTGTTGATCTTGGCGATGGCCAGATAGAGCTGGGCATTGCCGTCGTCGGGAGAGGCCAGCAGCACCTGCTCAAGCACCTCTTCTGCGATGGCGAACCGCTCCAGTCCGATCAGGGCGAGTGCAGCCTCAGACAGTATCTTGGTGCGATGAATTCTGGTTGGAGCGTACTGAGCAATGGTTAAGATGTGGCCCGGCCGATTGAGTTCCTGGGCCCTGCGAACCCGGTCCTGCCAGTCGCTTTGGAGCGAGCCGAAGGCCCGTGCGCGCGAGGTGTCGATATTGTCCCAGTTAGCCGGCTTGAGTCCGGGCAGATGGGAATACAACGGGCTGCCGGTTTCCGCGACATCAGCCCGGAAGGCGCGGCTGAACACGTTGGCCAGCTTCCTGGCTTCGGCCATCCGCGCCGCTTTCAACTCCGGCTGGATCACCGCCTCCACGGCTGCCGTGTCTTCGCTGTCAACTGCAGGATGTCCGGAATGGGCCGTCGATGCTTTCCTCGCGTTGGCGGCTCCGTGGTGGTTGCCAGGTGATGGTGAGCTGTCGGGAAGCTCGAACAGCTTTCCGTCATAGCGGAAGCTGCGGTCCTGTGCAATGTCAAACGGCCTTGCCGCCGGCCATCCGCCTTCGATGATGAACGTGCCGCGCGAGGTCACCCCGTCGCGGATACCGAGCTCGTAGTAGACGTTCGGATTGGTAATCGACAAGTCTGCTACTACATAGTCGGCGGTGACCAGCTCGAAAAACATGTCGGTGCGAATGTCGCCGGCCGAGACTTGACTGTCGGCCCGGAAAGGCTCACAGCCTGCCATTTCAAGCGCCGGCTTGATGAGATCGCTCCACACGCTGTCGAAGTCGACGGTCACGGTGGGCGTGGGGGTCGCGGCGCCGGTTGGCGTTCCGGAAGCAAACGCAGAAACACACTCGATTGCTCTTTGCTGGAAAGGCATCACGACAAAAGCGCGTGGCTTCATGGGGACTCCTGCCTAATGTCGATGGATATTCGTCCGGCCTGCGGGAGTAGCCGAAACCAAAGGGAGGGCGTTATTCCGAGCTCCAGTGGCGTTGGGCGCATCGTAGCACAGATCCAGGTCGCATTGCTCACAAGAATGTGCAACTTGTATCTGATAGAAAGCGTCCCGTCAAGGGAATGCGGTACCGCGGGTCGGGCCAATCAGCGCCGTCGTGCGTAAGGCTTCGGTATTAAGTTGCCTCGGCTTCTCCTTATCATGTCGTCATCATGTCGCCGGCACATCCCTTGGTGTCGCCCATCACAGACGAAGGTTCATCGCGGGAACTACCATCATCTGTAATTAGTAAGGGGGGATTCCTATGGCTGCACCTTGGGCGCACCGCTACGCCCAGCGCACCAAGTGCGCAAAAAGCTCCATCATTCGCGAACTACTCAAACTCACCCAACGTCCTGAAGTGATTTCCTTCGCCGGCGGCATGCCCGCGCCGGAAGTCTTCCCGGTCGAGAAGTTCAAAGAAGCCTGCAACCGGGTACTCACCGACATGCCGACGGTCGCGTTGCAGTACGGTGCGACGGAGGGCTACTTGCCGCTGCGCCAGTTCATCGTGGAGCAGATGTCGCGCTATGGCATCCTGGCCAGCGTCGACAACGTGATGATCACCGCCGGCTCGCAGCAGGCGCTCGACCTGATCTCCAAGCTGCTCATCAATCGCGGCGACCGCATCCTGGTGGAGTCGCCCAGTTATCTCGGCGCGTTGCAGGCCTTCGACCTGATGGGCGCCGAGTACGTCACCGTCCCCATCGACGATCACGGCCTCAACACCGACTACCTCGACAACGCTCTGCGCTCCGGGCCGAAGTTCATGTACATCCTGCCCAACTTCCAGAACCCCGGTGGTGTCACATTGTCAGAGGAGCGCCGCAAGCAGATCGTGCTGCTGTCGGACAAATATGGCATCCCCATCATCGAAGACGATCCCTACGGGCAGCTTCGCTACGAAGGCGAGCACAAGACGCCGCTGTTCGTGCTCGACCGCTCCAACCTGCAGCGGGATAACGGCTACACCCTGGGCAACGTGATTTATCTCAGCACCTTCAGTAAGCTGCTGGCGCCGGGCATGCGCATCGCCTGGATCGTCGCTCCGCCCGACGTGATCGTGCGCCTGGTGCAGCTCAAGCAGAGCACCGACCTGCACACCTCGACCTTCGCCCAGATGGTCACCTATGAAGTGGCGCGTGACGGCTTCCTCGACGAGCACGTGAAGCTCATTCGCAAGGTCTACAGCGAGCGCAAAGACGCCATGCTGCGCGCGCTCACCGACTACTTCCCCGAGGAGGTTACCTGGACCCATCCGCACGGTGGACTGTTCCTGTGGGTGACGCTGCCTACGGGCGTGGACTCGCGCCGCCTGCTCGACGAGGCGCTGCGGCATGACGTGGCGTTTGTTCCCGGCAATCCGTTCTTCGCCGAAGGCGACAAGGGCTCGCACATGCGGCTGAACTTCTCCAACGCTACGCCGGAGATGATCCGCGAAGGCGTACGCCGCCTGTCGATCGCCGTGGCCCACGAACTGGAGCACGCCGGCGCGGGGATGGTAACGGTTTAGGAAGGGTGCAACTGTTATAAGGGCCGCCTGCCCGGGGCGGCCCGTTTGCTGTCAACTCCATAATTACGTTGACATCCTGAGCGAGGAGCGCAGCGACGAGTCGAAGGACCCCTATCCTGTGACGAACCTTTGCGTTGCATCCGCGCTGGCTCCAGTCAATGGCTCCCAATTTGGGAATTCGCTGCGATTCTCGTGTTAATTAATGTTAAGTTCCCGCAACCTGCGCGACAATTGATTCGCAGTAACCACGGTAACCTCGCCTCTCCGAAGAGCAAGCTCCCCCCCGCGGAAGCGCCCACCCCCTGAGACGAACCGGCCATGCTAGTAGTTCAACTATTCGCAGACTTTCTAATCAACCAAGCCCACTTGGGCCCAACCTGACCATTCTCGCACTGGAGGTGCATGATGCGTACTAAACGCTTCTCCCTATGCGCGCCGCCTCAGTTGAAATCCACTAGCGTTTCGGCGAATGGTGCGGTGCAAGCTTTCATCTCCATAACCCTGCTTATAACCATATGTCTATTTTCGTGCGCGGCCATGGCGCAACCCGAGGTCTTTGCCAGGCCCGCAGTCGGTCCGCCGACCACGTGGGCGTACATCTCAGGCTCCGGCTTCGATCCCTTCTTCCTCGTGGCCATTTATTTCGACGACACCCAGAAGGCGTGGGCCCTAACGGATAGCAAGGGAAATTTCGGCGTGATCTCACTGTTTCCCAAGCCAACGCCTGGCGGCATTCCAATCGTGGTACCGAAGGGGGCCCTACCGGGAACGCACTGGGTCACGGCAACCGAGCCCTTCGGTACTAAGACCGCCCAAAGGTCATTCCTGGTAAGGACCGACTGGGCGCAGTTCCACTTCTCGCCCGACCATCAGGGTCAGAACCCCTATGAGAACGTTTTGGGCCCGGATACCGTGCCCAAGCTGGTGAATAAGTGGCAATTCACAAACCCATATTACGATCCGTTCGATGGTTCACCGGCCGTAGTGAACGGCGTGGTCTACGCTAATACCTGGCGCGGGTACTTCCACGCTCTGAATGGGGAGACGGTACCGTGATCTGGAACACCAATCTTGCCTCGGTTGCCACGCTTCGCCGTCGGTGGCCAACGGTGTGGTGTATGTCGGCTCCGGCTTCGGCGGCGGTGTGTACGCCTTAGATGCCAACACGGGCGCGATCCGCTGGCAAACTCCAGCAGGACAGTGCGCTGGGACAACGGCGGTGGCCAACCGCATGGTCTACGTTGGTTCTGACGACAATAACGTCTACGCTCTGGATGCCAACACGGGCGCGATCGTGTGGAAATATGCGACGGGAGGCTACGTCCATTGTTGTTCTTTTCCGACGGTAGCTAAGGGCGTAGTCTACATAGGTTCCTGGGACAAAAACCTGTACGCCCTGAATGCCCGCACAGGCGCGCTCATTTGGAAGTATGGAATCGACGCTTCCAACTCTTCGCCGGCGGTGGCCAATGGCGTGGTTTACGTCGGCTCTATGGACCATTATCTCTATGCTCTGGATGCCAGAACGGGCGCGCTGCTCTGGAAGTATGAAACGGGAGCCTCCATCGAGACTTCGCCGGCGGTGGCCAACGGCGTGGTGTACATTGCCTCGGACTACTCTGACCTCTACGCTCTGAACGCCTTCACGGGCGCGCTGATCTGGAAATATACGAAGACGCCATCGTATTGGGGCTGGGGGCCGACGGTGACTAACGGCGTGGTCTATATGGGTTCGGGCGATGGCGACACTAAGCTTTACGCTCTGGATGCCAATACGGGCGCGCTGCTCTGGACGTATGACACCGGGTACCGCGTCTGGACTTCCCCGCCGGTGGTCAACGGCATGCTCTACTTTGGCTCTATGGATGGCGCTACCATGTATGCCTTCGGTATGCCGAGCGGCCAGGATAAGCCCAGCCCGCCTGAACGTGGCTTGCTGCGGCCAGACTGGAAGCTCCAGCTGAGCGCACCAGTAACCCAAATCCCAAACAACCTTAACTAGACAACCAACTCTGGGCAAACGCCTGGGGCGATGAAGCTGCCTTCCGCAGCGATCATCGCCCCGGGCCCAGCAAGCTTGCGAGTGTTAGGAGGTTCACAATGAAACGCATTCCTCCCTTTCTAAATGCATCGCCGGGATTGAGGTTCATGTCAGTTGCGAAACCCAATGCGATGCGCCAATCGTTCACCCTAACTTTGCTCTTCTCGCTGCTCCTCACGGCGAGTCTGGTTTGCAGCACAGCGGCCTGGGCAGAAGAAACCCCAATCATTGCTCCTGCCTTAATCATCACTCCCACAGCCGGACCGCCGACAACCACCGTGTTGGTTCAGGGCAATGGCTTTGATCCTTATGCTGCGGTTGACATCTACTTCGACCTAACCGATTTGGCCCTGACAGTCACCAACGGGGGCGGATCCTTTGGCGGAGGCGCTCTCCAAGGCGGAATCCCAGTGCCGGTACCCAAAGATGCCGTACCCGGTACGCACTGGATCACCGCAGTGTAGCGCTACGGCATAAGCGCGACACAGTTCATAATCAGAGTGGATTGGTCGCATTTCGACTTTGCTCCCACCACAAGGGTTTAACCCATATGAGAACATCCTGAGCCCAGATACGGCGTCCCACCTGTTGCAGTGGCAGTGGAACTCCGGGGACCAACTCGCTTCTTCGCCTGCGGTGGTAAACGGAGTCCTGTACGTTGGGTGTGGTGGTATCTGTGCCCTGAACGCCAGTACCGGCGCGCTCGTCTGGAAGTATGCGGCCGGGTTCAGCGCTTCTTCGCCAGTAGTGGCCAATGGCATCGTGTACATCAGTTCATACGATAACAATGTCTATGCGCTGAAAGCCAGCACGGGCGCCCTCCTGTGGCACTACCTGACTGGGGGAATGATCTATTTTTCTTCGCCAGCCGTGGCCAACGGTGTGGTGTACGTCGGGTCAGATGACCATAATGTCTACGCTCTGAACGCCAGCACAGGAGCACTCATTTGGAAGTACACGACGGGTTCCGTGATAGTTTCCTCGCCAGCGGTGGCCGATGGCTTGGTTTACATCGGTACAGAGGACTTTAACGTGTACGCGCTAAATGCCAGCACGGGAGCGCTCGCTTGGAAGTATGCGACCGGAGACGGTGTCTTTTCCTCGCCAGCGGTGGCCAAGGGCTTAGTCTACTTCGGCTCCTGGGACAAATACCTGTATGCGCTGAATGCCAGCACGGGAGCGCTCGTCTGGAATACATCGACGGGTTCCCGGATCGATTCCTCGCCAGCGGTGGCCAATGGCCTGGTATATGTCGGCTCCAGGGACAATAACTTGTACGCGCTGAATGCCAGCACGGGCGCGTTCGTTTGGAAGTATACGACTCTTCGAGATGTCCGAATTTCTTCGCCCGCAGTAGTCAACAGCGTCGTCTATTTTGGTGGCGATGACCAATATCTATAAGCTCTGGATGCCGGCACCGGCGAGCTGATCTGGACGTTTGCAGCTGGAGACTTTCTCTTTTCTTCGCCTGCGGTTGCTGACGGTGTCCTCTACGTCGGTTCTCTTGACGAAAACGTGTACGCCTTTCGCCTGCCGAGCGAGCAAGGATTGGACAAGCTCAAACCGCCGGAGCGGCCGGATCCTAATTGGCTCGTGCCCGACTGGTCTCTCCAGCCGGTCGCAGCCGTCACGTCAGCTATCAACAATAACTAAATGGAACAAGAGTTCAGGCGGGCCACACGCTCGGCCGAATAATTCTCGCAATCAGGGGTTTTCATCATGTGAAGTCCGCAACGCAGAACATCTGCTGCAAGGAGGTGCGTCATGCAGTCATCCTCTTTCCTCTATGCATCGCCCGGATTGAAGTTGGCCACAGTTGGTAAGGCAAGTGCGATCCGGCAAACGTTTACCCTACCTTTGTTTCTATCGGTGCTGCTCACCGTAAGTTTGTTTTTCGGTACAGCGGCCCGAGCACAAGAACCTCCAAGCATCGCACCTACGGTGCGAATCAATCCCACGGCCGGACCGCCGACAACCACCGTGTTGGTTCAGGGCAATGGCTTTGATCCTTATGCTGCGGTTGACATCTACTTCGACCTAACCGATTTGGCCCTGACAGTCACCAACGGGGGCGGATCCTTTGGCGGAGGCGCTCTCCAAGGCGGAATCCCGGTTCCAGTGCCCAAGGATGCTGCTCAAGGTACGCACTGGATCACCGCCGTGGAGCGTTACGGCATCAAGGCTGCTCAGACAAAATTCGTGGTCGGGACCGACTGGGCACAGTTTCACTATTCGCCCGACCACCAGGGGTTCAACCCCTATGAGACCGTTTTGAGTCCCGACACGGTGGGAAACCTCAGCCCAAGGTGGAAGTACACGACCGCGAATGAGGTCTATGCTTCGCCAGCGGTGGCCAACGGAGTGGTGTATGTAGGCTCGACGGATAGTAACCTGTACGCGCTGAACGGCAGCACTGGAGCACTTCTTTGGAAGGCGGGGAGCTATGGGGTTGTCGTGCCTTCGCCAGCGGTTGTCAATGGTGTGGTGTACTCCGCGGACTTCCTTGGTCACGTGTACGCCCTGAACGCGAGTACGGGAGCGGTTCTGTGGGAGCAAAACCTGTACCAGGTGGGCATGATCTTATCTTCGCCGGCGGTGGCCAACGGCGTGGTGTACTTCGGGTTATTCCATGAAGGTATTGTTAATTTTGGTAGAGTGTATGCCCTGAATGTTACCTCGGGAGCGGTGTTATGGACGTACAACACCCCGGGTGAGGTCTGGTCTTCGCCGGCGGTGGCAAATGGCATAGTGTACGTCTTGTCTCGTGACGGTAACGTGTACGCTCTGAACAGCAGTACGGGAGGGCTACTGTGGCAGTCCACAACTGGGGGGGCCAGTTGGCCTTCTTCGCCGACGGTGGCTAAAGGCGTCCTTTATGCTGGCGGATCAGCGTTCAATGCCAACACTGGAGCACTCCTGTGGCAGGGGGTAATTGGCTGGAGTTCAACGCCAGCGGTGGCCAACGGTGTGGTGTACGTCGGGTCGGGTGATGGTAGCGTGTACGCCCTGAACGCCGACACTGGAGCATTCGTATGGAAGTACGCGACGGGGGGCAGTGTCGAATCCTCGCCAGTGGTGGCCAACGGCGTGGTGTACGTTGGCTCCGACGAGGACAACGTGTATGCGCTGAACGCCAGCACCGGAGCGGTGCTGTGGAAGTACGCGACTGAAAATGTGGTCTTTTCTTCGCCGGCTGTGGCCAATGGTGTGGTGTACGTCGGCTCTTCAGACTATAGTCTATACTCCTTCGCTGTAACTGGCAGTTCATCGCCCGACAAATCCAATCCGCCTGAGCGTCCTGATCCGAACCTTCTGCGGCCCGACTGGACTCTCCAGCCGAGCGCACCGGTAACCCAAATCCCCAACAACCTTAACTAGATACCAACTCTGGGCAAACGCCTGGGGCGATGAAGCTGCTTCCTAGCAGCGCGTCATCGCCCCGGGCCTCAACAAATTTGCAAGTGTAGGAGGTTCACTATGAAACGCATTCATTCCTCCCTATATGCATCGCCCGGATCGAAGTTTGTTTCAGCGATGCGGCAATCGTTCACCCTAACTTTGCTCTTCTCCCTTCTGCTCGCGGCCGGTTTGTTTTGCAGCACAGCGGTCCGAGCCCAGGAAGGTCCAATTCTCGCTCCTGTGGTGAGAATCAATCCTACGGCCGGACCGCCAACGACCACCGTGATGGTTCAGGGCAACGGCTTTGACCCTTATGCCGCGGTTGACATCTACTTCGACCTGACCGATGTGGCCCTGGCCGTCACTAACGGTGGCGGTTCCTTTGGCGGAGGAGCTCTTCAGGGCGGAATCCCGGTGCCGGTGCCCAAAGATGCCGTATCGGGCACGCACTGGATTACTGCCGTGGAGCGTTACGGCATCAAGGCCGCCCAAACTCAGTTCCTAGTCAGGGTGGACTGGGCGCAGTATCGCTATGACGCCGGGCACAGCGGCTACAACCCGTACGAGGTTCTTCTCAGTCCAGAGACTGTGAGTTGGTTGCAACTAGGTTGGTGGAAATGGGGTCTCGGTTACGTCGAGAGCCCTTCGGTTGCTGTGGCCAACGGAATCCTCTATGTCGCAAGTGTTGACGGGTGGTGGTATGCCTTCGACGCTGTGACAGGAAAATCGGTGTGGGGGCGTCCCTTTTTTCTAATGACGTGTTCAGGAATTGCCGCAGCCAACGGGTTGGTGTACGCGCAGGAAACCGCGGGCGGGGCGTTCGCTCTGAACGCTGCCACCGGGGCGATTGTTTGGCAAGGACCCAATTTTGGCTTCTGTAACACCCCAACTGTGGCCAACGGGCTCGTTTACGTGGGCTCCTGGGACGGAAATCAACACGCTCTAAACGCCCTATACGCTCTGAACGCCAAAACCGGCGCCACTGTGTGGACATTTCCTACCGGAGCGAGAGTTCAATCTACTCCGGCTGTGGCAAATGGCGTTGTGTACTTCGGCTCTGATGACGGACACCTCTATGCCGTAACAGCGGGCACCGGAACGTTGCTGTGGACTTTCCCGGCGTCAGGCGAGGTGACGGTTAGCAAGGGCACGGTCTATCTGGGGGCGGACAAGCTGTACGCCTTGAATGCCGCTACGGGTCAAATTTTGTGGACCTCTCCGTACACCGGCACCCCGACGATTGCCAACGGAGTGCTCTATCTTGCGGGACTTGGTATTAATGCGCTCGATGCCAGCACCGGAGCGCTCCTGTGGCAGTACACGATGCAGTGGCAACTTTATTCTCCCCCGGCGGTAGCCAATGGAGTGGTGTATTTCACCTTCCTCTACCCGCCGTCGTTCTTTTTGTATGCCCTGGACGCGAGTACCGGAGCGCTGCTGTGGGAGAAGGGCGGGGGGGAAACCAACTTTTGGATCTCCGAGCCGGTCGTGGTGAACGGATTTGTCTATTTCACCGAAGGCGCAGAGCTCTATGCCTTCGATCTGCCCGCCAGCTTGTCGCCCGACAGGCTAAGCCCGCCAGAACGTCCCGATCCGGCTCTGCTGACGCCCGACTGGACGCTCCAGCCGAGCGCGGTCGTAACCAGAAACCCGAGCGACCTTAACTAAACAACCAACTCTGGGCAAACGCCTGGGGTGATGAAGCTGCTTCCCGCAGCGATCATCGCCTCAGGCCCTCGCAACTTTGCAAGCGTAGGAGGTACACAATGCAACGCATTCATTCTTTCGTAAGTGCATCGCACGGGTTGAAATTCATGTCAGTTGCGAAACCCATTGCGATGCGGCAATCGTTCACTCTCACTTTGCTCTTCTCGCTCTTGCTCACGGCAAGTCTGTTCTGCAGCACAGCAGCCACAGCACAGAACAACTATGTACCACCCCCACCTAACGTTTACATCACGCCCACGGTGGGACCACCGACCACAACCGTGTTCGTATCCGGTAACGGATTTGATCCCTTCGCGGCGGTCAACATTTACTTCGACACTACCGATCTCGCAATTGTGCGGACCGACATCAACGGTGCGTTCGGCACCACGTCACCAACCCCCAAACCCACAATCAGCGGAGTCCCTATCGTAGCGCCGAAAGATGCGCTTCCGGGGACGCACTGGATCACGGCTGTAGAACGTGACCAAAACAAATCCGGGCAGGTACAGTTCCTGGTCAGGACGGATTGGGCGCAGTTCCGCTTCGCGCCGAATCACAAGGGGCTTAACCCGTACGAAAACATACTTGGTCCGGATACCGTGGTGAATCTGAGCCCGCACTGGATAACACCGACCGAGGGCAGTTGGTTGAGCTCGCCATCCGTGGCAAACGGCATAGTCTACGTCGCAGGGGGTAATGGCGGAATCTACGCTCTGAATGCCAGCAGCGGCGCTATTGTGTGGACTAAGCAAGTGAATCTTGGGTTTACTTCATCCCCGGCAGTCGCTGGCGGGATGGTATTCGCCGGGACGGGTGGTTACCTCGTAGGAGACCTCTACGCTTTCGACGCCAGTACGGGAGACTTGGTCTGGACCAAGGCAATCGGACCCGCATCTTCGCCGGCCGTTGTGAACGGCATCCTGTATGTCCGCGGTTTGGAATATGTCTTCGCTCTGAACGCCAGAACCGGCCAACCGTTGTGGGGTCACGAAATCGAGGACTATTCATACGCATCCCCAGCGGTTGCCAATGGGGCCGTGTATTTCGTCGAGTGGGGAGGGGCCTTGACCGCCCTGGATGCGAACACTGGACAAACCCTGTGGAAGTGTTATATCCGCGCTGGAGATTCCTCTCCAGCAGTGGCCAATGGTGTGGTCTACGTCGGTTCTTCTTGGGACAACAACTTCTATGCTTTGAATGCGAGCACGGGCACTGTTCTCTGGGAGTATGCAACAGCAGGCATGGTTTTGTCCTCTCCGGCAGTGGCCAATGGCGTGGTGTACGTTGGTTCGCACGACTCCAGGGTCTACGCCCTGAATTCCAGCACGGGTGAGCTGATTTGGAAGTATGCAACGGGAGGTGCTTTCGATTCTTCGCCGGCTGTGGCCAATGGAGTCGTCTATGTCGGTTCCTCGGATGGCAACGTGTATGCCCTGAACGCCACAACAGGAGCGGTGCTTTGGATGTTCCTGCCGGAGGCCAGTCCTCGCCCGCGGTGGCCGACGGAGTTCTGTATCAGTATTCAGGGGGAGCAGTCTACGCGTTTGATCTCACTGGCAGATTGTCATCCGACAAGCTCAACGCGCCGCCGCGTCCCGATCCGGCTTCGCTAAAACCCGACTGGAGCCTCCAGCCGACCATACCGGTAGCCGCAATGCGCAACAACCAGCGGTAGCTGTCCGAAATAACTCGGGCGCGGGATAATCCCCGCGCCCTTTTCATTTGCGGTGTCCTCCTGTACGCTTTCCGCGAAACCATGCCATCCCTCGAAGAGCTTCTCCGACGCTGGAGCGCGTCGGCGTCATCGACGACAGAAACGGCCGAACGCATCCGCGCCTACGAGCAGACGCGCGAGCAGCCCGCCGGACTGCGCTGGCAGGTCTGCTGGCGCTGGCCTTCGGCGGAATTCTGCTGGCTGCCGGCATCATCCTGTTTGTCGCCGCGCGAGTGGGACCAGCTCTCGCCTTGGTCACGTTTCTTCCTGGTGCTGGGGATGGTCGTCGTCATCCACGGAGCGGCGATCCTGGTTCGTGAACCCTTCGAAAAGCTGGCGATTACCCTGCACGGCGTAGGCACGATGGCCGCCGGAGCCGCGATTTTTCTGGTCGGACAGATCTTCAATCTTCAGGAGCACTGGCCCGCCGGCGTTCTTCTCTGGTCGCTGTGCGCGATCGCCGGATGGGTGTTGCTGGCCGATCAAGTGCAGCAGACCATCGCCATGCTGCTGATTCCTGCTTGGATCCTGTGCGATTGGTGGGTGCGCACCGACGGATATCGCGGCGATACTTTGTTCCTGGTTCGCATGCTGGCGAGCTTCGCAGCGCTTTATCTGACGGCATTCGTTGGTACGAAGAAGAGGCTGGTCTTCTCGCTGCTCTTTGCCGCCGCAGCCATAGCGCTGACCATTGCTGTAGTGCTTCTCTCGCAGGACCTGAACCATTGGTACGGCTGGGCAACAACGCCGGCCGTGCCTCTGCATCTGGCGATCGTTGGCTGGTGCTGGATCGTAGTGGTTCCTCTGCTTGTTGCCTGGCGGCTCAAGCCCTCGGCGATATTGACGGTCGCGGTGGTAATCGTCAGCGGCATTGTGCTGCCGCATCTCTTCCACGAGGGCACGCCACCTTACAGACTATCCGCAGAACAGTCTGCTCAGCTACGTTTGGGTTGGACTGCTGGCCTGCTTCTTTACCTGGTGGGGAGTCGCCGAGCGCAGCCGGGCGGTCATCAATTACGGCATCTTCTGCTTCGCCGCTACGGTGCTCTGGTTCTATTTCTCCAGCGTGATGGATAAGCTTGGCCGCTCGCTGAGTCTCATTGTGCTGGGCCTGCTCTTCCTCGGCGGCGGCTGGCTGCTGGAGAAGATGCGCCGCCGTCTGGTGCGCCACGTCATGGAGGCAGCCGCATGATTTCGCTCCGCCGGGGCATCGCGGTGTTGCTGATTCAGGTTCTGCTAATCGCAGGCGTTGCAGGCAAGTATCTGTACGATCGGGTCACGCTGCCGCGGGTATGGGTGCGGGCCGCCCAGTACGATCCCAATCTTCCGTTTCGTGGAAGATACCTGGCGCTGTCGCCCGAAGTGAACGCGTGCAATCTGCCGCACGATGCCGAATCGAACAAGGGTTGGAAGGAAGAGCACAACGGCATGGTCCATTCCAGCTGGACGTGGCGGGTGCGGGTCGTCGCGCGCGACGGCCGCCTTGCAGTTGAGGACGCGCGCGATCTTCTGCCGCGCGGCAATACCCAGACCATCTGGCTGGATGAGAAGACTCCCTGCGATCGCGCCCGCCTCATGCCCGGCGTGGATTTCTTCATCCCTGATACCGCGCAATCTCCATTGCCGTTGTTGAAGGAGCCGGGGCGAGAGCTTTGGGTCGAAGTCTCGGTGCCGCCCACAGGCCCCCCGCGCCCTATCCAGCTCGCGATCAGTGATAACGGCGCCTGGAAGCCGCTGACCTTCGACTAGGGGATCGGCCCTACCTTCGTGGCTTCCTGTTTCGGGAAAACGATCTGCATCCCCTTTCGGAATTAACCTCGCGTGCTACCAGCCGGCTGTAAGAATTCTGTCGTAAGAGTTTTGCCTCGAAGTTAACGTCTTCCCCCCGCACGTCTGAGACGAAGGCGCTTTCTTAACCATCACCCAGGCAGCGCCCAGCGACCTCACAACTCGAAGCACCGGAGGTGCATGATGCGATCTCATCATTTTCTCCTAAGCACATCGCCACAGTTGAAATCCATTCGCTTTCCAGCGAAGGGTGCGATGCAACTCATAATGATGTTGTTAGTCCTCTCTCTTTGCCTATTCCCCAACCTGGCCACGGCAGCGTCGCCGCACATTTATGACGTGCCCCAGGCTGGGCCTCCCGGATCCCAGACAACGACGGTGGGCAACGGATGGGATCCCAACGCCACCCTCGACATCTACTTCGACAGCACGGACGTCGGCCTCGTGGACACCGACAGTAACGGAAGCTTTGGCATGGCGCTTAAGGCGCCGACCATTCGGCAAAACGGGCTCACCATACAGATACCTGCAGACGCGGTTCCCGGCCAACACTGGATCACCGCCGTAGAACGGATCACGGAGCTACAGGCACAGGTATCCTTTACCGTCAGGACGGATTGGGCACAGTTTCATTTCGACGCGCAGCACACCGGCTTCAACCCTTATGAGAACGTTCTGAGTCCGCAAACAGTCGGAAACCTGACAACACGTTGGCAGTACACAATCGGAATCACACCAAGCTCCTCGCCCACGGTAGTGAACGGCGTCGTGTATGTCGGGGGGCGCGGGTCGACCGAACAAGACCTATACGCCTTCGACGCTGGTACAGGTGCGCTGCTCTGGAAGTTTCCAGCCCTAGTCAATGATTCCGGTGGGCCGGCGGTGGTCAACGGAGTTGTTTACTTCGGCGGTGACTACCTTTACGCGTTGCATGCAGATTCAGGGACTCTCCTCTGGAGCTACCCAGGCGGCTGGGTTTCCTCGCCAGCGGTCGTCAACGGAGTGGTCTACATCGGTTCGAGCGATAACAATGTCTATGCTCTAGACGCCAGTACCGGGGTGCAACTGTGGAAGTACACGACTGGGGGTCCGGTTTGGTCGACGCCGGCCGTGGCCAATGGTGTAGTTTACGCCGGCTGCGACGACGGTAGCCTCTATGCGCTGGACGCTGGCACAGGATCTCTCTTATGGAGGTTCGCTACACTTAGTGAGGGTAACACCCAAGATGCGCCGGTCGTGGCCAATGGCATCGTTTACATCACTTCCGGGGACATTTACGCGCTAAATGCTAATGCGGGCGCGCTCATCTGGGAGGCCGGAGGCTATTGCGGCGTAAAGGGCACTCCGGCGGTGGCGAATGGCGTGGTCTTTGTTGGCGGCTATACCTGTCCCCCCAACCACCAATACGGCTACGTATACGCCTTCGACGCTGGCACAGGCTTCTCGCTGTGGAGTTACCCAACCCTAGGGGATGTCTTTCCTTCGCCGGCGGTGGCGAATGGGGTAGTCTACGGGGGCGCGGTGGGTGACTGGCAGGGAGACCACAGCGCCGTGTATGCCATAAATGCGAGTACGGGCACGGGCCTCTGGGCCTACACGACCGATGGTCCGTTCTACTCCTCGCCGGCGGTAGTCAACGGTATGCTATATATCGCTTCCTGGAACCAGACCTTCTACGCCTTCGGTCTGCCCGATCAGCAAATGTCAGAGAAGTTCAGCCCGCCCGAGCGTCCCGACCCGGCTCGGCTGACGCCCGACCGGTTGCTGCAGCCGGATAGCGCAGCTACTCTTCCGCCCAAAAGATAGTTAATTGAATTCTTAACGGTTCTGGGTGAGCCGTGCGCTCGCCCGACGATTCGGAGGGAATTAGAACCATAACTTCACAACCTATCTCGCAATTCGAGCACCGGAGGTGCAGGATGCGATCTCATCATTTCCTCGTGCAGTTCCGGCCGCTCAAGCGCAATTAGGAGTTCGCCATGAAATTCAAGAATCTCTTCTATTTGATCCTGCTCACAATCCTCGCATCGCTCGCGACGGCGATGCACGCCCAAACCTTCAGTGTGATTCACAACTTTACCAACGGCGTAGACGGCGGAGGGCCTGAGGCGGGAGTGACAATTCGGGGGAACGCACTCTATGGAACGACGGCTGGCCCCATCTGCGGCACCGTCTATCAATTAACCAACGCCGGATCCAAATGGCTCTTCTCCACCCTTGCAGCCCTTCCCAATAATTGCTCGCCGTGGAGCAGAGCCGTCTTTGGACCAGACAGCCATCTTTACAGCACGTCGGAGGCGGGCGGAACCTACGGCCAGGGCACCGTTTTCAAGCTGACACCCCCAGTCGGGGTTTGTAAGACTGCGGCGTGCTATTGGACGGTCGGCGATCTCCATGATTTCAGTGCGGGTACTGATGGACAAAACCCCATTTATGGAGACCTCATATGGGACCAGCAAGGCAATATGTACGGCACCACACAGTTTGGAGGTACGTCGCAGAACTGCAACGAAGGCTGCGGTATCGTCTACGAGCTGACGCCTTCAGGAAACGGCTACACGGAGAGTGTTCTCTACAGTTTTTCGGGGACTCCTGACGGATCATGGCCTTTTGCTGGCCTTGTCTTGGACAACAAGGGCAACCTCTTTGGCACGACCTTCATCGGCGGCCCAAACGACTTCGGTACCATCTTCGAATTAAGTTACGTTCCAGGCGTAGGGTGGACGGAACATGTTCTCTATGCTTTCAAAGGCACCGACGATGGAGGGAAGCCTGCGGGTGGGGTGATATTTGATTCCGCCGGCAATCTTTATGGCACGACTTATGAAGGCGGCAGCGGAGGAGGAGGAACCGTCTTCGAGCTCTCACCTGCCGGCGATACCTGGACATTCAAGCTGCTTTACAGCTTTTCCGTAGATAGCTGTGGTCCGGCAGAGGCTCTCACCATGGATGGCGCGGGCAATCTTTACGGCACCACGTGGTGTGGCGGCATATACAACAACGGCAACGTTTTCAAGCTAAGCAACACCGAAGACGGCTGGGTGTACACCTCGCTGCACGATTTCACGGGAGGTGCCGACGGCGGAGGTCACGTATTGAGCAATGTGTCCATCGACGCCGATGGCACCATGTATGGCACCACGACGGGTGGTGGCGATCCTGAACTGTAATGGTGGTGGCGGTTGCGGCGTCGTCTGGATGATCAAGCCGTAGGCGGAATAAACTGGCGAGCAAGCTGTTCAGCCGCCTGCTAAGAAGTCAGCATTACCTAAACCAACCTCGGGGCGCGGAATTACTCCCGCGCCCGTTTCAACGTGTGCTGACGATGGAGCTGGAGGCCGCTGAGGTTCGAATAAGTACACTGAATAGACTGCTTATCTTGCTGTCATATCCAAAGTCCCGCGGAGCGGGACGGCTCAGGGTAGCCCAGCGTGAAGCGAAGCGGAACGCTGGGTAGGATCCGTCGCAAGACCCGGAGCCCCGGCCGGGGCTCCGACCTGCCCACCAACCCTCTACCCAGCGTTCCACGCTGGGCTACACTGAGTCGTCCCGCCTGCGGGACTCGGGTATTAATCGCTAATTGTCAGTTGCTATCTCATAAAAGGCGAGGCGGACTCCCTCGGGGGCTGAAGCCCCACATTTCCTGGCGCGGTACGGCACGGCGGAAGCCGTGCCCTTTCAAAACGATCTATGAGATAGCTTCACGCTACTAATTACGAGTCGCTAATTGCTAGCTGCTAGTTGTGATCTTTCAACAGTTGTTCCTTAGTAAATTGTCCATTCGACCGAAACCGGAGAAGCTGATTGTGTCAGCAGTCAACTTCACTTCGGAGTCAGCGAATGGACATCCACAAGAATGCCCGACTTACCTTGCATAGTCGAGAGCAACTGGCCCAATCGGTTCTCCTTCAGGGTTTGACTTTGAACTCGGCTGCAGCCGAGTTCAAAGTCAGCCTCAAGACCGCCCGTAAATGGGTACGGCGTTACCAAAGCGCGGGAGCCAGCGGCCTGCGCGACCGCAGCTCGCGACCGCATCGTCTGCGCCGTCCCACTGCGCCCGAACTGCTCAGCCAGGTCGAAGCCCTCCGCCGCCAACGCTGGACCGGCCAGCGCATCGCCCGCTATCTCCGGCTCAGCCCCGCTACCGTCAGCCGCATTCTCCGTCGCCTGCACCTCAACCGTTACCGTGATCTGGAACCCGTTCCCCCGCTGGTCCGCTACGAGCATCCGCATCCCGGTGATCTGCTCCATCTCGATATCAAGAAACTCGGTCGTATTGGCTGTGTCGGACACCGCATCCATGGCGACCGCCGTCAGCACGTCAAGCGCGTCGGATGGGAGTACGTTCACGTCGCCATCGATGACCATTCCCGCATCGCCTTTTCTCAGGTCCTGCCTAATCAGAAAGGCGATTCCGCGGCTGCCTTTCTGGCTGCCGCGCTGGCCTATTACACCCGTCTCGGCATTACCATTCGTGCCCTGCTCACCGACAATGGACCCTGTTACAAGTCGCGCGCCTTTCGTGGCCTGGTGCAACTGCATGGCATCAAACATCGTCGCACTCGCCCCTATACGCCGCGCACCAACGGCAAAGCCGAACGCTTTATCCAGACTGCCCTGCGCGAGTGGGCTTACGCTCATCCCTACGCCAATTCTTGGGAGCGCACTACCCACTTACCTTGCTGGCTCGACCAGTACAACTGCTGCCGCCCGCATGCTAGTCTGGGTGGCGCTGCTCCTATCAGCCGCTCCGGCTTCGGTGGGAACAACGTGTTGATACAACACAGCTAGTTGCTAGTTGCTTCCTAATACCCATGCTCCCCACCTTCGTCTAACTTCACTTTGCCCCTAAACATGCGGAAGATGAAGACGAAGTACGCAGATCGCGATCACGATGCCGATGCTCCACCATACGAATCCGACCATCATGCCGTGCTCACCGGTCTTCGTATTTTCGATGGTGAGGCTGTAGGCCGGATCGCCGCTCGAAGGCAGCACCATGGGATACAGGGCGAATGCCGCGCCCACCAGCATGCCGACAATATATCCGCAGGAGCCGAAGAATGCACCGGTATCGTTTTTCTTCTTCAGCGCGAAGAACATGTAGAGCAGGCTGGCGATGACTACAACCGGAATCACAAATCCGATCGGCCACTTGAAGTAGTTGTGCAGCGTAACCGGCTGAACATAGAGCGTGGCGATCAAGCTGGCGCCGGTGAGCAGCACCTGCACCGGCCAAAGCGCGAAAGCCACGGCATGGGCGCGTTTGTTGAGGTCGCCTTCGGTCTTCATCGCCAGGTAGAGCGAGCCGTGCGCGGTGAGCGTGACCAGCGCCACCACGCCGCACAGCACGGTATACCAGTCGAGGATGCCGTTGTTCTTGCCGACGAGACAGTTCGTCCACAGCGGCTCGAAGAAGTAGCCGTCGGCATTCAGTGGTACGCCGCGCACTACGTTGCCCAGCGCCGCTCCGAAGAAAATGCACAGCAGTATGCTCGAAACGTTAAACACCACGTCGAAGAATCCCTTCCAGATGGGCTCTTCAAGGTGAGTGCGAAATTCGATGCCGATGGCGCGCAGCATCAGCAGCCACAGCACCATCATCAGCGGAAGATAGAAGCCGCTGAAGCTGGACGCATAGAGCAGCGGAAACGCGAAGTACAGTGCGCCCCCGGCGGCGAGCAGCCATACTTCGTTGCCGTCCCACACCGGGCCGATGGCGCGCAGAATGGTGCGCCGCTCGTCGTCGGTTTTGGCGATGCACAGGTGAATCGCGCCGGCTCCCAGATCGAAGCCGTCGAGCAAAACATAGGCGGCCACCATGACCGCGACAATCATGAACCATATCGTTGCCATGGCTATCTCACCTCCACCGGACGCATGGGCACGCGGCCCGGCTCTGCTGCCGCGCCGGATTCAGGCCCATGTTCAATCTCGCGGCGTATCAGGAAGAGGAACAGCATCGACAGCACGGTATACATTCCGCAGAAGCCCAGGAAAGTGAACCAGCCGTTTCCCGCTGACACCATCTTCGAGTAGCCATCCACCGTGCGCATCAGGCCATACACCACCCAGGGCTGGCGGCCAAGCTCGGCGGTCATCCAGCCGGCGGTGTTGGCGATGTACGGAAAGGGCGCCGCCAGCAGCAGGACCCATAGCATCCAGCGCGCGTTGTACAGCGAGCCGCGCCACAGCAGGAAGCCCGCGACCACCGTGACCGCGATGAACATCGTGCCCAGCCCAACCATGATGTGGTACGAGTAATAAAGCAGAGGAATATTCTGCGGCCAGTCCTCCTGCGGAACGTCGTTTAGTCCCTTCACTTCGGCGTTCCAGCGGCGATAAGTCAAAAAGCTCAACACTTTTGGAATGTGGATGCCGTTGTCGATGGTCTGGGTCACCATGTTGGGCTGGCCGATGATCACCAGTGGCGCGCCTTCCTGTGTGTTGAACAGCATCTCCATGGCGGCCAGCGTGACCGGCTGCTTCTGCGTCACCATCTTCCCCGCAGCGTCACCGGTGGGAAACAGTTGCAGAACACTGAAAATGAGTCCGGCGATCACGCCAATGCGCACATAGATGCGTGCCTGTTCCGTGTGTTTCCCTATCAGAAGATAGAGGCTGCCGACCGCCGCCATCACGAACGCGCCGGTGATGGCCGCGCCGCTCATGTTGTGCGCGTACTGCACCAGCGCCCAGGGATTGAGCACCAGCTCCCAGAAGCTGCTGAGTTGCACGTTGCCGTCGGCCATCTTCTGGTAGCCCACGGGATTCTGCATCCAGGCGTTGGTGGCCACGATGAAGTAGCCGGAGAGCCACGATCCGAAGAAAACCATAAACGCGCAGAACCAGTGCATGCCCTTGCTCAGGCGCTTTTCGCCAGACAAGAAGAGGCCGAGGAAGGTCGACTCCAGAAAGAAGGCGAACAGGCCTTCCATGGCCAGCGTCTGGCCGATCACGCCTCCGGCAAAGCGCGAGAAATGCGACCAGTTGGTGCCGAACTGAAACTCCATCGGGATGCCGGTGATGACGCCCATCACAAAGTTAATGCCGAAGATCCTGGCCCAGAAACGGGCGGCGCGATCGTAGGCCTCGTCGCCGCTGCGCAGGGCGATGGTCTTCAGCACCACGATGAGCAGCGCCAGCCCCATGGTGAGCTGCGGAAACAGGTAGTGGTAGGTCACCGTAAACGCGAATTGCAAACGGTGAATGAGTAGTGCTGCGCTATCCATGAATTGACCTCATTCGGGAAACACATACGCATCCGCCGGAAAGTGTCCGGCTGGCTTGAATGTTCGGTTTAGAAGGCTCGTTCAAGATGCTGGTTTCATTGTCATCGCCGGATGTACGGCAAGCTGTGATTCGCATCACAGACGAAGGGGTTGAGCAGGAGCGAGGCGGCCGACGGATCCTGATGACGGTCGCGCTTCGCGCTCTCTTCCAAGAAACCATTTGCTATTTCAGGCCGCTGGTATATAACTGCGAACTCAGGAGGCAATATGCCCACAAGGTTCAGGTTCGCGATGACCGCGAATTACATGCTTGCAACGATAGCCGCGATTGTGCTGGCGTTTCCGGTCTTTGCCGCCGGACAGGTGGAAACCATCGACGCCACAGCGCGCGGCACCAGCACTCAGATGGGAAAGGTCATCAGCATCAAGCTCAACATCACCCAGTACTCGACGCCCGAAGAGCGGCAGGCGCTGGTTGACGCCTTCCAGAAAGGCCAGAGTGAAGGCCTGGCCAAGGCGCTGGAGAAGATGAAGCCCGTCGGCCAGATCCGGCTTCCCGGGACCACCGGCTATGGCCTGGCTTACGTGGAGTCGATTCCCACCGAGACTGGCCGCAAGGTGCGCTTTATTACCAATCGCAAAATTGCCTACGGCGAAGTTGCCAGAACTACCCGCTCGCAAGCCTACAACTTGACCGCAGGCGAGATCGACATCAATAACAAGGACCCGAAACAGAGTTCCGGCACGTTGCTTCCTGCGACCCAGCTCATCGTCAACAAGGACGGCGACCTGGAGTGGAACCTGAATCAGAACCCCTGGCAACTGACGAACATCATCGACTGGACCAAGAAGAAGGAATAACCATACTGAGTGCGAGGCACCGAAGTCCGAAGTCTTAGACCGATTCATTTCCTGTGAGGAGTGCATTATGAAGATGCAGCGCCATGTTGTAACTGTGATGTGTTTCTGCTTCCTGCTGCTGTGCGCCCTTGCCGTTCAGGCAGAGAAGAGAGACAAGTACGTGTGTAACGAACCGAAGCCGGAGAGCCTGTGTACCGCGGAGAACACCTGCGGATCAGCCTCCGAGCCGTGCAAAGTCGACATCCGCAAGCAGGGCGGCGGGGCCTACATCAAGCCCAACGTTCCCGACCCGAAAGCCAATCAGTTTTTCTGCCTGAAGCAGGGCACCACCGTGGTGTGGATGAGCTCGCGGAAGAACACCGGCTTCACCGTCGCCTTCGGCGGGGATTCTCCTTTTACTCCGGACAGTCCCATCATGGGCGGTTCCGACAAGCCGGTGACTGTCAAGGCAGAAACGCCCGGCTGTTACAAGTTCGACGTCGGCGCGTCCGTCTCGGGAGCCATCTATGGCATGAGCGGCAATACCAATAAGCC
This sequence comes from uncultured Acidobacteriaceae bacterium, assembly GCA_963782505.1. Taxonomy (GTDB): domain Bacteria; phylum Acidobacteriota; class Terriglobia; order Terriglobales; family Acidobacteriaceae; genus CAVVDY01. The sequence goes on along the minus strand of CAWAKG010000015.1, from coordinate 230,084 downwards.
GGAGCTGGTGATCCTGCCGTAGGCGGTGCACCGTTACGCGCCTGGTTTGGACCATCGCCCAGGCGGATAATTGCGCCCCAGCGTTGTATCAGGGCCCGGCTTCAGCCGGGCCGAAACGCGGTTTCTCAATCCCGGGCTTTTAAGCCCCCGAGGCTTCGGTTGCAGGCGCTAAAGGGCTCATGCGTTAGTGCGGACCGGCACGCCTGAAGGTTAGCCTGCCGTTGAGCGCAGCCGAAGCTTGCCTTGATACAAACCAGCAGCATGGAGAATCCTGCCGAAGACTCGTGCTGGCTTTGAGCAGATTCACGGCACGGCCAGGGGCGACGCGATCATCGCCCCTGCCGGCACATCAGGTGGGACCGGGAACGCCGGCGCGTAACTGGCTCACTTCCGCGGGCCAACCAGTTCGGGCTCTTCTCGGTTGCTCCCCTCATGGGCAATCTCTGCCCCATGGAGCTTGTCAGGGCTGTGCAGCAGCTCTTCCACTTCCAGCGTCTCGTAGGCATGCTCGCCGTGGATCGACTCGTCCAGACCGATCTCCTGCGCCATCTCATCCACTTTGACGGTGGTGAACATGTCGATGATCCGCAGCATGACATAGGTAAACGTAAACGCCCAGAACGAAGAGAACATCACAGCCACAACCTGCTTCACCAGAAAGATCGGATCGCCATACAGCAAACCATTGGCGCCGTCCGGGTTGAAGGCCTTGGTGGCGAAGACGCCCAGCAGGATCACGCCCAGCGCGCCGCCCACGCCGTGGACGCCCCAGACATCCAGCGCGTCGTCCCAGTGCAGCTTGTTCTTCATCTCCACCGCGTAGTAGCAGACCACGCCCGCGATGATGCCGATGATGACTGCCGTCGTGGGCGACACATATCCGGCAGCAGGAGTGACCGTCGCCAGTCCCGCGACAGCGCCGGTCAGCAGGCCGAGGAACTTCGGCTTCTTCTCATTCATCCACGCCATCAGCAGCCAGGCAATGGCGGCAAACGAGGCGGCAACGTCGGTATTGAGGAAGGCGGTGGCGGTGACGGAATTGGCCGACATCTCGCTGCCGGCGTTGAACCCGTACCAGCCAAACCACAGCAGTCCTGTGCCCAGGGCCACCAGCGGAATGCTGTGCGGGCCGCGGTCCGCCACGCGGCGCTTGCCGACGTAGAGCACCGAGGCCAGCGCCGCGAAGCCGGCAATGTTGTGCACCACGATGCCGCCGGCGAAGTCCTTCACCCCCCACTGCTGCAGGAAGCCGCCGCCCCACACCATGTGGACGAACGGGAAGTACACGAACGTCAGCCACGCGGTGAGGAACAGCATGTAGGCCTTGAAGGTGACACGATTGGTGAACGCTCCCGAGATCAAGGCTGGGGTGATGATGGCGAACATCATTTGAAACGCCACAAACACGAACATGGGAACGGTCTCATTGGGCGAAGGAGTGTTCAGCGCGATATTGCGCAGGCAAGCATTGTGAAAATTGCCGATCACGCCGTGCCAGTCGCCGCTGAAGCACAGCGAGTATCCGTAGAGATACCAGATGCAGGTGGTCCAGCCCATCGAGACGAAGCTCTGGATCATGATGGCTAATACGTTCTTACGGCCCACCAGGCCGCCATAGAAAAATGCCAGGCCCGGGGTCATCAGCATGACCAGGCTGGTACACAAGATCATGAAGCCGGTATTTCCGGTGTCAAAGTGAAGCATGAAAGCCTCCAGAAGAAGTGCGGCAATCAGTTCGGCGTCTGCGAGGTGACGGGCAGAGGTTGCAATCAGGGATAACAAGACTGCAGTGGCAACGATGGGAAGGGAACCGGCGTCCCGCCAGGGTAGGCACTTCCCGCTTTTCCTTCGGGTAGGCATACGCGAAGGATTCCCGGGGCACGCTTACAGGAGAGATCGTAATCTGCCTCGCACTTAGGTCTACCAAACAGACGCTTGGCTACCGCATAAAAGAGTGCACGGGGCATGCCACACCTGTCTGTGCAACCCGTCACGTGCGCCAGTGACGCATAACGGCAGACGATATTCCGGCAGCCTGGAGGTGGTCGCCGGTGGCCAGCCAGGCAAGTCGAAACTCAGGACTTTATTCTTGCCATGCCAAACGGAGCCGAAAGACACTGACACTGCGTGAACTTTAGGGCTTGGAGGATCTGGAGGCAGAAGCTTTCTTCGCCCGGCCACGCGAGGTATAGCGAGCGAGAACAAATTCCTGAAACACACCGGCAACGCTATCTTCCGCAATCCTGATCAGCGAATTTTCAATGACCATGGACGCACTGCGGTCGCTGGCCGGAGTATAGAAATAGGTTACGCCGCCGGCTACAAAGTCTCCAATAATCGACGAGTAATTCACCTGCGTCTTCTTGTTGTCTCCCCGGCACATTACGGAATAGCTGAGGGCGTGAATCAGCCGCGATTTGGTAGTCCCGGTACCCTGGTAAAAGTAACGGGGATCCTGTTTCAAGAGGGAGGGCATCACTGCGCCGCCGACGAAGGTAGAAACCACGACATCGGCGTAGATCGCGCCATAGCGTTTGCCGTAACCTTGCATCCCCTGCCCATAGCCTGGATACTGGTTGGCCGCCTGCGAGATTCCGGCGAAGAGCGCGGTTCCCAGGAAAGTGATTGGATCCGTCGTGGACTTCCATGCGAGCTGGAACTTTTGCCGGGGCACGAGCGGCGCCGCATCGGGGACGTAGCTGACATAGAAATTCGGAATGAAGCCCAGGATGCGCTGTTGTTCCTGCACCTCAATCTGCTCCTGCGCCACTTCGACCTGCGGCAGCGAGACCTCCACCGAGGTGGTTACGGGCGTTACACTCAGCGCGATCTTCGGTACCAGGAAAGTCTCTCCCGGGCGCACCGTGCCGGAGAAAACCTTGGTATCGAAGCCGGGCGCACTGACCGTGAGCTGGAAAGGCCCGGCAGGCAGGTCGGCAAAGGAGAACTCTCCGTTGTCGCCTGAGAAAACCTGTTGCTTGGACGCCTTTGCCGGCGCCAGTTCCACCCGCGCGCCGATGGCAACGCCGCCATCCTGTTCGACCACGGTTCCGGCCACGCTTCCGGTCGATTGCGGTCCTGCCGGTTGCTGATCGGTGGGCGCGGCTGTGCCTGTCCCGTTTGGGGTATCGCCGGTAGTCGTCGGAAGGGTCGAAGGCGGCTGCGCCTGGGCGAGCGCCATGGGCGGAAAGCCACACGCCAAGACACTCGCAGCCAGCAGGATCAGGCAGGCGCACTTCGGCGTCGGCCTCACTCCCATTGGGGGCTTCATTCCGGGTAAAGTCTCCTTTCACAGCACGCGCGGGCGACGCGGGCTACTACGACGCGAGGTTTCATATAGATGCAGCAGAACAAAATCGGCTTCCTGGATCATTTCTCAGGACGCGGGTTACGGAAATGTCTATTGAGAGCTAATAGTTTAAGGCAGCAGGGCCTTTGCCGCGAAACCCAATGTGACAGACGACGCGTGCAGTTTTGAATGCCGGCTTGGCCCGCAGCACAAATACCTCTAACCCCATATTCCGGTCTGATCTGCAATTCGCAGAAAAATTTTCGCTTAATTCGGAAAAGCGCCGGTCATGGGGAGAGGGGACGGGTCCTCCCATCCGCTCGCAGATGACCTTGGGGAAAGAAATCTACCAAAGCAGCTTGAGCGCGAATTGCACTTGCCGCGCGGTGGTCGAGGTGCTCGTGATCGCTCCTGCGGTACCCGACACGCCCGAGGGCGTAAACGTGATCAGCGCCGGGATGTTGAAGTTGGCGCGGTTGGTCAGGTTGAAGATTTCCGCGCGGAATTGCAGGCCCAGGCTCTCGCGCAGCCGGGTGTTCTTGAGGGTCGAGAAATCCCACGTTGCCAGACCCGGCCCGACCAAGTTGTCGCGCGTGGCATTGCCGAAGAAGCCGCTATTGGGTGGCGGCTGCAAAAAGACATTGGGATTGAACCATTGCTGCGGCGTGCCAATGATCGGGTTTCCGGTGAAGTTGGGATTGTTGAACGGCCGCACCGGATTGCGGTGATGTCCGCCGGGGGTTTGCACCGTCTTCAGCTTGCCGCGGTAGATCCACTGCTTAAGCGAGGAGTAACTGATGCCCAGTACTTGTGCTGCTTCGCGCGGAGTGAATAGTTTCGGCATTAATAAACTGTTTCCAACAAGGATAACCGTGCGCTCCGCCGGTGCGCAACATCGACGGCAACTGGCACTTCAGCATGGCCTTCGACTGCCGCGAAGCACTGCCCGGCCTCCCATAAGCTCCACGAAAGTGCCATAAAGAAGACATTTTTCAAACTCCGGGCAAGCCCCCTGGAATATCTGTAAACTTATGATAAAAGGTTACTTATTTCGTGTTTGGCACTTTCCGGCACGAGCCCACAGCTTTATTTCTTGCCGGACGGCTTCTTTTTCTCTTTTTTACTTGCGCGCGGGAAGGCCGGGCAGTATGATTTGACCTCGAAGTCGGCAGTGCGGATTTTCCGCCGACTCGATTCTGCGGCCCTTCGAAAGTTGTTGAAGCCGGTTTGATTGCCGCAGCAACGAAAGTTCTACCCCAGGAGGAGATTATGCGCAAAGCTGCCCTGCTCGCCTTGTTGGCGGTCCTTTGTTTCGCCACCAGCGCCTTCGCCGACAACATCATCTTTGACCTTTCACCAACTAATGGTGTCACGAGTCGATCTGCCGGCAGTGGAGTCGGCCAGGGAGTTACCGCCGACACAACCACCACCATCAACGACATGGAGTTCTTTCTGGACACGCCGAATGGTGGCAACTTCAAGTTCTTCATCTACGACTCCACCAACACCAACCTGTTGTTTTTGCAGTCGGAGAGCGTCGCCCCCATTCAGAACATGACTTGGGTTGCGTCTCCCGAGTTCAACTTCACGTTGCAGGCCGGCAACACCTATTACTTCGGTGTGATTTCTGACAACAGTGCAGATTACGGCTACATCTATCCGCCGATCAATTACAGCAACAACGGCCTGACGGCCGTCACCAGCGGCAACTCGAACTATAGCAACTACAATCTCCCGACCTACGCGGGTTCCGGTGCGGCTGAAATCGGACTGCGCCTCTCCCAGACCGCGGTGCCGGAGCCGGGTAGCCTCGCGCTGCTGGGCACAGGTGCACTCGGCCTGGCTGGCGTACTGCGCCGCAAGCTGATGCTGTAATTCTGTAATGCTGTCGTAGCTGGCCACCAATTTTGTCAACCGGAGCTCGTAAGGGCTCCGGTTTTTGTCTTTGTGCGCATTTGCGCGTGATCTCCGCGGCTATCTTGAGCTGCTGGGCACCGTTTTGGAGTCGTTGTATCCGCAAACTTGTGTAGTGCGGCTCTTCAGCGCCGCGTAAGCGTGGCGTCAATTTGTTTTGGGGAATTGCATCCTGCTGCAAGGCAGCGGGATGCAATCCCCGACTTCGGAAATGGCTGAGTATCCGCGGCTCTAAAGGCCCCCCACGACCCCGGGCACACCAAATGCAATGCTGCTCTGGCCATCGCCGCCGCCTGTGTACTTTTCCGGGCGGTCCTTGGCCCTCTGCCGGCACCCTTCACCAAATAGAGGCGAGCCGTTACGACTTCCCGCGGCCCGCCTGATACTGTCATAAAGTTACGCAACTGTAATACTTAGAGGGAAGTCCGGGGCGAATTGCGCCGGCGGTGGAGGAAGTTCGCGCCAGGCCCGACTTGCACGCTCTGGCTGTTGGGGTTCCTTCAGGCGCGGCGGAAGAAGCGCGTCTCACACAGGGCATGCGCGTCGCGCGTATCCACCGGTTGCAGCGGCTGTGCGGCCGAGAACTGGTAGCTCTTTCCGGTGACCGGTCCGCGCACCAGGATAGGTGAGCTCTCCGTATAGCGCAGATGAATCACAGCGTGCCCCGGAGCATTAGCTGCCACCGCAGGGGGTTGCGGTCTCGCAGCCGCCGGGGAAGATGCAACGGCTGCAGTCCCGCGCACTGCCCAGGGCCTGGGCGTGGCATAGGTGGCCGAGGCGGGCGTGCTATTTGAAGCGCTCGGCGCTGGATTCGGCTTCGTTCTCGAGGCCTGCGTGGGGCTGCCCTTCATAGCCGTGCGATTCTGTCCACAACACATGGTCCAAACCTCCTTCTGATATTTCCGGCTGCGGTTGAATGACGACCGGGTCGCGGCCTAATCGTTCCAGTAAGCAGGCGGCGCCGGAGATGGCCAGCCAGCTCATGAGCCACTCCACCGGACGCCGCGTGACAAACAGCGCCGCGGGAGCGGCGATCCAGAGGCTGAGGCAGTTGAAGCAGTCCATCAGCCGCCCGGCCAGGCTCGCGCCCAACAACTTTCGAGACTTAACGATGATGTCGGCCGGGCCGTCCTCGTTGGCCAGCAGGTGAGTTACCCGCCAGGTGGCGAGGACGGAGACCAGCAATCGCATCCATAAGCCAAGATCGTTCATAGTTCAAAATGCCGGCCCCCGCGAACGAGGACCGGCCCATTGTCAGCAGCCCGGCATCGGCGGCAGGTCGTTGCAAATGTAGACCGGCCAGATCAGAACGCACGGGGCATCGGCGTAGTGGCGACCGCCCGACAAGAATTGGCAGATCGTGTTGTCCCACACCTCGAGGGTGAAGAAGAACGAGCAGCACTCGGCGGGCACATTGTTCTTGGGATCGGCGCGCTTCAGGGCGAAGCCCGACGGCGGCGCCGGCGAGGCTTGTGAGGCGCAGCAGAAGTCGAACATGCGCGCGTCCATGGTCGTGAGAATGTTGGTGGACTTGGTAAACGGCGGCGGCGGAGGCGAGGCGTTGCCGCATCGTACTCCGGGGTCGCCCACGCGTTGCGTTCCCACAGTCGAGGGACTGCTTGGGTTGGGGACCGGCAAAGCAACGGAGAGGCTCACCGCCGTACAAACCGACTCGGAGCCCCCTTGCTTGGTAAGCGTCATGCAGTAGCCGCCGAAGTTGTCGCTGGGCGCGGTGGTGATGCCTTCGATAATGTACTCGTCGTAGGCAATTCCCTCGATGGCCATCGGCCACACCTTGCTGCAGTCGCCTGCATTCGGTAGTTGGCTCAGGTTGATCACCGAGCAGGGGGGCACGCCCAAAATGCCGGCGATCTCGCCGTAAACGGCTTTGTTGTCGAACCAGACTTGCTGGGTGTCGTAATAGAAGTGCCCGCTCGTGTCCTCCACCGTCAGCAGCAACGTGTATTGACCCGAGAAGCAGTTGTTGATGGGGAGCGTCTGCGAATTCCAGATGTTGCTGCCCGCCAGCGGCAGTTCCGGATCTTTCGGGAACGGCCCCTGGGAAGGCGGCGCCAGTGGACCGGGCGTGCAGGGAGCTTCCACGCCGCTATACCACCTCGACGGACTTAAGTTGTCGTACTCGATCGGATAAGGTTGGGCAAAGGGCGGCACCGGACGAGGGCAAGGCGGGAATGGTGGGAAGCAAATCTCCACGAACTGCCAGATACTGGTCAGGTCCATGTAATTGTTGTTGACCGCCGCCTGCTCCCGCGAGCTGATGTAATCGACCTCCCAGAACTGGGTCCAGGGGCCTCCTGTGCCGGTTACGAAACCCGGTTGGTAGGAGAGCGTGTAGCGCTTGATCGGGTCGGAGCAGCCACCCACCCAAGCGTGTCCCCAAATCTGCATCGCATCGCCAAAGGACAGCGGGTTAGCGCCGCCCAGTTGCGAGGTGGGATCGCTCCAGTTGGGGACGCCGACGCCCGCAACCGACTCAATGCTGACGCGCTGCTCGAAGATCTGGAAGGAAACTTCCGTCACGCACGGCGCCTGTCCAGGCTGTGAGCTAAACGCCGTGAGTCGAACCTCGATATCGCTGGGGACGGGCGTCCCGAAGGTCTGAATGTACCCTAGCGGACCGCCGACGATGCCACAAGCGCCCGGGCCCGTGAGAGGCGCAGGAGGCGGGTAGACGATGAACGATTGCGTGTAGGCGGCGGGAGGCGCCAGCGGGTCCTTCCACTCCAGTATGTAGTGGTCGCAAGAAACACCGGTCGCGGTGCCTACGATCTCGACTCCCCATATGCCGACACTGGCATAGTACTGCTCGGTCGCGCAGGCATCGGGCGCCGGACTGGTGATGTCGCAAGTCAGCGGGCGAAAGCAGTTGCGCAGGCAGAGGAAGTATTCATACAGGCACAGGATGACCTGCTGAATGTTGCGCACCCGCGCCAGGCAGCAGCCGAAGCAGAGCGCGCACAGGCACCAGCAGCGGCAGAACCAGAAGAATTTCTGTTGGCTGTGTTCCTTGAACGCGGCCTCGCCCAGGAGGGCGTGGGCAGCTTCGGTGGTCAGCAGCCGCTCGAAGATGATGCAGGCTTCCTGTTCGTCGACAAAGCAGTCGAGCTTGCCGGAGAAGATTTCTTCCGGAACGCCAGCAGGATATTCCACCGTTGCGAGCTGGTCGGTGAGGTAGGGCTTGAATGCTCCAGCGAGGACCCTAACCAGCGTTTCGAAGTCGCGGCGCTCTTCTTCGGTGGGCGGCTCGTGTACGGGGTTGCCGATGACCTGGCGGACGCAACGCCAGAATTCATACAGGTAATAGGCATAGCCGCGGAAGGTGCGCGGCCAGCGGCAGACCAGCCAGCCGAATACCAGGCAGCAGATGATGTGCTGCAAACACCATCGCCACTGTTCAACGGGACCCAGCAGCTCCCTTGCCTGCGGCGGGAGCAGGCGCAGGGCTGTGTCCTCATTTAAGAACTTGCTGAACATTGCATAGGCTTCCTCGAACTCCTGCGCGCAGGTGCGGGACGACTGGGCCTGCGCCTGCTTTTGCAGTTCGCCGGGGTTCTTGGCCAGATTGAGATCACGCTCCAGCAGGGGCTGATAAACGGCGAGCAATGCCCGCACCCCAGCCTGGAAGTCGGGATCGTTGAATTCGGGAGCAGAAGTTAAGGGTCGATTTTCCTGGTCGCTCATGGTGGCTCCTTTTACGCGACGGCGTCGCGGGAAGAGGTGAGTCGCTGAAACTCAGCGAGGGTTTGGGGTCCCTGAGTATAGGCGGCCGTTTGCGGGGACGGCCCCTGAAGCTGCGGTAACAGGCGAGGCTATCTTACCCCCGAACCTCGATTTGTCAATGACCAAGGCGGCGAGAAAGGGATGAGCCCACAGTTTGCCGGGATGAAGGGTGGGCAGCCCGCTCCGGGGTCCGCAGAGACCTGGAAGTCATAGTCATGTCATCTCATGAATCAGATTGCCCTGATACAAAACGATTTCCGCCCCAGCTAATTGGGGCGAATGTTCTGGTTCACCCGGAAGAAATTCTTCGGGTCATACTTCTTTTTGATCTCCACCAGGCGCGGGTAGTTATCGCGGAAGCTGGCCTGCACGCGCTCCTGGCCTTCATCCATCATGAAGTTGACGTAGGCGCCGCCGGCGGAGAAGGGATGCAGCGCGTCCCAATACGCCTTGCACCAGGCGGTGATCTTATCGGCGTTGGCGGGATCGGGGTCGACGCCGACGATGACCTCAGCGAACAACGCCTCGCGGAAGCTGTAGGCGGTGTCGGTTTTGCCCACGCGCTGCGGCGCGCCATTCACCGGATACAGGTGCATGGTCGAGAGCATGGTCGGAATCTTCGCTCCATGCTCGACGTGGCGGGCGATGGCTTCATCGCTCAGTTCGGTGAAGTTGTCGGCGCGCCAGTACCACTGCAATCCGGGAACGAACAGGCCGTCGAAGGTGCTCTGCACCACCGGGAACGGCGCCGGGCCAACATGATCGAGCAGCGGATGGCCGATCGAACGCATGGCCTTCGTCGCTTTCTCCATCTCTTCGGCCGAGCCGGTGCCGCACCACACGATGCCGCATACCTTCTTGAGGTGAAGATTCTCGGGGAACATCGGCGCGGGAGGAATCACGAGAAATGCGAAGAAGCCGCTGACCGTCTCGGGAGCTTTCTGGATGAAGTCGCGATATGCCTTCAGCACCTGGCTGGATTCCTCCAGCGGCCAGAAAGTCGGGCCAAATTGCACCATGTTGACGGGCTGCATACGGAACTCAAACGAGGTGACCACGCCGAAATTGCCGCCGCCTCCGCGCAAGGCCCAGAACAAGTCGGAGTTCTGCTGACTGTTCGCGGTGACGAAGCTGCCGTCCGCCAACACCACGTCGGCAGAGAGCAGGTTGTCGATCGTCAGGCCGTAGCGGCGGCTGAGATAGCCGATGCCTCCGCCCAGCGTCAGCCCGGCGACGCCGGTGGTCGAGATGAAGCCGCAAGGAACAGCCATGCCGAAAGCATGAGTCGCGTGATCGACATCGCCCCAGACGCAGCCGGCCTCGACGCGAACGCTCTTGTCCGCGGGATTCACGCGGATGCCTTTCATGGGCGAGAGGTCAATGACCAGGCCATCATCGCAGCTTCCCAGGCCGGCGCCGTTGTGTCCGCCGCCGCGAATGGCGGTGAGCAGATCGTTGGCCACGCCGAACTTCACGGCGGCGATGACGTCGGCTACGTCCACGCATTTCGCGATGAGGTGCGGGTATTTGTCGATCATGCCGTTGTAGAGCTTGCGCGCTATGTCGTAGCCAGGGTCGGAGCGCTGAATCAGCTCTCCGCGAAATCAGGCCTTGAACTGATCGGTGGATTCAGGCGTCAACTTGGTAGTGGATTGTGCGGACATCAAAACCTCCTGCAAAATTCTCCGGACAGCATAGCACTACTTTTGTGTGGAACTCTTCTCCGAGACTGTGACCGTTTCGCAAAAGGTTGTAGCCGGAGGTTTGCTTGCTGGAGAAGGCCGCCGGGCGGCAACCGCAGTCCGCGCATGAGTGAGTTTCGGGCGCAGCGGGAGCTCTCAAAACGCCGAAGGCCGGCGCGCGGCCGGCCTCGACAGGAAATGCCCGGGGTCCTACTTCTTGGGGGCGATGGAGTCTTTCGCAGCCTTGGCGACGCGGAACTTCACCACGGTCTTGGCCGGGATCTTGATCGCTTCGCCGGTCTGCGGGTTGCGGCCCATGCGGGCTTTGCGGGCGGACTTCACCAGTCGGCCAAGACCCGGGACGACGAATACGCCGTTCTTCTTGGTCTCTTTGACCGCGATTTCCGCCAGGTCGTCGAGGAATGCCGCGACCTGCTTGTTGCTCATCTCATGCTTCTCGGCCATGTGCCGCACCAGCTGAGTTTTTGTCATGCCTGTTGCCATTGGTTACTACCTCCTTGAAGGTTTGAGCAATAATTAGGCTCAATTGAAGCGTATGGTATACCAACTGGGGGCGCGAGCAAAGCATTTTCGCCTGATTTTATGCGGGTTTTCCACAGGTAGGGTCGTTCTGGGCCTGTTTTTATGCGGCTGCGGGGAGAGTTCCCAGGTAGGCAACAGGAAAAATCAGGGGAAAACCGCGGGTTTCGGGTTGACCGGAGGGCGGACCGGGGAGCACCCCTGTCGTTGTTCACCACGGAGGCACCGAGGGCACCGAGGAGTAATGCATATTCTGTGGCGTGGCGAGGTCAATCAGCTGAGTTGGAGTCGCCGGCTGGTTGCGCTTTCAAGTCGCGTAGCAGGCGATCGAATGCCTGCTGATAGGAATCGTGGTCCGTCCAGTTGGTGAAGTCGCCGATGTGGCGGGTGCGGCGAAGGTCGGCGGCCCAGGCTTTCGTCGCATTCATCTACCGCATCATCCAGCCGGATTGGGAATAGCACCAGTTTGCCGCTGCGGTCTTCGCGCTCACGCGCAGCCTGAACCTCGCGCTCAACCCATACGCTGTTGACCGACTCTTCAGAAAGAACTACCAGGGTTTTGTCGAGTAACTGAAGCGAGTTCTCGATTTCGTCTTGGAACTGGTCTCCGATCTTCAAGTGCTCTGGCGCGTACCAGCAACGAACGTTCTTGTTCTGAAGATCGCTGTAGATGCGCTCGGCAAATTGCTTGTCTTTTGTCGAATGGCTGATAAAGCAGGAGTAGAACTGAATGGCCTGGTTCAGCAGGGAAGGGAGGTAGTCGATGTACTGATCGGGTAAGCCGCAGCCTCGGAGAAAGGAGAGCGGCAGAGGCCAGGAACGCTGCAGGGTGAAGTAATCGACATAGCTCAGCAGAAGATGGTTACAGGAATCTAGTCCCGTTGCGCCTTTCAGCAGCGTCTTTCCGAAGGAGGTGTATCCGAACGTTGCTCCGGTGAGGTTTGCCTGGCTAAGGTCCGCCCCGCGAAGGCTCGCTCTGACCAGGTTCGCGCCGCTGATGTCCGCCCGGCGGAGGTCTGCCCCGCTGAGGTACCCCCTCAAGAGCCGCGCCTCGAAGAGGTTTGCCCCGCTGAGATCCGACCGAAAGAGGTTCGCCCCGCTGAGCTCCGCCTTGGGGAGGTTCGCCTCGCGGAGATCCGGCACGACTCGCGGGTTCTCCTTCCTCCACTGGTTCCAGGCCTCGACGCCTTCCTTCAGTTTCGCCAGATGTTCCGGGTTCGCCATTCCATCTAGGGTAAGCTCTGCGTCAAGCGGTCGGGATTTGCGTCAAGATGCGCAGGACCTGGAAGCCCGAAGGGCGTCACAATCGTAGCCCGGCTCGTCAGAGCCGGGTAAGGTGGGTAAAAAATTCCGAGTCCCTTCAGGGACGGCACAAAACCGCTCCCTCGGCGACTAAAGGAGGCTTTGGGAATCGCGAAATGCCATGTGCCGTCCCGCTTCGCGGGACTCGAACACATTGTCAACATGCGTGTCCCCCGGCACTCAGGAGTCTGTTACGAAACTCGGCACCGGACCAAGAATGCGGGGTGCGAAGGGGTCTGGAGAGTAGTAGTTTTGCGGGCATGGGATACATCAGCGGCGAGGCGCGGGAGCAGGTGACGATGTTTCCCGTCACCTTGGACGAGTTGATTCCGGCCGATCATCTGTGTCGCGTGATCGAGGCCTTTGTGGGTCGGCTGGCGGTGGCTCAGTTGGGTTTTCAACGCGGCGAACCGGCAGCCACAGGACGGCCGGGCTACGATCCGCGCGACCTGTTGAAGCTGTATCTGTACGGGTATGTGAATCAGGTGCGCTCCTCGCGGCGATTGGAAGCGGAGTGCCAGCGCAATGTGGAAGTGATGTGGTTGCTGGGCAGGTTGCGACCGGACCACAAGAGCATCGCGGAGTTCCGGCGGCTGCATGGCGAAGCGGTGACGCGCGCGGGAGCGGAACTGGTACGGCTGGCGCGCGAGGTGGGACTGGTGCGGGGTGAATTGGTAGCGGTGGATGGTTCGAAGTTTCGCACCGTGAGCAGCGCGCAACGGGTGCGGGAGCGCGATGCGATCAAGCGTTATCTGGAGCAACTGGATGCGGCGGATGAGCAGGACGAGTGGGTGATCGATCCCAGCGCGGTGGCGGCAGCGCTGGAGAAGCTCACGCAAGATGCGGAGCCGGAAGCGCGCTTCATGCGCACCAACGATGGTAATCGGCCCGCCTATAACGTGCAGATCGCGGTGGACAGCGAGCACGGGCTGATCGTAGCGCAGCAGGTCACGGCGGAAGCTAATGACGAACGTAGTCTGTTGCCGATGGGGCAAGCGGCGAAGCAGGCGCTGGGGAATCCGGAAACGCTAAACGTGGTGGCCGATGCGGGCTACTCCAACGGCGAACAGGCGGAAGCCTGCGAGGCAGAAGGCATCGTGCCGCACGTGCCCGCCAAGCGCGCGGTCAACAACCAGGGCGACGGTACGCTGTTCGCCGCTACTGAGTTTGTGTACGACGAGAAGAGCGATACGTTCCGCTGCCCGGCGCAGCAGACGCTCACCCGTGGCCAGCTGCAGCGCGGTCGCAAGCGCGTAAAGTATGTGGCCGGAGCGAAGGTTTGCGGCGCTTGTCCGCTGAAGTCGCGCTGCACCCAGTCGGCGCAACGCTTCGTCTATCGTCACCTGCATGAGATGGCCTTGCAACGCATGCAGCAACGCGCGACAGCGACCATGATGCGTTGGCGACGATGCTTAGTCGAACATCCGTTCGCAGCGCTGGCGTCGTAAGGCGAGCTTTGGTCTTAGCGCAATGGAACCTGACTCAGAAAAGTCGATGCTTGGGGCGAGAACCGACGGAACCCGCGTGTTGCCCAGTCTTCACGCGAAGTTTCGTAACAGACTCTCACGTGCCGGGCTACGATTGTGACGCCCTTCGGGCTAGCACAACGGCAAAAAGCAGGTCCTTCGCTACGCTCAGGATGACACCCATGGGGAGGTAGGGGTCCTTCGACTCCTCCCACTCGCGCCGCTCGGCGTCGTCGCTCAGGAAGACAAGGGTATTTGTTTCTCCGTGTTCTCCGCGGCTCCGTGGTGAAGGCAGTTTCTTACCCCAGTGCGACGACGTCGATCTCCACCAGCGCATCGCGGGGCAGGCTGTCCGCCTCAGCGGGGGATGGGTACAGCATCAGCAAAGCCGGCGATCTTGCCATCACGCGAGGCGACGGCGAAGCGCTTCATTTCGCCGGGTGCCGCGATGGTCTTGATATTGATGGGATCATCCGGGCCTTGACCCTTACAAAACCCAGGCTGCCCGGAGCACACCAACACCCCGCGGTTATCGAAGCTCACGCCTTCTATCACCGCCTTGGGTTCCTGACCGGACTGCCATCTCCAAAGCGTGTACGGCACGCCGGACGGAAAGCCTTTGCCGATGAGGTTGTACCAGAGGATAGTCCCCTGCGCTGAATTCTGTCGCGGTCCTTCATGCAAAACCAGCGTGACGCCGATCGTATTTTCTCCCCAGTTCTTTGCATTGATCTGGGTGTGAGCCGCCAAAGACTCGAGCACAACCGCCGCGAAGAGGAGAACGAAAGTTATACGGGGGAGCATTCTCGTAAATGTAGCAGAGCCATGCCATGGCGAGCAGATCGCTGAAAGATACTACCCCAGCGCGATGACGTCGATCTCCACCAGCACGTCTCGGGGCAGGCCGGCGGCGGCGACGGTCGAGCGCGCGGGTGGCTCGGCGGAGAAGTGGCGGGCATAGACTTGGTTCATGGCGGCGAAGTCGGACATGCTCTTCAGGAAGACCGACGTCTTCACCACTTTGGCCAGTGAGCTTCCGGCGGCCGTGAGGATTGCCGAAAGGTTCTGCAGCACGCGCTCGGTCTGGGCGGCGACATCGCCGTCGATGATCTGCTGGGTGGCGGGGTCGAAGGCGATTTGGCCGGAGACGAAGATGAAGCCGTTGGCTTTGATGGCCTGCGAGTATGGGCCGATAGCTTGGGGAGCGTTATTGGTTGCAATAACCTGGCGCATGGTATGCAGTGCCTCCTGGGATCGCTTTGATTGTCGCATAGGCTGCGATAGGTTCCGAATCGCGGCGGGATAGAGTGCTAGATGATTCTAGGTCAACCAACAAGGGAATTTTTCTTGTCAAGTAGGAGAAATGCAACAATTCGCCGTAAGCTGTTGTAGTTAATGGAAATATAAATTTCAAAAAAACTAAAGATTTTCCTCCGAATTTGCTATAGTGAAATTTAGAGTTGAGATTCGGGAAGCGGTTGGTTGTGCTTCCCATTTTGGGAACCCGGCGAAAGCTGGGTTTTGCTGTTTACTGGCGCAATCATCACCCGGCCTTCGAGCCGGGTTTTTTGTCTCCAGACAAGGAGCCATCGATGTCGGAAATTACGGAAGGCAGCGGAACAGAGGTCAACGGTAAGAACAAGGCGGGCAAGCCGGCCGCAAAAAGGCAGACGAAAACGAGATCGGTCCCGAAAGCCGGTGACAAGAGCGGACCGGTAGAGGTGGTGGCGGTCAAGTCGAAGGCGGAGTACGCGCGGTATGCCTCGCTGGAGGTACGACAAAAGGCGGTGGAGCGCTCCAAGCGGGCCATTTATGCGCACCTGAACAAGGTGACGAACGCCCATATCAATCTGGCGGTCAAGGGCAACTGTCAATCGGCGAAATTCCTGTTCGAGTTCGCCGGGATCGACGACTTGGCGGCGGCGCCGGCGCTCGGGAAGGCGCGGGCAGGCGTGTCCAATTCGTCAGCCGAGGTGGACGACGATCCGACGCAGGCCGTGCTGTCGTTCTACAAGAAGCTGGACATGCAGCCCCCGAGATTGAAGCCGCCCCAGGCCGCGGAAGCGGTTGAGGCGGATGCTGATGCCGAGTTCGCGGTTTGATTCACGGAAACATGGCTCCGCTGAGTTGTTTCCACATTGAACCCGAAGCGGTTACTCAGCCCTTACGTCGCCGCAAAGCAGGCACGGTACAATCGAAGCTTAGGGCCGCAACCGGCCGAGGAGCAACGCGCCGCATGGACATGACCTGGGTGACCGACCGCCTGGTAGTGGGAGGCGGCATCTGGAACGAACAAAACATGATCGAGGTGGTGCGAGCTGGAGTCACCCATATCGTCGACATGCAGATCGAGTTCGACGATACCCGGCTAGCGGAGCCGTACGGCGTGAAGGTACTGTGGAATCCCACAGACGATGACTTCCGGCCGAAGCCGCCGGCGCTGTTACAGCAGGGCGTGGATTTTACGCTGGGGGCGCTGGAAGAAGCGGAGGCGAAGGTCTATATTCACTGTGCCGCGGGCGTGCATCGCGCGCCCATGATGGCGCTGGCGGTGTTACGCGCCATGGGATGGCCGCTCGAGGATGCAATCGACATCATCGAAACCCAGCGGCCGGTGGCCGACTTCGCGCAGGTCTACGTCGAGAGCGTGGAAGAGTTCATGAAGAGTTATGAGGCTGCGAGCAAGTAGCAACTAGCAACTAGCAACTAGCAGCTAGCATTTGGCAATTAGCACTTGGCAGTTAGCCTTAGCAGTTAGAGGCGAGATGATTGTCGGTCTTAACTAACAGCTAGTTGCTGACAAGAGCTAGTTGCTAGCTGCTAGTTGCTAGTTGCTAGTTGCTAACACGAGGCAAACGATATGCATACCATCAGCCGCCCAACCGGGCGGTTTTTTGCTGTCCTGATTGTCTGGCTCGCGTGTATAGCGCCGCGAGCGGTGGCGGCGGGAGGAGCGGGATTTGGGCCTCCAGAGGCTCCGTCCGCCGGGGGAACACACCAGTTGTCAGCGGGGAGTTACTCGTTGCGATCGGTGCTGGGCAAGACCCACGCTTACTTCGACGGCATCCGGCTGACCACCATCACGGACACGGTGTACTACGCCAACGGCGCCAAGGCCCAGGGATCGCTGCTGATTTCCTGGCCTGCATTCACCACGGCGACACAGAACGTGGTGGCAGCAGGGTCGCTCACCGTGCAGCTCGGGCCGAATGGACTGTTTGTTGCTTCCCTGGCGCCGACCACGGGAAGCACTCCTCCGGGCGTGTACTACACTGTGGTATATCAGCTCGGGGATGGCTCGACCAAACAGGAATATTGGGCGGTTCCAGCGACCGATAATACGACGATTTCCGCGGTACGAGCGAAGCTGGTGCCGACCACAACCGCAGCGCAGTTCCTGACGCGAGACCAGGCGGACTCGGTCTACGTTCACGTCAACGATAGCCAGACGGTGGGCGGGGTGAAGACCTTCACCGAGTCGCCAGCGGTGCCAGATCCGCAGAAGCCGACGGACACGGTCAACAAAGAATATGCGGATGCGAGCTACGTTCACGCCAATGACAATCAGACGGTGGGCGGGGTCAAGACGTTCTCAAAGTCGCCTCTCGTTCCCGATCCCAAGAACCCGACGGAAGTGGCCAACAAGGAATATGTGGATGCGAATGCGGGAGGCGGCAGCGTGAATCTGGATTCGCCTCCGCCGATTGGTGACAAGACGCCGAATGTCGTCATCGGCTCAAGCCTGGCGGCTTCCGCGGGCTCGAATGGGGATTCGGATTTCAACGCTGTCAAGCTATCGACGCAAGCTACGGGCGAAGTTGATCTCGATTTGCTCAAGCAGGACGGATCCCTGAAGGCGCGCGGCGCCTATTATCTGCCGTGGTTTCAGCAGCCGAACATGGGGCCGGGGATCCTGAATTTCACCACGCCGGTGACGATGTTTGAAACCATTGGCGGCATTACGGCGCTTGGCCGCTATAACAGCTATCTGCTGACCGATCCCGGCGCGGGTACGTGTACGGTGACCCACACCGGCGCGGGCGGATCGGGGGCAACCTACTCGCTGCGCTTTGTTTCTTCCAACAGCGACTACTCGCGCCCGTCGCCGTTTTGCAGCGATCCGCAGGGATACAGCTACGACAAACACGAGCTGGACGCTTCACATACCAACATCGTCGCGTATCACCAGCCGGGGGGCTACGCCAACATGCTGCCCTCGCGCGGCACCGATCCGGTGGGAAGCGTGGTGCTGGATCCGAACGCGGCGTCCAATGGAGTTTTGTCAACGTTGACGGCGTGCGGCTTCAAGAACGGCTGCACCTGGGTGGACGACGGGTCGTGGTCGAACACGACATTGGCCAGCCTGGCGGGAGCGTTCTTCATGAACCCCGACCGGAACGGCACCGCCAGCCAGATCCTGGCGGGGCGGCAATACTTGCAGGGGGGACAGAACGTGACGGGTGGCGTCGTGGTGAATGGCAGGATCGTGGGCGGCTATCTGAACGATCCGCCTGCACCCAGCGTGAACCCAATCACAAAGGGGACCACCAGTGCCAGCTATTCCATGGTGTGGCACGACTATGGATTGGGAACGACGAACGTCTCGCCAGCAACCACCATTAACAACGGCAACACGCCGCCGAATACGCAGATTTCCTGGAGTTGCTATCCGTCGTATTCCGCAGTTGACCTGCTGAAAAATGGACAACTGCTGGCGGGCAATTTGCCGTGCGAGGGGTCATACGACGGCCGAACGGTGCAACCGTACATATTCACCGATACGGGGCAGAGCACGAGCACCTATAACGCACCGACGCGAAACAGCACCGGCGACTGGATGGCGCATGGCTCCATCAGCGGCGGCGCTGACGGCAGCGCCAGTGTCTTCTACGGGCCGCTGTGGGGCACCAGCGTGACCGCAGTTGCTCCCCCCTACAATGTGGGATATGTCCAGATGAGCGCCGGCGACACGGCACACACTGGTTACCTGGCCTGGTTCAATCCCTCGTCGACTCGCACCTTTATCCTCGGCTATGACGCCAATAGCGACCTCACTCTGACGGCGAATAACGGCGGCAAACTGAATGTTGCGTCCACCGTTAACATAACCGGGGACCTGACGGCGCGCGACATTCCCGGGCATGCATACTTCGTGAGCAAGTATCCGAGCATCCAGGCGGCCATCAACGCGGCTTACGGATCGGGGACGGTTTCGGGGGCGGTGATCGATGATCGCACCGCCGCCTACAGCGGACCGGGGTTCTATATCCCCGACTCGGTGAAGGTGCAACTGGCGCCGGTGCCGTACACCTTCACCTCGGCGGTGACGCACAACAACGGCAACAACAATGTCACAGCGGCGATCATTGTCGAGCAGGGAGCACATCTGGCCGGCGGAGGTACGTCTTCGAATCACGGAACGACGATCACCGTTGGCAGCGGCTTCGCGAATGACATCATCGCGACCACGAGCGTGGGAACCGGCACCGGAGCGAGTGTGCAGTGGTGGCATTGGGGCTCGATTGAGAACCTGAATGTCGATGGCGCAAACCAAACGGCGGGCGAATGTGTGCACGTCGAGAACATGGGTGAGACCGCGAAGGTCCGCGACCTGCTGGTGAAGAACTGCTACAGCAACAACATTGAGTTCGCCGGCGCAGCTGCCACGCAGTCAGACATCGCCAACCTGAGTACCAGCCGCTCGCGCAACGGCAGCGGCATTCGTTTCACCAACCTGTCGGGCGTGGGCAAGATCAACGGCCTAAGCGGAGACTGCAATGCCGGCCCGCTCGCCTCGGTGCAGGAGAACGCGGCGGGAACGCTGGTGATCACCGGCCTCAAGTCGGAGGCCGAGTCGAGCATCTGTTCCAACGGCACGTCACAAGATCCGGTGATACTGCTGGACACGCTGGCCGGGCTGAATACTCACGTACACGTGAGCGGTGGATATGCCTTCGGTACGGCGCAGAATGCGCTGGCGAAGGTGATTGGCGCGGGCGGCGGCATCTTCGAGATGGAAGGACTGTACGTCACCGGGTACACCAACCTGATGAACGATACGACGCGCACTGTAGTGATCCCCGCGACCAGTTCCAACTCCAAGCAGCCGTTCTATTACGAGCCGAACGGCATTGTGTTTGCCAACCAGGCATTTACCCTCACTCCGGGAACGGGCGTAATGGGAGGGCTGACGTCGATTACGCCCATCTTCTATGCGACTACGGGTAATGCCACGATGGTTGCCTCGCTTGGCAATGGTGACGGGCAAAGCATCATGACGGGCGGCGTTGAGTTGGCCGGCCAGAACAGAACCAATTACGGCGCCACGCCGGAGGTGATGGCGCGCGCGGGGTACCGGTTTACAGGCAGCGGCTACGATACCACAAAGTGGGACTTTGTTCCGGCGTGGAACGCGAGCGACACGACGGAGAAAAACCTGGGCAACTCGCTGAACGTATGCCAGAAGAGCGGCTCGGTCAGCTGCCGCTGGAACCACATCTACGGCGTCAATGACGATGCCCTGGTGTTCACGCTGGGCACCTACACCGTTGCCACGCTGCCCACAGGTTATGGTGCGGGATCGATGACGTGGGTGGGCGACGGCGCGAGCGCCGGCGATTGCACGACAGGCCACGGCTCCACCCGCGTGCTCTGCTACTACACCGGCAGCGCATGGACGGCGCTGAACGCAGGCGGCGGCGTGGTCTGGGGATCGATTACCGGAACGCTTTCGAACCAGGCCGATTTGCAAAATGCGCTGAATGGCAAGGCGTCGTCGAATGCTTCGATGACCGTGAACGGCGTAACGTGCGCGCTCGGCACCTCGTGCGCCACGGGGATGCACCTGGTCAGCGGAACGATGGTCGGGCCGCAGAGCGGAATCGTCGGCAATAGCTCAGACCAGAATGTGTTCAGCGTCACTCTTCCGGCCGGGACAACTTCCGTCGGCGCGGGCTTCAAGTGCTATGCGCGATGGGCAAAGTCGTCGAACAGCAACGCCGTCACCTACAAATGGGTGCTGGGAGCGACGACCCTGGCGACGCAGTCCGTCGGCGCATCGGCCAGCACCAATTGGGTGACGGATATTGAAGTGTTCACGCCAAGCTCGCTGTCGAGCCAGGTGGCGAGCGTTAGTCCGCTGATCGCCGGGACAACGATTCAGGCGGGCCCGCAGGTTGGTCTGACAGCGTCAGAGAATCTGGGGAGCGCATCGGCCTTGAAGCTCACATTTAACGCGTCCAACTCGGAGACTGTGACGCCGAAGACGTTTTATTGCACGACGGTGCAATGAGCTGCGAGCGGCGAGCAACGAGCCATTCGCATTTAGCGCTGGCACTTAGCCATTAGCCATTAGCGTTTAGAACTTAGCGATGGGGGGACTGACAACTAATAGCTGACAACTGACAACTGGCAATAAGAACAGGGTGAGGAAGCGCGACTGAATGCCGACCCTCGCATACCACAATGCGGTATGACCGGGCAGACGGACGCGCTCAACAGGCTGGCGATTGACTAATCGCCGGCCTTTTTCTTTCCAGGGGGTGAGAGGATGTGCGCAACAAGCACTCTTGTTTTTAGCGAAGAAGACAAGCAGGCGCTCAAACAAGCGCTGAGCGAGCACGAAGACGCGCTGGGCAGGGTAAAGGAGCTCGGCGAAGACCCCAGCCAGGGATTTCAATGGCTGATCGACATGGGCCGTAAGCTGGATTGGGAGGTGGCAGACAAAGACAAGCTAGTGAAGCTCGGTAAGCAAGAGGGAGAGGTATCCACACTTCGCGAGCTGATGATAGCCAGGCAGCTCAAAGTCCGCGACAAGCGCGGCAAGCTCCGCTTTCTGTTTCTGAACCGCGCGCAGAAGGAGTACGCGCGGCGCTGCAGGAAGCACAACATTGTGCTGAAGGCGCGCCAGTTGGGCATTACGACGTATGTGGCGGCGCGATTCTTCAATCATACGATGACGCATCCGGGGACGCTGAGCGTGCAAGTGGCGCACGATCAGCAGGCGGCGGAAGAAATTTTTCGTATCGTGCACCGGTTCGTGGAGAACCTGCCCGCACCGTTGCGCAAGGGCGTGCTGCGAACCTCGCGCGCCAATGTTCGGCAGATCGTCTTTCCATGCATCGACAGCGAGTATCGCGTCGAGACGGCTGCCGACCCGAATGCCGGCCGCGGGCTCACCATCCAGAACCTGCATTGTTCGGAGGTGGCCCGCTGGCCTCGGGATGCGGCGGCAACACTGGCTTCGCTGCGCGCGGCGGTGCCACCAGACGGCGAGATTGTGCTCGAGTCCACGCCCGACGGCGCATGCGGCTGCTTCTATGACGAGTGGGTGCGCGCGCGCCAGACTGGCTACACGCGGCACTTTTTCCCCTGGTGGTGGGAGCCAACCTACCGGCGCGAGGTGAAGATCATGGATTTCACCGAAACGGAGTTGGAGTTGATGCTCAAGCACCGGCTCGATGCCGGGCAGATCGCGTTCCGCCGCGAGATGCGGGCGAACTTCGGCTCGCGGATGGCGGAGGAATACGCGGAGGACCCTGAGAGCTGCTTCATGGCCTCGGGCGATTGCATCTTCGACGTCGAGGTGATCGACCGGCGAATGCGCGAGCAGCGTACGATTGTCGAGCAAAGAAACAATGCAACCATGCTGGTTTTCTTCCCGGCGATCACCGGCGACAACGGCGCGATGCCAAAGGAATACATCATCGGGGTCGATCCGTCGGGCGGAGGCAGCGACGGCGATTACGCTTGCGCCCAGGTGATTGAGCGCAGCAGCGGCATGCAGTGCGCCGAGCTGCAGGGACACTTCGCACCGGCGGATCTGGCGGCGCGTGTGGCGCTGATCGGGCGCGAGTACAACCACGCGCTGATCGCCGTGGAGCGCAACAATCATGGGTATGCGGTGCTGGCGTCGCTGACGCTCCATGAGGGCTACAACAACGTGTATCACCAGGGGAACCAGGCAGGCTGGCTGACGTCGGCGGCGTCGCGTCCCCGTATGCTGGAGAACTTTGCGGCCACGCTGACGAATGCGCCGTTCTTGTTCAGCAGCACGCGGCTGCTGGAAGAGTGCCGCACGTTTGTGCGGCATCCGGATGGCAGTGCGTCGGCCGCGAACGGCACGCATGACGACCTGGTGATGTCCATGGCGGTAGCGCAGGCGGTGCGAGCGGAGGTAGCTCCGAATGCAGCGCGCAAGCCGGCGAACGTGAGCGTGGCGTCGCTGGGATGAGTAGCAACTAGCAACTAGCAACTAGCAACTAGCCAATTAGCTAAAAGCCAAGAGCCAAAAGCCAAAAGCCAAAAGCCGTCTGGCCTGACGCTTGTGGCTCAAATATCACAAAGCCCTGTGACGCGTGCCGACGAAGCGGGATAACGAAATGGTTAGCATCGAATTTCGGAATCTCGCAGCGGCGGCCGTGTCGCAGGCGAAGCGGTGGCGTTTGGTGCACCGGCGACGCGGAGGTGATGGCCGTGAGGTACGGCCGCGATGGCCGTTGCGGGCGGATGCGACGACAAGCGAGAGCGGGTCCCGGCAGGGGACTGTATCGCTGACAGGTATCCGCCCTGTCGCCGAAGTGCAGAATGCAGAATAAGGAGAACGCTTGGCGGTCCAGGCCGTACAACATGTCCGCAGGATGCGAGGTGGCGCGCAAAGCCACCTTATGCGCTGCGACGACGGCCATTATTACGTAGTCAAGTTTCAGAACAACCCACAGCATCCGCGGGTGCTGGCGAACGACTGGCTGGGCACGCGGCTGGGACGGCTGATCGGGCTGCCTATGCCGGAGACGGCGGTGGTCGATGTCGATGCCTGGCTGGTGGAGCACACACCGGAGCTGCGCATCGAGCTGTATGGGAACAAATTGCCATTTACGCCGGGGCTGTCGTTCGGATCGCAATATGTGATCTCGCCCATGGAAGGCCAGGTCTTCGATTACTTGCCGGATACGATGACGGCGACGATTCGCAACCTGCGCGATTTTGCCGGGGTGTTGGCGCTGGACAAATGGACGTGCAACGCCAACGGGCGGCAGGCCGCATTCTGGAAGAAAGCACGGGAAAGGAAGTTTCGGGCGTCGTTCATCGATCAGGGGTATTGCTTTAACGCGGGCGAGTGGAATTTTCCCGACGCACCGCTGCGTGGCGTCTTCGGGCGCAACGATGTGTACGCATGTATCACAGGGTGGGACAGCTTTGAGCCGTGGCTCAGCCGGATTGAGAATTTTCCCGAGAGCTCATTGTGGCCGCTGGCAGACGAGATTCCACCAGCATGGTATGGCTCCGATGTAGATGGGTTGCAATGTCTGTTTACTAAGCTGTTGGAACGGCGGTCGCGGGTGCGTGAGTTGATCTTGTCGTTCAAGAACTCAAGTAGGACCCCCTTCCCGAATTGGAAGGAAGTGGTGAATTGAGGACAAACCACAGAGTCACGGAGGCGTAGAAGAATTAAGCACGGAGGACAGGGCGAGCGCCGAGGAAGATTGAATATCAGGAGTCCTGAAACCTGACACCGGATGTCCCTATACCTGATTGAAAGCTGACGGCTGATAGCTGATGGCTACGAAGAAACAATGCGAGTTCTACCTCCTGCGCTACATGCCTGATGTAGTGAAGGGGGAGTTCGTCAACATCGGCGTGGTGCTGCTGGAAGCCGGCGAGGGCGAGGCGAGGTTTACGGATGTGCGCCTGACGCACGATTGGCGGCGGGTGCGGTGCCTGGATCCGGACGTTGACATTGAGCTGCTGGAGGCGCTGGAGCGAGATTTGCGCAGCAAGCTTCAATCGCGTGTGCCGGAGATAATCAACTATAAGGGACCGATGTCTCGTCGCGAATGGTTGCTGGACCAGATCGAGACCGGCTGGGCGGGCGCGCTGCAAATGGCTCCTGTGATGGGAGTGCTCACCAACTTGCCAGAAGCAGAGATTGGAGTTCTGGCCAATCGATATCTGGAGTCGCAGTCGCGAGAGAAGGCAGAGCGAATCGTCCGCGGTCGGCAGGCGATCTACCTTGCGATGCGCGGGGCGTTTGAAGAGGCGGGTGTCTGGACGTTGATGCAAAAAGATATTGCTGCTGCGGAGTTCACGCGGCCGGGCGATCCGTTCAAAGTGGATTGCGGGTACCAGCCGAATGGCGTGCTGCATATGTTTCATGCTTTGTCGCTCGCGGAGCAGCCAGGCTCGGCGCAGGTCAACGCAGCCAAGGCGCTGGCGTTCAGCTACGGCGAGATGCGCGAGGGGCTGATTCAGAAGCGGCAGGTTGAAAGCGATCTGACGGCGATTGTTGAGGACGGGCTGGACGTGAACGACCCAGCAGTTGGATTCGCGCTGGCGACGTTGGTGGAGAAAGACGTTCAGGTGGCGAGAATGGCTGAGCTGCCGGCGATTGCGGAGCGGGTGAGAACGGAGATGAAGCTGTAGCGTTGGAGGCTAAAGCCTCTCGTTGTTACGTTTGAGTCGGCGCGCCTGAAGTCGCGCCCCTTCAAGGATTGGCGGAACGGCAGAAACCCGCCCGACACTTTGAGTCAAAAGCTGCGCTCCTTCGGGAGCGCTTTTCTATTTCAAGGTAAAAACCTATGAACATGCGAGAGAATTTTCGCGGCGCGCTTCGCCGCGTGGGAGAGGTACGTCTGAGTAGTACTACGTTGTGGCATACAGCCCGCCAGGGGCTAAAGCCCTTGGCATATTTAGCCAGCGGGAACGCGGCGCTGAAGCGCCGCTCTACCCAGGCCGGCTCTGCCATGTCGATTGAAGCGGGATCCGAATCCGCGCGACGGACGGTGCCCTTGCCTTCCATATTGACTCCGGGGGCACCCACGCTTTTGCGTGCCGGAGTCATGCCCAAACCGTCACCGTTAAACCTGCGGCGGTTTGCGGAGACGCCGATTGCGCGCAAGGCGATTAACACGATCAAGGACCGCATCGCAGGCATGCATTGGCGCGTCCAGCCGCGGCACGGGCGCTCGCTGGAGGAGTTGCCGGAAGCGGTGGAACGCGTCGCGCTCCTGGTGGAGAACCTCGAGCAGCCGAATCCGGATGATTCGTTCCGCTCGCTGATTGAGCAGGTGCTGGAAGACGTGCTGGTCGGCGGCTTCGGGGCGATCGAGTTGGACCTCACGGGCGACGCGCAGCGGCCTCTGACATTGTGGCCAGTCGATGGCGCGAGCATTCGCATCCGCACCGATTGGGATGGCAATCCCACGTCGCCGCGGTACGTGCAGTCGACGGGGAAGTTCCTGGCAGGCTCGGAGATCGAGCTGGCAGACGAGGAGCTGTCGTACATCCGGCTAAATCCGCGCACCTACACGCCATTCGGGCTAGGAAAGCTAGAGGTGGCGTTCGAGACAATTCATGAGTTCCTCGGCGCGCACCGTTATGCGGCGCGCATGGCGAGCAACACCGTCGTGCAGTATGCGCTGTGGGTGCAGAACCTGAGCCCGCAGCATCATGAGCGGCTGATTCGCTGGTGGCAGGACGAAATCGAAGGCACCGGCAAGGTGCCGATCCTTTCCGTAGATACAAAGCCCGAGGTACTGCGCTTTGCCGGGGGCACGGATGCCGACCTCCGGCTGCAGTGGCAGGAGTTCCTGATCCGCATCATCGCGGACGCGTTCGATCTGCCGCCCATGTTGCTGGGTCTGGAGCGGGACGTCAATCGCAACACAGCTACCACACAGTATGACGATGCGTTTCGCACTGCTGTCGTACCGGTAGCGAGGCTGCTGGCAGAGCATCTGACGCGCGATGTGATCGCCAAGCGGCTGGGGTGGAGCGACCTGGAGTTCGTCTTCACCGACGTTGACGCTCCGAATGAACTGGAGCAGGCGCAGATCCAGCAGACACTGATTGGCTGCGGAGTGCTGACAGTGAACGAGGTGCGCCGGATGCGCGGCCTGGCTCCGCTGCCGGAGAAGAGCGGCGGACTAAGCGATGCGCCGGAGTTGCAGTGAACGGCAGCAGCTAGCAGCTAGCAACTAGCCAAGAGCAGGTCCCCGCTACGCTCGTGATGACAAGTCGAGAAGATAGGAGTTGTGCATGAAATTGCAATTGGAAGCCATGGCGCTGGCCATGCCGGAGGTGGCGGAGCACCCGAACCGGCTGCCGTTCCGCGGCGTGCTGACGCTGGTGGGAGTGCCTTCGCAGCACTCGCCTTCAGGAGCTCGCGGGCATCGCGTCACGCTGAGCTACCGAGCGACGGAATCGGCCCTGCCTTCGCTGCTGGGCATGGCGCTGGACTATTCGCCCGAGATGGACGGACATGATGTGCGGCGCAAAATCGGCGTTATCACCGAGGCGGAGATTGAGCCGCTGGCAGCCGCCGGCCGAGCAGGGAAGCTGGTGATCGGCGGGTTTCTGTATGCCCAGGACTTTCCCGATGTGACGCGCGATATCCGGGCGGGCGACGGCGTGATGGGCATGTCGTACGAGATCACGAACGCCTGGGTGCCGGACGTGTCGGCCGCGGTCTGGACGGTGAGCAAGTTCGTGTTTACGGGCGCGGCGGTGTTGCGGCGCGACAAAGCTGCATATCCGCAGACGTGGATCAAACTCGGCGAGGCAGTTTCAGCAGCGCCGTCGCAACGAGTGGCGGCGAAAGCTGAGTGAATGCAAGGAAAAAGCAGGTCCTTCGCTTCGCTCAGGATGACAAGGACAAAGGTAAGCAGAGATCGTAGCTATCTGACATTGTAGGAGATAAGAAATGGATCCGGAAACCAACGAAAGCACTCCTGGGACGGCAGCAGAGCAGGAGCAGACCACAACCGACCGTCTGGCGCAGGCGACGCAGTCACTGGCCGATGCGCTGATCAACATCAATGGGCAGTTTGAATCGCTGCACGCCAAGATCGACCGCATTGTGGCGGCGATCGAGGGTGGCAATCTGCAGGCCTCGGGGGGAAACAGCAAGGTGGCTGAGCTGGAGAAGGCCAACCACGACCTGCAGGCCCAGGCAGCCCGCGCCCGTCGCAAGACCTTGTCACCCCTGGTGACCACGCTGCTGGCGAAGGAAGGCGTGGAAGGTGATGCGCTGATCGAAGCGCCCGTCCTGGAGAAGGCGCTGGCAGGGCTGAGCATTGAGCAGCGAATCGCAGTGAAGGCAGAGCTGGCGAGAGCGGGGATACTGACGTAGTTGTTAGTTGTCAGTGATTAGTTGACAGCAAAAGCAAGTCCTTCGCTTCGCTCAGGATGACAAAACTTGGGTGGAGATATGGATCCTTCGACTTGTCGCAGCGCTCCTTGCTCAGGATGACAGGTTAAAGAGTTTCGTAAGTCACAAATCAACGTCAAGCGATGGCGGCCTTGGGGCCGCCATTTCCTTTCGAAAGGACAACATGAGAGCACAATTCGTCAATTTGCAATCGGCAGCCGATTTCATGGGGCCTGGCGCGGTCGAAGTTGACCGTTACCAGACGGAAATCACAGACATTTGTATGCGCCGCGGCATCTTCGGCCAGCGCATTAAGCAGGTGCCGGCGACGGGCCACCCGTCACGGTTCTTCGAAGAGACGTCGATCCCCGCTCCTAGTGCGGCGCAGGGCTTCGTCGACCCGCGCAACATCACACCTACGCTGGTCACGCCCACGCGGTCAGAACGCAGCGTTCCGCTGAAGTGCCTGGTGTCACAAATCAACTACAACCTGTTCGACATCGAGGTC
This sequence comes from uncultured Acidobacteriaceae bacterium, assembly GCA_963782505.1. GTDB lineage: Bacteria > Acidobacteriota > Terriglobia > Terriglobales > Acidobacteriaceae > CAVVDY01. The sequence goes on along the minus strand of CAWAKG010000015.1, from coordinate 201,496 downwards.
GGCACGCAGCAGAGCCAGTTTGCCTACATCCAGGCGAAAGACCTGGCCGACTCAGTCGAAGGCCTGATGCGCACCCACGACGTCAACCTGTGGCAGGGTAACGACACCTCGCTGTCGAACCCCACGACGCCGCAGTACTACGGCGTGATGAACCAGATCAACGATGGCGGCAATGTAACGACCATTCACACCAGCGATCCGATCGTCGACAACCTGAAGTCGACGGTGGCGCAGATGGTCGCGAATTCCAGCTACGAAGTACGGCCAACCGCAATCTATTCCAATCCCGTGTTGCTCGACCTGATCGACCGCGAACTGAAAGCGCAGTTCAACGTCGTGCTGTCGACGACTGAGGTTGCGGGTGGCGTGCGGGTCAAGACGCTCTCCACCCAGGCCGGCGATCTGCCGCTGATTCCTGACTGGTCGATTCCCTATACCGGGAATCCGGGCAGCGGGACTGCAGTGCTGCCGTGTTTCATCGTCAGCGAAGACATGATCGAGTACCACTGGCTCACCGACCCCAAGCCGCGTGTTTTCCAGCTCGGGACGCCCAGCTCGCTGGCGTCGCAGATGGTAGTGGTGAAGTTTGGCGGCGTCGTGGTTAAAGGCGCCAGCTACGCGCACTACAAGGTGGTCGTCGACCGTTAAGGCCGGCGAAGCGCCGCGCTACTGACCAGGTTGCTAACGATCCCTGTACTTCAGCAGCGCGGTCCCTCACCTGGTGCGAAGGGGCGGCGAACTCCGCCCCACCTTTACTTTCTTGCAATTCGAGGAATGGAAGTGCCATGAACTATCTCGAACCTTCCGAATACGAAAACTACGGCCTGGAGTCGTCAACGGTAGCGTCCTGGGTGGGGGCGGCTTCATCGCTCATCGATGCATATTGCCGGCGGCTGACACTGGGGATATCGACTTTTACCGAGCGCATTCGACTGGTGACGGGCCGCAACTGCGTGCGGCTGACGTATCTGCCATTGGCCATTGACGGCCAGAACCAGACGCCGCTGGTCTCGGCGCGCGGGCGATATGCTCCGCCACGACGCGGGGAAGATCTCTCATTGTGGGATGTCGCCACTGACATCTCTCTGGTGTTCGCGCTGCCGGGAACGTGGGTGGACATTGATGTCTCCACGATGGATTACTTCTGCGACACGGGGGAAGTGTCGTGGCTGCCGAATCCACTCGGTCTCGCATTCCAGGAGCTGGAGATCACCTATACCGCGGGATTTGCCACCATCCCCGATCCGGTGAAGTTCGCATGCGCACAGATCGTGCGTAACGCACAGGCGACACCGGCGCTCAACGTCCACACCAGCACGCTCAGCAACATGCATCTGGAGTACTTCGCGGACACGCTGTTGGACCAGACAGTGAAGAACTACCTGGCGCCCTATCTGGCGCAGAAGGCGGCATGAGATGGAAAATCCGCATTTTTCTTCGCCACAGATCGACGGACAACAGCATCTGGCGCAGCGTGCGGCCGACTGCATGATGCGCTCGCTGGGATCAACTCTGGTTTCTCTCCGCATCGCTGAACCAAGCAGCGGCGATATCAACAATCAGCTCGGAATTGCGACTCCCACAGTGGAGGATGTACCTCTGTCGCCGGCGGTGGTGGTGGCTGTGTCGGCCGCACACGAGCCGACGACACGGTATGAAGTGAGGTTGTCAGCGGCGTCGGTCGAGCAGGCCATGAATACATACCAGATCGGCTGACATGTCGACCTGGCTGCTGACGGCAGTTGGACTGGTATACGGCGACAAACTGCTGCACATCGACAGCGTGCTGGTCGACCAATACGCCGGCGCGGAGTATCTCTACCGCGTCTTCGCTTCGGAGTAGGCGATGCAAGCGACGAAAGACACCTTCTACATCACCTTGCGGGACCGGCTGGTGCAGGCCGATCCGAACCGCAAAATCGTTATCGACGGCGCAACGCGCCCAGCGATCGTCGTTGTAGAAAACGAGCCGCCCAGTGCACAGCCGTGGCAAAACGGCGCGTTTTACCTGGAATGGGGAAGCGCGCGATCGGTGCAGCCTGCGACCAGCACGCTGGAAGCGATGGATTGCATCATCACCTACACCAGTGCGGGGGACCCCGAAACCGGCGGGGTGGGTCGAGGCCGCGACCTGGGCGCGCTGGACGCCGACCTGTTGGCGATGTGTACGCCAGCGCAGGCGCACAAGAATGACTACTCCACCGGTTCGGCGGTCGATCTGGGGTCCTACATCTTCTGGTCGGCACCGGAGCTGAAGCCCGCGAAAGTTGAGCCCAATCAGGTGGGCCGGCAGGCGCTGGTGACCGTGTTCTTTTATCCGGAGGTGAATCAGAAATGAGCGTGGAAATGTTTGCCAAGCGCTCGCAGATGACGCCGCTCAGCCACGGTGTGCGCGTCTATGTTGCCCCGATCGACCGCAACAGTGGATTTTCTGTGGCCTTCGATCCGGCCGCGCAAGGACAGTTCGACCTGGACAACCCTCCGCCTCCATTTCTTGACCTGGGCTGGGTGCAGAACTTTCAGCGCAAGTCGACGACCAAGTACGAAGCGTTGCGTAACGGGATGCACGCCACAGTCACCACCCAGTACCGGTCGCAGCCGGAGGCGCTGGTGGAGTTCGACTTTCAGTCCTGGGGGAAGATCCAGATGGCGCTGGCAGGCGGCACGCAGGAGATGAATGTGCTGGCAACACCGCAGACCAGCCTGCCTCAGGGATCCGGCGGCGTCGCGATTGCGCCTTCCTATGCGCTCGATGGCTCCAGCGACTATACGGTCGTGCTCGACCCGGCAGAGATGAGCAAGTACAACATCGGCGACATGATCGCGGTAGATTTGGACTATACCGGAGCCACTGGGTACATCGGCACCGGAGCTCCGGCGGCCTATCTGGCGACGGCACTTGATCCGGGCACGCACAAGGACTACACGCGACGCGTGACCTTCAATCTCTCGAGAGTGAAGAGCAAGACCACGAACCAGCTCGGGCTGGCGCAGCGGCTGATCGGCAGCGCGCAAACTGGAATGGGCGTACAGAAAGTCGTAGCGTTCGTAGATCGCGAGGGCGGTAGCTTCTTCCAGGAATGGGCCGTGCTGTTTGTGGTGGCGAGTGACGCCGGCGGAAGGATCTGCATTTACTATCCCGCGGCTGCAGCCATGTCAAAGTACGAGCGAAAACCGCCAGGAGTGGGCGGCGCCTGAGTTCAACACGATGCTGCACGCCAGCCTGCGTGCACTGCCGACGACCGACGCGAATGACGGCGAGACGGTGTTGTGTTATCGCAGCTATTTCCCGACGGAATACGCGGCAGTCTATTGAGGGCGGGGCGCGGGGAGGACAACCCGCAGCGGATTAGAAAAACAGGTCCCTCGGGGACTGAAGTCCCCTCGGGATGACAATCAAAAATTGGGCTTATTTCGGCGCAGCTAAAGCTGCGCCCCTCCCAACACCATTGCGTCACTCGCCTGATTTGGCTTCTTCCTTTACCAGGTAGTCGAACAATGCCTGCAGCGCCGGCTGCGTGTCGGTGATGGAGTCCTGAATGGCGTCAAGGTCGGCCTTGATCTCCATCAGCAACTGAGCGAAGGAACGGCGGTGCTGGGGCGCGAGTTCGTTGAACAAGGGCAGAGACTGCTGCTCGAAGGTGCGGCAACGGGCGGCGATCTCGGCGAGATGATGCACCAGGTCGCGCGCCCGCGGATCATCTCCGAATCCCAACGCCTGCAGCTTTTCGCTCAAACGTGTCTGCAATTCGATTACGTATCTGGTTTCAGCGTCGCTCATGCGGGTGCGAGTGGCGCACTCAGTGAGATGCGATTTCCATGAAACTTACCATCGATAACAACGACAGTCGAGGGCCACAGGACTACACGCCCTACCTGGATGTTACTGCCTTGCCGAAGATCTCGCGCAAGCTGAATCGCGCCTGGCAGATGACGGCAACGCTCGCGACGGCTAACCCAAACTTCGTCGTACCGGCGAGCGGCGGGCGGGTCGTCCTGCAACGCAATGACGGTTACGATCTGTTCACAGGGTACTTGACGGAGGCCCCGCAGCAACAGGCGCTGGGATATGGGCAGCAGGCGCAAGCCTGGCGTTACGTGCTGGTGGCGCAAGACGATTCCTGGTTGCTGGAAAGGAATATGCTGGCTATCCGTCCGCCCTTTGCATGGCGCAGCGCAGGAGATGCGTTGCGCACCATCACGAACGACGTGCTTCCCGGGGTGCTGGACACCTCGAGCGTGCAAGACTTTGCTCAGGTTTATCAATACGCGACGAACGCGCAGAAGGACTGGAATGCACATGCGCAGGAGCTGGCGACGATGGCCGGCGCCAGCTATACAGTCCAGAATGGCAAGCTGACATTTCAGCCGATGGGCCAGCAGAGCTTCAGCATCAATGAAAACGATGCGACGTTTCTGCCTGAGGCGCTGGCCATCGCCAAACCGGATTTGTTGCGCAACGATGTAACCATTGTCGGGGAGTTGGAACCGCAGCTCTATGCGCGTAACTACTTCCTTGGTGATGGCCTGACGCTCAATTTTGCTCTGTCCAGCAACCCCTATGATGCAACGTCTATTACGCTGTTTCAGGAAAACTACTTAGGCCCCGGGCTCACTCCCACATTGTGGGCACTGAGCGATCCGAATCACACGGTTTCGGTACAGTCCGGCGTACTGCACCTGAACGGGCCGGCGACACTGAGTTATGTCGAGCAGCTTGAGTTGGCCGGGGGCCTGAGGCTGCAGCATGGGCAGGTATCGTTCAACGCGGCCTCACAGGGCACCATCGGCGGCATCTACAACGGCAGCGTTGGCGATGGGAATTGCCTGACCGGATTCCGGATAACGGCGAACGGAAGCAACTGCAACGTACAGGCGCTGATCAATGGAGCGCCGGTGGGAAGCGTCATCACGACGACTCCCGGCCATCTCTACGCGTTTGCGACCGAGGTGCTGTCGAGCGAAGCGCACCGTGCCCACCAGAGCTATTACTCCTCGGTGCACGGTCCCCACGACCAACGGGGCGGGGATCTGGTCGGGGCAGGCGTGCGCTTTGTGCTGTCGGTGCACGACGTCGATCCCAACAATCCGGGGACGCTGGCGGCGCCGGCCACAGTTCTCTATGACGATGTGCTGGGGATTACGCCATCATTCGCTGTTTATGCGGTGGTGGATGGCAGCAGCCTGCACTTCGACCTGTCATTCACGCGAGTGACGCAGATGGCGGCGGCAGAAGTCCGCAGCATGAAGACGGGCGGCTCCTTCCGAACGCGCCTGAGCGGTGCGCTGGCAGACGGCGGAGAGTGCTATGTCACGTCGTCAGGCAACCTGCACTTTTATCCGCCGTATCCGCCCGATCCCAACGAGCAGATTGTCGTCACCTATCGCAAGAGTGCGCGAGCGATGGCGCGGGTGCAGGACACCAACAGCATCAGCAGTCATCACAAGGGCGCGGACAACGGACAGCGAAGCTTTGCGAAGCGGCTTAAGTTGCCGAATGCTCCCACTTCAATCGACTGCGAAAACGCTGCTCTGGCGGTGCTCGATGACATGACACAGCAGGCCTGGGCAGGCTCCTACGACGTGATCAGTGATTTGCTGCCGGCGAGCGACGTGGTTCCCGGAATGCTGGTGCAGGTCGCGGCGCCCTCCTGGCAGGCACAGTTTTCCGCGTATGTCCGCGAGGTTGAGGTGCAAGTGCTCGGGGTGGATGAGGACCGGTCGCAGTACTCGATCCAGTTCGCAAACTACGCTGACGCGCTGATGACACTCGAGTTCGAAGCAGCGTTGCTGACGGAGCCGCTGACCACAATATTTACGGTGACAGTTCCGTCGTCTTCGCTTTACCTGACGGCACTGACCGCGGCACAGGTGACCAACATCATCGCCACAGAGGTCACCATCGACGCGGGTACCGCACCGCCATCCGGTGGAGGCATCGAGGTGCGGTGGTCCGATGGCGGATGGGGAGCGGGCAGCAACGATAACCTGGCGGGGCGCTTTTCGACACAAAGCTTCGTCGTGCCGCGACTATCGCGAATTCAGGACTACTATCTGCGACAGTATGACGCCTCGAATCCGGTGAAATATTCCAGGTATTCCATCCTGCTGCATATCAATTATCCATACGAATGATCTGCGGGCACCGCCCGCGAACCGAACGGCCGCCCGCGTCGCACGGGCAGCTCAACCTCTAACGTCTTCCAACCCAAAAAGGAGTGTCACAAGATGTTCGCCAAGTTTGTGCAGTATTTCTCACTCGCCATCAACGTCATCGGCGCCGCCAAGCCCGTGGCCTCGGAATTCCAGTCCGGAGCAGTACAGCAGGGGGTAAGCGACTCCATCACTCTCGCTTCTGCCGCTGCCCAGCAGCTCCTTGGTGATCCGGCGCAGCAGCAGGAGGAAGCCACAGCCGCGGCGCTCGCCCAGGCCGCAATCCCCGCTCTGGTCTCTTTGTTCCAAAAGCACGCGGCAGCCGCGGCGACCCCCTCGAATTAGTTTCCGCTGCTAATATGATCCGGCCGCCCAGTCTTCCCGGGAACCTCACGGAGCCGGCGAGGCCTGCGCGAAGAAGACGAGCTAAGGAGAGGGGAATGGAGCGGCGCCGGATCGACGGCGCCGCTGCACCCCTTTGTGAAGACGCAGGCCATAGCCGATAATGAGGCATCTAATCTAAGTTTATGCGCAGGCTCTTCTCCATTCTGATAGTTGCACTGGCACTCGCGGCCAACGGTTCAGCGCAAATCGCCAAGTCGAATACCACCGATCCTCCCACTTCTTCGTCTAACACCCAGGCCGACCAGCACGGCGACGCGAATGTAGCCGGGCAAGATGCCGAAAACAACGGTCATCCGGCGACAAATGAGCAGGCGACCAGGAATACGTCCACCGTCATCGGCTGTTTGAGCGGGCCCGATTTCGACGGTCACTTCGAGCTCAGGAGCATGCAATATCGTTACGGCGTGGACGTGGTCGGCCCCGACGAGCTGACGAAGGCGGAAGGAAGCAAGGTGAAGCTCACTGGCCAGTGGGTGCCGATCGCCGATGTGCAAACTGACAAAGGCGAGAAGAAGATCCGGCGCTTTGAGGCAACCAGCTTTGAGGTCATGGCCGAGAAGTGCTCGCCTCCCACCGAGACAACTCCCCTCAGCAAGAAGAAACAGCAGCAGCAAAAGGCCGCTGCCAGTCAGAATGCGGGAAACAATCCCAAGTAAAACGGGTTAGATTTGGGCAGACCAGGTAAGGTTGACGTAAAGGAAGTGCGGGAATGGCCCTGGTTGCTGTGAACAAGAAATGTGGTTTAGTGAGAGTCCTTACCCTAATTCTCGGCTAAAATGACCCTTATGAAACGTTTCGCTTTTGCCCTGGCCATCGCCTCTCTTCTGGCAGGGACGGCGCTTGCAGCTCCCCTTAGCAGCAGCGCACGTACTGTGGTTCCGTCAGCCATCCAGCAGATCATCTCGGTGGACTATCGCGAGCTGCGCAACTCTCCGGCTGCGCAGGCCCTGAAGGACCGGGTCATGCCCGACACGCTGAAGCAATTCGAAGCGGCGTTGCGGTCGACCGGGATCGATCCCGACAAGGACGCCGAGCAGCTCACCTTTGTCAGCTATCGCGGCCCCAAAAATGTGCTGTACAGCATCGGAATCGCGCAGGGTCCTTTCAAACAGAAAGAGTTCCTGCAAAAGGCGCGCCTGAAGAAGATCAAGGCGGAGAAATATCTGCTGACGAACATCTACCCGATGGCTGGGGGGATGAGCATGGCGTTTCTCGATCCGTCGACGATTGTTTTTGGCGACAAGGCGGCACTGCATGGTGCGATCGACGTCCGCGATAACGGGGCCGACTCGGTGGAGAAGAACACGCAGATCAACGGTCTGGTCACGGACGTCGAATCGGCGCCGGTATGGAGCGTGCTGGACCAGCTTGGCACGCAATACATGATGCGATCGGCGCTGGGACAGGCGACCGCTGTCACCGATTACGACGTGGTCAAGAAGCGCTTGCTGGCGTCGGACTACACGATGAACTTCGACAACGGGGTGGCGTTCGACCTGAACGTCAAGACCTCGGACTCGCTGACCGCCGCGAGTCTGGCTTCGCTGGTCAAGGCCGGCGTGCTGTATCGCCGGATGTCAGGCACCCCCACGGAGAAGCTTGCCTTGGACGGCACGACCGTCGACAGCGACAATGATCTGGTGCAGATGCACTTTAAGACCGATGACCAGCGTTTCCAGGCGCTGCTCAAGTCAGAACTGTTCGCAGCCGTGTCGCACTAGACCGCCGCTTGCATTAAGGGAGTCGTCGAGCCTGGCGTTGTCGCGCTGGGCTCGATTTATCTATGCACAACTCCCGATTGGGTCGCAAGCGCCGACCGAAATTTGAGCCTCTCGTCAGTGGCGGCGGCCAGAATGCCGTTGCGGCTCAGGTTCATTCATCGAGCATTTCTAAGCGGGTTTGACATGCCAGGGATCAACAAGCTGATGTTCTTGGCAGTACTGATGACCGCGGTTGCGGCTGCGGCGCAGCCCGCGGCCATTGATACAGCGCATTCGACGGTCACAGTGCGGGTGTACAAGACGGGATTGTTTTCCGGCCTGGCGCACAATCACATCGTCAAGGCTCCCGTCGCCTCTGGAACCGTCGACACGACGCAAAGCACGGTCGCGCTCACGTTCAACGCCGGGGACCTGAAGATTGCTGACACTGAGGGTAGCGAGTCGGAGCACCAGGAGATTGAGGCCACCATGAAGGGGCCGAAGGTCCTCGGCGTGGCGCAGTTTCCGGTAATCAGCTTCGCTTCCAAGCGCGTCGAGATGGTCGATCCGAAGACGTACCGCGTCGTGGGCAACTTAAACCTGCACGGTGCCTCTCGCGAGATCACGATGCCGGTGACGTTTACGGACGGCACCTACAAAGGCTCGGTGATTCTCAAGCAGACCGACTTTGGGATTACGCCGGTCAAGATTGCGGGCGGAGCCGTGAGGGTGAAGGACGAGATCCAGATCAGCTTTGAGATACGCGCGCGCTAGGGTATCTGCTCTGGAATGAAGTGCCCCCGGACCTTTGGAAGTCCGGAGGCACAGAGAGCTGACCTGTTTGATCAGCTACGGCTTAGTCACAGCAGCTCGCGTCGCAGCAGGGCTGCTGGTGATCGCAGCAGCTTCCGCAGCTCGCCGAGTCATTGCAGCATTCGCTGCTTCCCTGGCACTGTGTGCAACAAGAGCACGCGGCTGCATTCTGGGTGAACGCCAGCGCGGTTGAGGTCTGTGCCATCGCGGTCAGCGAGAGGGCCAGCATGCAGATTGCGATTCGCAACTTCGATTTCATTTTCATTTCCTCAAGATTCATGGTTGGGCGGAGATACCCTTCCGCGAGCCAGCTCAGGCGACGGTTCGACCCGTCACAAGACGATGCGGGAGCGTGCTCTAAATCCTGAGGTCGGTCTTCTTCTGGTTAACAGGCCTGACGTAGGGAGGAGCTGCACCGGAGCTGTCGGCCCAGGGATTCACCTCAAGGGAGGGCAGTCCGGCGACGACCGCCGCCGAAACGGCGGCCACGTGGTCGGGCCCAGGATGCCTCGAAGCATCCTGGACGACGGCAGGATGGGGATCGCGGTGCCTCCAGGCACAGCAATCGCGAACAGCCATATCGCACTGCCATGCTCTCTGGCCGTGCTGAGGGCAACAGGGCATCGAATGCTGAGCGCTGTCGGACGCGCCGCTGTTGTCTATACTCGCTTGCGCTTCGCTGGTTGCCTGGTGCGGACAACCTGAGAGGTGGGGACAGAGAAACGCCCCCAGCGCCGCGTCAGACCAGGTCGCCAGTGAAATCGCCAGCACCAGGGCGAAGCGGAAGCGTGATTGTCGGCGCGAGACCATCGTCACTGGACCCAAATCCGGACTGGCTTTCCGTTTGACGGGGCAGCCGGGAAACGGTCATCCCCTCGTAGTTTAGCGCACCAAGGCGCGCTTACATACCGTTGTTGGTAGACCCACCCATCTTGCCGCAGCAACAACCCTTTTCGCGATTGCCTTTTGCATGCATCGGACACTTACTGCCTGAGCAGCACATCTTTCCGTTCGGCATTTTTCCATTTTGCGCCATCATCGGGCACTTGGGGGCAGAAGCGCCGGACATGGTAGAGCACTTTCCATCCTTGCAGCACCCACTGCAGCAGGTCGCCGATCCACTTTGCGCGTTGCTTTGATTGCAGCAGGCGCAGGCAGGCGCATTCTGATTTGGCGCGGCTGGTTTGTTTGGCGCATTGGTTTGCGCTGCCAGTACCAGCGCAAAGGCAAGCATTGCTACCAGGGCCGTGACTTTGAGCTTCATGACACTCCTCAACCGTGCAGTTGGCGAAAGGTTCGCTCGCCGACTATTCTTGCGGATCAACGATCAGGATGTCTGTGATCAGAGTCACTCCCCCTGTGCAGGCAGCAAGATCGTGCTGCAAAGCATCTCAAGGCTGAGGTCGAATAGCGGCACCCCCTACCAGGCCGCTGTTGTGTCTCACAGCTCTAACGAGGGCGAATTGCCGAAAAATGGCATGGCTTTACAGCATTAATGCATGCCCTGGCGCTGCTGCCAGCTGGATTCGAGCGGTCATCCCGAATTATCATCAGGTACATCCCATCATTGAAAGTCTGTACAAATCCAGTTTCGGGGGTTTCAGTAAATGCGTAGCTTTTCGATTCTTGCCCTCGCTTGCATCCTGGCTTCCTCCTTCGGGTTTGGGCAAAATTCCACATCGGCAAACCCTGGTCTACCCACGGCGACATGCAATTTTAACGATCAACAGCAGCTCGCTGTGGAGTATCCACAGTTGACGCTAGGAAAGAAAGACCTGAAAAACTACCTCGGACGCGAAGTGCCGTTGGGGAAAGTCTGGGCGCCAAAGGAAACTGCGCTCGCGATGTTCACGAATACTCCACTGAACGTTGGTGGGGCCGATCTTGCGGTCGGGGCATATACGCTTTACCTGATTCCTGAGCGCAAGGAATGGACGCTGATTATATCCAAGAACACTGACGTCAAGGCCCCGTATGATCAGTCGAAAGACCTCATACGTGTGCCGATGCAGACGGGTCAGCTACCCGCACCCGAGAAGACGTTCAGCGTGTACTTTGCTCATACGGGTCCGAAGGAATGTACCATGCGCATTGATATCGCTGATACCCGAGCATGGGCGCCCTTCCAGCAGAAGTAACGACCGCAGTTTCCTAGTCCGCGGGCACGCTGGAAGGCTGCCGGATTGCTCGAAGTGCGAATTGCGGCAGGCAACGGCGACCGTTCTTAAGGGTTCTCTACAGCCCGCAGCATGTCCTTGATCTCCAGATTGCGGATCAAGCGATGGAGATAGTTAGGATGAACCCCCAGGAGCTTGGCTGCGTCGATATAGCTTCCCTGCGACTGAGTCACGGCGTCGATGATGAGACGCTTCTTCAGTTCATTGATTTCGTGGTGGTACTTTCCTGAGCTCACCTGAACGGACGGCTTCTCCAGCAATGTCTCGGGCAGATCCTCCGGGAGGATCTCCTCGACCGTTCCCATGACGATGGCGTGTTCGATGGCGTTCTCCAGCTCGCGAACGTTGCCGGGCCAGTCGTAGCACATGAGAATGTTGCGTGCCTCGGTGGAGATTCCCTTGAAGGGGCGTTCGCATTTCTCTGCATACTTGGTCGCGAAATAAATGGCAAGCAGCGGAATATCCTCGCGATGCTCGCGCAACGGCGGCACAGTTGTGGAGACGACATTGAGCCGATAGAACAGGTCTTGGCGAAACTCGCTGGCCTTAATCGCGTGCTCCAGGTTTTTGTTGGTGGCGGCGATGATGCGGGCCTGGAACTTGATCGGCCGGGTACCGCCCAGGCGGTCAAACTCGCGCTGCTGCAAGACCCGCAGCAGTTTGGCCTGGAGCAGAGAAGCCAGCTCTCCGATCTCATCAAGAAAAACAGTTCCGTCTTCGGCCGTCTCCAGCCTGCCCTTCTTGAAAACTGCTCCCGTGAAGGCCCCTTTTTCATTGCCGAAAAGCTCACTCTCCAGCAAAGTCTCTGGGATAGCCGCGCAGTTGATCGCGACAAATGGCCGCTCGGAACGTGAACTGCCAGCATGAATGGCTCGAGCGACCAGCTCTTTTCCGGTGCCGCTTTCACCGCGAATGAGGATCGTCGAGTCGCCCTTGGCTACTTTCTCAATGAAAGCGTTGAGGCGGCGCATCACCTTGCTCTCTCCGATGATGGCATCGCAGGGGGCAAGTACCTTGCGGAGTCTAAGGTTCTCAGCTTTCAGGGATTCGAAGCTGAGGACGTTCTCCAAGGTTACGGCGGCAATTCCCGCAGCCGAATTGAGAAACTGCACATGATCGTCTGCGAACCGTGCTTGGATTCCAGTTGATTTCAGATAGATTACCCCGATGGTGCTCTGCACTCCCACCAGCGGGACACACATGATGTTCTCCGCCGTTGCCACGTCCAGCGAGGAATCGGTGAACACCGAGGCACGCTCCCACAAAGCCCGTTGGATTACGTCACGGCGTATGCGCAACGCCGACCCGGCGCCAGCGTGGCGCTCGTAGACGTGGGCCGTGGTGGGCTCCTCGTCCATCTGGCTCATGCGTAGAATCGCAGCGGCTTCAGCCGGCACAACTTCGAAGATCAGTTCGAGCAGCTTGGTTTGCAAGAGTCCAGGATCGTGAATGGAGTTGATGGTATTTGCAATCTTGAAAAGCGCGTTCAGATCGCGCGCCATCCGTCCGACGTCGCTTGACGAGGGCGCATGGTGGCCTGAGATGAGCTGCACGGTTTTCAGCGATTCTTGTGTGGCTTCATCGCTGAACTGCAGTTCGACATCCTGGTCCGGGGTTTCCTCCCGGGTGAGGAACAGCAGCTCGCTGGTACCTACCCGAATGACATCACCGTCTACCAGTAATCGCCGCTTTACCGGAATGCCGTTGACGAAGGTTCCGTTGTGGCTCTCCAGATCAATGAGTTCGAAGCGCCCATTGGCTGCCTCGATGGCGCAGTGCTTCTTGGAGACGGTGGCGTCCCCGATCTGCACAGTGTTGGAGTTGTCTCGGCCAAGCGTAAGTTTAACCTCGGTCAGGCGATAACTTTCACCTTTGGATGAGCCGGTCAACGCGACAACTCTGGGATCCACGTTCACCTCCTTTGAGCGGTAGTTTAGCCCAAATCGGTAAAACAGACGCTAAAGATGGCCAATAGCGGCTAGAGTCTCGCCGCCTCCTCCTGAATGCGCTGCCAGGCGCGCTCCACGTGTCGTGTTTCTGTATTCGTTTGCCCCACACAGAAGCGGAGGACAAGTTGGTCTGCCAGACGGGTGTGGGTCAGGTATAGATCGCCGCTCCGGTTCAGGCGGTCCATCAGCCGCTGATTCTGTTCATCGCTGCCCCGGTAGCGGAAGCAGACCAGGTTCAAAGGCGCGGGTGTAATCACCTCGAAATGCCCGTGCTGCCGCACCCATCCGAGGAACCGCTGCGCGAGCTGCACATGGCGGCGGACGTGGTACTGCAGTCCCTCAATCCCGTAGTGGCGGATGACGAACCAGAGCTTCAGCGCGCGAAAGCGGCGTCCCAGGGGAATTTGCCAGTCGCGGTAGTCAAAGACCGAGCCCGATTCTGTGGCTTGGTTACGCAGGTATTCCGGCAAGATGCTCAGGCTTCGAATAAGTGCTGCCCGGTCGGCCACAAAGAAGCAGTCGCAATCGAAGTTGGTGAACATCCACTTGTGAGGATTAAAGCAGTAACTATCAGCGTGCTCAGCGCCAGACTGCAAATACCGAAATTCGGGACATAAGGCAGCTGTGCCCGCCATGGCGGCGTCGACATGCATCCATAGGCCGTGTTCCCGGCATATCGAGGCGATTTGCGGCAAGGGATCCATGGCATGGGAGGAGGTCGTTCCTACGGTGGCGCAGACGAAAAAAGGTTGCAGACCGGCTGCCTTATCCTGATGAATCGCTTGGGCCAGCGCGTCGGAACGCATGGCGAAGTTGCTATCTACGGCAATCAGCCGTACCTGGTCGCGGCCGATGCCGGCAATCATTGCTGCCTTCTCGACAGACGAGTGGGCTTGATTTGAGGCGTAGGCCACTAGTTCGCCGTCACATCCTCTGCGGTTACTCTGATAGCCCGTGGATCGCTCTCGGGCCGCCAACAAGGCGCACAATGTCGCACTGGAAGCAGTGTCTTGAATTACGCCTCCCCCGATCGAGGAGGATAGAAACTTCGCTGGTAGCCCGAGCATGGTGACCAGCCAATCGAGTACGTGGGTTTCCAGCTCTGTGCAGGCCGGGCTGGTTGCCCACAGCATGCCCTGAACCCCAAGGGCAGAAGACAACAGGTCTCCCAGAATAGCTGGGCCCGAGGCGTTGGCCGGGAAATAGGCAAAGAAATTGGGCGATTGCCAATGGGTTATGCCGGGCAGAATTATCCTGTCGATGTCAGAGAGTAGTTCGGCAAACGCCTCTCCGTGCTGCGGGGGATTGGGTGGCAGAGAGCGTCGAATGTCTCCGGGCTGTACTTTCGAAAGCACAGGCAAGCTTTCCAGGCGTGCATAGTAACCAGCAATCCAATCGACCAGGGAATAACCGTATTGTCGGAATTGCTCGGTAGTCATGTGATAGCTTGAGTGCTCGGACAATTGGTGCCTCCCATACTCCTGGCTGGAATGTGTAGTCAGTTTAGAAGAGACTCGTGGTATATGGCACGAGTACTTAGAAACTGACTTAGGGTTGTATCGACTATTTCTCTGGAAGCGAACCCGGGGCTGATAAAAAGCTGTTGGATGAAGTGGACTCTATCTGTTACCGTTAAGTAGAAGTATCTTTCCCCTAAAATCAAAACAAGAGACGGGTGATACATGGATATCCAAAACGTACTGGCAGACCTAAAAAGGGAACGTGCCAGGCTTGACGCTGCCATCGAAGCTTTGCAAGGGTTGGGCACGGGAAGGAAGCGCGGCCCTGGCCGTCCCGCCGGGTCGGGTAAGGGAAAGGCCGGAGTCCGTCGCCGGCACATGAGCGCGGCGGCCCGCAAACGCATCTCTGAGATGATGAAGAAGCGTTGGGCCGAGCGCAAGAAGGCGGCAAAAACAAAGTCGGCGTAGTCCTCGCTTTCCATCGGTTGCCCGCCATTCATGGCAACATGAGTGGCGTAGCTCTGTCTGGAGCCTAGCCAACCGGCAGGTGTAGTACTTTTTTCTTCCTCACCCTCCAAATTCGCTCAAGTTGCAGGCGGTTTTCTCCGATAGCGGAATTGGTGAGTAGCTGCTTACAGAGCGAGCGTGGCGCCAGCCCCGGCCATGCTGAGACTACCGTTACTCCCGAGAAAGAACCCGTGGGGAGCGATCACCAGGCCGTTTGTGGCGAGGGAATATCCGAACGCGGCATGACTCGGGTTAACCTCGATGAGATCCTCAATTCGTTGTTCGAGGGTGTCTATTTTGTTGATCGAAACAGGACCATCCAAAGGTGGAATTCGGGAGCAGTTAAGCTGACAGGCTTCGGGCCTGAGGAAGTCGAGGGCCGGCGCTGCTCGAATAACATCCTGGTGCATGTGGATGACCACGGTACCGAGCTGTGCAAGCAAGGCTGTCCCTTGTCCCACACCATGTCAGACGGACAAGTTCGCGAGGCGAAAGTGTTTCTTCGCCATAAGAATGGCTACCGAGTGCCAGTGCAGGTTCGTACCTCGCCCGTCCACGACAGGTCAGGCAATATTACTGGAGCTGTCGAGAGCTTTCGCGAAGTAGCGGACACCGACTCCATGCGAGCCCGTATGCGGGAATTAGAAGAGGCGGCATTTGTGGATGATCTCACCGGCATACCCAATCGGCGCTACATGGAACAGCAGATAACACGGCTGGTGGAAGACTTCAGATTAAGTTCAAATGCGTCAACCGTGTGTTTGCTGGACCTGGACCACTTCAAACTGGCCAACGACAGGTACGGCCACCAAGCGGGCGATGCCGTGCTTTGTACCGTGGCCCGTACGCTACAGAACTGTCTGCGCGCAACGGACATACTGGGCCGTTGGGGCGGCGATGAGTTTCTTCTGCTGATGCCGAGAACCAGCGAAAGAGCAGCGGTCGGAATCCTTGAGCGTTGCCGTATCCTGGTGGAGCACACCGCAACCCGCTATCAGAAAAGCCAAATTCGTGTGACATTAAGTCTTGGCGCCGCAGTATGTGCAGCCGGCGATACAGCACTAAGCGTCTTGGCGAGGGCGGATGTCCAACTCTACGAAGCGAAGCAAGCGGGTCGAAACCAGTCGAGAATTGAGCCGAAGGAACGCGGTGTATTTTTGAAGCGCTTTACTCCTGCCTATCACGTTAAGAGACCCCCTCGCCCTTCGTAATCCAGAACGCTACGATGCAACCCGCTTCGAGACGCTTTCCGGCGAGGATGAGCGCTTGGGACCGCGCTTCCGGATCAGGGCGATTCGCACGCGTTCCAGAAGTTCAGCAGGGGCGAAACCGCCCTTCGGCAACCAAACGTCTGCGAGGCTGTGCTCGGTGAAATGGCTGACCGAACCGGAAAGCAGGATGGCGGGAAGCTGTGGCTGAATCTGCTTGGCATGTGCAATGAACTCCGCGCCGCTCATTTTGGGCATCATCAGGTCAGTGACGATCAAGTCAATGCCTCCACCACGCACGACCTCAAGCGCGCTCTCTGCATCAGAACAGGTCAACACGCGGTAACCGCGCGTCTCCAGCATCACCTTGCGGACTGAAAGAGAGCGTTCGTCGTCATCGAGGCAAAGAATCGTGCGCTTCGGCTTCATCGAAAGTGGTCCGTATTAGTTCACGTGTAGGTCTTGAACTGCCCGCTCCCGGAGAGTCAAGATGCGTGGCAGAGCATCGCGGATCCTAGCCTGATTTCCAGGACAATGGCGTAGAGGGATAGTACGCGCGCAAATCGCGGCGCACAAGTACCGTCGCCATAAACTCGATGCTTTTGTTTTGGCGCTGCCGGTGCAGCACAAGTAGTGCTTGCGTCGGGTCTCGCGCTGATACTCTGTGGTGCTGGGAGCATCTGTTTATGCGGCTAGCAGCGATGCACAGGATATCCGCAGAGAATTCACAAGGTTACTCGGCCATCAATGACGTGCACTACGTTACCGCCGACACGCACATCAGTGATACTGTCTTCGGTCTTGGTTGCGCGCACATAAATGTAGCTGGGGCGCAGCGCTTCACGACCCTGCTCGATGACACCTTGCTCGCCGGAGGCGAGCACTCCATACTTCACTGCCCATGCCGCACAGCAGCCGGCAGCCGATCCCGTGGCTGGGTCTTCGCCGTTGTAGAAGATCATGCGGGCGCGGAGTTTCCTGTTACCATCGCGCGCCACAAAGTAGAAGAAGGCGGCGCTGCCCCTGCCTTCAAAATAAGAGGCGATCTGATGCCAGCTAACCCGCAGTTGGCTAAGGGCAGCCACCTCGCGAAACGCGACGACTGTGAAAGGCAGGCCGGTCGAGATGGTTTGAATTGGGAGATTCTCATCCAGATCCGCGGCATGCAGGCCGATCGCCTGTGCGACCGCCGAGTGCTCATGCAACACGCCAAACTGCGGGTCCCTTTGATGCATTTCCCCGAACAGATAGCCGTTTCGCATTTCGAACGAGACTGGCACGCTGCCGACGTTCAAATCGAGAACGATCTCAGACTGGTCCGGCCGCTGTTGTTTCAGGTACCAGGCGGTTCCCAGTGTAGGATGTCCGGCGAACGGCAGTTCCTCCTGAACAGTGAAGATTCGCACGCGCACCCCGTCACGCGACTCCGTTTCAAGATCGCGAGGAAAAATGAACGTCGTCTCCGAAAGGTTCATCTCTTTCGCAATCCTTTGGAGTTCGTCGTCGCCTAGACCGCGGGCGTCGGGCAGGACGGCCAGTTGATTGCCTTCCAGGGGCACCGATGTGAAGACGTCGAGTTGGACGAAAGGGAATTGGCGGGCAGGCATGTTGGCTTCGCGCTCCAATCGTTAAGAACCTAATGCAGCTACAGATGAGATGAATCGGGCTCTCGCGGCGATGATAAATGCATTTGCCACGACTGCCCTTGATCGCAGGTTTGCTTGCGCCGCGGCAGCCACGTTCCGACAGGTATGGGGGTGTTGAAGCCCGACCAATCGGAGTTGCTGTACCGGGAACGTACGCATAGAATCAGCTGCGGCTTCCAATAAAGGAGATTGCATGTCTTTGCAGATTGGGAATATCGCACCTGATTTCCAGGCCGAGACCACGCAGGGTCCGATTCATTTTCACGAGTGGCTCGGCAATTCATGGGGCATTTTGTTCTCTCATCCGAAAGATTTCACGCCGGTTTGTACCACCGAGTTGGGCTATATGGCAAAGCTCAAGCCGGACTTTGAAAAGCGTAACGTAAAGGTGATCGGGCTCAGCGTCGATCCGATCGACAACCACAAGCGATGGTCGGACGACATCCGCGAAAGCCAGGGCTATGAGCCGAACTATCCCATGATCGGTGATACCGACCTCAAGGTGGCCAAGCTTTATGGAATGCTGCCGGCGGACCTGGAAGGCGGCTGCGACGGCCGCACCGCCGCCGACAACATGACGGTGCGCAATGTATTTGTCATTGGGCCGGACAAGAAGATCAGGCTCATCATCGTCTATCCTATGAGCACCGGGCGCAACTTCGACGAGATCCTGCGCGTAATCGACTCCATGCAACTGACGGAAAAGCATAAGGTCGCAACGCCAGTGAACTGGAAGCCGGGAGACGATGTGATCATCTCGCCCGCCATTTCCGACGAAGACGCGAAGAAGATCTATCCCGGGGGCTGGAAGACGCTGCGGCCGTACCTGCGCATTGTGCCGCAGCCCAGATAGCGCCTTGCGGAAGCGAAGGGGGTCCGGTGACTCTCCCGGTCTTCAAAACCGGCGATTGGCATCTTCGATGTCAATGGTGCGTTCGACTCGCACACGCTTCCGCCAATTCCTCTGCTACATCCTGTCGTCGCGCTTACTTTCCTTGCGCGGGAATGAAATTCTCCATCACGGCCTTGCGCATCATGTCGGGTGGCAGCAGGCCCTGCGCCAAAATGAAGTCATGAAACTTCTTCTGATCGAACTTCACGTGCCTGGCCGCTAGCGCCTTCTCCGTGTCCTCGCGCAAGGCGATCAGCTTGGTGAAGCCGTAGAAGTAGCTGTTTGCCTGGCCGGGAGCGCGGTAGGTGAAGCGCTCGACCTCTTCTTCAGCAAACGCATGCGACAGGCAAACGTCATGTTCGAGAACGTGGAAGGCCTTTTCTGGTGTGATCTTGCCGGCCTGCAACTCGGGATCGAGGAAGGCACGCGCCGCGCGCTGTAGCCGAAGCTGCAATGAGATGAGCTGCCCTTCCAGCGGCATATACGGCTTGATCAGCCACTCGGAGTACAGTCCCCAGCCTTCTACGTTGGTGCTGTTGAACGCGTAGCGCACGCGCGCCAGTGACACACCATGCTCCAGCATGGAGTCGAATTGCAGCTCATGTCCGGGCCGCGCTTCGTGCGCAGTCAGCGTCCAGGCCGCGGCATCGAAGGTGAAGTCGTCATACTGCTCGGACGCCACCTGTCCCGGGCCGGCCGGGATGTTCAACGGCAAGACGAACTCGCCTCGCTGGCCGGTGTTGTGCAGGAACGGCGGCGGCACCATGTGCGGCGCGGGCTGCTGCGCCGTTTCGGCAGCACTGGCGATGCGGATGCGGGCCGGCCGGTCAGGCAGAGTCACGATCTGGTGTTCGGTGATAATGCCCTCGATTTGCTTCAGCCGATTTTCGTAGAAGGGAAGGATGGCCTCTCCGACAAGCTGCTGTTTCTTGAGTTCGTGAATAACGTCGCGATAGTCGCTTGAAGGCAACTTACGTTCTTTCGCAATCTTTGCCGCGACGGATTGCATCTCGCCCTGAATCTCGGTGAACGCCTGATGGGCCATGGCGGTCAACTGCTGCGGCGGGATATCGATGCCGTAATCCTCCAGGTCGAGCGCGTAGTGTTCGGGGGGAAGACGAAAATCGTTGCGTGCCTTCGGTAGCACCGCCGAACGCACCCATGCGTCATAGTCGGCCAGTTGCTGCTTGAGTTTGGCCAGCGGCTCTTGCCAGCCTGTCAGGTTGCGCTTTTGCATCAGGGCGGCAATGCCCTCGATGTAATTTGAGTTGCGCGCCATCTCGGTTTCAATCTCGACGCGCGCCGGATACACGACGCCAGGCTTGGCCATCTGCTCCTGCGTGCGCTGCTTCAGGATTTCAGTGATGGCGGTATAACCGGGCTCCATGCCGGCATAGGCGCGCAGGCGCGTAACCGCTGAGGGCCAGCGCTCTTTCGGAGTCTGGTCGTCGAGCAGAATGCGCAGGCCGCCAAAAACAATCTGGCTGGCATTGATGAACGGAACCTCGTGCGCGCGCTCGAAGTCCTCACGGCGGAAGTTGAGGTCCATTTTGCGCATCATGATGGTCAGGTCTTCAGCGACCTCGGGAAGCTGCTTCTCAGCAGACGCGGCCTTCAGCTTGGCGACCACGGCTTCGTTGTCTTTGCGCTCGGCGTCTTCGTCGGCAAGCGTCGGCTGCGAGATCTTGGTGTCAAACTGTGCCAGCCCTTGCTGCGAGCCGAACTCGGGGTGGTACTTGAACGAGACGTCGAGCAGCATCTTGGCGTAGCCATTGCTGATCGCGACCCAGTCGGGGTGGGCGTTGGTTTGTGAGGACGGCGACTTGGGTACAGAGGAATTCTGGGCTGACATGGTGCATGCAATTAGCACAACAAGAGTGAGGCAAAGCGATGTACGGATCAAGGACGGCTCCTGGAGTGGAAAATGCGGTTCTGAAGCTGCTTATCTGGTTCCGTTCGGATACATCAGGATCTTGCTGGCTTCACCGGTCTTGAGCCGCTCCATGCCGCTGGCGAAGTCTCTCATGGCGATGCGGTCGGTGATCACCGGGTGCAGGTCGAGCATGTTGGCCTTGAGCAGCGCAGTCATCTGATACCAGGTCTGATACATGCGGCGGCCGTTGATGCCCTGCACGGTAGCGCCCTTGAAGATGACTTCTTCCGCCAGGTTCAGCTCGACCGGCTTGGACGGAATGCCCAGCAGCGACATGCGACCGCCGAGGCGCAGAATCTTGAACCCGGTGCCAATGGCTTCGGTGCGGCCGGCCATTTCCAGCACAACGTCGACGCCGTTACCGCCAGTGTTGTCCATCACGATGCTGTAGACGTCGTCTTTGCTGGGATCAAGTACGAAGTCAGCCTTCATCTGTTTCGGCGATCTTGCGGCGATGTTCGTTGATCTCCAGCGCGAAAATCTGCGTGGCTCCGCAGGCGCGGGCGACGGCGATGCGAGAACAGGCCGATGGGGCCGCATCCGGTGATCGCAACAGTTTTGGCGGCGATGTCTCCGGCAAGCACGGTGTGCACCGCATTGCCCAGCGGGTCGAGAATGGACGCGTATTCCTGCGGAATTGACGGGTCGAGCTTCCAGATATTGCTCTCGGGAATGACAACGTACTCGGCGAACGCCCCGTTGGCGTCGACGCCAATGATCTTGACATGCTGGCAGATGTGCGCCTCGCCGATGCGGCATTGCAGGCACTTGCCGCAGGCAACGTGCATCTCGGCGGAGACAAAGTCGCCTTCCTTGACGGCGGTGACATCTTTGCCGACGGCCTCAACGATGCCGCAGAACTCGTGGCCGGGAATGAGCGGTGGATGAATGCGGCGCTGCGCCCACTGGTCCCAGTTGTAGATGTGCAGGTCGGTGCCGCAAATCGAGGCGACCTTCACCTTGACCAGGACTTCATTGGGCCCAAACTCGGGGCGGGGAACTTCACGGATTTCTGTGCCGGGAGCGGGCTCCGGCTTCACTACAGCAAGCATTGTATTTGGCATGAGATTGGCTCGCAGGCCGCGGTGACGCGCGGCGGATGATGGAATTGCAAGAATGTGAATGGGTCGGGCAAACCCGCAATTCTAGCATGCGGGAGCGGGTTGCTACTTCTTGTTCCTTTCCGCGGTGACGTCAAGCTGCTTGTGTAAAAAGGCGGAGGGTGCGGTTTTTCCATTCCAGGTTGAAGCGCTGGAAGATGGAGTAGATGATCCGGTCCACGCTTTTGACGTTCACAAAGCAGACCATGGGCCGGGTGCGCCGTCGCACTTCCACGAAACAGCGTTCGATGATGTTGGTGGTGCGCAGCTTTTTCCATAGATGCCGGGGAAAGCTGAAGAACGACAGCAACTGCGGCAAGTCGCGTTCCAGTTGCCCCACCATCGATCGGTACTGCGCTTGCCAGCGGCGGCGGAAGGTGCGAAACGCGGCTTGGGCTTCACGCCGGCCGTCGGCACGATAAATGGCCTGCGCGTCGGCTTTCACTGCCTCGTAGTCGCGGCGGCGAACCTTTTCCAGGAGGTTGCGCATTTTGTGCACCCAGCAGCGCTGATGCAGCGGGCGCGGATACACCGTCTCGATGGCAGCGGCCAGTCCGGCACAGCCATCGGTCACGATCAGCAGCAGGTTGTCGCCTTTCAGTCCGCGGCGGTACAGATCTTGCAGCAGCCCTTCCCAGGCATTCTGGCTTTCGCCCGAGCTGCGCATGAAGGCCAGCAACTGGCGCGTGCCATCCTGGCGTACGCCGTAGGCCACCAGCATGTGCACGCGCTGCCGACCGCTGGGACGGCGCATGCGCAAGCTGACGCCATCGAGGAACAGATAGGCCCACTCGTCGGCCAGCGATGCCTGATGAAACTGTCGCACCGCGTCGTCCAGCTCCCGGGTCAGCCGGGAGACGGTTTGCGGACTCACTGGCTCGCCCGTAAGGATCGCCACCAGCCGTCCCACTTGCCGCGTGCTGATGCCGCGCAGAAACGCTTCCCGGATCAGCAGCGACACCTCCTCGGCCCGGCGCTGAAACTTCTGTAACACCTGGGGAAGAAAGCCCCGCTTGCGAGTACGCGCAATGCGCAGCCGCAGGGTTCCGAAGCGGGTGACGAAGTCGCGCTCGTAGTAGCCGTTGCGGTAGTCTTGCCGCGACTTCTGCCGGCTGTGGCGCGGGCTCACCATATACAAGTCGCGCTGCCGCTCCGACAGCAACTCGAACAGCCGACGCATGCTCTGCTGCACCTGCCCCTGCAGATCGCCCCAGAAACTCTCTTGCAACTCGCTGACGAAATGTTGGAACTGCTCGGTGATCGGTATAACCTTGCCCATGGGTGTAAGTCTCCTTTCGAGTTCCGGCTTTAGCTGGTCAGGCCAAAGCCAACTTACACCCTCTCGCTTTTACACAATCGAGGTTACGTCACCCTTTCCGCCAGCATCTTCGCGTTGAACTGCTCGCTTTGGCCCTTGGGGACGCTGAGCGTCTTCCAGCCGGCGCCCTTCCAGTGCTTGGCGAGAAATGCGATCTGTCCTATGTGGTACGCGTAGTGCGCCACCTGCCGGTTGATGGCCTGTAGGACGGAGTGCGGCTCGCCGCGAATGGTGACCGTGCGCGTGAGGTCGTCGGAGCTGAGCGAATTGATGGTTTCGAAGACGAGCTGCCAGTTATCCTCCCACGAGCGCATCAGGTCGGCGCGGGCCTCAGCGTCGTGGGTTATGAATTCCTGATCGCGATTGCGGTCAGGCTTTTCGCCGTCCGAGGTGAGAAAGTCGGTGAAGCGCGAGTGCATGTTGCCCGCCATGTGCTTCACGATGATGGCAACACTGTTGGATTCGGCGCTGAGAATAGCGAAGAACTGCTCATCGCTGAGTTGCGTGATGGCGCCATCGGCCAGGCGCTTGTTTCCGCGCAGGGAGCGAAAAACCTCGTCCAAATAACGCGCGCCAATGTCACTCATCTCAATTTGCCTCCATTCTGAACCAGACGGTTTGCCGCAATCGTGCGCCGCCGCGCATAATGTTTAATTTCTCTTATCCCACGGGAAGCGAGCCAGTTATGCGACCAACTTTACTCCTTCTGTGTTCCCTGTTGCTGGCGATTCCACTCGTTGCCCAACCCCAACGCAGCATCGAAGTCGGCGATCTCGATCGCAAGGCCGACCCCTGCAACGATTTCTACGAGTTCGCCAACGGCACGTGGCGGGCGCAGAATCCGATTCCCGCAACCATGGACCGCTGGAGCCGCCGCTGGGCCGCTGGCGAAGCCAACAAAGAACAGCTCAAGACAATTCTGGAAGAAGCGTCGGAAAAGCACAACCAGCCGAAGGGCTCGTCGCAGCAGTTGACCGGCGACTTCTACGGCGCATGCATGGATATGTCGAAGATCAACGCGGCCGGTGTGACTCCTCTGAGGCCGCTGATGGGCCAGATCGACGCCATTCACGATGGCGCGGGCGTACAACAGATGATCATCACGCTGCAGGGGCTGTCGGTACACGTGCCGTTTATTCTTGCCTCATCACCCGACCAGCATAATCCGTCGATGGTCATCGCCGACATCGGAGCCGGCGGACTCGGTCTGCCGGATCGCGACTACTACTTGAAGCCGGAGCAGCGCTTCAAGGATGCGCGCGAGAAGTACGTGCTGCATGTGGCAAAGATGTTCAGCCTCGCCGGCTACAGCGATGCTGATTCGGCGAAAGCGGCCGATCAAGTCATGCAATTCGAAACGTTCGCTGGCCAAGGCCTCGCTCGATAACGTGGCGAAGCGCGACCCGCAGCAGCTCGACCACAAGATGACCTTCGCAGAAATGCAGAAGCTCGCTCCGCATTTCGACTGGACCGCATACTTCGATTCTGCGAAGATCCCGCGCGACCCGCTCAACGTGCAGGAGCCGCAGTTCCTCGAGGAGTTCGATAAGCAAATCACCGGCGCATCGCTGGCCGAGTGGAAGATCTATCTGACGTGGCATCTGCTGCACGAAGCTGCGCCGTACCTGTCACAGGCGTTCCTCGATGAGAATTTCGCATTCTTTCAGAAAGATCTGGAGGGACGGGCTGAGTTGAAGCCGCGCTGGAAGCAGTGTGCGGAAGCGGCCGACCACCTGCTTGGTGACCCGCTAGGCGAGGAGTATGTGGCGCGCTACTTCCCGCCCGAGGCCAAGGCCCGCGCCAAGGAGATGGTGAGCAACATCCTGCTGGCCATGACCGACACGGTCCAGAACCTTGACTGGATGTCGCCGGAGACCAAGAAGCGGGCGCTGGAAAAGATTTCGACCTTCAACGTGAAGATCGGCTATCCCGACAAGTGGAAGGATTTCAGCAAAGTCGATATCACTCGCGACTCATTCTTTAACGACGTGGTCAACGCCGCCAAGTTCAACGTAGGCGATGATCTCGCGCAAATCGGCAAGCCGATCGATCGCAGCCGCTGGGGCCTGACGCCGCCAACTTCCGACGCGTACTACAACCCGCTGATGAACGAGATCGTGTTTCCTGCGGGGATACTGCAACCGCCGGCTTTCGGCGTGAACTATGTTGACGCCGTGAACTACGGCGCCATCGGGGTGGTTATCGGCCACGAGATCAGTCACGGCTTCGACGACGAGGGTTCACAGTTCGACGCACAGGGCCGGCTGAATAACTGGTGGACCCCAGAAGACCGCAAGCGTTTCGAAGCCAAGACGCAATGCGTGGTCGACCAGTTCAATGGCTATTACATTGAGCCCGGCATCCACCACAATGGCAAGCTGGTGCTGGGTGAGTCGATCGGCGACCTGGGTGGCGTGAAGATTGCTTATCTCGCGTTTCAGAAAGATCAGCAGGCGAAGCCGCAGCCGACCATCGATGGCTTCACCCCCGATCAGCAATTCTTCATCGCCTGGGGACAGTTCCGTGGAGACGAGACGCGTCCGGAGGCGCAGCGGAAGATGATACAGGGCGATCCGCATCCGGTAGCCAAGTACCGCGTGATTGGGCCGCTGTCGAACTTCCCACCGTTCGCACACGCGTTTTCTTGCAAGGCAGGATCGGCGATGGTGCGCCCGCCGGATGAGCAGTGCGTGGTGTGGTAGGGATTCAAAAGCGGCAGCCAGGAATGACACGGATAGGAAACGACAGGAAGAAATCCGTTAGATCCGTGTTAATCCGTGGCTAGCTTTTTTCCCAGCTATCGATTCGTCTTCGTCCAGCGGTCCACCCAATCGGTGACTGTCTGCCACCACAATTGCGAGTTCTGCGGCTTCAGCACCCAGTGGCCTTCGTCGGGGAAGTAGAGCATCTCCGATGGAATCCCCAGCCGCTGAAGCGTGGTGAAGAGCTGGAAGCCTTCCGAGACGTCGAGGCGATAATCTAACTGGCCATGCACCACCAGCAACGGCGTCTTAAAATTCTTCGCGGACAAATGCGGCGACCACTTGCGGTACATCTCGCGGTTGGTCCACGGCGTCCCTTTGAACTCCCACTCGTTGAACCAGAGCTCTTCGGTGGTGCCGTACGCCGACTCAGTGTTGAACATGCCGTCGTGCGATACCAGGCACTTGAAGCGGTCGGTGTGGCCTTCGATCCAGTTGATCATGTAACCGCCATAGCTCGCGCCCAGCGCACACTCGCGGTTTTTGTCGATGAAGGGGTAACTCTTCTCGGCGTAATCGAGGCCCATCATCAGATCTTCGAACGGCGGGCCGCCCCAGTTGCCATTGATAGCATCGATGAAGTTCTGTCCGTATCCCGTTGAGCCGTGGAAGTTTACCATCACAACAACGTAGCCGCTAGCAGCGAACAGTTCGGGGTTCCAGCGGTACGACCAGTCATCACCCCACGCTCCCTCCGGGCCGCCGTGAATGAGGTACTTCAGCGGATAGGTCTTGCCCTGCTCGAACTGCGGCGGCCGGATGATGAAGCCCTGCACTTTCTCCTTCGCCGCGCCCTGGAACCAGAACGATTCCATCGGCGGCATAGCGACCTTCGACAGCACAGCGTCGTTCAGGCTGGTGAGCGGCTTCGCTTTCGAGAGCAGGCAATCGGGAACGCTGTATGAGTTTGGTGGAACTGCGATTCGGCAGGCCGGAAAATTCAGCGCCGCAGTGAAGATTTCGTTGGGCGTGGCGACGGACATCTGATCGAAGACGAGTACTTTGCCGTCAGGTGTGGGCATGGGGCTGTCGTTGTAACCGTCGACTAACTGCTGCGGCCACGGATTCGGCTGCCCAATGTTGAGCACGTAGATCGGGTTTTCGCCTTCGTTGTTGGCCGTGAAGTAAATCTCCTTCGAATCCGGCGACCAAACCATGGCGTCGATCCAGCGATCGAAGTTGGGCGTCAGGTCAATGATCTTGCCGGTTGCGCGCTCATAAAGCATCAGCCGGAAACGGTCGCTCTCGTATCCGGCGCGGACCTGAGAACGGTAAGCGATGTACTTGCCATCCGGCGAATACATGGGAGTGCCGTCGCTGCCGGGGTTGGTCGTGATCTGCTTTGGCGCGCCCCCTGTCACCGGCACGACGAATACATCGGTATTGGTGCTGGTGGCTTCGACCTTGTCGAGATTGCACGCATAGGCCACCTCTTTTCCGTCGGGCGAGAAGACGTACTGGTCCTGTCCGCCCAGCGAGAACGGAGGCACCTCTTGGTCGCCGGGCGTGAGGTCGAGCGCCGCACCGCCGTCGATGGATTGAACAAAGAGGTGGCTGACTTTGCCGTTCTCGTAGTGGTTCCAGTGCCGGAACATAAGCGTGGTGAACATCTTCGCTTTGACCTTCGACTGGGCCTTCTCTTCATCGCGCTGCTTGTTGCATGCATCGTCCTTGCAATCGGGATACACGTCGGAAACGAAGAGGATATGTTTGCCATCGGGCGACCAGATCGCCCCGGATGCCTCGGTGGAGATGTTCGTCAGCTTGCGGGCGTCACCGGTGAGAGCCCCGCTCGCTGAATCAAAAGCCTGCATCCAGATCTGTGAGCCGCCCTCTTTGGACGACTCAAAGATGACGCTCTTGCCATCCGGAGAGAATCGCGGGCGGTCTTCACCTGATCCGGTCGCGGGAGTGAGGCGGCGAGATTCCCCGCCGGCGACGGCCACAATCCACAAGTGCGGTGTGCGGGTGTTGGCGTCGAGATTGACGTCAACAGCGCTGAAGGCGACCCACTTGCCATCCGGTGACACAATCGGCTCTCCGACGCGCTTGAGCTGCATCATGTCCAGGAAGGTGAAAGGGTGCTTGCTTTGCGCGAAAGCCGGCAAAGAACAGCAGAGAAGGAGAAGCGCAAATAGACGACGAGACATGGGTGGATTCTCCCCAGGCGTAAGCCGTTTTTGGAGAAGTACACAAGGGCGATTGGCTCACGCACCAAAAACTCGACAGTCTAACAGAGTAGCGGAAGAGTTACGGTGTGAAGGGTCTCACGGAGCTGTGACAAAGTTTCCGGCCGCGTAAGGTGCGAGGCAACTCAACACGTCCAAATCGTGCTCCCATGCGGTCGCCATTCGGCGATGTTTCTCAGTTCTTCTACAATACTCGAAGTACTTGCAGGATCTCCCTGATGACTTGCTCAAAGACCACTCGCTTACGCTTCGTACAAATCCTATTCGTTGTCCTTTGTATCGCTGCTCCTCTGCTGGCGCAGCGAGGTGAAGGGCCGCTTGATCCCTCCCAGCCCAAGGGCATTACTGTCGACGAGATCATTCAGCGCTTCGCCGCCAAAGAGAAGCAGTTCAAGGAGGCGCGCGAACAGTACACCTATCGGCAGGACCTGCTGGTGCAAACGCTTGATGGCGACACCGTGAACGGTGAGTTCCGGGAAGTGGAGGACGTGCTGTTCGACGACAAGGGAAACCGTGTTGAGCACGTCGTTTTCGCGCCAGAGTCGACCCTGGTTGGAATCCTGATGACGAAGGAAGATTTCGACGACATCCGCCGCCGCATGCCTTTTGTGCTGACGAGCGATGAAATTCCTCAGTACAACATTCTCTACGTCGGCAGGCAGCGAGAGGACGAACTCGGAACATATGTCTTCGATGTAGCCCCCAAGCAGATCGAGAAAAACAAGCGGTATTTCCAGGGAAGAATCTGGGTCGATGACCACGACTTCCAGATCGTCAAGACTTACGGCAAGAACGTGCCTGATATCGGCCTCCACAAGCGAGGCGCGGAGGAAAACCTCTTTCCCAACTTCACGACATGGCGTCAGCAGATCGACAACCAGTACTGGTTTCCCGTGTACACGAAGGTCGATGACATTCTGCATTTTTCCACCGGCGACGTTCACGTGCGCCAGATCGTGAAATATGAGGACTACAAGCGGTTCGGCTCGAACGTGAAGATCACCTACGAAGGGCAGGATATCTCCAAAGGCCAGCAGAAGAACGGGACGCAGCCCGCGCCCAGCCCGGCGCCGCCGCCAAAGCAATAAGCCGCGCCTATGAAATACGCAGAAGGTCGAGTGCTGGGGCGGTGGTGCGCGACCACCACTTTCGTCACTCGCTTTTTTTTTTAATACCGTCGTAAACTGTACCCCGAATGGCTTTAGCTCTCGAGGTCGCAGGACGCAGCGACATTGGCCGAGTCCGCGCGTCCAATGAAGACAGCTTCGGGTACGATGACCGGCTGGGCGTGTACGTGGTGTGTGACGGTATGGGCGGTCATGCAGCCGGGGAAGTCGCCAGCCGCATCGCGGTCGATAGTGTGCTCGCTTACTTTCGCGACCAGGAACCGATGGCCGTCGATGCTTCGCTGATCGATGCTCCCATCGGCGCTCGGCTTCTCGCCGATGCGGTCAACAAGGCCAATGAATCGATCTTGCAGTACGCGGACGAGCACGAAGCAACCGCGGGAATGGGAACGACCCTGGTCGCCGTGCGATTCTGCGATGGCAAGTTCACGATTGCCCATGTCGGCGACAGCCGCATCTATCTACTGCGCGACGGCGAGCTGGTGCAATTGACAGAGGATCACTCGTTCGTCATGGAGCAGGTACGGCGCGGCGTGCTTACCATCCAGGAAGCCAAGCAGTCCGCCGCACAACACATCATTACGCGGGCACTTGGGACCGGCGACGACAGTCCGCCGGACCTTGCGGAATTCTCCGCTCAGGAAGGCGATCTGGTGTTGCTTACCACCGACGGCATTTTGCGGCACGTTGGCGACGAGGAAATCAAGGCCATCCTCTCGCAGATACCCTCGCTTCAGGTTGCATGTGACATGCTGGTGGATGCGGCGAACGAGGGCGGCGGCGAAGACAACGCTACCTGTATGTTGCTGCGGGTGCGCGACTTCAACGTTACGGCTCCGCAATAGAACCTGCGACTCGCGTCGCCCTTCTCCGCACTCCCTCTGCTAAACTCGAATGTTTTTCAGGCAGCTTTCATAAACCAATCGAGGGCATTTCTATGGAAATCAAGAATGTAGGTGTGATTGGCGCGGGCACCATGGGTAACGGCATCGCCCATGTTTTCGCCAAAGGCGGTTACAGCGTGACCCTGGTCGATGTCGAAAGGCGCTTTCTCGATCGTGGTCTGCAAACCATCAGCAAGAACCTAGAGCGGGAAGTGAGCAAGTCAAAGATAACCGCCGAGCAACGGCAGGAAGCACTCAAACGTATTCAGTCCACCACCGATGGCAAGCAGCTTGGCGGGTGCGATTTCGTTGTCGAGGCTGCCAGTGAGCGCTTCGATATCAAGACCGAACTGTTTCGCGACCTCGACGCCATGTGCCGGCCGGAGGTGATCCTGGCATCGAACACTTCGTCGATTTCGATCACCAAGCTGGCGGCGGTCACCAAGCGTCCGGACAAGGTGATCGGCATGCATTTCTTTAATCCCGTGCCGATGATGAAGCTGGTCGAGGTCATCCGTGGGCTGGCGACCTCGGACGAGACTTACAAGACGGTCAAAGAACTGGCCGAGAAGCTGGAGAAGACCCCGGTCGAGGTAAACGACGCGCCGGGATTCGTGTCCAACCGTGTGCTGATGCCGCTACTGAACGAGGCGATGTACGCGGTGATGGAGGGTGTCGCGACTCCGGAGGCAGTCGATGAGGTCTTCAAGTTGGGTATGGCGCACCCCATGGGACCGCTGACGCTGGCCGACTTTATCGGGCTCGACGTCTGTCTCGACATTATGCGCGTGATGCAAGCCGGCCTTGGCGATCCCAAGTACCGGCCGTGTCCGTTGCTGATCAAGATGGTCGATGCCGGCTGGCTAGGCCGCAAGTCGGGCCGCGGCTTCTATCGCTACGACCAATAGAGTTCAGCCGAGGAGCCGATGGCGTACTTCATCGCGATCGTCTGTGGTCTGCTCGCAGGCTGGATCAACCAGGTTGTCGACGACGCACTGCTCACGGCATTGTGCGTGCTCGCCTTCACCATGTTGCTGGGGGTTTGGAAACCCGAGCGGCCATGGCGCTGGGGACTGCTGGTGTGGGCAGGCGTACCGCTTGTGCTTGGGTATTACCAGTACGTCGTGAGGTGGCCGCACGACCGTGGACAGGTGTACGGGGCCTTCCTGCAACTGCTGGCCGCCAACGCCGGCTCTTACGGAGGACACTTCATGCGGCGGATGATCCAAGGCGTCTTCGGAAAGAATGGGGAATGAGGGACTGTGGAGCGCACTGCCTAGCGTCGCGTTGCAGTGCGCATCCCGATCAGTGTTTCGGTGCCGCCGCAGCATTCTGCTGCGCAAGCTTGACCCGCGCCGACTCCAACTCGCGCTGAACCTTGGCTACATCGTCACCGTCGACTTCGGCGGGAATGGTCTTGTTCCACTCCTCCAAAGCGCGCTCCCAATGGGTTGTTGCCAGCTTGAGCCGGCCCGTCTTCTGGTAGAGCTCACCCAGGTGATCCTGAACCGTTGGATCAGTGCCAATCCGCTCCGAGGCGCGGCGCAGGTTCTCCTCGGCGAGCTCATAGTTGCCCATCTTGAAATAGGCCCAGCCGAGCGAATCCAGATAGGCGCCGTTATTGGGGTCGAGCGCAACGGCGCGCCGGATGTAGCCCAGGGACTCGTCGAGCCGCGTGCCGCGGTCGGCGAGCATGTATCCCAGGTAATTGAGGGCCATGGCGTTCTTGGGATCGCTGGCAATCACCTTGCGGAACTCTTCTTCAGCAAGGTCGTACTTCTTCTGACGCTCGTAAATCGAGCCAGCAACGAAGATGGCGTAGTCCTTATCGTCTTGCTTGGTCGACAGGGCCAAGGCTTTGTTGATGTTCTGTTCGGCGTCGTTCCACTGCTTCAGGCGGCTGTACATCTGAGCAAGCGCGATGTAGATCTCGCGGTCGTCGGGATTGTTCTTGAGCATTCCCTTGACGCGCTGAATCGCCTGGTCCGGATTCCCCATGTCGGCCTGTTGCGAAGCCGCTATCAATTGCAAACTACGGTCATTCGGATATTTCTTGGCCGCTTCATCGGCCACGCTGGTTGCCGACTGCCAGTTCTTGTTGTCGCGATAGGTCTCGATGATCTCCTGGTATCCGCGACTCGCGTTGTCATCGCCGAGGGTCAGCATCTTCTGGAAGGTCTCGACCGCAAGCTGAGGCTTGTTGGCTTCCCGGTACACCGTGCCCAGACGCTCCAGGAAGACGGCGCGGTTGTTCTTGTCTGCCGGCTCGTCGCTGTGGTCGTCCGTTTTCTGCAGCAGGCTGGTCAGAATCTGAATGGCGTCGTCGTATTTGCCCTGGGACTCATCGATGATCGCGATGTTGTACTGCAACTCGAGTGAATCCGGCACGATGGAGCTGGCCTTCTTGAGCGCCTCCTGCGCCTGATCGTACTTGCCGTTGCGACGGTAGATCTCCGCCATTTTCATGTAGGTCTGTGCGTCGGAGGGATCGGAGTCGGCAACGATCTTGTACTGTTCGAGCGCAGCATCGCTCTGGCCGTCATTGAGCAGGTTCTGGGCGAGCCCGCGGACATAGTCGAGATTGTCCTTGTCCTGCTCTACGGCGTGGCGGTAGGCGTCCACCGCCTTCGCGTAGTCCTTGCTCTGTTCATAGGTGTAGCCGAGCGTGGAGTAGACCTTGGCCGTACGCTGCTGCTCGGGAATGGCATTCAGCACCTGCAGAGCGCGCGTCGTGTCGCCCTCTTCGTTGTAGAGGTAGGCCAGCATAGTAACCGCTTCTTCGGACTGCGGCTGCAGGCTGACAGCGACTTTGAACTCGTTCTCCGCCTTCAGGAGCTCGTTGTTGATCCGATACAGGCGTCCCAGCAGGAGGTGGTCCTCGACGCTTTTGGGATCAAGCTTCACGATCTGCTCGTACTGCTCGATGGCCAGCTTCAGGACTTCCTGCGACTGGTTGTTCGACTGCATGTCACCGAGCGAGCGGAGATAAATGCTGCCCAGCAAGCGGCGCGCCTCCAGGTTATTGCCGTCGCGCTTGAGGATGTCCTGCGCTTCCAGCACGGCATCGCGAATACGGCCTGTCTTGGCGTACAACTCCGCCAAACCGGCGTTCAGGTAATCGGAGCTGGGGTCGTTATCGATGGCCAGGCGGTATTCTTCAATTGCCTTATTGGCGTAGTCGGTGCGGCCGTATGTGGAGACCATCTCTTCATACATATGGGCCATCATGAAGTGGTAATACGCCGCTGCTTTGTCCGGCTTGGTGGCTGCCTTTGAAGATGGCTGGGTGTTGCCCTCCGCGGCGGCCGCCGCCGGGGCCACGTCCGTTCCATCGGGCGAAGCTTTCTGCGCCGCCGGGGGTGCAGGCGTCTCGATGCCCGATGCGGGTTCCGACTGAGAGGGTTGTTGCGCGAATCCGCTGGCCATGGCAGCCAACAAGACAATGAGAAGTTTGCAAAGAGAATTCGAATTCATTCAGTAGACCAGCGACTCACAGGCCATTGGATGCGGCACCCAGTGGCAAAGGTGTTTCTATTTTAGTCGTTTATGGGCGAGACGGGAACTTGAGAAAATTGCTTTCTTCCACCTCACGGGCTTAAGAACCCAGGTAGGGGTTGGACGTAGCGGGGCGGCGAAAGTTAATGTTGCGCTTTGCGGTGCTAGGCTGGTTGAAGCCAAGACAATGGAAACCCTTTTCTACTCCCGCGTCAGTTCTCCGGCCGGCCCACTGCTGATTGGGGTCAGCGAGGCCGCGCTTGTCGCGCTCGAATTCGATCGCCCCTTGGCGCAACGATTCGCCGGCCAGCCGGTGCGCTGGGAGGCTTCGCAGGAGCGCACCGCCGAAGTGAGAACGCAATTGGAAGAATACTTTGCGGGTCAGCGCAAGGAATTCACACTCGCCCTTGATCTGCGCGGGACCGAATTCCGTAAGCGTTGCTGGGAAGAGTTGCTGCGTATCCCTTATGGCGAGACGCGCACTTACGCGGAGGTGGCGCGTGCGGTTGGATCGCCCGCCGCATTCCGTGCCGCAGGACAGGCCAACCACTACAATCCGGTAGCGATCGTCGTGCCCTGCCACCGCGTGCTGGCTTCGGGACGCCGTCTGGGCGGATACGGGGGCGGCCTCGCCGTGAAAGCCCTGTTGTTGCGGTTGGAAGGCGCAGACTTTCGCGAAGGTTCGACCGTCCTGACCGCGAGATCCTCTGTGCTGTCATCCTGAGCGAGGACATCGAGCAGAGCGAGGCTCCCTCCGCTCGGGATGACAAATCGCGGCCTCTATTCCAGCATCCTGAGCGCCTTTGCCAGGCTCACCCGCATTCGGTTGAATGACGCCGTGACGTCGGCGATCTCGTCTTTGCCGCGCACTTCGAGAGGCTCGACATCGGCTTCCCCACGGCTTATTCGATCCGCAGCTGTCCAGACGGTGTGCAGTGGACGGATAACGAGCAAATACAGCGCACTGTCCAAGGCAAGGATTGTGACGAGGAAGACAATCACGAGAAACAAGACGAGATTGTGGTACGCCTTCTCTGCGATTCCATCGGGGACAGTCATCGGCAAGGAAACAATCTGGGCGGCGATGACCTGATTCAGCTTCCACCCGAATCCGTTGTTCGAGCCGTACTTGCGAATCATGGCCGCCGGAGCCACGGACGGCTCGCTGTGACATTGCAGACAACCGGCGCCGGCACGCATAGGCTTGGCCAGGTACAACTGGCGGCCTGTGGGCGTATCCCGTTCGCCGACCAATTGCTTCTCGTTGGGGTGATCTTCGAAGTAGCGGATGATGTCCGCCTCCCAATCCTCCGCGCGGTCGATGGGGTTGGTCGGGTTCAAAGTCGCTTCACGATAGGAGTAGTCGCTGTAGTTCTTGCGAATGGAAGCGAAGGTCGTGATGGCCGCGAACGCCGGCACAGTTTCTGGCAGGAAGTTCATTTCGTGGTTGGGGTTCTGCAATAGCAAGGGCTTGAGTTCGTCGTTGGTATAGTCTCGGGTAGCCTTCGCGCTGGCCATCATCAGCTCCGCCTGCTGCACCACCTGGTCGCGAGCGTTGTTGAGGAGGAAGTCTTTGGCAAGCTGGGCGATCAAGATTCCGCCCGCGCCGAAGAATATGATCAGGACGATGTTGAACTTGGTAAGCAGCTTCATGTTGAGTTCAGTAGAACGCGAGCGGCGAAAGCCGGGGTTCGCAGGCAAAGTATGTTGGAGGCATGATACCGGAATTCCGCGGGTCCCTGCGCCTTGGCGCGTTTATTCCTGACCATTCGGCCCTTCAAGCGAGCAAACGGTTCCGTTGTCCTTCATACGCAGAATCAGCGTTGGCGTGCCGGGGTTGACGTTGAATGTCCCCGTGCAGCTTGCTTTCGTCTGGGGATTGAGCAAGGCAAACTGGTGCTTGCCTTCCGTCGCATGAATCTGGATGGGTGTACTACCGTTGGCATCGAAGCGAATCTGGCCCTGCTGCTCGCCGTCAATCAGAACGTTCACCGGGCCTGACACATTCGTCAAGCGTTTGTTCTTCGCTATTGTCACGGCTACGCCCGAAGGCTGCGTCCGGCCTGCGTTCTCGGGTTTTGGCTGGCCCTCGCCCGAACGATCCGGCAGGGTACTACCGGAGTTGATCGGTTGCGCGTCAGGCTCCCGCTCTTATGGCTGGGTTTCACCACGAAGTACCCAATGGCTAAGGCCACAACTAAAGCGGGTATCCCGATCATCAATCCTTTGTTTAAGCCACCGCCCCGCGTGGTCGAATCAGCCGCGGTTAGAGCCGGCGCAGCTCGCTGCACCGTTCGCGGTGGCGCTGCGGTGGCTAAGACTGCAGCAGCGGCCGGGTGCGCGTCTTTGCTCTCGCCGACTAGAGGCCGGATTTGCCGCACCAGCTTATTGACGTTGTCTTCCCAGCCCACGGCATGACTAAGCGTAAGGGCATTGCGATACGCGAGGTCGTGAAGATCCTCGGGAAGCCTGTCTGGCGGCGGCATAGTGGCGCCACGCACCAGGACCGGAATCACCGGGAGCGCCTTCCTTTTCAGAGCTGTTGCCACTTCCTGGCGAACGAAATCACCTGGGTTATCCAGCCTGCGGCGCGCCGCAGGGGCGTTGGGATCTTTAGCGTCGAGCCACGTCGGGCCGATAACAGCGAGAAATACACCGCAATCATCGAGCTTCTTCTCCACCGCTTCGCGAAAGTCTAAGCCATAGGCAATATCCTCCACGTCAATGAAGAGCCGGTCCTTGCCGAACTCTCGAAGCAGGCTCTCATATAGCGCGCGAGCCGAATCTTCGGCATCTTCGCGGCGGTAGCTGATAAAAATCGCGGACATGATAGGGCCCCTCCCAGGTTGACCGGCGCTGCTGCTGCGAAATGCTACTGAAAAACTGCCGAATCCACAACGATCAAACCTGCAGGTCGAGACGGTGAAGGTACTCTTCCCGCAAGTGTCACGCGCGATACTTCAGAAATCATTCCTGTCTCTCAGAACAGCCGTCCGATCCTGAAGAAGAATTTGCGATGTCCGGTGTCGCCATAGGCATACGCGGCTTCTACCGGACCAAAGATGGTGTCAACGACCAGGCCCAGTGCTCCATCATTGGGGTAGCCGGAAGCCTTGTTTAAGGCAAAGGAAGGCTGTCCACCAACCTGCGAGCCTTCGTATAGAGCCAGCAAGTAGACCCCATTTCCCAACAGGGGCGGTAGCTTTGCCATTTCCCGGATGTAGCCCAACTGGAACAGGAAGTACTTGTCCATCAGCAACTCGTCGGTGCCGTAGGCGACGAGGCGTTGCGAACCGCCCAGAGTAAATTGCGGCAGCCCGGTGGCGTAGTTGAAAGTTGTGCCGCCAAATACGCCCAGAAATACCGACGACGGTTCATTCAGCCGGAAGAAACTCCGAGCGCCCGCTTGAAACACAGGAAACTGTTGGGTCGCGAGCGGACTGGCACTCGACCACAGAAACGTGACGTCGGCATTTTGTCCCTGGCGAGGAATTACCGCGTTGTCCAGGCGATCCAATCGGTATTGCACCCTGGCATCCGCAAAAGTGCCGGAAACAGCTGGGTAAGCCTTGGGGTCGCCGACTTCCTCGTTATATTGCTCCCAGCCGCCTTCGTATCCCACGCGTAGCTCGCTGGTATTTCCAAACTGGTAGCCCACATCTACACCACCTCCGCCAGTCTCTTTACGCAACTCGGAGAGGAGTGTGTTCTTTTTGTACAGATAGAAAGGATTGCTATCAATGACGCCCCGAGGTGCAATGAACCAGTGGGTCTGGGGCGTGAAAGGATGGTAATACTCCGATCGCAGCCCGTAGTCGGAGAACATGATGACGTCATTGCGCCATTCCGAGCGAAAGCCTCCGATATCAAGCCAGGTAACTCTTGCTCCCAGGTTGAAGGTGACATTCTTGAGGCTGGCGCCGTCAACCAGGAGAAGCGGCCGAACGATGGGTGGCCCGTAAGAGTTTTCTTCCGTTTTCACCAGGAGCCCTTGTTGGCCATTTCGTTCGACAAATTCGTAGCTGAGAGTGGAAAAGCGCCCCATGCCCTTCAGGTGCATGATTTCCGAATCCAGCGTCTTATAGTCAACGGGCTTGCCCACCACGTTGGCCATTTGCTCCTCGACACGCTGTGACAGATGGCCATTCACTCCGTTGACCGCTACGAACGTCGGAATTGGAGGATTGAGGATACGGCGGGCGTTGCGTTCGGCGAGGTACTGGCTCCAGGTGGCATCATCTACCGCGAGCGTCATCAAGATTTTGGACTTCGCCGCGGCGGCATCGTATCCGGCCTTGATGATTGCGTCAGCGTCGTCGAAACTTAACGCCCCCCATTTCTGCACCGGTACGGAGACCAGGATGTCCGCCTTTTCCATACTTAGCAATTCATTGGCTGAAATCATGACGGAGATCGATTGGCCGAGAACCGAGAACGAGGAAAGACTTGCATTCGGGGTAATGGGCGCTTCCGCCAGGTGAATCGCCAGCGTCAGATCGGCTCCCATCGTCTTCGCTACCTCGACAGGGATGTTCTGCAGCAGGCCACCGTCGGCGTAGATGGCATCTTTCGTTCGGACCGGCGTGAAGATACCGGGCAATGACATGGTGGATCGCAGAGCGAGGGACAACGACCCGTCCCGGAAAACCTTGGGCTTGCCGCTGACCAGGTCGGTAGCGACACAGGCGAATGGAATGGGGAGATCGTTGAAGCTCTTGATCTCCGAGTAGGGTGCCGCCACCTGGTCAAGAATCAGCGACACCTGCTGGCCCGAGTTGAAGCCTTCTGGGAACTGCACTCCTTTGCGTATTCCAAACTCCAGGCTGTTGGGATAGTCGCGGGCATCTTCCTTGCGCCGGAATGAAAGATCGTTAAAGGGCGTCTGTCCAGCCATAACCTGGTCCCAGTTGATGCTCTTTACCACCTGCCGAAGCTCAGCGGCATTGCGTCCTGTGGCGTATACGCCGCCGACCAGCCCACCCATACTGGTGCCTGCCACGTAGTCCACGGGAATGTGATGTTCTTCCAGCCAGGTGATGACCCCCACATGGGCGAGTCCAAGCGCTCCGCCGCCCTGCAGAACGAGACCCAGGCTCGGGCGGTTGGCTTTTGGTGGCTGTTCTTGCGATAAGGCACAGAAAGAAAAAAGTACGAGTATGACACTGACGAGGCAGACTGGAACGCGCTTGTACATACGGTTTCTCCTGAACTCCAATTCAGTCCTTGTGCTGCAAAGGCCACGGTGAGGACGACGGTGCGGTTACACGCACGAGCGTACGAACCCTGGATCGCCGACTTATTATCCGCAGCGAGGCCAAAGGCCAAGTCTTACCAGTTGTCCAGCTAACTAAGTGATGTTATCGCGAAGAGTCCTGTCAACGAAGCAAATCATCTTTTGCCGTAGAGGCGCGGAACCCGATCGGGCACCAACTGAGGATGGCTATCGCGCCGCCTCGTGATCAATCGCCGACTGGCATCGTCGGCTGTAGATACTCGGTCACGTGGCCTTTTCGCGGTGCGGGGTCCGCAGCTTACACACTCAGGAATGCGCGACGAATTCGAGCTGATCGCCGGCGTGAAGCTGCAATTCTCCCGCTCGCCCGGCGGGCAATTCGAGAACAATACGGGTTCCCAGGGATGGACGAAGGACGCGCCAGGGCGGCAAGTGTTCCCAGATGCAGCGCACTCGCCAGCCGCGGTCCATGGCGATGACGTCGATAGGAAACGACATGCCGCAGGTGTGAACGCCGGCCGAGGGCATCAGCAGCAGTCCTTCTCCGGGATTGAGCCTCGCGGCGCCGAGCAGTCCGACCAGCCTGGCCAATGCGGTATTGGCAAAGCGGATCTTGTCTCCCACTACGGCGCCCGAAGTCCGGTCTACGATGGTTAGCGTTGGCAGTTGGAACATCGGCGTCCTGCCAATCGCTAAGCGAGTTTCTTTTTACGGTAAATCAGCACCGACGCAATGATGACGAACATTACGCCCGCCACAACACGAATCAGGGTGACAGTATCCATAAACGTCTCCTTTCAGATTTGTCCCAGGACCGCTGAGCGCGCTAGTCGAACAGCCCTCCCAGGTTGTGCATAATATTCAGTGCCGCCGGCCCAATCAGCACGATGAACATGCTGGGAAAGATAAACAGCACCAGGGGAAAGAGAAGTTTCACGGTCGACTTCGCCGCCAGCTCTTCTGCCTGTTGCCGCCGCGCGGTGCGCAGGGACTCGGCGAAGGTAGACAAGGCGCGCACGATGGGAGTGCCGAAGCGCTCGCTTTGCCAAAGCATGGCAACGAAGGCTTCCATGTCCTCCAGCTTGGTGCGCTGTGCCATGCCGCGCCACGCCTCCATGCGCGGCTTGCCGGCACGCTGCTCCAGGTTGATTTGCGCGATCTCCTCGCTCATCGCCTTATGGCGAATCGCCAGCTCGGAGCCGACGCGATAGAGCGCCTGGTCCAGTCCCAGGCCTGCCTCGACGCAGATGACCAGCAAGTCCAGCGTGTCGGGCAACGCGAGCCGAATCTGCTCGCGGCGGTTGCGAATCATGCTGTTCAGCCAGAAATCCGGCAAGAGGTAGGCAATAAGCACCAGGGTCGCAGCGCCGAAGAAGCCCCACTGCCGGAGGAAGGTGCTGCCTGCCAGCGCAACTACCGGCAGCAGCAGGCGAACGGCGGTATAAGCGCCGGCTTGCCACTCTGATCGCAAGCCTGCCAGCCGTAGTTGATCGCGCAGTTTTTTGGACTCTCCAAAGTTTAAGTGCTCTTTAGCCCAGATAACTATGCGCTGAGCCAGCGGGGCGGCGTCGGCGGAAGCGTTGTTCTCCGGCTCGCGCACCGCGCTTGCCAGGCCGCGGCGGATTCGCTGCTGCGACGAGCGGTTGCTCAACAACGCATAAGTTGTTCCTGCGGCGCAAAGCAGCGACGTGGTGAAAGCGATGGCGAGCAGGGCGGGGGCGCTCATCAGATTTTCACCTTCACGATTCCGCGAATCACCAGGAAGCCGAACAGGATTTGGCAAGCGCTGCCGATTAGCAGCTTCTGCCCGATCGGGTCGGTGGTCATCACGCGCATATACGCAGGATTGGCCAGCCGCAGCATCACATAGAGGAAGGCTGGCAAGAGACCCAGAATCCACGCGGTGAGGCGTCCTTGGGCGGTATAGACCCGCACCTCACCCTCCAGGCGAATCCGGTCGCGCATCACCTGGTTGGTGCGGTCCAGAATCTCGACCAGGTTGCCGCCGGTCTCTCTTTGCACCAGCATGCTCGTCACCACCAGTTGCAAGTCGGCAGAAGGCACCCGCTCCAGCAGGTTCAACACCGCGTCGCGGAAAGGCAACCCGAGGTTTTGCTGGCGGCATAAGGTGCGAAACTCGGAGCGCGCCGGCTCCGGCGCCTGGTCCCCCACAATTTCCAGCGCGGCGCTGAGGGCGTGCCCGGCGCGCAGCGAGCGCGAAACGATGTCGATGGCACTGGGCAGCGCCTGGTTGAATTTCTTCAGTCGCCGCTCCCGCTGGCTGCTCAGAACCAGCAAGGGAATCGCCGCCGCTCCCAGGGCAGCGCCGATCGCCAGCGTCTTCACCGGCAAGAACATCGAGCAGAGCAGGTATCCTGCCAGGGCCGATACCAGAGAGCCGAGAATCACCTGGCCGACGCTCCACGTGCTGCCTGCCTGAGTGAGCAGGTTCTGCGCCGCGTGTGCGGCCGGTACTCTCTGTAGAATCTGGTTGATCCAGCCGACATCGCTTAACTTTGTCAGCTTGAAGATAGCGGGAGCTCCCTCACCCAGGTACACGTCTTCCATGACGTGGATTTGCGAGAGGCGAGAGTCTATGGCCTTCTCGACCGTGGATGGCCGGGTCAGCAGCAGCAGGCAAACGAAGCTGAGCACCAGCACCAGGCCGAACGCCATCACGATCAGAAACATGATCTCCTAAACCTCCAGCGAGTGCTCCAGCAGGGACGCCGAGAACGGCACGCCCGCGCTCTTCAGCCGCTCCGCGAACTTGGGTACGATACCGGTCGAGTGAAAGCGCCCCAGAACTTTGCCGTTCGGTCCAACGCCGCGTTTTTCAAACAGAAAAATATCTTGCAGGCTGATGACGTCTCCGCTGGTGCCGGTCACTTCGGTGATGTGGGTTACGCGCCGGGAGCCGTCGCTCATACGGGCAATCTGCACGATGATGTTGATGGCCGCCGCGGTCTGGGCACGGATCGCCTTGTCCGGCAGCATGATGTCGCCCATCAGCGACATGGTCTCGATGCGGGAAAGCGCATCACGCGGAGTGTTGGCGTGAATGGTGGTGACCGAGCCGTCGTGTCCGGTATTCATTGCCTGCAACATGTCGAGGGCTTCTTCGCCACGCACCTCGCCCAGCACGATGCGATCGGGACGCATACGCAAGGCGTTGATCACCAGCTCACGCTGCCGAATGGCCCCCTTGCCTTCCACGTTTGGCGGCCGGCATTCCAGCCGCACCACATGCGCCTGTTTGAGCCGCAGCTCGGCCGAGTCTTCGATGGTCACGATCCGTTCGCGGTCGGAGATGAAGCCGGAAAGCACGTTGAGGAAGGTCGTCTTGCCTGCGCCGGTGCCTCCCGAAACTACAATGTTCAGCCGCGCCCGTACCGCCGACTTCAGGACGTCGAGCATTTGTGGAGTCAGAGCGCGGTTGGCGATCAGGTCGTCTTCCGTCAGCGGCGTGTTGCCGAAGCGGCGGATGGAGAGCAGCGGGCCATCGACGGCCAGGGGAGGGATGATTACGTTCACGCGCGAGCCGTCGGCCAGCCGGGCGTCTACCATGGGGGAAGATTCGTCCACTCGCCTTCCTACGCCGGAGACGATCTTGTCGATTATGTGCATCAGGTGGGCATTGTCCTTGAACACCACGGTGGTGCGTTCCAGGATGCCGGCGCGCTCCACGTACACCGTGCTATGGGTGTTGACCAGTATGTCGTTCACGGTCGGGTCCTGGAGCAGCGGCTCCAGCGGACCCAGCCCAAACAGCTCGTCGAGCACTTCGCGCGCCAGCCGGTCGCGCTCCACTACGCTGAGCGGTATGCTCTGCTCCCCAAGCAGCTGGTGGATCATTGCCAGCAGACTCTGCCGCGCGCGCGGGTCCTGGAGAAAGTCGAGTTTTTCCAGATCGATGCGGGTCAGCAGCTCGCGGTGTACCGCCGACTTGACCTCCTGCTGTGCGCGGCCCAGCAACAACTTTTGCGGGCGCCCTTCCGGCGGGACTGCGGCTCGATTGGGAACAACGGTCTGCGTGGTTGCCATGCTTCCGTCCTCAGCTGGCAGGTTTGAGCGAACTTAAGAAAGGAATTCGCCAAGCCGTGCGGGGAACCGCTTCCGGCTCCGGAGCGCTTGCCCCAGGAACCAGCGATGCCGCCCACTTGCGCATCTGGGAGACAAATTCGGATTTGCCCGCGGGATCGAGGGGCGTGCCAGTGTTCATCGCTCGAATCAGTTCGACTGAGCAGTTGGGAATCGTGATCGAAATCGGCTGGCGAATGGCCTTCTCGATCTGCTCCAGGGTGACCGCACCGTGCGAGGAGTACCGGTTCACTGCCACCTTCAACTTGCCGGGGGAAAGATTGCACTGGATCAGGCGATCTACACAACGCGACAGGTCGCGGACCGCAGGCACATCGGGAGTAGCCACCAGGTAGAGCTCGTCAGCATGATCGATCACTGCCAGGTTGGCGCCGCTGAAGCTGCGGGGACAATCGAAGATCACGTAATCGTAGAGGCCGCGCAGGAACAGCAGGGCGCGCTCCGCATCGTCCACCGCTGCTTCCGCCGGGCTATCCATCACGTCGGGCGACTGTAATACGTCCACTCCGCTTTCATGATGGGCAACGAAGCCGGAGAGCAGGGCGGAGTCGAGCCGGCCCACATTGCGTACGAGTTCCGGAAAGTCGTAACGGCTGCCGGGAAGCCCGAGGTACAGTCCTACGTGCCCGAGCTGCGGGTGCAGGTCGATCACCAGCACCCGGCGCTCATGCAGCCGCGACAAAAAGGTTGCGACGTGGACGGCCAGCGTAGTTGAACCGGCTCCGCCCCGGGTGCCCAGAAAGGCGAGTACGCCTCCCCGCAAGGTGGAGGCCTTCTCGCTGGTGGCCCAACGGCTTTGCAGCCGCACCAGGGAGTCGCTGAGCTGCTCGATGCGCAGCGGCTTGACCAGGTATTCGTTGCATCCCGAGCGCATGGCATCGAGGATCAGCGCGGGATCGGCACGCTCGCTGAGCGCGATCATGGTGATGCGCGCCCCGAACATCTGTTGCAGGGCGTTGGCGGTATGGACCGCTTCGACCCGGTCGCGGTCGAAGTCGATGACGCAAAGGCAGGCTTCACTGTCCTGGGCGCGCTGCAGGATTTCGAGGTTAGCGGTGCGGTTCAGATAATCCGTCAGGCCGCCCACAAACTGCGCGGCGAACACCTGCAAGGTAGCGCGCATGACATCGTCGATGGTGTGGGAGTCGGCACAGACGGTCAGGACGCATAAGCCGTTGCGCGTCGCATTGGAAGTTTTGCTACTCACGCAATCTCCGCTTCAGTGTTCCGCAGCAGGCGGTGTCACTTGTTCCTTCGGCTGCTTGCCAGAAGACTTGAGCGACGAGTCAAATTGCGATTGGTTGAGATTGGGAACAGCGTCCTTGGGCAGCGGCGGCACGGGTGCGGGGTTCGTCAGCGGGTCAACAATCACCGGCGTGATGATCACCAGCAGCTCGGTAAACGACTTGTTAATGTCTCGCGACTTGAAGAGCTCGCCGAGAATGGGAATGTCGCCGATTCCCGGCATTTTGCTCAACTTCTCCGTGGTTCGGCGGTCCAGCAGCCCGGACATGGCGAAGCTCTGGCCGTTTTGCAGCTCGATCTCCGTCTCTGCCCGGCGTGTAGAAAGCGCCGGGATGGTGTAGCCGTTGATCATGACGGCGTTGGTGTAGTCAAGAGCGCTGACCTCGGGCGCTACTTTCAGCCGGATCGTGTTGTCTGGATTCACCACGGGCGTGAAGTCGAGCTTCACTCCGTAGGGCCG
The DNA here is from genome assembly GCA_963782505.1 of uncultured Acidobacteriaceae bacterium. Classification (GTDB taxonomy): domain Bacteria; phylum Acidobacteriota; class Terriglobia; order Terriglobales; family Acidobacteriaceae; genus CAVVDY01. The sequence goes on along the minus strand of CAWAKG010000015.1, from coordinate 156,739 downwards.
GAATTGAACGGTAACGCTGGTCGTGCCGCCGGAGGAGCCTTGGATCACCGGGAAGGGAAACTCTCCTCCGGAGAGGAAGTGGGCGGTCTCGCCGCTCAAAGCCGTGATGTTCGGCTCCGCCAACATCTGCAAAACCTGGTTCTGTTGCAGGTCTTTCAGGAGCGCACCCACGTCAACGGAGTGGTTGTAGACGAAGATGTTGAGCAGATCGGAAAGGCCCAGACTGCCGTCGTCTTTCAGGGCTGCAGGGCCGAACTGCTGGGTCTGGGTAACTGCCTGCGTCGTGCCACCACTGAGAATGTTGATTCCGAACTGTGTCGCCTTGCTGCGATCAACTTCGGCGAACCTTACCTTCAGTTGCACCTGGGGAATGTGCAGCAGGAGGACCTGCGCGGAACTGACAACGTTCTTGGAATAGGACGCCAGCAGCTTCAGCGCGGCATCGACCACCGCCTGGGAGCTGGCGGCGCCGGTCAGCAGAAGCCGGCCTTCCTGGCTCTCGACCCCAAGCTGTTCGCCCGGGAATGCCAGACGCAACGCTTTGGCGGGCTCGGCAAGACCGAGGTCCGCGACTACGTCGTAGAGGCTGGTAATTCCGTCTTCCGTCCACACCGCCACGCTGCTCGAACCGCCAGCCTTGGCCGTAAGCACCAGCTCGTGAGGGCTCGTGGTGATGGAGTCGATCACCTCCGGATTGCTGACGTAGACCCGCCGCAGGCGCGGTTGCGTTCGCAGCACGGTCGAATGGCCGACAGCGAGAACCAGCGGCTTGCGCTCCGGCTGCGCTACCGGCTGTAGCACGGAGGGATTGCTGACCGGGCCGGCCACCTCGCCAAAGTTTTGCGTCTGCGCTGAGGCGGGCGGAGCAGCTTGCGCCGCTGGTTCAGTCTGCACGGCTGGCGGGGTCTGCACGGCCGGTGCAGTCTGGCTGCAGAGGTTCAAGGGAATGAGCAGAACGAGTGCTTCTAGCAGAACAAGCTGCACGAATTGGATTTGTCGTTTCACGGCTAGTTGAAGCTATTGACCTGCCGCTTATCTCCGGCAATGGTCTCGACACTGTAGGACTTTACCGGTGGCGCCACCGTTCCGGCGCTCTTGACCGGGGCGGGAGCTTCGCCGATCTTTGACAATTGACGCAAGTCGATGGGGGCGTCTTCCACAATTCCGTGATCGGCCGAGTTGCGCAGCACAAACTGCACGGTGCCCTGCGTGCTGGCCAGGACTACCCGTTGCGCGTCCTCGGGGGTAAGCAGCAGCGTCACTACGCTGACAGTCTCCGGCTTACCCTGAGGATCGGGCTCGATCTTCTGCCCTGCGGTCAGGACCTCCGCGTCCTGCAATACGATCTGCGTCATCGGCGTGGGAGACACTTCATTGCGATAGGTCACCAGCACATCCACGTGCGATCCGGGATAGAGAAAGCCGGCCACTCCGATGACTTCGTTCGATTTCAGCGCGGTAGCGCGCATCCCGTCGGGGATCTTTGCAGTCAACCCGATGCCCGAGCCGGGAGCGGCCAGGTATCCGGCGAGTACCGGCTGCCCGGGTGTGATGGGATATAGTGCAGCCCGGCCCGCAACCTCTTCTGCGTGTCCATAGCCGCCCTGCAGCGCCACGCTGACAGGCCAATCCATCAACGTAAGGTTCTCAGCTTTTAGCACCTCTCCGGGCAACACGGCTTTGTTGACGGTGACATACGGCTGGGTTTGGGGATGCCCGGCGGCGCGGCGCATCACCCGCCGTGCCAGAAAGAAGGTACACATGCCCGAAATCAGCAGGGCCAGCAAGAGAGCTATGACAATACGCTTGCCTTTCATGACAGGAGCACCCCGCTATAGAACGTCAGCAGCGCACCGGCGGCGATCGGGACGCCGTAGGGCAGATAAAGCCGTGCCCCGGCGCTGTTGCTTGGAGGGTCTGCCATGGTGCGCGGCCACACCCAGCTAAAGGCCCGGCGCAGCGTGGAACCGAGTGCGCCATGTACCACCGCCATCACCACCGCGAACACACCGCCCGCCAGCGCGGTAGCCAGCAACAGTTCCGCCAGGCGGCCTAGTCCGCCAAAGGCGGCGATGGCGGCCATCAGCTTGACATCGCCACCGCCCATGCCTCCCAGGAAGAACATGATGGCGAATACGGCCCCAGCCAGCAGGCAGGCTGCCAGCGAGTCCAGCAATCCCTGCATTCCACCTATGAAAGTGTTGGCTGCGAAAGCGGTGAGGACAGCGGTCCCGGTCAGCCGGTTCGGGATCTTGCGCCGGTGTAAGTCAAAACCGGCGCCGGCGAGAGCGAAGCAGGCTCCGCCTGCAAGAGTGTACGGGTTGGAGGACGGGGGCATCATGGCTAACCTGACTACATTGCAAAAGTAGTCTTCTCCTTAGGTGTAACCGCTCAGTTGCTTGCGGAGGGGCCGTGCTTGCGGCATGGCCCTTCCGCGGCGAATTGCGACCTGAAGCCTAGCTTACAGACGCGTCCAGGTGGCTCGAGATCTTGCTGAACGCTGTGCTCAGAGAAGTCGCCACCCCCTGCATTGCGACGATCGCTCCCAGCGCGATGAGTGCCGCTACGAGCGCATATTCAATCATGTTCTGACCCGACTCATCCCGCAGCAGACGGCGCCAGGCATTTGTGGCCTTACCCAACATGCATGTTCTCCCTTCGCTCCGGCAGCTAAGCTGCCGCGAGCTATCGCGCCCCCGGTTTCCCGCAAGGGCCTGACTGCTTCATCGGCAAGGGCGACGACAGCATGAGTGAGTTTCATTTCGGGACGCATACGGCCCGGCTTAATTGTCGACGCCTGTTGCGCCGATGAGCGCATTGATGGCAGCTTTCAAGGCGTTCGACTGTCTGTTTTCCCCCCGGCGCATCTCGCAACCGCATACCAGGTGGCGCACCTTGACCGGCTTTCCAGCCGTGTTAGCGACCGCGCTGGTCACCACCGTCTTGATCTTTGCCAACCGCAGCATCGCCGACCCGGATATCTGGTGGCACATGCGCAACGCCGAGGAGTTGCTGCGCACCGGCCGCTTCGTTCGGGCGGACGCTTATTCCTACACCGTGACGGGAGCGCCTTGGATCAACCACGAGTGGCTGGGAGAGCTTCCTTACTTCCTGGGGTGGCGCTGTTTCGGATTGCAGGGTCTGTACCTGGTGATGGCGCTGGCGCTGGTGGCTATCTTCCTTTTGCTTTACCGGCTGGCGTACCTGCGATCGCACGATTACAAGGCGGCAGCTCTGGCCTGCGGTTTGGCAATACCGTTGGCGACGGTTTCGTTCGGGCCGCGAACGCTGCTGTTCGGCTGGATCTTCCTGCTGCTCGAGCTTCTGATTCTCGAGACGTACGGATCGCGACGGCGATTGCTCTGGTTGCTTCCCCCGCTCTTTGCGGTATGGGTCAATACCCACGGTTCATGGCTGATTGGGTTTGGGCTGCTGATCGCGTTTGCCATTGCCGGCTGCTGCAACGTGCGCGCCGGACGGATCGAGTCCGTTCGCCGCAGCGTGGCCGAGCTAAAGCAGCTTGCGACGGTAATAATACTTTCCGCGGCGGCGCTGTTCTTGAATCCATACGGATGGCGTCTGGTGTTCTATCCCTTCGACTTGGCTTTTCGGCAAAAGCTGAATGTCAGCCATGTCGAGGAGTGGCAGAGCCCTGACTTTCATGCTATCCGGGGAAAGCTGCTGCTGGCGATCATCTTAGGAGTTTTGGTGCTCGCCTTGATTCGTCGGGGCCGCTTCCAGCTCCACGAAGTGCTGTTCGTACTGATCGCCTTCTACTCGGCGATGACATATTCACGATTCTTGTTCCTGGCGGCGATCATCGTCACTCCAGTTCTGGCCGCAGAGCTCAGTCTGCGGGGATTCGGCGGCCCTGCAGCGCCGGACAAACCCGGTTTGAACCTCGCCATGCTGGCGGCCCTGTTGGCGATTATGGTTTGGCAAATTCCCTCGAACGCGCAATTGAGCGCTGGTATTGCTGAGGAGTATCCCGTAGCCGCGACCACCTATCTGAGCTCGATACATCCGCAAGACCGCGTGCTGAACGACTACGACTGGGGCGGCTACCTGATCTGGAATGCGCGGCAGATACCGGTATTTGTGGACTCGCGGGTGGACATCTTCGAGTACCGGGGCATATTCGCCGACTACCTCGACATCATGGGCGTGAAGAACTCGCTGGCGCTGCTGCGCAAGCACGATATCCGTTACGTCCTGTATGCGCGTGAGAAAGCGCTGGCGTATCTGCTGCGCAACTCTCCCGGTTGGAAAGTGATCTACGAGGACAAAGTCGCCGTGGTCTTTGAGCGTACACCTTAAGCCTGCCTGTGAAGCTTTTGTCATCTGTTGCCGATGAAACGTATAGATGACTCGTCTTCACGGTCACGGAGTGTCGGACCGAGCCTTCGAACCATTGGCGTCAGGTGAGGAAGGCAGCGCCACCATGGAATTCGCCCTGGTAGCGACCCTGCTGTTCACCGTCGTTTTTGGCTGCTTCGAGTTTGCCTGCCTGATGTATGGCCAACTCACGTTGCAAAATGCGGTACGCGAGGCGGGACGCTATGCCATGACGGGCAATCACCTGCCCGACCCAAACAATCCCGGCCACAATCTTTCTCGTGCGGCCTCGATCACCCAGGTCGCTCAAGACGCGGCCATGGGCCTCGACGTTTCCAATATTCACATTTCCAGCGTGAACGGAGGGAACAACAATGCCGGTGGACCGGGGGACACGGTCACCATATCACTGACGGCCAACTTGCCGCTGATGACGGCGCTGATTGGTCAGTATTTCGATAATGGTGTTTATACGACCACCGTCTCCGCCACCTTCCGCAATGAGCCCTTTCCCCCAGGCAACAGCAACTGAAGAGGCGAAGACAATGTTCCCGCAAGCGAAGCGCAGCCCGAAACGAAGCAAGTGGATGGGGGATGAATCCGGCCAGGCGCTGCTGGAGTTCGCGCTGTGCGCCTCAGTGCTGTTCATCATCATGTTCGGCGTGATCGACGTGAGCCGCGTCCTGTTTGTCGACCAGGTGATCGTGAACCTCACGGGAGAAGGATGCGCGCTGGCCTCACGCGGCACCAGTCTGCCGGACACCGCAGCCGCAGTGATGACAGCCTCGCCTCCTCTGGATTTTACCGGCCATGGACGGGTCATCGTTTCTTCCGTCTACAACAACAACAACGTGCTGAAGCTGACCGGGCAATCGGCGTTGGGCGGGCTGGCGGCCAGCAGCCGCATCGGAAGCTTGATCGGAGGCACGGTGACGTTGCCCGTCAACGCCACTCCGCAGGTGGGCCAAACGGTGTTCATCACTGAGGTCTTCTACACCTACCACTCCATCACGCCGGTGGGAAGCCTCCTGAACGCGACGATTGTGCCGTCGCAACTGTACGACGTTGGTTATTACTGACGAGGAGCGCTGACATGAGACACCGGCGAAAGCTCGCTAACCTTCGCGATGATCGGGGACAGACCCTCGTGCTCTTCGCTCTTGTACTGTCATCGCTGATTCTGGCCCTGGGCCTGGCAGTCGACATAGGGTTCGCCTACGTCACCAAGGCCAAGCTTTCGAAGGCGGTCGATGGCGCCTGCCTGACGGCGATGCGTAACCTGTCGCAGGGGCAGGACACGGCGCGCACCCTGGCACTAAACTCGTTCAACGCCAACTACCGCGCGACCTCGCTGGATGCGGCTCCGCCAAGTGTCACCGTAAATTTCAGCACGGATGCGAATGGACAGAAGTTCGTCACCGTCAACGCCACAGCAACCATCAAAACGCAATTCATGGCCCTGCTGCCCGACTATCGCACGTTGCCGGTGAGCGACAGCGCACAGGCCACGCGCGGCAAGCTGGTCATGTCGTTGGTGCTTGATCGCTCCGGCTCGATGCAGACCAATGGCGGGGCGGCGGCGCTGCCACCTGCGGTGGGGACCTTCGTCAACTACTTCGACAACGCCGAGGATGAGGTAGCGATGGTCAGCTTTGCGTCCAACGCAACCGTAGACGTTCCCATCGGCACCAATTTCATTACCCCGATCACCAACGCCGCCAATGCACTCAGCGGGCACTTCACCGGCGGCACATTTGGCCCGGGAGGATTGACCCTCGGCAAGAGTCAAATCGAAAGTGTGCCGGTAGACCCCGACCAACACGTCGTGAAAGTCGGCGTGTACTTTACCGATGGCTATGTGAACGTTATCCAGGACACTCTTTCATGCAACGGCACTATGACTCTGTACAATTACGGCGGCTACGACAGCGGCAATACCATCCAATTTTTCAGTCCTACGACCGGAACCTCTCTGGCAACCGTAACCTACAACCACGGTGTGTTCACCTGGAGCCCTTCGAACTTTTGTCTGAAGAACCTGGCCGGTTTCACTTCAGCCATTGATGGAACGACCAAGCAGTTCACGGCTGCCAATGTTGCCGCCGACGCACGCTATCGCGCCTTGCAAACCGCCAACGCCATGCGCGCCGAAGGCATGTACGTGTACTCGATCGGCCTGGGCTCGTCCGTAGACACTTCCTTTCTCCAGCAGATCGCCAATGATCCCGCCAGCTCCAGCTACGATTCCTCCCAGCCGGTAGGCATGGCCGTCTTCGCTACGCATTGCCCTTCTTCGCAGTGCTCACAGGAGCTTCAGCAGGTCTTCCAGACCATCGCCGCGCAGATACTACTTCGCCTCACGCAGTAGGCACGGCGTGGAGAGGGGGACCTCGGGCTTGAAGGAGTTTCTATTTAGATGGCGGAGAGGGAGGGATTTGAACCCCCGATACCCTTTCAGGTATGGCCGCTTTCGAGGCGGCTCGTTTCAACCACTCACGCACCTCTCCGCGCGCGGTTGCATCTCGCTGGAGTTGCCAGCAAGGCTAGTTTAGCAAAAGCCTGCGTAACCGGCATTGCAGCCAATGATCAGATACATGCACCGGCGGGCTGGTGCCGAGCTTCACATGTCTCAAGTCGCCGACTGACCCACGCCTTAGAAACGCTTGTCGAAGATGATTCTCTCTGCCCGATCGCTGGCAAACCGCGTGCAGCCTTCCCGCCTCGCCCATTGACGCGATTCCTGAAGTAGCTTTCGTGCGACTCCGCGGCCCCGAGCCTCTGGTCTTACAAACAATCCCTCGACATATCCGATTCTTTCACGCTCGATACCCTGCCACTGCGAACGGATAGACAGCTCGGCGAAGCCCAGGATCTCCTTAACGGGGGACTCCGCCACGAACACGGCGACCGGCTCCTCAAGCTTGCCGTCAAAGAAGGCTTGTATCTCGTCCGCGTGCTCAGTTGCGCCGTCCGGCCAAAGAACTATTCGCAGAGCCAACCACTCCCGGGAATCTGACTGAGTTAAGGGACGGATTGTGACTTCGCCGGTTGTTTCCATCGTTGCCAACTCCGTATACGCGACCGACTCCATGTACGATTGAACGCCTCAAATTGTTTCCGCTTTCCGCTTCTCGCGAAAGAACGTTTGTAGCAGCTCCATGCAGCGCGCCGCGAGCACGCCAAACGTCACATCGACCCGGTGATTGAGGCGCGCGTGATTCAGCACCTGCAAAACCGAATGCACAGCGCCGGCCTTCGGGTCCTCCGCTCCGTAGATCAGCCGCCGGATGCGCGCATGGGTTATCGCTCCGGCACACATCGCGCAGGGCTCCACGGTGACGTAAAGGTCGCAATCCTGCAGGCGGTAATTGCCGGCTTTGAAGCCGGCCTCGCGCAAGGCCAGAATCTCTGCGTGCGCCGTCGGGTCGTTGGAATTAATTGGCCGGTTGCAGCCGCGCCCCACGATTTGGCCGTCACGAACCACCACAGCTCCCACGGGCACCTCACCCAGCGCCAGCGCACGGTGCGCTTCGCGTAGCGCTTCTTCCATGAACAGTTCATCCAAGCGGGACACGCACTGGAGGGTAACTCACCGATAGGCCGCTGACAACCTATGCCGCTTTCTGCGCCGAGCCAGAGGCAACCTCCAAGAATGATCGCACGCAGATTCCGCGAAATGCAAAGATCACCTCTGATCCGTGCTCATCCGCGTGAATCCGTGGCTAACGCTTTTTCTTGACCTTGTTCTGCGGACCGCAGATCAGTTCTTGGAGCTTCAACCCCCGCGGAATTCCTGAATGCTTTCGTCGGTCCGCCAGATCGGTAAAGGCAGCTGATTACAGTACCCGGCGAGCCGCCGATGGCTAGCTTCGACATCCCGCTTCGACCAGCCGACGGACGAGACTTCAATGTCGCCGGCCGGCGTGATCAGGAAGGTGGTGGGAACGTTGGTCAGACCGTAGGCGTTTGACACCGCGTAGCCATTGGATTCGCCGTCGATCGCAATCGGGAAAGTCACGCCATACTCGTCCACAAATAATTGCGTCTTCTCCGGGCCATCCTGAGAAATTCCCAGGATCGTGATATTGCCGGAACGGTTCGATTGGAAGATCCTCTCGAAGAAGGGAAAGGCATATTGGCAAACCGGACAGCTCACCTTGAAGAAGGCGAGCAATACCGGCCCTTTCTTCAATGCATCGTTAAGCGAAATCTGTTTGCCATCAAGCCCAGGCAAGGTGAAATCCGGAGCAATCACCCCGGTTTCGAGAGCATGCATTCATTACCTCCAACCGAATTGGATTCCGCAGACGCGAGTGGCGACTCAGGCCGAGCTGGCACATACCTTAGCCAGAATCTTGCGCGCCAGTCCGGTCAAGGCCATTCGCCTCCACTTCTGATGCGTAAACCAGCCGGAATTCGGCACGGTCAGTTCCTCCACGTGAAAGACAGACACCGCGTAATCGGTATCGGTAATCGAGTGACGCAGGCGAGCAATCGGCGCTGCGTCTGCGGGGGGCTCGGCTAGCTGTGGCATCTCCCACATCCTGGCCATCAGCTGCGCATCTGGCGCGCGCCTGACCAGCAATACCGCAGCTTGCCTGACCACCAGCGCGTACATGAGTTGCCTGCTCTTTCGTAGCGCCCGCCGAGCCGAAGGGTGCTCGCCCTGCGTCCGGCAGAAGGGGGCCAGCGGGCACGAGGGGCATTTCGGCACCTTCGGGGTGCAGATGGTTGCGCCCAGCTCCATCATTGCCTGGTTGAAGTCTCCGGCCCGCTTGCGGTCGAGTAGCGCCTGTGCTCGCTCCCACGCTCGCCCATTCTCCATCGCAGCGCCGTAAAGCCGAGCCAAGACCCGCTCGACATTCCCGTCGACCACGGCGGTAGCCTCGCCGAAGGCGATGCTAGCAATGGCCGCTGCCGTGTAGCGCCCGATGCCCGGCAGTTGCAGCCAGTCTTCCGCGCAGGAAGGAAATTGCCCCGCGCGCTCGCGGACGATGAGCTTCGCCGCCTGATGCATTCTGCGTGCGCGATGGTAGTAGCCCAACCCGCTCCAAATTGCGAGCACCGACTGCTCTCTCGCCCGTGCCAGCGTAGCGACAGTAGGGAAGCGCGTCATGAACCTTGCATAGTGCTCCAGAACGGCGGCCACTCGGGTCTGTTGCAGCATGACCTCGGAAACCCAAACGCGATAGGGATCGCTGTCCTTACGCCATGGCAGATCGCGACGGTGCGTCTGGTACCACGCCAGCAGCGCCCGCCGAAGAGCTCGAACCTTAGTTTGCGACAGGTGGGAAGGCATTGTTCGGGCCGAAATAAGTTGATTCTATCGTTGTTGGAACGAGGCCTAAAGCCAAGGGCCAGGAGCCAAGAGCGAAGAGCCAAGAATGAGAGGCCGCATGAAAGAAGCCTGCGTCCCTTACGACCAGCATCGTGAGGAACATGTACCCATCCCGTCTTTCTGGCACAATCACCCTTATGCTCAAAGTGACGAAGCTTTCACCCGACGCCATCCTGCCGACAGTGGCGCATCCCGGAGAAGACATAGGCTATGACCTGTACTCGTCGGAGGACTTGACGATCGATGCTCACGGTGCCGCCGGCGTTCATACCGGCATTGCTATCGAGTTCGAGCCCAAGGCAGGTGCGATTGTCAAAACCCGCTCGGGACTAGCAAAGAAGCGTCTCATGTGCAACGCCGGGGTAATCGATGCGGGCTACCGGGGCGAGATAATTGTGCTCATGGAAAACCTAGGCGAGCAGCCGTATACGGTTCGCAAGGGAGACAAAATCGCCCAGCTGCTGGAGCATCCATTCCTGGCGGGCGGCGTGGTGGAATCGGAGCTCAGCGAAGCTGCTCGGGGCAGCAAAGGTTTTGGCTCGTCTGGCTGATCGGGCCCAAAGAGTTTTTTGCCCATAGGCGAGGCCCCAAGGGGCTCCCACAATGGCCCCGTTTCCGGCAAAGCAACGCCTGGTTTCTGGTCCCCCTCTTTACGAGAGTAGTAAAATTGACTTAACAAAGGACTGTAGCTGCGGGCAGTACCCACTGTCCGGAGAGGATTTCGATGAACGTCCACTTCAGCTACAAAATCGCTAAGACTTCCGATCTCGAGAACCTGCTACAACAACAAGCCGACAAGCTGGATCGACTGCTAGCGGTGTTTCGCCGCGGTCTGGTGCATCTGAAGGGCAGCATCGCCGAGAACTCTGGCTCCGGCTTTGCAGTTTCGCTCAACCTGCGGCTGCCCACGGGACAACTGGCAGCGCAGGAGAAGGGCGACACAATCTCGGCAACGGTAAGAACCGCGTTCGCCGAGCTGACCGAGCAGCTCAAGAAACACAAGGAGTTGTTGCGCAATCAGCACAAGTGGCCGCGGCGGCGCAGTCCGCGCGGTGCCGCGATCGATACCGTGCCGTTTGAGCACACCATGGCGGTCGTGAAGCCCCAACTTGTCTCCCAGGTTGACATCTCCACCTACATCGACGCCAACCTTCCTCGCCTGCAGCGCTTTGTTGAGCGCGAACTGGCGCACCGCGAGAGCGAAGGGCGTCTCCGGCGGGATGAGGTGCCGGTGGATGACGTGATTGGCGAAGCGATCGCCAACGCCTTGGGCGAGCATCACGACAAGCCTGAGCGCATGCGTCTTGAGCCTTGGTTGTACCGGCTCGCCTTGGAGGCGATCGACCGATTAGCTTCGTCCAGCGGCGGCGAAGGCCGCATTTCGCTGGAGCGTGGGTCCGCGACGGAAGAAGCCCACAAGCCGGGTGAACCGTCGGCACAGTTCGACGAGACTGAAGAACCTGTATATGTCGAGAGCGCGATTGTCGATAGCACGGCGCAAACTCCCGAAGATCTCGCGGCCCGCAACGAACTGATCGAACGCGTCGAACGCTCCTTGCGCGATGCCGGACGCAACCAACGTGAAGCTTTCATCCTCTATACCATTGAAGGCTTTACCATCGATGAAATAGCAGACATTACGAGTCACCCGGCGGAGCAGGTTCGGGCCGACATCCGTAGCGCCCGCGATCACCTGCAAACGGCCTTGCCCCTGCGTGATCCACTGAAGGACAAGCTCGTCGAATATGCAAGGACGGCTTGACGGCAACGCCGCCAGGCCGGGTCTCTTGTCACACCAAAATTCACATCAGGAGAACCGGAATGATTGCACGCGATGAAATCCGTGAATTGGCCAATTTCCACTCTCCGGAAACCTGTGCCGTCACGTTTTACTACCAGCCCGCTCCTCCGCAGGATCGTTCCCATCGCAGCGAGTCGATCCTGGTCAAAGACATGTTGCGCAATGCGCAGCGCGAAGCCGAAAAAAACGGTAAGGATGGCTGCGCGCGGGCCGACCTGGAGCGCATCAGTGCGCTGGTCGAAGCGCTACATGGTAACGGCGGCAGGGCCAAAGCTATCTTCGCCTGCGCCGGACAGAACTTCTGGCGCGAGTTCGACCTTCCGCCGCATCTGCGGAAGACGCAAGTGATCTTCAATCAGCGCTTCCACCTCAAGCCGCTGGCGGCGCTGTTGCGCGAGGGACGCAAGACGCTGATCGTTCTCGCCGACCGCAGCAAGGCCCGTGTTTTCAAGATGGCCAACGGCGAAATTACCGAGGAGATGGACTTCATCAACGAGCTAACTCGGCGTGGCAAAAGCGACGGCTTTGCCGGATACGACGCCGGACATGCCGACCGCCGCGTTTTGAACGAGGTCGCTCAGCACTTCAAGGGGATTGCTGATTACCTCAAGGAGCGCTGCGAGCGCAACGGCTTCGACCAGTTGCTCATCGGCTGTCACGACGGGCAGTGGCCGGAGATCGAGCTTCACCTTCATACCGCTTCGAAGCAGAAGCTCATTGGGCACTTCCGTATCGACCCGAAAGTTGCCACCCCAGAACAGGTAAAAGAGACAGCGCTGCAGAGAATCGCCGAACACGACGACGAAGAAAAGCAGCGGCTGATCACTGAGATCGTCGGCGAAGCCCACCGCAATGGGAACGGCGCGATAGGCCTGCGCCGGGTCCTTCGTTCGCTGGAGGCCGGCGAGGTGCAGACGCTGCTGCTGGGTTCGAACTTCCAGGCCCCGGGCGTGAAGTGCTACCACTGCAGCCACATGGATATGCACGATGCGGCGCAGTGCGCGGTTTGCGGCAAGCCTAACACGCAGCTGGAAGACATCGGCGACGCCATCGTCGGCCACGCCCTTCGCAGTAACATCGACATTCTCTGGATCGACAACAACGAGGAATTCGACCGCATCGGCCGCATCGCCGCTCTGCTGCGCTTCCGCGCTGACCAGAACACGCCGATGAAGGTAGCAGTGTAAGCGAACCATAGACTCTAACCGGCGCAGTCTCCCCATCAAAGCCTTCTTTTGGCTTGGGTGGGATTCTTGTATCGCCCTACCCAAGCTGGTTTTGCTCAGACGGGTCTTGCCTATCCACTAACCACTGTCCACTGCTCTCACGTGCTATCCTGCTTGACTTCGATCCCGATCAGGAGCCGCCATGAAATTCACGCGCCGCGAATTTGTCGCCACCACTGCCTTAGGTTCTGCCTCTCTAGCTCTCGACCTGCACGGCCAAGCCAAAGCGCCTGACTACCAGACCGAGAACCATGCTCCGTCGACCAAGCCGAAAGCGCCCGTCATCATTTGCGCGCACAACGGCTACAACTATCTCGACCGCGGCTACGCCGTGCTCACCAGCGGTGGCGACACGCTCGACGCCGTCATGCAGGTCATCACCGGGCCGGAGGGTGATCCTAACGACGACAGCGTTGGACTCGGTGGTCTGCCCAATGAAGAGTGCGTGGTCGAGCTGGACTCCTGCTGCATGCACGGACCCACGCGCATGGCGGGCTCGGTGGCGGGCGTGCACGACATCAAGAATGTCTCGCTGCTGGCAAAGACGGTGATGGAGCACACCGGACACGTCATGCTGGTCGGCGAAGGCGCCAGCCACTTCGGATTGGTGATGGGCTTCCCCAAGGAAAACCTGCTGACCGAGCGCTCGCGCAAGACCTGGCAACTGTGGCGCGAGACGATGTCGAACGACGACTGGTGGGGACCAGGCCTGGCCAGCCCGAACTTCAAGTTCCCAGACGAAGCCGGCAATCTGAGCGAGCTCGACAATCCGCTCATCGACCACATGTACAAGCTGGCGACGAAGATCGGAATCGAGCCGAGCTTTCGTATGGCGGCGATCGAGCGCGTGCTGAATCCACCGACCGGCACCATCCACTGCTCGACAGTCAACAGCAAAGGCGAGATGTCCGGCGCGACGACCACCAGCGGACTTGGCGTGGAAGATTCCTGGCCGCGCTGGCGATTCGCCGATTATCGGCGCAGGCAGCTACACCGATCAGGATGTAGGCTCGGCAGGCGCGACCGGCAATGGCGAGGAGAACATCAAGATTTGCGGCGCGCACACCATCGTCGAGAACATGCGTCACGGCATGTCGCCCAAAGACGCAGGCATGGATGCGCTCAAGCGCATCGTGCGCAACTTTAACGGCAACATGGAGAAGCTGCAGTACGTCGACATGAGCTTCTATATCCTGCGGCGCGACGGCGAGTATGCGGCGTTTTCGCTGTGGAGTGGCTCAGCGCAACATCCACGAAGGTTCGCCATCATCGATGAGAAGGGCAAGCGCTATGAGAACGCGATCGCGTTCATGCAGGGGTGTCGCTGGGCTGGCCTCCGATGCCCGGCGGGAAACGTCTCGCGCCGGAGCAGAAGAAGTAGGCGCTACACCGCCACTGTCACCGTTGTCTCCGTGCGCACCACCGGCCGGTACAACGTGTCGCGCTCGAAGGGAACGCGTCCGGCCTCGGTGATCAGGCGGATCAGGTCCTGGCGGCGCAGGCCCTGCGGAGTTGTCGCGCCTGCATCGTGATAGATCTTCTCTTCCACTACGGTGCCATCGATGTCGTCGGCGCCGAAGCGCAGCGAAATCTGCGCCATCTTCGGCGTCACCATCTGCCAGTACGACTTGATGTGCGGAAAGTTGTCGAGCACCAGGCGCGAGACCGCGATCTGCTTCATGTCGAGCATGCCCGTGGTCTTCGGCAGATGCTGCAGCGGCGTGTTCTCGGGATGAAACGCCAGCGGTATGAAGGTCTGGAAGCCGTGCGTGTCGTCCTGTAGCGCCCGCAACTTCAGCAGATGGTCGACGCGATCTTCATCATTCTCGACATGGCCATAGAGCATGGTCGCGTTCGACTTCAGGCCGATCTCATGCGCGGCACGCGCAATCTCCAGCCAGTCGTCGCCATCGATCTTGTGATCGCAGATGATGTGCCGCACGCGGTCAGAAAAGATCTCCGCTCCCCCGCCGGGCAGCGAATCGAGGCCGGCTTCTTTCAGCTTCAGCAGCACTTCGCGCGGCGTGGTCTTTCCGATGCGCGCAAAGAACGCGATCTCGACCATGGTGAAGGCCTTGAGGTGGACTTGCGGGAAGCGCTCCTTCAAGCCGGCGATCAGGTCGAGGTAGTACTGAAACGGCAGGTCAGCGTGCAGTCCGCCGACGATGTGAAACTCCGTGACCGCTTCGGTGTAGCCCGTCGCCGCCGTCTCCCACACTTCCTGTAGCGCCATGGTGTAGGCGCCGGACGCATCCTTTTTTCGGCCGAAGGCGCACAGGCGGCATGCAGCCACGCATACGTTGGTGTAGTTGATGTGGCGGTTGACATTGAAATACGCCGTGTCGCCATGCATCCGCTCGCGAACGTAATTGGCCAGCCAGCCGATGGCCAGCATGTCCCCTGATGCGTACAGTGCCCGAGCATCCTGCGTGGAGAGCCGTTCCTGTGCCATGACCTTGTCATGTATGGGATGAAGGCGCGGATCGTCGGTTTGGAAAGGATGAAGCGGCTTCGAAGTTGCTGAGCCAGCGTGCTCCGGCATAGCTTCATGATATCGCATGCGTCCAGGCCCCATCACAACCTCTTGTGACGCCGAGGCCTCCGGCCGGCGCACATCCGGGGCAACTCCTGCCTAACAAAATAACTGTTGACGGCGGTTGCAATCCATAACATCATTACCCACCAAAGCTGCCCTTCCCCATCTGTAACGCCGGAGGCCCGCACCTCCGGCCCGGCCGCGTAACTTCCAGGTTTGCTCGGCAATTCACGCTGAGCCTGTTTCCACAATTTGAGCATAGGAGAAGAGATGAAAGTATTTCGCCTGTTGTCCGCTGTTGTATTCGCCGTTTTGTTTGTACCCGCGCTCGTAGCACAGTCCAACCCCGGTACCATCCTTCAACTTGAGTTTCAGACGCCGAAGAATGGCATGATCCCGCAGTACGAAGATGGCCGCAAGCAGAAGGCCGCCTGGCACAAGCAGAAGAACGACAAGATGCCGCTGCTGGTGTGGCAGATCATCAGCGGCGACGACACTAACACCTACATTGTGGGAGAGCCGCCGCAGCACTGGGCCGACTTCGACAAGCCCTCCATTCCCGAAGATCAGGACCTTGCCGAGTACAACAAGGTGATCGGCAACTACGTCGAGTCGCTGAAGATTCGCTTCTACGAGTTCCTGCCGAAGATGAGCAATCCACCCGCTTCGCAGTTGCCATTGAAGTACGAGGAAGTGGTCGTTTTTCAACTGAAGTACGGAAAGGCCTCGGCGTTTCGCAGCGCCGTCTCCCGTGCCCACGATGCAGCAGTGAAGACCAAATGGCCCTACAACTACGAGTGGTACGTGCTGGCCAATGGCGGAGCTGACGACACCTGGGTACTGGTGATGCCGCACGAGAATTGGGCGGGGTTCGAAGACCTGCCGAACGTCAAACCCTTCCGCGACATGCTGCAGGAAGCTTTCGGACAAGCTGAGGCCGACTCCATCGTAGAAGGCTTTGACGGCTCTGTGATTCACGCGACCAGCGAGATCATCCAGTTCCGTCCCGACCTGAGCTACATTCCGGGCAAGTAGAGTTCGCGCGACTTGGTTCGGCAGGTGACCAGCCGCCCGGGCTCCGGCTCGGGCGGCGGTTTGTGGTCTCGGCTGCCGTTCCTCGCCCATGTAACTACTAACTAACATCTTCCGCCTCTCTGGACAACTGACCTCTGGCACCCGACAAGTGCGGTACCCCCTCCCCCCGGTATACCCGTAAAATCTTGAAAGTATTGGGTAAGTTGAAAAGTTGGTCCGCAAAATCTTGAGTGCGTGCGGTTTATAGGCAAAATCTTACGAAATAAGGACTTAAGTGCTATTTCTTCAGGACGAACGGATTGGTGTATTTCAGAAGTTGTTAACAGCGGCCAACAGGCGCTATGACGATTGGATGGCGTCACGCCCCCTAGCAAGGACGCAAGTCAGAGAGCGACAAACCTCCCTTGTCCTCATCAACCCAATTTTACCCATCTGAGCAGTGCCGACCATGCGAGTTTGTCACAGGTGTGTGTGACGGACGCGCGGCGCCGTGGCCAGCGAAAGGCAGCAGGGGGCTAAAAGCCGAAGGAGTGAATGGGCGCCGTTCGGCGCGGCTGAACAGGCTGCTGAAAAAGTCGAAATCGCGATACGAAAAATAAAGCACTTTTCAGCACGACCAAGGTCGTGCCCTGACGCGGTTCCTCGTCAACCCACGTTTTTCGGCAGCCTGTGAAGCCGTACCCTGATACAAAGCTTGAGGGTGCGAAGCACTCCCACCCCGGCAAAGGACGCCGGGATGGGGTGCCCCGATTCGGAATGAGACCTACGCTCCGAAGCTCAGAGCCGGCGTCTCAATGGTTGGCGCATCCGGCGCGCTCGAAGGTACAGCAGTCGAGGATGGAGGCAAGCCAGCTTCGACTTCCGCCCAACTTTCGCGAACCTGCGCAATGGCTTGTGCCTGGGCCAACAGCATGTCGGGCGACCGGCGGATCTGCGCTTCCAGCAGCTTGCCGCGAATGTGGCTGTAGAAGGCGTCCAATTGCTGCGCCACCGGTCCTCCGGCGGCGAAGTCGAGCGTACCTTGCAGTTGCTGCAGGATCAGCAGCGCATGGTTGACATGCGCCGACCGGGCTTCCACGTCATTGGCCTTCAAGGCGGCAACCGCATTATGAATGTCCTGCACCATCCGATCGTAAAGCAGCACGACCATGCCGATCGGAGTTGCTCCTAACAACACGGCTTCCCGATAGGCAAGCGCGGCATTGGGAAGTTTCATTGTCAAACTCAGCCTTGGTTGCTGGTGCTGGGATTCAGAGCTGAAAGTTGCAGGTTGATCTGCTGCATCTCCGCGGGATACTGCTGCAGCAGAACGTTCAGGGCGCTGTATTGCGTGGTCAGCTGCTGCTGCACAGCCGTCATTCGATTTTGGAAGTCATTGATCTGCTGCGTCAGGTCGTTGCTCTCGGACTGCAGTCCCTGGGTGTCCAAACCCACCGCACCCGAAGTGGGGTCGGTCATCTGCTGGAGCATCGTATTGATGGCCTTGCCGTAGCCCTCGGGAGTAGTTGACTGAAAGAAATTCTGAAAATCGGCGTAGTCGGTGGTGAGGGTGTTTTGCAGCACGCTGGTGTTCAACTGCAGGGTGCCGTCGTCTTGCATCTCCACCCCGAGCGACTGCAAATTCACGTACTGGCCGGTGCCGCTTACCGAATAGCCCGCAAGCTCCAGCATTTGCGACTGCAGGGTGCGCAGCGAGGCGTCACCCTCCAGCGGCCCCACATTGCCCGAGCTGTCTGAGGTAAATTGTGCATTGATGGTCTGCATCACGCTGTTGTAAGCGTTGACAAAGTCGCTCACCGCGGTGGCCGCGGTGGTGGTGTCGGGGGCGATCCCGATCTGCACCTGGCTGTCGGGTGCGCTCGACGCCAACTGCAAGGTGACGCCAGCGATCACCCCGGTGATCGTATTGGTCGCGCTATCGACCGGAACGCCGTCTACCGTGAGCTGGGCGTCCTGGCCGGCCACGCCTTGGGCAAAAGTAACCGGTCCGGTAACGGTGATGTTGCCATCCGCTCCCGACGTTTTGCTGGTCAGGACCAGGCGCTGGCCATTAGCGTCGCTCACCACGCTGGCGGACACCCCGGTGTTGTCGGCTGAACTGTTGATCGCGTCGGCTGCATCCTGCAGGGTCTGTAGGGTATCGGGCAGCGTGATGGTGTCCGTCTTGGTGGGATTGTTCGGGTCGCCGTAGGCGACGCTTAGCGTGGTTCCACCCAGGCTGGTGGGATCGGCGATCGGGTCGGAGTAGCTGGACGACACGGTGGCCAGCTGGCTGACCACGATGCTGTGGGTTCCGCTGACCGCGCTGTTTTGCGCCGTCGCCGTCACGATCGTCGGGTCCGAGGAGGTCACCGTCTTCTGGCTGAGCGCCCCGAAAACGTCGGTCAGAGATTGCGCCGCCGTCTGCAACTGGCTTAACTGCGAGGCGATCGTACCCAAGGTGCTGATTTGCAGGTTGATCGCCGACTGCTGGCTTTGCATCAACGTTGCCGGCTGTTCCTCCACCTGCATCAGGGCGCTCACCACGGAGTTTACGTCGATGCCGCTGGTCTTGCCGCTGAAGGCATCGTTGATGGTGGACAGTATGCCGGAGACGCCGGAAGTGCTCACTGGAATTCACCACTCCTTCCCTCTGGGGGACGGCAAGCTGCGTGCCACGAACCCTGAGAGAACCCTAATGTGACAGGGAGAAGGGGGGCCGCGAAGCCCCACCTTCTCCCCCGTGCAAAGCCGCTGCAGGAGCGGGCCCTGCAACCTGGGAGGGAACTACTGCAGCAGCTTCAGTACGCTCTGCTGCATCTGGTTGGCCTGGGACAGCGCCGAAATACCGGTCTGGCTCAGGATGGAATACTGCGTGAGGTTGGCCACCACCTGGGTCATGTCGGCCGAACGGATGCTACTCTCGGCCGAGCTCAGGTTCTGGGTCTGGGTGTTGATCACGTTGGTGGCCGCCTGCAGCCGGTTAATGCCCGCGCCGACGTCGCCGCGCAGGGCCGCCACCTGAGCGATTGCCGTGTTCAGGTCGGTCAGGGCGGTCTGTGCAGTACCGGCGCTCAGCAGGTCGTCATTGGCGATGCTGGCGCCGTTCAAGTCGCCGCTATCGAGCTGGTTCAGCGCCACGGAGATGGTGCTGCTTCCTACGGCTGTCGAGTCGCTCAGGAAGATGTCCATACTGGAAGCATTCGTCGGCGCTGCGGTAATGGTGGCGACGTTGCTGTCGCCCCCGATCTTCAGGGTGCTGGTGTTGTCCTGCAACTCGCTGGTGGCGTCGACCCCGCGGTTCTTGGTGTCAGTCACCACCAGATTGCCGTGGGCATCGAGTGAGGCGATCAGCCCGTTGCCGTTGGTGTTGATGTCGTTGATGAGGTCCCCCACGGTGGCATCGGAGGCGTTCGAAGTGAAGGTGAAGGCGGTGCCGCCCGTGCCTCCCTTCAGCAGCAGTTGTCCGGTGACCGCGGTCTGGTTGCCCAATCCGCCGACGTTCGCGTCGGACACGATCGCCTGGCTATAGTTGGCGGTGCCGCCCTGGAACACGGCGGTTCCGTTGTAGGTCGTATTGGTGCCGATGCGGTCGATTTCGGCCTTGATGGACTGAAATTCCGTGTCGATTGCTTCGCGTTGCGAACCGTCACTCACGGTTCCGTTGGCTGACTCCGTGGCCAGGGTCACAGCCCGGTTCAGGAGGGCGGTGATCTGGGAAAGGGCGCCGTCGGCGACCTGCAGTTTGCCCACGCCGTTGGTCGCATTCTGCGCCGACTGGGTGAGGGCGGTGATGTTGGCGTTCAGGCCATCGGCGATGGCCAGGCCGGCGGCGTCGTCGGCGCCGGAGTTGATGCGCGAACCGGACGACAGTTGATACAGCGTCTTCTGCAGGTTCATCTGCGTAATCGACAACTGGTTCTGCGCAGCCAGGGATGGAATGTTGTTCAAGATGCTAATTGCCATGGAACAGCTCCTTTTTATCGTTCCACCGTGCTTGAGCGGAGCCCAAGTTTTGCTCCCGCAGCTGCGCTGCCGGGGGATCTTGCTGGCGGAACCGAATTTGTTCTCTGTTTTCATCGGCGGGAGCGGGGGAGGCTTTAATTCCAGTCAATATCGTAACGTCGTTGAGCGGGGAACGAATTTCTCTGCCGCGGCGTATATGGCGGACAGCTATTCTCGACAGCAACATTCCGAATGAAGGGAATGCTGAATGGGTGTTATCGCGACGGCAGCGTTACTCAGCCTCATCGCTCTTGTTCTCTCTCTTTGCGGCTTGAGAGCGCCGTTGAGCAGACGATATGTATTTCTGAGTGTATTGTTTGTTTTCGTTTACGCAACGGCGACAGACCTTCGGCGGATTTTCACCTGGATCCCGGATATCCCCGGTCACTACAACTGGACCGGAAAAGTTCTTGAACTTCTGGTTTGCCTGATCGCCATTACTTTATTGATCCGAGTAGCAGGCTGGGACCGTCGGGAGCTTGGGATAACGTCAACCTTCAATCCCGGAACTGGGACTGACGTACTCAGGTTTCTCGCGCCCATCCTCGTGGTCGAAACCGTAGCCCTCTATTTCCTGATTCCCGGCCAGGCACCCACGTTCGAAGACCATCTATTTCAAGTTACTGCTCCGGGATTGACCGAAGAGCTTGCCTTTCGAGGAATTCTTATGGCCCTTCTTGATCGAGCTTTTCTAGGCCGGAGGATCGTTCTCGGGGCAAGCCTTGGATGGAGCGCAGTAGTGAGTTCAATACTGTTCGGATTATGGCACGGTTTGGACGTCAACGCACATTTTCACGTTTCTTTGGAGATCGCCCCAATGGTAATCCCTTTACTAGGCGGTTTTGTATTGGCTTGGTGTAGGGCGAGAAGCGGAAATCTCCTGCTTCCTTTCTTCGCTCATTCAGGCATGAACGAGGTGGCGAATCTAATTGCTCTTATCAAAGCCAAGCCGTGAGCCTCGATGTACGGAGGTGCAGAGGATGTCTTGTATGCTCTTCTCTGCGTCTCTGTGACTCTGTGGTGAAAGAGATATTGCCGCGCTTCGAAATTTCAAGCCATTCCCCGAGCCTGCCGATGTTCTTGTTGTCTTAGGCCTCCCTGTGCTGAAGGATGCGCATGATCCCGTTGACGCGGTTGAATAATTCGCGGCTGGCGATCAACTCCGATCTGATTAAGTTCGTGGAAGCGGCCCCCGACACTGTATTGACCCTGGTGACCGGCGAAAAGGTCGTGGTGCGGGAAGGCGTCTCCGAGGTCATCGAGCGGGTGAGGGAGTTTCGCCGCTCGATTCTCTGCGCCGCTCATCCCGCGATACGGCTCGCCGCTGGCGAGAACGGATTGGCGACGATAGCCAGGAGCAGCCTTTGGCTTCTCAACCCGGGGAATAGCCTGTGGACAAGAGCAGCTTCGCCGGCCTCGTCTTAGCGATTGGGGGAATCATCGCCGGGCTGATTCTGGAAGGCGGACGAATTTCTCAGATCCTGCAGCCCACCGCGGCCCTGATCGTGTTTGGCGGAACGCTGGGAGCCGTCATGCTCCAGTTTCCGCTGTCCGTGGTCGCCTCCGCCTTCCGCCGCCTGATGGAGTGTCTTCTTCGAACGCAAGCTCAACCCGCACGAAGGTCATCCGCGAGCTGGTGAACTTTGCCAACAAGGCGCGGAAAGAAGGCATCGTTTCGCTCGACTCTGAACTGACCGCATATCCACGACCCGTTCCTGCGCAAGAGCCTCATGCTGGCTGTGGACGGCACCGAGCCGGAGGAGCTGCGCAAGATGATGCAATTGGAATTGGACAACCAGGCCGAGTATGAAGACCACATTCCCCGGGTGTTCGAGTCGGCCGGCGGATTTGCTCCTACCATCGGCATCATCGGCGCAGTGCTGGGCCTCATCCAGGTGATGCAGCATCTGGATAACCTCGACGAGGTGGGCCGTGGCATCGCGGTGGCCTTTGTTGCCACGGTATACGGAGTCGGCTCAGCCAACCTCTTCTTTCTTCCCGGCTCCGGAAAGCTGCGAATACGCCTTCGCCAGGAGCAGGTAGTGCGTGAGATGACGTTGGAGGGAGTGGCCTCCATCTTGGAAGGCATGAATCCTCGCATGCTGGAGACGAAGCTATTGGGCTTCCTGCAGGACGAGTCCGCAGCGCACCCCGGCAGATAGAGGTTCAGCGATGAACTGCCCCAGACGCTATAACAATCGGGTCAGCCATGAACGCTGGCTGGTCTCCTACGCGGACTTCGTCACCCTGCTGTTCGCCTTCTTTGTAGTCATGTTCGCCTGCGCACGTATCGACAAGGAAAAGACGGCCCAGCTCGCCGAGGCGATCCAGTCCGCGTTCCAGGAACTTGGAGCGGGCGCGCCCGCCAGGGCGAACATGCGGCGGAGCCCGCCGCAACTCCTCCCGGAGTGATCGCGCACCATACATCGGATGCGCTGGCAAGAACCCCGCCGCCGCGGCCGGCGCTGGCCGACAGGAATCACAAGCCGGAGGATCTCGTGGCTATTGAGAAAGAGCTGGAAAAGCTGCTTTCGCCGGAGATCCAGCGCGGTGAGGTCGCGGTGCGGATCGAACCGGACGGGCTCATCATCAGCCTGCGCGAAATCGGTTTTTTTGACAGCGGCTCAGCCCAGATCAAGCCGCAGGCGATCGACACCCTTCACCGCATTGCTGGCTTCCTGCAAGGTCGGGCCTGCGCACTTCGCATCGAAGGGCACACCGACAATGTGCCGATTCACACCGCGTCCTTTGCCTCCAACTGGGAGCTATCCACCGCGCGCGCCACCGACGATCGTGAAGCTGTTGATCGAAGAGGACGGATTTTCCCCAGAGCGGCTCTCTGCCTCAGGATATGGAGAATTTCATCCTGTGGCCGAGAATTCTTCCGCGGCAGGACAACAAATGAATCGAAGAGTCGACATCGTGGTCGTGCCGGAATCCCTTCCCCTGACGCAGGTTGCCGTCGCCGCATCTGCGGCTTCTCCTCCTTCCGCTCTGAGGCGGTGAGTGTCGTGGCTTTGGCCAGCGGCCTAGATTGGCAAGAGAATGCCAGTGCCCTGTTCCTGCGTGCCGGGCGGCAGACTCAGTGCTTCCGCCACCTGCGAGAGCAGCGTCGCGGTGGAGAAGGGCTTTTGAATGTACCAATCGCTCGAATTGAAACTGGACTGCAATCCTGCGCCTGCCGCATAGCCTGACATGAACATCGTGGTGAGGCCGGGACGCATCTGCTTTAACCGCACCGCCAGCTCTGCGCCGCTCATGGCAGGCATGACCACATCCGTCAGTAACAGGTTGATCGCGCCTTCGAAATGCCGAAAGATGGCGATGGCCTGTTCCGGGCTGGATGCTTCCAACACTAGGTACCCGGCATTCTCGAGCACGTACTGGGTGATCTGACGAACGGAATCCTCGTCTTCCACCAAAAGGATTGTTTGCATCGGTGGCTTGCCGAGAGGCGTGTTAGCGGCGCGCATGGATATTCCTCGCAACCGCGCTGGTTTCATCCAGTCGCTGGGTTCGCCGGTCTAAGTGCAGCCGAACTGCCAACTTGCAGCGCTAGCTCTAAAGCCAGGTAAGTCATGAAGCCACAATATAATACGAATACAAAGCGAAGAAGACCGTGGGTAGGCGCGCCTCTCCCACAAGGGGATTAGTTCCAAATCGGAACTCTAGAAAGGGAAAAGGAAACGACACCGAATCCGTGCGTCCGGCATGTTACAGAGCCATTCACTGGCGGCTTCTGCCTGTGATGATGCTGCTCTATCGAGACTCGCTAAACGAACTGAGCGGAAATTCGCCGGGCTCGCTGGCCTCCGACATACCGGCATTCACGGTGTCATGCGGTGGCGAATACTTGTCATACACCACAATGTGCAGGACGGGCTGGCTCTCTTCGATCGGGTCAACCAGTCCGGACTCGTGTAGCGGAACCAGGTAATCGCGTATCCACTGATATTGCTGCTTGGTCCATCCGCGGCGCGACAGGTCTGCCGTAACTCCGGTGAGATGGGTCGAGGCCGTGTCACCAACCTCAGGAGCCGCAAAGCGATTATGGCGGCGCAAGGTGTGTTGCTGCTCTACGGTACGTACCAGCGAATTCACCTGGATTGGAACATGAAACTGGTTGTAGAACGCCTGGCTGAAATCTTCCAGGAAGTCGCGCGTCCAGGAGCGGCAGTAACGACGGTTATCAGGAAGGTCCGGAGCGATCTTGAGGGCGTCCGATTCGCTCACCGGAACCAGTTCCTGCGAGGTCTCATACTTGATCAACTCGGCATCGTCGTTGATTCGCGGCAGTTGCAGCTTGTCCAGCTCGATGTTCTGCTGCACCAGTAACTCGTGTGATCCGGCGAAGACGGGATTCCAGTGGAGAGCGACCCGATGGAGGGAGTGGCTATTGATCCGGTGGAGATGATGCACACGCGCGTGGCTGATGGCTACGGCTGGTATCGATGCCAAGGTTGTCGCCGACAGCAATGCGACGGTGCAGGATAACGCCCTGAATCTACGAGAGTTATGCAGCAAATTTAGCCAGTTAGAAAGAATTCGCATTTCCCAGTCTTAACCTGAACGGTTGGAGCCGCCCAAGCAAACTTATAAGAAGGTGTGACGATAAACGATTTCCAGGAGCTTTGGCAAGTTCTTTCGGAGCTCTTGTAGATGCTCCAAGATAATGTCACCCCATAACTGCAACGAGACTTTGTCACCCTGTAAGGATGGTGGCGATGACTCAGAAAGAGTTTCAACGGGTGAAAGTGATTGAGAATGCAGCGGGCGGGAGGCTGAGCGTACGCGAAGCCTCCCGTCTGCTGCAATTGAGCGAGCGCCAGGTACAGCGGCTCAAACGGCGTTATCAGCCGGATGACATCGCCTGGGTGAAGCACGGCAATTGCGGACGCGCCATGCCCTGGGCCGTTTCTCTTCCCCAGAAGCAGTTGATCGTAAGCCTGGCCCGCGGCAAGTATCAGGGTTTCAATGATTCCCATCTCGCCGAAAAACTTCAGGCCGAGGAGAACCTCGCCCTCAGCCGCGAAACCGTGCGCCGCATCTTGCGGGCCGTCGAGTCTGCAATGCACCCGGGGTGGGATTTTCCCTACTTGGGCTCGCCGCCGGAATCGGCTTGGCCGGTTCGAAGGCAAGCCGACGCCAGGTCACATTAGAAACCAGCCGCCAGATTCGTCCTCGTGTATGTGACCTCTATCACAGCCCGTCGGTTTGATTCTCATGCATGATGCTGGCAGGATCATGGAATCGTTCTCCATCCTGAACAGCCGCAAGCGGGCCGTGATTGCGCTGGTCCACTCGGTCTTCTTTCTTGCCGTTGCAGGGATCCAGGCCGCCGTTTCACATGCCGAGCCGCTTTCGCTGACCTCGCCAAAAGCCAAAGGGCTTATCCTGCTTGTCATCTATCTCGTAGTCACGACGGCCCTTTTGTTGCTGCTCAGGGTTTCAGACTGCACAAAAGAGAAGCTGTACTTCGCGCTCTGCGCGGGCAGTGCTGCATTTGGCCTCGTGCGTATCCTGTTGGGCGATCATGTCCTGCACGTCAATGCCATGCGAGTGCTGTTTCTTGGCTGTGCCGTCCTGGTAGGCCTGCTCATTCTTCGCAGCCATGCGATGCAAGGACAGCTGCAGCCGGAGTCGGCAGGACACTCAACCACGCTTTAGCAATGCGGCGATTTCCGGCGCGGCGAGATCTGCCGCCGTTTTGCCGTCATTGGTCCGAACCGAAGCATCGGCTCCGGCGTCAAGCAGCGCTTGCACCATCTCCGCGTTGTTGTGCTGTGCCGCCGCGTGCAGCGCGGTAAAGCCCCCTTCCTGTTGCGCATCCGGATTGGCCCCTTCGCGCAACAGCAGCTTCACCAACTCGGCGTTGCCGGATGCAGCCGCGCTATTGATTACGGCAAGCTTCGTTGCATTGGCGGCGACGGCGTTGGGGTCGGCACCGTTGTTCAACAGCTCTTCTGCCGCCTCCGGTTGCGCGAAAAAGGCGGCAAAGTGAAGAGCCGTGAAGCCGTCGGCACTAAACGTACAAATCACCTCAGGCTGTTCCTGTAGCAATGTGCGCAAGCGGGACGTGTCGCCCAGGGCAGCGGCCTCGAAGACATCGAGATCGCCGACGGCGGGCCGCAGCAGATCGACGATCGCCATCTGCCGCTGATAGCGCGCCTGCATCAAGGCGGAGACACCTGAGTCATCACGCGAACGGGCGCTCGCAGGATCGGCTGCGATCAGGCGGGAAACGCGCTCGGCATCCGCATTGCGAATGGCTTCAAAGATTTCACTTGCCATGGTGTGCCTTCAGCTTTCGTAACATTATGCTGGTCAGAACGCTGCTGCTCCCGCCTCGGCAACTGTATGGTCCTGGTCGCCCGAGCCGCCACTGACGCCGATAGCGCCGACGACTTTGCCGTCGCGCTTCAAGGGAATGCCGCCGGCGAAGATCATGATCTTGCCGTCGTTCGAAGCATGGATACCGAAGAACTGCCCGCCGGACTGACTGTGCTGAGCCAGGTCCTTCGTTGCAATGTCGAAGGCCCGAGAGGTGTAGGCCTTCTTCATGGAAATATCGATACTGCCGATCCACGCGTTATCCATGCGGATGTGCGCCACGATGTTGCCGCCCTCGTCGGCGACAGCGACGTTCATCGGCTGACCGATCTCCTCTGCTTTCTTCTCGGCCGCCGCGATGACGCGGCGGGCATCTGCCAACGTGACTCCTGCCATAATCTGCTCCTGGGTTAGTTCTGAAGGAATGCGCTCCATAATCGCATCATCCTGCGGAGCCCAACAAGCTGTAGAGCAGGACTCCGAGCACAATTAATGTAATCACAACGTACATGTAGTCCTTCTCAAGTGCGAAGGCGACCGCCGCGAACGCGACCCGGGCGATTGGCGTGGCTATCAGCAGCAGCAGGCCAAACTGGATGATGGAGCGCGCCTGCAGGGTGGCGATGCCCTCGACGACTGCGCCAACGTTCTTCAGCGCTTCGGGCTCGCCATGGAAGGCTGTGTACTCAATGGTCTCGTGTCCGTGGCGGGCCAGATAGAGCACTCCGCCAACCAGAACCACAGCAGCCGCCAGCATGACTCCGACGCGCAGCAAAGAGCCGATGATGATCTCGATGCGCTGATCGGTCCAAGCTTGTTGGCTCATAGCCGCCCCGTGAGTCCGTTGAAGATCATTTCACAGCCGAGCACCACGATCACCGCCGCAAACACATAACGCAGAATCTTGACGTTGGCCCTCACCAGCACTTTGGCGCCGACCAGCGATCCCGTCAACACTCCCAGCATCACCGGCATGGCGATGCCTGGGGCGATGTAACCTCGGCTGAGATACAACCCGGCGCTGGCCGCTGCTGTCACCCCGATCATGAAGTTGCTGGTTGTCGTTGACACTTTGAAGGGGATTTTCATGGCCTGGTCCATGGCCAGCACCTTGACCGCACCTGAACCAATGCCCAGCAGGCCGGAGAGCACACCCGCTCCGAACATGAGGCCGTATCCCGGCACCACGCCGGTGACGTTGTAGTGCTCAACGCCCTTCGGCGTGGGGTAGGTTCCGTTGAGCCGCAGCTTGTTAGCCAGCGGGGACGCTTCGATAGCCACGCCCGAGGCTTCGCGATGGCGGCTCGAAAGATACGCCGAGTACAGCAGCACCAGGCCGAAGACCACAGCGATCGCGTTGCCTGACACGAGCAACGCAACGTAGGCGCCCACGATCGCGCCGATTGTGGTCGCCGTCTCCAGAAACATCCCGATGCGAATATTGGAGTACCCCTCGCGCACATAGGCCGCTGCCGCGCCCGAAGACGTAGCGATCACTGATACCAGCGAAGCCCCGATGGCATATTTGATGTCGACATGGAAGAGCAGGGCCAGCATCGGCACGACCACAACCCCGCCGCCCAGTCCGGTGAGCGCGCCCAGAAAGCCGGCCAGGAAGGATCCGGATGCCACCAGAGTGGTGAAGAGATAGACGCTCATACTCTGCTCAGTAGTGCCAGCTCTGCAGGTCGGTACCTGCAGGCGCGTGGCTGGCGACGTGTCCGGCCATCATCTTCACGAAGTCGGCCAACGTCCAGGGAAACCAGCCATGACCTTTCTCCGGGCGCCCGTATTCAAAGTGCGCCTTCGCCTCGGGATGCTGCTTGAAGAAGTCCTCCATGTCGTATACCGCGAGGTTCAGGTAGTAGTTATCCATGTCGCCCACCCAGATGAAAATGTTATCCGTGAGCAGAGGTCCAATCTTCGGCCAGTTCTTCTCGGCGTACTCGCGCAGGTCGTAGCCATGATCGCGCATGTAGTCTGCGACCTTGCGATTAATCACACCAGTGCGCTTGTCCCAAAGCGGTTCGGGATAGCCGTCCGGGCCAACCGGACCGTACACCGCCTCCCACGCTTCGAGCTGCAGACTGGAGCGCCCGCGTGAGCCGACCACCTCCTCCAGCTGGCTCATCTGCCGGAGGGTCTCGATCACCTGGCCCTCGACCGTACGCATTAGGGGACGCTCACGCGCCACCCATTCAAATCCCGGAACCTCAAATGCGTTCGGATCGCTATAGATGTTGACCAGTTGGTAATGCCGAAAATCAATCGGATCAGGGAAGCCTGTCCAGGTGCCGCCGAAAAAGTCGGGGTGATAGAGCTCCAGCGCCAGCGACTCCCATCCGCCTGTCGAACCTCCGGTCAAAACCCGCGCCCAAGGTTGACGGATGATGCGGAAGTGCTCCTCGAGGTACGGGATCAGCTCCTGCATAAGCGCGTCGCCATAGGGCCCGTCGTTGGCCGAGTTCACCGCGTAAGAATCATCGAAGAAGGGAGTGGGATGTTGGAACGTGACGGCGATCATGCGCGGAAAGTTGTCGCCGCTCCACGCCTGGAAACCCTCATAGCCCATCGTCCGCCATTTGGAGCCATTAGCGGGCGGTTCCGGATCCATGAGCAAGGGCGGTTCCAGGCCGAAGTGTCCTTGTTCATAGATAACCGGATAACTCACGTCGGGATGCTTGTCGTAGTCCTTGGGCAGCAACACAGTTGCCCCAATGAAGATGGGCTGTCCCCAAAACTTCGACAGCAACTTGCTTTCAATCTTGATGTGCTTGACCCACTGCGTGTCAGCGGGCACCTTCACGGCAGGAATCACGTGGTCAGCCTTCAGTTGCACGTCATAGCCCGCGGTGGGATCAAGGTGAACCTTTCTCACCTCGCTGTAGAGATTGCCCGGCGACTTATTGAACTGCTGGCCCTCCCACTGATCCATGTGCGCCCAGATGGTATGGCCGTCGGAGCGGTGGAACTCGGTATAGACATTCACCAGGGCCTGCACGTAGTAGTCGCCTGCGGGGACCGCGCGCAGGCTCTTCAGCGGGTAGCCGAGCGTGCCCCCGTCGATAACCGCTACGCTGCCCGGTGACAAATCCGATATGTCTGCGCCAAAGAAGGGCGTCTCTTGCTCCCAGGAGCCAATCAGGCCGAGCAGGGTCTTTCCCTCATCCCGGCTCAGGATCACGTATACGCGCCCGGTTAGCGGCCCGGCGTGAGCGCCCGCCGGAACACTCACCTCAAAGCGCACCGACTGCGCTGATAAAGCAGTAGCGGTGAGACAAAGCAGGAACGCAAGCCACGTGCTCCTGGCCGCCGTTCCACTCGGTCTTTGAACGTAGGGCAACAATCGCCAAGTTTAGCAGGAACGGCTGATCACCAATCTTGTGAGAAATCGCTGATCGTATAGAGATTCGCGCTCATCGGGTGCTGGCATGTTCCTGTCTTTATTAAGAAGTCACGCCCGTGATACCACTTAGCAACACCGTTTCCGAAAGCGGTTCCACACAGCGAATTTATGCACTATTAACGGGGCATTAACTGGGAGATTAACGAGATTGCGGACAATCGCAACATACTCTGCCGGGAGTGTGCCCGGCCATGGAGTTCATGCTCATCGCCACCGAAGCCAGGCCGAAGCCTTCGCACGTAGACCTGATTCAGTCATTGATGCTGCACGAATTGCCCTTCGGTCCGGGCGATGTAACCGCGGGAAGTGAAGATGAGTTGCAGGCGGTCGTCTCCGGAAAGTCTCAATTCTGCGACCTGCCCGTCACCATCCGCGAATCGAAGTTCTATGGCAATCTTGCCAAGCGCATCTCCAGTGGCGAAGCCCCGCGCCAGACCTACATCGAAATCGAAGAGTTCCTGAACGACTCCGCCGAAGTCTGGGAAAATAGTTGGATACGCTTTCCCGAGCGCCGGCTGAGTGCGCACGCGCTGGAAGTGTTTCGCTCGGACCTCGGCCTGCACTCCCAGCCATCATCGAAGCCGATGCGCTCTGATTTCCTGCGCTATACCATCGAGCACAAAGGCGAGCAATGGATTCGCGTTCCTATAAGCTACAGCCTGAAGCTGGCGCTGGCCGATCTCATCGGCGCGCAGCCGCACATGCCGCGGGGCATGCGAAGGGAAGCCGAGCGGCTGCTGGGTCACTTCTCCAACGACAACACATCGCCGGAGACGACGTCGTTCCACGTGGTCGGAGCCACGCCCCAACGCTCACTTGGCGAGCAGGTAGCTCGTGAGTCGGCGCGCCGCTTCCTCTTCACCACGCTGTTGATGTCGTGGGCGAATCAGCGCTTTGGACTTGCCGAGAACGGGCAACGGGGAATGGTCTATCACGGGCCGCATCCGCCCGTGCGCCAGACGGAAATTTCCTCCTGCATCTCCGACGCGTTTTATCGCGAGCTGTTCATGAGCCCTTGCCTGTCCGGCTGGGAGGACGGCGAGGCCAAAGCCGAGTACATGCACCTATGCCATCAAGTGCTGAGCCGGAGCCAACTCAACTCCGTCGCCAAACTGCGTGAGGCGGGCATCATCTCCAACAACCTTATTGTGCTGCCCAGCCCGTCGAACGTCAGCCTGGCCAATAACGGCATTCATGTCAGCATGGGCAGCCGCGCGCTATCGCAGGCGCTCGCGAATGAGGAACCGTCGACCGCACTGAGGGAAGAGAAGCGGCTGGGCGATCTCGCCATCAAGATCTTCGAACACTTTCTGCCGCTGTTCGTCGGAACCTATTCCGCCGCTCCCTATCGCATCGACTTCGCGCAGTTTCATCCCGAGCTTTTGCTGGCCTTCCTTCCGCACGAACTCGACTTCACTCACCTGCGTCTGATGTGGCGCGAATGGAAGGAGAAGGCGAAGCTGAAGGTGCTCGGGCGTCCGGCGACCCCCTACGGCCCGGTGTGGCTCGATAACACCATCTCAGGAATCTTCCGCTTGCGCGGAGACCTCGTGCCGGATTATCGGCTGCTCAACTATCCCGTGGCGTGGCTTGCCACCGAGCACGCCTCGGCCCTGGACGGCGAGCCGGGAAATATCGCTCGGCTGGCAGCCGAGCTTGACCAGTTCGGCATCGTCGACCGGCGCATGTCGTTCTACATGCCACTGCGTCTGCGCCAGATCCAAGACGCCGGCTACTCTGGCTTTGAGGCGCGCTACTACAGCTTGTTTCCCAGCTACGACCGCGACATGGCTCCCGCCACTGACCTGCAGCAGCTCCTGCTGGCTGCTGCCTACCAGATGGCGCTGCAGGGAGCGGTTGGACACGAGCAGATTCCCGACGATCCCACCTCGGAGAGCGAGCGTCGTCAGCCATTCTTCTTCAGCGCCGCCGGGCTACCGGCGTTTTACGTGCACAAGCGCACGCGCAACGAGTTCTTGCGCCGCATCCTGCACCACTGCAAGCGCACGCGCTCAAGCTGGCGCCATCCCGACTATCTGCGAGTCTCCATCAGCGATTACCGTCACGCCTTGCTGGCATTTCTCGCGGAAGAGGCCACCGGGACCATGCAGGACTTCGGCGCCACGCTGCTGCTGGGCGACCTGCGCTGGCGGCTGGCGGACAAGAGCAAGCGCGCCTCCGAGCGATTGACTGCCGACATCCTAAGCGCCAGTGGCGAACGCAACGCCATGCGGATCAACGCAGCCGAATTCAATCGCGCCACCGAGAAGTACTACCGCAATCAAGTGCGGCACGCGCAGCTCGCCGAGGCGTTGACACACCTGCGCGAGGACATTCGAAACATGGTCGATAACGGGGACGGCGAGCTACGAGCGATGATGCGTTATGGAGTGCGCGTTCAGGATCCCATGCGTCTTCTCGACTGCGTTGGCGAGCGCTTGTTGCAGGATGAGCTCTCGGCCGCCGAAGTACAGTCGTTACTCAATTTGCTCCTGGTGTTCTCCGCCGGCGAAAGCGGCCACGCTCATCGGATGACTGACAAGGAAGCTATTATTCACTACGCATGACACACGAATACATCGTCCGGGAAACCGGGGAAATCGCCCGCGAGCGGCTGGTAGGAGACCGCACTGTGCGCGCTCTTTACTCGCGCAAGCTGGAGAACGCCGCCTGGGTTTCCAAACTTGCATCGAGCCGCAAAGTCACCGAGCTGCTGGGCTATGTCAACTACGACAATCGGCTCTCTTCCCGCGCCTCGGGCATGAAACGATTCCTGAAAAAGAGCGGCATCGACTTTTCCGAATTGGTGGACGATCCCGCGGCGCTGAACACCGCGCGCCAGATGTTCGAGCGTAAGATCCGCTACTGGGAATGCCGTCCGCTGCCTGCGGCGAGCCCTTGCGTAGTCTGTCCGGCAGACTCGCGGGTTGCGGTGGGCTCGATGTCGGCAACCTGCAAGCTGATCATCAAGGAAAAGTTCTTTGCATTCCCCGAGCTGCTCGGCGGCCCGCGCATCCGTTGGACGCGCGAGTTCAAGGGTGGCGATTACGCCGTCTTCCGCCTCACGCCGGAAAAATATCATTACACTCACGTGCCGGTTGCCGGGGTGGTCGCCGATTTCTATGCCGTCGATGGCCGCTACCACTCCTGCAATCCCAACGCGACGGCCAAGCTGATCACGCCGCACTCCAAGAACAAGCGCGTCGTCACCATCGTCGACACCAACGTCGCCGGTGGAACCAACGTCGGCTTCGTCGCCATGATCGAGGTGGTCGCGCTCATGATCGGCCACATCGATCAGCGCTACAGCAATTACGAATACGGCGACCCGCAGCCCATCGAGAAGGGCATGACGTTGCGTCTGGGCGCTCCCAAAGCGCTGTTCCGCCCCGGCAGCAGCACGGTCGTCCTTTTATTTCAGCGCGACCGGATTCGTTTCGCCGACGACCTGGTTCGCAATCAGCAGCGCAGCGAAGTGCGCAGCCGCTACTCGAAGGCCTTCGGTCAGACGCTGGTCGAAACCGACGTGGCGGTTCGCTCGTTGCTGGCACTTCCTCGCAGGAAAAGGAGCGCGTCATGATGAACGCTGCTTTCGTAGCCACGCTCGCTGCCTTGATGGCGGCCCTCTTGCTCTGGGGATTCCGCACCCTCCCCGAAGAGCGCTGGCAGATGATCGCTGCTGTGCCCGTTGCGAAGGATCGCGACGGCGGGTGGCGCGGCCTGAATCTCACGTTCTACGGCTTCTTCAGCGCGACCGGCAGCGCCTTCGGCATCGGCATGGCGATTCTACTGCTTGCCTCCGTGCATGTCTCGACGCTTGTGGCCATCATCCTCGTCGCAGGCATGGTTGTGCTTTGTCTGCCGGCCTCGCGCTTGGTCGCCGCCATCGTCGAGAAGAAGAGCGCCACCTACACGATCGCCGGCGCCGCATTCGTGGCCGCCATGTTGTTGCCGCCCATCGTCTGGTTCGGCGGAGAATACCTGGCTTCCTGGGGACTGACTCTGTACGCCATGCCCGCACTGGCCGCGTCAGCCATTGCCTACGCGCTCGCCGAGGCCGTCGGCCGCCTCGCCTGCATGAGCTTCGGATGCTGCTACGGCATGCCGCTGCGCGACGCCTCGCCTGGACTGGCGCGCGTCTTTCGCCGCTTCCACACCGTCTTTCACGGCAAGACAAAGAAGGTGGCCTACGCCTCCGGCCTGCAGGAGGAGCCGCTCATTCCGGTTCAAGCGCTGACCTCGATCGTCTTTACCTTGTCGGGATTAGTGGGTCTGGCATTCTTCCTTGCGGACCATTGGCGTCTCGCCCTGCTGGTTCCGGTCGTCGGCACGTGGGGATGGCGGGCTATCGCCGAAAACCTACGCGCCGACCATCGCGGCCATACGCGGATTTCGGTCTATCAGGTGATGAGCCTCATCGCGATGGCCTATCTCTCAGCCATCGCATTTCTACTCCCCACCGGTGGCCCCGCGCCGGACATGGTGCTCGGCCTGTCGCAGGTGGCGACCCTGCCGGTGATCCTGGTATTGCAGAGCCTGTGGGTGCTGCTCTTCCTGTTCTATGGACGCAGCCAGGTGACGGCGTCGGTGGTCTCGTTCCACGTCGTGGCCGAGCGCACCTAGGGCGACGCCAACAGCCCGCGCTATTTCAACTCCGGCGCAATGATGGCGTCTACCTCGATCTCCACCAGCATCTCCGGCGACACGAACGCAATCACTTGAACCATGGTGGCGGCGGGACGAATCTGGCTGAAGATTTCGCCATGCGCCCGTGCCGCCTCTTCCCAGCGGCTGATGTCGGTCACGAACGTACGAGTCCGCACCACGTCGCGGAAGCTTGCGCCCGCCTTTTCCAGAGCCATTCCGATGTTTTTCAGCGCTTGCACCGCCTGCGCATACATATCGTTGCCGCCAACGATCTTGCCATCAGGCCCGGTGGCAACGGTTCCCGCGACCGACACGAAGGGCCCGACCTTCACGGCCCGGGAGTAGCCAACTTTAGGTTCGTAGGGCGAATTGCCTGCAATATTTTGTCGTTCCATGATTTCTTCTCGCGGCTTGATGCCGTTCCTTTGATGAGTCGGCCTGTGCCCACGACGCCCTGCCATTCTGGCAGTTACTCGCAACGTGCCAGCAACCAGATCCGCATGGAAAGTGTTCCAACTACAAGAACGCCATGCACAGCCGCGGCTCTGTCCTGTCGCCGGACGCATGGCGATTGGCGTAAGGGCAGTATCTTTGCGATTACGTCGGCACGAGAATTTCTTGCACGCAAGGTGAAACTGGTTTATGAAAACGTTCAAGATTTCCGCGTTGCCGATGTGGGGCAGCTCTTTAAACCGATCGCAGGAGGAAGAACCAGGCCATGATCCCGGAGTCGCACCCTTTGCAGGAACTCTTCACCGAACTGATCCACCATCATTTCGACCGGGACCTTGGGCTGCGCGACAACGCTGTGCAGGATTATGTCGCCAATATTCTTACCGAATTCTGCGAGTGCGATCAGCTCTTCAAGATTCGCAATGCGAACGACCGCCGGCTGGAGGATGTCGGAGAGATGTTGCTGGAGTCCGATCCGGTGTATGGTCCGGCTCCTTCATTCGACCGCGAGCGCCAGGTGCGCAAACATATCGGCGACTACACCCTGTTTTTCTCGGGCATGTTTCCCGAGAGCATCAATCGCTATCGGTTGCGCCGGGCGCGACTGGAAAACTTTATCGACTTCGTCAAGGCGGGCAAGGAAAGCTATTTTATTGTTTCGAAATTCGATCGGTTCGAATATCTGAAGCTTGCGCCCCTTTTCGCAAAGCTGTCGCACGAATTTGAATCTTGCGTCTATGGTCTCAACCTGGTCAGGAGCGATCTGCAGGAAATGCAGCATCCGATCGCCCGGCAGGCCAAAGAAATCATAATGTAAAGCCGCTTTCCTGGTTCGCTGTCCGGGCAAGTTCCAGCCCAAACTTGCTCTCTGTTTTCGGACTTTGTTCTAAATCTGTCTTCGGCAAAACTTGGTTGGCCCCTATCGGGCGCCGCAACTCTTGCTACAGTAGAGATGCTGCACGTTGAGCAGAGTTGTTATCTCCGAATGCCGGTCGAAGCACCCGAAACTACCGAACTTCGCTGCGTACGTTGCGGCAGAATCATGCCTGTCGGATCGTACTGGTGTCACGCCTGTGGCAAGCTGAACGCAAGTTTGCGAGTGCGCACCGTCTTCATCCTCTTCGTCATTGCAATCATCGCCGGTGGCGGACTAACCAAGTGGTACGTATCGTATCTGAGAGGCTTGGAATCGTCCCTGGGCCAACGTTGGTTTACGCGTGGCGAGGAGGCGGTCGCCAAGAATTATCCAGCGGTGGCCATTGACGATTACCATAATGCGCTCGGCTACGACGATGGCAATCGGCAGTATCGCCTGAAGCTGGCGGAAGCCTTGATGAAGGAAGGGCGGGTGGCGGAGGCACGAGCCAATCTGTTGGCCCTGTGGTCGTTGGACCCGGCAAATGCCCAGGTGAATCTCAACCTGGCTCGCCTCTACGCCGGGCAGAATAAGCCTGATCTCGCGGTTCGCTACTACCGCACGGCGATCGACGGAATCTGGGACGACCACCCTTTGCAGCATCGGCTGGCTACCCGCTTCGAACTGGTCCAATACCTGACGCAAAAAGGAGATCACGCCCGCGCCGTGGCGGAGCTGATCGCGATTCAGGCTGAGTCGCCGGAGGATACTGAGACCCAGTTGAAGGTGGGCAATCTTTTGCTGCAACTTGAAGAATACTCGCGCGCCGCGAAGTCATTCGATGCCGTGCTCAAGGTCAATGGGGACAACCTAGAGGCCCTGACAGGGGCGGGCCAGGCTGCCCTTGCCTTGGGAGACTACCGCCAAGCAGTAGGCTCGCTGACCGTTGCTGATAACCTTACCCACGCTAAGGCGGGCACTCCACAAGCCGATCTGCTGGCACTGGCTCACGAAGCCCTCGAAGCCGACCCCTATCTGCGCAATCTCACGATTACACAAAGGGCCGACCGCATTGCTGACGCCTTTACGCTGTCCATGGATATGCTGCAGAAGTGTGCGGCGCAGAGGAACATCACGCTTGTCCCGCAATCTCCCACCGCCACGCCGAAGAAGGCGAACCCGGCCCTGCCCACCGCGCGAAACGGCTACACGGCGCAAGCCGTTCCATCGGCGGCAGCACCCAACTCCTTGGAACTGCTGTATGACAGCGGGCTGGAGAAACAGCCTTCCGCAAAAGCCCAGGCGCTGCGCCGGAATCCCGACGCGATGGCGCCCACCATGGATTTTGTCTTTGAGGTCTTACGCGCCACGGAAAGTGTCTGCCCACTCGAAAGCACGCAGCAGCGAGCGTTGCAGTTAATTGCCCGCCACGAATCAGAGGAACAGCGATGACCCCAGAGCCCATGGACGCGACCACGGCGCCCGCGTCTCCTGCGAGCAAGCCGGCTGTCTCCACTCCTACACGGCGCAAATATTGGGATGCCTTGCGCGGGATGCTGTCGCCGGAGCGATTCAGCGTCCGTGAAGAGCAGTTTTTCCTGGTGGTGGCGGTCATGATCGGCCTTGCTTCCGGCCTGGCGGTGGTCTGCTTCCGCATCTGCATCGACTTGATCAGGATCAAGCTGTTGGGGAGTGGCCTTCGCCCGGGGATGCCTCGGGTGTTTCTGGCGCCAACGCTCGCCGGTCTGGTCGTCGCTTTCCTGGTGATCAAGTTTTTTCCCCGGGCGCGCGGCAGCGGCGTAAATCAGACCAAGGCCGCTCTATACATCTACGACGGCTACATCCCCTTTTCGACCATCATCGGCAAGTTCATCACGGCCGGCTTGGCGATTGGCAGTGGCGCGCCGCTGGGTCCAGAGGACCCTTCGTTGCAGATCGGCGCCGGGATCGCCTCGGCGGTGGGCCGGCAGCTGCACATGTCGCGCGAAAAGTTGCGGCTGATCGCACCGGTGGGCGCTGCGGCGGGTCTGGCGGCGGCGTTCAATGCTCCCATCACGGCCGTACTGTTTGTTATCGAGGAGGTCATCGGCCGCTGGACGGCAGGTATTCTCGGTGCCGTCGTGCTGGCCGCGATCTCCAGCGCGATCGTGGCCCGCTGGTTTCTCGGTGATGAGCCGCTGTTCCGGGTTCCGGCTTACCACCTGGAGCACATCGGCGAACTTGGCGCTTACGCCGTCTTGGGAGTCGTCGGCGGGGTGGCCTCGCTCGTATTTGTAAAGTACATCTCCTATCTGCGGCCGCGACTGCGGCGCTTGCCCCCTTGGACACAGTGGCTGCAGCCTGCGGCGGCCGGTCTTATTGTCGGCATCATTGGCATTCGCTACCCCCAGATCATGGGTGCCGGATATACCTACATCGACCAGGCGATGCATGAGCAATTCACCTGGCAGGTGCTGCTGATTCTTGGCGGATTGAAGATTTTAGGAACCGGCCTCTCCTTCAGTTCGGGGACGCCAGGCGGACTGTTCGCGCCCGTGCTGTTCATGGGGGCGATGATTGGCGGGGCGGTTGGAATGGTCGAACAAATTCTGTTTCCCCATCTTGCTATCCCCGTCGGCGCGTATGCGCTGGTCGGTATGGGAACGTTGTTTGCCGGAATTCTCCGAGCACCGATGACGTCGGTCTTCATGATGCTTGAGGTGAGCAGCAACTATACGATCATCGCTCCCGTCATCATCTCGAACGTCATCGCGTACGTCATCTCCAGGAGCTTTGAGCCCACTCCGGTATTTGATCTGCTCTCCCGACAGGATGGAATCGACTTGCCGTCGCTGGAAGAAGAGCGCGAGGTGCCGCTATTGCGCGTTGAAGACGCAATGCGCCCGGCGGTGGGCCAGGTAGTGACGCGAGGCATGACGGTGCATCAGGCTTTGGAGCGAGTCAAAGGCTCGTCCCAGGAGTTCTTTCTGATAGGCATGGGCGGCCACGACTGGCGGGGCGTAAGCCGGGCCGAGCTGCTGGCCATGCCGGATTCCAATCAGCCGCTTCGCTCGGTTCTGCAACATCACGTACCCTACGTCCATCAGGATTTCACCCTCGACACCGCACTGCGAATCATCGGTCAGTGGCCTCTCGTACCCGTGGTCCATCGCGCCGATTTTCAGCAGCTTCTCGGGGTGCTCTCCCTCGATGACATCGTCCGCGCCTACCGCGGAGCGGGATTCACCGAAGGTCTTAATCAGGAGGAACAGACGATCACCTCCCAGGCAGCCATCTAGGCACTCAAGGATCGCTTGTCGGTAGAGCCCTAGAGCGTCTTCAGGAAGTGCTTCGCCTCTTCCAGGTGAGGGAACTGGCGTTCCTCGGCCTGAAACTCCGGCCCATGAATACAGCGCCGGCTGCCTCGTAGTTTCACCGGATGCTTCAGGTGCAGCATCTCGTGATAGACGATGTACTCCACCGCCAAACGCGGCACGCGGCTACTGTCGAACACGCGGCTCACGACGATGGCATTATGCGCCGGATCGTAATGACCGAGGCTGTTGCGCGTATGCTCGCGGCTCCAGGTGAGCTGCGGACGCCCCATGAGGCCGTGAAAAAAGCGCCGGTTCAGATCGTCGAAGATAGCCTCCAGGTCGTAGACCTGTCCCTTGGCGGACTCGATCCGCTTGCGTCCCCGCATCTGGCGCACCAGATGCGCCTTGGTGCTTATGTCGTGACTGCTGACGTACCTTCGATAGCGGGTTGCGTGCATGCGCTCGATCGGTTTCTTGTAGATCTTGGCCAGCAGGATGTGGGCAATGGCCTCAATCACGCTATCCGGTGCGCCTTCGAGCAAGTCAGAGATGCGGATGTGCGCCACCCCTTCGCGCAGGCGAATCGTGTTGTTCAAGTTGGCAAAGGGATAGAACTCGGCACGGAACTGCGGCAGTGGAGCACGCGGCCGCAGACTGCGGTAAGCACGGTGCAGGATTTCCTGGAGATTCGGTTTCAAACTTCTCGTAACTTACCACACACAGCGAAGCGAGGGACCGCAAGCCCCGATGGGAAGCATAGCGGTCAATTTTCCGGCAGCAACTTTTGCCAGAGTCGTATCGCCGGGGTGGCGCATCAATTCGAAATAGGTAGTGCTTAGCCTGACCCGGCACAAGATCAGGTAAACTCTTTAGTAAACCAAATTTGCCGATGCGACCATATCGAGCAAGCTTTAGCTGTCTGGTGTTTTCAGTCCTATTGTCGTTTTTGGCAGCAGTTCAGCTCTCAGCAACGTCAACGCCGACTCCTACCCGTTACAACAACGACGCCGCCACGCGCAAAGGCTACGACTACTTCAACAATCTCGAATACGACAAGGCGATCAGGGAGTTCGAGATCGCCGTCAAGGCCCACCCGGACGATCCGTTCGCGGTGAACCACCTTCTGGCGGGAGTCATCTTTCAGGAGTTGTATCGCATCGGGGCATTGGATACCGAGGCCTACGCCTCAGACAGCTTTGTCAGCAAGAAGAACCTGCAGCCGCTGGATCCAAAAGTCCAGGAGCGTATAACGCAGTTGAGCGACCAGTCGCTGGCTCTGTCTCAGGCGCAATTGGACCAGAACCCAAATAATATCGACGCGTTGTACGCCAGGGGCGTTGCGCGCGGGTTGCGCGCCACCTACATGGGCATGGGTCAACACGCCTGGATTGCTGCCCTGCGCGGCGCCGTCGGTGCCCGCCACGACCACGAGCGTGTACTACAGCTCGATCCCAACTACATCGATGCTAAAAACATCGTTGGAATCCATCTCTATGTCATCGGGAGCCTCAGTTGGCCGGTCAAAATGGCGGCTGCTGTGACTGGGATGACGGGAAGCAAGCAAAAAGGCCTAGACTACTTGCGGGATGTAGCCGCGCATGGCACTCCTGACGTGGCGACCGATGCCAAAATCGCCCTCGCACTGTTTCTGCGCCGCGAGCAGAAGTATGCCGAGGCGATTCAGGTAGTCGGCCAGCTGCAGCAGGAATCTCCCAAGAATTTCCTTGTCGCTGCCGAATACGCCCACCTGCTGAATGCTGCTGGTCATGGACAGGCGGCCATTGCCGCCTACACCAGGGTTGTGGACGGGTGTCGCGCCAATGCATACGCGGTTTGCATGATTTACATACCTGCCTACGGGTTGGGAGAAGCGCTGCGAGGCCAGCGCGAGTACGAGCGGGCCACCGAGGCGTACGAGCTCGCCGCCCGCACCTCGCCCGACCGAGAGATGCGCCAGAGGGCGACTCTTGCGGCGGGACAGATGTATGACGTGATGAAAAAGCGTGATACGGCGCTGGAGAAATACCGAGCGGTCATCGCCGAGAACTCAGGCTCCGGCTCGGCAGACCTGGCGCGGCAGTACATGAAGCAGGCGTACAAGACGCCCTAAACTGCTGGGACGTTCAAGGTGAGCAACGAAGCTGCCATTGCTTTCATTCGCGAATTCATCGATGCCTGCGTCCGCGCCAATCCCGACGAATTCAAGCGCTTCTTCGCCAATGACGCAGTGTGGTGGAACGCGCCCTGGCCAGAGGTGAAGGGCAGGGAAGCCATCGGCGAGACCTTGCGCAAGGGTGCCGTGAGCATGAAGGCCCTGCCATGGGAGATTCGCCACATTGTGGCCAATGGCAATATTGTGATGACCGAGCGGGTCGATCACTTCGAAGTAGGCGGCAAACGAGTCAGCGTGCCGTGCATGAGCGTCTTCGAATTACGCGATAACAAGATTGCCGCCTGGCGCGATTATTGGGACCTCAAGAGCTTCGAATCGCAGATCTAGTCGTCTTGGCCTACTGCAGCTTCTGATAATGCGAGTTCGTAGTGGTCACCACCAGCTTCTTCGCCGTCATGCTGAGCACGGTTTTCTGCGCGTAGTTGGTGCCATCCGGCAGGCTGGCGAAATGCGTGTCCAGCGTGACCGCCTCACTGGGCTGTTGCATATAGGTATTCACCGACAACTGCGAGATCTTCTTGCTCTGGGTACTGAACACGATCATCATCTGGTCGCCGGTCTTCTGGTAATTGTGGAATGTCAGGTTCACCGTGCCGGGGGCTGTCCCTTTGGAGATCGAAGCGTTGCCCGCGTCGTAGGCCTGCTTCAATTTCACCGGGTCGGGCGGGACATACACGCTCAGCAGCGTCTTCACGTCCCCCATGTAGTCCTGCATCTCCTCGGTCTTCTTCTTCACCATCCGCTGCTTGAAGCGGCCGCCCTGTGACGGCTGCATGCCCTCGGAGGCGATCGGCGTCTTCTGCACCTGGGCATCCGGACCGTACTGGCACAAGTACTGCTTCGGCGGTTTTGGCTCGCCCTTCAGAGTGATCTGCTGCGTCTCCGTCCACTGATACTGGTGGAGCCGGTATTGGTTTTGTTTAACGGATTGCTGTAGCGCAGCCATCCTGTCGGCAAGCTGGCCACCTTGTTGTGCCTGCAGCGCAAATCCACTGATGAGTACCACCGTCAGTGCGCGAAGAACATTGTTGGAAGGTTTGTATGCTCTCTTCATGATCCGTCCCGTAACTGCCTTTCTCCAGCGGTTTGCCTACTCCGCTGGTGCAGGATTAGTCAAAGGAGGAATCGCCTGCTGTCCCTCAGCTTTCGGTTTTTCCTCCCACTGCAAGATCTTCAAGTCCAGAACCATGATGGAGTACAGCACGGGCACCATCAGTAGCGTGATAAACGTCGCAACTGTCAGGCCGCCGATCTGCGCATAGCACAGCGGCTGCCACAGCGGGCCGCCGTGCATGGCCAGCGGAAACAACGCCAGCACTGTCGCTCCCACCGTGATCAGGACGGGTCGCAGGCGGATGATGCCGGCATCAATGACCGCCTGCTCGAAGGGCTCACCGCGCGCATGCATCTCCTCAATGAAGTCAAACAGAACGATCACGTGGCTCACAATCACGCCAATGAGGCTGGCAATGCCCAGAAACGCCATGAAGCCGAATGAGGTGTTCATCACCCACAACCCGGCGAGGGCCCCTACCACTCCATAGGGCGCCGCGGCGAATACCAGAAACGGCTTGATTGCATTGTTGAACTGGAAGAGCAATGCGAGGTAAATCGCGAACACGGAGATGGCCAGCACCACCGAGAGATTGCGGAATCCGACCTTCTGCTTGTCGTATTCGCCACCGATCTGCAAACCGTAGCCGGGAGGCATCTGTTTTTGCAGTTCTCTCAGCTTGGGCAAGGCCGCGACGGTGATTTCTGACGCCAGATGCCCGGGAGCCGAGAAGGCGAAGATTGACATGGATCGGAAATGGTCGAGGCGAATGATGCGCTCGGTCTCCAGGCTGTTATCGATCCCGGAAACCTGGACAAGTGGGATCTTGGTATTGGTCTGCGAGCCGTACACGTAGAGGTTTTGGATATCTGATAGCTGTGCCCGCTCATCCATGCGAAGCCGCGCCACCACCGGAATGTTCTTGT
The DNA here is from genome assembly GCA_963782505.1 of uncultured Acidobacteriaceae bacterium. Classification (GTDB taxonomy): domain Bacteria; phylum Acidobacteriota; class Terriglobia; order Terriglobales; family Acidobacteriaceae; genus CAVVDY01. Next base: position 113,343 of record CAWAKG010000015.1, on the reverse strand, counting down.
CGCCCTCCTGAAGTGTCGTGACCGGTATTCCGCTGAGAGCGCCAGTGGCAGAGTTGGCAACGTCGTAATTGGTAATGCCCGCTAGATTGGCGAGCGCAGGATTGATTCGCAGTGTGACCTGCGAGCTCTCACTCTGCCATTCGTTGCGCACCCGCCTTGCCACCGGCGTGCTTTCGAGAATGTCCTCCACCTGCCGTGCGATCTGGCGAAGCATACGGATGTTTTGTGCGCTGTCTTTGGTGCTGACATCGGCAAGGCTGGCTATACGAATCTCGACCGGATAGTTGAGCGGATTGGTTTGCAGCTGCCGGTAGTCACAGCGGACACCGGGAATGGAGGAGGAAAGTATCGGCTGCACCTGGTCGACAAACTTCGGCGTGATGTCCTTATTGGTGAGCTGGACCAGCACCTGGGCATAGTTGAGCTGCTTGGCCTGCGGAGACAGCGAGAACCAGAAACGCGGGCTGCCGCCGCCAACCCAAGTGGTCACGTACTTCAGAATATGGCTTGGCTTGCCGTCTTTGTCGGGATGGTTCTTTCCCCAGACTTCTGCCTGCTGGCGGATGATGTTCTCGACTTGTTGCGCCGCCTGCGCCGTGGTTTCGAAATTCACGTCATTCGGCAGCCAGACGTCGACATACGACCAGTACTGCACGTCGTCAGGAAAAAACGATGTCTTGAGCTGGGAGAAGATCAATCCGCCAGCTGCGATGAACAGCAGCGAGGCAAGCGCAACCGTCCAGCGATGATCGATGGCGAACCTCGCCGAACGTGCGTAGAACCCCGTGAAGCCCTGTGTCCGGCGCTCCTCGATCGGCTTCTCCGGCGTCTTGCTCCGCCGCAGGATGTAATAGCTTAGGAGGGGAATGAACGTCATTGACGCCAAACGCGACGCAACCAGCGCGCAGGTCATCACCACCGGCAGGCTGTAGATGAATTCTCCCGTGGTGCCGGTGATCAGCAGAAATGGTAAATACGCCACTATGTTGGTCAGCGTGGCATACATGATGGCGGTGGCCAGCTTGGTAGGCCCTAGCCAGGCCGCGACATCGCGCGCCTCGCCCTCATCCAAGCCGCGCTTAATGGCGTCGCCCGCAACCACCGGATCGTCCACCAGCAGTCCCAAGGCGATGATGAGCGACGCTACCGACACCTGCTGAATGTCAATACCCAGCAGGTAGATCATGCCGAAGGTCATCGCCAAGGTGATGGGGATCGAGACCGCCATCAGCAGGGCAGGACGCCACTGCCAGAAGCCGACCAGCGAAACCAGCACCACCAGCAGGATCGCTTCATAAAGAGCATCCATGAAGAGGTCGATGTTCTCCTTCACCTGCACCACCTGGTTGGAGGTGTCGACCATCACTACGTCGTCCGGCAGATAGCGCTTCACGCTGTCAAGAGCTGCCGTCACGTGCGTCCCGAAGAGCTCGATCTGCTGCCCCGACCGCATGTTGATCGCGAGAGTGATGGCGCGGCTGCGGACCCACTTGCCATCCTTATCGCGCCAGGTAATGAAGTTCAGAAACGTCGGTGGACTCTGATAGGAACGTGAAATGTCGACCAGGTCGCGGAGGTATACCGGACTGTTGGAACTTGATACTCCGATAATGACGTTGCCGATGGCCTGCGCATCCGGGAACAGGCCGGAGGGATTGATGTCGATGTTCTTCGCCCCCGCTTCCAGTTGGCCGGCGGGAAGGGTTATGTTCTGCGCGTTCAATACGTCCTTCAGCTTGGATGGGTCGTAACCGTATTGCGCCAGCCGCTGCTGCGAGTAGTCGAGGTAAACCTGCTCCTGCAATACGCCGGAGCGGGTGACTTGCGAAACTTCCGGCACGCCCTGCAACGTGCGCTGGATCAGGTCGGTAAAGTCGTCAAGCTGGCGATACGAATATTTGGCTCCGGCGATCTCCGCCAGTTTGGTTTCCGCTTCCGAAGGATTGCGTATCACCGTTGATTGCCAGGCGTCGGGAGGAAGCTCATCGCGGTGCAGGCGCTCTTCCATCACCTTGTTGCCAAGCGCGCGCAGGGCCTCTGCATCCAGGGCGGAAGTGACATCTGCCCCGACAAAACCCGGTGCTTCGAAAAAATGGACATCGCGCAGGGCACCCGTCTGGGCGGCGTAGTTTACCAGTTGCCGGAACGAGTTACGCACCAGCGCGGGCGACACCGACATCGGGAAGGAATAGATGACGCTCAGGCGGGGCTGCGGTGCGTTCGGGCTCTCCGAAGAGCGGACCTCTTCAATCTTGGCGCGGACCGCGCGCGCCCGAAGCGAGATTTCCGTCGGCGATGCGATCGGGCTGGCGACCGTCAGCATCAGCGCAGCGGTATCGCCGAAGTTGCTGTTGAACACAATCGGCCCGGCCCCACGCGGCAGTTGCGAATTCAACTGTTGCAGCTTGAGGTTGATGTCCGAGAACTGCGTCATCTTGTTGTTGACGGTGTCCGCCAACTGAACGTAGACGACGGCCTGACCTGGAAAACTGATGGAACGAATGCCAAACTCGGACGGGCTGGGCGCTTTGATTGTGCTGTTGAGAGCAATGGCCTGCTCCATCGGCCGGGTGACTAATTGTTCGACCTGTTCGGCGGTAGCTCCCGGCCAGGGGCATTGAGCGGAGGCCACCCGCACCGGAATGTCGGGGTCCTTCCGCTTCGGCATGTGGTGGTATCCATACCAGCCCCACACAAAAGCGGCCAGCAAGAGCACCAGTCCGATCTGCCGGTGCTCGGTGAAGAAGCGGGCTACATTATGTTTCTCCGCTATGTATTCCGCGTCGCTCTTGTGTACGTGTGCCATGCTGCGGTTCTCCCCAACCGCCGCCGCCCGGTGAAAGGCCTATTGAATGTTGCGCACCGTTTCGCCGTCTTTAATTACCGTCGCCCCGCTGACCACGATGCGGTCTCCGGGCTTTAGCCCCTGCTCAACCGCGATCAGGTTTCCATAAGTCGCCCCCAGTTCGACATCATGCTGGTGGACCTTCACGGTGTCACCCGTTCCCTCCGGCATAAAGACTGCAAAGCCGTTCGGCTGCGTAAGGCTCCGTACGACCGCCGTCAGAGGAATCACATCGACCCGCTTCTTCTCCGTTCCTGAGCTGATCGTGATGGATGCAATCATGCCCGCCTTGAGGCGGTTGTCCCGGTTGGGAATGGTGACCTCGACCGAGTAAACGCGGCTCTTGGGATCAGCCGAAGGCGAGATGGAGGTAACGTGTCCGTCGAAGGTGCCTGGCACGGCATCAGTGGTAACGGTCTCAGGGCTGCCCAGCCGAATATGCTCCATGGCGATGTCGGGCACGCCGAAGACCGCTTTCACCGAACGCACATCCGAGATGACGAAGCCGGCCGTCGCCGGGCCCACGAGCTGCCCCTCGTCCACATTGCGTTTCACCAGCCAGCCGCTGAACGGCGCGCGCAGTTCACAATAGCCGAGCGCAAGCTCAGCCTCAGCAATGCTGGCCTTCGCGTTGTCGATGGCGGCCGCGCCATCCTGCATCTCCGCCCTGGTGTTGTCATAGTCCGACACCGTCGCCGCGCCGCTCTTATACAGAACAGACACGCGGTCGAACGACAACTTAGCTCGCTCGTAATTTGCCTTGGCGCGGGCCAGTTGCGCGTTGGCTTGTTGCAACTTCGATTTGTATTCGTCCTGCGAAACCGTGGCCAGCACCGTCCCCTTCGTGACCCAATCGCCCTGGTCGATGTTCCGCACCTTCCCGGTGGCATCCTTCACCTGGCGGATGCTGGCCAGATAACCATTCGACTTGAACGCCAGCTCCACTTCTTGGTAGGGCTGAATGTTGGCGGAGTAGGTGTTCGACGTACCGGCATCGATAGTCTGCACTTCGCCGATCCGCACCGGGGTGAGGGAAGGCGTTCCCACCGTCTCGTTACGGCATCCGATCAGAATTCCGACGCTCGTCAGGGAGATCGCCAGCACGATCGCAGGGCCGGGAAGACTGCTGCATCGTTGCCTCATGTCTATTCCTCGCCTATCGCTTTCTCGAAGCTCGCCTTGGCGCTCCAGAACGACGCCAGCGCATCGTCGTAATCGGAGTTTGCTTTTTCCACCGCTGCCTGTTGCTGCAGGGCGTCGCGCAGAAGCTTGGTCTTCTGCCCATATTGGAGCGTGACTTCGCGCAACTTTTCGCGCGACGCCGCCTGTGCCGCCTCCGCCACCTGCAGCGCAGCGCGCGCTTCCTTCAACGCCCGGAACTGGTCGCCCACGTTGATCAGAATTTTCGCCCGGGTATTGGCCAGCTCCAGCTTGCTCTGCTCCACGTTGATGGTCTTCTCGTTGACTTCATGCTTTCGCCGTCCCCACTCGAACGGCTCCCAGCGAAACTCCAATCCCGCATTGGCAATGTTGGTCGGGACAAAGGTGTAGCCGAGTGGAGTCGTGTACTGGATGGAGAAGTTCAGGTCCGGCAAGTACTGCGATTTGGCGAGGGCGCGCGCGTTGTCCGCCTGCTTAACAGTGATCTCCCCTTCTTTCACCTTGGGATTGTTCTCCAGCGCCTTGGCCTGCGCCGATGCCAGGTCCATTTCTTCGGGCGATATCGGGGCCACCGCCGCTGTTCGGAACGCCGTGTTGATGTCACGACCGAGAAGGTCGTTCAGGGTTTCTTTGGCGGTTTGCTCCTTGTCCTCCAGTTTTAGAAGCGTGAGCTGCTCCTCCGCCAGCTTGGCGTTGACCTCCAGGTACTCCGAGTTCAGGGCAACTTTCTCGTCGACATACTGCTTCGTGATGCGGTCCAGCTCCTCATACTGCTTGATGCTGGCCTTGGTGGAGTCCATCTGGTTCTCGATCTCGACCAACTTGTAGAAAGCCTGACGCACATCGTCGACGACAGTCTGCTTCTGTTCTCGCAGTTGTTGCTCAGCCTGCTCCACCGAGAGTTGCTGCCCACGAAGATACAGGTTGATCTTATAAAGCTGGATCAGCGGTTGCGAGGCCGTGGCCAGCACCGTCGCGGTTGGCTTGCTCGGCGTCGTCAGATTGGTGTTTTGCGCGGGAATTGGGCCGATGCCGGGATAGCAGCAGCCGAACTGTCCTTCCGGTATGAAGTAGGAAATCGGACTCAACAGCTCTGAACCGAAGATGTAAGTGTTGAACGACGGCAGGCGCCGGGTCTTGTCGGCCGCCAGCTTTTCCTTGTTGACATCCAGATTCAGGGAAACGATTTTCAGCGTGCGGTTGTCGGCCAGCGCGATCTTTACCGCATCGTCGACCGAGAGTACTGGCTGTTCGGCGTCCGGGGAAGCTTGCGCTGTCTGGGCGGACATAAGCTGGCTGCCCAGCAGGAGAATTGCCGAGGCCGCGATGACCGCCGTGCGCAGTCCCCGTGTTGAATGCACAAGCTCTTCCCGCAACTTCATGTGTATTGAAGCTGTTTGGCGAGGTTCAACTGGAACGTGTAACCGGCAAATACACCGGCACAATGAGGCAAATCAGCCGGATCCCGGTTCAATACCCGCTGCGAATTCGCTCGATGCCGGAGTCTATCGCGCCGCGCCCGTCGCGGGCAACAGTATTCTTTGCCTCCAGTTAGGGATGGACCTCAGGCGCGAGAAGCTTCGGTCCTTGCGGCATGGCCATTCAGCCACGCGCCTTCGTAGCAGTTTTTGGCGGAGCATTAGATGATGGTCGAAAGAAGTGAACCGCCGCCGCCACCATCGAGACCGGAAGCGCCAGGTAGATCATAACCGGGCCGATCAGCCATTGTGCCCACAGCGGCTCGTTGTGGAAAGGGTTGAGAAACAGCACAAAGCCGAAAGCCAGCACGAGAAGCGCCGCTTCCAGCAGCAACGAATTTCGCTTCGCCATAAGCCCTCCTCACCACAGTCTGCGCCGGACGGCAAGACCGGTCTCCGATTCGCGTATGGCTTTCAGAGTTCAGCTCGCCAACTTGGCGAATTTGATATCACGACATGAAAACGCCGGTCTGTGAGCTGCGATACGGTTCCATGTGAGGTACAACCGAAGGTTGCCCGGACCAATGGCTTCGCGAGAACCGTTTGTGGGCGGCAAGCGTTCTCGCCATAGCAATCACCGCCGTGTTTTCGCAAGCGTTAATGGCCTTTTCGTCGAGGTGTAGAACCGGGCTTCGTGTATACTCGATGTGCGTTTGTTCGAACGGCTTGTCCACAGCCATCCCTCCTGTGCGAGCGATTTCTGTCTGGTAACTTCCGATCTTCCAGCGCAACATCAAATCAAGGAAAAAGTAGAAACACAATGGAACAAGGAACTGTAAAGTGGTTTAACGATGCCAAGGGCTTCGGGTTTATTTCGCGCGAGAACGGCGAAGACGTGTTCGTGCATTTCTCGGCGATCCAGTCCAATGGCTTCCGCTCATTGCAGGAAGGGCAGCAGGTTAGCTTCGAAGTGAAACGCGGCGCCAAGGGTTGGCAGGCTGAGAACGTACAGGTTCTGTAATCGAATACCAACATCAAAACTCGGAGGGCGGCATCGGCTGCCCTCTCTGTCTTTTGACGGCGAGCTCGCAGATTGAGTCTTCCAGTCACACACGTCAACCAACTTCCGGCCGGGTCGGATTAGCGGCTAAGCGCCCAATGTGAGGACGAAATGAAGAACATCTATGTGGGAAACTTGAGCTACGATGCATCGGAAGATCAGCTTCGCACCCTCTTCGAAGCCTACGGACCGGTTGACCGCGTCAGTATCGTCACCGATCGCGATACCGGCCAGTCGCGCGGCTTCGCCTTTGTCGAGATGACCGACGACGATGCTGCCTCCAGGGCCATGGAAGCCTTGAACGGCACCAAGCTGGGCGGGCGCAATCTCAATATCAATGAAGCGCGGCCTAGAGAGAACCGTCCCCGCGGTGGTGGTGGCGGCGGCGGCGGCCGTGGCGGCTATGGCCGCGAGGGCGGCGGTGGTGGACGGGGTGGCTACGGTGGCCGCAGCGGAAGCCGCTGGTAGAAAGGGGTCTGAACAGGTTTGCTTTTGGGCGCTCGCTGAGCGCCCTTTGTGCTTCCAGCCTGCGTCTGTCACTCCGGTGATTCGATGTCTTGTCGAAGGTGAGCGCGTCTACACCTTCGAGGTGATGTCGGCGAGCGATAATCGGGGTATGCTGCTGACCACGGAAGCGCTCCGTCGCGAAGGCTTCCACCGGGTGATCAAAAAGTAAGAAATGTATCCTCTTGCCGCCATTCTCACCACGCTGTTCCGTCGGCTAGCCGATGCGGATTCTTCTGCCGACTCCAGTGGGGGTTCCTATGACAGTCTCGTCGCCATCCTCTTTGTGTGGCTGGTGATCTACGGCATCCGGGCCGCCCTGATGGCCGAGCGTAAGCGCCGCTTCAACAACAGCGCACCCCAACTGATCGCGGCGGGCAGCTACTCCCAGGCCGAGGCTAGTCTTGCGAAAGACTTAGCGAAGGCCGAACGGCGATTCGGCAAGGATTCTCTCGAAGCTGGCCATGTACTGCTGCAGCTTGGCCGCCTGCATGTGAAGACCGGAGACCTGGCCGAGGCGGAAACCAGCTTCACGCGGGCTTTGGCCATCGAAGAAAGCCAGGTTGGAGCCGAGTCGCTGGATCTGGTCTCGACCCTGGAATGGATCGCCCGCACCCGCTATGACCGCTATGATTTTGCCGGTACCGTGCCGATTTGGCGGCGGGTGCTGGCGCTGCGCGAAAAGCATCTCAGCCCCGAGCATCCCGAGGTCGCCTTCACCCTCAATGAGTTGGGTGTAGCCCTATCCAGCGCCGGAGAGATTGATCAATCAACAGCCTTGCACCGGCGTGCGGTGGAGATTCGGGAGCGGATTGGCCCTTCGTTGCAGCTTGCGTTCTCCCTGCGAAACCTGGCATGGGTGCTGGCCAAGCGCGGACAGGTGAACGAATCCGTAGAGACCTTTCGCCGCGCCATTGCGTTATTTGAGAAAGAAGAGACTCTGCCGCCCAGAGTACTGGCCGAGACCGTCTCCAATCTCGCCGATGTGCTCTTGAACCGGCAGGAGCTTGCCGCCGCCGAGGCTGAAGCCCGTCGCGCCCTGCATATGGCGGAAGCTGCTTCGAAATCGGACAGCGGCGAACTGGTGCGCTATCTTGACGGACTCGCCCTCATTCTCTGGCGCGGTGAGCAGTTTGCCGAGGCCGAGGTCTGCCTTCGCCGCATCCTGGGGATTCAGGAAAAGCTTTTCGGAGCGCAGCACATGGCAGTGGCAGCCACACTCGAGAAGCTTGCGGTTGCGGTGAGAAGTCAGGAACGCTTTGCTGAGGCCGAGGAACTCCAAAAAAGAGCGCTCACGATCAATGAGCGGTTGCTGGACCCCGATCATGACGGTCTGGCGGTGAATCTTAACCAGCTTGCCACGACCTTGATGTTCCAGGAGAAGCTGGCGGAGGCGGAGCCGTTGCTGCGTCGCGCTTTAGCCATCTGGGAGCGCAGGCCGAAGGAGCAGAGCGCCGAGATGGCGCTCGCATTGTACAACCTGGCGTATGTGTTGAGGAGGAAAGATGACCCCTCGGCCGAGCCTCTCTTATGGCGTGCGCTCAATATTGAAGAGAAGGTGCTGGGTCCCGATAATCCCCGCCTAGCCGTGACCCTGGATGCTCTGGCGCGCGTTCGCGCCGAGAAGGGAGACGCTGCGGGAGCAGAGGCCTTGTACCGCCATGCCATCGAAATCGATGAAAAGGTGTTTGGGCCTGGCAACGTCGAGATCACCCCCCTGCTCCGTGCGCTCGCCTTGCTCTTGCGAACCAGAAATTCGTTCGGCGAGTGCGAGCAATTATTGCGCCGCATTCTGCTCATCATGGAAAAGAGCTGCGGCCTGCAGTCTCGGGAGGCGGCCGCAGCATGCTTTGATCTTGGAAACATTCTCCACGAGGTCGGCAAACTTCCCGAAGCCGAAGCGCTTTACCGCCGGGCCATCTCCATCTACGACCAGGACCCCGCCAACGACGGAGCTCGATCAGCGGTTTCGACCGGCGCGCTGGCACGGCTGCTGGAGCAGACAGGCGACTACACCGGCGCCAAGCTTCTTTATCAGACTGCGGTCACCAAATCCGCCAAGTCCCTCGGCACAGAACACCCCAACACCCTGCAAATCAAGGAGCGGCTTGACGGCTTGCTGGTGCGGCTGGCCGATCCGCACATCAACTAGCGGCTGGTGCCTCTCCTCCATCAAGCTAAGCAAAAAAGGGCGGAGTTTCCTCCGCCCTTCAAGAGCGCCTTGCTTCAGCAGGGAGCCGAACTCAGCTCCAGCTCCAGCTAGTACACCATGATGGTGATGCTGTTGGAGGGAATACCGTTCGTAACAATCTGCATGGTGGTGGTCCCGGTTTCCGCCGCCGCCGGCACATCAAAGTGCGTGTAGGTTAGGGAACCGAGGTGGTGCACGGCCATCGAGCTGTGGTCGTGTGTACGGGCGTAGAAAACGTGGCTGGTCGCCATGTTGGTCAGCCGCACAAGCGGATAGTTGGTGTTGGTCTCGAACTCGTCACCGAACGAATTGGCCTGCGACATTCCATTGAAGTTGGAGCCGTAAGCAATGTAGGTCGATCCCCTCCTGACCGCAACTACCGAAAGCGGGAAGAGCATCGGCGCCCATGTTTGCTGATAGGTGCCCGACCCCTTGTAGACATAGTTCCCGTCAATCAGGATTTCACCCGTTGGCAGCACCAGCAAGGCGCCGCTGGCCGAGGCTGTCCGGGTCATTGTCGTTCCATTGAATTCGTATAAGTTGCCCGAATTGCCCTCCACTAGAACGTTGCCGCTGGGGAGCAGTGCCGCAAAGTTGTCACCGGCGTCATCGCCGTTCGGGAAGTCAGGACCGGCCACCCAAGTGCCAGGTTGGTCCGGAGAGGACGGCGTGTAGATTGCAGTGTGGCCGGTGGCGTCACCACGATGGAGTGCACCGGTGGCAAAGACGGTGCCATCCGGACGCAGGATTGCCGGGCCGATTTCGCCTGGCGGGCAGTAAGTTCCCCACTGGCCATTGAGGCAGCCGACTTCCGGGGGGCCCATCAGGTTCGCGACGGTGCTGCCGTCCTGGATCCAGGTCTGAATTGACGGGTCGTAATGCTCCGAATTGGGAGAATTCAGCACGTCGGCTGTCAGGACCGTGCCGTCCGGCAGTAGCGTCCAGCCTTCTTCCGCGTTCCAGTCGCTCTTGCCAGTCGAGGCCAGTGCGGTCCAGGTGAGCGTGTGCGGATCGAGCTCTGCCATCTGCATATCGAACTTGCGTCCGATCAGGTACTGCCCGTTGGGCAACACGGAAGACGGCGAATCACCGATGAAAGCCCATCCGTTCGGAGGAGGCTGCATGGTCCAGGTATTGGCGACGGGATCATAAACTGCGCCCTGATTGGTGAACGCAAAAGAACCGAAGTTGTACTCGCCGCCTTCGATAACCACGCGTCCGTCGATCATCACGGCCGAGGCCTCAGCGTACGGGGAGTAACCCGGAGGCAGGCTGGCGACCTGCTGCCAGGTCCCGTTCACATAGCTTCCGTTGATGTCGGGAGTGAGAATCCACCAGTCCGAGTCGTTGTAGCCCTGACCCAGCACTCTGCCGTCGGTCAGCAGGAACGGTGTCTCGACTCCATCCGGGGCTTGATGGGTTAAACGGGTAATTGTCTGCGCATTGGCAACTGCCGAAGTTGCAAGCGCCAGCGCAGCTATGGTAAGCAAGAATCTCCTCTTCACGATTGTCCTCTCTCCAAACTGTGTGAGTTACTTACGAGCACGTCCTATCGGGCAGGAGTGGCTCCAGCCAAGACGGAACGCAACTGTCTTGTCGCTAAACTTTTCAGGAGTGAATTTCTGGTCTGCGAGAAAAGTGTGGACAAAGGTGCCAGCATCTTCTCGCATAGGCCGGCAAATATGTCAATTGCGGATATGTAAAATTGTGTAATCACAGAGACCGTCGGCTGGCCGTTCTTTGGGGCGATTTCACAGGCCGGATTCAACGACCGCGATAGTTGTTGGCGCCATAAGCCTACATCAGCGGGTATGTTGAGGCTGCTGCGTTTTGTCGGCTTCGCGGTCGTGGCTGCTATGCCTGCCTTCGAGTTCATTCATGGCGTTCATGATGGTGTCGGTCACAAATTCCAGGCCCAGGTCGGAGTTGAGCATCATGTGGTACAGCCGCCGGCATGGCCACTCCGCGTTGAAGTACTTGCGCACGAAGGCCGACCGCTCCTGATCGATGGTGTCTACCATCTCGATCGCTTCCTTCTCGTCCATCTTGAGTCTTAGCAGCCGTCTGATCTTTTCGTCCCTCGAACCGTAAATGAAGACGCGAAAAGTATCAGGGCGTCCGCGCAGGATGTACGGTGAACCGCGGCCCACGATCACGCACTTGCCTTCGTGGGCCTTCTCTTCGATGAGCCGTTGAGCCAAATCCACCATCCTGTCGGCATCAAAGATATGGTGGTCTGCGATCGGCAACGCCCGTTCATAGCTTCCACGCCAGAAAACCTTCGCCAGGCGATGCATCAGGGGGTCGACCTTCTCCTCGCACCGCGCCACCACCTTCCGGTCCACGGCCGCCATGCGGGCAATTTCACCAGTGAGCTGCTGATCCAGCAACTGCCACCCCTTGCGATGCGCCAGCTCGGCGGCGACCAGGCTTCCCCCGGCCCCATACTCCCGCTCCACCGCGATAATCCTGAACATGACGCCCTCCTTCACAACCGCCGGCGATTTCAGCACTGTTCGAGTTCAATGAGGCGCGGCCGCTTCTTTCCGCATTTCTACATCGGATTAGCTGCACGTGCAACCCCGGGGCCGCTGCATACCATTAGGACGCGCCCCGCCATTCATTGAGTTAGCCGCCATTGCCTGCCGGGCCATACAAACCTGCGGGTAGCTTTGTGAAGAACCGCTACGGAAGGAACTCCGCCCGTGGATATGTGCGTCTAATAGACAAGAATCAATGAAGAGGAGGAATGTCATGCGAGTCTTGACGCTAATCGGGCTGCTGCTGAGTTTCAGCCTGGCCGTGTTCGGCCAGCAGGCCGGTTCATCCGCAACTGCGCAGCCCGCGGTCGAGACGCCGGCAATAACGGTGCCTGGCCCCGTAGTGGCTGACTACCACGAAGTCTTCACGAGCGGCGACCCGGTCGAGCAGAAAATCGCCAAAGAGGTGCGCCATGAGCTGCTGATGCTGCCGTATTACTCGCTCTTCGATAACCTTGGCTACACCGTGCAGGGTCGCACTGTGACGCTCACAGGCACCCTCACCAGCCAGCACGCCGTTACCAAGCGCGACGCTGAGGCTGCCGTGAAGCGCATTGAAGGTGTCGAGAAGGTCGTGAACAACATTACTGTCCTGCCGCCTTCGCCTATGGATGACCGCATTCGCAAGCGCACCTACGATGCCCTGATGCGCACTGCCGGCCTCTCCCGATACTTCTGGGAGGCGGCGCCGAGCATTCACATCATCGTGCAGAACGGACGCGTCACCCTCGACGGCTTTGTCTTAAACGAAGCCGACAAGAACATGGCCGGTATCGCAGCCAATACCGTTCCCGGAGTGTTTCAGGTTACGAACAACCTGCGGGTTGTGAAGGGCTGAGTCCGGCGCGGCAATTAAACTTTATCTCGGTGCGGACTAAACCTCGCTGAGGTTCTTGTTCCGGCGGGGTGGCAGGAGCGCACCCACGAGCACCGCCGGAACAATCGTCAGCAGAAATGTCAGGTGATACCACACCGGGAATCGGCTCCAAATAGCGATGTGCGCGGGCAGAAACATTGCCAGCACCACGATGCCCACGATCCAGGGCGCCCAGCGGTTCGATGGGGATATCCAGCCTGTGACAGCGCCCGCCGCCAGTGAGGTCACGATGGCCATTACAAGGCGTGCCCACTTCATGGCCAGCGTGAACTGGAGCGTGTGTTCGGCAGCGGTGTAGTTCGGCAGGCTCAGGCGAAGCAAACGGTTGATCACCGTGACGACGACAGCCCAGGTGAAGAGTCCTGCGAGGCAGGCGAGAATGGAACGCTTCATCACATGTCTCCTTTAGTACAAGTATAATAGTATAATTTTACTAATGAAAGCCGAATTATATATTTTGGGGGTTCTGCACCGCGGCGACTTTCACCCCTACGAGATCAAGCGGCGTCTGACCCAGGCCATGATCGAGTGCTTTACCGAGGTCGATGTCGGCACGCTCTACTACGCCGTGCGCCAGCTTGCCGAATCCGGCCTGTTAACCGCGGTCGCCCACCAGCGCGTGGCTCGGGGCGGCATGCGCACGGTCTACCGCATCACGCCGCGCGGACGCGCCCGCTTTCGTGAGCTACTGCACGCGCAATTTGCCGCCGAAGGCGACCTCAGAGAGACCCTTTACGGTCCCATGCTTTTCTTGCATCTTGCCGACCTCAGGCTGGTCGCCGAGGCTCTGCGCAGCCAAATCGACAGACAAACTGCGCGGCTGGCGGAGATCCGGACGTTGCGCCGGCAATGGGGGGCGATGCTACCCACCGGCAGTCGCCACTTGATGCAGCACATGGAGGAGCAATGCCGCCTCGATCTACGCTGGCTCCGCGCGGTACTTGCCGATGTGGAGGCCGGACGCATTCGCGATACTCCTGACCCGACCCGCCTCGCAGAACCTTGAAGGGCGCGCCTTACCGGTGCCGCAGAAGCTGGAAAAGGGTCCCGCTGGGTCCGCTCTGAAAGGGCACAGCCTTAGCTGTGCCGCAGAACCTCGCGCTTTCTGTCATTTCCGAGCGGACTTTAGTCCGCGAGGAAGCTGCTTTCGAATGTGCTTCCGCAGCCTCCAGTCCCGGGCGAGCGGCAACCCAAACCTGCCAATGCTGCCAGGAAGCGCGCAGCGCGGATGGCGAGACCCGGCCCTGGTTGGCACGCGGAAATCTTCGCCTGCCCGTTTGCACGAGGCGAGGCAAGACCCGGCGCAGCCGGGTCGCCCGGTCGATGCAAGAACAGCAGCAGCGTGATGCTCACCAACAGCGCCGTCAGCTCCACCAGGACACGCATGAGATTCTCCCAAACAGCAAAAGAGCCAGACCGGGGGAAACTCCCTGTCTGACTCTCTAATTCCACTATAGCAATTTCGGAGGGATTTCTTTAGTTTTCGAGAAATTTATATTTCCCAGCGCCTCAATGGCTTACAAGGAATTGTTGCATTTCTCCTAGTTGACAAGGAATTGCTGGCACTTTTTGGCCAAGTATAGGCGTGGCACTATGAGGCGCGGAGGTATTCTGCCCGCGCCATTGGCCTAAGTTGTTGATTATAAATGAGTTGTCCGTTCCCATTTCGGGAATAAAAGCCCGAATAATCAACAGCTTTCTAAATAAATAATATTCGAAACTTATAAGTATTGAAACTTCGAAAATAAGCAACTATGACTCTATGCCATCCCGGGCTGAAAGCACGGCGGCAGGTTTCGTCCGTGCCGGACAGCGGCAATCTTCCGCATCCGAGGGCCTATCGTCTTGCAGGACCGGAGGCCGCCCGGGGCTCTTGGACCGGCGGCGATCGGGCTGGACTGCCAGGCGCATTGCCGGGTAGCATCTTTGCTCAAGCGCTCGCCCGCCAGGAGCACGCATGGGATCGGAGCTGCAATGCCAAGTTCGCACCGCAGGAAGGACCTTTAAAGGTAAAGCCCTGCTGGAAACCAGCGAAATCATTTTTCGCGGCAACTGTTCCTTCAAGATCCCTTTTGCGTCCATCCAGTCGGTGAATGTGAAGGGTGGGGAGCTGCACCTGACATGGAGCGACGGCTCGGCCATCTTCGAGCTCGGCGACCGCGCCGCCAAGTGGGCCGACAAGATCCTTCACCCCAAGAGCACCGCAGACAAGCTGGGGATCAAACCGGGAATGAAGGTCTCAGTGCGAGCAATCCGGAACGCCGAATTCCTGGGCGATTTGCGCTCGAAAGCAGACACCGTTTCCACCTCCAAGCTGTTGAAGGACTCCGATCTCATCTTCTTCGGTGCCTCTGAGGCCGCCGACCTGGGTGATGTCGCCGACCTGATTCCCTCGCTCGCCAGCGCCGGCGCCCTGTGGATCGTCTATCCCAAGGGCAAGCAGGAGATCAAAGAAGGGCAGGTGCTTGCCGCAGGCCGGGCGGCGGGGCTGGTCGACGTGAAGGTCGTGAAGTTCTCCGAGACCCACACCGCACTGAAATTCGTCCGCCCAAGAAACAAGCGCTAACTCCAACCTATCGGTTATCTCACATGTTTTGAAAAGACACGGCTTTTCGGGTAGTGCTGGCCTTCAGGCCAGCGTCGATGCCGTTCAAAATACACGAAGGGCTTCGGCCCCCGATAGTTTGAACTCGACCTTGCGGACAGTATTGGCAAGGCGCCACCTGTCAGACACGGACTGGTATCCGAGTGGAGCATTTGAGCGGAATGGCGTTATTACGCTAATTGAGCTTGTGCTGTGATTCAATAGGCAGTTGAAACTGGGAAGGAGTGCTTACCATGACAGTCAGACAATTAGCGCAGGAGGGTGAGATGCGAGATCAACAGATACGTGCGGCACTCCATCAGCATTGGGCGGCCTCCGATGCCAACGACTTTGAAACGGAGCACCGCATCTATCACGAGGACGCTGTGCTGGAATACCCACAGTCAGGCGAGCGAATACGCGGCCGCCTCAACATACAGATCACCCGCTCTATCCAGCCGAATAAGAAGCGCTTTACTGTCCAGCGAATCCTTGGCGGCGGTGATCTTTGGATCACCGAATTCATCCTGTCCTATGACGGCAAGCCATCCTACACCGTGAGCATCATGGAGTTCAGGGGCGACGAGGTTGCGCGAGAAACGCAGTACTTTGCGGATCCATTCGAGGCCAGCCCGGCTCGCGCTCAATATGCGGAACGGATGGACACGCAATCTCGAAACGCGGAGACTCGCTAATCATACCGGTGGTGCGACAACCTCGCGGTGACGCCATACCGCGAAGAGAAGGACATTGGTGGTTTACAGGTTAACCGTCGAGAACGGCGATAGCACTCATCGGCCCCTCAATGAGTGCTAAGGAGATTCATCGACAGGAGCCCGGTAAAATGAGAGTCTTCGGAGCGTTGACTGCCATGGCATGCCGGCGACTCTGGAAAGACCACATTCGCATCAGGACGCGTTTGAGCTCAATTGCCTCGTGTCGTGGCAAACGGCTGACTGTCGTTTACCTCAGCCTGTTGTCTCGCTTTCGCGGGCCAGGAACTCCCTGAAATGCTCCAGCGCCAACTGGGTATACTGGCCCACTTCGATGAGATAGCCGTCAGGATCGCGCATGTAGCAGCGCCATTCGTGGCCGTGATTGTCCAGCGGTTCGGTCAGAAATTGTGCTCCTTTCGCCTTCCACGAGTTGTAACAGTCCCAGATGTCGGCAACCCGCAGGTTCAAGAAGCTGCTCATGCGGTTGAGATCGGGGGGAGTTTCCAGCAGAACCTCCGGCTTGTCTGGCGTCGGACCGCCCCCGCTATTCAGAATGAGCCACGAATTCGCTAGCTTGATGTAGCACGGATTCTCTTCCTTTACGACCCGGCCTCCTAGAATCTCTACGTAAAACTTCTTGGAGCGCGTCTGGTCTGCCACCGTGAGAAAGTGCGTTACGTAAAAGCCCTCTTTGGCGATTGGTGCATCAGGCAGATTCATGTCAATCTCCTCACCGGCGAAACTCTAAGTAAAACCACCAAATGAGCGCGAATCGATCCCTCGGTAGTCGGGTTCGCACCGGATGGTTATCGATTTCCGTGCAGAACAGCAGGCTACCGCACGATCAGGCCATCGATGCTGTAGCGGCCCGGACCTGAAAAGATCAGCCAGGCGAGAATCATCACGTAAAGAACCTCCGGGAGGTAGAGGAAGTCATCGAGCCAGGCGAGTACGCCGCTGGCCTGGATACTGTGGATTCGGTTGGTCGCGACTGCCACGACCATATCGACTGCGAGCACTAGCGCACACACGGGCGTGAGCAGGCCGACCGCCAGGCCAGCGCCACAGCCGAACTCAACCAGCGACACGAATAACGCATTGGCGCGCGGAAACGGGATGTGCGACTCGGCCAAGGTGTGCTCCATCGCACTGAACCGAGCCGGCACCAGCAGCTTCGTCCCACCGGAGACGCAGAAGAAAATACCTGTTAGGACGCGCACGGCGGTGATCGGTATCCATTCCGCCGCACGGAGCGTCGCTAAGGCGCCCTGGATAGAGTGCCACATTGGTAATGCTCCTTCGACGTTCTTTCTAACCCGGAATTGTACGTCGGATATGCAGCATCCTGAGAGAAAAGGTCAATTGACGCAATCAGGGCATTTTGCACGAGCTTGCGCTGTCTGTTCGCCAGTGGCGAGTGTCTGCCTGACAGTAGCGGCCCCATCGACAGGACGGTGTGCAAGCTCAAGTCTTGGTTATCACAACTTATGACATACCTCCCGGCTAGAAACCGATCAAACCCTCTTCCCGGTCGCGCTCCGCTTGACGAATGCTCTCGCCCGTTCCCAGGTCACGCCAATAATATTCGTCGGCACGAAAGGCGACGATTCGTGCGCCCTCACCGGCCAGGCGCAAATAGGCATCGACGATGGGAAAGACGCCTTGCTCCGTCATAGCGGCAAAGATCTCGGGCGAGATCACGTGAACGCCCGCGAACGCAAGAGGAGTCATACTGGTTGATGGGCGAACAATTTCATCTGCCGGCATCGCCTTGACCCTTCGGCCGCAAAGCAAAAGCTCGTGGTCGAAGAGCAACTGTCGCGCGCTGGGCCGGGCTTGTACGGCGAGTGATGGCGAGCCCGTCGTGTTCACGATGGACTTCCACCATGCGGGCGAAATCGATGTTGCTGAGGACGTCGACATTGTGCAGCAGAAAAACCTCGTTCGAACCCGCAAGAAAGTAGGCCGCTTTCTTTAGCCCGCCTCCGGTATCGAGCAGAATATCTTCATGCGAAACTTCAACGTTCATCCTGAAGTTATTGTTGGCACGAAGATAATCAACTATCTTATCGGCGAAGTGATGGGCGTTGATGACTACGTCGCGAATCCCGAAGTCGCGTAGCCGCGAGAGGGTGATCTCCAGCATCGTCCGCCCACCGACCTCTACCAGGGCCTTGGGGCGATCATCGGTCAACGGCCGCAAACGAGTGCCCAGTCCGGCGGCCAGCACCATCGCTCTCATCGCCCCATCTTCTCCAACGCGATATGTCGCACGGCGACCTCGATCCCGTGTTTGCTCCGCAGATGTTCACCCAGTTGATTGGCGAGAAAGACCGAGCGATGTTGGCCGCCGGTGCATCCGAAGGAAACCATCAGATTGCGAAAGCCACGGCTGCGATAGTTCTCTACGCTGGCGTCGACCAGCGAGAGCACATTCGCCAGGTACTGATGCACGCTCTCGTGCTGGTTGAGGTACTCGATCACCGGAGCATCGCAGCCAGTGAGCGATTTGAACTGCTCTTCGCGCCCGGGATTAGGCAGGCTGCGCGCGTCAAAAACAAATCCGCCCCCGTTGCCGCTGTTGTCCTGCGGAGGCGCGCCACGATGAAACGAAAAACTGAAGATACGCACCAGCAACTCGCCTCGCTCGGTCGCTCCGACGTCCACCAGCTTGTCAGACTCGATCATTAAACGGAAAGCTTCCATCAAGGCGGGTAGCGCAATCGGCAGTTCGACATTGTTCATGAGCCAGCGCAGGTTCTTCAGCGCATACGGAACGCTTTGCAGAAAGAGTGGCTTGCGCTCGTAGAAGCCGCGGAAACCATAGGCTCCCAGCGCCTGCATGATGCGCGTGTAGACATACGCGTAATAGTGGTGCAAAAAGGCTTGGCGGTCGAGTTCGATGAAGTTCCCGAGAGCGTCGAGGTAGTGTTCCAGCAGTTGCCGCCGGAGCTGAGGCGGCAGATCGGCCTTGGCATCGTAGAGCAGGGAAGCGATGTCATACTGCAATGCACCCTTGCGGCCCCCCTGATAATCCACAAACCACGGCTCACCATCGCGCAGCATGATGTTTCGCGACTGGAAATCGCGGTACAGGAAATAGTCCCGATCGGCGGTGAGGAGAAAACGCGTCAGACGCGCGAAGTCGTTCTCCAGCGCCTGCTCGTTGAACGCGATGCCTGCCGGCCGCAGGAAGTAGTACTTGAAGTAGTTCAGGTCCCACGCGATGGACTGGCGATCGAAGCTGGCACGCGGGTACGCGACCTTGTAGTTCAGGGTTCGGCCGGCCTCCACCTGGAATCGCGGCAACATCGTGATTGCCTGGCGATAAGCCTTGATCACCTCCGGGACAATATTCTTGCCCTCGCGATTCTGTGACAGGAACTCGAAGAGTGTGGTGTCGCCGAGATCTTCTTCAAGATAAGCGCCGTGGCCAAGATTTTCGCCATAGATCTCCGGGACAGGCAGGCCGTAGCGGCGGAAGTGACGCGAGAATTCAACGAACGCGACATTCTCTTCCAGCACGTCGTACAGAACGCCGATGGCCTGCCGGCCACCACCGGTGAGGCGCACGATCTTGCGCCCCGAGCCCCCCAACTCACCGTGCAGAGGCTGCACCTGAGCCGCAGGAGCCGAGAAGTGACGCTCGAAAAGCTGTTTGAGAATGTCCAAGGACATTGTCCGCCCAGACTAGGTTTGCTCCATGACTCGCCCGCCGCCAATACCATACAAGGTGCGCCCGAGGAAATCACGGTCACGCTTTGAAGGGGCGCAGCGTTAGCTCCACTGTCGGCGTCCCCGGCATCTTCGCCAGCGTCCTATACACTAACCACTATCCACTACAATTCCTCACCCATGAAGCTGCACTCTTTTCTCGACTTCGCGGGGCTGGCGATTTGCTCCGTCTATGCCACCATCCCACTGTTCTGGCTGACTGTGCATCCGCTGATCGCGCACTGGCGCTCCGCCGGCCGTCGCGCCTATCTCGCACTGCTTCCGCTGTGGTTCGTCTACGCTCTGACGGCCTTCGCCATAGGCTGGCGCTTTCGCCATGTCCACCTGTACATCAGCTGGATGTCGTGGGTCCCGGCGGTGCTGTTCATCCTGATCGGTTTTGTGGTGTACCAGGCGGCAGGACAGAGCTTCGGGCGCGCCAAGGTCAGCGGGCTGGCGGAAATCGAGCCCTTCAATCACCCCCAGGAACTGGTCACCTCTGGCATTCGCTCCAAGGTGCGCCATCCCTACTATCTGGGGCACTTTTGTGAGCTCTTCGGATGGATGCTGGGCAGCGGATCGCTGGCGCTGGCAGGCATGGTCGTCTTTTCGCTCCTTACGGGAGCCATCATGATCCGCAGAGAAGACGAGGAACTGGAGCAGCGCTTCGGAGACGCATTCCGCGAGTATCGGGCACGCGTGCCCGCCTTTCTCCCCCGGTAAAACAAGGCGGAGAGCCGGCACAACAGAATCCCGGCCGTTCCTGTTGAATTCCTGCGATTTTCTCCTTCAGCTACAACTTTAGTGGTTTGTGCATAAGGCCAGAGTTCAAAGAGACTTTTCCCACACTTAAAGTGCGTCCCAACAATTAGTTCAAAGAAGTCGTTTAGGCTCTCCCAGCTACGCAGGTCATCCCGACCTGCTTTTCTTTAGCCCACGGTTGTGCGCGGCGCTTGCCGAGCATCTCCTCCTGTTATATAACTAACTAGTTAGTTAAATGAATGTTACTTCCAAAGTGGCACTTCCCAGCCGTGGCAGCCGGCGGCAGCCTGAGGCCAGCCGCAGCACCATCCTGGCCGCTGCTTTGGCTGAGTTTGCCGGGCACGGCCTGGCAGGCGCGCGTATGGACGCCATCGCTGCTGCCGCAGGCGTCAACAAGGCCCTGCTCTATTACTACTTCCGCAGCAAAGACGCACTCTACGCTGCGGTGCTGGATGAATTCTTGCATCGCCTGCAGGCCCGCATCGGTCGCGCCCTCGACTCTATCGCCGGCGCCGGAGAACGAGTTCTCCTCTACGCCTGCGCTCACTTCGACTCCGTCGCCGAATCCCCGCATTACGCCCGGCTCTTTCAGGGCGAGATGATGAGCTCCGGTCATGAGGGCTCGCCTTATATGTCCCACATTGTGGACCAGTACATTAAGCCCATATCACTGCGGGTGCTCGGAGTTCTGCAAGAAGGAATCGCTGCTGGCGAGTTCCGCAGCGTCGATCCGGCACAGTTCGCGCCCACGATGGCGGCTGCGATTGTCTTTTACTTTGTCTCTCCAGTGGTTCGCCGCCTTCGTCCTGTCGATCCCTACTCTCCGCAAGCAATCCGGGAACGCCGCGCAGCGGTACTGGACTTTATTGCTTCTGCCTTATTTGTGGATCGTGACGCCGGCTTGAAGCTGGCCGCCGACGTTGCAGCGCGGCCTGGGGATCCAGACGGTGCTTCCGGTATAGGGACTCCTCTTCGCCATGACGTGCCCGTGAGGAACAAATGAAGAAAGGGAAGTTCTTCATCTTTCTGCTCCTGCTGGTGCTGCTGGCCACCGGCTACTTCTTCTATTCCACCGACCGTAGCGGCGACACGGTGCTCATCGGAATCGTTGACGCCAACCAGGTGATGGTTAGCTCCAAGATTGCGGGCCGCATTGAAAAGCTTTATGTCGACGAAGGCTCGAAGGTGAAGACCGGAGACTTGATCGCCGAGATTGATTCCGCCGAACTCGAAGCGCAGAAGAACGCCGCCGAAGCGACCATCAGCGCCTATGACATGCAGGTCGCTTCGCTGAAGGCGACCGAATCGCAGACCACGGGCGAGACCAACAGCGGGGTGGTCAATGCGCGGGCGCTGCTTGCGGCTTCCAAGGCGGCGTTGGCTCAAGCCAAGGCAGACCTGGCACGCATCCAGAGCGACTCCGAGCGCACCATGAAGCTGGCCGAGCAGGGCGTTGCCTCCGATCAGGACCGGGTGCGCGCTCAAGAACAGTTGAAGGCGCAGCAGGCAGCGGTCAACACTGCGCAACAGAACGTCGATGCTGCGCAAGCCAGCCTGAATATGGCACAGGCGCGGCTCCATCAGCAGAGCGCCGCAGCCAGCAACGTTGCCGCCAACGAAGCACAGGTGGCCAACGCTCGCGCGCAATTAGCCGAAGCCGAGACCCGGCTGGGCTACACCAAGATCTACGCGCCCGTGAGCGGGACGGTTTCGGTCCGCGCCACCCGCCAGGGCGAAGTCGTGAATCCCGGCGAGCCCATCGTCACCATCATCGATTTCGGCGACACCTGGGTGCGCGCTGCGGCGCCTGAAACCGAAGCCCGCTTCATTGGTGTGGGCGACAAGTTTCAGGTGCGCCTGCCGCAGGGCAAGCCTATCGAAGGCACCGTCATCTTTAAGGCCGTGGAAGGCGACTATGCCACGCAACGCGACGTCAGCCGCCGCAAGCGCGACATCAAGACCATCGGGCTCAAGCTGAAGGTCGACAACCCGAGGGGCGAACTCGTCCCCGGCATGACGGCCGAGGTGCTGCTGCCAAAGGACCTCACGCGGAGTTCGCGATGAGCTGGACGCATCCCAAGGCGAAGCTTGACGAGAAGGGTTCGTTCACTGGCGACGCCATCATCGTCGATCACATTACCAAGAAGTACGGCGACTTCACCGCCGTGGACGACGTTTCGTTTGTCGTGAAGCAAGGCGAGATTTTCGGCCTGCTCGGCCCCAACGGCGCCGGCAAATCCACGCTCATTCGCATGATGACCACGCTGCTGCCCATCACCAGCGGCCGCGCCCTCATCAATGGTTTCGACGTTGCGAAACAGCCGGACGAAGCCCGCAACTGCATCGGCGTGATCCCCCAGGCCTTGACCAGCGACATCGACTTGACGGTTGAGGAAAATCTCAACATTTACGCCAAGCTTTACAACGTTCCCGCCGAGCAGCGCAAGCGCAATATCGAAGAGCTGCTGGCGACCGTCGACCTTACCAAGTGGCGTCACGCGCAGACCAAAACTCTCTCCGGCGGAATGCGCCGCCGCCTGGAGATTGCCCGTGGCCTGGTACACAATCCGAAGATCTTCTTCCTCGATGAACCGACCACGGGCCTTGATCCGGTTTCGCGCGTCGCCGTCTGGGAGATGCTGACGACCATCAAGGACCGCCATGGGCTGACCGTGCTTATCACGACCCACTATATGGACGAAGCCGACCGCCTGTGCGATCGCATCGCCATCGTCGATAACGGAAAGCTGGTGGCCCTTGATTCGCCGCTGGCGCTGAAAGCCAACGTGCCCGGATCCAACGTGATTGAAGCGCAATTCCAGGGCGCGCCTCCTGACTGGCAGCAGATGCTAGAGGGCCTCGAAGACGTGAAGTCGGTCCAGTCGCAGGCTGGCGAGTCCTACCGCATCATGAGCAGCAATGGCTCGAAGACCACCACCGAGCTGGTCGGGCTGGCGGTGAAGTCTAACGTCGACGTCAAGTCGCTCTCGGTGCAGAACACCACGCTCGACGACGTCTTCGTTCACTACACTGGCCGCCAGCTACGCGACGAGCAGGTGAAGGCTTACCAGTTCGTTATGCCGGACCGTCCGGGGATGCGCCCATGAACCGCATGATGGCCATCGTCGAGCGCGAGCTGCGCAAGTTCTTTCGCTCGCCCACCCTGATGCTGGTGTCGATGGTGTTCCCGCTAGTGCAGCTCATCATCCTGGGCAACGCCTTTGGCGGGAAGATCAAAGATGCACGTCTCGGCGTAGTCGATCAGGACGGCGGCACGCAGGCGGTGAAGGTCCTCGAAGCGCTGAACGCCGTTCAGGCAAACGCGCACACGTTTCGTCCCATTCCCTACGACAGCGATCAGCAGGCGATGCAAGACGTGCGCACCGGTCGTCTCGACGGCGCCATCATCATTCCGCCCGAGTACTCGCGCCGCGTGTACGAAGAAAATCATCCCCGCATTGCGCTCATCGTCGACAACACCGACAACTTTATGAGCTCGACGCTGGAGCAGCTCTTCAGCGACCTGACGAAGGCGCTGAATAATCCCGATGTCGAGCCCTCGCGCATTTTGCAACAGGTCACGCTCGATACCGTCGAGCTGTATCCCTACATCGAGTACATGAAGTATCTGTTGCCCGGCTCGATCGTGCTGGCGATGTTCGTATCGGTGATGATCGGCGGTGGCATGTTGTACATCGACGACAAGGCGCGAGGTGTGCACGAAGGCTACCTGGTTACACCCATCACCAAGTTCGAGCTGGTTGCCGGGTTGAACGTGGCGGGCGCTATTAAAGCCATCCTGGCTGGGTTAGTGATTACCGTGCTGGGATCGTTGCTTGCCGGACTTGGCTCGGCGTTCCTGCCGTCAAACATCATCCTGATCCTGCTCATGGTGGTTGTGACTTCAGTCGCGTTCAACACCATGATGTTCCTGATGATGGTGCGGGTCGAAGATCCGCTGGTGCCCCGCGCCACTTTTGGCATCCTGAACACACTGCTCTTCTTTCCCAGCGGCGCCATCTATCCCATCAAGGCGTTTCCTCATTGGTTGCAAGCCATCGCCTATGTCGACCCGTTTACCTACGCGGTTGATGGATTCAAGGCGATCCTGCTAAAAGATGCGGGGTTCGTGGCCATCCGCGCGGATTTGTTCTACCTGACAGTCGCAGCGGTGATCATGATTACGATTGCCACCGCGCTGTTCAAGAGAACGTTGTAGCGGCGAGCGACCAGCAATTAGCTGTAAGCTTTCAGCCGGCAGCTACTCGGAGTCCCGAATAGCGCGCGGGTCTCCTGGGGCGTAGATGTCGGAGATTACTGTACTCATTGGCGCCGGAGGGGGATTGTGAGTGTAATGGCCTGCGGCTGTTGGAAAACTTCGGCCGCGGGTTTTCGGGCGATAAATGAGGCGCCACAAGCGTCGTTCTCAGAATCTGGTAGTGGCTCATTTGAAACTTGAGCCACTACCATCCCTTTGCGGTTCGCGCTAGTCGTCGTCCGGGTCCCCTGGAGGCGTCTTGTCGTTAATGAAAAAGTTCGCGTCCAGCGGGCTGTTGATAGTCTTGAACGTCCGCGGTGCATTGGCCGAACCAAAGAACGAGGTCAGGTCGTTTTGTGCTCGCGCGTCCGCGAAGTTCAGCACACCTTCCGCAAGTCCGAAGTTCTGCTCGACAAATCGCAGGACGCTTCCGAAATCGTACCGGTTGTTATCGATGTAGGCGGCTGGCGTATAGGCCGAAACCACGAGCAACGGAACCCTGAAGCCCATTTCATAGTCGTTCTGCGGTTGCTGCACAAGGCTCGGCGCCTCGTGGTCGTACCACCCACCCCAGTCGTCCCAGAGGATGAAGATGGCCGTGTCCTCCCAATATCCCGTACCGCCGTCGCATTGGTTACTGGCTCCGACTGCATTCACGATGGAAGCGACCCAGGAAGGTCCACCTGTACCATAAGACGGATGATCAGAATTCTGGGCGGCAGGAATGATCCAACTTACATCACGCAGATTACACTGTTGAATATCAGTGAACACGTTGGCCGGAGTCAGATCAACGTTGTTTGTAAACTGGCTGCCCAGGCACTGGCCGTTATATCCGCTCGATTGGCAGATGTGTTGAATGGCGGTGGGGGCAGTCCAGATGAAGCCGGCACTCGGCGTGTAATACTTCCAGGAAAACGCTTGCGGGAAGTCGCCCAGAGTCTGGAAATCGAGGCAGGGATAGATTTGAGTACTCTCGTGTCCGGGTGGCTGGATTAAATAAACCGTCGTGTTCATGTCGGCTATGCAGCCGGCCACCGCGTTACCCGGCGACAAATTCTCTGCGGCGAAAATACCATTGGCATCGTCGGCGGCACTCGGCGCCGAAGTACCTCCGAACAGATATAGGTGAGCTGGAAAGCTTGGTCCCTGGTTGGTCTGGAACATATAGTTCGCAAACCCATATTGCGTCGCAATGTCGAGATAGGGATTCAGAATTCCCGCCGAGTTATCCACGTACCGGTACTGGGGTTTGCTGGGGCAAGTGCCGTAGCAGGCGACTCGGGCTGCACCATCCATCTTGCACGGCGTGTTCAAGGCAAACATGTTGTCGCACATCTGCTCGAACGCCAGGTGAGAATGATCCAAATCGTACTGACCCGACAATGGGACCAGTCCAGGTTGGGTATAGCCTCTCGCGTTCGACGCGTCTAACCACTTCGAGGTTTGAATGTTGTATTGGCCCGGGCCAGGGCTGGTGTTGCACGACTGGCTGGAACCATATGGCGGCGCGCATAACCCCTGGAAGAGATTGTCGGGTGAGCGATTCTCCTGCACGATGATGATGACGTGCTGGAAATGTGGTATTTGAGCAGTTAGGGGCGCGACAGCGAGGCAGGCGAAAGCCGCGAGGATCGACGCGATGCGTTTCATACAGTTTCTCCTTCAAAGCCTTTCCTAGGTGACGTACTGGGAACGCGGAGGGGGCCTTTGCCTCTGAATACTGCAAAGAGGGTCTTACTTCGGGGCTAAACTTTGGAGCGGTATTATGCACAACTCCACATCAAAAAGCAATTTAATTCTGCAAAAAATCGCTGTGGAAATTGGGAACAAAACAAGTTGGCTCAGCCGCTCGCACAAAGGTGTCGGTGAATCATCACTACAGGACCAACCTGCCGTGCTTGGTGACGTCAAGCTGCTTGTGTAAAAAGGCGGAGGGTGCGGTTTTTCCATTCCAGGTTGAAGCGCTGGAAGATGGAGTAGATGATCCGGTCCACGCTTTTGACGTTCACAAAGCAGACCATGGGCCGGGTGCGCCGTCGCACTTCCACGAAACAGCGTTCGATGATGTTGGTGGTGCGCAGCTTTTTCCATAGATGCCGGGGAAAGCTGAAGAACGACAGCAACTGCGGCAAGTCGCGTTCCAGTTGCCCCACCATCGATCGGTACTGCGCTTGCCAGCGGCGGCGGAAGGTGCGAAACGCGGCTTGGGCTTCACGCCGGCCGTCGGCACGATAAATGGCCTGCGCGTCGGCTTTCACTGCCTCGTAGTCGCGGCGGCGAACCTTTTCCAGGAGGTTGCGCATTTTGTGCACCCAGCAGCGCTGATGCAGCGGGCGCGGATACACCGTCTCGATGGCGGCGGCCAGTCCGGCACAGCCATCGGTCACGATCAGCAGCAGGTTGTCGCCTTTCAGTCCGCGGCGGTACAGATCTTGCAGCAGCCCTTCCCAGGCATTCTGGCTTTCGCCCGAGCTGCGCATGAAGGCCAGCAACTGGCGCGTGCCATCCTGGCGTACGCCGTAGGCCACCAGCATGTGCACGCGCTGCCGACCGCTGGGACGGCGCATGCGCAAGCTGACGCCATCGAGGAACAGATAGGCCCACTCGTCGGCCAGCGATGCCTGATGAAACTGTCGCACCGCGTCGTCCAGCTCCCGGGTCAGCCGGGAGACGGTTTGCGGACTCACTGGCTCGCCCGTAAGGATCGCCACCAGCCGTCCCACTTGCCGCGTGCTGATGCCGCGCAGAAACGCTTCCCGGATCAGCAGCGACACCTCCTCGGCCCGGCGCTGAAACTTCTGTAACACCTGGGGAAGAAAGCCCCGCTTGCGAGTACGCGCAATGCGCAGCCGCAGGGTTCCGAAGCGGGTGACGAAGTCGCGCTCGTAGTAGCCGTTGCGATAGTCTTGCCGCGACTTCTGCCGGCTGTGGCGCGGGCTCACCATATACAAGTCGCGCTGCCGCTCCGACAGCAACTCGAACAGCCGACGCATGCTCTGCTGCACCTGCCCCTGCAGATCGCCCCAGAAACTCTCTTGCAACTCGCTGACGAAATGTTGGAACTGCTCGGTGATCGGTATAACCTTGCCCATGGGTGTAAGTCTCCTTTCGAGAAACGGCTTTAGCTGGTCAGGCCAAAGCCAACTTACACCCTCTCGCTTTTACACAATCGAGGTTACGTCACCCCGTGCTTGCGGCACTCCGGATGTGATTTTGCTGGTTCCCCGTCCTAGGGATGGGGTCTTGAATTGGCCCGGCTTGGGGCGGCTGAGTGGTTCCGACTAAGACGCAGATCAAGAAGAGTTCGCGACTGGCGTGCCCTCACATGGCGCTGAAGCGCTGCGCTACCGTCTTAGGAACCGCAGCCAATCGCGAAGAGCGAAAAACGAACCGCCCATAGCGCTTGCCCCTCCAACCATGTGTATGTGACGCGCGTCACAGACCTGTAGCTTCTCCCGTCACATCCCGCTGGCCCATCCGGCTTATATCTTGGCACTTAGAGGCTTTCTTCCTGACGCCACGTACGACCGTGCCATCGACCTTGGGGGAAAGACGAACGTGAAAGTTACTGAATATTCTGCTGTACCGCAGGCTGCGGAAAACATCCCGGCGAGCGGTGACGGCCAATCGCTGCGCTCCTCGCCCGAAGGCGAAGAACGCGCTGGAGGCAAGATGCCAAGAGAAAAGGTTACGCTGGACGGCAACGAGGCCGTCGCCTATGTCGCCTATCACGTAAGCGAGATCGCTGCCATCTATCCCATCACGCCTTCGTCGCCGATGGGCGAATCCTCCGACGGCTGGGCCGCCATCGGCGAGAAGAACATCTGGGGCGTCGTGCCCAAAGTCATCGAGATGCAGAGTGAAGGCGGTGCCGCGGGCGCGCTGCATGGCGTATTGCAAGCCGGAGCGCTGGGCACGACCTTCACTTCATCGCAGGGCCTGCTGCTGATGATCCCCAACATGTACAAGATTGCGGGCGAGCTGACGCCCACGGTGATTCACGTCGCTGCGCGCGCCATAGCTGCACAGGCCCTGTCCATCTTTGGCGATCACCAGGACGCCATGGCCACGCGCCAGACCGGCTTCGCGCTGTTGTCGTCGAACTCGGTGCAGGAGGCGATGGATCTCGCGCTCATCGCGCACGCGGCGACGCTTGAGTCGCGCATCCCGTTCCTGCATTTCTTCGACGGATTCCGCACCTCGCACGAAGTTTCCAAGATCGAGCAGCTCAGCGAAGACGACATGCGCGCCATGATCGACGATGAGCTGGTTCGCGCTCATCGCAGGCGTGCTCTGTCGCCCGACCATCCTGTGCTGCGCGGCTCCGCGCAGAACCCTGACGTTTATTTTCAGGGCAGGGAATCGGTCAATCCCTACTATCGCGCGTGCCCAACGATCGTGCAGAGCCTGATGGACAAGTTCTTCCAGGTGGTGGGCCGCCGCTACAACCTGTTCGACTACGTCGGCGCGCCCGATGCGGAGAGCGTCATCATCATGATGGGCTCTGGCGCCGAAGCCGCGCACGAGGCGGTTGAGTATCTCGCAGCGCAAGGCAAGAAAGTTGGCCTGCTGAAGGTCCGTCTCTATCGGCCGTTCTCGGTCGAGCACTTCCTGAAGGCGCTGCCGCCGAGCGTCAAGAGCATCGCGGTCCTTGACCGCACGAAGGAACCGGGCGCCATCGGCGAGCCGCTCTACCTCGACGTGATCACCGCGCTGACCGAAGGCTTCAGCGCCGGCAAGGCTCCGCTGGCCAGCTTCCCCAAGGTGGTTGGCGGGCGCTATGGTCTCTCGTCGAAAGAGTTCACGCCCGCGATGGTGGCGCGCGTGTTCCAGGAGCTGACCAAACCGGCGCCGATGAACCACTTCACCATCGGCATTCGCGACGACGTGACGCAAACTTCGCTGGACTACGATCCCGAATTCTCCAGCGAAGACCCGGCGACGACGCGCGCCATGTTCTTCGGCCTGGGCGCTGATGGCACCGTGGGTGCGAACAAGAACACCATCAAGATCATCGGCGAGGACACCGACTTCCAGGTGCAAGGCTACTTCGTGTACGACTCGAAGAAGTCGGGAGCCGTCACCACGTCGCACCTGCGCTTCAGCAAGAAACCGATTCGCTCGACCTATCTCATTACGCGCGCCAACTTCGTCGCCTGCCATCAGTTCAGCTTTATGGAGCGGCTCGACGTGCTCAGGTGTGCCGAGCCGGGCGCGGTGTTTTTGCTGAACAGCCCCTTCGGGCCGGACGAGGTCTGGGACAACCTGCCGCGCTCGGCGCAGAAGGCCATCGTCGAGAAGAAGCTGAGGTTCTACGTCATCGACGCCGTCGAGGTCGCGCGCGCCGCCGGCATGGGCGGCCGCATCAACACCGTCATGCAGACCTGCTTCTTCGCCATCAGCGGCGTGCTGCCGCGCGAAGAGGCCATCGCCAGCATCAAGCACTCGATTGAGAAGACCTACGGCAAGCGCGGCGAATCGATCGTTCGCAAGAACTTCGCCGCGGTCGATTCGGCGCTGGAGCACCTGCATGAGGTGAAGGTGCCGGACGCGATTACCTCGCACTTTGAATTGCGGCCGTCGGTTCCGGAGAATGCGCCCGACTTCGTAAAGCGCGTGGAAGGGCCGATGATCTCCGGCGATGGCGACTCGTTGCCGGTCAGCGCCATGCCGGTCGACGGCACCTTCCCGACAGGTACCACAAGGTGGGAGAAGCGCAACATCGCCCTGGAGATTCCCGTGTGGGACGAAGAGCTCTGCATCCAGTGCGGCAAGTGCGTGATGGTTTGCCCGCACGCCGTGATTCGCGCCAAGGTCTACGATCCGGTCGCGGTGAATCACGCTCCAGACGGCTTTCAAACGGCAATGCCAAAGTGGCGCGAATTCAGCAGTTTGAAGTACACACTGCAAGTAGCTCCTGAAGATTGCACGGGTTGCGGTTTATGCGTCGCCGTCTGCCCGGCCAAGAGCAAGAGCGAAGCCAAGCACAAGGCCATCAACATGGAGCCGCAGCCTCCGCTGCGCGAGAAGTACAACGAGTACTGGGATTACTTCCTGTCGATTCCCGAAATTGGCCGCGACCAGATTGCGCATGGCCAGGTGAAGGACTCGCAACTGCTCGAGCCTCTGTTTGAGTTCTCGGGCGCCTGCGCGGGTTGCGGCGAGACTCCGTATATCAAAGTGATGACACAATTGTTCGGCGACCGCGCGCTCATCGCCAACGCGACCGGCTGCTCGTCGATTTACGGCGGCAACCTGCCCACCACGCCCTATACGGTGAACGCCGAAGGGCGCGGGCCTGCGTGGTCGAACTCGCTGTTCGAAGACAACGCCGAGTTCGGTATGGGCATGAGGCTGGCCATCGACAAGCAGAACGATTACGGGAAGGAGTTAGTGAGGCGGTTGGCGTCAGAGATCGGCGACGAACTCGCCGTGGCCCTCCTCGATGCCGATCAATCCGCCGAGACGGGCATCTTTGCGCAGCGTGAGCGCGTCAAGCAACTCAAGCAGAAGCTGGCTAATTCGAAGTCGCCCGAGGCGCGCGATCTGCTGGCTGTGGCCGACGCACTGACCAAGAAGAGCGTGTGGATCGTCGGCGGCGATGGCTGGGGCTACGACATCGGCTTCGGCGGCTTGGATCACGTGCTTGCGTCGACGGCGAACGTGAACATCCTGCTACTCGACACCGAGGTCTACTCCAACACCGGTGGCCAGATGTCGAAGGCGACGCCGTTGGGCGCGGTGGCGAAATTTGCGGCCGGCGGCAAGCGCACTCCGAAGAAAGACATTGCCATGGCGGCCATCAACTACGGCCGGGCTTATGTCGCGCATGTGGCCATGGGCGGCAGCGATGCCCAGACCATGAAGGCATTTCTTGAGGCCGAGGCCTGGGACGGGCCGTCGCTCATCATCGCCTACAGCCACTGCATCGCGCACGGCTACGACATGGTGTACGGAATCGAGCAGCAAAAGAACGCGGTCATCTCCGGACACTGGCCGCTGTTTCGCTACAATCCGGCGCTGACGGCGGAGGGAAAGAATCCCTTCCAGCTTGATTCGCGTCCGCCGAGCATCCCGTTGGAGAAGTACATCTACAACGAGACCCGCTACACCATGCTGGTGAACAGCGATCCCGACGAGGCCAAGAAGCTGCTGGTGGAGGCGCAGGAGAACGTCAACGAGCGCTGGAAGCTGTATCAGCACATGGCAGCGATGAACTTTGAGAAATAGCGAGGAGAGAAGACGATGATTGACCTTTCAACCAACTATCTGGGGCTGCGGCTCAAGAATCCCGTCGTGGTCTCGGCCTCGCCGCTGAGCGAGAAGCTGGAGAACTTTCCCCGCATGCGCGATGCCGGCGCTGCCGCCATCGTGATGTACTCGCTCTTCGAGGAACAGATCGAAGCGGAGAGCGAGAACATTGACTCGGCGCTGGAGTATGGCGCCAACAGCTATGCCGAGTCGACCAGCTACCTGCCCGACATGCCCAAGTATCACATCGGGCCCGACCGCTATCTCGACCTGGTACAGAAGGCCAAGAAGTCGGTCGACATTCCGGTGATCGCCAGCCTCAACGGCAAGTCGCGCGGCGGCTGGTCGCGCTACGCGCAGTACATGGAAGAGGCCGGGGCCGACGCGCTGGAGCTGAACATCTTCAACATTCCGACCGACCCCACGGTCTCGGCGGCGCAACTGGAAGAAGGCTACGTCGAGCTGGTGCGCGCCATTCGCAAGCAGATCCGGATTCCGATTGCGGTGAAGCTGGGGCCGTATTTCACTTCGCTGGCGAATTTCGCCAGGCGGCTGAGCGAAGCCGGAGCCGATGGCATCGTCATCTTCAACCGCTTTTACCAGCCCGACTTCAACCTGGAAGAGCTGGAGGTCACGCCCAATCTGGTGTTGAGCAGCCCGCATGAGCTGCGGCTGCGCCTGCACTGGGCCGCCATTCTGTATCACCAGGTCGAAACTTACGTCGCCATCACAGGCGGCGTACATGACGCCAGCGACGTATTGAAGTGCATGATGGCGGGCGCCAATGTCGCCATGATGACCTCGGCCCTGCTCAAGTACGGCATCGAGCATATCGGCGTGGTGCTCTCCGGCATGGAAGCCTGGATGGAAGAGCATGAGTACACGTCGATCAAGCAAATGCGCGGCAGCATGAGCCTGGTCAACGTGGAAGACCCGACCGCCTTCCTGCGCGGCAATTACCTGAAGATGCTGGGCTCGTACACGTTTGGCGATACGGGAACAGCGTTGCCGACATACTAGGAGCGTTACACCAGCGCCGGCTTCAGCCAGCCAACTGGACGCCTTTGTGGACGGTTGGGCCGCCTACGGTGCCCATCCCCGCGCACGTTCAACTCTCCGAACCACCTTGTCTACCAGGCAGCATCACTTTGCCGCGGTCACTGGCTTAACGTCCGCATATTCCGGGTTCTTCCACAAGTCGCTGTGATACTCCAGAAAATCCGCAGTAACTTGTGCTACTTGGTTCCCGTAGTAGCGAGCAACTATATGCAGCGCAAGATCAATGCCGGAGGTCAGGCCGCCTGCAGTCGCGATTTTGCCGTTTTCCACGAAGCGGGTCCCGCTGACGAACTGTACGTTGGGATACTTCTGTTGCATCTTCTGCACGTAGGCATGGTGGGTGGTGGCGGTTTGTCCATCGAGCAGTCCATAGGCTGCCAGCATCGAGGCCCCGGTACATACCGACATGGTGACGTCAGCGTCAGCCGAGTTAGTCAGCAGCCAGGTTTTCTGCACAGCCGTACGTCCGCCCTGCGCGGGAATTACGATCACCTGCGGCTTGGGCGCATTCTCGAAGGTGTAGTTGGGCACGATCGTCAGCCCATTCGCGTCCACCGGTTTCTGCGAATCGGAGACGGTGTAAACGTTGAAGGGCATCACCATGTTGTTGCCATCCGATTCGTGCCAGGGCTTCCCTTCGGCAGTCAACATTGTGTCGCTGAAAACCTCCCACGCGCCGGCGATGTCGATCACATCAGAGTTCTCCGAGATTATGAATGCCACGTTGATCCTGCCCGAAGGCGGGGGCTTTAATGGCCGGGCTGGTTGCGTTGAACCCGGTGGCTTGCCGGGGGCCTTGGCGTGCCCCACGAACACCGCCAGGTTCACGACGCCTACCACTACCACGGCCATCCAAAGTGCCTTCTCTGCTCTCCTCATAACCCTCCTCCTCGGGAACGGCTTTGCGCCAATCGAGAGAATAACCGGATCATAGTAAGTCTCAAATGACATTGAACCGGCATTTTGAGACATTGTGGGCTACTATTGAAAGAGTCTAAAATCGCCGGATGAAGGTCATTCCGGACATTCATCATTTGAGCTATTGTGATGGGACGAATATCGTGACACCCAAACACATCGTTATCGTTGGCTACGATCAGATCACTTCGCTCGACTTATCGGGACCGCTGGAGGCGTTTAGTAGCGCATCCCTTGAGGACTCAGGAGGGAATCCGCAGCCTTGCTATAAGGTGACGATTGCGGGGTTAGGCGGGAAGACCTTTCGCTCCGAGTCCGGCTTGCGCATGGCTGCCGAATGTTCCTTGCACTCGTTGCGCCGCATGGACACTCTGCTGATTCCGGGCGGGCGCGGCGTGCGGCTAGGCGCCGCCGGGCCCAAGCTGGCGGAGTGGATCAGCCGGCATGCGGGCGGGATCCGTCGAATTGCATCCGTATGCACCGGCATCTTTCCCCTAGCCCAAACAGGTATGCTCGACGGACGGCGAGTGACCACGCATTGGAAGTTCGCCTCCGAATTGGCCAGCCGCTTTCCCGCGTTGAAGGTTGATGCAAATGCGATTCATATTCGCGATGGAAAGTTCTACACCTCAGCCGGCATCACTGCAGGAATCGACCTTTCTCTGGCATTGATTGAAGAAGACTACGGCCCCCGCGTGGCGCTTGCGGTGGCGCGCGAATTAGTGGTCTACATGAAGCGCCCCGGCGGGCAAGAGCAGTTTTCCGAGCCCTTGCAGTTTCAAGCTGCCTCCAGCAGCCGTTTCGCGGACCTGGCGGTGTGGATCTCGGTGCACCTCGACAGGGATTTGTCGGTTGAGGCCATGGCGGCTCACACCAATCTCTGCCCGCGCCAGTTCTCACGTCGCTTTCGAGAGGAGTTCAACAGCAGTCCCGCAGCATTTGTGCAGCGTCTCCGGCTGGACGAGGCGCGCAAACGGCTCTGCGCCACGGCTGGCAGCGT
Organism: uncultured Acidobacteriaceae bacterium; assembly: GCA_963782505.1. Taxonomy (GTDB): domain Bacteria; phylum Acidobacteriota; class Terriglobia; order Terriglobales; family Acidobacteriaceae; genus CAVVDY01. The sequence goes on along the minus strand of CAWAKG010000015.1, from coordinate 78,482 downwards.
GGAGGCCGTCGCCGATTCGGTGGGGTTTCGCGATCCCGACAGTTTTCGCCGGGCGTTTGTGCAACGGTTCGGGGTAGCGCCTTCGCAGTACCGCAGCCGTTTCCTGGCCGGGGCGGAAAGCTAAGCCCTGGCGCGCAGCAGAAGCCGGGAGAGGGCACCGGCAGACGTTCAGCGCGGTTCCACGGTTCGCAGTGCGGCTTTGTTGTCTTCTATGGTGGTTAAGAAGGTGAAGTCTTCGGGCGGGTAGGAATAGCAAGCGAAGACCGCACCGAGAGTCGATCTTCCATTGCGGGTTGGCGCTTCGTACTGGGCCAGTGGCTTACCTTCCAGATCCACGACTTTAATCAAGGCACGGCTGGCGTTGGGGCCTTCGAAGAGTATCGCAATCCGATTGCCGGCGATGTGCATCCCGACCGCCGTTACATCCGGCTCTCCGGAATCTACGCCGAAGCGCCGCGTCACAGATCCTCCCTCGGAGATGGCGAACACCGTCGGCGCCGCCTCTCTTCGCATGAGGTAGGCACTACCGTCGGCTGCGAGGAGCATCGCGCCGCCTCTTACCAACGAGCGCTGCTCATGTTCTGTCCCGCCGACCGAGCCGGCGGCAGTCCCATCAGTTGGCTTTGTCGGGTCACTCTCCAAAGCGACTTCTTTCAGGATCGTTCCGCTTGACGAGAACAGCGCCGTATAGGGCACATAGCTTTTCAACTGCGCCCGCCAGCGCATTCCCGAGATAAGCATATTGCCCGAAGGAAATGTCACGAGCTGATAAGGCATGAAGTGGAACGGAGTGTCCAGCTTGATCTTGGAGTGGCAGGTGCCGTCATCATCAAAGATCAACACGAACTGTTGCATTCCATCGGAGGGAAATGCGAGCTGGTAGAGCCGCCCATCCGGGGCGACAAAGAAATTTCCGGGCAGCTGCACTTTTATGTCGGAGCACGAGCTGGGCACAAACGTTGCTTTGCGCTCGCCTTTCGGGCTGATCTCGTGGATAGCGGGAAATCCGTCGCTATCGCTTCTCGAGTACACGTTGCCGTCGGCATCGCATTGCGGAGCGTCACGAATGAGATAGCGATGTCGTTTGACGGCACGGTTTTCGTGATCTCAAGTTCGCCTTTGGTTACGAGATTCTGAGGCTCAGCCTTGTCACCCGCCTGTCCGAAGGCGAAACAGCCGGTGAATACGATGAGAGAGACAGCGAGCGTCCTGTTCCATGGCATGGTGTAGCTCCAGGTGGGGCGAACCCTGAGTTTAAACGAGGCACCCTCTAATGAAGAGAGCCAGGGACGATAGCGTTTAGTTGGAGGATCAGCCTTATGGGACTCTCCCGCACAGCCGTCCCGCGGCCATCGCGATCGCTGACAGCGCGAGCGCCACGCCTAGTGGCTCGGGGAGTAATCAACCGAGTATGTCACAGGACAAAGGCCATGGCCGAAACGTGGGGTCCGTTCCAATTCTGTGAAGAATCGTAAAAAAGAATGCGCCCAATGCCGTTTTGGGAGACTTTTCCGGGGCAAATGCGTCTATACTAGTAACCCAAATCCAAGGTGGGCGCCGCAACCCCGACAGCAACCCCAAACGGGCGCCCACCGCCCCCTTTACAACAAGTTGTTGGTGTGAGCGGCAGCGGTTCGAGTTTCCGTCAGCAATCGTTACTGATTTCCTGCCCTGCTTTGCTAAAGAGCCTCACTGCCTGCGGTGGCAGTGGCATTACTTCCGGCCCCGGCGCACATCGATCAAGCTCATGCCATTTCTGGTTGGAACAAAGTCACGGTCCGCGACACGGCTTTCTCCGCCCTACTTCTGTCCGCTCAACTCGCTCTCTTTGTACATGTACTTGATGCTGGGCTTGTAGATGAGGAGATTGGCTGCGCCGGCGCGATTGAGCTTCAGGCAGTACTTGTCATACCACTCGATGACGCCGTGGATCTGTTCGCCATCCTGCAGTACCACGACCATCGGCGTCTTGGCCTGCATCTGCTTCTGATAGTAGAAATTCTCCGCGTGGGTCTGTTCTGGAGGCAGGGCCTTCTTGCCGTTGCCGCCGCGCTCGGAACGCTCGCCGCGTTCTGAACGCTCAGCGCGCTCCGGGCGCTCTGCGCGTTCGCGGCGTTCCCGTCCGTCGCCGTTCTCTCCGGTGCGCTGTTCGTTACGGCCGAAGCTGGGGCGGATCAGCTTCCGGTTGGCAAAAACTTCGGGATCCAGGGTACGACCCATGGCCGGGGAGTCGGACGAGTCTTTCATGGGGGTTGCTCCTAATGCTTCGCACCGGCGAGCCGTGGCAATGCTGAACAGGTGATCCGGTCGGCTGGCAGAGTTTGCGGCGCGTGATCCGAACGTCTGGGTAAGAACGTTGCGTTAACCGTAACACAGCAGGTGCAGCAAAACAATGCGCCAGCGCGTGCGACTTTGGTGTGATCGCTGTCCGCGGTCAAGAACAACTCGCCACGCAGACACGGGGAACCCAAAGCAGCGCCTCCATGACCTCCGTGTTCTCCGTGGTGAAGCTCTACTCACATTTCGCCGAAGATGTCCTTGAAGTCGTAAAAGCCCTGTTTGCCGATGATCCATTCCGCGGCGAGCACGGCGCCTTCGGCAAAGGTCCGGCGTGACTTGGCCTCGTGTGTGAGCACAATGCGGTCGCCGGCCGAGTCCAACTCCAGCGTGTGCATTCCTGTCACGTCGTCTTCGCGCTCCGAGGTAATGCCAACCTGCTCGCTCTGCAAAATCTTCTGCATCGCCGCAGCCGTGCCCGACGGCGCGTCTTTCTTGTTTATATGATGACGCTCGGTGATGTGGCCGGCGTAACCGTGCGCCAGCGCCGGAGCCGCCGCCTTCAGGATCTGGAAGAACAGGTTCACGCCGTAGGAGAAGTTTGCACCAAAGACGAAGCTGGTGCGCGCCGCCTCAACCAGGGTCTTCACGCGCTGCATGTCGCCATACCAGCCGGTGGTGCCGACGACCATTGGCTTGCCGCAGCGCACAACTGCGGCAATATTGGCGAGCACCGCGTGAGGCGTGGTGAAGTCGATGACGACATCAGTTGTGCGCAGGTTTTCCGGGGTGAGCCAGGCAGCGTCTTTGTTCTCCGCGCTGGTGATTGATCGAACTTCGTGCCCGCGCTCGCGCGCAAGCTCAGCGACCAGGGATCCAGTTTTGCCTCGGCCGAGAACCACGATATGTAATGGCGTCGCGCTCAATCGAACACCTCCGGATCGACGTCCGCGAAGAAGCGCGCGTGCAGCCGCTGCACCACCTCCGGCACACGCGTCTCATCGATCACAAACGTCAGGTTGATCTCCGACGCGCCCTGAGAAATCATGCGCACATTGATGTCGCGAATGGCGTCGAATACCTGCGCCGCCACGCCGGCGCGCTCGCGAATGTTTTCGCCGACCAGACACACAATCGCCTGCCGTCCCGAGTACTTCACCTGACCCAGGTCTTCCAGGTCGGCGGCGATCTGTGGGATGGCCTCGTTGGAATCGACGGTGAGCGAGACGCTCACTTCGGAGGTTGAAACCACATCCACCGCGCAGCGATGACGCGCAAAAACCTCGAACACCTTCGCCAGGAATCCGTGGGCCATGAGCATGCGGGCGGATACGATATCGATGATCGTAATGCGGCTCTTCACCGCGATGGCCTTGAAGAGCGACTTCGACGGCGCAGTGTGCGAAAGGATGCGCGTGCCTTCATTCGCCGGGTTGCGCGAGTTCAGCACCAGTACCGGAATGTTCTTCTCGACTGCGGGCAGTACTGTTGCCGGATGCAGAACCTTGGCTCCGAAGTATGCCAGCTCGGCGGCCTCTTCAAAGCTGATCACCTTGATGCGGCGCGCATCGGAACAAATGCGTGGATCGGTCGTTTTCATGCCGTCGACGTCGGTCCAGATCTCGATGCGCTCGGCGTTGAGGCCCGCGCCGACCAGGGCCGCCGAGAAATCGGAGCCGCCACGGCCGATGGTGGTAGTGTGTCCCTCGCGAGTTGCTCCGATGAATCCTCCCATGACGGGAATCTGTCTGCTGTCCAGCAACGGCTTCGCCTTCACCTGCAGACGATGATTGATTTCGTCCGTCTGCGGCACGGCGCGCATGTGCTGCGCATCAGTGACGATGATCTGCCGCGCGTCGAGCAGAACAGCGTTCATGCCGCGGGCGAGGAATGCAGGCGTGATGATGATGCTCGACAGCCGCTCGCCGAATGATGCAACGTGATCGGAAGTGCGCGGCGTGAGCTCGCCGACGGCGCAGATGCCGCGCAACAATTGCTCCAGCGAATCGAAGATGGTTGCCAGCTCGGAATGAAGCTCGGTGTGCAGCCCGGTGCCGAGCAGCTCGCCGGCAGCGTTGTAGTGGCGCTCGCGCAACCTCAGGCAGAGATCGAGCGAGTTATCGAGATCGCCTGCGCCCGCCGCATTCGCCATTGCGAGAAGCTGGTCGGTGACCTTCGCCATGGCGCTGACGATGACGAAGGGCCGCTCGGCCATGCGTCCTTTAACGATGCTCGCGACCCGGTCGATGGCCGCCGCGTCCTCGACCGAGGTACCGCCAAATTTCATGACGATCACGGAAGCACCGCCGTAGGCAGGTCGATCACGACAGGTAGCCTTGCACCTTCAGGAGTTCGGCGTTGAGCACCGCCGCGCCTGCCGCTCCGCGAATGGTGTTGTGCGACAGCACAGTGAACTTCCAGTCGAGCACCCCACAGGGGCGCAGCCGTCCCACGCTGACGGTCATGCCGTTGCCGCGGTCGACATCGAATCGTGGTTGCGGACGGTCGGCCGCGGAGTCGTAAGCGATGGCCTGCTCCGGCGCGGACGGGCAGCCCAGCTCATGCGGCACCGACTTAAAGCCGCTCAGCGCAGCGAGAACGGCATCCCGCTCCGCCGCCCGGTTTAGCTTTACCGAAACTGATTCCGTGTGGCCATCTTCTACTGCGACGCGGTTGCAGTGCGCCGTCATGCGGAAGCCGGCATCGGCGACGCTGCCGCCGTTCAGCTTGCCCAGCAGCTTGCGCGTCTCCTCCTCCATCTTTTCTTCCTCTTTGGCGATGTAAGGAATGACGTTGCCCAGGATGTCGAGCGAGGCGACGCCGGGATAACCGGCCCCGCTGACCGCCTGCATGGTGGTGACGAAGATGGAGTCGAGTCCGAACCGGCGATCGAGGGGCGCGAGGGCGACCACCAGGCCGATGGCCGAGCAATTGGGATTCGTAACGATGTATCCCCCGGATTGTTTGCGCCAGCATTGCTGCTCCAGCAGGGCGAGGTGATCGGGATTGACCTCGGGAATCACCAGCGGCACGCTCGGATCCATGCGAAAGGCGCTGGAATTGCTCACCACCGCGCATCCGGCGGCGGCGAACTGAGGCTCCAACTCGCGCGCGATAGCGGCGTCGAGCGCGGCGAAGATCACCCTGGGCGCACCGCTGGGCGATGCGGGAGAAATCACCAGATCCCGCACGTGCGCAGGCATCGCCGTCTTCAGCCGCCAGCGTGTGGCTTCGCCATAGGACTTGCCCTCCGAACGGTCGGAAGCCGCCAGCCAGGCGACCTCAAACCAGGGATGAGCTTCCAGCAATTGAATGAAGCGCTGACCGACAACGCCGGTCGCGCCCAGAATTCCGACAGGGATTTTCGATGACATCATTGCAAATCAGGGGAGGCGTACAACGCCAGAAAAGTCAGGATAACATTCGCTGGGTACGATACACCTCTGCTGCGGCGAGCACGGTGTTGCAATGGATGGATACCGTGTCTTCCACGTGGATGGCATAGCCGCCGGCGTACATCACCATCACCGGAATCTCCCGGGCGTGCGCGACACGAAACAGCAGATCGTCGCGTCGCTTCAATCCGTCGAGCGTCAGGTTCAATCCACCCAGCTGATCTTCGCGAAAGGGATCGGCGCCGGCGACATAGCAGATCAGCTGCGGCTCGAACTGCCGCAGTCCCGAGCTCAGGGCGTTGTCGAGCCACGCCAGGTACTCGTCATCACTGCAGCCGTCGGGCAGGTTCACGTCGATCGATGACGGTGGTTTGACGAATGGGTAGTTGTTTTCCTGATGCAGCGAGATGGTGAAAACATCGCGCGAGACGCCTTGCACCATCGCCCCGCGTACCGCAGGGATGGTGTGTGGCGATGCCGAGGGCAGCGTCGGCGAATTCGGCGCCGGCTTGCTGAAGATGGACGCTGTGCCGTTTCCCTGGTGAACGTCGACATCGACGGTCATAGCGCGCTGAATGAGTCCCCGCTTTTGCAAAGCCCTGATCGCAACTGCGATGTCGTTGATCATGCAGAAGCCTTCCCCGTGATCGGGGAAGGCATGATGAAAGCCGCCTCCCACGTTGAAGCAGACGCCGTCGCGCAGTGCCCGTTCGGCCGCCAGGATCGAGCCGCCGGCGTGGAGCATGAAGGTGTCCACCACGTGGGGCGAGTAGGGGATCTCCATCTGCAATTCCTCACGTGCCGAAAGGCTGCCTTCCATCAGCTTGTTGACGTAGTGCGGCGAGTGCACCAGCATCACCTCGCTCTCGGAAGCGGGAGAAGGCTCGAGCAGGTCGGACTTGTCCGCCCAGCCGTTCTGCATCAAACGTTCAACGATCAACCGGTATTTGTCGGCACGGAAGACGTGCTCACCGATGGGGAGGAAATACTTTTCGCTGTAGACCAGTTTGAACGGAAGCATGGCCGCGCACGCCAAACAGGCGATTGTACCGCCGCGCAGGCGCTCGCGTCAGTTAAGATGACGCATTCATGGATTTTGCGGTCCAGACTGGCGTGTGGCACCGCGCCGCCACGCATAACCTGCTCTCGACAGCGGGCGCGGTCATGATCGTGGTGTTTGTCCTTTGTGCGCTGTTCGCGCCATGGCTGGCACCCTATGATCCGGCCAACATCGATCTGCCGGCGCGGCTTATGCCTCCGTCAGCGGCACACTGGTTCGGCACCGACGAGTTGGGGCGCGATATCCTTTCCCGGGTTATCTACGGCGCCCGCATCTCCATGCTGGTGGGCAGCAGCGTGGTTGCGGCGTCGCTGACGCTGGGGCTGCTCTTTGGCTCCATCGCCGGATACTACGGCGGGCTGATCGACCGCCTCCTCAATGTGGTCGTGATGAATGCGTTCATGTCCTTTCCGGGAATTCTGCTGGCTATCGCGTTTGTCGCGTTTCTGGGGCCGGGAATCTTCAACCTGATCTTTGCCCTGTCAATTGGCGGCTGGGTGGGCTATGCGCGACTGGTGCGCGCGCAAGTGCTGGCAGTCCGTGAGCGTGAGTTCGTAGAGGCGGCACGTGCTCTCGGCGCCAGTGATGCGCGCATCATCGTGCGCCACATCCTGCCGAACATCATTCAGCCGGTGCTGGTGCAGGCGGCCATCGGCATGGCAGGCGCGATCCTGGCGGAGGCAACCATGAGCTTCCTGGGGCTGGGCGTGCCGCCTCCCACGGCCAGTTGGGGATCCATGCTTAACGACGCACGCTCGCACCTGTTCGATTCGCCGCACCTGGTGTTGTTTCCCGCAGGCGCCGTGATGCTGGCAGTGCTGTCGTTCAACTTTGTTGGCGATGGGTTGCGCGATTATCTGGACCCGCGCTCGCGCATCGAAGCGGGGATATGAGGTTGATACCATTCACCACGGAGGACACGGAGGTCACAGAGAAAACTGGCTTCTCATCTGTTCTTCTCCATGTCCGCGGTGTTCCCGGTGGTGAATCCTTTTATTGAGCAGTCGCTAGTCCAGCAGCGTCACCACCCCCGACCCGAGATCGTAATACCCGGCCACGACTTTCACCGCGCCGGACTTCACCATTCCCGAGATCACGGTCGAAGCCTGGCCCAGCAGTGTGGCCTGAATCTTGGCGTTGGCCTTGGTCACAGCCTCAACGTCGGATCCGGCCTGGTCCACCGCTGGACGAATGTGCGGGAACAGCGAGCTGATTTGTCCCGGCACGTCTTTGCCCTGGATGGTGGCTTTCACCGCTCCGCAGGCAGAGTGGCCCATGACGAGAATCGCTTTGGTGCCGAGGACAGCAGCGCCGTACTCCAGGCTGCCAATAACTTCCGGCGTGATGATGTTGCCTGCGACACGGCACACGAAGATGTGTCCGATGCTCTGATCGAAGACGATCTCGGCGGGCACGCGCGAGTCGGCACAGGAGAGCACAGCGGCGAAAGGTTCCTGCTTCTCCTCAGTGTGCTTGCGAAGGATCGACAAATCTTCGTCGAACGACTTCAGCTTTCCGGAGGTGAAGCGCTTGTTGCCTTCCATCAACGCCTGGAGCGCGGCGTCGGGGCTGAGCTTGGACTGGGCGAGAGCGGGCACCGGCAGGCTGAGTTCGAGTCCGCCGGCCAGAACGGCGGCGGTGGCGCCGATTCCGGTTCGTAAGAGATCGCGTCGAGACAGTTCCTGATCTTTGGAGTCTTTCACTCTTTTTCCTCCTGATACGTGGATCGCGGATGCTTGCTTGTTGAGTTGCGAGGTCGACAACTGGTGCCGATTTCGAGACACTCTATCAATCGAGGAGGGACTTTGGAAACTGAATTCGCAGCTGCCGTGCCTTGCCGGCAGGAATTGGAAACTGACTGCACCGCGGCGAACGACCGCCAGGTTACGAGGGCTGCAGCTTTTTCAGATATTCAACGATCTCCGGGTTGGTCCAGTCGGCCTCGCCGATGAACTTACGGCGAATGACGCCGTCCTTGTCGATTACGTACGTCTCAGGAAACTTGAACGTACCATAGCGCGTGCTGACCTTCTGCGTGGGATCGCGGACGGTGAACAGATCGACGTTGTGGTCCCGAATAAACTGCTGGTACGCGTTTTCGTCCGAATCCTCACTGATGGCCAGGACCACGACCTGGTCGCCGAGTTCCTTTTGCAACTGCACCAATGAGGGCATTTCCTCAACGCACGGCGGACACCAGCTCGCCCAGAAATTCAGCAGCACCGTCTTCCCGCGGAACTGCGAGAGTTCTACCGTGCGTTCGGGCTCTCGCAGCATGAACTGAGGCGCCGGTTCGCCTATCTTGGGTGGACGATTGCTATTGCAGCCAGCCAGCAGAAATATGCAGATGAGGATGGCGACCGATACCAGACGCTTCACGACTCTATAATAAACAACAGTCACGCCGTATGGATGCCACCAAGGACGCACTTGAGGTTTCGGTTGTCGTTCCCGCGCGGAACGAAGAGGCGAACCTCGCCAATTGCCTGGGATCGCTGGCGGGGCAATCGGGCGTGAGCTATGAAGTGATTGTTGTCGATGATCACTCGACCGATCGCACGCGCGAAATCGCCGCCAGCTTTCCGGTGCGGGTGATCGAGGCCGATCCGCTGCCCGATGGCTGGAGCGGCAAGTGCAACGCCTGCTGGACGGGGGCGCGGGTGGCGACAGGGAAGTGGCTGCTGTTCACCGACGCGGATACGCGGCACGCGTCCAGCTCGATTGTGGCCGGCGTGCGCGAGGCCGAGGAGCAAGGCGCGGCGCTGCTGTCGTACTCGCCGAAACAGGAGGTACACAGCTTTGCCGAGCGCGCGCTGATGCCTCTCATCTTTGCTGAGCTGGCGGTGACCTATCGGCCGCGAGAGGTGTCGGACCCGAATTCCCCCGCCGCCGCTGCGAATGGGCAATATCTGCTGATCCGCCGCGATGCCTACGATGCCGTGGGCGGGCACTCGGCGGTGGCGAAGGCGATCCTCGAGGACGTGGAGCTCGCGCGACATGTGAAGCGCGCCGGCTATCGTCTCCAGTTCCGCTTGTCGGATCGGGTCAGCACACGAATGTATCGCAGTTTTTCGCAAATGTGGGAAGGGTGGACGAAAAACCTGGCGCTGCTGTTTCCCAATGCGCGTGGGTTGGCCTTGCGGCGGAGTGTTGAGTTTCTGCTGATCATGGCCAGCGCGGTGGCGTTGGCGAATGCGGCGCTGATCGACAATGATCCGACAGGTGTGGTACTCAACGGAGTGATTGCCTTCGGATTGCTGGTTTTCTTCTATCAGCGGATTCGGCGCGCCCATTTTGATTGGCTTTCAAATGTCTGTGCAGTATTTGGGATGCCGCTGTTTGTGGTTCTTTTGTTGCGCTCGTACATCTGTCATAAGCGCGGCTCAGTACAGTGGAAGGGAAGGAGTTTAGCAACTAGCAACTAGCAACTAGCAGCTAGCCACGAGCGGCGAGCTCCTGGGGGTTGGCATGTAGCTTTTAGCCCTTGGCATTTAGCATTTAGCACCTGGCATTTAGAATTCACGGCCAAATGCCAAAAGCCAAATGCAAAGCCAAATGCTTACAGCTCGGAGCTAGCTGCTAGCTGCAAATTACTAACATGATCTATCTGACTCGCAAGTGCGAATTTTCGGCGTCGCATTTTTACCACAATCCAGACTTTACTGCGGAACAGAACCGGCGCGTCTTCGGCAAGTGTGCCAATCTCAATGGTCACGGCCATAACTATACGCTGGAAGTCACGGTAAAAGGCGAGGTCGACCCTGCGACCGGGTTTGTTGTCGATCTCAAACAACTAAAAGATATTCTGAACGACGAAGTCGTTGATGCGATGGACCACAGGCACCTGAACAAGGAAGTTCCGGAATTCGCCACCCGAATACCCACAACAGAAAATCTCGCTATAGCGATCTGGGACCGGCTGGCCGCAAAGCTTAAAGTAGCCAGGCTGCATCGGGTGCGGGTCTACGAAATGCCGGATCTGTTTGTCGACTACTACGGAGAAGCATGAAGGCCCATCTTACGCGCCGCTACGTGATTGCAGCATCGCATCGCTTGCACAGCGACAAACTGTCGGAGGCGGAAAACCGCGAAGTTTACGGCAAGTGCAATAATCCTTATGGTCATGGACATAACTATGCGGTGGAAGTGACCATGAGTGGTCAGGTCAGCCCTAGTACGGGCATGGTCTGCAATCTGGCCGAGCTCGACGAGTGTTTTCGGCGCGAGATCATGCAACGGTTTGACCATCAGAACCTGAATACGCTGCCGGAGTTTGCTGACACACCTCCGACCACCGAGAATTTCGCGGCCGTCATCTACCACATTTTGAAACGGCAGTTTGATGCCGCTCATCTAGAAAAGATAAGAATCGAAGAAACACAAAAAAACAGTTTCGAATATACCGGCGAAGCCCAGCTGGCCTGAAAGAGCAAAGTTTCCCCCGACACGACTGGGAGAATATGAAGAACACGATCGAAACACCAACCCTCACCAGCGCCAGCTTCGAAGAGCTGGCACGCGAGCTGTTAGTGCGCTTGGGCGAGGACCCTGACCGGGAAGGCCTGCTCCGAACGCCAGAACGTTTCACCAAGGCATTCCAATACCTGACGAAGGGCTACAACGAAGACCCCGAGCAGGTGCTGCGCGACGCGCTGTTCAGCGTTGATTATGACGAGATGGTCATCGTCAAAGACATCGAGATGTTCAGCCTGTGCGAGCATCACATGCTGCCCTTCTTCGGCAAGGTTCACATTGCCTATATTCCGAAGGGGAAGGTGGTCGGAATCAGCAAGCTGCCTCGGCTGGTAGAGATTTTCGCGCGCCGGTTGCAGGTGCAGGAGCGGCTGACCGTGCAGATCGCCGAGACCATCCAGCAGGCGATCCACCCGATGGGGGTAGGCGTTGTCATCGAGGCGCGCCACCTGTGCATGATGATGCGCGGCGTCGAGAAGCAACACTCCGCGACCGTGACCTCGTCGATGCTCGGCGCGTTTCGCGCGCAGCAGACGCGGCAGGAGTTCCTCTCCCTCATCCATCACAAAAACGGCAACGGCTCCTGACGCATGGCGGCCGATTCGACGAAATCGCCGCCGCGCGGCGCGCGCTTGTCGGGCAAGGTCGCGCTCGTGACCGGCGGCAACCGGGGCATCGGGCTGGCCATCGCCCGAGCGCTGGCGTCGGAGGCGTGCAACCTCATCATCAGCGGCCGCAATCAGGAGACGCTGGAGCAGGCGGCGGCGAATCTTCGCCAGCACGTTCCCGGCAGTGCGCGAGTTCTGCCCTGGGTGTGCGACGTTCGCGATCTCGCATCGGTGGAGCGCATGTTCGCCACGGTTGCGAGGGAATTTGAGCGGCTCGACATTCTGGTGAACAACGCCGGGATTTCGCAATCGGCCGCTCCGGTGGAGAAGACCGACGTTGCGTTGTGGCGCGACATCATCGACACCAACCTGACAGGGACGTTTCTTTGCACGCGCTCCGCATTGCCCCTGATGACGCGAGGTGGCACCATCGTGAACATCAGCTCAGTCGCGGCGCGGGATTCGTTTGCGGGTTATGCGGCGTATAACGCATCGAAGGCCGGCGCCTTGAGTTTGACCCGAACACTGCGCGAAGAGCTGAAATCCACCGGGATTCGCGTCACCGCGCTGTTGCCGGGAGCCATTGACACCGACATCTGGCAGCAGGTGATGCCGGACGCGCCGCGCGACAAGATGATGGAGGCGGAGAGTGTCGCGGCCCTGGTGCTCGAAACCGTCCTGTTGTCGCCGAAGGCGAATTTGACGGAGCTGGTGCTGGATCGGATGGGAGGAGCCTTGTAGCGGCTCGATTGGCTGAGGCATCCAAGTAAGATAGGCATACCCCATGATTAGTACCGCCATCCGGCGCAAGGCAGGCCAGTTCGCCAAACTGGCGCAGCACTCTGCCATAACACCGCGCACCGGCCTCACCCACAAGCCTGTACTCGCCAGGCGCAACGAGCTGGGCGTGACGTTCATCGGGCATTCCAGCTTCTTCGTCCAGATGGGCGGCAAGAACCTGCTGATCGATCCCAACTTCGCGCGCTGGATTTTCGTGCTGAAGCGGCTGCGCCGCCCCGGCCTGAGACTGCGCGACCTGCCTTCGATAGACGCCGTGCTGGTGTCGCATGCGCATTTCGATCATTTGCATCGTCCGTCACTGCGGGCGATAGCGCGGCTCACCCGCCGTCAATCCGGCAAGCGGCCGCTCATCGTTGTTCCAAGACACGTTCGCGACCTGGTGAGCGATCTGGGCTATGCCCGCGTGATCGAGATGGACTGGTGGCAGACGTTGCATCTGGGATCTGTCGAGGTCACGCACACTCCGGCGAAGCACTGGGGAGCGCGGGTGATTCGCGACATGCACCGCGGCTACGGCGGCTTTGTGGTAGGTGCGGGACAGCTCTCGCTCTATCACTCGGGCGACACCGCCTACTTCGACGGCTTCGCGGAGATTGGCGAGCGGCTTAAGCCGCAAATCGCTATGCTGCCCATCGGCGCGTATTATCCGGCGTCGTTTCGCAACGTCCACACCAGTCCCGAGGACGCGGTGCAGGCCTTTCAGGACCTGAAAGCACAGTGGATGGTTCCCATGCACTACGGCTCGTTTCGACTGGGCCACGAGCCGATCGACGAGCCGCTAGCGCGCCTCATGCAAGATGCGCGGCGGCAAGGCATCGAGAAGCAGGTATGCGTTCTGGAAGAGGGCGTGACGAGGATGTGGGAGTGAGAAACCTGCCCGGCTTGCCGGGCCACCGTGCTCTCACGCCCCTAATCGATTCGCGGAGCAGCCATTCGTAGTTCCCCAGGCGGAATCTACAGATTGAACTCCTCCTGATAGTCGCGCCAGATGCCGCCGCGATAGATCTGCCGCACGGGAACATCTTCGGCATGCTTGGCGCCTTTCGCCCACATCCAGGCCTGCGGCATCTCGTTGGCCTCGAAGTAGCGGACATCGGCCTCGGCCAGCACGGTTGCGCCGAGCATCATGACTTTGATGTCCTCCCACTTCGAGGCGCCTACCAGCGCTATGCGCGCGATGTGGTCGGAATACTTGTGCAGGAAGCGCAGCTCTTCCCAGCGCGCGCTCCAGTCGACGCCCTTCAGTTCGGTCGCGTCGACGACGATGCCCAGCGGACGCTTGCCGCGTTCCTTGATGGCGAACTGCATCTGCGGTTCAAACGCTTTCAGGTCCTCTTCGGTGATCCGGCCCACAACTTTGAAGCCGTAAGCCCAACCGCCACTCTCCTTCATTCGCTCGATCATTCGGTACCAATCCCTTTGCGTGTTTCTGGCATGAACTGCGATAGAACTCTTCCCGAGATTACGTCAGTCGCACAAGTCACGCAAACGCGAAGGACATGGCTCCCACGCCAGGCGCCACGGTTCACAGCGGTGCACCTTTTCGCTGAAAAGACTGCCCGGCTGTTTTTTCCGGCATCCTGGTTTTCTGCATCTTACCCAATGGGCCATTATGTTGGTATACTTCCACCGCATTCACCTGGTAAAGCGGCCATGAGGAGGACGCGACTGCCAGCGCGCTTCTTTGGTCCGCATCACTTTCGAGCGCCCATGTCTAAGGCAGAAGAAGATAAAGCTTTGCTCGGCGCCATCATTGCAGGAAGCGATGACGCCATCTTCAGCAAAACGCTGGACGCGATTATCACAAGCTGGAACCGCAGCGCCGAACGCATCTACGGCTATACGGCCGAAGAGGTCATTGGACAACCCGTGTCCATTCTCGTCCCGGCCGACCGGCCCGATGAAATACGTTTCATCATGGAACGGATTCGCGCCGGGCAAAGCATCGATCACTACGAGACCGTGCGCAAGCACAAAGACGGCACGCTGCTGTATGTGGCCGTCACGGTTTCGCCGATCCGCAATCGGCACGGGGAAATCGTCGGCGCCTCGACCATTGCGCGCGACATCACCTCGCGGCGGCTGGCGGAGGAGGCCCTGCGCGCCTCGGAGAAACTGGTGGCCATGGGGCGCATGGCGGCGTCGATTGCGCACGAAATACGCAACCCGCTCGATGCGGCCAAGAACATCACCTACCTTTTGCGGCAAACCAAGGATCTTGACCCCTCAACCCAGGAACTGCTGGAGCTGCTCGACGGCCAGCTCACCCATATGGCCGAGATTTGCAGCCGCACGCTCTCCTTCACCCGGCCCGGCGATGCGGCCGCACGTGTGAGCTTGGCGGGCATCGCAGACGAGGTGCTGGCGCTGCGCCGCAAGACCCTGGAAGGGAAAGGCATCGAAGTTGTGCGGCGCTTCGATTCGCCGGGCGAGCTGGTCGGCTATCCCGGCCCGCTGCGGCAAGTGCTGGCGAACGTTATCAGCAATGCCATCGACGCCATCCCGGCGGGCAAGACGGGAAGAATTACGCTCCGGATTGCCGACGCACGTCATCTCGCGAATGGAGCCGAAGGGGTGCGCATCATGGTCAGCGACACCGGCGTGGGCATCAAGCCGGAACACCTGAAGCGCCTGTTCCAGCCGTTTTTCTCCACCAAGCAGAATGAGGGAACGGGCCTCGGTCTGTGGGTCTCTTACGGGATCGTGACCCAGCACGGCGGCTCGATTCGGGTGCGCAGCCGGGTAGAGGGCGCCATGCGGGGAACCGTCTTCAGCATCTTCCTGCCGCGCCTGGGCGCACGCGTCAACGGCAACATCCAGGCGGCGTAGCGGCTCTATTTCGTTTCGTAATACCCCTGCCGCGTCTGGACGACCAGGTCCCTGGGCTTTGCAGCCAGCTGGATCTTGTGGTATCCGGTGCTTTCCTCGGCTTTGTCCGGACTGAAACCCAGACTGTACTGGTTGCGCAACTCTTCCTGGACTTGCTTGTAGATCGCTTCCACCGATTCTTTCTTCGTCACCTCAAAGAAGTGACCGCCTGTTTCCTGCGAGAGGCGTTGCAGGACTTTCTTGCCGTCGGGGTGTGATTCGTACGGCGCAGGATAGCGCTGGCCTCCCATTGGAGGACCAGCGGGTCCGCCCCACGGACCGTTCCAGCCACCGTGATGGCCGCCGGGATAGCCACCGCCCATCCCCCGGTTGTAAGCCTCAGGATCGGAGAACAGGATGGAGTAAACCATGGTGTCGGAGCGCTGCGCCGCCTCGATGGCTCGTTCCAGCGAATACTTGCTGCCCTGATCGACGCCGTCCGTTAAAACGATAAGCGCCTTGCGCCCCTGCTGCTTGCTCATGAGCTCATCGGAAGCTAGAAAGACCGCGTCATACAGGACGGTTCCTGCGGGACGATGCGCACCGCCGTGCCCTCCACCGCTGGGATAACCACCGCCCTGCCCTCCGGGATAGCCACCTCCGCCACCGCCGGGATAACCGCCACCACCGCCGCCGCCACCGCCGCGCCCATAGCCACCATTCTGGTCAGGCTCGGCAACGTGAACGCGGTCGAGCGCCGCCTCCAGCTTCTGGCTTCGAGTTGGTCAGGTCCTGCAGCAGCACAGTTTCGGAATCGAAGTTGATCACGAACGCCTTGTCGCGGTCCTCGCGCATCACGTCGCTCAGGAAGGCATAGCTGGCGGTGCGCTCTTCCTCCAGCAAGCGGCGCTGGCTGAGGCTGGTATCAACCAGCAGGCCGAGGGTGAGCGGCAGGTCGGTTTCGCGCGCGAAATACCGGATGGTTTGCGGATGGCCATCGACCTGGAGCTGGAAGTCGTCCTTGGATAGCGTCGGCACGATCTGCCCGTGCTTGTCGCGCACCGTGGCGAAGACGTTCACCACATTCACGTCTTTGGTGAAGGTGGGAGTGTCGCCGGAGTCGCCGGAAGCGGACTGCGGGCTTTGGCCGGCGAGCGGCGCGCTGCACAGCGATGCGGTAATCAAACCGACCGCCAGGGCGCGTGCGCAGTATGCGCCGAGCGTTTCGGCAGAGCAGAAGCGAGGCTCTTTCATGGGGAAGGGTACACCTCTCTAGACCCCAATCCTGGCGGAAAGTTGCTGTACAGCACATGGACGGCGGCCTGGCAGCTACTGTGTGGGCGCAGGGGTGGGCGCAGATGGCAGATCGGCCACGCGCACGATGGTGCAGCCCACCTGCTTACCGGTTGAGCTCTTCACTTTGCCTTTGTTGCCTTTCACCTGATAGTCGATGTTGCTGCCAACCACAAAGTCGGTGGCGTTGATCTTGTCGCCTTCCTTGGAGCGGCAGGTGTACTCATGCGTCTGCGCGTCGAAGGTGAAGTCGTACTGCTGGTGTTTGTGGTGCTTTTCCGTGGTCCCTGCCGGCTCTACGTTGACCAGCTTGGTGGTGCCGGTTTCTTTCTGGGCGGCCAGTGCGGTGCCTGTCAAGCATAAGGCCAGCGCCAGGATGAAAAAATTGCGCATGGTGACTGCATCTCCTCCTCTGGCGATTGTAGGGGGCGAGAGCGATTTTGCAAATGAGCCAGGCCGAGGAAGAAATGAACCGCGGATTTACACCGATCGGAAAAGTGGGGAAGGGAAGCGAGGCTGGATTTAGAACGCAATCCGTGTTTCTCCCTGAGAATCCGTGGTTCGATTCGCTCTCATATAGCGTGAATCGGGACACGAGTAAACTAGATGTTATGACGCTCTTTGAGGCCCAGCCCTACGATCCGGCGCGCGCCCGGCGCCGCCGCTCACGCATCATTGTGATTGCCGTAGTGGTGCTGGTGCTCGGTTTGCTTGCCTGGCACTTCCGCTATTGGCGCGAGGAGCGGCAGGTCGACAGGTTCTTCGACGCACTGCAAGAGCAGAAGTTCGAGCAGGCCTACGGCGTCTGGATGAATGACCCGGATTGGAAGCAGCACCCGGACAAGTACTCGCGCTATCACGTTTTCCGATTTCATGAAGGACTGGGGCCCGGGCGGGGAGTGGGGCATCATCAAGAGCCATAGCATCGACGGGGTGGCTGTACCCCAAGGCGGCAACGCGGGAGCGTTCGTCAGTCCGAGCGGCGTCGTGGTCGTAGTGACGGTGAACCAGCGAATCGGCGACAAAGCGCATATCTGGGTGGAGAAGTCGGATAAGACGCTAAGCTTTTCGCCGTATTAGCAAAGGCCGCTATTCGCTCCTAGCTTTTGGCTATTAGCTTTTGGCTATTGGCCGCTGATGCTTTACAAGCCGTACGCAACCACTACCACAAACTGTCCGGTGCTCGTTTTGTGTCAGGGCACGGCCTTAGCAGGGCCGATCCGGCCAAGAACCAGAGCCCAGAAGCCAAGGGCCAAAAGCCGCTTTCTCAGTAGAACAAATACTTCTGCCACTTGGAATCGGAGCGGCCCATCATGCGCATGATGTGGCGGCTGGTGTGCAAATTGAAGGCACGCGGCTCGCGCATCAGCTTCATGTTGGCCTCCTGCGGCAGCATATTGCCCTTGCGGCGATTGCAGGAGTGGCAGCAGGCGACCAGGTTTTCCCATGTCGAGGCGCCGCCACGGGAGCGCGGAATCACATGATCGAGCGTCAGTTCGCCGGCAGCGAGAATCTTGCCGCAGTATTGGCAGGTGTTGCGGTCGCGCAACAGGATGTTCTTGCGCGACAAGGCGCGCGTCTGGTGCGGAATGCGGCGGTATTCCAGCAGGCGAATGACGGAGGGGACGTTCATTGCGATCCTGGCCGCATGCATGCGATGGCCATTTTCTTCTTCCATCATGGCGACGCCCTTGAGTACCAGGATGATGGCGCGGCGGGCGGCGCACACGTTGATGGGCTCGTAGGACGCGTTCAGCACCAGCACCGGCGCGTGCATCGGCGAGCGCTGAACGCGATCTTCAGGCGCCAGGCGAGCGTGGTGCATATAACCGGCTAATGACTTGCCATATCGCGAAGCTGTGCTCTGGGCGGTAGACATAGCTTTTTACACCGAGGCCACTTGCCTTGCCTCGAGTTCCTCCCCCTGTGGTTCGTAACCGAAAGCTGGCGTGTCGTTCGCCTTGAGCGTGCGCGCTACGGTGGCGGCAAAGACCTTCTCTGCGCCGGCGCGCTTGAGTACCCGCGCACACTCCGAGACGGTAGTGCCCGTCGTCATCACATCGTCGATGACGATCAGCGTGCGGCCCCGGACGCGTTCGGGAGCCACCACGTGGAAGGCGCCGCTCATGTTCTTGATGCGCGCCTCGCGGTCGAGCCCGACCTGGGAACGTGTCTGCCGCTGACGTTTTAAAACGCTGCAATCCAGGACGAAGGCCGCGGGCAGACGCTTGAGGGCCGCCCGAGCGATCAGCTCTGACTGATTGAATCGCCGCTCCCGTCGTTTGGAAGAGTGCAAGGGCACGGGCACCAAAACGGGGATCGAGTCGGCGGCCGCTAACGGAAGCTCCTCCATGCTGCGCGCCAGCAGCTCGCCCAGAGGCCCCGCTGCCGGCAAAACGCCGCTGTATTTCAAAAGGTGGATCAGGTCGCGAAGGCCGGCAGTATACTCGCCGAAGGAGACCGCACTCTCGAACTCGGGAGGATAGTCACGACAAGCCTGGCAGTGGGCGTCGCCAATCAGCAGTTGCGCCGGCGCCAGGCGCTCGCCGCAGAGAATGCATTGCGGGGCGCGAATCGGCTCCAGTGAACTCAGACATTCGGGACACACCGGCAGGCGGGAGACGGAAACGAGCGGAGTATTACACAGACGGCAATCAGAAGGAAAGAAAACCGCCGAGAGACCGCTAACAAATGTTTTGAAGGGCGCGACAAGGCTCGAACGCGGCTCGTCGCGCATGAATCGTCGTCTTCTCGTTACGGTTTCACAACTGCTGAAGACCGGCCTCCGCTTTCAAGTGTCCACACCACCGATGGCCACTCGATTGGGACGGTTGGTTAAAACCGACGCCTTAAGTATATGAACTTTGATGCATGCCTGCAATGTCGCTGGTGGTTCGCCAACCGAGTTCATCATCTTTTCACGTCTCACGTTTTGGGCTGCACTCTGTCTTGCCAGGCGGGGCCAAGACCCTTTACGATGCCTATCCCGAATGTTAGCGATTGGGGGCTCGTATGATCACCGGTGTGCACACGATTATCTACAACAAGCAGGCTGAGAAGTTGCGCGACTTTTTTCGCGACGTGCTCGGCTTTCCGTTTGTCGATGCCGGGCATGACTGGCTCCTCTTTGCGCTTCCACCTGCCGAACTCGGAATTCATCCCACACGTGAGGAAGGCTCTCACGAGCTCTACCTGATGTGTGACGACATCATCGCCACACTGGCGGAGCTGCGGGCGAAGGGAGTGGAACAGGCGGAGCCTGTCAGTGAGCAGCCCTGGGGGCTGCTGGCCGCCATCAGGATTCCGGGCGGCGACCGGCTGCGCATTTACGAGCCGCGCCATCTCACTGCCATAAGCCAGGGAAGGGCTGGAGACGCTGCCGGCCCAGGCGGTCCGCGACGCGTCCATTAGGGCCGCCAGGCCTGCAGATGCACCCAGCCACTTGTATCCGGCGCTTCCGGCATGTTACCTTGCGCGCTTGCTGTTATCCGCGAACGCGCGGCGGCCCTACGAGGTTCCTGATGAGCACTCCAACCATTACTGACGCCCGGCAAGAGCGCCGGGTCCATCGTCCTTACGTCCCCGAACACCTGGAAATGAAGGAGTTCACCTTCCGCGCCGTGCTGATCGGATTGGTGATGACGGGCATCCTGGGTGCGGCGAATGCCTATCTCGGCCTGAAAGCCGGAATGACGATTGCTGCCACCTATCCTGCCGCCGTCATCGGTATGGCGCTGTTGCGGCTTATGAAGGGCAGCCTGCTGGAAGAGAACATCGCCCGAACCGTGGGCTCGATCGGTGAATCGGTCGCAGCGGGCGCGGTGTTTACCATTCCCGCTTTCGTGATGGCGGGCCTCTGGTCGGGACTGACGAAGGAGCGCTACTGGAACTCCGTGGCCCTCATGGTGATCGGGGGCACGCTGGGCATCCTGCTGGTCACGCTGCTGCGGCGCGTGATGGTGGA
Organism: uncultured Acidobacteriaceae bacterium; assembly: GCA_963782505.1. Lineage (GTDB taxonomy): Bacteria > Acidobacteriota > Terriglobia > Terriglobales > Acidobacteriaceae > CAVVDY01. The sequence continues at coordinate 57,803 of CAWAKG010000015.1, read as the reverse complement.
AGATCCCGAGCTGCCGTATCCCGAGTCGGTCGCAGCCTCGGAGATTCACAAGGCGGGGCAGCAGGGCTCGAAGGCGGCGAAGATCCTGTTCAGCAACATGGGCTTCGGCGGGCTGTTGTACCTGCTGGGCGCGATCAACGTGTTCTCCGCCAGCAACACATTCCTGGTGAATATTTCGGCGCTGGGCAAGCGTCTCAACTTGCGCACCAGCACCAATCCCAGTGTCGCTGCAACCCTCACCGGCGGCGCGACGATCCTGACGCCTCCTGATGTCAGCCCGGCTTATCTCGGCGTGGGATTCATCATCGGGCCACGATTGGCGGCGCTGAACTTTGCCGGCGGCGTGCTGGCTTGGGGACTGCTGGTTCCGCTCCTTACCTACACCATTGGACCGTACCTTCAGGCGCAGCAGCCTGCGGGGCAGACGCTCTCGTGGTCGTTGCTGGCCAACTCCATCTACTACTCCATCGTGCGGCCGATTGCAGTGGGCGGCATGCTGGTGGGCGCTTCGTACACGCTATTCAAGATGCGCAAGCAGTTGATGATCGGAATGGGCCGCGCGGTCTCCGATCTGAAAAAGTCGGCCGAGGCCCACGCCAGCAGCAGCCGAACCGAGCGCGACCTCCCGGCGAAGATCGTGTTTGCCGGCGTCGCCGTCGTCTTCGTGGCCATGATCGCCCTCTATTACTACTTCATCTCCACAGCGGGGAACCTATCGAGTTCGAAGGTGATCGCCGGCGCGCTGGTCGCCGCAGGCGTGATGCTGGTTTTGGGCTTCTTCTTCGCGGCCGTCTCCGGCAACCTGGTGGGCATGATCGGATCGTCGAACAATCCAGTCTCAGGATTGACGCTGTGCACGCTGGTGGTGGCGGCGCTGCTCATGGTGGCGCTAGGTGTCTCCGGCACCGGTGGAGTCGCGGCGGTGCTGGGCGTGGCGGCAGTAGTCTGCGTGTCGTCGGCGGTGGCGGGCGAGATGCTACAGGACCTCAAGGTGGGATACATCCTGGGCGGTACGCCCGCCAAGATGGAGATAGGCGACCTGCTGGGCATCGTGGTGGCATCGCTGGTACTGTTCTTCCCCTTGGCGATTCTGGATAAGGCCTATCACTTCGGCAGCTCTGCCTTGCCGGCGCCGCAAGCCGGATTGATGGCCATGCTGGCCAAGGGAATCGTCGGTGGCGACATGGCCTGGCCGCTGGTGATCGTGGGCATCCTCATGGGCTTTGCCATGATCATGATTGAAGTGAGGAGCGTGATGCTGTTCGCGGTGGGAATGTATCTGCCGCTGGGCACCACCTTCGCCATCTTCGTCGGCGGCCTGGTGCGCTGGGTCACCGACAAGCTGCGCGACCGCCGCGGCTTCAACGATGCTCAGAAGGCGCGCGTCGACAACGCGGGTGTGCTGACCGCATCCGGCCTGATCGCCGGAGAAGCGTTATGTGGATTGGTGATCGCTGGCCTCGTTGGCTCCGGACGCGACGTCGAGCTTCTTAAGTGGACGCCGCCGTACATAGCTGCGCTGGTCGCTCTGGCTGTTCTGATCTTCGTCATGATCCGCGTGCCGCTGGCCAACGCGGGCAGTCCTGATGAGCCGGCCCCGCCGACCGCGATCATGTAAGAGCAACTAGCGACTAGCAATTAGCAACTAGCTTGATTAGATAACCGTGTCGGCTCCCATGCTCCGAGTAGACTTGGAACGCTCAAAGCACCAAGGCTCGGAGGAAAGGAGCCGAGCACATGAAGATTGTAGGTTGTGACTTACACACGCGCTACCAGCAGATTGCGATGCTGGACGAGGAGACGGGCGAGTTGGTTGAGCGACGCCTGGAACATGCCAACGGAGAAGCGAGAGAGTTCTACAGCAAGCTGACGGGGCGGGTGCGGGTGGGTATCGAAGCCACCGGACACACGCGATGGTTTGAGCGGTTGCTGGCGGAGTTGGGACACGAGTTGTGGGTCGGCGACGCCGCCCGCATCCGCGCTGCTGAGGTGCGCAAGCAGAAGACCGATGCGCGCGACGCTGCGCTGCTGTTGGAACTGCTAGTGAGCGGGCGCTTTCCGCGGCTGTGGCGGCCGAGCCCGCAAGAGCGCGATCTGCGGCAGTTGCTCTGGCATCGCCAGAAGCTGGTGTGGATGCGTAACGCGGTGGGCAATCAACTGCACGCCCTGGCGATGGGCGAAGGACTGTGCAAGAAGAAGCAGCTCTTCACCAAGAAGGGGCGATGCCAACTGCAGGCGCTGAAACTGGATCGCTGGGCGAGCTGCCGGCGCGAAGAGTTGCTGCGCATGCTCGACCAGATCGATGCTTCGCTGAAGCAGTTCGACCAGGCGGTCAACGAGCAAGCGGCAGCCAGTCCGGAGGCGGTGCGCTTGATGACCCATCCCGGAGTCGGACCGGTGACGTCGTTAGCCTTCGTGCTGATCGTCGGTCCGGTGACTCGTTTCCAGCGCAGCAAACAAGTGGTGAGCTACTTGGGACTGAATCCGTCGGAGCATTCCTCGGGTGGACGGCAGAGGCTGGGCGCAATCTCCAAACAAGGCAATCCGATGCTGCGCGGGTTGCTGGTGGAAGCCGGACACACGGCGGCGCGCATGGACGTCGAATTACGACAGGACTATCAACGGCTGAGGCTGCGTCGTGGCGGCAGCGTGGCGAAAGTTGCCATCGCCAGGAAGCTGGCGGTGCGGATGTACTGGATGCTACGTCGCCAAATCAACTACGTGCAGCTGGTTCGCATGCAAGGCAGCTCGAGGGGCACCCTGGTGCAGAAGTAAATCACCGTTGGCCTGATTGGAGCGCCTTGCCTCCCGCATAGACCGGGAGTCTGAACAACGAATCATGATCGTAAGTTAGGTGACCGAATAGATGGCTGGTGGAACCGAACAGATCCACCGCAGGATTCTGCAAGCGGGCCTTGGTTGATGAGCAGAGACAAAAAACAAAATCTCTATGAAGGGAAAAGCAAAACCTTCACCGCTCCACGTGTCTCTTGACAACGCCGACACGGTTATAGATGACAACGCCGACACGGTTATAGAGGGTGCCCCATTCCGGCGTCTTTTGCCGGGGTGGGGGTGTTCGCGTACGATGGGAATCACAACCAAAATCGCCATCGAGGAGTACCTGCGAACCTCTTATCGTCCTGATGTCGAATACATCGACGGCGAGATACAGGAACGGAATGTGGGCGAGATTGAACACTCGCGCACGTTGATGGCTGTCCTGCATTGGTTTTTCCAACACGAACGCGACTGGCACATTCTCATCCTTCCAAACGTGCGTGTGCAGGTCTCCCCAACTCGCTTTCGTGTTCCTGACGTGTGTGTCTCCGCCGCTGCCAGCCAGGATCGCAAAATAGTCACCACCACTCCCTTGCTGGTGGTTGAAATTCTGTCTCCCGAAGATCGCATTGACCGCTATCACCAGCGGATCACGGACTATCGGCAGATGGGCATCGCCGGGATTTGGGTTCTCGACCCGGAAACCCACAGGGGATGGGACTGCTCTACGGGCAACTGGATGGAGGGCACGCTTTTCCGGCTGGCAGACTCGCCGATTTATTTGGATCTGAGTGCGGCCTGCGCGCGGTGAGGAATTAGGTTGTCTGAGCTGCAATGATGCTCGGCTTCGCTGGGGACCAGGGCCGTTGCCATACGGCGCATTTTTCCCTACTCTGACGCTATGGAAGTACATTTCACCCCCGAAGCAGGAAGCGCAGCTCGCGCAGATGGCCACAAAGGCGGGGACTGCGCCTGAGCGGTTGGTGCAGGACGCCGCCTTACGTCTACTGGAAGAAGCTCTGACACCCGCTTGAGCGAATTTCGCTGGGCGGCGGATCGGGGGTTCGCTTCCCTCGACTGCGTTCGGTCGCCCGCGGCCAGGCCATCCGCCCGGAACCGTGGTAGAAAGCTACAATATGAGCGACCACGGAGAACCGGCCATGCAACTGAACCTCCCGCCCGATCTCGAAACGCTCATTAACAAGCGCCTCTCCAGCGGCGGTTATGAGAGCGTGGAGGATGTTTTGCGGCGCGCCCTCGAGGCGCAGGATGCCGAGGAGAGCTGGACTGACGAGGAGCGCCGAGCGTTGTCGGCCCATATCGAAGAGGGCTATCAACAGGCCGAGCGGGGCGAACTGATCGACGGAGAGCAGGCGCGCCGTTAAATTGAAGCAATGAAAGATTACTGGCGCTTGTCCAAGCGGTGAGCAGTTATGCTCTCACTCTGCCAGTGAGCCTCACCCCAACCCTCTATCGCCACCACGTCGGATAAACGAATTTGATCGGGTGCTGTTTGTTCTCGTTCGCCCAGTCCTTCTGCACCGAGGCGAACGTGTTGGGATCGGTGTTGTCGGGCGAGAAGTAGAACTCCGGCTGCATGCAGTCGCCCAAGCCATGCTGCTCGCATCCCGGCACCACCACTCGTTCGTCGTTCATGTCCGTCATGTGCAAAAGCAAGTCCAGCGCGAGATAAGCCAGCGGTACCGGCTGCTGGCGGTATTTGGCCTGAGTGGGACGCTGGTCGGTGAGGTGGCTGATCAGCAGGGGAATCGCGGCCTGCGCCAGGTCTGCGATCGCGCGCACCTGCGGCACAGGCACTACGCCGGCATCGCCTCCGGCGAGCTTCTTACCGGAGTACGTGATACTGTTCGCTACCGAAATGTCATCCGAATACACGTCGCCAAAGGGGTAGGTTAGCAGGGCATCGACCAGAGCTTCATTCTTTGCTGCCGCAGTAGTTGTGGGCGTGGAGCGTGGCGCCGCCTGTTGCGCAAGGCAAGAAGGCGTTGTGGAAGCTAAACCGCAAAGCAAAAGAACCAAAGTACAGAGCCGGGGCATGACATCTATCGTAGCGTCCCAACATCGCGTCGGCAAACCCGCGGCCGGGACCGAACGGCAGACCATCCCCCAACGATCTCACATGCGAACGTGACCGTACTCACAGCGGCAAGCACCGGGTGGCGCTTGAATGGAGGTGCGCTGAGAGGGTTGCGCTCCAGGAGGCTTTATCGTGAGTCATGCGTCGGATCGGAGTGTTGTGATATGTCCTCTTTGTCATGGCCATGGGGCTGAACACAAGGAATTGCTCGTCGTCCGCTGGCGCAGCCGGGAGTTCGAGCAGGAGCTTCAGACCATCGCCGACGAAGCGGCGTTCGGCGCGGCGGGCGGCATGGAAGATCCAGTAGCGCACGCCACTTACAACAACGAGTCGGACTAAACTACGCGCGCGGTTGTGCCGCCAATCGTTCGAACTCCTCTGCATAGCTCGGCCATCGCTTGTCCCCGTCGTAGGACTGCGCGAACAGCTGTCCTCGTTGCCCCATGCTGCGGCGCAACTCCGCATCGGCCAACAGGCGCGCGATCTGTTGTGCCAGTACGCTGGCGTCGCCGAAGGGAACCAGCACTCCGCCTCCGGAGCTTTCCACCAACTCGCGGGATACGGCAATGTCGGCGGCGATAACCGGCTTGGCATTGGCCCAGGCCTCCAGCAGCCCCAGACCCAGCGATTCGACGCGTGACGGCTGCACGACGATCTCAGCCGCAGCCAGCAGGTCGCGCTTCAACTCGTCCGGAAAGGTTGGGATATTTACAAATCTCTCGCCAGGCTTCACGTTCGCGGCGACGTAATCGTCAAATGCCCGCAGGCCTGGCCCGGCCATCACCAACGACGCCTTCGAGCCGGAATCCCAAAGCTGCTTCATGGCTTCGAGCAGCGTAATGGAGCCCTTTTCGAAAGCCTTCATGCCGAGATGCAGGACGACGGGCCGCGCTATCTTGTACTCCGCGAGGACGCGCTCGCCGTCACCGCCGACGGAAAGCGTCATGTCAAAGCCCAAGGCGCAGACCGCGAGTTTCTCGAGCGGCACCCCAAGCTCCGCCAACTTCAACTTCTCCGCCTGGGTCATGCAGAACACACGCCGGCAGCGTTGCAACAACCTGATTTGGTGAGGCTGCACGTAGTGCTTCGCGACTTCTGTGTTCGCCTCCTCGCCAAGATGGGTGCATGGGGTCGCGATGACCGGCACACGACGAAGCTCCGCCGCCTCGATTCCTGCGTAGATGAGGCTGTTGTAGGGCAGGGGACCGACATGAAAGATGTCGGCGTCAATGCCGTGCAACGCAGCCCTTAATCCGGGGACGTGAAATGCCGGCCGCCAGAACTGAGCTTTCCAGCGCCAATAGGGAGCAAGGCCCAGGACGCGCGATGCGCGGCGCGCCCACTTATCGTAGGAAATCGAAAAGCGTCGAATGATAACGCCATCGACAACCGATTCACCGGTGGGAAAGGTCTTGAACCCGGGAATCCAAAGCGACTCCAGGTCCTGCGCCGTGGTGGTGAAGACCGTCACCCGGTGCCCGCGCTTGACCAGGCAGCGGGCGATCGAGAGCATCGAGTTCTCGTAGCCGCCGCGGTAGGGAAAGAAGCGCGGTAAGACGAAAGCGACGTGCATCAGGACGGCACGGGGCTCATAGCGGAGGCGGGAGTGGGAGTGGCAGCGGCCACCGCTTCCGGCGACCACAGCGCCATATAGGCGCGGATCACTTCATCCGGCTCGCCGTCGGCCATGATCTCGCCCCTGTTCAGAAAGATCGCTCGGTCGCAGTAGTTCCGTACCTGCTGCATATCGTGGGTGACGTAGACCATGGTTTTGCCCCGGTCGCGAAAGGCTTCAATGCGGGTAAGACACTTCTGCTTGAAGGGAGCGTCGCCGACTGCCAGGATTTCGTCGAGCAGGAGGATTTCCGGGTCGACTTCCGTCGCCACGGCAAAGGCCAGGCGCGTGTACATGCCCGTGGAATACTGTTTGACCGGTGCATCGATGAACTCGCCAATCTCGGCGAACTCGATGATGCCGGATTCGCGGCGCTCCATTTCGTCTTTCGAATAGCCCATCAACAAACCGTTGATCAGGATGTTTTCTCGGCCGGTGAGTTCGGGGTGGAAACCGGCGCCCAGCTCGATGAGCGGAGCCAGTGTGCCCCTTACCTGCACGCTGCCCGTGGTGGGACGGTAAACGCCGGCAATGATCTTCAGCAGCGTGCTTTTGCCGGAGCCGTTGCGTCCGATGAGGCCAACGATCTGCCCCTTCGGGATTTGGATCGACGCATTCTTCACTGCGTCGAAGTCATGAAAGGTAGCGTTATTGCGGAGAAATCTGGCAAACAATTCGCGGAGTGTGTCAGGACGCTCATGAATCACGCGAAACCGCTGCGTCACATTATTGACGCTGATGGCGAAGGATTGCTCCCCGGACTTAGATGTAGAAGACAAAATCATCCTGGTACCTGCGGAAAAGATAGTAGCCAATGAACAACATCAGGAATGCGCAAACAAACGACGCCGCAATCGAGCGGAAGTGCGGCAACTGCCCGTAGTACACCGCCAGGCGAAAGCCGTTGATGACATAAATCAGCGGATTGAGTTTGAAAACCCAGCGGTACTGCTCGGGAATCATGTCCAGCGGGAAGATAATGGGAGTGATATAAAACCAGGCCGACAGCACAATCTGCAATATGTGGGAAACGTCCCGGTAATAGACGTTCGCTGCGGCGAAGAAAAAGATCGCCCCTAACGTGAAGATCGCCAGCGCCAGCATCGGGACCGGCAGATAAAGCCAGGTCGCGTAAAACGGATGCCGCAGGATGGGCACCAGAAGCGCCAGCGGAATCATCGACAGCAGCAGGTTGATCATGTTCGACACCAGCGCCGCCAGGGGGAAGACCGTTTTGGGCAGGGAAACCTTCTTGATGAGGTCTCCGTTGCCGACGATCGACTCCGCGCCATAGGCCAGGGCCTGGGAAAAGAACGTCCAGGGCAACAGGACGCATAGCAGAAATACGGCGTAGTGTGGGATGGGAAACTTCATGATGCTGGAGAAGACCGCGGTCAGCACCAGCATCAGCAGGGCGGGATTCAGCAGCGCCCACAGGAAACCGAGCACGGAGCGTTTGTAACGGACTTTCAGTTCTTTAAGGGCAAGCGCCCAGATGAGTTCGCGATAACGGACTGTGTCACGCACCAATTGGATCATAAGTTGAGTGCGGGCCTGGCAAGTTATTGCTGCCTGCAAACGGCCGCAAATCAAATGTTAAATGATTGCCGTACCCAGCGGGGGAGAAGATGCCTCATCCCAGTCAACGGTTTTGCGCGGTGAGATCGGTCATGCCTCTCAATAGTTCGCGCTCTTCGTCGCTGAAATTACTGCGGTACTGGTCCGAATTGAGGATTTGGCTTCGCTGATCGGGCGGCAGTCCCTGCAGTTGACGATACGCCTGCGACACCTTGCTGCGCCGGTCTTCGGGCAACGCCCGGTACTGCTGGAACAGTCCCCGCGCCTGTTGCTGCTGTTGCGGGGTGAGGTGCTCGAAGGTCTCCATGCGGTTGAGCACGGTGGCCTTGCGGTCGGGAGGCAGGCTATCAAAGCTGTGCAAGGTATCGAGCAGGTGTTGTTGCTGCTGCGGGGCAAGGTTGCGGAACCTGGGGTCCTGCCGCAGTTGCTGCTCTTGCTGCTGCGGCGGCAGATCGCCATACTTGCGCAGCCAATCACCCCGATGGGGTCCCGGGCCGTTCAGGTGAAACTGGGAATTCGGGCGTCCATTGGAGGACGGAGCATCATTCCGGTGCTGCTGCCAGCCGCCCGAAAAGGCGAAACAAGACAGAGCCCCCGATGTCATCAGCAGGGCAACCAGAATGGGCTTGGGAACGCGCACAACCCTCTTCCTTACTCCGTTTGCGAATGTGCGTCAAGAGCTACGAATTCGGTAAACAGATCGGCGTTGTTGTCAAGATACTGCAGGTCGCCCACCGGCGTCACGCTCACGGTGGGGTGGGCAATTCCATCATTACCCGCGACCGTAACCCGTGGCTGGTTCCAATGGCCGACTTCCAGCAGCCCGGCCCCCAGCGCAATGAGGGCAACGGCTGCGGTTGCCACCATGGGACGGCGGACCCATCCAAACCACCCAAAGCGCTCCTTCACCGCCTCTTCCCGCGCTCTGGCGCGCAGGCGGGAGGAGAAGTAGGGCGAGGGCTCAGGAGCTTGCCACTCGTCGAGCAAAGTCATGGTCCGCTGAAACGAGGCCAGCTCCTCGGAGCACCCCGTGCAGCTCTGCAAGTGCTCGCGCAGATCGCCGCTTACGGTTTCCGGTCCGCTCAGCACCGCTTCCATCAATTGTGAGCGAATCTTTTCGCAGTTCATAACCAACCTACTTCCCGCATTATTGCTATATGAAAGACTTCAGCGTTTCGCGCAGCGTTTCATAGGCGCGAAATAACAATGACTTCGTTGCCGACTCGCTTAACTTGAGCACGGCGGCAATCTGTTTGTAATCCAGGCCCTGATACTTATGCATGATCACTGCCAGGCGCTGACGCTCCGGCAGTGCTTCTACGTGTTTGCGAATCGCTCCCAGCCTCTCGCGCCGCAGGATTGCCTGTTCGGCGTTCAGGCCGGTATCGGCCACGTCCACCGTCATGCCGGTTTCCGTGTCGGGCTCATCGATACAGACTGTGTTCTCCGGGCGCTCGTGCTTGGTGTCGCGCGCATGATTGACCGCCAAATTGGTCGCGATGCGGTACAACCATGTCGTGAACTTGGCGCTGGCCGCATAGGTCTGGCGCGAGCGGTACACCCGCAAAAAAACTTCCTGCGCCAGTTCTTCCGCGACCGCCTGATTGCGCGTCATGCGATACATGAAGCTGATCATCGGCCGGCGGTATTTCTCGACCAGATAGTCGAACGCCCCGTCGTCGCCCGCGGCCACGCGCAGCATGACCTCGGCGTCACTCAGCATCCCAAGCATGCCTGGATCGGTCAATAGTCCTTGATTCGCGTTACCCGGCAATGCGGCGCCGGCTTCTGCGGATCCCGCCCCTAGAACAACGCGATCTATCGCGATGCTGCCCACATCGCCTGTAACCCTGTTGGCTGCAGAAAGTTGCGTCGCAACCAGCCACGCCGGAGCCTTGGCTGCGCTCTCCTCCGAAGGCACTTTCCGTTCCTTCGAAACCCGCGACCACTTTTCTGGACTCATTTACAGCATTCTGCTACGTGGAGGCATTGCAAATCAGTATTATGCACCTGGAGGACTCGCGTGGCGAATCGTGACCGGCCCAGGATCGCGCTAGTGCTAGTCGTTCTTCTGGTAACCGCCGCGCTGGGGCGGGCCCAGCAGACGCGTCCAGCCGCGCCTGAGACTGCCCAGACACCGAGCCAGGCCGCTGCTCCCCAGACCCTCGATCTTGAAGACCTGATCGTGCGCGACGTCCTGGAGCCGCTACGAGACGGAATCCAGACGCAGAATCCCAGACAGGTGCTCTCCGTCTTCGACGCCGAGGCCATTCCGGAATTTCCCCGGTTGCGCGATCAAATCAAGGCGTTTCTGGATTCGTACGCCGTTCTACAGTTTCGTTACAACATCCTGCAGGCCAGTTCTGAAGACGACAAGGCTGCCGTCATCTGCGAGGCCGATCTCGATGCCACGCCACGCGATCCCGGCCAGGTGCCAATGCGCCGCTCTACCCAGCTTCGGCTGCAGCTCAAGCAGACGCCGAAGGGATGGCGGATTTCGGCTTTCACCCCCGGCGACTTCTTTGCCCAGTAGCCTTCTCATGAAACGCGATTACCCCGACCGCCCCGTTATCGGAGTCGGAGCCGTCATCGTCAGCCAGGGCCGCGCGCTCCTGGTGAGGCGCAATACCGAGCCCCTCAAGGGAGAGTGGTCGGTTCCCGGCGGAGTACTGGAGCTGGGCGAAAAGCTGCACGATGGCGTGCGCCGTGAGGTATTCGAGGAGACAGGCTTGCAGGTAGAACCTCAACAAATACTTGATGTATTCGACAGCATCTTCAGCGACGGCGAGGGTCGCACCCAATACCACTATGTTCTGGTTGACTACCTGTGCCGCGTCACCGGCGGCGACGCACAGGCGGGCAGCGATGTCAGCGATGTCCGGTGGGTGGCGGAAGGGGAGCTCGCCGGACTGGGTCTGCGGGACTCGATTGAGCGGGTGGTAAGGAAGGGGTTGGAGCTAATCAGCGGATGTCTGACAGCTAGCTTCTCCCCCGCACGATCGCTTCGACCTGCTCTACGACGTTCTCGATCGATTTATGTGTCGAGTCGATATGCACGGCATCGGCGGCGGCCACCAGCGGCGAGGCGGCGCGGGTCTGATCGCGGCGGTCGCGGTCCGCGATCTCGGCAATGACCTGTTGCGTGTTGTTGGAATCGGCGGCAGCGCCGTTCTGGAGCAAGCGGCGCTCGGCACGAACCTGGGCGTCGGCGTCGAGAAAGATCTTAACTTCGGCGTCGGGAAAGACCACCGTGCCAATGTCGCGTCCTTCCATGACCACGCCGCCCTGCTCGCCCATGGTGCGTTGCCGTGCGACCATAATCTGCCGCACCGAAGGGTGCACTGAGACGCGCGAGGCCGCCGCCGTGACATCCGCCTCACGAATGCGCTGCGAAACATCACGCCCGTCCAGCAGAACGCGGTTGGTCTCACCACCAGGGATCAGCTCAATCTGCGTTCGCTCCGCCAACTGGCGCAGGAGTTGTTCGTTGTCGAGGTCCATCGCGTTTTCCAGCGCCTTGAGCGCCAGCGCCCGATACATCGCTCCGCTTTCCAGATTGATGTAGCCGAGTTTGCGGGCGAGCAGGGCAGCGATCGTGCTCTTGCCGGAACCAGCCGGGCCGTCGATGGCGATGACCAGCTTGCGTGCGCTCATCGCTCCTCGTGATTCGCTTTCGGCTTGGTGCTTTTCGCCGGCGTGGCTCTTTTCGAACGCTGCACCAGGGGCATGTGGCGGAGATTTGACGGTGCGGGCTTCGGCGTAAAGTTTTTCGGCCGCTCCTGCGTGGCCGCCGGAGGCTGCGTCTCCTGTAGAGAGGAGATCTGCATCAGTACCCGCCCTCCGACATGCACGAAGCTCAGTTCGCGCGCCGCCTGCAGCGCATTGATCGCGTCGCGCACACGCGCCCGGCCGATGAGTGGCGAGAAGAAGTTTTCGATCTCTTCCTGCTGCGCCGCCAGGACTCCGTCAAGATATTTCGAAACTAACGCCGTCAGCGATTCAGCCACCGAGACGTGCATCCCTTCTTTCACCGCCTCCGGCGCCCAGCGGAACAGCACGTCCCAGAAGACGCCTTCTTCCTGGTTATCGTCCACGCGGGTGATGCGCAGCTTGGCCCAGAGCTCATCGAGCGAGCGATCAAGCGCGGATTTCGTGATTTCCTTGCCCAGCATCTCACGCAGGCGTTGCTTGGCAATGGGCCCGTGCTGGTTGATGATCTGGAAGGTATCGACTGCCAGCGGCGAGTAGCCGGAGCGCGTCGTGGCCTTCGGCGCCTGCCTGGGATTGCGGTCGCCCACCAGACCGTAGAAGTAAGGGAAGACCGAAGCGGACACCAGAAAGTTATTCTCGGCGAAAACATTAGCCTCGTAGGCAGACTTGTCGCGCAGCAGGCGGACCATCAAGTTTTTGGCTTCGTGCGCGCGGGGATCAGCAAAGGCCGTCTGCCATAAGGGCAATTTTTCTTCGGCGCCGACAAATGCGCCGACAAACGTTGGGGCCAGCACCGGCGGCCGCTGGGGATACAGCAAGCAGAACCCCACCGAGTCGATGAACTGGCGCGCCTCATCGAGCGTGCGCACGGCCCGCCCGTTCAAATGCCACTTCTCGCGGCGAAGCTCCTGGAGTTGCTGTTCCAACATGTTGATTGATGGTGGGGACGGACTCAGATGCGCTTGAAGGCCCGCTGAATGTCCCTAACAGAATAGCGCAAGACCACCGGCCGGCCATGGGGACAGCTCATGGGGCAGTCGGTTTTTGCCAATTCCGCCAGCAGCCACTCCATTTTGTTCTGATCCAGCGGCATGTTGACCTTGATGGCCGCGTGACAGGCGATGGTGGCGGCGATGCCGGTGCGAATCTTCTCCAGGTTCAGCGACTGCTCTTCGCGCTCGAACTGGTCGAGAATTTCGTGCAGCATGTGCTCCACATCGCCGGGATTTATGCCCGCCGCGGTGGTTTTCACCGCGATGGTGCGCGTGCCAAATGGCTCGGCTTCAAAGCCGTTGAGCAGCAGCTCATCAGAGATTTCGGCGAACACCGCCATTTGGCTGGGAGTGAGCTCAAGGATGAGCGGCATCAGCAACTGCTGTTTCTCCGGCGAGGCCGCCAGCCGCTGCTTGCAGATTTTTTCGAAGAGCACGCGCTCGTGCGCGACATGCTGGTCGATGATCCACAGCCCCTGCGCATTGACCGCAAGGATGAACGAATCACGAATCTGGCCCAGCGGCTTCAGCGAAGCGAGCGATTCGAGGCCGATGGAAGCGTCGTCGTCCGGCAGCGATACGGAGCAGCCGTTCGTCGGCGGAACGATCGCCGAAGGCGCGGTTGGCGCGGCTCCGCCGAAGGTTTGCGGGCCGAAGCGCGCGACGGGAATCGCCGCGTTAGCCTCGATGGCGATGCCGCTGCCCTCGAACTGCAAGCGCGTGGTGAAAGGCACTGGCTCAGGCGCGCGTAGCGCGAAGGCCGTGTCAGCCGCAGTTACGCCGAGGTCGCCTACATCGGTGGCGGAGACACCGCCACGCGGGCTGAGCGAGGCAGAAGCCGTGGGCTGCGCGCGCATCTCGGTCACGAACGCTGGCACAGGGCGCGCCTGCATCAGCGCAGCACGCACCGAATCGCGCACGAAATCGTGCAGCACGCTCGACTGGCGGAAGCGCACCTCGACCTTCGACGGATGCACGTTGACATCGACTTCGGTGAACGGCAGCTCGAGGAATAGCAGCACGACTGGATAGACGGTTGGCGGAATGATGTTGCGGTAGGCCTCGGTCAACGCGTGCTGCACCAGGCGATCGCGAATCAGGCGCCCGTTGACGAAGATGAAGATGGAGTTGCGATTGAGCTTCTGAATCTCGGGGCGCGACACGAAACCGTGCAGCTTGATGTCGCCTTTTATCGGCTCAGATGGTTCGCCTTCTTCCGTCTGCGAACGCCGCCACGGCGGAGGCTGCGGCAAGCCGATGCGCTCCAGCGGCAGCATGGCGCTGATGGGCAGAAGCTGATCGAGCGTCTCGCGGCCGAAGACCTGATAGATGCGCTGCGAGTGGTCGGCCACCGGCGGCGCGATGAGCATGGCGTTGGTGGCGGAGTGCAGTTCCCAGTGCATCTCAGGATGCGCCAGCGCGTAGTGCGTCACCAGCGACGCGATGTGCGACAGCTCGGTCGACTCGGCCTTGAGGAACTTGCGCCGCGCCGGAATGTTGAAGAACAGGTCGCGGACCGTGATGGACGTTCCCAGCGGCAGCCCGGCTTCCTCAACGGTCAACAGCTTGCCGCCGGCAATATCGATGACCGTCCCGGCGGCGTCTTCCTCCGCGTGGGTTTCGAGGCGGAGACGGCTGACGGAGGCGATCGACGGCAACGCTTCACCGCGAAAGCCGAGCGTCGCGATGCTGACCAGGTCGTCGGCATTGCGAATCTTCGAGGTTGCGTGGCGCTCGAAGGCAAGCATCGCATCGTCGCGCACCATGCCGCAGCCATCGTCGATGACCTGAATGAGCTTCTTGCCGCCGGCCTCGATGTTTACCCGAATGCGGCGCGCGCCGGCATCCAGCGAGTTCTCCAGCAGCTCTTTGACGACCGATGCGGGGCGCTCGACGACCTCGCCCGCAGCGATCTTGTTGGCTACATTTTCCGAGAGAACGTGGATGCGCCCCATCGGAGATTACCTTACAGGATTTCGACTGCAGCAGGAAAAGATTCACCGCGAGGAGACCGGCATGAGAGGCGATTCACCACAGGGGCACAGAGACACAGAGAAATTAGGCAAGAAGATTGTCGAGCGTGCATTTACGTCCAAGATAGCAGGCTTTTCTCCGTGCCTCCGTGTCTCTGTGGTGAAATTGATTTCCTCCGTGCCCTCGGTGTCCTCCGTGGTGGATATTTCTTGCGTCCTATACGTAACTTGCGCTTCATATTTTCCCGGTGTACCTTCGGCTTGGGCTGATGCATCCATAGGCTACGGCCTTTCGACGATGAAAATCGCACTGGGTGTCTCCGGCGGCATCGCCGCCTACAAAGCGGCTGAGATCGTTCGCCTGTTGCAGGACCGCGGCGTGCAGGTGCAGGTGGTGATGACCGCCGCGGCGCAGGAGTTCGTCCGCCCGCTGACCTTCGCCGCGCTCTCCGGCGAGAAGGTCATCACCAGCATGTTTGGCTCGGAAGGCGAGCACGCGAATCTCGACTCGGCCATCGAGCACATCGCCGTCGCGCAATCGATTGACGCCTTGGTCGTAGCTCCGGCTACGGCTGACACCATCGCCAAGTTCGCGCAGGGAATTGCCAACGACTTTCTCAGCACGCTCTACCTCGCGACCAAGGCTCCGGTGATCGTCGCTCCGGCGATGAACGTCAACATGTGGGAGCACCCGGCCACGCAGGCGAACCTGGAAATCCTGCGCGGGCGTGGCGTGCACATCGTCGAGCCGGGCAGCGGATATCTCGCCTGCGGCATGGTCGGCGCGGGAAGGCTCGCCGATCCGGAAGAGATCGTTGCCGCCACGCTGGAGCGCCTTGGTGTATCCCAGGACCTCTGCGGCGAGACCGTGCTGGTCACCGCCGGCCCGACCTACGAGCCGGTCGATCCGGTGCGCTTCATCGGAAACCGTTCCAGCGGCAAGATGGGATATGCGTTGGCCGAGGCCGCGCTGCGACGTGGCGCGAAGGTCATCCTGGTCAGCGGGCCGACTGCGCTGAAGCCACCATCAGCGGCTGAAACTATCTTCATCGAAACCGCGCAACAGATGCGCACCGCGGTGCTCGATCGCTGGGAGCAGGCGAGCATGATCATCATGGCCGCCGCGGTTGCGGATTATCACGTGAAGAGCATCGCGACTGAGAAGCTAAAGCGTAAAGGGCCGATGGAACTGCAACTCGAACCGAATGCGGACATCCTCGCCGACCTCGGCAGCCTGCGCCACGCCAGCGGCAAGCGCACGCCACTGCTGATTGGCTTCGCCGCCGAAACCGAGAACCTGCTCGATAACGCGCGCGCCAAGCTGACCGCGAAGCGCGTGGACGCCATTGTGGTGAATGACGTGTCGCGCAGCGACATCGGCTTCAACTCCGACCGCAACGAGGTCGCGATTGTGACGGCAAATGAGATGATCCCCGTGCCGCAAGCCGACAAGCTCGAAATTGCACAGAAAATTCTGCAAGCGGTCGTCGCCTTGCGGAGGGGAACAGCTACACTGCAATCGGTTCGGTAAAGTTGATTTCTTGCGCGTGCGATTTTCGACGATACAGAGCCCGAAGGGCGTGCGATGATAGCCCAGCGTGGAGCGAAGCGGAACGCTGGGAAAATCAGACCATGACGAACCCGAGTCGTCTTTAGCCGACGGCACAGTTTATGCCGTCCCCGGGGACTCTTGAGCTTTTGAGACAAGCATCCCAGCACTCCGCTACGCTTCGTGCGGGGCTATCATCACACGCCCTCGCCGGGCTCAATATTAAGTACTGCTGCTCATGACGCTAACTCCCGGAACAAAAGCCGCTCTTCGCAATCGCCTGCAGTTCTATCGCGAGATGGGCATCGGCCCGCTGTACCGGCGCGCCGTGGCGAGCACACAAACCACAGCCGAAACGATGGAACCTGAAAGAAACAGCCGCGCAGCGGCGGAATGGGGTGAGCCCGGGGTGCAGCCGCAGGCGGAACCCCGGGTAACCTCGCCAGAATTCACCCCGAGCCGCGTAGCGGCGGCAGCATCACCCTTGGATCGCGAGACTGCACTTCACGTCATCCTCGATGACATCGGCCCCGATTGCGATCGCTGCAAACTCTCGCGCCTCGGCCGCAAACAGATCGTCTTCGGCACCGGCGATCCTGATGCCGAGCTGATGTTCATCGGCGAGGGCCCGGGCGCGGACGAAGATGCGCAGGGGCTGCCGTTCGTCGGGCGCGCCGGTCAACTGCTGAATAATATGATCAGCGCCATGGGCCTGAAGCGCGAGCAGGTCTACATCGCCAACATCGTGAAGTGCCGTCCGCCGCAAAATCGCACTCCGGAGCGCGACGAGTGCGATACCTGCTCGCCCTTCCTGATGCAGCAGATCGGCGTCATCCGCCCGAAGGTGATCGTCGCTCTCGGCGCCACGGCCGCGAAGAACCTGCTCGGCGTGCAGGACTCCATGGCGTCGCTGCGCGGGCGCTTCTACGACTTCTCGCCACCCGGCGTAGAGGACGAAGCCGGCGGGCCGTTTGTGTGCAAGCTGGGGGTGACGTATCACCCGGCGTTCCTACTGCGCGATCCGCGGCAGAAAAAAGAGACGTGGAAAGACTTGCAAATGGTGATGAAGTACCTCGGCCTCGAACCGCCTCCGCGCAAAGACGACTGAAACCGACTCACCACCGAGATCACGGAGTACCCGGAGGAAATCGATCTCGATCTATCCTTGCCCCGGGCGGAATTCTTGATCATGGATCATGCGTCGAATGAAACGAAAGATATTTCCAAGACCTCCGTGTCCTCCGCGTCCTCGGTGGTGAGCCTGTCGTAGCCCATGCCTGCCTTTTGCGATGTCGCCGTGCCCGTTCCGCTCGACGCCACATTCACGTATTCCATCCCGGAGAGCCTTGCCGAGCCTTGTATCGGCGGGCGGGTGATCGTGCCCTTCCGCGAGAAGCGCCTGTGTGGTGTTGTAACCGAGTTGCATGACCGCAACCCGCACTTCGCTGCCAAGCCCGTCCTCCAGGTCCTCGACGCCACGCCCGCGCTCACGCCCGAGCTGATGCAACTCGGTCGCTGGATCGCGCAGTACTACATCGCGCCGATAGGCGAGGTTTTGCGCACCATGCTGCCGCTGGGGGCGGAGTTTCGCCGTGTCATCGGCTACCGCATCACGGACAAAGGCATGGAGGCATTGCATCAGGCAGCGACTGTAGGCTCGTCACGCCGCTCGCAGAAAGAGCCCGAGCATCAGATGCAGGAGTACCGCGTGCTCGACCGGCTCAGCGATGGCGAAATCGTGCGCGAAGCCACGCTGCGAACGAACACCGGAGCATCGCGCGCTGTGCTGCAAACGCTGCTGCGCAAGAAGTGGATTGCACGCGAGGACCTGAGCGACGTGCGCGATGCCAGCCGCACTATCCAGATCGCAGCGCTGAGAGAGGTCGCAGGCAAGCTCAACCCAAACCAGCAGACGATTGTCGACTACCTCAGCGTCCAGCCGGAGAAGACTGCCACGGTCGAAAGCCTGCGCACGCTGGCCGTGCCGCGCACCACGCTGCAGACCCTGGTCAAGCGCGGGATTGTCGAGCTGCGCGACGAGCAGGCCAGCTTCCACATGTCGGGGATGAAGCCGCGCAAGTTGGAATTTCTATTCACGCCCGCGCAGAAGGCAGCGCTCGATACGACCATCACCTCTGTCGACGAGCATCGTTTTTCGCCCATGCTGTTGCACGGCGTGACCGGGTCGGGCAAGACGGCGGTGTACCTCTCAGCCATGCAGGCGGTGCTGGCAAAGGGCCGCTCAGCCGTTCTGCTCGTGCCAGAGATCGGGCTCACTCCGGCCATGGCCGCCGACTTGCAGCAGATCTTTGCCGACGAAGTCGCCATCCTGCATTCGGCGCTGAGCGACGACGAGCGCGCCGAGCAGTGGAAGCGCATCCGCAATGGCGACTCCCACATTGTGGTAGGCACTCGATCCGCCGTGTTTGCACCTGTGCCGGACCTTGCGCTCATCATTGTCGACGAGGAGCACGACCAGTCGTACAAGCAGGAAGAGACGCCGCGCTACCATGCGCGCGACGTAGCTGTGATGCGGGCGAAGATGTCGAACGCGGCGGTCGTGCTGGGCTCGGCCACGCCGTCGCTCGAGACCTACTACAACGCGACGCACAGCAAGTACCGGTTGCTGGAGCTGCCCGAGCGCATCGAGAAGCGGCCGCTGCCCGAGGTCGCAGTCATCGACATGCGCGACGAATTCCAGCGAACCCACAAGGACGCGATACTTTCGCGGCGCCTGCTCGACGAAATCGGCGAGCGGCTGGAGCGGCGCGAGCAGGTCATGGTGCTGCTCAACCGGCGGGGGTTCTCGTCGTTCGTGTTGTGCCGCAGTTGCGGCGAGACGGTGCAGTGCAAGAACTGCGCCATCGCCATGACCTATCACAAGCGCGAGCACCGGCTCATCTGCCACTACTGCGGTTTTATGCGCCCCGCGCCGAAGACGTGCCCCAAGTGCGGCAGCGAATATGTGCAGTATCTCGGTACCGGCTCCGAGAAGCTGGAGGACATCCTGCACTCGCTGTTTCCGCAGGCGCGCATTGCGCGGCTCGACCGCGACACAGTGCGCGGCCGCGACGATCTGGAGCGGGTACTCAGCGCGTTGCAGGCGGGCGACATCGATCTGTTGGTCGGCACCCAGATGATCGCCAAGGGCCACGACATTCCGAACGTGACGCTGGTGGGAGTGGTGGGTTCGGATGCAGCGTTGAGCTTCCCGGACTTTCGCGCCGCCGAGCGAACCTTCCAGTTACTCACGCAGGTCGCAGGGCGGGCGGGCCGTGGCGAGACGCCGGGCCGGGTGGTATTGCAGACATTCTTTCCCGATCACTACGCCATTCAGTTTGCCGCCAGCCATGACTACAAAGGTTTCTACGAGAAAGAAGCGCGTTTCCGCAGTTGGATGCATTATCCGCCGTTTGCCGCCGTCAGCAATGTGCTGGTGCGCAGCACGAAGCTCGAGGAGGCCTTGGCGTGGTCGGGAATTCTGGGCAAGTGGTTTCAGGAGACGCGCCTGCCCGAGGTACGCGTGCTGGGCCCGGCGGCAGCGGCCATCGTGCGGCTCAAGACCGAGTACCGCTATCATTTCATGATCAAGTCGAAGAGTCGCGAAAAGATGAACGGGGCCCTGCGCGCGATGATCGAGCACGCGCTGGAGCAGAAGATTCCGCGCGGAAACCTGGTGGTGGATGTGGACGCGCTTTCGATGCTGTGAATGGTGCGAGGGCCGCTAGCCTACTGGTGCTGTGCGCGCCGGAGTCCGCACATTACTCCGGCCAGGCGGCAAGCGCCTTGCGCACCAGCACCAGTTGGCCGAGGTGATACGCGTTGTGATCGGCGGCCAGCAGCGCCTCTCTCAGGAGCGTCTGTCCAGTGCCGTGAGCCAGCGGCTGGAACAGGTCGCTCGCCGGGTCCGCAATCAGCTTGCCCATCGCCTCGAGATCGCCCAGGAAGGAGTCCGCGCTATGCTTCCAGGCCTTGTCGTCTGGCGGAGCTACGGTGGCAGGCCAGTAGCCCTCCGGCCATTTTGGCGACTTGTGCCTGGAGCCGCGACTGAACTCCAGGATGTCCCATAGGGCGATCCGCAGGTGTTCGAGCAATTGCCATGCCGAGTGCGGCAGGCCCTCGGGCACGCGCCCCTGCTGCTGGAAAGGCAGGCCGGCGAGCGCGGTTTTGAAGTCGACGTGGGCCTCGCCCCAGTCGAGCATCTTGGCAAGCTGTTGTCGCAGTGCTTCTTCGTTCATCATGAGTGCCCCATCGAATTGCTCCGCTTTCGCTTATCAGATGCGCGAATCCGGCGACGGATGTGGGGAACGAAAAATCTTGTGGGGGCAGTGCAACTTGCCCAATGCAATTTGTTGCGCACAAGTGGAAAGCCTATGCCGTTTCCAACAAAAAAGGCACGGCGGGTTGGCCGTGCCGTTCCTGGCGAGGGTTTCTCGCCCGTTGGCTTCGCGAGGGTTCATCGCGAATGTCCGCGAAAGTTGTTTCGCGAAACTTCGTCAGTCGGCTTCATCAGCGACGCGGCAACGTGCCGGCAAGCGACTGCACTGCATTGCTTGTACACCACGCAGGTGTGGATTTGTTGACGGCAGGGTAAATTGTCAGTTACACGTAGGATTCGCATTTGCGGAATTTGCAACAAGCGATGCGGGCCCTGAAGCTTGTCGCACGCCATCCGGTCTGCTCAGTTGTCGTCTCAGCGGGAGTAGTCATGAAAGTTCTTTCTGTGAACGTTGGCACGCCGAAGCAATACAACTGGATGGGCCAGCAGGTCACCACTTCGATCTTCAAGTTCCCTGTGGAAGGCGAGGTGCATGTCACGAAGCTGGATCTTGTCGGCGACGCGCAGGCCGGCCTGATATTCGATGGCTCCGGCAATCTCTATGGCGCTACCAGTGACGGTGGCAGCGGAGGCGGTGGGACAGTTTTCGAACTATCGCCTTCCGGCGATAGCTGGACATTCAAGCTGCTCTACAGCTTTAACGGACCTTCGGGCATCGAGTGTGGCCCATGGGGAACTCTCGCCATGGACGCCGCCGGCAATCTTTGCGGCACCACGAATTGTGACGGCGGGTATACCTTCGGCAGTGTTTTCAAGCTGACCAACAAAGGGAACGGCTGGCTATACAGCTCGCTTCACGACTTCAGTGGATACAGCGACGGGGCAATTCCATTTAGTAACGTGACATTGGATACCAACGGCAACCTTTACGGTACCGCCTACTATGGCGGAACCTTTGGAGGTAACTGCGGCAATATCGGTTGCGGTACCGTGTGGATGATCACGCCGTAGCGGAATTACCTGGGCTTTGAGTTTTGCAATGCGCCGGCATCCCGAGGGGTGCCGGCTTGCTTCCGCAAGCGCCAACTGATTCATGCTCCGGGGTGGAGAGGGCTAATGCCAGTCCGCGTCTCAGGGGCACGATAAGACTTGGTAACATCAGTTGCGTTGCATCTCCCGCCTGCACCTTTGCGTTCTGTGTTTTCTGCGTGCTTTTGTAAGAAAGCTGTACTACTATGCTCTCCCGACGTTGATTTCTTGCACAAAGTACCGGACGGTGCACCGGGTATGGAGGGCAAACATGCACGCTTCCTTCCGAAAATCCAGAGACGTTCCTTACCTGTTTGCGTTTTCAAAGTTCCTGCGGCTGCTGGTGCTTCTGGCCATCGCTGTGTCCGCTACAGGCCAGCTAACACCCATTCAAGGAGGCCGCGGCACAACTGGTCAAACAGGGGGCACTACGAGTGGCGGTACACAAGGTGGCGGTACACAGGGTCCCGGGGGCACTGTTATCGTTATTCCCCCATTTCCGGAATTCGGCGGCGGCCCCAGCAACTGCAATGCTGGACATCCGGAAGATCCCGCTAAACAGATCGACAAGAATGGCCCGCAGCTACCGCAGATGTATAGCATGAGCTCGTTCACGTTCAGGGGATTCACCAAGGGGAATTGGCCAATTCACATTGCCTATTACCTTAAGCAGGACAGTCTTGTGCTTTTCTTGGTTACCCCGGAGGGCCAATCGCCCATTACTTACCGGTTGGATGGAAAGATGGGCTCTCACATGGAGAAGGTGGCCATTCCTGATTCGGTAGGAGGTAAGTTGGTGGTCGCGTTGTATTCCCTGCAGACGTTTGACGGCAATACTTCCGGCTCCTACCCCATCTCTCCCGCTGAGATTCGTCTTTACGGCATTGCAGCCGGCCCCAAAGCGGTCGGATCCATCGGCATCGACCACTTAGTTTTTGAACCCAACGAGATTACGAAGGCGCAACACCAGAAGGCTCAGTACAGCTACCACTCCATCTCGGACTTCGATGACACCGAAGTTTCCTTTGTGGAGCTGGTTAACTTTGGCCACGGGGGACTCGGGGCGGCAACAGTGGCGAATAAGTCGACGGGGCCCATCTCTCAGGATAAGATAAAAAGCGACTACTGGGACGGCAGCGTCGATAAGAGGTTGTTAAAGAATTACAACCCTGAAATACAACAATCGCTGCAATCGCCGGGTGGCCACCATGCGTTGCAGGTAAAGGCATGGCGGCGTGCCAATCACGGCGGAGACTTCGTGGCTGCCATCTCCGAGCAATGGATCATCGTCCACTAAGAAAGAGATGCGCGTTGCAGTTGGAGTTTGCTCATGCTAGGGGCGGCACGTGCGGCGCTGGGGCGATGGATACCCGCACCTTGGGGAGAGCGCCTGCTCGCCCTCATCTGCCTTGCCGCGGTGGGTGCCCTTCAATGGTGGCTGGCAAATTTGAAATCTGGCCCGTTCAGCGAGCAGCTATCGGTCCACCCCCATAGCGAATTTGTTACGTTCAGCTTGCCAAAGTCTTCGGATAATGGTCCCTTTTCTTTTGGATATACACCGGAGTCGCTGAAGCCAAGAGTGTTGGTCGAGGGATACTTTGATAATGCAACGCTCTCTCCCAGGACGGTGCAGAAATTTCAGATGTTCAACGTTACCGTTCCGACTACCCACGATGTTGTGAGCTATTTGACGACCGGAGTGGGAAATTCAGCATGTGCTACACAGGTCTCTGTCACGCCAGACGCGGGCAGCCCGGCTGGCGTAAGCTTCTCGCAATCGGCCGCTGACCCTGCCTATGGATACCGAAGCATTGGGGTGATGTTCATAGGCACTGACTCCACCGTGACGCTCACCTCTCTGGGCGGAGGGGACGGGCTCTCCACCTGCAGGGTCGACCTCAAGGTGGGTCAGTGGGGGCAAACTACGCAGGGTGACTTTCCTGTCGAGATTCAGGTTCCAGCCGGATCGCAGTTTCGGCTGCACTGGCACGATCTGGGCGACGAGATGACCGACCGGAACAGGCTACTGGATTTTGGATCGACTGCAACGGATGCTTTTGCTGCGCAAGGCTTCTCTGTCGCATCAGTCGGAAGCGACGGTCAAATAACCGGTGCGCCAAAGATTCAGGCAGACGCTTCGAGAGGGAGCACGGTCACCGTTGGGTCATTCCGAATTAACTCCAATCAACTGGAGATGAAAGTGGACGGAACCGGTGTGCTGAAGAAGGAAGGCAAGGTGATTTCCCACACAAACCTGTTATCTGCAATCACGACGTACCCGTTGCTTGCGGCCATGTTCGGAGCTCTGAATCTTGCGCTACTTAATTGGGTACGGCGTGCGTTTTCTCCGTCTCGGAAGCAGCCTACAGCCGCGGATTCTGCGGGCGCCTGATCTCAGCGTGCACGATCGGCCGGCCCGACATCGTTAAGAATAATTGGGCCCTGCTCTTCAGTCGCAACATTCTGCAACCAAATCTCTCTTAGCCTCCGCCGGCAGTGGAACTCAGAGAGCCCGAAGGGCGTGTGATGATAGCCCAGCATTTGAGGGAAGCGGTACACTGGCACGTGGGTAATGTATGAAGTTGGGAGTCGGCTTCAGCCGACGACACTCTCGGCGGCAAGCGTTAACGAAATCGTCCCTGTGCTCAGTTGTCGTCTCAGCGGGAGTAGTCATGAAAGTTCTTTCTGTGAACGTCGGCACGCCAAAGCAATACAACTGGATGGGCCAGCAGGTCACCACTTCGATCTTCAAGTTCCCTGTGGAAGGCGAGGTGCATGTCGCGAAGCTGGATCTTGCCGGCGACGCGCAGGCCGATCTGACGGTGCACGGTGGCATTGACAAGGCGGTCTACGTTTACCCTCACGAACACTACGAATGGTGGATGGAGCATGGCATCAGGCCGCTCGCGCCGGGCAACTTCGGCGAGAACCTTACGATCGAGGGCCTGCTGGAGGGCGACATTCACATCGGCGACGAGCTGGAGATAGGCTCGGCACGCTTCGTGATCTCCCAGCCGCGGCTGCCTTGCTACAAGCTGCAGGTGCGTTTCAACCGTCCGGAGATGACCAAGCTCTTCTACAATACGCGGCGCTTTGGCTGGTACTTCAAAGTCACGCGCGAGGGATCGTTAGAGGCGGGTGCGCCGATTACGGTGGTCAACCGCGATGCCAACGCGGTGAGCGTGGCCGACCTGATTGCGCTATACACCGGCGACACGACTGACGGCGAGCTGCTGCAGCGGGCCATCGCGGTCGGAGCCTTGCCGGAGCCTTGGCGCGAAGACTTGCAGCAGCGCGTCGAGAAGCATAAGAAGGCTCCGGCGTGATGCCGATTTGAAGGGGCACGTCTGAAGCCAAAAGCCAAGAGCCAAAAGCCAAAAGCCAAAGCGCGGGTTCTATTACTCCATGTCACCCTTTTGCGGGTTGTAGTAGAAGTGGAAGCGCAGCGCCAGGTATGGCCCGTGGAACTCCTTGGGCAAGGGCGCGAAGGGATCGGAGGCAGTAATGCCTCCCCAGGCCGCGCGGTCGAGTGAGATGTCGCCCGATGAGCCGGTGTACTGCAGCCCGGCCACCTTGCCGTTGGGTAGGATCACGAACTGGATGGACACCTTGCCGCGCTTAAGCAGCGGCGGCCGCGCCGACTCGGGGATGATGGCATACCAGTTCATGCGCACCGCCTGCAGCACGCGCGAAAGATAAGGGCCAAAGTCGACGCCCTGGGTGTCGCTCAGGACCTCAAGGTTCCCCTGTACGCGGGCAGCGCCACCTTTGCCCGCGCCGTAATCGCCGCCCACTCCCCCGCCGAACCCTATCGAGGGCGCGGTGCGTCCCATGGCAACGGCGTTGGCGGCCTGAGCGATCTGCTGGCCCGGCGACATCAGGGAGCGAAAATCAACGCTGGGCTTGGGCGAGCCCTCCGGTGGCACCGAGAGACGCGGATCCTGCAACGTGGGCTGGTTGTTCGTCGCCATCTGTTGCTGCTGGCCCTGCTGCGGCGAGGGTTGCTGTCCCGGCTGCTGCGACGGAGGCGCCGCCTGCGCCTGCTGTCCTGGTGATTGTGGTGCCTGCATGCCGGGAGGCCCCGCGCGCAGGAGCTCCTGCAGTGTTTTCTTGTCGATCTGGGGGCGGCGGCTCTCTGCGATGCGGTTCTTGTCGGACAGGACCTTCGCGTCCGGTGGCGGCTTCGGAGGCTCCTTCTGCAGGTCGGGCGGCAGGTCGAGGTAGGTGAGCTGCTTGTTCGCCATCAGGTCGGCAGCCGACGCGATGATTGGTCCCTTCAGGCTGGGGAATAGCGCGGTCGTGTTGATCAACAACAACACAACCAGCAGGTGGACCATGACAGAGATCCACGTTGCCTCGCGCATGCGCGAGCGTTCCAGCTCATCTTCCAGCTGCAACAAGAGATGAGGTGACAGGAATTCGGTATCCGCCGCTTCCGCATCCCAGCGTTGCTGTTTAGGCGGTTCGGGCGGCTTTCCGATTGGTGATGTGAGAATGGAGGCCATCCGTACATTCGACTGCGCTTGCGCTACAACACGCCTGGGAACCGGTGGCTGGGCGACCCCGTCCACAAGGATGGCGCGAATAACTTACCCGGCAGCGAGCAACAATTCTTCCTTATCTATTCTCGCACACCTATCCCTGCTTCAGGATTCTCCGCGCAGCCCACCAAAGTTCCAGAAACCGTTCGATAAACTGTTTGTCATGAAAGCCGTCATCGTCGGCACCGCAGGGCATATCGACCACGGGAAGAGCGCGCTGGTACGCGCCCTGACCGGTACCGACCCCGACCGTCTGGAAGAAGAGAAGCGGCGCGGGATCACCATCGATATCGGATTCGCCAACCTTGATTTAGTTGCGCCCTCCGGCGAGGCGCTGCGCATCGGCTTCGTCGATGTTCCCGGCCACGAGCGATTTGTCCGCAACATGCTCGCCGGCGTTGGCGGCATCGACCTGGTGCTGCTCGTCATTTCGGCGGAGGAGTCGATCAAGCCGCAAACTCGCGAGCACTTCGACATCGTTCGTCTGCTTTCCGTTGGACGGGGGATGACCGTGCTGACCAAGTCGGACCTTGTGGATCGCGACACGCTCGACGTCGTCCGCCTGGAAGTGGCTGAATATCTGAAAGGATCGTTTCTCGATCCGGCAAACGCGCCGATTGTCGCGGTCAGCGCAAAGACAGGAGAGGGGCTCGACGAGCTGAAGCGGCAACTCGCCCGGCTTGCATCCGAGCTTCCGGCGAAGGACTCGAATGCAGCGTTTCGCTTGCCGATCGACCGCGTCTTCAGCATGAAGGGCTTCGGCACGGTGATCACGGGAACGCTCATTGCCGGCAGCGTTGCGATTGATCAGGAGGTCGAGGTGCATCCGGCAGGGAAGAGGTTGCGGGTGCGTGGCGTGCAGGTGCACGGCGAGCAGGCAAAGCGCGCGGTTGCGGGACAACGAACCGCACTGAATCTGGCCGGCGTCGAGACGGCCGAACTGGCGCGTGGCATGGTGCTGACCGCTCCCGGGCTCTTCCGCTCCTCGCCACGGCTGACGGTGCGGCTCGATTTGCTGCCATCGGCCAAGCCTCTGCGCGATGGAGCGCGGGTGCACGTTCATGCCTTCGCAGCCGAGACCGTGGCCGAGGTCAAGATGCTGGAAGGCAAGCTGATCAAGCCGGGCGAGTCAGGCTTTGCGCGGCTGAAGCTCGATGATTCGCTGCTGGTCTTTCCGGAAGACCGGTTCATCATCCGCCAGTTCTCGCCGGTGATCACCATCGGCGGAGGCCAGGTGCTCGATGCGCATGAGCCGCCGCACCGCATGAAGATGGCTGA
Organism: uncultured Acidobacteriaceae bacterium; assembly: GCA_963782505.1. GTDB lineage: Bacteria > Acidobacteriota > Terriglobia > Terriglobales > Acidobacteriaceae > CAVVDY01. The sequence continues at coordinate 30,379 of CAWAKG010000015.1, read as the reverse complement.
GCGGCTGGCATTTTTGCAGAGCGTGGCCAAGGCGGGTCCGGAGGACGTACTTCTTGCGCGCGTGGTCCGGCGCGGTGCGGATGGCCTGGCAGTAGCGGAGGCGGTAGCTGAAACTGGGTGGCTGGCCTCGCGGGTTGAGCAACTGGCCGCTGCTTTGAAGCAGGCGACGAAGATGGTGCAAGCGGAAGGTCTGCTGCTGTCGGCCCAAATATTTGCGCGGCTTAGAAGCGAAGCGCTGGCGGCACTGGAAAAGTTTCACAAGGCGAACCCGCTGGTCGGCGGCATAAATAGGGAGCAACTGCGCGAGCAGCTTGGCCTGCGGCCGGAGGTTCTGGGCGCGGTCGTCGACTCGCTGGTGCGCGACAAGAAACTGGAAATCGCAGGTGAGCAGGTGCGCGGCGCCGGACGCGGCGTGGTGCTGCGCGACGACGAAGCCGAATCGAAGCAGAAGATCGAGCAGGCCTTTGCCAAGGCGGGATTGCAGGTGCCCGCGTTGAAAGAGGTGCTGGCTTCGCTGCGCATTGATCAGGCGCGCGCGCAAAAAATTGTGACCCTGTTGCTGCGCGATCGCGTGCTGGTGAAGGTCTCCGACGATCTTGTATTTCATCGTGGCGCGCTGGAATCACTGCGGCAGCAGATCACGGCGCAAAAGGCGAAGACGCCCAGGATCAACGTAGCGTCGTTCAAAGACCTGTTCGGCATTACGCGCAAGTATGCCATCCCGTTGCTGGAATACCTGGATCGTGAACGGGTGACGAAGAGAGTTGGCGACGAACGGGTGATTCTGTAGCAATCGATTGTCTGTTTTCACCTTATGTCATTTTCTTGTTCAACATGTTCTACACATGAAAGTATGTTTAGCACATGAGCAAGATGATCCAACTGAGAAATGTGCCTGACGCTCTGCATCGCAAGCTGAAAGCGCGGGCCGCTATGGCGGGAATGTCTCTGTCGGACTATCTATTGGATGAAATTAGGGAGATTGCAGATCGCCCGACACTGCTCGAATTTCAGGAGCGTTTACGAAAGCGTGAGCCCCTGTTGACGCCGATTGACTCGGCTCGGCTGGTTCGCGAAGACCGAGACGCTCGATGATTGTGCTGGACGCATCGGCGGCCGTGGATTGGCTTCTTACGACCCCGCAGGGTCAGGTTCTCGCCACGCGGATTCACGCCTATGGCGAATCGCTGCATGCGCCGCAGATGTTTGATCTTGAAGTTGTGCAGGCGTTCCGGAAACTGATCCGAGCGGGCGCCCTTTCAGCGAACCGCGCCGATGAAGCGGTTCAGGACCTGCGCAAAGTTCGTATCACCCGCTACTCACATCTGCCGCTGCTTCCAGGCATCTGGAGATACCGTCACAATTTGTCGCCGCATGACGCTGCTTACGCAGTGCTCGCACAAACGCTGGATGCCACTCTGGTTACCCGCGACGGCAGAATGGCGGCGGCGTTTGGGCAGTCAGTGCGTGTGGAAGTGTTTTGACGGTCGGTTCCCCGGGTTAGCGTCTAATGGGAGGACGCGAACCCGGAGACCCCGTTCAAGAGCGACCTCTCTACTCTTTGTCGTACACTGCCTTGGTCTTCATCTTCTTTCCGTCGGCAGCGCTTGACTCCAGATCGACCACGCGGCTCTTGCCATCCTTGGCGACTTCGATCGTTCCGTGATTCGTCACCTTATCGCCCTCTTTGCTGGTCAGCTCCAACTTCCGCTCGTTGATCTGCTTGTACGCGCGGGTTGCGCCGCTGCCGACATCTCCCGTGACCGGGTAGTCTTTGCCGTCGAACTTCCCGACCCACTCGGTGTGTGCGGCCTTGCCGCTTCCGTCGACCCCGTCGGTCGTCACCTTTACGTTGTCGCCGTCGGCCGAGTAGACGACCGTATTGTTTTTGGTGGTTCCGGCCGGAATTTTCGACTTGGCCGCGTTGAGCTTCCAGGTGCCCATGTTCGGGTTGTCGGCCGCGTAGGCCGCGATCGCGAGCAAACAAAGGGCAACTGTCAACATCGTGATTCTTGCTTTCATCGGTGGTTCTCCTGTTTCCTGCCTCTGAAATCTTGCGTCTTGTTCCCGCCACGGAATATAGCTCGCACAGCGGCCAATGCAAGCAAATTCTTTACACAGTCAACGAACTAACGAACATTTCGTGGAATCGTCGTCCTGCCGTGGTCGGATGGTGGGCAAAGAGTAGCACTTTGCGGCGCGCGCATGCGCCGGCTACGGCCACCTTCTGGGTAAGGCGCGACTCATCGGATATGATCACGCCATGGCCGAAACAGTCGACATCCTTGCCGTCGCCGCGCATCGCGACGACGTCGAGCAGACCTGCGGCGGCACGCTGCTCAAGATGGCGCAGATGGGAAGGACCACCGCCATCCTTGACCTTTCGCGCGGCGAGATGGGAACGCGCGGCACCATGGAAGACCGCGCTCGCGAGGCGGAGGACGCGCGGCAAATCCTGCGTGTGTCATGGCGCCAGGCGCTCGACATCCCGGACGGTTGCGTAGAGAACACCTTCGAGAACCGTCAGAAGGTTGCCGCCGTCATTCGCGAGCTGCGTCCTCGTGTGCTGATCCTGCCATACTGGCAGGGGCGGCATCCGGACCACTACACCGCGGGCGTGCTCTGCTATGAGGCGGCATTCGTTGCCGGGCTGGCCAAGCTCGACCTCGGCTTTCACGCGCACCGCCCGTTCAAGATCATCTACGCGAGCTTGTATGCCGACGTGCGGCCGACGTTTGTGGTCGATATCACCGATCAGTTCGAAGCGCGACTGCAGGCGCTGCTGTCGTACCGCTCGCAGTATTCCGATCAGGCGCAGGGCAGCGGGCTGTTTCCGCGCGAGGCGGAGATTCGCGAGAAGCTGGCAGCAATGGCCGGGTTTTATGGCTGCTCGCGGGCGTGAAGTACGCCGAGCCCTTCGTGCAGAAAGAGGTCGGGCTGGTGGAGGACTTGATGACGATACCAGTGCAGTCGATCTGAGGAACAAAGCAGATGGTGTAATGGTAGAATATTGGTATATATGAGGTAGATATGGCGCTAAACATCAAGAACGAAGAGGCTTGCGCGCTGGTCGAAGAGCTGGCACAGCTCACCGGCGAGAACAAGACGGAGGCAATCACCAACGCCGTTCGTGAGCGGCTGGAACGAACGAAGCACCCGAAGAAGGCGGAGGAAGGGTGGCCGAGAAACTAATGGAAATTGGACGGGCTCCGCTCCCCTTGTGGAAGAGCCCTTCAAATCCACTCCTCATGGCGAGTCTGCTGTATGACGAAAAGGGCCTTCCGAAGTGATCGTGGACACGTCAGCAGTAATTGCGATTATCTTCCAGAACGAGCCGGAGCACAGCGGTTCTTGAGCGAATTGAGTGAGGCGTTGGACTGCCGCATCTCCGCCGCCACCTATTTGAGGCTGCTATCGTCTCGACGGCAGTCCGCAATCCCATTCGTCAGCCGGCGTTTGGATGAGCTAATCCAGTTACGGCGATATTTAGGTCGAGCCTGTCACGGAGATCCAGGCCAGGATCGCTCGCGAAGCCTATCGCGATTTCGGCAAGGGCAGCGGTCATCCTGCACAACTGAATTTTGGCGACTGCTTCGCCTACGCTCTCGCGCGAGAAACAGCCGACAGCCGCTGCTCTTCAAGGGGAACGATTTTTCCCAGACGGACGTCAAGTCAGCGCTCGACTGACTCTTACCGCGTGACCCTACTTCTTCCTCTCCACCATAAACTCCGCGATTTCCCGCAATGTCTTCGCGTGCTCGCCGAACTGGTCCAGCGCCGCCCCAGCCTTGGCTACCAACTCATCAGCCTTCTTGATTGACGCCTCGATTCCGAACAGCGCCGGGTAGGTCATCTTCTCGCTTGCGGTATCTTTGCCGGCTGTCTTGCCGAGTTGCTCCGAGGTCTGGGTCACGTCCAGCACATCGTCCACAATCTGAAACGCCAGTCCGATGTTCATACCGAAGTCGCGCAGATTCTGCACCTGCGACTCATCGGCGCCGGCATAGATGCCTCCCGTCACCACGCTCGCGGTAAGCAACGCGCCCGTCTTGGAGCGATGAATGTACTCCAGCGTCCTGGCGTCGGGCTTCATGTGTTCGGCTTCAAGGTCCATCACCTGGCCGCCGATCATGCCGTCGATGGTTCCGGTGGCATGAGCAACTTCGGCGATGATCGAAACGCGAGCGTCGGCAGGGCACTGCAGTCTGGCAAGCACCTCGTACGCGCGCGTTTGCAAAGCGTCTCCAGCAAGAATCGCGATGGCTTCGCCGAATACCTTGTGGCAGGTCGGGCGGCCGCGACGCAGGTCGTCGTTATCGAGCGCGGGCAGGTCATCATGGATGAGCGAGTAGGTGTGCAGCATCTCCAGCGCCGCGCCGAGCTCCTCGACGCCCAACGGAACGCAGCCTGCAACCATACGCGCCGTCTCGATGCAAAGGATGGGCCGCAGCCGCTTGCCGCCGGCGAATACGCTGTGCCGCATCGCCTGGTGGATGGAAGAGGGATACTGGGTCGCGGGAGCCAGCAGCCGCTCCAGCGCTTCGTCGGTTGTTAGGCGTCCTTGTTCGAGTGTTTCTTTCAGCATGGAAAAAGGGAGTATAGCAATGGAAGCGATGTAGGTCAGTGATTTGAGGTGTCAAGTATCAGGTCTCAGGAAGCGCCGCCAGCTATCAGCGAGACCAACCCACGAGTGTCAAATCCCAAACCACCAACTGCCAACCACCAAAAGCCAAAAGCCAAAAGCCAAGAGCCAGGAGCGAGTCCTCCTCACAGCGGCTCGTAATACCTGCCTTCCGCGCACGCCTTGCACAGAACCTCGCCGGTCGTTCGCACTTCGCGCGCGAAATTGATGCCCTCGCCGCAGCGCGCGCACACCATACGTTCGCCTTTGTAGCCCGGCAGTTCTTCCGGCGGAAGTTTCACCTTCACCCATTGCACATCGAAGAGCTCCCCGACCGGCATCTCGCGATAGGCGAGCATCTGCTGCTGGTTCTTGCTCTCGATCTCGGGATGCATCTGGCGAGCCAGCGCCTTTGAACTTTCGCGGGCAGCGATGCGCACGGCGCGATCGTTCTCGATATCAACGAAGGTCGCGGCCACTTTTCCCCAGTCGCGGAACTTGAGCGCGCGCTTGCCCAGGCGGCAGCCCGTCACCACGCCGATGGCGTCGGTCATGCAGCGATCGATCTCGACGAAGGTGATCAGGCGCTTGCGGTCGCGCCCTTTGGGGTCCTCGATCCCCAGCAGCTCCAGCCCGAGCATGGCCATGCGCACGCCCAGCACCTGTCCGGCGCAGAGGTGCCCGTGCGCTACTTCCGCCTCGCGCAGCAGCTCGTCGATAGTTGCCAAATTTCGAAACCTCAGCTTGAAGAAGGATAGCCTACTGCTCGGCCTGGTCGTCTGTCATCTCTTCCGCGTGGCGTGCCACCACGTTCACGGTGAACGGCTGGCCATTGGGCGGAGAGAAGGTCACCCGCGCCGGACGCCGCTCCCATTTCGGAGGCGAACACTCCCCAACCGTTGCCCCGCTCTTCGCCGCAGCAGAGTCGGCGATGCTCTTGTGGAACAGGGCCTTGCGCACACCGATCTGCGCCACCACCGCGCTCCAATGCGATCCATTATTAGAGACGCCGCAATAGGCTGCATAATCGCGATACCAGCTTACATGCGAAGAGGCTGCATCGAAGTCAGGAAGCTTTGCCGACACCACATGCCCGCTGGTGCGATCGATCAGCAACCAGTCGCCGCGTTGCCAGACCCACTTGCTTTGCTTCGCCGTGTCCCCAGGCAAAGCGTCGTTGAGCCGAAATGCCCGCTGCACGACGAAGGTCCGATCAGTGACGTCGTGAACGTCTCCGGTGGTGTAGTCCTTCAGCTTGGTGTCGACATACAACGGCCGCACGGTCATGCCGGCAGACTGACTTTCGTCGGCTTCCAGAAAGATCTTCACGGTTTGCGGTTTGCCAAGAAAGACGACGTGCGGTTTGGAGGCACTCCAGACAGGAATGGCCGAAGCCAGCATCAGTGCGAAGCCGAAGGCTGCACGCATTAGCTCCACGCTACAACCGTCTTGTCCTGTCGGCAAGTTCCTTTAGTAACCTTGCCCCCGCGGTTTTTGCAACCGGTTCCATCTTGGGCGCCGATGCAATGAACTCCCCCGGCCGACCGCGCTGGCATACAATCGAGTCCATTCGATTTGCCGACAATGCCAACCAGCTACAGCTTCATTTTGCCCGCCTACAACGAAAGTGAGCGGCTTACCACCTCTCTACCCCAGGTTCTGGAGTACGTTTCACAGCGGCAGATGGCGGCTGAGATCATCGTGGTCAACGATGGATCGCGCGATAAAACTGCCAATATCGTTCGCGAGTTTGCCGCCGTCCATCCTATTGTCCGGCTCCTGGAGAACCCCGGCAATCGTGGCAAAGGATACAGCGTACGCAACGGTATGCTGCATGCCCGGGGAGACGTGATGCTGTTCACCGACACCGACTTGTCGTCTCCGATCTATGAAGCCGACAAGCTGTTTGCCGCCCTTCGCGACGGGGCCGATGTTGCCATCGGATCGCGCTGGCTGCAGCGTCATCTGCAAACCGAGCGGCAGCCGCTACTTCGCCAGCTCTATGGCCGGCTGTTCAACCTGGGACTAAGTATCGTGCTGGGACTCAGCTATCGCGACACGCAATGCGGCTTCAAGGCATTCAGCCGCAAGGCGGCACACATTATCTTCCCGCGCCAGCGGATCGAGCGCTGGGGCTTCGATCCCGAAATTCTGTTTCTGGCGGATAAGTTCAAGCTTCGTACTACCGAGGTGCCGGTGGAGTGGGCGCACGATCATCGTTCGAAAATCAATCCCCTGCGCGACGGGATTCGCATGGGCGGCGAAGTGCTTCTGGTGCGATGGCAGGATATACGAGGACGCTACGAGCAGCCCTCGTGGGTGATCGAGGAAGCGCCCGCAGCCGAATCAGCAGGCGCACGGGCTGTCAGATAGCGCATTTACCCTAAAACGGGCCGCAGGAAATCGTTTCTGACAAACCGTAACCGCGAATTCTGGATACCACTTCCGCGCCGTCCCGCCTTTACTTATTTCCCCCTGATTTTTTCTTTGTGACTTTCTTCCAACCCCAGCATCTTGTTGAAAGCGTCTCAAAAGCAGATGCCGGCCAGCAAATTCAGCAAACTTTTCTCAGAAAGGTGAGGACCCCATGCATGTAACCAGCTCCATACATGACGGAGCGTCGGCGCCCGCCCGCGAGCCCAGCTTGCTGGAACGCTATAGGGACACGAGGCAGACTTCGATGCGCCTCTGTTCGCCGTTGAGCATCGAGGACCACAGCCTCCAGTCCATGCCCGACGCCAGCCCGGCAAAGTGGCATCTGGCGCACACGACCTGGTTCTTCGAAACGTTCCTTCTCACGCCCAGTCTCCCCGGATACAAGCCGTTTCATCCCGCCTTCCGCAACTTGTTCAATTCGTACTATGAAGCGATTGGCGATCGTCCGTTGCGCTCGCTGCGGCATACGCTTTCGCGGCCGTCGCTGGCCGAGGTGCATTCCTATCGCGCCGCGGTCGATGAGGCGATGGGCGATCTGCTCAGCTCAGACCCGCCGCCGTCGGTGTTCGATCTGGTGCTTCTCGGAATCAATCACGAGCAGCAGCATCAGGAGCTCATCGTCACCGATGTGAAGTACGGACTGTGGACCAATCCGCTGCGTCCGGCGTATCGCTCGAATGTCGAGGGAGCCCGGGTTAGCCCAAAGGAAGGGCGAACCCGTGGCACCGGCATGGAATGGCGGCCATTCGACGCAGGCCTGTTCAGCGTCGGCTTTGATGGCGAAGGCTTCTCCTTCGACAACGAAGGCCCGCGCCATCAGGTGTATCTCCAACCATTCCGACTGGCGTCGCGTCTTGTCACGAATCGCGAGTATCTCGAATTTATGGACAGTGGCGCCTACACCAAGCCTGAACTCTGGCTGTCGGAAGGTTGGGACCATGTTCACGCCGAGTCACTGGAACGCGCCTCTTTACTGGGAGCAGCGCAACGGCGACTGGTGGCATTTCACGCATGGAAGGCATGCAACCTGTCGAGATGAACGCTCCCGCGTGTCATGTCAGCTACTTCGAAGCGGACGCGTTTGCGCGTTGGGCTGGTGCACGGCTGGCGACTGAGTTCGAATGGGAAGCCGCCGCGCAAGGCGCCGAAGTCGAAGGCAATCTGCTGGAGAGCGATGCCTTGCGGCCAATGCCAGCCCGTTCCTCCGATGGCCTGACCCAGATGTTTGGCGATGTGTGGGAGTGGACCGGCAGCGCATATCTCGGGTATCTCGGATTTGCGCCGGCGGCGGGTGCCGTCGGCGAATACAACGGCAAGTTTATGTGCAATCAGATGGTGCTGCGCGGCGGTTCGTGCGCGACACCGCGGTCGCATATTCGGGCCACCTACCGAAACTTCTTTCCTCCCCACGCGCGCTGGCAATTTATGGGGATCAGGTTAGCCAATGGCGACTAGCAAGCAACTGCAATATGTGGTCGATCCGGCAATGGCCCGCGAAGTTCGCGAAGGCCTGTCCGCAATGCCGAAGCGCCTGCCGGCGAAGTTTTTCTACGACGAAATCGGCTCGGCGCTGTTCGAGCAGATCACCGATCTGCCTGAGTATTACCTCACGCGTACCGAGCGCGCCATCTTCGAAGACTACGCCGCTGAGATCCTCGAAGCCGCCGGGCCTTCACTCACGCTAGTCGAGCTCGGCGCCGGAACCGCCAGCAAGACCTGCATCCTGATCGAAGAACTCCTACAGCGTCAGACGCGCGCATTGTTCTATCCCATCGACGTCTCGCCCTCCGCTCTGAGCGAAGCGGTCAGGCAGATGGCAGTGCTGTTCCCGCAATTACGGGTCAGCCCCATCGTCGCCGATTACACCGGAGGCGTGCCTGCCCTGACGCGCATCAACGGCCGCAAGCTGGTGCTGTACATCGGCTCCAGCATTGGCAACTTCGAGCCGTCGCAGGCGGTCGCGATGTTGCGCCGCATTCGCCGCTCACTGCGCGCCGGCGATGCACTGCTGCTCGGCACCGACCTGGCCAAGAGCTCGAAGATCCTGCTGCCCGCCTACGACGACGCGCAGGGGATTACGGCACAGTTCAACAAGAACATGCTGGCGCGCCTCAATCGCGAGCTCGACGCCGACTTTGATCTCGACGCCTTTCGCCACGTCGCGGTGTGGAACAAGCGCTGCTCGCGCATGGAGATTTACCTGGAGAGCACGAAGAAGCAATCCGTGTTCCTGCCCGCCCTCGATCTGGATGTGCGCTTCGAAAAAGACGAACGCCTGCACACCGAAAACAGTTACAAGTACACCAGCGAGATGGTGCTCACCATCGTGCGGGAGAGCGGCTTCAAGCTGGAGAAGAGCTGGTCCGATCCCAAGCGCTGGTTCGGGGTGCATCTGGCGAGGGTGTAAGATCAAGCGCTCGCCTTTCGCTCTTCGCTTTTCGCCAGGCCGCGCTTGAGTTTGCGGCGCGTACAACTTGCTGACGCGGGGGGAGCATTAGCGCGAATCTTGTCAGCTTGCTTACCTTTCCAAGTCGATCTGATTCGCCAACACAGAGGCGCGTAGCGCCGGCTCCGCCGTCAGCCCCGGGCGCAAGCCTGCGGCTGGGTAATGCTGTCCTCACTTCCTCGCCGCGTCGGCCTACGACTCGGCTTACACATCGCCATCGAGTTCGCAAATCCTCGCTTTCGCATCGGCGCTGGTTGCGTCCAGGTTGCTCTTTCCTTGTTATTGGTCGCGTTCACCACTCTCTTGCTCGCGCAAACACCGCCGCAAGCTTCAACCTGCGACAAAAAGAACAAGCCGATTGAGCCGTGCACCGTCTCCGGCCGCGTGGTCTCCGCTGCCGAAGGCACACCGCTGCTATCGGCGCGCGTCGGGCTGATACAGGCGGAGCACCAGCGTCGCCCCGCCGTTTTTGGCACGTCACCGACGCCAACGGGCATTTTGAAATTAAGAAAGTACCACCGGGCCGCTATCGGTTCTTGGCCGCGCACCCCGGCTTCGTCAGCCAGCAATACCAGGCAAAGGGATTGAAGGGCGGCGCGATGCTGTCGCTCTCACCGGGGCAGACGGTCGACGACGCGATGTTTCGCCTGACGCGCGCGGCGGTGATCAGCGGACGGGTTGTCGATGAAGCGGGCGAGCCGATGATAGGTGTCGTAGTCGCCGCGCTTCGCAAAAGCCCTCGCCCGAGGAGATAGAAGATTCGCATCAGCTCACCAAGCGGGAGCTCTTGATGCAGTCTGTCCAGCGCAGTGACCGATGATCGCGGTGAATACCGGTTGTTCGGCCTGAAGCCGGATGAGTACTATCTCAAGGCTGTCGAGTCACCAGATGAGGCCTCGTCAGTTGGGCGTGGGAATGGACACGGATCCCACTGATTACACCTCATTCGCGAGATGGCGAGCCACTACGCGCCGCTCTACTATCCCGGGGTGCTCCAAACCAGCGAAGCCCAGCCGATACAACTGCAAGCCGGCGGAGAGATGCAGGCCGACTTCACCATGCGCCATGTCAAGACGGTACAGGTCTCCGGCCATGTGTTCGCTCCCGATGGAAAACCCGCGACGCGCGCCTTTGTAAACCTGCGACTGCCAGAGGTTGATGACGACGCGGAGCCTTACAGCATAACCGACGAGAAGGGCGAGTTCGTCATCAAGGGAGTTTCGCCCGGGAGTTACATCATCCACGCGCAGCAGAACATTGACGGCCGTCACGTGTTCGCGCAGCAGAAGCTTGAGGTCGGCGAAGCCAACGTCGACAACGTTGTGCTTTCCTTTGGAGCAGGAACGACCATCACGGGACGCATCACCGCATCCGGCTCCGGCATTGCCCTTGACCGTGCGCACGTGGCTCTGAGCTCGCTGGATGAAGACATCGGTATGGGCGGCTGGGCGGAGGTGAAGGCCGACGGAACATTCGAAATCGACAACGTGCCCGACGGCAGCTATATCCTTCATGCCGGCGCGGGACAGAGCGGCTGGTACGTGAAGTCGGCGCGCCTGGGTGCGACCGATGTGTTGCAGAAGGGCGTGCAGATAGAAGGTGGCGCCGCCGGAGGCACGCTGGAAATCGTGCTAGCCTCCGCATCCGCGCAACTGGAAGGCGCGGTCACCCAAGACAACAAGCCTGCCGTGGGTGCGCAGATTCGCATACGGCCCGAGCCGGACACGCCTTATCAACGAGATGCGAGCCACGGGAGGCGAGACGGATCAGAACGGGCACTTCGTGGTGAGCGTGTAGCGCCCGGCAAATATAAGGTCACCGCCAAGCTGCCCTCGGGAACGCCGGAGGTTCCGGCGCTCACCTCCGAGCCACAAATCATCACGCTTGGCGAAAACGATCATCAGACGGTGCAACTGGAGCTGCCCAAGCCGGAGCCGTAGCGTCCGTGGAAAATCGTCTTCACCACGCAGGCACACACGGAGAGCACGGAGGAAGACGAAATAGAGTCGGACGTTAGGTGGAGTATCGCACTGGGTGAGACTTTGCTTCCTGCGGCATGCTCTACAAGCCGGGAACCGGGAGGTGGGAGCCCACGCCTTCAGGCGTGGGAAAATGGTTCCTCCAACACCCGTCCCGAGCCCCTTCAGGGGCGGCACGTCGGAAACCTCGCCGCCACTTGGCTAAGCACGTCACCTTCTGTAACAATCGCCATTCCGCCACACCGAGCTCATGTCTCTCTCCGTTCCGGAATTCGTTGCCCGCTGGAAAGCCAGCACGCTGACCGAGCGCTCAGCCTCTCAGAGCCAATTCAACGATCTATGCGACGTGCTTCAACATCAGCATCCGGCCGAGGCGGACCTCACCGGCGAGTTCTTCACCTTTGATAAACACATATCGAAGGATAAGGGCGGCAAAGGATTCGCGGACGTGTGGAAACGCGGTTACTTTGCCTGGGAGTACAAAGGCAAGCACAAAGACCTGAATGCCGCTTACGGCCAACTGCTTGATTACCGCGAGGACTTGGAGAATCCGCCCCTTCTCGTCGTCTCCGACATGCAGCGCTTCGAAGTCCACACCAATTTTCCCAACACAAAGAAGCGCATTTACAGTTTCACGCTTGATGATCTGCTCGCCAATAAACCCACTTCTACCTGCGAGTTGCCCCCCTTCGAGGTACTGCATGCGCTGTTCGAGGAACCGTTCACCTTACATCCGTCGAAATCGCGACAGGCAGTAACCGAAGACGCGGCCGCCGAATTCGACAAGCTCTCAGCGAACCTGCGCGTCCGGAACATCGCACCGGAGAAGGCCGCGCACTTTATGATGCGGCTTCTCTTCTGCCTTTTCGCCGACGATATCGGTCTGCTCCCCGACCGAATGTTTCACAAGATGCTTGAAACCAGCCGAGGCAATCCCGCCAGCTTCAACCAAAAGCTGCGCTTGCTTTTCGCTGCCATGGCAAAGGGCGGAATCTTTGGCGTACACGATGTGCCTTGGTTCAACGGCGGGCTGTTCCTCGATGACGAAATCGTCGAGCTTTCATCCAGCGACCTGCAAATTCTCTGGGCCAGTGCGACCTTGAACTGGTCTTATGTTGAGCCTGCTATTTTCGGTACTCTCTTCGAGCGCAACTTCGATCCCGAAAAGCACAACCTCGTCGGCGCGCACTATACCAGCAAGCAGGACATCCTGCTTATCGTGGAGCCTGTGCTAGTCGAGCCGCTGATGAAGCGGTGGCATGAGGTCCAGGCCAAAGCCGAACAATTCATGGTGAGCGCGAAGGCGGCGAAAAACACTATCGCTTACAACAAGGCCCGCCAGCAGGCGCAGGATGTCATAGCGGAGTGGCTGGAGGAGCTGTTGTCGGTCCGCGTGCTTGACCCCGCCTGCGGCAGCGGGAACTTTCTTTACCTCGCCTTGAAGCGGATGCTCGACATCTGGAAGGAAGCCTACGTCTTCAGCAGCGAGAACGGTCTTCGTTTCCTACAGGCACGCCACGTTGGACCGCATCAACTTTACGGAATCGAAAAGAATCTCTACGCCCATGAACTGGCCTCGGTGGTTGTGTGGATCGGCTACCTGCAATGGCAAAAAGAGAACGGGATGGGCGAGGAGAAGCAGCCCATCCTCGACCCGCTAAACAAAATCGAGCACCGTGACGCGGTTCTCGACTACAACGTCAGCGGTGAACCGTATGAACCTGAGTGGCCTGAGGCGGAATACATCATCGGGAACCCGCCATTTCTCGGGGGCAAAAGACTGCGGAGCGAACTCGGGGATGAATATGTTGACGACCTCTTCGCAGTGTACGATGGGCGCGTTCCGGCAGAGGCAGACCTAGTTGTTTATTGGTTCGAGAAAGCGCGTGCCCTCGTCGAGCAAGAGGAGGTTAGCCGTGTCGGCCTTCTCGCAACGCAAGGCATTCGAGGGGGAGCAAATCGCGTCGTCTTGGAAAAAATCACGCAAACCTGCGAAATCTTTTGGGCACAATCCGACCGCGACTGGATTCTCGATGGCGCCAACGTCCATGTTTCCATGATCGGTTTTGATAACGGAAGTGAAACCAGTAAGCGGCTTGATGATAAGCCAGTCGGCAACATCAATCCCGACCTTACAAGCGAGGCCGACACAACGACCGCTGTGGCCCTTCGCGAGAATGCTGGTATCTGCTTCATGGGCACAACGAAGATTGGGGCATTCGACTTGAGCCCTGACGTCGCTCGCAAAATGCTTTCCGCGCCGTTGAACCCAAACGGACGACCCAACTCTGACGTCGTGCGGCCTTGGGTTAACGCTATGGACGTCACGCGTTGTCCCAGAGGCATGTTCATCATCGATTTTGGGACAGATATGTCGGAAGCCGACGCGGCTTTGTACGAAATGCCTTTCGAATATCTGCGGAAGAATGTCTATCCAGAGAGACAACAGAATAATCGTGAAGTTTATCGAACTCGTTGGTGGATTCACGGTGAGCCGAGACCAGCCATGCGAAATGCGCTCGCACCGCTGCGACGCTATATCGTGACACCAGGGGTATCTAAGTATCGCGTTTTTGAGTGGTTGGCTCCCACGGTCATACCGGATCATGCGGTTCTTGTTTTTGCCCGCGATGATGACTTCTTCTTCGGTATACTGCATTCGAGAATCCACGAATGCTGGGCACGACGCCAAGGGACACAACTGCGCGAGGTCGAGAGCGGCTTTCGTTACACTCCCACCTCTACCTTCGAGACCTTCCCGTTCCCCTGGCCGCCCAGCAAAGAGCCGACCGACGACAGGCGCGTGAAAGCCATTGCCGACGCTGCCCGCAAACTGGTCGAGAAACGCGATGCCTGGCTGCACCCACCGGGAGCAGTTGAACAGGAACTGACCGACCGCACGCTCACCAACCTCTACAACAAGCGCCCCGCGTGGCTCGACGATGCACACCGCAAGCTCGACGAAGCCGTCTTTGCCTCTTACGGCTGGCCCTCCGACCTGACTGATTCCGAAATCCTCGCCCGCTTACTTGCCCTCAACCACGAGCGCGCCCAGAAAACCTGACTAGGGTGTGCCGCCGCTGACGCGGCTCCGCTGGAGTGAATAAGATCGCGGTTCCCCAGCCTGAAGGCTGGGGCTCCCACCCAAGTCATTGCACGCGGATTCCCATTCCGGAACTCCGCTATGACCTTCGTAACCTCCACTCGTCACTCTTCCCGTGCAACCCAGTTTCGCAACTCATAAACTCGATCTGAGGACACCAAGGAGTGTACTTGTCCGTTTGGAGCCGGCGCCGTCCTGAGTTTTTCAAAAGGGTTTGGTTTCGGTGGCCGAACGGGGCCGTAAGCTCTTTGAAATCTATTAAGTGCCTGTAAGTGGCACAGATTCAATAATTTGCGCAGAAAGTGCGCAACGGCTTGTGTCTAAGTGCCATGTGTTCAATAATTTGCACAGAAGACTATACAGCTTTTTTCTGTGGGTTTGCGCATTATCGGACGTAGTCAAGGAGTGAGCGGGCGAAGAAGCCGGAAGCGAAGATCCCGGGAACAAATTTTAAATGGATGAAAACAAAGGCTGACGGCGAATAACAGAGGCAAAGAGTTCGCTTTTCCCTGCCGGGGGTGTGGGACGTAAGTTGTTTGAAATGAACAATTTGATTTTAAGTGTCGCCGAATCAGTAATTTGCGATAAAAACTTTCGCTAAATTACTGAAAACAAGGAATCGGTAAAACTTTTTTTTGTTTGCATCATTATCGGACGTAGACAGCCGGAGCACCGGGCAAGTCGCCGCCAACGTTTGCATAGGCTATGAGAAATCCAGCGGGGACGGCTTCCATTCCGGACTAAAATGGAGATAAGTAGTTACCGTGCAGTTAACAGTATTAGAACCCGCAATCCAGACACACCACCAAGCCCGCTGGTGGGAGCCGATGGCCGACGGGCGCCTGCATTGCTATCTCTGTCCACGGCACTGCCACATCGGAGAAGGGCAGCACGGCTTCTGCTTCATTCGCATGAATGAGCACGGGCGGCTGGTGCAGCTCGGCTATGGGCGACCGGCAGCGATTGCCATGGATCCCATCGAGAAGAAGCCCCTGAACCACTTCTTCCCGGGAACGAAGATACTGTCGATGGGCACGGCCGGATGCAACATGGGCTGCTTCTTCTGCCAGAACTGGGACATCTCCAAGGCCAAATCCGACCAGGGGAATTCGCTGGAGCTAAGCCCGCAGGATGTCGTTGCCGTAGCGCTACAGCATCATTCGCCGCACATCGCCTTTACCTACAACGAGCCGACCATTTGGGGCGAGTATGTCATCGACATCGCACGCGAGGCGCATGACGCGGGCCTGAACACCGTGATGGTCTCAAACGGATACATCACGCGCGAGGCGTTCTTCGATGTCTACCGCTACATCGATGCGGCGAACATCGATCTTAAGGCGTTCACCGAGAACTTCTACGCAAAGATCACGCTGACACATTTGCAGCCGGTGCTCGATACGCTGAAGTGGCTGCGGCACGAGACCGGCGTCTGGTTCGAGCTGACGAACCTCATCATCCCAACTCTCAACGATGACGATTCGGAATTCAAGCAACTGTGCGACTGGGTGCTGGAGAACCTGGGTGATGATGTTCCGCTGCACTTCACGGCGTTTCATCCCGACTTCAAGCTGACGGACAAGCCCGCGACTCCGCCGGAGACGCTGCACCGCGCGCGCCGGCTCGCCATGCAGATGGGACTGAAGTACGTCTACGAGGGCAACATCTTCTCCGATGGCGCGAACACCATTTGCCCGGGATGTAAGCAGGTGGTGATCGCTCGCTCGTGGCACTCGGTGCTGTCGAACCGGCTGAAGCACGGTTGCTGCACAAAGTGCGGCACGCGCATCGCAGGCGTGTTCACCCAACAACAGGCGGAGAAGCGCCGGGCGTGGGCGCACCAGGCGGTTCACACCCAATGATGGTTTCCTGCACCTAGAAGGTTTGGCCGTTAAAGGTTTCCAGCGAGAACGAAAAGCCTTCCGGCTGCACGCTGACCACGCCTTGATACGGGCGGTCGATATCGTCGATCGCTACCAGCACCAGCGCAATCAGAAAGCTGAGAACGATCACCTGCATCACGTGAAAGCGGAAGTTCGGCACCCCGAAAAAGCAGGAAGCGGCCACCGTAATGGTTCCTCCGGCCACCAGCACGGCCCACAGGATTCCGGGAAGCCCCTCGCGGGCCTGCATCATGCGGATGCGCCGGTACTCAGTCAGCATCCGCAACTCTTCCATCATTTGGTAGACGGCAATGGAGTCGTCGCCGGGATGCGCCTGGGTCTGGCCTGCGACCCTCCAGAGCTGGTTGACGGTCTCCGAAGTCTCAGGGGGGACGGACTTGTCGGCGGCCAGGGCCGGCCATTCCTGGGTGACGGCGTCGTGCGCATACTTCAGGCACAGCGCCTGCATTTCTTTGGCCTCGGGCTGGTTCAACTGTCCCGCAATGCGCCAGACGTTGGTCAGGGCATTGGCCTCCTGCTCTTCGTTGGCCTGAGCCTGCTGGAACATGTTCCAGACGCCGGACAGCATAAAGGCGAGGATTACCGCATAGGTGGTGCCGATCACTGCAACTACGGCGCCGGTGAAGTCGTTCGACTCCTTGCGCGAGGGCGCGGCGGAGGTGTGGGTGACGACCCACAGGAAGGTCAGGGCCGCCACCACGCAGGCGGTGATGATCAGGACATCGCTAAGGTAAGTGGTCACGGAGTGGGCGACGGCTGGATGCCGTTCACAGAAGATTACACGCGCTTTGGGTGGATGGCGAGTGCCTAGGTGATTTACAGGCAGGTCAATCGAGCCGGATGATGCGATGCTCCGGGCAGCGCGCCTGGGCTGACTCGACCAGGCGGTCGATGAGCTGCGGACCATACCGGGCGTAAAAGTAAATGGCGGAAATCTCGCGCTCTTGCAAGGTCTTTTTGGGATAGAGCGAGTTTTCTATCTGCGCCGCGTGGCGGGCGATGACCTCGTTGCGCCGCAGCTCCGCCGATGCCGCCCGCCGCTCCAGACGGTTTACCTGGTAGAGCATCTTGGCGGTGGCGCGATCGCAGGCGCGCACCAGCGTCGGATCCAGCCGAGCCAGCGATTGCGAGATGCGCTGCATGGCTTCTTCCACCGTCAGCTTGCCTTTGAGAAAGTCGTCCTTGAGCTGCGGGGGCAGGGAACGCGCTGCAATGCAGTCGCGCAACTCACACTCGCCGTGAAACAACTCCGGCAGCTCGACCTCATACTTCTCCAGCAGGCGAGCGATGCGCGGCTCGATCAGCGTGGCGCTCAAGCGAGACAGGATGGGAGTGACCCGCCCGAGAAGCTTTTTGTAAACAACTTCAACCTGCGCGAAGTAGGCGACCTCGGCCGGCCCGCCGAAATAGGCCAGCGTAGGCAGCCAATAGTCCTGAAGCACGGGGCGCAACAGGACGTTGGCACTGAAATCCTGCGGACGGTCTTCAATGCGACGGATGAGCTCGTCGGAGGTTAAGCGCTTGGTGCCGATCGAAAATTGCCCGTTCGCGCGATGTACCGAAACGCGAACACCCTCGACCAGGGCGAACAGCGGTGTCGAAAGATCGGTGACCTTCACTTGCTCGTGATATCCCGCCTCAGCAAGTTCTCGATTGCGGGCCAGCAACACAGCGTCCAGTTCACCTGCGTGCCGGATGGCTTCGACAAAGAGCGGCGAAGCAATGTGATGGAGGCCGTCGTCGGCAGGGTCGAGGATGATAAGACCGTGCTCGGCGAAGATGCGAGCGTAGAGGCGCGCGTAGGCATCGGACAGCGTCTCGCCTTCCAGGTAGCTCTCGCGCAGGGAGTCGGCGGCAAGGGAGTCTCCGAGCAGCGCGGCGGCTTGCGAGACCAGTGCGGACGTACCGTCAGCCAGCCTCACGCCAGCAACCGGCGAGCCTCCAACTCCTTTAGTTGCCACCTTAAACGGAACAAGATTGAAGTCTTGAGTGAGCAACAGGGCCTGGTTGACTTCGGCCAGGTCGTGATCCTCGCTGGCGATCCAGAAGATTGGCACGCAAGGCACACCGCAGTGTTCCACTTGCTGCGCCAGCGCCAGTGCCGACGCCACCTTCAGGAATGCCAGCAGCGGTCCACCAAACAGACCCACCTGCTGGCCGGTAACGACGGCATGCGCGCCTTCGCGCAAACGCTGGATATTGTGCAGCACCGCATCCGAAGCGCCCCAGGCTCGGTTCTGCCGCTCCAGCACATCAGCCACCCGACGATGCGTCTCGGTTCCCGAGGGGACCACGCGCGCCAGCGAGGCGATGTCGGCTCCATCGGAGGAGTGCGGATAGAACTGGCGGATGCCCGGAGCTTGCGTAAGGTAATCGGAAAAGAGCCTGGTTGTATGAGGGATAGAGCTGAACGGGATGCAGTCGGGAATCACGCGAAGAGCTCCCGGCAATGGCGACACGGATTGGAAGGCATCTCAGGCATCCGTTCTCGATGTAAGACTAACAGGGGCAAGACAGTTGGATGTGCGACAAAGCTCGATGATGCAGCGATTCGTCCCTCTGAGCTCGACGGAGCACCCTGCCGCGTGCGGCTTGCTTCGCGGACCAGCGGGCAGCATCTATATAAGTGCGGTTTCCCTTCGCTCACCAGCGATGGTACAGTGAAGCTGACCGTTCCAACCACTCGTGGGGGCGTCACGGCTTCGACGGAAGTGATTGCGGCAAAGAGGCATACCGGAGTGCATGCATCCGTAATCGTGTGCAAAAACAGAATTGCCAACCAACAGCTGGCATACGCAGCTTAATTAGTTAGGCTGCCGCCTTCCTCGGCTTTGCTCATGGGCTGAGAGCGGGCGTCATACAGTGAGCTGGCGTTGAACTCTACGTCTGGGAGTTCGAGGCGAGATATTCAGGCTGGCCGGCCGCGTTTCTTGTCGGTTCTCAGCGCGGCGGGCGAGAGTGCCGGATAAAACCGGCGCGTGAACTGACTAAGTATGTAGTCTCTTTGCTGGCTGCATTTTCGGACGCGGGTTCAACTCCCGCCGCCTCCACCAATTTCAAGATATCCATCTTCGGCAACTTATAAATGTGAGCTTACAAACTGGTACGATGCGAGCGTTCAGCAGGCCCAGGTTCGTCGCCGAAAATAGCCATCCTTGCTATTTTCGATTATCATCGTTTGTGAAAATAGGCCAAAACGCTATTTTCGTCACCGAAAATACCGATGCCTACGGCTTCCCAAATTCCCGGCAGGAGAGTGCTCCAAGGGGGCTACTTCGCTTTTGTTCCTCATGAGTATTCTTGAAGAGCCGGCGCAGCTACGCTTCAATGCGCGGGGAGAATCTTAGCAAATGCCGATTTAACCAGCCCGAAAACGATTTGCGACTTGTGGGGGGACTCGAGGCGAGATATTCAGGCTGGCCGGCCGCGTTTCTTGTCGGTTCTCAGCGCGGCGGGCGAGAGTGCCGGATAAAACCGGCGCGTGAACTGACTAAGTATGTAGGCTCTTTGCTGGCTGCATTTTCGGACGCGGGTTCAACTCCCGCCGCCTCCAAGCAAATGGTTTATTTTCAATGGCTTACATGTAACCAGGCTGCACCGACTCGCCCGGTAGAGGCTATCCAAACGGCCTGCCGAAATAGCTGAGTACGCAGAGCGCGATGAGGTAAGCGCTGAGCAGCGACTGAAAGCCCGCGACGGTTCGCGCCGGGTAAGGCTCGTGAATCGCCTCATCTGCGACACGGCCAAGTGACTTCAAATGGGTGTTGTCGCGCGGGTCTGATTACGTGCGGGTTGGCCTGATTTCGTCAGTTATTTCTGCCAGCATCGCTGTGACCGACATCACAGACTAACCTGAAGTGAAGCTGGAATATTCATCATTTCTTTGCATTTGCCTACCGCTCAGCCCGAGCGCCTTGGGCAGGTATGAAGAAAACCAGCGAGGGACAATATGAAACTTCGCTCCCCCTGGCTACCACTGTGGCTCCAAAACATACAGCCGGACGGAGGAAAGATGCGATCCAAGAAATCAGCCAAGCTGACCAGAGGTACCGTTGCGAAAGCGGTCTTAGCAGTTCTGACGCTGCTCATGATCCCTTGTGCCCAGGCGCAGCAATACAAATATGAGACGCCTATCCCGCCCGGCATCACCACCCCGGACAAAGTTGACACGCGTCTAGGCACGCTGAAGTTCGAGGGTGGCTATCCCGACGCGGCGACCGTCGAGAAGGTATACGACAATCTCGACTTCCAGCGCGGGGTTGAGGCCTACCTCAATACCATGCAAGGTGCTTCGCTCGTGGCATTTCGCCGGGGCCTTCGCGAAGTCGGCGCCGTGGACGGCACATTCGGAGTCTTCAATACCCTGATGGATTCGAAGTCGCTCTTCCTGACCGCGAATACGGACACCGTCTACGCGATGGCGTGGCTCGACCTGACGAAGGGCCCGGTTGTAATAGAAAGCCCGCCTAACAGCCTTGGCATCGTGGACGACTTTTGGTTTCGCTACGTCGCCGATCTGGGCAATGCAGGCCCGGATAAGGGAAAAGGTGGCAAGTTCCTGTTTCTGCCGCCCGGGTACAAAGGCGATGTGCCGCCGGGCTATTTCGTCTTTAAGTGCCGAACGTTCAACAATGCCTTCTTCACGCGCGGCTTCCTGGTTAATGGCGATCCCGGACCCGCCGTCGAGAGCTTCCACAAAACCATGCGTATGTATCCTCTGTCGGAGGCCGCCAACCCGCATCCGGCTAAGTTCGTGAACTTGTCAGGCAAGGCGTTCAACACCGTTGGCGGTAACGACTACAGCTTCTACGAAGACACCAACCAACTGGTCCAGGAAGAGCCAGCCGACAGTGAGAGCCCGGAATTGATGGGTCAACTCCTAGCGATTGGAATTCAGAAGGGCAAGCCCTTTGCCCCCGACGAGCGTATGAAGAAGATCCTGACTGACGCCGTGGCCGTTGGCAACGCGACCGCGCGAGCGATCGAATTTCGTTCCCGGGACAAGGGAACTTTGATTTATCCGGGAAAGGCCTGGTTCATCCCATTTGTAGGCGGTAGCTATCTGTTCCTGGACAATGACGCTCGCCTTCTCGACGCTCGCACCATGTTCTTCTACGCATACACGGGAATCACGCCCGCTATGGCTATCAAGATGGTCGGGATTGGTTCTCAGTATGCCATCGCCGCTCTGGATTCGGAAAACAACTACCTCGACGGAGCGAAGAACTACAAACTGAACATACCGGCCAACCCGCCAGCCAAGAACTTCTGGTCGATGATCGTTTACGACGCACAAACGCGATCCATGATTCAGACTGACCAGCAGTTTCCCACGAAAGGAAGCCATAGCACGGGGATCCAGAAGAACGCTGACGGCTCCTACGACATCTACTTTGGTCCGACGGCGCCAGCCGGCAAAGAGAGCAATTGGATTCAGACTGTTCCCGGCAGAGGATGGTTCACCATCTTGCGCCTCTATGGCCCGCTCGAACCATGGTTTAATCAGACCTGGAAGATAGGCGATATCGAGTTGCAAAAGTAATGGGCACAGGTTAAAAGCCTGAGATGCGGTGGCCCGCTCCGCAGTTTGGGGCGGGCACGCACCGAATCTTCTAAGATTCTGTCCGATGTTCACGGCACAAGAGCTGCGTCTCGGATTAGTGTTGAGAAATCGCCAACTCACACGCAATCCCAGAACCGAGCCGGTCGCTGGGGGTGATCGGCCAACAGCAAGCAATCCGTGCCTTCACGCGACTTGTCCATCCAAACAATCGGAGCCGAGAAGGATCGGGAATGGTTCGTCGGTTCAAGAATGATCTCCTGATTGCGGAGCGCGGCGGAGAATCTCGCCGTTCGTGTGGTCAATACACGGTCAACGATTTGCCCACTTTCGAGCATTCAGCGTTTCTGGCGATCCTTGAAAATCAGTAAGTTCCCTGTTTTCAATGCGACGCTAAAGTTCAACTCCCGCCGCCTCCATCAAGTGCTTTATTTTCAATAGCTTAACAGCGCATCAGCGGGTCGGAGCCCGCTGATTTCAATCCTGACAAAATCAATCAGATTCAAAGCGCAGTCGTCCGACTGATGATCTGTCGCTTGCCGCAGAAACGCTTCAGCATTAGCCGAGATTCCGACGACCCATCGTTCGCGGCAAACCCGATGACCATGCCTGAAACGGTTGCCGGCATGTGACTCAGATCACAGCAGATTGTCTGCCCGCCTCCGTAGTCTGGAGCATCACGAAGAGTTGGCCTTACCGCTACCACGCAACAGACCGAGATAATTACTCACCGCAGTTCATGACATGAACTCGGCAAACGAATCTCGGTGAAACCAAGTGAAGGAGCAAGAAACATGGATTCCAGGAAACACGCCTTGAAGTTGGGGCTAGGGGTAGCGATTCTCTGCGTCTTGCTGGCAGGAGCAGCTTCTGCCGCCGATAGCATCAAAGGCCAAGTCTTGGGCGGAGGCGGCCCGATAGCAAAGTCAACCGTGACCCTCTGGGAGGCGAGCTCCGACGCACCCAAGCAACTCGCTCAGACCAAAAGCAACGATGACGGCCGGTTTGAAGTTCGCACCAAAGGCGGGCACGGCGACGCCGTACTCTATTTGGTAGCGAGCGGCGGCGTGCCTAAGGCGAGCAAAGCGAGTGGGGACAATCCAGCCATCGCGCTGTTAGCGGTTGTGGGCAGCAATCCTCCAGCGAGCATCACTATCAACGAACTCACCACCGTGGCGTCGGCGTTTACCAATGCACGGTTCATCAACGGCGATGGTATCTCTGGAAATCCGCTTGGCCTCAAGATCGCTGCCGGAAACGTTCCCAACCTCGTCGATCCCGTGACCGGCACGTGGGGCAAAGTGCTGATGGATCCGATCAACAGCTCCATGACGACGACCATGGCCACATTAGACACGCTTGGCTCGTTGATCACGGCGTCCTTCACTGTAGCCAACGACGATTGGCGCGCGCGCTTCTACAAGGCTGCGACCCCGACTGGCGGGACGACGCCGAAGAACACCTTGGAAGCCATCGCAGGCATAGCGCGCGAACCTTGGGCCAACCCGAAAGAACTCTACGCGATCTTTGACGAAACCTATCCGCTGCCTGCGCCCGATGCGCGGCGGAACTCGCCTTTCATACCGTATCTCGTCTATGCCCCAGAGGATTTCGCCCTCTCGCTATGCTTCTCAGGCGGCGGAGATTATGCCAATGGTCGCTTCATGTTTGATCCGGAGGGCAATTTGTGGAGCGGCATGAACTGGATGCCCGGTTCGCAGTCCGGCGTGAACAAGAGCACTGGCGGCGGTGTGGGCAAATTCAGCCCTAATGGAGTCGCATTGTCGCCGCCGATATTTGGCTTCACCGGCATGGGAATTGACGGTGTCGGCTGGGGCACGGCCGTGACCAAAGACCGGGTCTGGATCTCGAGCTTCAACGGCAAGATTCTGGTGATGGATTTCAATGGCAAGCCAGTCGCCAGCGAGAGCGATTTTCCCTTCAAAGAGAAATTCCTCGGACTGATGGGCATCGGCGTGGCTCCGAATGGCGATGTTTGGATTGCCGACGGCTCCGACAACCAGTTGCTTTACTTCCCCGGCGGAAGAATCAAAGACGGCAAGATCGTAAAGCCCGCGGGCTTGAAGTCTCCTTTTGACATCGTCATCGACTCTCAGAATCGTGTCTGGGTGGCCAACTCCTCAGGGGACACGGTCGTCCGGTTCCCGGTGGGAGATCCCAGCAAGGCGGAGAGTTTCCGGGCGGGCATCGGTGTCCGCGCCCTCGCCCTGGACTCGAAAGAAAATGTTTGGGTGGCAAGCAACATGGACCTGAAAACTCCACAGCCAGTGCTGCCCGACGGCATATCCATCATGGAGCAGTTCAAACTCATCACTGCGGCCATGTTCAAGTACGTCATGGGGCCACCGCCTCGACCGACCGGCGCTGTCAACATGATCCGTCCGGATGGCACGCAACCCGCACCGATGGGTTTCACGGGCGAGGCGATCAACATCCCGTGGGGCTTGAACATCGACGGCAATGACGATGTCTGGGTCGGCAATATGTGGGCTCGCTCCGTCACGCTGCTGGCAGGAGATAACACCAAGGGGCATCCTGCAGGAACAAAGGCTGGCGACCTCATCCACATGTTCCAGAGCGGCAGCATCCAGATGATTACGGACGTGTCGATCGATCCGGCCGGCAACGTCTGGGCCGCGAACAACTGGAACCTTCTCGAAGCGGCCGCAAGTCCAAATCCGACTCGCCCCACCTCGACTTGGGGCGGGGGTTCGGGCTTTACTGTGATCTATGGAGTAGCAGCCCCAGTGAAGCCGCCGCGCATC
Organism: uncultured Acidobacteriaceae bacterium; assembly: GCA_963782505.1. Taxonomy (GTDB): domain Bacteria; phylum Acidobacteriota; class Terriglobia; order Terriglobales; family Acidobacteriaceae; genus CAVVDY01. The sequence goes on along the minus strand of CAWAKG010000015.1, from coordinate 5,544 downwards.
GGCAAGGTGCAAACGTACTGACGAACGCTGGCGGGGAAGGCAGAGTCGCGCCTGTCGTGTGGTCAATACACGGTCAACGATTTGCCCACTCTCGAGTGTTGTGCGTTTTGTGCAGCCCTAGAGATTCAATAAGTTCCGTGTTTTCAGTGCGGCGGGAAAGTTCAACTCCCGCCGCCTCCACCACTCAAAATAACTCATGTTTGTTCGATAACATGCAGACAATGCGACGGGTTTCAGCCCGCCGCATGTTCCAGCCCGCCACCTGTAGATGCTCCAAGATAATGTCACCCCATAACTGCAACGAGACTTTGTCACCCTGTAAGGATGGTGGCGATGACTCAGAAAGAGTTTCAACGGGTGAAAGTGATTGAGAATGCAGCGGGCGGGAGGCTGAGCGTACGCGAAGCCTCCCGTCTGCTGCAATTGAGCGAGCGCCAGGTACAGCGGCTCAAACGGCGTTATCAGCCGGATGACATCGCCTGGGTGAAGCACGGCAATTGCGGACGCGCCATGCCCTGGGCCGTTTCTCTTCCCCAGAAGCAGTTGATCGTAAGCCTGGCCCGCGGCAAGTATCAGGGTTTCAATGATTCCCATCTCGCCGAAAAACTTCAGGCCGAGGAGAACCTCGCCCTCAGCCGCGAAACCGTGCGCCGCATCTTGCGGGCCGCCAAACTGCCCTCTCCGCAGAAGCGTCGGCCCGCCAAGTATCGCTCCCGCCGGCCGCCCCGCCCCTGCTTCGGCATGATGGCGCTCACCGATGCCAGCCGCCATCGCTGGCTCGAAGACCGCGGTCCCCAGCTCACCCTGATCGGCTTTCAGGATGACGCTACCAGCCAGATCCTGGCGGCTCACTTCCAACTGGAAGCCGAAAATACTCTCGGTTATCTCCGCGCCTTGCAGGCCATGATCACCACCCATGGCATCCCGCTCAGCCTCTACCGCGACCGCCACAGCATCTTCCAGCGTAACGATTCCCACTGGACCGTCGCCGAACAGCTCGCGGGAAAACAATCGCCCACCCAGCTGGGACGCGCCCTGGAAGCCCTCGGCATCGAGCAAATCCCCGCCTACTCGCCCCAGGCCAAGGGCCGCATCGAACGCGCCTGGCGCACCTGCCAGGACCGGCTGGTCAGCGAACTCCGCCTCGCCGGCGCCACCACCTTGGAGCAGGCCAATGCCGTGCTCCAGCGCTTCTGCGCCGACTATAACCAGCGCTTTGCCCGCCCCGCCGCCCAGCCAGCTGGCCAGTTTCGCCGCTTGCCCCGCGGCTTCGATCTCGCCCGCTGCGTGGCCCTGCGCTACGAACGCGTCGTCGCCGCCGACCATACCGTCACCTTAGGCGAGCACTCCATCGCCCTGCCGCCCTTGCCCCGCGCTCGCGGCTACGCCGGAGAAACCGTCGAACTCTCCCATCAACTGGACGGGACCCTGCGCGTCTATCGCGGTGACCGTCTGCTCTATGCCCAGCCTCTGCCTCTGGCCGAAGTCCCCGATCGCCGCCCTGCGCCCCGCACCACTGCGCAGAAAAGAAAAACCCCGATGCCCCGCATCTACAACCTCTCCGGCCGCCCTGCTTTAGCGGCCGTTACCTAAACCACAGGGGGTGACAAAGTCTGGTTGCAGTTGATACGACATTTTCTGGTTGCAACAACATTCCAGCCCGCCACCTTGCCTCATGAGACTACCTTTGGTTTAATGGCGTGTCGTCTTAGGTTCAATCCAAGACTCCGACGTTGTCTGCAATCTGCGGCAACGACGAGGGAGCAAGAATGAGAGCACGTGATCGGTTCGAGATAACCACACTCTTAGCTTTAGTCCTGTTTCTGGCGGGCGTCGTGCCTGCTAGCGCGCAATTCAAGAATTCCACTCCCATACCGCCCAGCGTTCCCGCGCCGGACAAGGTCGAAACGCCTTTCGGCACTGTCCATCTGGACGACGGCTTTCCCGACAAAGAGTCGGCCGACAAGATCTACAACATGCTGGATTTTCAGCGCGCCGTGCAGGGCTACCTGCTTGGCCTGGCCCCGGTGAGCCAGTATGCCAACCGGCAGGGTATGGCAGGACTTGGTGCTGCGAATTCGACCGTCAATATCTACGCGAAATTAATGAACGCCAAGTCGCTGAACCTTACGGCCAACAACAACACACCGTACACGTGGATCTGGCTTGACCTGCACAACGGTCCGTTGGTTATCGAAGTGCCGCCCAAGGTGCTCGGGCTTATCGATGACATGTGGTACCACTGGGTGGCCGATGTCGGCGTCACTGGAGCGGACAAGGGGGCGGGCGGCAAATATCTGATTCTGCCGCCGGATTACAAGGGGGATGTGCCGCAGAAGGGGTATTTCGTGGTGCGGCCCAAGACCTTTTGGGTCTGGGTACCCTGGCGCAGTTTTCTCGTCAATGGCGACCCAACGCCCGGGGTTGACCTGATTAAAAAGATGACCAGGATTTATTCGCTGTCGCAGGCCGGGAATCCGCCAACCCTGACCTTCAACGACGTCACGGGGAAAACGCTGAGCACACTTGCGCCTGCGGACTACTCGTTTTGGGAGGATCTTAATAAGGTTGTGCAGGAAGAGCCAACCGACCCAATTGACCCAACAACCCTCGGCCTATGGGCCTCCATCGGCATTCAGAAAGGAAGGCCCTTTGCTCCGGACGCACGCATGAAGAAGATCCTTACACAAGCCGCCCAGGTGGGCGACGCTGCGGCCCGCACCATCATGTATCGCTGGCGGGGCGAGGATGGCTATTACTATCCCAACAGTGCGTGGCGTCTCGGCTTCATCGGTGGCTACCAGTTCGAAGAGAACGGTGCTCGTAACCTGGACGCTTACAGCGGTTTTTTCTTCTACGCCACCGGCATCACTCCTGCCATGGACTCCAAGATGGTGGGTATCGGCTCGCAGTACATGCTCGCCTTCGTAGACTCGAAGGGCAACATGCTCGACGGGAGCAAGAACTATCGTCTGCATCTCCCGAAGGACATCCCGGTGAAGGATTTCTGGTCGGTCATTGTCTACGACAACCAGACACGTTCGATGTTGCAGACGGACCAGGACTATCCGGCGGTGAGCAGCCAGACCAAAGGATTGCAAACCAATCCCGACGGTTCGGTGGACGTGTACTTCGGACCCAAAGCGCCTGCGGGCAAGGAATCGAACTGGGTCCAGACCGCTCCTAAGAAAGGCTGGAATGCTATCTTGCGACTCTACGGTCCGCTTGAGCCATGGTTCAACAAAACGTGGCGTCCAGGCGAGATCGAACTTCAGCCGTAACAGCGTGGGGGCAGCCTTTCGTTTGGTTGCCCCAAATCATTCCGTAACGGAGACTTCGGCCCAGGCGAGTGAGTAGCAAAGACTAAGGTTTATTCTCTTCGCCCATTGGCCGGTTCTTCCTGTGTGCAATACGTGCAACGAATGCCAATCCCGCGTCGCCGGCATCAGTTCCCCGAAATCAGTGGTACGCCGCGCCGGTTTCCGTGGGACCGGAAAAAGACCCTGCCCCGCCCAGAGTGGGAGGCCAGGGCTGCGGCCTCGCGAAATCCGGGTTCGCGGATCCTTACCGTCGCCTAAATCGTAGATAAAAGAGCACTGGCGTATTTTGCATACACAATGGCGCGTCTTGCATATCATGGCGCCACGCGAGCATCTACTCTAGGTGCATGTACAAAGCAAAAGCTTACTCCGCTGCCAGTGCCGGATCGCCGATGGCTTCCACCACCCTCGCCCGGCGCGATCCAACTGATAACGACGTTAAAATTGAAATCCTGTATTGCGGCATCTGCCACTCCGATCTGCATACTGTGCGAAACGAGTGGAAGGAATTCATGCCCACCGTTTACCCCTGCACCCCCGGACACGAGATCGTTGGCCGTGTCACCAAGGTTGGCTCCGCGGTCTCCAAGTTCAAGCCGGGCGACCTTGCCGCCGTCGGGTGCCTGGTCGATTCGGACCGCACCTGTCCCCAGTGCCCGGCCGGGCTGGAGCAGTTCTGCCCAAACGCGGTCTTCACCTACAACTCTCCCGATAAGCACCTGGGAGGCGTGACTTATGGCGGCTACTCCGACAGCATCGTGGTCGACCAGAACTTCGTTCTGCACGTTCCGTCCAACCTGGACCTTGCCGGGGCGGCCCCTCTGCTGTGCGCTGGGATCACGACGTACTCCCCCATGCACCACTGGGGCGTGACGAAGGGCAAGAAGGTTGGCGTGGTTGGCCTTGGCGGACTGGGCCACATGGGCGTGAAATTTTCGCATGCTCTCGGGGCCCACACCGTGGTCTTCACCACCTCGCCGCATAAGGTAGAAGACGCGCTGCGACTGGGCGCCGACGAAGTCGTCATCTCGAAGAATGCCGACGAGATGCAGAAGCACGCCGGCAGCTTCGACTTCATCCTCGACGCGGTCTCGGCTGATCACGACATTGGTGCTTACATCAATCTGTTGCGCCGCGATGGCAACATCACGCTGGTCGGTGCACCGGAGAAGCCGCTGCCGGTCGCGGCGTTCCCTCTGATCACGGGCCGGCGGAGCCTTTCCGGTTCGCCCATCGGCGGCATCGCCGAAACCCAGGAGATGCTCGACTTCTGCGGACAGCACAATATCACCGCCGATGTCGAAGTGATTCCCATCCAGAAAGTGAACAAAGCTTATGAACGACTGCTGAAGTCGGATGTGAAATATCGCTTCTCGATCGACATGGCCTCTCTCAAATCGGAGTGAACCGATGAACAAGCACTTTCGCTTTTCCGGCAACACACTTCTCAAGTTGGAAGAATTGGGGGTCCCGGCCTCGGCGGTCTTGCATCGGGCCGGGCTTCCGGAAGCGCTCATCCAGCAGCCACGGGTGCTGCTCACCACCGAGCAGCTGTTTGCGCTCTGGCGTGCGGTGGGTGAGGCCAGCGCCAACCCGGCAATCGGCCTCCAACTTGGCACGGAAACGAAGGTGGAACATTTTAGCCCGGTCGGCCTCGCGGCTCTCTCCTCGGAGAACTTCGGCGCCGCCATAGGCCAGATGGCTCGCTACAAGCAGCTCACTTGCCCGGAAGAGATCTTGCAGGAAAAAGACGGCGAGGAGTGGAGCATTCAGTTTCGCTGGCTGCTGGCCGATGAAATCGAACCGGCGGTGCTGGTTGATTGTTGTTTTGCCTGGGTGCTCTCCGTGGCGCGCCAGGGCACCGGCACGCGCCTGTCGCCGCTGCGCGTGGAGTTCGTGCAGCCGCGCTCGAACATCAGGACCATGGAGCGCCACTTTGGCTGTCCCGTCGTCTGCGGCGCCCCGCGCAACGCGATCGTATTTCGAACTGCCGATGCTCAACGCCCGTTTGTCACCCGCAACGCCGAGCTCCTTGCCATACTGGCGCCGCAGTTCGAGCAGGAACTGAAGCAAGCGAAGGGAGATAGCAACTTCCTTGAGCGCGTGCGTGTCGCGGTACGGCAACAACTTACCGGCCGGCGGCCCACCATTGAAGACATCGCCGATACGCTGCGCGTCAGCTCGCGCACTCTCCAGCGGCGCCTGCAAGACGAAGGGTTCAACT
>CAWAKG010000014.1:0-88526 GCA_963782505.1 uncultured Acidobacteriaceae bacterium | reverse complement strand
GTTGGTGGCTGTCTTTTCCGTGCGGCGCCGATAGACGAGTTTGCCGAATCGCTCATGAGCGTTCTTCATCACCCAGTCCCTTCATGTGTTCTTGTATGTGTGTTACGGATTAACGAGCGATGGTTAATGCGTCGCGCGTCGGCCCTTCCGGGAGGGTTGAGTTCCAGACTGAGGGCGAGCAGGCTTTTCAGGCTTTCGATGATTGTTCAGAGTTCTCGAAGAAATATTTCAACACGGTCGGTCGTCCAGATTGCAATGCCGCTACCAAAGAAGTCTTGATCCTCGGTCCAAATCGGAAGGTCGAGCAGCAGCGCAACCGCCGCAACCGGCCAATCGTCAGGGTCGCGAGGAAGAACCCGAGCGCGAGCGGTCTCTTGGTAGTCCTCATACAGGCTTTTGTCTACCGGTTGGACTATGAGGGCGACTTGGTCGAGCACTGACAACGCAAGATCGACGTCGAACCGCCGACGCGTCGAAAGGTCGGGAATGTATTTCCGCGCGTCCTGGAAACAAATGTCCGGTGCGTAAAAGTTGGCTTGGTCCTCATAGTCTTCCAGAATCTGTCGGACCCGCTGACCGAAGACGGCCCGCAAAAGGATATTGGCGTCCAACACCAGACCCTTGCGCGGACTCATCTCTTCTTCCCTGCCCGCCAGACTTTGAAGTCCGCAAGAATCTCGTCCTCGGAAATCCCTTCCGTGGCGAGCACTTGCTGCAAGCGCGAGGCGGCTTCTTTGAGAGCAGCTCGCTCCGTGTCTGCTCTCTTGCGTCGGGCAGGAATGTAGTAGCCAACCGTATCGCCGTGCCGCGTGATCGCCACAGGCACTTCACTTTCCAATAGATAGCTGGCCAATTTCTCGCGGAATTCACGAATTCCAACCTTCACCGCTTCCATGCCTAAGCCTCTCTGTGTACGTGTGTGTACACAACTAGGATATCACTTCTCTGCGCTTTCCTCCGACAGTTCCATATCGCAAGAGTTTCGGTTCAGAGGTTTGTCCACGAAAAGCTAATCGCGCGAGGAATTCCTAGAAACGTCGTCCTTGGTCTCCTTCAGTTCGACGATTTGCCCTGTCTCGTAAGCAAGGGTTAGTTCGTGGCTGAACCGCTCTCGCTTGCGAATGATGGTTTCACCCTCTGCTTCGCCTTCCTCGTTGAACTCGTCCACATACTTAACGGATCGCCAATGCGCGATGTGCCTCGTCTCGCCTTCTCCGAAGAAGCCGTTCAGCATGCCGCTGCACGCCAGCAAACCAACGTGGCCTTTATGAAGCGGCGTCACCGGCCGACCACTCATCTTCTGTTGTTTTCGTACAAGAATTCCGCGGGCGTTCTGCATCGCCACCGACCGCTGCAGCGCGTCTTCGATTTCATCCAACGGCAGTCCTGCGAAAGAGATCTTTGCGGGCGATGATGGTGGGATCGCGTAACGCTCCCTCACCTCTTGGTTCAGTACAGGAAGCACCTGTGGCTTGTAAGCGATCCGGAGCAGCTCATCCGCTCCCTTGGGCTCCCCGCGTAGATGGGCTTTCTTTCGTCTGCCAAACACCACGACCTGGTTGAACCGGACGGACTCGGGATGTGCCAGTCGGAAGACGCAAATCCGGTCAAACTGGCTGGTCAGTAGCCGCGCGCACGTTCCGACTGCCGGAGCCGGAACCACGAATACCAGCACACCCTCGCTGGTCACCCAGCGATAGCAGTGCTCCAGGAATACCAGCTCCATCCTCTTATTACTGTGGGGGCCAAACTCAGTATCGTATGGCGGATTCAGGTACAGCAGGGAGCATGTTTCCGCCAATACTTTGCACTCAAACGCGCTCCCGTGAACCGTCGCAATTCCCTTCTGGGCGGCCGCCGCAGCTCGGTCCGCGTCGAGCTCGATGCCTGCCAAATGCGCGTCAGTATTCTTCGTGACCTCAAGTAGCGCCGTACCGTCACCGACGCAAGGGTCGATGGCGGCATAAGGCGATGATCCCATGAGCAAGTCGTGGATGTTTCGGGCTTCTTCGATAGGCAAGGGGAAATAGCCGAGCTTGAGTCTGGCAATTGGTCGGGCCATTTGCTCTCCGGAAGGCTCTCAATTAAGGCTGGTGACTTGAAGGCTAGGATTTACGGACTGAGGCCGCCCAACCTGGGTGCGCAGCAAACTGTGCGTGACGCTCGATTCTCGACCGCTCGCAAACTAAAAAATCATCCGTGCGCCAACTCGCGGGATCAATAACAGGAACCGATTTTCCCTTCGAGGTGCTCGCATGCGACTCAAGCCCTTCCTGCTCGATGCCTGGCTCGACCAGTACGAACACGACATAGAATTCAACCTAGCTGCGAGCACTGGACCAGCCTGGACCGTGAACGATATCCTCGCTCTCGCCGACGACGAAACCCGTCACCGCTTCCTGAACCACGAACTGGTCTACAGCCGCCCCGCGGGTGCGGACAGTTTGCGCGAGGCGATCGCTGAAATGCAGGGTGTCCCGGTTGAGGCCGTGCAAATCGTGACCGGCGCTTCCGAAGCACTAGTGGCCCTGATGTGGCTGGCGGCAGAACCGGGCGCGAACGTGATCATCCCGCTGCCCGGATTCACGACTTTCTCAGCGCTCCCGGAATCGTTAGGCATGGAAACCCGCTTCTATCGCGTGCGCCGCGAGAACGGCTTCCGCATCGATCCCGACGAGATCAAGGGGCTAGCCGACTCGAATACTAAGCTGATCCTGGTCAACAGCCCGCACAACCCTACCGGCGCGACCATCGGCGATGAAGAAATGGAAGCACTGCACGACTTCGCCGCCGAGCGCGGAATCCAACTGGTGAGTGACGAGGTCTATCATCCTATCTACCACGGAAGGCAAACGAAATCGGCGGCGCGTCTGCCGCACGCCACCGTGATCTCCGATCTGTCGAAGGCATTTTCGATTGCCGGCGTGCGCACGGGATGGATGATCGAGCACGACGCCAAGCGACGCCAGCAATACTGGACCGCGCGCGCCTACTTCTCCATCTGCAACACCACCACCGGGGAGATTCTCTCGGAGATCGCTATCCGCAAACGTGACGTCGTGTTGGGGAAGACCCAGGAAGTTGCTACCCGAAACCTGAAGCTCCTCGAGCACTTCATGGCGGACCATCGCGACGTACTCGGCTGGATTCCGCCGCAAGGCGGCATGACCGCGTTCCCCTGGCTGCTGAGTGGTGAGAAGGAGCGCCCGTTCTGCCAGGCTGCGACCGAGCATGGAATCCTGCTCGCGCCCGGAGATTGTTTCGATACGCCTTCGCACTTCCGCCTGGGCTTTGCCGCCGCCGGAGACAATTTCTCCCAAGGCGCTCGACCGCTTCGGAGCATTCGTCAAGAGCTGGTCGCCACAAATGGTCACGGCATGATGGAGATTTGCTCAAACGCTTCTTGGCTTGTGCTGGGAAGCGACCGCGCCGAGGCCCAGTTTGGAAAAGGATTTCTGCAGGACGTCGTGAAGTCTTCGATTAGCTGCCGGACAATGCTGCGCCTCGCCAACAGGCAGTCAAGCAAGCGTTGCAGTTCATACCGTTCGCCATACCATTCGCATGGGATCTCGTCCGCAATGCTCCGCAACTGCTGTTCGGGGAAAGTCTCGATCCGTTGCAGCCAGGGGGCAAAGTCATTCCACGATTCGATTTCCTTATAGACATCGTTGAGCCCGTAGACTCCCCGCAGCGGAGCGTCGGCGAAACCCCACTCGCCTGCATTGAAGCAGTAGCCAAAATCGATAAACGATGCGGTGTATTTCCTCTCGCGCATCTCTTTATGGAATACGACCTGGCGCCCATCGGCGTTGCCGGTCCACTTGTCAAAAGCCAGCACACCGGCAAATTCCCTGAGATTCCTGACGCGCCCTAGCATTGAGCCCGATGGCCAATCCCAGACCTCGCCAGTCACCACCTCAGAACCAAACTGCAATCCCGGGCGCACTGGAACCACGCGGCCAGCCAGGTTGAAGACGATTTGCTGCTCCTGGATTGTTTTCTCATCCACTTGGATAACGGCCGGCTCTGGTACGCTGAGCCCGATCATCCGAGCCATCCGACAAGCCAGGTAGTCGTTAGCCAGCACCCTTGTACATTGCGGGTTCCCCTGAAACTTGACCACATACCGCTTGCCGTCGTCGGCCAGCATAATTCGGGCTTGCGAGCCGCCGCGAACCTGAGAGATATGTGCGACTGCCGTGATAACCATTTCTTAACTCCCTGGATTTGTGCGGAGGGTCCAGCTACGGCTGTTTCTGGGGTGGGTTGAGCGAGCCGAGAGCACACGTGTGCCCTCGGCATCTCCGTGGTTTGTGGGGTAGTGACTAAGCGGCGTGGTGTTGATCGGGGCCGGCGAGTTCTTCGAGGCCGAAGACCACGTGTTGCAAGGTCTTCATGTCCGAGATCTCGGCCAAAGGCGGGGCTTGGAGTTTCGCCAGCAGAGCTTCGACTGTTTTCGGTTCCAGCCGCTTCGTAACTGCTTCCAATCGCGTAAAGCCGCGTGCTGCCGATTCGAGTAACTGCAGGACGCTACGCTTGACTGCGGGATCGCGGATCAACTTTGGCTGGTTAACCCGTCCGCACTCCCGCAGGATGTTGCGATACAACGGTGTGCCAACCGTCTTTTCCAACCCTGCAATGCGCAGGTCGAGATCGTCGCTGTTGGTTCCGTTCGCACCGCCATTGCTGCTGGCCGACTTTGCCATTGCCGTTGCCCGAGGCCTTCGGAGTATCGCGGATGTTGGTTTCGCTTCGTCCATTTGTGCCATTGGAATTTCCAGCGCCGTTGCCGTTCGTATTCCTACTCGAAGGCCGCATTCCCTTGCGCCAGTTCTCGGGAAGCGCCCAGGCGAACAATGCGGGCGTTCTCAGTGGCTGACGATTTGAGTCCAAGTCGACCCAGATAGCGTTGAAATCGTAGAAGTAGCGGCCGAGACCAAAACACGAGCAGGCCCGCTTAAACGCTTGCGCGTCCGCTGAAGTCATGCCGTTGTCGTCATCTGCCCATTCTTCCCCAGTGCCCGAATGCGACCCAATGCCGAGGATCGTGACCGTGCAAGTGACCAGCACCTTGCCAGACACAATGCTCTCGCCCTTTTTTACCCGAGTGATATTCGTCATCGTTTCGACCTTGTACTCACGGGTCCAGCCTTGGGGTGTGAAGAGGGTGTTCAGCCGGTCAGTGTAGGCGCGGCAATCCGCGTAGGGCACGATCTGACCGCGCTTCTTGTCGTTGGTTGTGTTGGTAACCCGCCACCGGACTTGGTCGGGTGAAAACGGGACCTCAAGCTCCGCGAGAAGCTTGGACACATCCAGTCCCGAGGGGGCAGTCGTTGTGACATCGTTTGGCATGGCGAGGCACCCTCCTTCAGGTACCTGGGGATTTGTTGAACTCGGTTGCGATTTGAGGAATACGGTGAATGCAGCTATCAGCGCGACCTATCGACGTTGAGACGGTCCTGCTCACAAGCTAGAATGGCGGGGCGATGGAGTCACTAAGCGCGAGGCTGGCAGGCATCAGCTTGCCGGATTCCGAAGACAATTGGGTCATGCTTGGATCTATCTGGGCAGAGGCGCCCGCGGTGGTGGCTTTTTTGCGGCACTATGGCTGAATTTTCTGCCGCGAGCACGTCGCGCAGTTGCGCGAACATGAGGCGGAGCTTAGGCGCCGAGGGGCCCGCGTCGCAGCAATTGGACTGGGTGATAGGAACTACGCCAAGTTCTTCCGGGAAGAGACCGGCATCACGTTTCCGCTGCTTATCGATGAGGAACGCCAAGCGTATCGCGCTGCCGGATTAGGCAGCGCCACTCTGCTCCACCTTCTTCGGAGCGATAACGCTGCAGCCCGCAAACGCGCTAGCGCCAGTGGCCATCGCCAGCACAAGTTGGGAAAGAACCCCTTTCAGCTGGGAGGCAGTTTCGTCTTCGCTCCTGGCAATCGCGACCTGTATGCACATGTGAGCAAGACGTTCGGCGATACCGCTTCAGTTGCGGAATTGCTGGCGGTGATTCCCTGACGATAGAGACAACCGGCGGCAAAAGGAGCGGTGACTCGAAAGGTGCCGGTCATCAAGTATTCTGGAAGCATCGTCGGAGATACTTGTTCGTATGCCTCTGTTTGCCACCTGCTTGGCCTTTTCTGGTGCCGTTATTCAAGCATGGATGAGCCGGCAATCCCGGCGCACGCTTGTACTGGGAGCGAGATTCCTCGCCCCGATTTTGTTTGCGGCAGGTGCCGCCGCACTGTGGCACGCCAACGCGATTGAACGTGCTGCGCGACCTTCCTTTGTGCTATCGGGAGTCCTTCTTACCGGCGTTGCTCTATGTGCTGCCTATCCGATTTGGTCGGTCTTCCACGCCTCGACTGGCAGGTTTAGGAGTGCTGGGATTTCCTAAACCCCTTTGTCCCAAATCACAAGCAAACCGGAATGTTGGCTATCCCGCAGATCACTGAGTGTGATAGGCCCATTTCGTACGTTATCCCCACGAGCGACGCCTCAGCCGGATTACATACGAGTTGGCGATTTCGCGTTAACAATTCAAGCGATTAGTACATTTCAAAAAGACAGAGCAGCCCGTGCGAGCTGCCCTGATCCATCGAACCGTTAGAACTTCGCCAATTAGGGTTTGTAGCTGCAGGCATTGGCCTTGCAAGCGTCGTAGGTGTTCTGAAGATCGTCCTGGACGATCCAGTTATAGCCCTCAGGCGTCGAGATGGTCAGATCTTTTTCCAACACGGCCACGCGGAACTTCCAACCAGCAGGAAGTTTCAGCTTGCCGCCGAGGTCTTTGAGAGAGTCGTAGGTGAGTGTCGGGTCGACAATCTGGCCGAAGGCCTGCATGACCCAAGGCGTTCCCTCCGAATCCTCGATGATGAACACCGGCTTGCCCTTGTCGAAATGCATAGTGGACTTGCGGTGCGATTGCAGCGGCTTATAGGGCTCCATGTGGGCGGCTTGCAAGCCCATGCCCTTGGGGAGTTCACCCTGGCCCATCCAGCGGGTCTTGAGGCCATCGAAGGAGACGACGGGGCCCACGGGCAGATCTATCCAGTCCATAGTCCAGCCGCGGGGGCCGTTCTTATAGGCCGCGATCACGTCATACTGCTTCTCCAGATCCGGCACCGTGATCTTCGCCCACATATCGGCCGGACAAGTGTCTTTTTTGTTGGCCTGGTTGTTGAAGTCGCTGGTGTTGTAGTACACGCCGGCGACGCCCGTTTCCGGCGTGCCCTTGAAGAGCCAGACCTCGCAGTAAATGACTCCGCGCAGGTCCTTGTACTTGAGCGGCTTGGGATCCGTGGGAATGGGAACCGCCTTGCGGTCTGCGGCAAGAGCGCAGGTGGCGGCCAGGAAGAGCGCAAAGATTGTAAGCCTCTTGATATTCACGTTGTCTCCTTGCAACCGGCAATTCCCCAGTCGTCTAGATCACACCGTCACCACGGTCTGTCAGGCGGCTCTCTGACCAAGATAAAGCTTTCTGGGGGGTGACACCGAGTCTATCGGACGACACGGAATGTAAGCAACCGATAAGCGGCTGCGCCAGACGCTCGGGATTCCGAGCGCGAACAGGCCATGTCGGAGGTTAACCGAACCGGCGGCACTCAGCAGCGATTACCTAACACATGGCGATGTCACAACATTTACCTGCGCCGACCGCGCATCAAGATTTCGGTCCGGAGTTTGCCGTCGCACGCGCTATGCCCTGCAGCGCGGCACGCCTGCCCGGCGCATTTGCGAGGGCTGTCTGGAATTCCCTTAATGCCAGAGCCGGGCGATTCTGCTCCAGAAGCAAGTAGCCTAGCTGCTCGCGCGCAGGAAGAATGGGCCCGGGCGTAACCGGGAGTTTCTCGACCGCATCTTCCTCGTCGGCTGCTGCGCGCATCAAAGCCTCGGCTTTCGCCGACTCCTTCTTGGCTTGAGCTGACCACGCAGCGACCTCCTTCGTCAGGATTCCCACTTGGAAGGCCCAATATTCATTGCCCGATGCGAGAAGCTGTCCCTCGATTTGCTGCAAGGCCTTCATTTCGGCGTCCGCTTCGCTGACATGGCCAGTGTGGGCCAACCCAAGGCCGCGAGCCCAAACAGCCACGGCAACGACATGAGGCGGGGCTCCCGTCGGAGGAGTGATGGCGGCGGCATCGGCCCATTGCGCACGATCCACCGCATAGCGAACCGGCATTGCCGTTGAGGCGTACGCAATCTTAAAGTCGGAAGCCTTCAACGCCGACATCATCGTCAACTGCTGAATGACCTCAGCCGCCTCCCGGTCGCGTCCACTCTGCAGGAATGCGTACACCAGGTAATCCATGCTGTGCAGCTCTTCTCCGGTGTCGCCCTGCTGGTGTGCCGCCTGCCTCGCAGCAAGATTGGAAGCGATTGAGTCGTCCCATAAGCCAAGCCGCGTGAAGATGTGCGATGGCATATGCAGCGCGTGAGGAGCCGAGGGAGCAATCTGGGCGTATGCTCTCGCCGCGGGAAGGCCTTTGGGCGCGAGTTCCGCATTGTCGTAAGCGTGGATGAGATAGTGCGGGATCCCCGGATGCTGCGGGTAGATGCGATCAAGCGGCTCAAGCAGACTGGCCGCCTCTTTCTGCCTGATATGGGTCTTGTCAGAAGGAGAGGCATTGGCAAGAAGCGCGAGCGCGTAGAACACCTGCGCTTCAACGTCGTTTCTGTTAGCTGCCGCGAGACGGTTCATCGCCTGCTCGTAATTCAGCGCCCGGATGCGGTACGAAACCGTGTCGACGTCCTGGTATATAAAAGCCAGCGCGCTGATGAATTGGCGCTCGCGTTCAGCACCCGCTCCGATTTGCTGTGCGCGTTGAATCTCCGCTTGCGCGTTCTGAATTGCAGCCGGAGGAACCGGTGGCTCCCAGAGCTGGTGAAACGACGACATGGCTATGCCCCAATGTGCCATGGCGCATTTGGGATCTAGGTAGGCCACATGCTGAAATTCGTCCGCGGCAGCGGAATAAGCGAACGAATGAAGCAGGGCCACACCTCGATCGAATCGCGCCTGAACGGCGGGTGTGCACGAAGTGGGAAACGATACCTTTCCCAGCCTCTCAGGGACACCGTGGTTATGGCTCTCCTGTGCTGATGAAAAGCGACAGGGCAAGATGCAAAGGAGGGTGAACGAGATTCGCCATAGATGGGTCAAGTCCGATCTCCCACGGGCGGCGCGCTTATGATCCCGTAATTCTAATCGAACCCACCGCTGCCCGCCTTTCAGACTGCTGTTCCGTCGGCGCAGGGCATTTCAGCGCGAGGTTCCTTCCTACGCTAAGGCAAAACGGAAGTTAGGCGTGCGTAGATAGTTGTTGAGAACAGGCCAAGTCGTACGTTATACCAGCGGTACAACTGAAGGAAGGAAATGGACGCAGGAATTGAGATCGTTCAGAACGGCACATCTTGGTCCGTCACGGTTGTTTCATCAAAGCCGATTTCGGCTGGCTCCTGATGTCCGTTTCCGCTGCCTTTTGAGTCCAGGAATTCGATCCTGTCGACGTAGACGAGATCCCTGTAGTGTTTTCCGCCCGTCTGTTGGTCCTCCCAGGACTCCGTGCGCTTCCGGCCTTCCAGATAAACGCGAGAACCCTTGTGCAGGTTCTCGCCCACGATCTCTGCCCGCCGACCAAAAGCTTTCATCGCGAACCACTCCGTGTGCTCTTGCGGCTCGCCGGCCTTATCCTTCCATCGTTCCGTGGTTGCGACTGAGAACTGTGCGACGGCTGTTCCCTGTTGGCTGTACTTCACCTCAGGATCACGTCCGAGATAGCCGATCAGCAAAACCTTCTGCATGGCAGTGAGTCTCCTTATTGAGAATGTGAGATTGATTGCGAGAGTGGTAGGGAGGGCTTTGATAACCAAACACTGGCGGCGACCCTAGGCATGCGGCCTTGGGCTTCGTGGCTGGCCCGCGATGATGGTCCGGTCACTTCAGGTGGAAGAATCAGGAG
Source organism: uncultured Acidobacteriaceae bacterium (assembly GCA_963782505.1). GTDB lineage: Bacteria > Acidobacteriota > Terriglobia > Terriglobales > Acidobacteriaceae > CAVVDY01. Next base: position 78,565 of record CAWAKG010000014.1, on the reverse strand, counting down.
AGATCAGGAAATGGCCGCAGGGTGGATGGCTTCAATGTCCACGAAGCGACCGAAGTCCTTCTGATTAAACGTCAGAATGCGCTTCACTCCGTGCACCCGCATCGCAGCAACCAGACGCGCATCGTGAACCCTTACCCCTGACACGTTGTGCGTCACGATGAGACGGCGCCATTCTTGATGAATTGCCACGTTGTCCGCGAGTAGGCGAAGCCGCGACTCAAATAACCGTGCGCGCCGGTCGGCCTCCTGCGGTGACAGCCCATATCCATTTTGGTCGGCTGGCCGAGTACAGGCGTTCCAAAACTCGGCCACGTTCTGTGAGGTGTAGCAGAGGATCGCTCCTTGGTTGGCTAGCCCCTCAAGAGCGGACTCAACGATTGGATAATCAGGATCGCTGGGCTGCACCCATCGGATAAGAATATTGCTGTCAATCAGGCAGGGCGTGCCGGCCATTTTCAGCCGCGCTCCTCGTAAAAGCTTTCACGGCTGAATGCTGAGGTTGGCACCTTCGGCAAGTTCTCCGAACCCTCCGCGATCGCTTTGAGCATGGCGTGAAGTTCCGCAACGGAAAGTTGGCCTTGGGGCTCAGCGTGGTTGGCGATCGCCTCCCGCAGCAGGCGTTCCGCATACTCTTCCAACCCAATGCCTTGGGCGTCGGCCTCTGCAGCAAGCCGCTGCATTATTTCCGGGTTAAGTTCGATCTGGATCGTCATAGCTTGCCACCCCTATGCCGTCATTATCCTTCCTTTTCGCCCAAGGAGTCGAATCTTACGTAACAGGCCGCAGTTTTCCCTTCTTCCGTCCTAACGGCTTCGTCCCGGACCAGGGCTGTACTGGCAACCGGCCCGGTGGCGGGTGGGCAGTCGCATAGATTTCTGCATACTCCACCATCTCGCGCGTCAGCGACGGGTAGCCTTCCAGGATCTCGTCTATCGGCGTCCCCTGCTCGATCATGTCCGCAATCAGGCACACGGGAACTCTCGTCCCACGAAACACCGGTGCGCCCGCCATGATCTCAGGGTCGGACTGGACTAAGGTTCGGGTCCTCTCTGGGTTTTGATCCTTGCTACTCACTTTCCTGCTCATCTCCTCGGTCCAATGGGTACTCCGCCTCAACTTCCGGGACGCTAGATGCGTGACGCAACTTGCCTGATGTTATCGCCATTCATTGCCCAACGCTCGACGATGCCGCTGACAGGATGGATTTGCTACGAACATCCACTGGTACTCCCACACGTCCCGCAGCGATAGCAAGTCCCGCTCCGCACCATCAGCGAACCGCAAATGTTGCACGCCGGCGCATCTCCCATTTCAATCATTTCGCCGAGCGCGCTGACGGGATCGTCACTTTGGGAATTAGGTACCGCGTGATCGGGTACTGGAACGGGCCGGAACAACTCGGCTTGTTCGCCAGTAATGAATTTCAGCTCAAGCCAGCGGAAGATGTAATCCACGATGGACTTGGCGTAGCCGATCTTCGGGGTCCCAGACCAGCCGCTGGGCTCAAAGCGCACATGCGTGAATTTGCTGCACAGCACTTCGAGAGGCACTCCATATTGCAGAGCCAACGACACCGCCGTTGCAAACGAGTCCATCAGACCGGAGATTGTCGAACCCTGCTTTGACATGGTGATAAAGATCTCGCCCGGCAGTCCGTCCTCGTAGACCCCGACCGTCAGATACCCCTCCTGACCAGCAATGGAAAAGTGATGAGTCAGAGCTCGCCGCTCGTCAGGTAATCGCCGTCGAATCACATGCAACAAATCGTTGCTGCCGCGCTGGGTAGCGGAATCGTCTGTCAATTCTGGGCCGTTGTCTGACGCGGAAGGACCGCTTTCACCAATCAGCCTTAACTCTCTTGCTGCTGACATACTCAACCTTCGTTTCTCCCCGCATCGCAGGGGACCTCATTCCGTCGAGAAGTCCCGTCGATCCGGCGATGGAAGGCGTAGATCACCAGTGGAGTGCCGGTTATTGCGGCAAGAAATGCCCCGCTTGGACTCAGATGCAGGCCGCCGCCGATATCACGAACAGAAACACAAACAGGCAGACAACCAATCCGTAGTTCCTTGAGCTTTACTTGCATATCTTCTCCACTCCTTTTCATGCAGCGTCACCCGCCGAAGACGATGCAACGCGCGCATCTCTCTTGTGGCGCTCTGGCAAAGTGACAGTGCGAGCAACCCTCGCAATTCACTGCCTTCGTGATGGCGCGGATAACATCTTGAAACCGTCTTGGGATGGCGAACTCTTCGCCAGCGAGCGAGTAGAACACCGGCGTCACCAGACCGCCCTGGTCTCTGTTCTTCCCAGTCAGATCCAGGTCCAGCCGTCCATGGATTCCACGAAAGAGAATCCTCGTCTCCAACGGTGGTCGTTTGCCGTCACTGATGACGCCCGCTCGGTGCTGCGTGATCAGAAGCTCGTAGGTATGTCCCTTACGGAGCATTTCCACTCGCACCAGCACCGGCGACACCACGACTGCATGCAGTCCATTGACTCCGATGGCCTCTACCGGATGGAGATACTCGACCGGTTTTCCGTCTGCTTGGGCAAAGGTCACATAGCGGCCCACGTCGCCAGCCGCGCCGCCCGATTCCAGCCCGCGGACCACATAGCGTTTCGCCAGGTGTTGGTGTTCAAGGCTGACCGGCGCATGCGCATAGATTCCGTGCTCCTTCAGCACTCGCAACGCTTGCCGGGAGAGCCTAAGTCCCAGTACAGCCAAAGGTCGTTTCTGCCTCATCAAGACAACACACTCCTTTTCTTAAGCAGACTGGCGTGCTCGAATCGGACAGCCGAGTGCAGCCCGAATCATTTCCTTGCTGCATCCCGCCCAGCACTTGTAAAACCTCGGGTCCTCGATCAGGATGGCCAGGTTGTCGCCGACACGATCGTGACCACAGTCCGCGCACGAGGGACAGCGTGCGACGTAGTTCCGGCCAGCCTTGCGCAGCCTTGTCACGTGCTCCAGGATGCGAAATTCTGAGCCAGTACCCCTCTTTTCGGTTCGATCTAACGGTTCTCCGCGCATCGGGAGGTCCATCTGGTCCAGCTGATGTTCTTGCCAGCAATAAACCTTCGCAGCTCTTCCTCCGTGACCTTTCGCAGTTGCTTTAGGTACGCGATCTGGTCTTCCAGCGCATAATCAGCGCCGTAGAACCAGAATCTTCGATTGGCGCCGCGGTGGATTCCCAAAGGACCGCGAATCGCATTGCCAAACTCTCCAGCGCTGATCATGTCGTGTTTCGGGAAGACCTCGATGCCCTCTGCCAAGCCCGAGCCTTTCACCGGCACGCCGAGTCTCTGAGCGAGGTCATGGACATAGATTCGGCATTCCTGTGCCAGTAAGGGTGTAGCCAGGAATATCCAAAGATGCCCTCCGCGTCTGCTCATTTCCAATGCCGGCTCAATCCGGTCCTGCGTCAGGCGATACTGCAGCTTCAGCAGGTCTTCCATGGCGTTCTTGTAATCAGCGTCGATCGCGACCCACTTGCAGCGTTGGTTTGATGGGTTGATGGCGTACAAGCCCACCGTGATTGTGCCTTCCATGTGTTGACGGATGATTTCATCGGTCAACATCAGAGGCGTGTCAGTTCCCTTCCGGCTCGGCCGAAAATAGTAATGCCGCCCGGTCTCCGGGTGTGGCCGCATGGATTGCATCGTGTAGGCACGCCGGTTCACGAAGAGCTGCCAGTAAGCCTGAACGACGTCGGGCGTTGCCTTAATTACCGAGGGCATGGACTGATCACCTCCTTGCAGCCGCTCGCGGCATATTTCGCGTTCGCAAACGCTCATCGCGTGTCGGTAGATAACCCGGAATATTTTTTCTGTCAAACGGCTGCTTCAGGCCGCATTCCGGGTAATACCACCCACCGCAAACCGGAGCGCCAAAGCCCTGGCCGCTCAACGAGGTCGAGGAAATTGCACTCGTTCAGGAGCATTTCCAGTTGGCTTACGCTGTAACCCCCGAACTGTTCATCCTCGAAATCGACGGAGTACCAGGTGCCTTTCTTGCGATCCAGAACGTAGACCGCCCCAGAATCCGGGTCTCCGGGCACCAGCAGGAAAAGCAGGACCGACGCCGGCAACTCGATCCAGCGAACGATCTCGACGTTTTCGGTGACCTTTGTTAATGCAGCGATCGCAGTCTGCAGTTCAGCTCCTTGCTCAACCTGCACAATGGGCTCAATCATCATTTGTCCAAACATTGCAGTTTCCTTTCCGGGCATTCCGCCCAAGTTGTGGTGACGTGTTGAAGCCAAGACGCGACTGATAAGGCTCAAGTCAGCTGGCTGAGGAGGGAAAGTGCATTAAGTGACTTATCTTGTTGGTTGTACTGGGGATAACAGGTTGGGGCAGAAAGAAGGTCGCCAGGCCGGACGAGAGCTATACATATAAAGGATGCGGGCGGGCGAAAACCTAGTTTCCAACGCTTCCCGCAATCCGGGTTGATCGGCTTAGCAACGAACGTCACTGGCCGATGCTACCCAGGGTCCGTACTCCGCGATCGACTCGAAGTGGCGACTTCGGAGGGCTGATAGTTAATTTCCTTTGGGGTCGTAACTTTCGGGTTGGCTGGGACACGAGATGCCTAAGACGAAGGCGACATTCATCGAACCGATGCTGCTCTTGCGGACGGAGAAGCTGCCGCAGGGTGCTGATTGGTCGTATGAAATTAAGTTGGACGGATACCGCGCCTTGGCCATCAAGAGCGGTGGCAAAGTCCTACTGCGGTCGCGCAACGATAACGACTTTACGGAGCGATTTGCGTCGATAGCCACCGCTCTCCGCGCGGGGCCGGATGAAACAGTGTTGGACGGTGAAGTAGTCGCGCTCGATGAAGAGGGTCGCCCATCTTTCCATCTGTTGCAGAACTACGTCTCATCCAAAGCCGCCCTGGTCTTCTTCCTCTTCGATGTGCTCATACTGAGAGGACGTAACGTAATGACGGAGCCCCTGGGCGAGCGGCGGGCGCTTTTGGAAAGGCACGTCCTTCCAAAGCTCGTGGAACCGATCCGTTACTCCCCAGAGTTAAAAGCCGACCTTCCGCAATTGATTGCTTCAGTCAAATCAGCAGGGCTCGAAGGGCTAGTTGCTAAACGCCGAAGTAGCCGCTATGAGGCGGGCCAGAGGTCCGGCGCCTGGCAAAAGATGAGAATCAACCGCGGTCAGGAATTCGTGATCGGTGGGTACACCCCGTCTGACCGGAACTTTGATGCGCTGATATTCGGCTACTACAAAGACGGGAAGCTTCAGTATGCCGCGCGCACACGCAACGGATTCACACCTTCCTCGCGCCAGCAGTTGTTTAAAAAGTTGAAACCGCTGGAGATTCAGGAATGCCCCTTCGCGAACCTACCTGAGGCGAGAAGTGGCAGGTGGGGTGTAGGGCTGACAGCAGCGAAGATGAACGACTGTCGGTGGCTGAAGCCGATCCTCATTGGGCAGTTCGAATTCACGGAATGGACGCCTGACAATCACCTTCGGCACTCCCGGTTCATTGCTCTGCGCGAGCACAAGAAGCCGAAAGAAGTCGTACGGGAAGGATAAAGCGATTCGTGCCTAGAGAGATCCCTGGTTGACTTCATCAACCAGTTCCCCAATTACGGCGAGCACATAACTAGGTCATTGGATCGAAGAGCGTATTCGGGAATCACCGAATGTCAGATTCTGAATCATGACTCATACACCCACTTACCGCCAACCATCGTGCGCTCAACTCGAATCGACATTAAGGCTGACGGGTCGGTTTTGAACGGGTCCTTATCGAGCACGATAAGGTCGGCAAACTTGTCTGGCGTGATAGATCCTTTGGTGTTCTCTTCGAAGGAAGCATAGGCGCCATTGATCGTTCCGCATCGGATCGCCTCCTCCAAGGTGATGCGCTGATTTGCACCCCAGACATTTCCTTTCGGATCAGTGCGGGTTAACTGCGACTGCAGCCACATCATTGGATCCGATGGACTGGCCGTGTAATCCGAAGCATCGGTCGGCCGCAACCCTGCATCGAGGAAGGAACGCATTGGGAACATGTTCTTCGTTCGCTCCTCGCCATAGAAATGCATCACGTCCCCATGGAAATACACGTAGCACGAGAATGGGGCTGGTATCACTTTGAGTGCAGCCATGCGCATGATTAGTGACTCGTTCAAGAGGGTGCAGTGCTCGATCCGAAACCGCGGATCACGCCGAGGCATTTCTCTCTGCACCTGCTCATAAACACCAAGGATCTCATCGATCGCCAAATCACCGTTAGCATGTGTCGCCAACTGCCATCCTCCGGCGTGCACCTTTCTGGATGTCTCCAGCAACTTCTCTCTCGATGTGACTTGCAGGCCCGTGTAATTCCCCATCCCAATGTAAGGTTGCGAGAGCCAAGCCGTCCGCTCAGAAATGGAGCCATCCGCGTATTGCTTCACTCCGCCGATGCGCAGCCAATCGTCGCCAAAGCCGGAATGGATTCCCGCATCCATGTAGCGCGGTAGATCTTCTGCATGTATGAGGCAGTAGGTACGGAGCCGAAGTTCGCCGGCATCTCGGGCGTCCTGATATCCCTGCACGGCATTAGGAGCGGCGTCTGCATCGCAGGCGGAAGTCACACCCTTGCTGGTGAACATCTTCGAAATCAGCGCTACAGCTTGGCGGACGTCGTCACGGGAGACGTTATTAGGGATCAATTTGTAGAACTTCTCGGTTGCGGCATCCGCTACAAAGCCGGTCAATTGTCCCGAGCTGTCGTGAGCGTAGCGCCCTCCCGGCGGATCAGGCGTCTTACTGTCAATTCCAGCCGCTTTAAGAGCAGCGGAATTCACAAAAACTGTGTGTCCGCCGCGATGCGCTACTAGTACGGGATTATTCGGTGCGACTGCGTCGAGGTCGGCGCGATTCAGCGGACGCGGTGTCTTGCCATCGTCATACAGAAAGCCAACCACCCATTCTCCTTGGGGCGTGTTCTGCACGCGTTCCCGTAGCGCTGACTGGATTGCTTTGATGGAGTCCTTGTCGCACGCCACCCGTTTCAGGTGTTCCACTCCGGACTCGGCTGGATGAGAATGTGCATCATTAAATCCGGGCAACACTGTCTTCCACCCGAGATCAATTTTGCGGGTCGCTGCTGTCGCGAGCGCCAACACCTCATCATTTGTTCCCACCGCGAATATGCGCCCGTCACTGATAGCGATGGCTTCCGCTTTGGGCAGTTTGTCGTCGACGGTCCAGATTCGTCCATTGAAGAGGACGGTATCGACAGCGGTCCGCTCCGAAGCTAGCAGCGGCGAGATAGCGAAAGCACTGAACGCACCAAGGAAATACCGACGGGAGATTGTCATGGCGTTGATTAGGGTGGTTACGGAATAGTACTGCAGAAGCAATCCAGAGACCAATTGACCCGGCTTGCTCAATGGTCGCAACGCCGTCATCCTCAGCTGTCCTGAGCGACCAACGCAGTACCAGTTGCACTTGGATGTTTCTCATCCACAGCGCTCGGACGCTGCAGATAATCAGAAGACAAGGCTTTGAAAAGAGGGGCCTTACCACAGACGACAACACCGCAATGGTAAGCAATCGCACGGCAATAACATCACAAAACGTTCTGGAAGCCTCATCGCCAGACCGGATCGCGCCACTGAAGCGCGTTTCTGAGGGTCGTCATGGCGCCTGGTCTTGTGCCGCGGAGCGGCATATCGAACAGTTTGTCGAGGAAGTCTCTGGCGAGACCGAAGTAGATTGGCCGTCTCAGGGTAGCGAAACAGCCAACCAGAAACGATAAGAGATCATAGTTTGGGACGAGATAAAGAAACCGATCCACTGCTCGTTCCGCTTCGATATCCGCCCCAATGTCCAGATACTCTTTCCGAGCCTTGGGGCTGCGTTCGTATTCCAAGGCGAACATGCGCTCGCCAGCTTCATTCCTCACCGTCACGACCGCGTCGTAGTCTTTGCAATAGCGGTCTTCGGTAAGCTCGTTTCGGGAGTGAATTTCCGATTCCGCCATCCATCTGACCAGTTGCTGCGAGCGTTTGAGGGCGAGGTGGATCTCGTTGAGCTCAATCGCGTGGTAGATGGAGCGGGGGAGCTGTCCATCTCTGGGCCGGTGTGTTCGGCCCCGTGCAATACTCGCCCAAGCCAATCAGTTCGGCTACGCCTCTTTCGGAAAGCGAATACACATAGCCTTCGGTCTTGTGTGGAATCTCGTCCCGAATGAGGTAGTCATGCCGGACCAGGCGAAGCACACGATTGTTAAACGCGTTCCGCGAAGTTGAGCGGTAGTCCAGCCTCTGAAAGGCATAAAGTTGTTGGTGTGTGACGAACGTTGAGCGCAGCACCTGCTGCAACAACGGGTAATCTTGCGTGGGACTGATTGCGATTGATCCTTTCCAATAGCGCACAGCGCCGTCTCCTATTGGCCACACTCCAGCACAAGTCGTCCCAACCACGGGCGACCTATCACCGGCTCCATCACGAACTTGCCCAGCTCTGCCCGGATCCAGCCGTACGCTGGCATGAGCAACATGCCTTCCTGCTGCTCGCGGCATTCACTGAAAGCGATCAGCCAGCTGTCGGCAGATCGCCAGTTCGCGCTCCCCACCTTCAGTGCTCCGGTCAGCGCGGAGCGCTACGACCGTCAGGAAGCAATCCGGCCGTTCGGGAGTTGTCAGCCAGCGTTTGAAGAGCAACTTATTCTGTCCCTGCCACACGCACGGATCAGCGCATTCGAAAACGCGGTTGATCATTCTGGAGGGATGATTCGGATCAAAACCACCTTGCCCGTTGAAACGTGCGTAGCCAACGATCTTGGGTCGCTGGCGTACGCTGCCGGATACCTGGACACCGGTCGTGTTGTAATACGCCGTCTCGGACAAGCGCTGCGGATGGCCTGGAGCTTTTCGCAATCGCCAACGCCACACGCTCCCAAAGCCGGTGACCGCGACCAACATTCTTACGCTCCCTTAAGCCGCTTGTTGGTCTCGCGCTCGGCGTAGATTTGCTCTTGCAGGTTATTGATGTGCCGGACAACAGTAGGGTCAGAGGTGCTCAATTCGACCGATGCACCGGCCTTGCCGTTGCTGCCCGATTTTGCTGACATGGTGTCCAGCCGCAGTGACAACTCAGCCAACGTCCGACGGTTTGTGTCCAACTCTTTCTGCGCAGCGTCCCGTTCGCGCAAGTAGCGATCTCTTTCCTCAGCTACTTGCTCCAGTTTCGTCCGCCACCCTTCTTGGTCCGTCTCAACTCCGGGAGATGCTGTGTCATGCTGACTTGCCTCGATTGCGCGGTTGCAACGCTCAATGTGCCGGTTGTACTTTTCGATTGCTTTCTCAGCAACATTCCGGGAGTAGAGGTCGTGGTTGTACAAGTCGGTCATCATCTCAGCCGTGACCCACAGGACGCGACGGTGATCGATCCATTGCTTGACGCAAACGCCCATCAGCATCAGTAGCGCGACGGTCACACCTGCGCTGTACTTGAAATAAGGGTTACGCGCGCTTGCGTCCAGGAATAGCTGCCGACGTTCCTCCATCCACTCGCCGTAATCGAAATTGGCAGGATTGAATTGCTTCAGCAGGAACTCGTACCAGGTGTCACCGTGTCGGTATATCGGTATGGTGGACTCTGCTCGCAGACGGGCGTCTGGTTGCGATTGCTCTTGCGTATCCCTGGTTCGGCGAGGATTCCCCTCCAACTGTGCGCTTACAGGCACGGTCGCCATTAGCGCAACCACTGCGAGCGTGACTGAGGCAAGAATGTGCTTCATGTTCGTATCCGACATTTGCTTATCCGCGACGGGCAAACCGCCTGGTCGCAGCCAGTTCCGGCGTTTTGAATCGCAGGTTTGCGCCGGCTGACTGCTCCACGGACTCCAGCAACCGTGGGTACAACTTCGGCTCAAAATTCGGGATCGTTACATCCTGCGGCGGACGCACATGTAACAACTGGTGCAATGTTCCGCGCGTGTCGTCCGTCATCAGGATCTCCATCTGTCCTTTCGGCAGGTTCTTAATGTGTTCATCCAGTGCACGCGTCTCGCGGTCTTCGCTTTCGGTGGCTCGGTCGGTTGCCTCGTACTTTTCGTAACCAAAGAGGCGCCAGCGATGCATCGACACGCTGCGCCGTGTCACGGTGTGCTCCGCTGAGGCGCGGAGGAAATAGCGGGCGGTCTCTTCGTCGCGCGTGCGCAACGTCAGAGTAGTGTTCGGAGCCGAAGTGACATCTTCCTTAAAGCCCCGCCCGACTTGCATGAGTTGTGGGAGACTTTGCATCGAGAACAGAAACGCAGTGTGAGTGCCACGGGCGGTCTGCAGAATCTGTGCGAAGTTCCGATATCCGAAGGGTGCGAACTCGTCCAGTACAACGCTGAACATCGGCCGATTGGTTCGCCGTCGCTGCTCCTCGCTCTCATACCGCTTTCCCACCACCAATTGAAGGTTCTGCAGCAGCATCTTCCCCAGAGCCCGGACGGGTTCTGTGTTCTTGTTCACGTTTAATGTGACGAACAGGATCAGCTCTTGCTCGATTACCTCGTCCAAGGACAGCAGTTCTTCGTACGGACCGGTGATTACACTGAGCTCGTCGTCCAGGAATGTCATGCACTCGTTAACGAGACCCTGGATCTTCGGAACGCGCTCGCGGTCGCCGAACGACTGGTAGAGGTTCTTCACCGACATCTCGAAATTCAGACGACGCTGCACGGGGATGAACGCGTCGTGTTCCATGCGGTGGCGGGCCTTCTCGACTTGTTCTCGCAGCACCTGTTCGTCAATTGCCATCACCAGCACGTCGTAGAAATTGAACTTCTGGCCGGTGTGCACCAGCACACGGACGATGTCGGCCAGGTAGTTCAACTGGTGCTTGGCAAAGAATTCGTCATGCAGGTTGAAGGAACCGAACACCATGTTGACGACCGACATGTAATCTTCGTCGCTACAGTAGAACGGGTTATACCGGACAGAAATGTCCGGGCGCGCGGGATTCAGAACCCGTAGCTGGTGCAATCGTCCGGCACGATGAACATGCGGCAGGAGGTCGTAGAAGAACTCAAGATCGCCCTTGCCATCAAAGATCACCATCGGCAACCGGTGTGGGTCTTTCGGGGTACCGACGACTCTCGCCATGTCTTGGGTAATGATGTTCTTCAGGAGTGTGGTTTTGCCGGATCCGGTCATGCCCAGCACGATGCCCTGCATGACGCGCACTCTGTCCGGCCAGTACCAGGGATTACCGTGGATGTCGTAGCCAAGAACCACGGCGTCTTGCTTCCAAGCGTTGGCTGTAAACCGTTCGTCCCGTTTGCGGGAAACGACCATTGGTGGATGTGGCCACTGCTTTTCTCGTCGGGAACGTGCCGTGACGATCAGGATCGTGGAACCGGCGATTGCCAGTCCGGCCAGAGCCAGGTAGCAGGCCAATTCGGCAATCTGGCGGTTGCTGAAGAGGAAACGCTCACGGGCCACGTACCAGGCAAACCAGCAAACTGCCATCAGGATGACGGCAACCACGATTTCCATGCTTTCTAAGACTGGAGGGTTCTGCTGCCGATGGGGGTACGAGTCGCGCATCACTGCAGCCTGGTCACCCGATCAAGGTAGAGAGCACAAATTTGCACGCAACCCACCGCCATCACCCATCGCCACAGGCGCGCAAACGCTTTCCGCTTGCTCAACAGGTCGTCAAAGTCCGACGCTCGGCGTGACATAAGCATCTGGACAGCGCGGTACACAAGTACGACCACTGCTCCCAGCAGCCAGCATTGAGGCAAAGTAGCAGCCGTCCACTCGCCAACCAAGGTGACTTGGGTTTCCGAATGACCACGGATGCTACCGGGCAGCCACAACCAGTACACACACGCACCTTCCAGCGTGATCGCCAGCAGCATCGCAGCGAAAAACACGAACGTCTCAATCTGGCGGAGACCAAGTGTCGTCGCTTTCGGATCGCGAATCTCGGTGCTCTCCATGGTGCTTTTCCTCTCACCGTCTCTTTGGGCTCAATACCCAGCGCATCAGAAACCCCAGAATGCCGCAGAACACGAAACCGCACGCCAGACCCAACTGGAATGCGTTGTTTCCTGGCCGAGACAGATACAGCCATATCAACCGGCCTAAGCCGAAGATCAGGAAAGCCCAGAACAGAAATTCCCAGTCGCGAATCAGCTCTTGGGCCTCTATGCCCAGCTCGAAAGGCATCGGAGGTCTTGGACGGTTGGAATCATTATTAGCGTGTCATATTCATCCAGTTACAGAAGGTTGTTAAAGTAAACAAAGAAGCCCATTCCCATCGCCCCTAGCACACAAGACAAGACAAACCAGCGTCTGGGTGATCTCGTGGCATTCCCGTCAAACGGATTGGCCGACTCGAGTACTCCATCGCAGATGGCCCGGCGTAGGCCAATGTCCGGTCGACTACGCAAGTACATCCGCAAGGCGTCGTGAGTCCGCTTTCCTCGAACGGGTTCTTTTTCTGCTCTCGAGTCCATATTCTGTTCCCGCTATCGCACCAGAAACGCAGCGATTTGCGTCTGCTGGGCTTGATTCGAGGTGTCTCCGGATTCATTCATGCTGGGAAACTGCAAACGCAGGACCGTCGGACTCGGGCTTGAGTCGACTTGCAACGCCACCACACCAACCACTTCCTGGCCCGGCGCAATGTGCGCAGACTGCAACTGCCCATCCAACACCTTCACCGGAGTCTCTTGTTTGATCTTGAGTTTGGTGATCTGCTCGTCACCCAGCTGCGAGTCGACGAAAGCCATAGAGGGACTGCGAAGAGCGCACCCCGTCCAGTTGGTACACCTGTGGTGTGTCGATGCTGTAGGGCTGCGCGCCGTGATTCCGAACCGCGTAACGGATCAGTAATTGACCATCCTTTTCATAGAGGTCGCTGATCCATACCTCCACTGGTTTCGAGGAGCGCTGTTTGGAAGGCAGCATTCGAATCGGTTTTCCCGCCAGCAGCAGTTCTGTAATCGAGGGCGAAATCGGCACGGGAGTAGTCGCAGCCGTGGGCTTTACTGGCTCCGCAGTGTGTACGGGGGCCTGGTCAACGGCGAAGTCCATGCTCGCCACCGCCCCGGCGGGCTCCAATTCGTAATTCAGGCGCTGACTCGCCGTCCAGATGAACAGGTTGGTGGCGGCATCGGCTTCCGTGGGCTGAACAAAGACCTTGTTCTCCCGCCACTCGACCTTGAAGGAAGGGCTTCCCGCCGCGACCTCAAGAACGGGTTCTCCAACTTCGATGACAGTTAGGTGGTTGAGTGCGGTCTTCAGGTGCACAATCCGTGGTGCGGTCACTGGTTTCGGTTCCAATTTTCTGGCCAATGAGTGGAACGACTGTGGCTGCCAGCAAAATCAGAATCGCCTTGATTCTTCGCATGTTCCCTTCCTCCTTCCCTTTTCCAATTGGGTGAAGCCCAGGAGACTCTGGGGGAAAAGTCTCCTGGACGGCTGTGGTTAATTGGTTGCAAGCAGCGGAACAACACCTCTGTCGGGGAGTTGGGGCCGCTGTTGCGTGTCGGGAAAGATCACCTTCCCATCGCATATTGCACTGCGCCCTGGTTTGATCGGGAACTTCCGCACTCGCTCCAGCACGACGGGCGAGCCCTTCTCGTCGCGATCGGTGAACACTTCCCCCGCCTTCGTGACTTGCGCCATGAAGATCAGGCGTTCGATGATCTGTCCGTTGGGCTGAGTGAAGGGTTGAACCAGGAAGATTCGCCCTTCCGAGTCGATTTCCACCTCGCCGTCGCACAGACTGGGAATTTCCACGGTGACTGGTCGGCCACCGGTTCGCTCCGCAATCTGGTTTACGACCTCTTGTGGAAAGCTGTAGAACACGATTGATCCGGTCCCAGTCACCGCATTCGGGTCCGGAGTTGCCCGTCGTTCCCGGCACACGATTGCATGCAAGGCCGACAGATAGGACAATCGGGTTCCGTTCTTGCTGCTACTCCATTTCTGGAGTCCGTTTACCAGCGCCTTCAGCTCTTCTGCCGCGCGTTTTTCATAAGCATTCAACGCAGCGGAAGCCTGGTTACGCTTGAAGAAGAGCTGCTTGCGGGCCTCAGCATCGTGCTTGTTCGCCTCGATGTCCGCATTGGCTTTCTCCAACTCGGCTAGAAGTTGTTGGCGCCGGCCCATGATCTCGGTCACTCGGCTGCCGTAGTATCTGTTGACCACGAAGCACTCTCGATAGATCTCTGGGGTAAAGCTCTGTCCTCCGATCACTCCCCGGAAATCACTCAAACGCGCCGTGGCTGCACTGCCGAAGAACCGCCCCAGTTCCTTGCGCGTGAAGTTGTACAGTCTTCCCACCTTGTCGTTGGCATCGACGTCAATGTGCTCGTCCATGTCTTCGATTCGGCGTTTCTGTTTCAACTTCAGCCAAGGCGCTGGAGGAACGTCGTTGCGGATGTTGCGAATGACCTCCTGGTCGGGTTGGGTACCGTGCTTCAGCTGATCGAGCGCGTTCTGAAGCTGGTCCACCAACTCCCGTGCTAGATCCGGCCTTCCCTTCGCCAGGCACGAAGTTTTCAGGTCGGTTATGGCGCCGATCTGATTCCCGCGCGCTTGCATCGAAACTTGCGGAAGGTTCCACCAGGGACTCGGGGGTTTTGGGTTCTTGGTCTTAACGGCAGAGTGCTGCTCTTCGTAAGTGAACCGGTCTGCGACGAACCGTGGAAAACGGCTGTCTTCGACCAGGCACACCATATCGAAGTCAAAATCTCCACCATTTCTTCGCAGCGGTTTCCGAATGAAGGACAAGCGTGCCCCTCAGCTGCAGTTGCTCCCGAGCGATGGCAGAAACACCTTCCTCCGAAAGTTGGCACCCACGCTGTTCCAGGTGTTCGGCCAACAGACGGACGGTGTCGTCCGCTGACAGGTTTTCGACTGGCAGGAGGTCTTCTTTCATCCGGATGGGATAGCGCACGACCAGACCACGCCGGCAACTTGATTCGGCGATAGCGCTGGTCTTGGGAATCCAATCCGAACCACAGATGACTTGTCCTTCATGCAGGAAGAGGTAGCCATCGTCCGCGAGGGCAAAGCCGGGAAGACGGAAGCCACCACTGGTGCAGAGCCGATACGCCCATTTCATCAACACCCGCTGGAGGTGATGCTGAATGAAGGGATGCTTCAACATGTACCCGGTAGCGTCGGCGATCAAAGCTGCCTGCGCTACTGTGTATTCGTCCGAGGTGTAGTCCGAGTTCGGTTCTTCATCGTGCTCCAGGACTCGCTGGCTTTCCTTTGTGCCCAGCAACTCAAAAAGCTCGGTGAAGTTGTTCGACTCGAAGGCCTGCCGTACTTTCTCGATCTGGCTGAGAGCGTACGGCTTGATTTCCAGTTCAATCGAATCTTCCGGGGCGTGTTCCAGCAGCGTGTAGCTCGAATTGAATTCGAGGTTGCGGGAGACGTCGCGAAAGCCAACCATGACTGGACCGCGGAAGGTATGTGCCTGACGATCTCCCATGAACGATCGAATCGTCCGCAACACTTTTCCCTGGTACTTGGGCTTCACGCACGATCTGGGCAGGATGATGTCCGCATCGAGATGCCGCGCGACTTCATCCGCCATGACCTTGAATGCGCCCTTCGCCTGGGTCCTGTCGAACGCCAGACGAAATTGATAGAAGCGATGCGCGCCGATTTGCCTGCCGTGAATCCTGCGCTTCGCCTGTTCGATCAGCGCCGTTTCTTCTGCCTCAGTCAGTGGAAGTTCTTGCTGCTCTTCAGATCGGCCGGCGACCTGTTGCGCATGCAATCTCTCCATCTCTCTGGATAAAAGCTCGGCCTGATGCTTGTGCTGGAGTTTCCGGAACAACGATTGCGAGATCCATCCCCGGCAGTCGTTGGTACCGAATTCGTGATCATCGACCACCATGACGCGGCAATCCGGTTCCTCGACGAGAACCTTGCACGAGGAAACCAGGATTCCGAAGTAGGTGATTGCAGCCTGCGGCGAGAATCGGAATCTCTCCCCAAGCTTCTTTTCAAAGGAACTCTCGACGGCATAGAACTTACCGTTCTTTGCGCTGCCGCTAGCTCCTACGAGGCTGTATCGAATCCCATCAACCTCGATTCGGGTCAGCGCTTGCTCGACCATGGCCTGCTCACAGGGATCCAGCGGTTCCGTCGGCACATCAACCGTGGCAACGTGAATTCCCGGATAAAGCCCATGCAAGAGGCTGTTGGTGAGTTGCGATTCCCTATCCAGTTTCATGGTCTTCTTCGATACGCTTCCGTTTCGGTCAAGTTCGAGCGCCAACACCGGGCTGACGCCGCAATTCGTAGCACTTGGCATTGCGGTTCTCCTTCAAGCTGTCGGGCAAGGACAGCCGGAGGAGACGGCTCGTGCCAGTCTCTTCGCTGCCCTTGCCGAAAATCGAACCAGAAGATTTCGGCCAGGCAGCAAAGCGCCGGCCAACACGAGTTGTAGTTGCTACGCCTTGTTCGTCCTCACTGCTTCAGGATTCCAATAGCTTCTGGAGCATTGCCGTAGCTCGCTCAAGAATCCGCGTAACCTGCGCAGTTTGGACCATAACCACTCTCCTAATGCCCACAGCCAACACAGCAGAGCTGTGAGCAGGAAAGCCAAAAGTGCTCCCAGCAGTAAATCCGAGATGCTGAGGGGCACGTACTGAAGGTGCTGCCGGACCAAAACACAAACCTCGAACAACAGGATTGGCCCGACCATCTTCATCACGGTGAAAAGCCAACGTCGGAACAGAACCTGAAACCGTTGCTTCACCATCTTTTCCTCCTTCTCTTTCTGCGTGGTGCCAGAACAGAAAGGAGGGCGCTCGTGCGGTCCCTTCGCTGTCCTGGTCGAAAACGTTGACAGTTCCCGGCCAGGTTCGCGAACCGAACCAGACCAGCACTCAACCGCAATCAGCTTGCGGATCGCTCACCACAGATCAACATCATCTGTAAATGAAGCCAGTGCTATGAAAACCTCATGACTCTACTTGCCATTTACCGCTTCCTTATTGAGCTGCGGCTTCCTTCCGGCAAAATCCGGTACTACCCGGAATTCCTGGACCTCGTAATAGGTGACTCCCAACCGCAATGCCTCGACCAGCGCTTCGCCCTCGCTCGTCACCTCCCGATCCAACGCGGGGATGCCGTCGGTGGCGCTGGCCTTCGCGAGGAAATAGCGGGCATTTCCATGGCTTTCCTCGTCCGAGGCGGCACGAGAACGTCTCGTTCGGGCTGACGTAGTTCCCGTACTGATGTCGGTCTTATTCGTTCGTGTCGCCGGAACCATCTCCGTCGTTGCCGCGCTTGTCATGCTCGACTCCTGTTACCTGCAATCGTCATTTGTCCAATTCGCTTTTTTGCTCGAGCCCGTTGTCCCGCTCGCCGACCATCTGCTTCTCGGAATACTCGGCCACCAGCAGTCCGCTGGGATTGAATTCGCTCCGTCGCTCCTGAACGAGCCGGACGTTATATTGACCAACGATGCGGTCAGTGACTTCCGCACCGCTTTTAACCTTGTGTACTTCCTTCACTCCAAACACCACGTAATTCCATGACCCATCCTTGATGCGCTCGATTGAGCGAATTCTTAAATCCGAGATGATGTGATCTTGCACGATCTTCCCGACGGTATCGTCGTCCCGCAGTTTGTTCAGGGTGAAGGTCCGCAGGTTGTTGGTCATCATGTTTAGCGACTCAGCCAAGTTGCGTGGTGCGGAATCCGGCGTGTAGGAGAGGTAGTGTTCGAGAAACCTGCGAACGACGGCTTTGCCTTCCAGGTCCGTCGGAGCCACTCCTTCGGAAGCCGTTCCGTCTGCGCCAGCAGCTTGCGCCGCCAATACCATCGCCATCTGCGAGGTTCGGTCTTGCCGTGCACCGCCGCCCACTACGAACGCATTACCATCCTTGTCGACGCGGATGACGGTGGGAGGCTGGACGCGGATGTAGATGGCGAATCCGAGTGAGCTAATCGCAATCACCGCAAACAGGATTGCCAAGAACATGGCGCGGTTGGCGTACGCGCGGAGCATGCCGTCGTGTTCGTAATACCGGGTGAAGCTGGCAATTTCCGGCGCTTCCCTTTGCGGCTGTGGTTTTCGCATCATTCTGCACCCATTCCGGCCCAACGCATCGTCCGGCCGATAGCGTGCCCGGCTTGCCACGCCGCCAAACCGGCAAGGCTGCGACCGCTGTAGCTAGCTGGTCGCGCATTGGCTGAAGGCGATTCACTCCCGCTCTGTGAGGCCGAACCAAGTCCCTGAGGATTTGGACTTTCACTACTGCCAGCCACTCTGGCAACGGCCCCTCCAGCGACTCCATCGGAGATTGGTGAGGGTGACCTCGACTCTCCTGTTACTGTTCCTCCGCCGGTTCCTTGCGGAATGGGGCTACTGCCTTGACTAAGAGAACCAGCGCCACCGGAGGGAGGAGAGGGTGGACCTCCAGAAGTAGCCTGTCGTCCCGCGGCCAGCCCGCCACCCCCGGCGAAGGCCAGTCCCGAGGCCACAGCGCCAGCCGTCATCACGCCGCTCATCACTGTCATGAGGGTGCTGCCGATGTCGCCACGCACGATGCGGCTGGCGATAAAGGGGATGAGGGCAATCATGATCGAGAGCAGGACGCTGGCTACACTCATCACGATCATCTGGCTGGAACCGACAAACGCTTGGAGGAACGAGCCATTGAACTGCATCGGATCTGTGATCTGTAGCGCCGACATAAGAGCTTGCAGGATTGCGTACAGCAGGCCCCAGCACTGGAAGATCATCATGTTGACGAAGTACGTTCTGCCTAATTGGCCGAGTCCACGTGACGGTATCAATGCCAGCACAAACGGACCGACCACATACAAGATCGAGCCGTACAGGGCATAGAAGAGTGTGAACAAGGTGTAGGTGAAGGGCAGGATGAGGTAACCGACCAGCGTTATCAGCCCAGCAACAATGGCTGAGATACCGCCCGTAACCCAATTCCATATCGAAGAGAACCAATTGGGGTTTGTCTGCCAGGCTTGGGCAAGGCTGTTGTCCCAGCCTTGATTACATCTAACCCGCCCGAGAGGTTGTAAATACCATCGGCAACACCGTTGAACATGCCGTTCACAGCTCGAAAGGCACTCTGATAGTTCAGGAAGATCAATCCCAAGACCAAATACTTAACCGCAGCGACACCAAGCAGCCTTACGTCTCCGCCGCTGCTATACGCTTCATAAACTGACCACAAGAGGCTCAGGACGAGAACGACTCCGGCAATCTGCAAGACAGCTGCCGTGATTCCTTGCTGGTCGATCCCGTTCAATCCGTTTTGTAATAGCTGCTCAAAGTAGAAACTCGGCATAACGCTCGTCCTCTATCCCATGACTCACTGGTGCTGCATCAGATTTGCCAAAGCCTGTCGCAGACTGGTCGTGTTCGTTGCTCCCATCTTGACGTCGGCGCTGGCGTTCGCCAGATCAATCGCGCGCAAGCGCATGAGGTCTGCGGTCGCGGATTGGGTGTATGCATTCGCCCGGATCAGCCAGGCATCAGCCTGAGCCTCGATAATGGGAGCGCTCCCGGGAGCCGCAGTCTGGATGCTTTGGTTAAGCTGATTTGCCGCCTGAAGTTCCAGGTCCGCCAAAGCATCGATCTCGATAGCCCGTTTCATCGCCGCCAGCGAGGCTGCATCAGTCATGTCCACCATGTTCAGGACCTGCGGCGACGCGGAGGTGGGTGCGGGAACCGGCCCGTAGAGAGCGGTGTAGGCGCCCGACGTTTGCACGATTTGATTCGGATTGCGCGAGAGCAACACCTGCTCGAGTCGTTGGGAGACAGGCAGCGTGGCACTATTAACTGGGATCCTCATCAAAGTCTGGATCTGGTTGAAGTTCCCTTGCAGGGCACCCACGAGGCCTCTCGCTTGATTGATCAGGTTCTGGGGCCACACCACGGCCTGCTGAAACTGCTGCATGGCCTTGTCAACTCCCAGGATCTGGTTCAGTCCTCCGCCGACGACTTTGGTCAACGCCGACTGGATGCTCGACAGCCCGGCCACCAGCATGGCGCAGCAGGGGGAAATGATCTGGGCCCTGGCCGGCCACGGAGCCGTGAACAAAAGCACAACGGCGAGAATGGAGGCCCGGAGTCTATGGCCGGAGAACCATGTTCCGGTTGCCTTCAACAATGCTGTCAGTCTCTTCATGGAGTGCCTTCTCCTCTCCTACTGGTGCTGCAACAGGTTCACCAGAACTCCGCGCAGTGCCGTGGTATTGGTGGCGTTCTCTTTCCGAAGCGTGTTGCGATGCGCGATGCGAGCCGCTTCCTGGCGCAACTCAGCGGCCAGCAGCTTTTGCGTCAGAGCCTGTGCATGAATCGCCGAAGTGATCGCGGTCGCGGTCAAAAATGGTGCGGAGCCTGGGGCCGCTTGGCCGGACGAATTCTCAATCGCATCCGCTGATTGAAGTTCTATGTCCGTCGCCTGGTCGCCAGCTTTCAGCGTCTTCAAGTTGTCGAGCGCCAGTGCATCATCCATGTCTGACATGGCGCGGTCCCCCGGATTGGCCGCCGTAGAAACCGGGATTGCGCCGTAGTTGTTCGTAAACATAGAGGTCAATGCTGGAAAATTCCCCACCTGATGGTCCCGGATCACAGCTTCGAGCGCCTGGGGAGTAGGCAATGTGGCACTGTTGAGCTTTATCTGGAAGATATTGCTCATCAGGTTTCGGTACTGCCCAATCATCTGTGTCACCTGCGCTCTAGCCTGATTAATCAACTGCTGAGGCCACACCACCAGCTGCTGCAGATTGTTCATGGCGCTTCGCACGCTGTTGATTGAGGTCAGAGCCGTCTGAATCACCCCATTGATCACATTGAGGACCGCTTGAATGGCCTGCAATAGTCCCAGTTGCGCTTGTGCCGGCTGCGGCGCGCCCACGAGCGTCGCAACCATGACTCCGGCAAGCGTCACCGCCACCAACCGCCTTTGGTTCTGTACGGTCAGTACCAGCCAGCAGAGCGCCGCGAAGAACAGCATGTAAATCAACAAATGCATTTCTCTCCTTCCTCCTCGAGGGCATTAAGCCTCCTGCGTGCTCCCTTAGCTGTTTGTCGACGGCTTCCCTAACGCGACCGGTACCGTTAACCTCGCCGGAGACCTCTTCTGGCAGCAGCGAAACATCTGCCAGACCCTGCGGAAACTTTCTGGCTAGTTCCTGGTAGCACTGCAAGAGCGGCATCTCTTCATGCTTCTTCAAGAACCATGCACGGTATTTCCTCTCCCGGGGGAACGTGGTGCATATCCAGTAGGACAACGGCGTGGGCACGATTCGAATGGTCTGAGTTGTCTCCGCCTTCTCTCCGATCGCCAGCAGTACCTCGGCGCTGCGACCTTTCCGCGGGGCGCCAAACGTCTTCACTTGATTCACCGCTACCGGATTCAGGTTGAGGTGGCTGATCAAAGGGGTTACATCGCCGGGCTGCTGTCCGATGATCTTCGTGCTGGCGTTCTTAAGAATCCCGGGTCCGTGCACTCGAGGCTGAAACTCGGTGCCAACAAAGTCTTCGACTGTCTGGCTGATGCCCCACACGCTGGAGTTCCGCTTGCGGGCTGTGCGGTAAAGTTGCACAACTTCGGGGGCAAGCGCCGCTGAGTCCAGCAGAAACCAGCACTCATCGAGTACCGTGATGCTGGGGCGTCCAGTCTTTCCGGTGGCGCGACCAGACATTGCAGTTGCAATCAGCATGCTCATCGCCGTCTCGAGGCGTGGGTCGGAGCTGAGTCCTTCGACATTGAAAAACAGCCAGTCGCTGTCGAGGCGCATGGTGGTTGGTTGGTCGAAGAGTTTGGCGTAGATTCCGCCTTCAGTCCACGAGCGCAGTTTGATCGCCGCCAGATGCGCCTCATCGATCGTGCGCTGCATCTTCTCGGCGTCACGCCAATTGGCAAGCTCTTCCCGCAGGTCGTTGAAGGTGGGAATGGGATTGGAGTAGCGGATGGAGCAGCGCTTGTAGACTCGTGTGATCGCGTCGGTCAGCACGTTGTCCAACAGCGACGTGTCTGTACCGTGGCTGTCGCCGAGCATGTGCCGAGTCAGGTTCTTCAGGAAAGCCGTCTTCTCGTTAGTCGGGACGACCTCGCCCTCCGGGAGGTCCCATGGATTCAGTGTCTCTCGGCCATCCAGATCGACATTGATCACCCGGCCGCCCATCAGGTCGACCAATGGTTCGTAGGAGTCTCCACGCTCCAGAATCGATACCAGCGGACGGGCACGGGCCATCATCAAGAGCTTGAGCTGCGCGAGAAATGTTTTACCGCCTCCGCTCTTCGCCATAATGAGCATGTTGGCGTCGCCCAGTCCGGAATCGAACGGCGAGAACGGTATGAGCTGCCGGTAGGGGGTTTCAAACAACATCAACGGAGAATTTGGCGTTCCTCTCCATGGCATCTCCACGGGAAGCAGGTCGGCCGCATGCAACGTAAGCACGTCCTTTTCCCGCTTGTTGACCTCAGCCAGCCCCGGCAGGCCAGAAAAGAAAAACCTCTTTTGCGCCAACGTCTCGGGAATGCCACGGGCGCCATTCATGCGTCCGATGGCATGCAACACCCTCTGCCGGCGATCGGCGAGAATGCGCTCCGCTTGTTCCGCTTCAAAACGATTGCAGGCTGGCCGTGATGTCCGGACAGCGATGGTCAGGCTGAGCTGGCAGGATTTCAGCGAGCTTGAGATTAACTCCTGCAACACTTTGATCAGTTGATGCTCCGCCACCTGTGCGTCTACATTCAGCCGGAAACCTCCGTGGATGTCCTTCTGTGCCGCCGTCATTTTGCGGAGACGGCTTTTGTATTGCTTCACCGCTTTTGCCTGATCCGGGAGTACAACCTCGGCGTTGATGATGATGGGAAAGTCCATCACTAGCAGTTCCCGCAACACTCCGGGAAAAGTGGCATCGGGAAGGTCTTTCAAACTGACGAACGAGTACAGCAGCCCGCCGATCTTGACATGTTCATCGAGCTCATCCTCGATGTTGACACTTGCCATCTG
This sequence comes from uncultured Acidobacteriaceae bacterium, assembly GCA_963782505.1. Classification (GTDB taxonomy): domain Bacteria; phylum Acidobacteriota; class Terriglobia; order Terriglobales; family Acidobacteriaceae; genus CAVVDY01. The sequence goes on along the minus strand of CAWAKG010000014.1, from coordinate 55,573 downwards.
ACTTCGAGCGCTCTCATAGATCAGCGATTCTCGCGGAGGAAGGAACGGCCGTTTGTCATTTACCAGCGGATTGAGTGCTCGTTTCACCTCCAGGAAGATCTCGTTTTGCGTCAACCGCTCGATCTTCATACCGGTCGCTTGCAGTGTGGCCTCAACCCCGGACATGAGGCTGTTGAATTCCGCGACCAGGTCCTCGTGCTCTCTCCGGCTGCGCTCGATGCACTTAGTCGCCGACATGCTGAAGCTGTTACCGCGCATTTTCTTCTTCCACTCGAACTCCGGCGACTGATGGTGGATACGGGGATCCCAGATGAAGTAAAAGTGCAGCATGTGCTGCAGGTAATAGCCCTCATCGTTCTTCTTCGACCAGAGATCGGACTGTTCGCGATCGACTGCCTGCAACACGGCATTGGGATTCTGTTGTTCTTGGTTGTAGCGTGCGATTAGCTCGGAAGTGCCCTCGGCAATTTCAAATCGCGCTTGCAGGCGCATCGATCGTTCCGGCAAGGAGCGAATCAGCGCTTCCAGCGCGGTCTTGGTCCGGTTCCGTTCTTCATCGCTGGCGTAGTACGAGTGAATACCGCTCACCCGGTACGCGGCGACGAATGACCCATTGAGTTGGATCAAGAGATTGTCGGCAAGATCGCGGACCTTCAGTTGTTCACACAGTGGTGGTTGCGCCAATGACCTCTCGTACTGTTCCGTCTTTAACGGCATGCCAGCCCCCTCCTAATCCCTGATGTATTCCTGAGTGAGTTCACGGTCGTGCTCCAGAGCCGAATACACGTGAGGCTTGGTGTGGAACAGTACCCAGTCCAACAAATAGCCACGTTGCTTGCCGTACTTGAACAGCATCAGAGCGGGCACACTTAGAATGGGGACCAGGTACTGCAGCACCATGTTCATCGGCAGCCCAAACATTTCGCGGTTCAGAAACCTGCCGCAGATGTTCATCACGACCGCAACGGCCAGGATTGCGAACAAGTCCTCCGCTTCCAGCCCGAAGAACGTGACTCTGGTTCGCAAGTTCCGGTAAATCGGTGTTACATCGAGTGCCATCGACTCCCTCCTAAGTCACTCCGCCAGTTCCCTGAGTTACAAAGAATTCCGCCAAGCGAAGCAGGCCTGACACCATGAGGCACAACGCCGCAGTTACAAAGTGCCGTAGCCAGCCGCTGGTAGGGTGAACCAGGGAGAAGATTCCCAAGCGCAATGCCATTGCTGCGACCTGCGACGCCGCGTACACAGGCAAAATCACGTTTGCCACCCAATCGATCAGGGTTCTGATCGAAATCCAGTAGAGGTCCGGATTGTTCCAGGCCGCCTGCGACGCGAACGTCTCAAAAGCGCGCGTTAACCCTGAAACCAGCAAACAGGCCAGTGCCCCATACATGCTGTGCGAGAACTCTTGCCCTTTGGAAAACTGCAGGATGGCGATAATGATGAAAGCGGCGGCAACTGTGGGCATAATCACATTGCCCAGCCAGTTCGCCAAATGAAGCATGCCGTGATCGAAACTCATGTTCCCGAAATTCATTTGCGCTCCTACATCATCGAGACCAACAACTTCCAAATGGCTGAGGTCGTAAGCAGAGATAAGGCCACAACAACCAGTCGAAGAAATGGTTTCCTGGTTGCGAAGTTCATGATCGCTCCCACGAGCGCAAGCACGGCTGCGATCGGCATCACCGTTCCGACCAGGTGATTCCAGAGACTGTCCAAGACGTCGACCGTCGCGTATTGGGTTCCAGTGTTGTAGCTCTGCAGCAGGGTGTAGGTAGTCTGGGTGCCGAGCAGGAACATGGCTGCCAGGATCGAAGGCAACGGGTGTTGACCTGAAGCCGCGTCCAGGATGGCGCGCAGTACAAAAAATGCCGCGAGCGTTGGCACCAGTCGATGCACGACGAAGTTGGTGACGAACAGCGCCACATCCGCTTGGAAACTCGCCAGCCATCCGGTTGCTATTCCTCCATTCGGAAGCGGTACCGGAACGCCGAATGAGGTAAACCAGCTCAAAATTGGCTGAAGCGTAAGAAACACAATTGCCCAAAACATCCACTTGGTGAACCCGCCTCCGATGGCGAACGTCATGGTTCCTTCGCGCCGCAAACTCACCCCGGCGACCACCAGCGACAGTAGAGCGGCTGACGGTGCCAGCAAGAGCAGTACCGAGATAATGTCGTTGAGCAGCTGCGGAGTTGCCATCTTTCCCGATCCCCAAATCGAGACTCCCGTCGAGTAAAAGCGTTCTGGTTGTAGGCAGTCCGCATCGCTTCACGCACGATGCGGGCTGCCTGGTTAATGGGCGGCCCTTTTCTGGTCCGCACACGGTTAAGTAATTCCTCCGGTTCCGTTGGTGATCCAGAACTCGATCAAGCGGGTAACTCCTGAAACAGCCAGCAACGCAGCAGCGGCGAACAACCATCGTCCAAAGCCGCGCCCCGTGAGCCACGACACGACGGCGCCCAGCACTGCACCGCCGGCGCCGACCGGCGCGATCACGTTGCCGATCCAGTTGATAAAGTTCAGGAAGCTGCCTTCCGGCTGTGCGCCTGTTTGTCCTTGAACCGCAACATTGAACTGCGGACTCGTACCGAGGTTCTGTGCGGCCACAAACTGCACAACCGCCACCAGCAGGACCGTCGCCAGTACCAAAGGTTTCTTCCATCCGAGGTCTGCCTGGAATTTCCTCACCAAAGACTTCTCCTTTCCTAGACTGGTCGCTCGCCATCTCCTATTCGCCAAAATTGGCTGCAGAAAAGCGGTCGATGTGCGAGGGAAAGTAGCCGCGAAACAAAAAGCTGTCAAACGGACTGGAAGGCAGATGAGGAAGGTGACGTAGAAGAAAGCTGGCGATACTCAGACTTGGAAAGGCGTCTAGTACGAAGAGGCATTGTCCAATTTGGCCATGTCCCCGCGGACACGCTCGCTGGCACGTTCGAAATCCAACCAGTTCAATGGGGGCAGCCGGTCACTGTCGGCAATTCGATTGAAGGCCATTCGCTTTGCGGCCGTGCAAATGGCTTGCAGATCCGCTGGAGCACCGCTCAGACGCTTCGATATTTCTTCAAGGGTCAACCCGCCTTCCAGTTGAACGCCCTTGAGATAACGCTCGAGCAGTTGCATCCTCTGTGGGGTTTCCGGAAGAGGGATCAATATCTTTTCCGAGAACCTGCCGCCTCGGAGTACTCGGGGATCGATGTTTGCAGGATGATTCGTCGTCCCAACCAGAAACACATTGTTCTCTGGCTGCAAGCTGCCGATTTCCGTCAAGAATTGGTCGACGAGTTGAATATCGTGCTGCGCGAGGTAACGGCTGTTCGCGGGCAACAGCCCATCCATTTCGTCAATGAAGACGATTGCTGGACTGTGTTCCTTGGCGCGCGCAAAAATGGCGGACACGCGCTTCACGGAATCTCCAACGCCTCCGCCCAAAACGCTGGCCGCCGTTATCGGATAGAAGCTGCGCTTGGTTTGACTTGCGATCAGGGTTGCAATCAAGGTCTTCCCAGTTCCCGGGGGTCCGACTAGAAGCAAACCGGTTGGGATCTCCATGCCCAAAGAACGAGTTCGCGCTGGATCCTCAAGTAAGCGAATGATGGACTTGAGATCCTGCGCGACGCCCTCCGCGATTACAACATCGTTCCAGTCAACACGCTCCAACTGTGGCCGGTCCTTACCACCGTTCGCGTCTACCGCGCGACGCAAGTCTTGGGCTTCGATCTTGCGGTTGTCCATCAGTGCGTAATTTGCTGCTTGATCTACCAAGGCCTGCAACTTCGCTGCACTGGCTCCCGGGGTCCGCTGCGCGAACTCCTGCAAGTCGAAGCGTTTCCACGGTTTCTTTGAGAGCTGCGTTTCCAGAATCTTGAGGCGAGTGGCCTCGTTTGGAAGATCGACGCGTACCTTGATGTCAAATCTACCCTCGCGGATCAGCGCCTCATCGAGCCCATCCAGTCGATTGGTCGCGGCCATTAATACGAATCCGCTGAGACTTCGGTATTGGTCAATCGCACTCATCAGGGCCATGGTGATGTTATTGAATTCACGTCCAGCCCCTCCCGGGTCACTGATGGCATCCTGCCGGCCGCCTCCCAGCGAGTCGATCTCGTCGATGAAAAAGAGGACCGGCTTGCGGCCTGCTGCTTGCGCGAACACTTCCTGAATGTTTTCGCCAGTGGCACCAATCCAGCGGTTCAACAGTTTCGGAGCGGACACATATTCGAAGTGCAAACCGAACTCACCCGCTGTCGCTTTCGCCAGGAAGGTCTTCCCTGTTCCGCGCGGTCCGTACAGGAGGATTCCATTCCTAACCAATCCGTAGCGCTCGTACTTTTCGGGATTCAAATGTCCCCGTACTAGCTGTCGGATTTGTTCTTTCGCCTCTTCCATGCCCCCGACATCCGCGAACCGTTCCGCTGGTACCTTGCGAGGCACTTCGACAGTTTTGGTTGCGGATCGCAGAACGTGGCCACCAGTGGCGGCGGGACGTGCTCCGATCGTTCGTTTAGGTCGTGCCATGAAAATCCAGAAGAAGGCTGCTAGCCAGCCAGCACTGCTCAGTCCCATAAGGACAAACCAAAGCACGCTGAGTCCAGAATTGCCTCTGCTCGCCTGAAGGGCGGGTCCCCACGTCAACAGAACTATCAAGCCCAGCGCAACGCAGGTCGCCGCGGCGAACTTCAACGGCTTCCTCAATAGAGCATGTGCTTTCCTCAGCGGGCCTCGCACGAGGCCAATCAACACGAGGGCTGCCAACCAGAGGACTGGAGTGTTGAGGAACCATTCTTGAGGCAAGCGCGCCACTTCATTACCAACCCAGAGGAAGACCGGTGCGACGCGGATTCTCGTCGCTGGCCGTCCTGACAGAGCCTACTTTAGCCCATCTCGCGGCTGGTCCGCTGGATTATGAAGTGGATATCGGAAAGAGGTGGTGTGGGCGAACTGGGGTGGCCAGCCTGGCATCCAGACTGGCCGGACAAGCCTCCTTCTTGCCACACTCGGCGCCCCAGTTTTCAAAGATCCTTCTTCCAAGTCACTGCTACGGTTGCGGTTGAACTGGGGGCTGGGTGCTGGCTTGGGTGTAGAGTTCGTTGATTTCACTTCTCAACTGCATCAACTGGCGAAGCTCGTCCAGCGTGGGCACTCCGCCCGCAAAGCTGGCGTTGCTTGTCCCGGTGGTCCGTGTCGTTGGAGTCACGCTCTGGCGCTCGGAAGATGGCTTCTGGACAACGATGTAAAAGCGGGTGTTGCCTGGCAACGTCACCACGAGATTTTGATTGAACGCTAAGCTGTTGAGCTGCTCCTGTCCCGCGCTGGCCACGTTATCAGCCAGCCGCTCGCGCATCAGGGTGTTGGGGGAAATAAAACCGCTGTTCGCCGAGCCTTGTGGCCCGACCACATACGAAGCGATTGTGCCCATGCCAGTCAGGGAACGTACCAGGAACTTCGTGCCTGTCTTTTTGCCGGAGACATCGCCCTTCAGGGGCCCGAAATTCAAGCTCATGGCCGACGCTTCGAGCTTTTCTACCGTCCCATCGGGCATCTCAACCTGGCCGAACTGAATAGCCACATAGCCAGACGGATTCACCTGAGTCAGCCGGCCGAATACCTTTGCGCCCGCTGCCAGTACGATCTGTCCATTGCGCTCGTAGTTGTATTCAACGACTGCCACTACTGGAGTGGAAACAGCTGAACTCACGGGCGTCTGCAGACGCGCTACCAGCCGTGTGCCCGCCGCAAGCGGCAGAGTCTCATCAGAGGCCTCAGGCAAGTTCGGCTTCAGGGTCGGCTTGAGGTCCGTCGCCCGCACGAACACCAGCGAGGGCTTTTTCAGGTCCGAGGGTGATTCCGACGGCGTTGAGGGAGGATTGGTGGCGGTAGTGCTTTGTCCTACGGAAGGATCAGAGAAATCGACCTTGCTCAGGGCGTAGTCCTGCGGAGGCTTGGTCGCAGGCTGAGTCACAGCGGCTGGCTTGGGTGCCATGCCAGATCGTGAGGTTCGGCCGATATCCTCCGGGGTCAATTGTCCAGCCAGCGCCGGATCCGCGGAACGTACATCCGCACTTAGCATCGGGGTCGCCGCTTTGCTGGGATCGATGTTCTCCTGCCCCGGTGTAACCTTGTGTCCCAAGCTCGCCTCGCCGCGCGGGTTCTCGCCGGGAAGCGCAATCTTCTTCTTCGGGTGGGAGAAGACACCGAAGAAAAGCAAAAGCACTGCAATGCAAGCTCCGATCAGCAGGAACAGCGACTTGCTCTTATCACGCCCTAGCTCCCTCCGGCTTTCAGGTTTCTGCTGCCGTCGGGCTCTGTCGAAGGCGGTCCGGAAGGCTTCGCGCCAAGTTCCTTTGCCAGGCTCCTCTGGTGGTAGCTCCTCGTTAGCTACGTCCGCCTCCGGAGTCGTTCGAATTGTGTTGTCTTCGCGCTTCGTTTCCTCAGTGAGCATTATTTGCTGCCTCCCGCAGTGTGCTGACTCCGAAGCCGATGGGGGCCAGCGCCGGTTTGTCGACGGCACCCGACTCGGCCATTTGCAAGAACAACGTTTCCATTGATCGCTTGTAGGGAGGCCGCTCAAACAGCACCACACCGTCAGCGCGTTCCCCGGGCCCGATCCGCCGTCGGCTCAAGCGAAAGTCGATAACCGCCAGCTGCTCCGCCGTGGACCAGCGCTCATGCTTGATCAGTTTTCCGCTCTTGTCTTGGCCGCCGAGTTGGACCTGCGGAGGCATGAGCAAGATGGCGTGCTTGCTGGTGTTGACCGCCGAGAACAGAACGATCACTTGCTGACCTCCGTCGAGGACCTCGCTGATGCCCGCACGCAAGCGGTCACCCTTCACCTCATCGCTTTCCGGACGTTCGCCATACAGCACCGGCAATGGCGCTTGTTCCTGGCGCTCCAACAAGCTGTCGAGAGAGTCTGGTTTGGGTTGGATCGGGGCTGGTTCGACTGAGGAGTTGGCCGTGCTGAGTGCAGTGGGCACCAACGCGGCGCTCGTCTCCGCGGCATGACCAGCCGTCGCCGTGGTCGCGGCCTGCGCCTTCGACACACTCGCGGTCTGCGCAACTAGCGCGAACGGAACAGCGTCCGGTTCGACCAAGAACCCGCCTGAGAGCTGATAACGCAGCAGGAAATCAACCTTCGCTGGATTCGGACCTTCGCCACGGCTGACGAGGAGAAAACTGATTTGCCTTCCCCTTTCGGTCGAGATCAGCAAGTTACTCTCAGCGTGTTCGTTGGTCAGGGCCTTGACGAACACCAACTCTGGCTCATGTTCGGAATGCTCCACCTGGAACAGGGCTGGGTCCCCCACCACGACAGAGTTCACCGGCTCCGGGACTCGGATCGCTGTTACAAAATGCGCTTGAAGTTCAATAGCAGCGATCTTGTTGTCCGTTGTGTTCTTGGTGCGAACCTGCGGAACTACGCCTGATTGTTGAGCCACAGACGCTGCGTTGAGCACCGCCAGCGAGAGGAACCCCATGATTAGAGTGTTTCTCATCGATTACCTCGACTTTCGAATCTGCAACCCGCTCCGTTGCCTGCACATTCGTCTCGCGCGATACCGTTGCGCGACGCGCTTCACATACCCCTGAACGTCAGGCGATGAAAACTTCAGTCCGCGCGCAGAGATCGGGTCCTCGCCGACGTAGTAAGCAGCAGTAACCAAGCGGAAATCACCATTGAATTTCTGTTTCAGCCATGCAAGATACGCGACGCCACCGCGGATGTTCTCCCGTACCAGAAACCGATTGCGAACACCGAACCGCACAGCCGTTGCTGGCATCAGCTGCATGATCCCAGCTGCACCTTTCTTGGACATCGCATACGGGTTCCATCCCGACTCCTCGTCGATAATCGCCGCCACCAGTTCAATCGGAACGCGATAAACGGCGGAGTAATACTCGGCCCAACGGACTGACTCGGCGTGCGTCTTCGGCATCTCGGCCGCTTGTGTTGCGGCGCTTGTCGCTAACAGCACAGCAGCCCAGGCTGAGGTCCAACTCATGCAGCAGCCTCCACGGCCATAACTTCATCTCGATAACGTTTCGAGTCCGCGACTAAACCTTCGAAGCCGGCACGCAACTGTAGGCGCTTGCGGTCCCCTTCGGTCTTCGCCAGAAGTGGCAGCAGCAAGTCGCGTTGCTCGTGCGAGATCTCCTCGGCTCCCAGAATCTCCAGCGCTTGCGCCAGATCTAACATTTCGGCGATCGAAGGCGGCTTTTCCATATTCCAGCCGCGCAGCGCGTGCGCCAATCCGGCCAGCTGCCCGCGCAGCTGTTGGCTCTCGCTCCCGCTTCGGATGGCGAGAATCTCTTTCTCCCTTTCCACCGTTGGGTACTCAAAGCGCAGGTAGAAACAACGTCGCCGCAGAGGGTCGCCAAGCCGTCGTTCTTCGTTCGAACTCAGAACAACAAAGGGAATGGTCGATGCTCCAATGGTGCCCAGTTTCGGAACGGTGATCTGCCACGCGCTGAGGATTTCCAGGAGTAAGGCCTCGATGTTGTGGTCAACCTTGTCGAGCTCGTCGACCAGCAGCACGCACGGCTGGTTCTCATAGCGCAGTGCGCGCAACAGCGGGCCCTCGGCAAAGAAGTCCAGGGAGTGCAGTCGGGCGCGGATCTGGTTCCACTCGGCGCCGAGGTTGCTGGCTTGGGTATCGAGGAAGAGTTTTTGGAGCGCCTCGTCGAACTTACCGATGACCTTTTCTTCGGTAATCCCCACATAGCACTGGAGGCGTTCCACCACCGTATTGGCGGCAGCCGCTACCGCATAAGCCAGTTCCGTCTTGCCGCACCCTGGCGGTCCCTCTACCAGCAGTGGCTTGCGCATACGGGCTGCGAGATAAACCACATCCAGGGTGACTGGATCGATGATGTAACGTGCCGCACGTAGCTTGGCGGCGAGTTCACTCGCGGACGAGAACACGTCGGGTTCCTTCCGGCGTGAAAACTACAATGGAACGGCTCTTATCGCCAGTTCGCATCGGGCGCGTTTGGGGTCATCCGGTGGTCCATGTGCGAGGAAATCGCTGCGAAGCGAACGGAATCCAGCGAGGGCAGCGAATGCAGCAGGTGCCTGAAATTGATGATTCTGTTAGATCGGCATTTCATGCCGTCAGAAGCGCTGTGCTTCGAGATATTGAAATTCACGAAGCAGGCGTTTATTTCACCAATCGCAGGGTGGCTGACCAAGGATGTGCTGCCTCGAACCTCTCCTTATCGCTCGCTGCACACCCTCAATCTATTTCCACCAGTTTCATCTTGACTGGCATAAGACCGGAGTCTCTGTGAAGGATTAGGAAGCTCGCAGGCGGCGACCCCGAACGCTTCGGGCTCGAGTTCCAACTCAGCACTTCGTTCGCGCGACGATTGCCAGGTATCTTTCACCAATCGCACTCTTGCTGCCCGCGGCAGTCGGCTCAAGTCCTCAGACGGACGCTCGCCTTCCGGCATCTTGCTTCCCCATTTTTATAGCCAAGTCTGTTTCACCAAATGCAATGTGGCTGGCCACTGGCGGCTGAGGTGCGTCCCACCGCCATGCACGGATTGAAGGGCCTGGTCATGAGCACGGAACTGGCCAATCTTTTCTTACCAATCGCAGGTTGACTGCTGCCCGATGCTTCTTCCGTATTTTGCCCGTACCCTCCCGGGTCGGCGCCGGTGTTCTTCGCACCAATCGCACTTTGACTGGACGCAGGCTTCTTTGCCGCTTCAGTGACGCCATCGCTGGACTTACGCCCGTTAACAGCGCGGCGTTGCAGTGTGTTTTGACAGTAAAGATATTTGGCACTACAAAGTGCCCACTGTGACGACAGATCTCCTTGTGCTCAGCAATGTGATCGCTGAACTCTCCCTACGGCAGCTCCCCTGTGGCGGCTGGGCTGCTCTGGCTTCCTCTTCTCAGCCTGCCGTTGAACCTACATGCTACGCGATAATGGCGCTCAATTCGGTACCTGCTGGCGACATCGAACGGGCTCAGGACTTTCTGCTTCGCACGCAGAACCCCGATGGCAGCTGGCCGGCCGTACTCGGAGATGATGAAGGAGGTGCTTATGTCACCTCGTTGGCCACCATTGCCCTTCGCGATGTGGTGCCTGCGATACCGGCGAGGCTGCGGGCCATCCATTGGCTCCTGAACTGCGCCGGCAAGGAATCAAACTGGTTTTGGAAATGGAAGTTCCGCACCGCTGATCGCCACGTCCGTTTTGACCCAGACAAGTATGGCTGGCCATGGTTCCCGGGAACGACCAGCTGGGTTGTTCCCACGGCCTTCGCCATTCTTGCTTTAACCCAGATTCCTTGCTCGTGTGACGGTTTTGAGTCCGTTCCATTACGGGTCAATAACGGTATTCAGATGCTTTTCGATCGTGCCTGCCCTGGCGGAGGCTGGAACGCGGGTAATGGGGTGGTCTACGAAAGTCGCATGTCACCCCACATCGACGATACGGCCATTGCTCTTCTCGCCTTGCGAGATCGAGGTCAGCACCCGCTTGTACAGAGCGCCGTGGAGTACTTGGAGTCTGTTGTCTCTGCTCTTGCGGCTCCCTGGAGTCTCGCTTGGGCAAGTCTCGCACTCGCTGCACACCGCCGGTCGGATCGGACGGTTGCCGGTTCCCTGCTTGGACTTTCGGATCTCTCAAGCGCCGAAGACACCAGCACGCTGGCGATAGCGAGTCTGGCTCTGGACCAGACCCGGGGCTTGTCGGCGCTTGGCGTGGCGCAATGAGCATAACTCGTCGAGAACTGATCGTCGGGAGCGCGGCCTTGGCGGCGGGCTCTGCCATCACGACTCCATTTTTTCTGCCCAAGTTTCATTTTGATCATCGACTGAAGCGTTCACGCGTCGCGGTCTTGAATGCGCACGAATACTCCCAAGAGCTTGACCAGCTCCTTGCCACGGCTCTCCGCCTCTTCCCGATCAACGTCCGCGGCAAGACTGTAGTCCTAAAGCCGAACCTGGTCGATTTCATTCCTGGCAATGCAATCAACACCCACCCATTATTGGTGCTCTCCGCGGCGGAAGCATTCCGACGCATGGGCGCAAAATCCGTGGTGGTTGCTGAGGGACCGGGACATCAACGCGATACGCAGTTGGTACTTTCACAAACTGGTTATGAGCAAAGTCTTCGCGACGAAAGAATTCGATTCGTTGACTTAAACCGCGACGAGCTGATTCGTAGTCGACTACGCGCGAGCTATACGGGCATGAAGGAGCTCTGGCTTCCCCGTACGGTGCTGGAAGCTGATTTCCTGGTGTCGATGCCAAAGATCAAGGCTCATCACTGGTCTGGCGTCACGCTCAGCATGAAGAACATGTTTGGCATCGTGCCGGGTGCGCGATACGGATGGCCGAAGAACATTCTCCATTGGAAAGGCATTCAGGAAAGCATTCTCGATTTATGCGCGACCGTTCCCGTGAATTTTGTGATCGCCGATGGCATCGTGGCCATGGAAGGCAATGGCCCACTGAATGGCACCGCCCGCGCTCTGAGAAAGATCGTTCTGGCGGATGATCCGGTCGCTGCTGATGCGACCTGCGCGCGATTGATGGGATTTCATCCGGAGAGAGTCAGTCACGTTCGCGAGGGCTCGAGATTCCTTGGTAACGCTTCTCCAACAAGCATCGACCAAGTTGGAGAAATCGTTGTTTCGCCATCCGTGCCCTTCGCGGTGGTTCCCGAATTCCGGTATCTCCAGGCCCTGTGACGCTCGTCCAATGGGCTGCACGGCGGACGCAGCACGGAAAAATGTCTGCGAGTAAACATTCGATGGATTGCGTTGAACTTGCGAATGACAAACCGTATTGGAACTACGAGGATATCGGTATCTTCTTCCTTGTCCTCGTGCTCATTGGCCTCGTTCTGCGTCTTCTCGTACGATTTCATCTTCTTGCTCGATCGGGCCTAAGTAATCCAAGCGTCCTGCTGCAGTTCTTGGTTATCGCCTCATTGACCTTGGCTTTGTATCTGGTTCTCAAACTTCGCCATCACCGGCCGGTCCTGCGTCCGTTGGGGTGGATTTGGCCGCGTCCGGTATATGTGATTGTCGGACTGACCGCGGGAACGTTACTGGCCGTAGGAGTTGCGTTCTATTTGCGCTATTCCCATCGCAGCACTCCGCAGATTGGGCTGATGGAACTGCTGTTTCTGGCCGTTTCGCTTGGCCCAGTACTTGAGGAGTCATTCTTTCGGGGATGCTTGTTGCCTCTGTTAGCTCAGACTACCGGCAAAGTCTTCTCCGTAATTCTTACGACATTCCTGTTTGCACTTCTTCACCAGCCGACTGACTTAGCGCATTGGGTATGGTTCACCGTCACGGGCATGGCTTATGGCTGGATCCGTGTCGCATCCGGTTCAACAATGGCGGCGGCCTTAATGCATGCCACATATAACTTGGGTCTTTGTCTTTCTGCCACATCTTGACTCAGTAGAGAATTTGGCGAGTGTCGAATATGTCGTCCCGTCTTCGTTATGCTCGGAAGCCCGTCGAGCACCGCCGTTCCCGATGCGGCTGACGACGTTTTCTGGGGACAACTAGCGGGCGCAACTGTTCGCCTAAGACGCTCTACGTTGAGGACCCCGGAACAGTTTCTTGCATGCCTTCTCTTCCAGGGCTGCCATTTCAGCGTCAACTTCAAGCAGAGTTCGCACAAACAGCTCGCCCAACGGAGATAGGCTCCTCCTCGCCAAACGAACGATGCCAAACTCGGTGCTCAGCACCGGGAATGCGACTGGCAGAATCGCCATTGCTTTGGTCTTCAAGTCTGGCAGCAGCACCCTCAATGGCAGCATGGCGACTGCGTCCGACTCCTGTGCGATGTTCCGCATCATGGTCATGGATTCGCAGGCGATCGAAGGAACTGTTTTCGGTCCATATCGTGAGGAGCTTTCTTCATCCGTCGACTCGCTGACGAACTCCCTCAAGAATCCAGTAGGAAAACGCGATGTGCTGACAAAGGGATAGCGCAAGACCTCCTTCAGCGTCAGTGGGCCTTTGTGCCGAAGCAACGGATGGTCCTGTCGGACCGCCAGGTAGCCTTGACCGCGCCGCAACGGAGTGATGTGAAGTTCGGCTTCTTGCGCTAGGCCGCGGACGTTTATTACCGCGATATCGATATTGCGGCGTCGCATGAGTGGAAGAAGGTTGAGCCAGTTATCGTTCGCGATGCGCAGCCGCACTTGGGGATGGAGGCGGACAATCCTTCCGATAGCGCGGTCAACCAACTCAACGCCAACGTAGGTGCCAGCTCCGATCTCCAACTCTCCCTTGTCCAGCCCTTTTAGTAAGTCCATTTCTCGGCTGAGGTCGTGAGAGCTTGCCATCACCTCTTGCGCATACTCGAGGAAAATTGCACCAGCATCGGTGACATCCACGTGGCGTGTCCCGCGCTCAAAGATTTGCACTCCAGCTAGTCGCTCCAACGCCTGAATACTGCGGGAAAGTGCCGGCTGAGACACGTGGAGTGACTTTGCAGCATGCGCGAAACTGCGATGCTCCGCCACCGCCAGAGCACATTCCAGAAGGCGTATTTCGAAATTCATGCACCTAGGTTATCAATCCGATGCGAAAAAATCATAGGCTGCAAGTGACCCATGTCACAGCCCGCCCGTAGTCGCTCAATTCCAATAGATTCTGCGCAAACAATACGGCTCTAGCGACCCTCGGCTGCATAAGAAAGCTGCGCTGGGGGACGCCTGTGTGCCGTGGATTTGCAGCCGGAACGATCGTTATCAGTTGCGTTGTTGGTCAGGAAATGGGTCTCGAGCTCGGTGCTCGGGCCCGAAAAGTAACCTCGCAGGAGAGAAAGAAACGAAGAGCATTCACTTGAGGACCATTTGTCTAGGCGTGATCAGGCTGCTCGCAGTCATGTCGCTGGTAATCGCTTTTGGCGCTCCTGCGATGCATGCGGCAGACAACGATCAGGACTACGACTCTTACAAGATCCGCTTCGACGGGTTTTTGTTCTACTCCAATCCGTCGGGAACGATTCAGGGATCAACGGAGACCGGATCAATCGGAGAATGGCAAAGCCTGAAGCGCAACACAGAATTGGACCCGCGCGGTCTTACTAAGTCACCTAACCTTAACCCTCCTTCAGGGAGGCGAATATCAGCACCAGCAAGGAGTGCGAAATGGACTTGGGAGCAAGTGTTAGAAAATTCGCGATAGGAGCCTTTGCGGCGTCAAGTTTCCTGGTCGGCATCGGCGCGTCTCCCGCGGCGGCGCAAACCGCTCAGAAACCCAACATCGTCGTCATCATGGGCGACGACATTGGTTGGATGCAACCCAGCATCTACCATCGCGGCCTGATGGTGGGCGAAACCCCCAACATCGATCGCATCGGCAACGAGGGCGCGATCTTCATGGATTATGTCGCCATGCAGAGCTGCACCTCCGGTCGCAATGCGTTCTTCACCGGCATGTATCCTCTGCGCACGGGCATGATCCCGCCGCAACTACCCGGCAGCCCGTCGTATCTGCGGCCCGGGCACTCCGGCGATGGCGGTGTTCCTGCGCGATCTCGGCTACACCACCGGCGAGTTCGGCAAGAACCATCTCGGCGACCACACTGCTTCTCTCCCCACGGCCCACGGCTTCCAGGAGTACTGGGGCTGGCTCTATCACCTCGATGCAATGCAGCAAGTCAGCTTCCCTGACATCAACAGCAGCCCGACGGTGCAGGGCATCGCGCCGCCGTGCAAGAACACACCGGTCCCCGGCCTCTCCGATCCTCCCGGCGCCGTGGATCCCAGGACGACGACCTGCCTGACGCCGCCGCGTCCGGTCATCTGGTGCCACTCCTCCGATGGCACGGAGAAGAACCAGACCTGCAAAGACGAGGGGCCTCTGACGTTGGAGCGATCGAAGACGGTGGACGAGGAAACCTCGACCAAGGTAATCGACTTCCTCGACCGCAACGATCCCAAGAAGACGGGCAAGCCCTTCTTCGTCTGGTACAACCCAGCGCGCATGCACGTTACCACCGTGCTGTCGGACAAGTACTTGGCCATGATCGGTACGCAGGGCGGCAAGGACTGGGGCATCAACGAAGCCGGGATGAAGCAGATGGACGACAACATTGGCTACGTCATCAAGAAGCTGGAGGACATGGGCCAACTGGACAATACCATCCTGATTTTCACGACGGATAACGGGGCGGAGACGGTGAGCTTCCCTGATGGCGGCATCACGCCGTTCAAGGGCCAGAAAGGCGAAGCGTGGGAAGGCGGTTATCGTTCTCCCTGCGTCGTTCGCTGGCCGGGCCACATCAAGCCGGGTACGGTTAAAAAAGAACTATTTGCAGCGCTCGACTGGCTGCCCACGTTTGTTGACATCGCCGGCGGTCCCAAGGGCGACGACTTGAACAAGCAGATCCAGGCCGGCAAGTACCCCGGCATCGTCAAGACCATGCTCGACGGTTACGACCAGCGCGCTTACCTCGAAGGCACAGACGAGCACTCAGCGCGTGATGTCTTCTTCTATTACTCGGGCGCGACGCCGTCGGCGGTGCGCTACAAGAACTGGAAGATGTATTACTCGATGGCACCCGGTGGAGCGTCCGGCTGGTTCCTGCCCCTCGTCAACTATCACTGGACTCTCGTTGGGAACATCAAGCGCGACCCGTTCGAGCAGACGATCAGCTTCTCGGACTCGAAGTCGGCCATGGCGCTGGGTGGCGCACTTGCCTCTCCAACTACCGCCTACCTGTACGACTGGAACATGCTGCCCATCGGCCAGATGCTGTGGATGAAGGAACTCTATTCGTTCAAGGAGTTCCCGCCGCTACAGGCACCTGAGACCTACAACCTCGACGGCATCCTGAAGCAAATGGAGAGCAACAAGGGAGACGACTAGGTTGTAAGTGTCACCGTTCGTTGGTAATGCTTATGAACTGGGAAAATGAACTTTCGTTTGGTTAGAGGTGGGGCGAGGAAAGCGAACAGCTTTCTTCGCCCCGATTCTTCTTGCAAAGTGCGGGGATCGAAAACTACGATCCCGCGCACTTCAGGAAAACTAGAAATGAAAACCCGTCTGTCATTACTCTTATCGTTTTTCTCGATTCTCACCGTCGTTGGTTGCAGCAATAACCCCACGCCAGCAACGCCCACCGCAGGCCAGCCGGCCGCGACTACTACCGCTGCCGACCCGCTTCCTTCCTGGAACGATGGCCCCGCGAAACAGGCCATCCTCGACTTCGTCAAAACCACCACCGACAAAGCCAGTCCGAAATTCGTCGCGCCGGAAGACCGTATCGCAACCTTCGATCAGGACGGCACCACCTGGGTCGAGCACCCCATCTATTCGCAGGTGTTGTTTGCGTTTGACCGGGTGGGTGAACTTGCGCCGCAGCATCCGGAATGGAAGACCAGGATGCCGTTCAGAGCCTTACTTACGGGCGACAAAGCGGCTATTGAGAAGTTTACCCTGAAGGACATCGAGGTCATCGCCATGGCGACCCACACCGGGATGACCGCCGAAGCTTTCACTCCGCTGGTAACCGACTGGATGGCGAAGGCCAAGCATCCGAAGTTCGACAAGCCTTATCCGCAGATGGTGTACCAGCCGATGCTGGAAGTCATGAAGTATCTCCGCGACAACGGCTATCGCACCTACATCGTCACCGGCGGCGGGCAGGACTTCGTGCGCAGCTACGCTCAGCAGGTTTACGGAATTCCGCCGGAGCAGATCATCGGCTCGGCGCTCGATACCCAGTACGCCTACAACCAAGAAGGACAGGGCATCCTGATGCGCGACCCGAAGCTTCTGCTGAACAACAATGGCGCAGGCAAGGCTGAGGACATTTACCTCTTCATCGGCAAGCACCCCAAAGCGGCATTCGGCAACACCGACGGCGACCGCCAGATGCTGGAGTACACCCAGGCTTCCAGCGGAGCCTCGCTGGAAATGTTGGTTCTGCACGACGACGCCACGCGTGAATTCGCCTATGGCCCGGCCCAGGGACTGCCCGACACCAAGGTCGGCACCTTCCCGCAGAGCTTGTATGACGAGGCCAAGGCAAAGGGGTGGACCGTCATCAGCATGAAGAACGACTGGAAACAGATTTTTGCCTGGGAGAAGTGATCGGAAAGAGTGACGCTAAACCTCAGATTGCGCATCGTGATCACCGCCGGTAGGGCCCGTGTCCCGTCGGTCACACCTCAGTGTGACGACCGACACAAGTGTTGGGTACATGGCTTCTTAGAATTGAGTCAGACTGCATGAGCAACTTCAGCGATCCGTTATCACCGCTACCGTTCTATCCGGGAACGACGCCGCGCTTCCACGCTATGGTGAAGCCGACCGGAGCAATCTGCAATCTCGACTGCACCTACTGCTATTACCTTCACAAAGAGGAACTGCTGGGCAGCGACAGCAAGTTCCGCATCAGCGACGAGATTCTCGAGGCCCACATCCGGCAGTACATCGAAGGCCAGCGCGGAGATGAAGTCGTGTTCTCCTGGCAGGGTGGCGAGCCGACGCTGCTGGGCGTCGAATTCTTCGAGAAGGTGGTCGCACTCGAAAAGAAATACCAGCGTCCGGGCCTCCACATCGAGAACGATCTGCAGACCAATGGAACCCTGCTGGATGACAGGTGGTACTCATTTCTGCGCCAAAACAAGTTTCTCGTCGGGCTGAGCATCGATGGCCCGCAGGAGCTACACGACCGCTTCCGGGTCAATAAAGGAGGACAGCCGACGTTTGACAAGGTCTTCGCTGCCGGTCAACAGTTGCAGAAATATGGAATCCCATTCAACACCCTGACGGTGGTCAACCGCGTCAACGCTAAGAAACCGCTTGACGTCTATCGCTTTCTGAGCCGTGAGCTTCGCCCGCGGCAGTTGCAGTTCATTCCCTGCGTAGAGCCTAAGGTTTTCACCAATACTGCGCCTCAGAAATGGGATCTGGCTACGCTGCCGATACAGGATTCGCTCGCCGCGCATCCGGGAAGTCCCCACTCCGTAGTCACAGACTGGTCGGTCGACCCCGACGATTGGGGTTACTTCCTCTGCAAGGTTTGGGATGACTGGTACCGGCGCGATTACGGTAAGGTACACGTCAACTTGTTTGAGACCGCGGTCGCGCAGTGGATGGGCCTGGACTCGCAGCTCTGCGTATTTGGCGAGTTCTGCGGCAAGGGCGTGGCACTGGAGCACGATGGCAGCGTGTATTCCTGCGATCACTACGTGTATCCCCAATACAAGCTGGGCAATATTTTAGAGAAACACATGTCGCGCATGGTGTTTTCCGAGGAGCAGAAGAGATTCGGTTTTGCCAAGCGCGATGGACTACCGCAGCAGTGTCGCGAGTGCAAGTACCGGTTTGCCTGTCACGGGGAGTGTCCCAAGAACTGGCTAATTCGTACCCGCGATGGCGAGCCCGGGCTGAACTACCTGTGCATCGGCCTGCAGAAGTTCTGGCAGCACATCGATCCTGATATGAAAGATATCTTGCAGCGCGTTAGGCGGGCCGGAACCCCTCGCAATCTCCCAACGTTCCGGGTTTAGATGACCGTATGTCGCGGCAGTCAAAGTTCCACGAGTCCGCGGCGAAGCTCCACAGAGAGGAAGGAAACCTCAATGGCAAAGCTCGTATCCGCATTCATCATCGGCGCGATGCTGTTGGCCCGATCGGCCACTGCTCAGAACAACCTCAAAGGAGATATGCGATGATTCACGGAAAGCGATCAAACGTAATGCTGGCTGGATTATTTCTTCTGGTAGCGACCGTTGCCTGGCAGGCTGCAGTCGCCGAAGATGTAGTTCACGCCGTCAGCGGGATCGTCAAGTCGGTGGACAAGACCACCAAGACGATGGTCGTTAAGACCTCCGACGGGACCGAGCACACCATCAAGTGGACAGACAAGACGACGATGAAAGGCGTCGACGCCAGCGGCAAAGCTGTTGCAAGCAGCAGTGTGGACACATACGACGGCCTGAAAGAGGGTACCAAGGTCTCTGTGAAATACACGGAAAAGGGCGGCGAAAAGACTGCCGTTGCCGTAAAGGACGCGAGCAAAGCCACAGCGAAAGCCGTTACGCAGTAGCGACTCCAGGGAGTGTGCGCCGGGCCCCAGCGCCGGTATTCCTTTGTCGCAGACAATGGCACTCCGGCGCCAATAGCATCACCTCCGCAAACCTTTGTATTGTTCGCGAGGCGAGCTTCTGCAGATCGAATATGCCGGCGCAAATCTGGGGACAATAAGGGGACGATAAGCCGGTCCAAGGCACACCTGATAGCATCAAACCGTGTCCGCCAACACCGTTCAATTTCAATGGTTTACAAGAAATGGTTGTCCTGTCACGGCAGAGGCCGCGGGTTCGAGTCCCGTCGACCCCGCCATCATTCCAAACCACTCACGGAATGATGGTCAGAAAATCCCCACCGTAAATAGACCTACATATCATGGAATGGTTTGAAAGCCGACGGTGCTGCAAGGTTCGGCACCGCATCAGGCCTCGCGTAGGTGTCTTTCTGGATTGCGCCTAAGTATCGTCATAGTCTTCGGTGAGGGAAAGCAGGAATGCGACGAGCGCGGAGACGTCATCGTCGCTGATCGACATGCTTGCGAACTCGGTTGGCGGGTTGCGTAACAATCCCTGGCGGGCCAGCAACTCCATTGCAACATCCAGAGCCAGAGAGGGGATGTGGCGGGGCCATTCTCACCAATGAGGGCAGTAGGCGGGGGCTCATCAGCGAGCGCGTGTCTGAGAGCTGAATCCGTTTCAGGCGGAACGAGTTTCAGTTTATAGTTGTGGCCTAGATCATGCAAAGATGACTCAACCGCCCGGAATCCGCCCGACGTTGTGCGAATCACGAATACCGCCGGCCGCTGCCTTTCGAGTCAGCCGCCGCCTCGCTCTCCGGCGCAACGATATTATTGTGCAACAGTATGCCTCGTTGGTGAAACTGGATCCGTGGAGGGCGCACGAGTGAAGTTCTTGAAGCTTGGCGTGAAGCGCTTCTTTCAGGGAGTGGCTCTGGTGATTGCTCTTCCTGCGGCGGCCATGGCCGTGTTCGGCCGATTCAAGCCCGTGTACACATTTTTCGCGCAGCTTCTTGCTTTAGGTCCGGGAATGCCGGGCAGCTACTTGCGGGCCGCGTATTACAAGCTGACGTTGCGCGGCTGCTCAATTGACATCGCTCTTTCGTTCGGCACCTACTTCGTGGAACCCGACACAACCGTTGCGCCGCTCGTCTCTATTGGCAGCTATGGGGTGATCGGCCGCTCCGCCATCGGGCGCGGCTGCCAGATAGCCTCACACGTGCTCATCCCCAGTGGCCGCCGCCAGCACGTGCGCAACCCTGGCGGAAGTTTGAACAACCTTACCAAAGATCGAATCACGATAGGAGCCGATTGCTGGATCGGCGACGCAGCCATCGTGATGGCTGACCTCGGTGACGGCACGACCGTCGGCGCGGGATCCGTGGTTACGAAACCCGTTCCGCCGCACACGCTGGTCGTTGGCAATCCGGCACGCCCCGTGCAATCTGCGCCCGCCCAGGACGACCGTGCGATCGAGGCTGTCGTACCGAAGGGCTCGTGATAGGGCCCCAGTGGAATCATCCATGACCTGAATTCGAGGTCCGGCTACCGGTTGCCACGGGGCAACAATATTGCCAATCGTCTACACTGTTGTCATTCCCTGCAATTCTGTAATAAAGAACACACGAGGCGCGGATGGGTTCTCACGTGGCGAAATATGTGCTGCTGGTTGTGGCCGGTGCACCTTTTGTCTATTACCTCCTCGCTCTCTTCAGTTCATGGCGCTTTTTCCTCTCCGGCAAGAACCGTGCTGTCGAGCACTCCGATTACACGCCACCTGTTAGTGTGCTCAAGCCGGTTCGCGGACTTGATCCCGATGCCTACGAAAACTTTGCCAGCTTTTGCCGCCAGGATTATCCCGACTACGAAATTCTGTTCTGTGTCGGCGACGAGTCGGACCCTGTAGTTCCGGTAATTGAAAAGCTCAAGGCCGACTTCCCGGCCGTGGCCATATGTCTGCTCTACGGCTCGGGACGCGATGCCACCAACGACAAAGTGGCCAAGCTGGCGCGCCTGACGCACGAGGCGCGGCACGATGTGCTGGTCATCAACGACAGCGATGTGCGCGCCGAAGCTGGCTACCTGCGTAAGGTGGTCGCTCCTCTGGCCAACCCCAAAGTCGGCGCCGTCACTTGTTTTTACGTGCCGACCCATGAGACTTCTGTGGTGCAATGGCTGCAATCGGTGGGCATGCTCTCCGATTTTTATCCGGGGATTCTGGTCGCGTGGTTGCTGGATGGCGTGAAGTTCGCGCTGGGCCCAACGATCGTCACCACGCGCGCGCGCCTTGAAGGATTCGGCGGATTCGAAGCAATCGAGAATCGCCCCGGAGACGACCTGCTGGTCGGGCGCCTCATTGCCGATCAGGGGTATGAGGTAAAGCTGCTGCGCTATTGGGTGACCACGGTCGCAGACTTCCACTCCATGCGCGATTTGCTGCTGAAGCGCCTGCGTTGGATGGTCGTGATGCGCCACATGCGGCCCTGGGGACACATCGGGCTGGCGTTTACTTTCGGCTTGCCATGGGCGATCATCGCCGCCTTGGTCAGCCGATCGCAGACAATCGCGATTGCTTACCTCGGCGCCTATTTCGCATTCCGGCTCGCGATGACGTGGCTCATCGGAAGCTGGGGGCTGAAACAGCGCTTCCACCTGCGGTACTTCTTGCTGATCCCGCTCTGGGACGCGCTGGCTGTGTGTATATGGCTGAGAAGTTTCACCCGCAACACCATTAGCTGGCGCAATCACGAGTACTACATCCGCAATGGGGAGTTGGTGCCGGTAGGGACGGCGGTCGATTAAACCCTATAGTCCGGACCTTCAGGCCCGCGTCGAGACGCCCCTACGCACGCAAAAATTGGGGGATGTCGTCTGTCGGAGCGGACTACATCCCCCATTCACTAAACTGGCCTACGCACGCAGCGCTGAAGCGCCGCACTACCCCTTTATACCAGCGTCTTATCCAGCGCCGGCGTGACCTCCGCCTTCGTCGCTTTGCGCTCGTTGCGCGTCTTGCGCCAGTCTACTTTCGGCTGGAACAAGGAAGTGTCGATGCGGTGGCGATACTTCATCGCGATGTGGATCATGGAGTCGAGCAGTGTGTCGGAAAGGTTGTGGGGCTTTAGTCCCAGATCGACCAGACGCGAGTGCTTGGCGTTGTAATAGTGTTCCTCCGCTTCCACGCGAGGATCGGGCAGGTGATCAATCTCCACCTTCAGGCCAATTTCGGCGCCCGCCTTCTGCACCATCTGCGCCAACTCCAGCACGCTGAACTGCTCGGTGAACTGGTTGAAGACGCGGAACTCGCCCGGCTTCGCCGGATTGAGGCACGCAAGCTCTAGACAACGAACCGTGTCCTGAATGTCAAGGAAGCCGCGCGTCTGCCCGCCCTTGCCATAGACCGTTAGCGGGTACCCGAGCGCAGCCTGCGCACAGAAGCGGTTCAACACCGTACCGAAGACTTCGTCATAGTCGAAGCGGTTAATGAGCGCCTCATCCATGGCCGCTTCGGCGGTCTCCGTCCCATAGACCACGCCCTGGTTGAGATCGGTGGCGCGCACACCCCAGATCTTGCAGGCGAACGCGATGTTGTGGCTGTCATGCACCTTGGAAAGGTGATAGAACGAGCCCGGCTGCTTGGGAAACGGAAGCACGTCGCTGCGGCCATTGTGCTCGATCTTGATGTAGCCCTCTTCGATGTCGATGTTGGGCGTTCCGTACTCGCCCATCGTACCCAGCTTCACCAAATGACAGTCGGGCGCGAGGTCGTGAATCGCGTAGAGCAAGTTTAGCGTGCCTTCGACGTTGTTGAGCTGGGTGAAAACAGCGTGCTTGCGGTCGATCATCGAGTACGGCGCGGAGCGCTGCTCGGCGAAATGGATGATCGCCTCCGGCTCCCACGTGCGAATGAACTCAGCGATGAAGTCGTAATCGCAGATGTCGCCGATGAAAGAGTCAATGGTCTTGCCAGTGAGCTGCTGCCAAGCGCTCAAGCGGTCCGACAACGGACGAATCGGGGTCAGCGTCTGCGCTCCGAGCTCATGGTCCCATAGGCGTCGAACGAAATTGTCGACGATGGCCACCGAGTTTCCTCGGGCGGAAAGGTATAGCGCTGTTGCCCAACCACAGTAGCCGTCACCACCCAGTACGGCAATTCTCATGTTCTCTCCTCTGAAAACGACCAGTGAATGTGTTGTCGTGAACTTATGATTTTACTTTGCGACCGAAGCCGGTTCCGAAATGTGCGGTGCGGGCTCATTCGCAGGCTTGTTTCCGTGCGCGCCGTTGCCGCGCTTCTTGCTCCCCGTAAGTTGGCTCAGCTCGAAGAATGCGCTTGAAACTCCATGCTTCATCGCGAGCGACGATTCAACACCGCAGGTACATCCGGGGCACTCACGCCGCACCATGGCCTCGGCTTGGCGAACATACGCTTCCGACGCCAGGACATCCGCCAGCTTTTGACGCATTACGTTTCCCACTGGCGGCAGCGGATAACAACCTGTCAGCACGTCGCCATTCGACATCACGAAAACCTGGAGATACCCCAGGATGCATGGCGGCTCAGCAAGCTCTTCGCGATTGTAGTACCGCGTGATGTAGTCCACCTCGTAGCCCGGGCGCCGGCCTTGCAGAAACGTTTCGATCTGATGAACGTCACTGCGCTCCGGCCACATCGAATCCAGATCCGCGTCCTTCAGGAAGAACAGGCTCTGGCTCAGGATATTGAACTCCAGATGCGCGCCGACCGAGGCAGCTCGCTCGGCCAACTCATCCAGTTCGCCTGCCGACATCTTGTTCAGCGTGACGGAAATCGCCAGCCGTTTGCCCCTTAGCAGAGCTAAGCCTTCCATCGCGAGGTCGAAGTATCCGCGAATGCCGCGGATGATGTCGTTCGTCTGCTTGAGACCGTCGATGGAAACCGCAACATCCGTGATGGGCGAAGCGTTCACTTCCTTATGCAGTTTCTTCAGGGCAAGGCCGTTGGTCTGAAGGATGATGCGCTTCAGCCGCGAAGCATTCGACTTACCCAGCACCTCAAACAAATCTTTGCGGAGAAGCGGCTCGCCCCCGGTAAGGCGCAGGGAGCGGATGCCGCAGGCATCGATCTCGTTGATCAGTTCAATTGCCCGCTCGGCGCTGATTACGTCCTGCCAGCGCGTCTTCCAGTAATCGCAACTGATGCACTTCGCCTGGCAGTTCTCGGTCAGCTTGATATGCGCCGAGAGCGGACGAATGCGCGACGGCAGCAGCTTCGTCGAGACATTCGTTCCCATCCAGACGCTGGGCAGGTACATTGCAGACATCCTTACTCGCTCTCCTCAGAAAAATCTGCGTGTCAACAGGCCCCCGGCCTCAACGCCAGCTGCCACCCGGCAGACCCTGGTTTGTGACTAGCAGCTTGCCCCCACTATTAGAAAGGATAACGACATTCTGGGAATCCACCAACCCCCGGAGATGCGGCAGCTCTTCCTCAGGCAACAGCAAATACTGCCGCTCCGGGCTTCGCCAATGTTCGGCCAGCTGCGCATCATCGAGAAACACATTCGGCGCCCCCGGCGCAAAGGAGCCATAAATCAGGTTCATTTGCCGGCCGTGCCACAGCACCCCAGGACGGCCGGTGTAAAAGAAGATCGACGAAAATGGATAGTAGTGCCCATAGGTGATGAGCCGCCCCTCAGGGGAATGCTCCAGCACCTCCGCCAGGGGGTAGGACGAGAGGTAGGGATCGAACTGCACCATCGCCAGCCGCGCCGCCTGATAGAACAGAACCATCATCACGACGGCAGACAGAAACGCCCGCTGCCGGTGCCAGAGGAGCATTCCGATCGCGCCGATGATGAATGCCGCCGCCGCCAGCATCAAGCGGCAGTCGCATGTAGGCAAACGACTGCAGCGTGAGGTCCTCTATGTGCCCCAGCGAGAGCCTATAGTTCGCCTGCCTGGTTACGGCCTGCGAGATGTCGCCAATCACCGGCACATTGCGCACGGCAATCAGGATTCCCACACACGCTGCTGCTGCCGCCGTACACAGCACTCCAAGAAATCGACTGCCCCATTCCACCCAGCGCCCGCCTATCGCCATTGCCGAACCCAGGAGCAAAGCCATCGCCGGGTAGGCCGGCATCGAGTAGTACTCCTGCGTCGTGGAAAACGTAAAGAAGACGAGAATGAATCCTGCCCAGCAGAGCGCCAGCAAACGCGTACGCCCCGCGCGGTCTACGGGCCGGTACGACAGCTTAAACACTGCTGGAAAATAAACACTGAACGGGAACAACCACGCCAGGTGAAACAGCCAGAAATATAGCCGCGGCACCGTGCTGTAGTCGCGCGGATAGCGCAGGTTCAGAAACCGCAATAGCTGCTCGTTGATGAAATAGAACCAGAGGAAGCCGTGATATTCGCCCGGCCCACTGTGCAGAGTCCACGCGAAGTACGGCGGATTGCGTAGCGTCGCCAGCACATGCCAGGGAGCGGCAATGGCAAGCGCGATCAGCGCTCCGGTGAACGGATGCAGGCGCTTCCATGTACGCGCCGAGAACAACTGCCCGGTAACCGCCAGGTATACCAAGCCCGCCCCGACGGGAAACACCACGGCGATCAGACTCTTCAGCAGCAGCCCGACCCCCACGCTGGCCGCGAGCACAAAAGCCCATGCGCGCGGGTGGGCTTCCTGCTCATCGATTGCCCGCAGGAACGCCCACATCGCCAGCGCAATAGTGAACGTCAGCATGACGTCAGGGATCAGTACGCGAGTAAAGAGAAATAGGCCGACACAGATCGCAATCGTCAGTCCCGCGTAGAGCCCGGCTTTGCGCCCAAAGGCCCAGACCCCGAACGCCGCCGTCAGCCAGGCGAGCCCTATTGCCGAAAGCGCAACCGGAATCCTGGCGACCCAATCGTGTACGCCGAAGACTTTGTACGAGCCGGCGATTAGCCAGTAAATAAGCGGCGCTTTCTCCAGGTACGGAACGCCGTCGAGCCGCGCGGTTACATAATCGCCGGAGGTGAGCATGTTGCGCGCAATCTGCGCCTGGACGGCGTCAACGTCGTCCTGCAGGTGAGGCGGAGAGATTATGCACGCGAGATATATGAGGGCCGAGCACAGAATGACGATCAGGTAGAGATCGCGATTCCCTCGGGTTGCAGTTGTTGCCGGGTCGACGACCATGTCGACTGCTGTATGCGCCATCTCTTCATCCATTGGAACAGGATCATCAACCCCCAGAGGTGGTACCCGACGTTGATTCGCCGGTCCATGTGCTCCCGCAGGAGCCGGTTGACTTCATCTGTCCGAAACAGGCTGGGGTATTCTGCTAGGCCTGAGTTCAGTGTATCAACAAGCATGGAACGTAGGACGCCGCGCAGCCACTCATGCGCCGGAATGTCGAATCCCACTTTCTTTCGCGTCAGCACCGCCTGCGGCAGCTTGTCGCGCATCGCTTCCTTCAACAGCAGCTTTTGCCGCGAGCCGCGAATCTTCAACTCAGGCGGAAGCGTCGCTGCAAACTCAATGATGCGGTGATCCAGGAACGGCGGCCGCACTTCCACCGAGTGCGCCATGCTCATGCGATCGGATTTCACCAGAATATCGTCGGGCAGGTAGTATTGCTGATCAAACTCCAGATACGAGCCCAGTCCATTGCGGGAGCCGTGAGCAACGTCAGCTCCATAGAGCAGAGCTTTCAGCGCGCGGGGAAATTCGCCCGCCAGGAGACGATCCTTCCCCGCCTCGGAGAAAGTGCCGTTCCAGTAAACGTGCGCCCGCGCCGGCGACATCAGTGATCCTTCCAGCAGCCGCTTCAGCTTGTACTCCAAGCCGATCTTTTCGTCGGACACGGGCCAGTGCCGTAGCGCCGAAAGTGCTGCCGCCACCGTGGGCCGGGGGAACTTCCGCAAAATTTTGGCAAACCGGTTCGCCCTGTAGGTCAGGTAGCCGCCCATCAACTCGTCGGCGCCTTCGCCGCTCAGGGCAACCGTGGTGTGGGCCTTGCACAGCTTCGAGAGGAACCACACCGGCAACGCGCCGGCATCGGCGCTGGGCTCGTCGGAGTAGTACGCGAATTCTTCGATCGCCCCTTCCAGGTCCTGGTCAGGATTCAGGTCGAGTTGCTCATGCTCCGTACCGTACGCCGCGACCACTTGCTGAATGTAAGGGGTCTCGTCAAAGCTACGCCCAGCGAATGAGATAGAAAATGTTTTTAATCTTGAGGATGAAGCGTTCGCGGCGTAATGCAGAATGGTTGAGGAATCAATGCCGCCGCTCAACCAGATCCCCAGCGGCACGTCCGAGACCAGGTGCTCGCGGGTGGACTGCTGCATTAGTGCGTCGAATTCTTCCTTGGCGGACTCCAGCCTCCAGGATTCATAACGCTGAGGCGGAAGCGTCCAATAGGCCTCGCGTCGCACATGCCCGCTGCGCCACTCCACCCACTGCCCCGGCATGACCTTTTCGATTCCATCGACCAGCGTCCACGGCGCGGGCACATAGTTGAGCGACAGGTAGCAGTCCAACCCATCCATGCTAAGGTTGCGCTCAATCTCGGGATGAATCAGGATCGCCTTCAGCTCCGACGCAAAAAACAGGTCACCGCGCCGTTCAGCGATGTAAAGCGGCTTGATTCCGATGCGATCGCGCGCCAGGACCAGCCGCCGAGCGGAATTCGTCCACAGCGCCACGGCGAACATGCCGCGCAATCTGCGAAAGCACTCTGTATCCCATTGCAGAAAGGCGTGCAGAACCGTCTCAGTGTCGCAGTGACTGATGAAAGTATGCCCGAGCGTTTCCAACTCGCGGCGCAGCTCCATATGGTTGTAGATCTCGCCGTTGAAAACGATGGTGGCGTCGCCATCGGGGCTTTGAATCGGCTGGTCCCCGCCTTCGAGGTCTATGATCTTCAGCCGCGTAGCTCCCAGGGAGCACATGGCGGAGCTGAAAACACCCTGCTGGTCGGGCCCGCGATGAGTGAGGGTAGCGGTCGCGGATTGAATTCGGTCGGGACTCGGTGACCAGCTCTTATGAGTAAATCCGGCAATGCCACACAAGTTGTCGCTACCCCTGCGGAGACGTTCTCGCATGCGCAGGCGTGGCTAAAGCTGACGACTGCACAAGCCCAATCTGTTACAGATAGATTACCGAATTATACGCGGGCCTGCCATCAGCAGAAGCAACTTGGGGGAGAACTTGTCTGCCGCCCGCACCCGCGCGGACCTCCAGCTGAATACGTGGCAAGAACTTGCAATTCCATGATTTAGGAATATGATGTGTGATCGCTGGCGGTACCGTTGCAGGAGGCTGCAGTCAGGCGATATGAAACTTCCCTTCCAGCGAGCGAGTTCGAGCGCTACGGCATTTGTCCCGAGCTGCGCCGAATTTCCGCCGATCGACGGCGCCGAAATTTCCGCCGTGGTACATGGGGCACGCCTCGGAGGTGACTTTTACCACTTCATGCGCACCACTCCGCACCGCGTCGTCTTCGGGTTGCTGGATGTCGCCGGACAGCGCTCTGAGAACCATGCCATCATCGCCGCCACGCGAGACACGTTTCAGAAACAGGCATGCGTCAAGTTCAGCGATGAGGATATTAATGAAGCCGACGCGATGATGGAGTTCTGCATGGAGCTGAACGCCGCCATTCGGCGCAGCGCTTCTGCCGTCTGCGTCTGCGCGGCGTTCGTAGGCTGCTACAGCGAGGACTTCGGCACCATTTGCTATGTCAATGCCGGGCATACACCTGGCCTGCTGCGCCATGGCAATGAGATCGCTGAGCTGCGGGCCACCGGGCTGCCGCTGGGCCTCTTTGCAGCGTCCACGTATGAGGCTCCGACGGCCCATATTGCTCCCGGCACTGCTCTCATGCTGGTTTCACGCGGTGTCGTCGAATCGCTTCGCAGGAAGGAAGAATTCGGGCTGCATGGTGTGAAGCAACACTTTCTGGGCATTCCAATCGATCACGCCAACACGGTCGCCACGAGCGTGCTGGATGCCGTCCGCGAGCATCTGGGAACGGCTCCGCCAACCAACGATCTCACCGCCCTTGCTCTTGTCCGCCAGCCCAAGTAGCAATCGCGGGAATGTAATTTCGCAATCGCGGTTTGCTCTCCTCCAGAGGCGCTTTGCGCTATGCCAGGCTTTCAGGAACCTCCTGCGACATGCCACAATGCGAGAGGAGCTGATTGGTCTGCGCCGGAACGCCTTGCCAGCCAGTGCAAGCCTCATGCCGGATTGCAGCTCCAACCCGCCTCAGGCAGCGGTTTGAAGCTGATGCTGACCTGAGCAGAGCGTATGCCCATATTTGCGGCGGTTGACATTGGCTCCAATTCCGTTCGGCTCAAGATCGCGGAGACCACTCGCGATCGGCTGAAGACACTCTATGAAGACCGTGAAGTCACCCGCCTTGGCGCCAGTGTGTTCGCCAACGGTTCGCTCGAGCCGCAGGCGATGGCCTACACCATCCAGGTGCTGCAACGCTTCCTGCGCGCCACCCAGAGCTACGCCGTCGATCGGGTTCGCGTCGTCGCCACCAGTGCGTTGCGCGACTCCCGCAACAGCCGGGCATTTGTCGACTGGGTCCGCACCGCTACCGGATGGAGGGTCGAGATCATCACCGGCCTGGAAGAAGGGCGACTGATCCATCTTGGTATTCTGTCGAACGTCCACATCAGCAAGCAGCGGGTTCTTCTCATCGATTTGGGCGGCGGCAGCTGCGAGCTCACGCTCTCCGAGCAGGGACACATCGCGGAGATGGTCAGCCTGCCGATCGGAGCGGTCCGGCTGACGCAAACATTTGTTCATTTTGACCCTCCGAGAAAGAACGAACTCGACCAGATGCGCAGCTTGATCCAGAGAGAAATCTCCCGTGTGCAGCAACGCGTGATTGCGGCCAAGGTCCAGGCAGTGCTGGCGACCTCGGGCACCGCCGCGGCCCTTTCCGGCCTGTACAGCGAACGAGGCGAGGAAGCCGACGCATCGAAGTCGCTGGCCGTGCCGCGGCCCGCTCTCCGCAAAATTACGAAGGAGCTCAGCCGGCGCAACCTGGCACAGCGTCAGGGCCTGACAGGCATCGGCCCGAAACGCGCGGAGATCATCGTCGCCGGAGCCTTGGTTTTCTCCGAGTTGTTGGAGATGTGCGAGCTGCGCAACTTCCGCTACCTGCCGCTCGGCCTGCGCGACGGCCTGCTGGCACAGATGATGGCCGACTATAACGCCAAGTCAGCCATGCGCGAGCGTGTGGAATCGGAACGCCAGGACGCGCTCGTCGCCGCCGCCAAACACTATGACGTGGATCTCATCTTCGTCCGGCGGATTCGCGATCTCGCCATCCAGCTTTTTCGCCGCTTGCAGCCCGTGCATCAGCTACCGGCGCAATACGCCGATTGGCTGGAAGCCGCCGCCATACTGCATGAAGTCGGCTCCTACATCAATCGGTCAGGCCGCCGCCGGCACACGTATTATGTCATCGCCAACTCGGAGATTTTCGGATACACGCCGGTGCAACGGCTCATCATCGCTGCCATCTCCCGCTATGTCGGCAAATCGCTGCCCAGCCCGAGCGACCGCAACACTCGCATCCTTCCTTCTGCCGACCAGAGCCAGGTTCCGAAGGCAGTGGCCCTGCTGCGGCTGGCGCGCGCTTTGGATCAGAGCCGCCGTGGCGCCGTCGGCGATCTGCAAATCAAGATTGTGCCGGATGGACGCGTAACTCTATACCTCACTCCCAGCACGCCGGAAGGCGTTGAACTGGAGCTCTGGGCAGTGGAGCAGGAGAAGCACTATTTCCGCGAGGTCTTCGGGCGGGAGCTCTTTGCCGAAACCGTCTGAAGAGCGCGCGCCATCTTCGGCGTCAGCATCCACTGCAAGACCGCCCTACTCTCTTCCACCTCGACCTTGGCGACCGCGCCCTTCTTATAGTCGATCCAGTTGCTGTGGTCGTGGCCGGTCAGCAGATTCACCAGGAACTCAGTAATGCTCGGGTTGTGGCCAACCACCATGATGGCCTGGCTCTTGCTGTGCTTGGCCAGCAGGTCGTGGAACTGATCGTAGTTCGCCTCGGGACGCATTGCCTCGTCGATGACGATCTTGTCCTTGTGGCCCAGCTCCTTCGCTGCCAGCTCCGCTGTCTGCCGCGCCCGCGTCAGCGGACTGGAGATCACCACGTCGAGCTCGACATTAAGCATGGCAAGTGCGCGTCCCATGTCTCTCGACTGCCGCTCTCCAATTTTGTCGATGGGGCGCTTCTCGTCCTGCTTGGGGTTGAACCCCGCATGACCCGCACTGGCGTGACGCAGGAAATAAACAATCATAGCTTCATTGTGCCCTAATTGCTGTGCAGCGGGAGTTTACTGGCTTGGTTTTCTATCATTGTTGACACAAATTCATCTGCCTTTTACATTTCCTGTGCTGTGAAAAAGGAGATGGGCATGAAACTACGCGTGACCCTCGTATCGTTGTTTGTCCTCGCCCTGCTGCTGTCAGGAGTCCAGCTATGGGCGGAAGACCATCAAGCATTAGAGAACGCTCTCAAAGCCAAGGAGCAGGCCGGCTGGCAAGCCTGGAAGGACCATGACGCCAAGGCCTTTGAGGCGATGATTTCCGACGACGCCATCAATATTGCCGACGGCATGATGGACCGTGGAAAGCAACAAATCATGAAAGACATGAACTCAAGCGACTGCAAGGTCGAAAGCTTTACCTTGTCTGACTTTTCTTTCCTGTGGGTCGACAAGGACGCAGTAATGGTGACCTATACCGCCGCGCAGGACGTAACCTGCGGCAGCAAGAAGCAGCCGGGCAAAGTCATTGCCAGCTCGCTCTGGGTGAAGAAGGATGGCAAGTGGCTGTCGCCGTTCCATCAGGAAACCGCCGCGGAAAGCATGTAGCTCACAAGCGCCCACCCTTGGCCGATATTTTGGACCCGGCGGGCGCTTTTTCACCTCATAAGAAATCGACCAGCGCCTTGGTCGTCTGCTGCGCCTCCTCTTCCAGTACCCAATGACCGGTGTTCTTCAGCACGATGACCTTCACCTCTGTGGCGACCAATTTCATTTGTTCGCCCAGCAAGTCTCCCATCGATTTTTCCCCACTGATCGCTAACACAGGCATCGTGAGCTTGCTCTGTGCCATCTGCGCGAAATCTTTCGCCGTCTGCGGCCAGGAAGCGAAGTATTCCCATCCCGCCCGCATGCGTCCGGCATGTGAGTACGCCGCAATGTAAGCCTCACGGTCTGCCTCCGGAACCGATTTCGTCTTGTCCGCAGCAAAGTCGTTCCAGAAGTAGTCGAGGTAGATCTTCTCGCGCCCGGCCACCAGCGCTTCCGGAGTAGGTCCGTGAAAGCGGAAGTGCCAATAGTTTGGGCTGTTGAATGCCGCCTCCCATCCCTCAACCCCGGGCAGGAAAGCGTCCAGCACAGCAAGCTTCTCCGTTTCCTGCGGGAATTGCGCGGCATAGGCATACGCCACCATCAAGCCGATATCGTGACCTACCACCCGCGCCGTCGTCACACCTAGCGATTTTGCCACCGCGTGAATACGAATCGCCGCCGTCTTCATGTCCAGCCCATCGGATGGCATTGCAGAGTCGCCGATCCCTGGGAGGTCCGGCGCAATCACTGTAAATTTTTCGGCGAGCAGAGGAATGATCGGCCTCCACATCCGTGAGGTCTGCGTGTATCCGTGCAGCAGAATCACCGCCGGGCCGTTTCCAGCCGTCAGGTAATGCAACTGCAATCCATCCAGGTTCGCATCATGTACGGCGATCGCATTCGTACTGGTGTTCATTCCCACTCCCTTCCGCGCTTTGAATGTGTTCACTGGCTCGCGCGGACTGCGCCGCGATCATCCCCAACCCGGAACGCAATGCACCATGTCCCAGATCGTCTTGTCCAGAGCGGCATCAATCTCGTCCGAAGGTTCAGTGCGGGTATTGGTCAGTCCGGCCCAGCACATTCCACTCGCAGTTCGAACCATGATAGTTGTGCTGCCCGGCAGGCTTCCGCTGTGCCACCAGTCTCCGTCGCCGTTGTCTCGCACCATCCATCCCCGGGCATACTTCGCCGGAGACGAGTGCGGGTACGCAGGGGCCGGGGTGGTCATGCTCTTGATCGTCGCCGGCTTCAGCATCGCCGGAATCTTCCCCGCGCCCGCCACGTGGTCGAGGAAGATCACCAGGTCCTGGGCCGACGCTAACCACCCACCGTGCGAATCCATTCGCGTGACGTTGATCTTGTAGGGATCTTCACCATACTGGCCGTAGTAGACCACTTCGGTGGGAGCGCGTTCTTTCAGCTTGTTTTCGGCGATCTTCATGTCGGTAATGCCGCAGGGTGCAAGGATGTTTGCCTGAACATAAGAAGCGTAAGGCTGACCTGTCACCTGCTCGATGACGCGCCCCAGAACGCAGTAGCCGAAGTTCGAGTAGGCCCAGTGCTCGCCCGGCGGATAGGTGAGAGGCAAGTTCTCCAGCGTCCACGTGATGAGCTTGGTCTGGTCCCATGAGTTGAAACGAAACATCGGATCGGTG
Organism: uncultured Acidobacteriaceae bacterium; assembly: GCA_963782505.1. Lineage (GTDB taxonomy): Bacteria > Acidobacteriota > Terriglobia > Terriglobales > Acidobacteriaceae > CAVVDY01. Next base: position 22,012 of record CAWAKG010000014.1, on the reverse strand, counting down.
GAGTCGTTCGGCCATCCACCTGACGTGTGCGTGAGGAGATGATCGACGGTGACGTCGGTAATGTATTGCTTGTAGGGGGGCTTGCCATACTTCTCGCCCAGAACGCCCGACGGCCCGAACACCTTGTCATTCAGGTTCAGTTTGCCCTGCTCAATCAGAGTGAAGATTGTCGCCGAGGTAATAGGTTTAGTCACGCTGGCAATACGGAACAAGCTGTCTTGCTGCACCAGCTGCAGCTTTTCGCGGTCCGCCATTCCCTTCGCCGAGTCGTAGACGAATTCGCCGTTGCGCGTGATTGCGACGGCGGTAGCAGGCACACGGTATTTCTTGCGAAACGCAAACTCGATGCGTCCCATCTCCCCGCGCTCTTGACCGGTGGGACCACCATGCCGCGGCCCCTGCGCAAGAGCTTCGAGTATCGATCCTCCAACGGCCGCAGCGGCGGCTGTACCCAGCAGGTTTTGCAGCATGGTTCGGCGGCTAATCGGGTTCGTCATCAATTCGGATATCCCTCTGAAAGGCTTGCACAACGGAAAGGCTTCAGCGGATTCTATACTGCTGTCATAGCTAAGGAAACAGAGTCAGCCGACAAAACTTGCAGATTTTTGTAATGCGAAAATTGCCTGGGAGACGATCTTCGCTGGTACATTAGCCGTCGCGGAGGAGCTTGTGCGGAGATACCATTCACCATTCATACAGCTTTGCTGCGTTCTAATCCTGGCCGTCAACATAGGTGCGGCCCAGCAACCGCCGCCTCCTTCACAGGAGCCGCCTGCCAACGTCGCTGGCAAGTGGACCATTTATTCGGTAAGTCCGAAGGGCAAGACGGAGACAAAGTACCTCGAACTGAAGCAGGACGGCGAGACGCTCACCGGCAAGTTCAAGGGACCGAACCAGGAGGGCGGTCTGGAAGGCACCATCCAGCAACGGCACCTCGTCTTCAAAACTAAGACTCGTCATGTGCTGACCTTCCGCGGCCACGTAGAAGGAGAAAAGGTTAACGGCGTGGTCCAGGCCACGAAGATCATCGGCAAATGGCATTTCTACGAGGGGACAGGAACCTGGGAAGCCGTCCGAGCCGACTGATCGCGCTGCCAGCGAACTTCAGCTCGCGAAAGGTCTGGGTCCCCGACTTAGACGCGCCACCCGAAGATGCTCTATCATGCTGGCACCATGAGCGACAAAGCACATTTCTACTTCAAGCTGGTTCCTCCGCGCTCGACCTTCCCGCACGACATCACCGAGCCGGAAAGGGCTCTAATGGCGGAGCATGCCGCCTACGCCCGGCAGCACTTCGACGCCGGCAAACTCCTCCTCTACGGGCCGGTTACGTCCCCCGAGGGGGCTTTTGGTGTAGGAATCCTCGAAGTCGCCGACGAAGCCGAAGCGCGCCAGTTTGGCGAGAACGATCCCTCGGTCCGCGGTGGCTTGAACCGCTTCGAGTTCTATCCCATGCGCGTGGCCGCCGCCCGCGCGAAAGGGTGAAGTAGCATAACTAACTTCTGAGCCCGTGTGCGAAGTGGTGGCATCCCACACCACTCTCGAAGAACGCCATAATTCATGGCATCGCATGAAGGCTGGCGCAGTTCTGAGCCTTCGACGCCCGGAATGTACCGAGCCCGAAGGGCAAAACAATCCATAGCTCGGTACGGGAGTGCCGGGAACTTGCTCCAATATGGACCGTAGCCCCTTCAGGGCGGCACATATCAGCTCTCCCCGGTTAACGCCCGACCGAAGGGCGCTAACCGGGGGCATCAGGCGGAACGGGGCTCGTTTATGACAATAATTAATCGCTACACGGCCGCAGAGGTGGATAGTGAGAAGCTGCCGGCCTCGGACAGGTCTGCTGCGTGATAGCAACGCTCAACTCGCACCAATTGTCTGTAGCAAACCGGCTGCCTGGCGCATCACAACACCATGGCCGATGCGAAGGTCCCTCGGGTTGTGATCGTTGGCGGCGGGTTCGGCGGATTGAACGCTGCCGAGGCGCTGGCTAAGCTGCCGGTTCACGTCACGCTGGTCGACCGCAAGAACCATCACACCTTTCAGCCGCTGCTCTACCAGGTGGCGACGGCAGGATTGTCACCGGCTGAGATTGCCGCGCCCATTCGCGAAATTCTTGCCGGGCATAGCAACGTCGAGGTGCTGCTTGGCGAGGCCATAGGTGTCGACGTTGCGGGCCGCACATTGCGGTTCCACGGATACGAGCTGGGCTATGACTATCTCGTGGTGGCCGCCGGCTCCAGCCATGCCTATTTCGGGCACGATAATTGGGAGCCGCTCGCACCGGGTCTGAAGACGCTGGAAGACGCGCTGGAGATGAGGCGCAGGGTCCTGCTCGCCTATGAACTGGCGGAGCGCGAGGCCGTGCTCACCGGCACGCACATGCCGCTGAACTTTGTTGTCGTCGGGGCCGGTCCGACGGGAGTGGAGCTGGCGGGAACGCTGGGCGAGATCGCGCGCATGTCCTTGAGCAGCGGGTTCCAGCATATCGATCCGAAGAAAACCCGCGTGCTGTTGGTGGAAGGCGGACCGGCAGTGCTCGCTTCCTATCCGCCGGACCTGCAGCAGAGCGCCCTGCGGCAGTTGAACAAGCTCGGCGTGGAAGTGCACTTGAACTCGATGGTGACCGATGTTGGTGAAGGAGAGATTCACATCGGCGGCGAAGTGATGCCGGCGGCTGTCATCCTGTGGGCGGCGGGAGTGTCGGCGTCGCCGCTGGGTAAGGCGTTGGGCGCGCCGACGGACAAGGCCGGGCGCGTCATGGTCGAGCCCGATCTGAGCATTCCCGGACACCCGGAGGTTTTCGTTATCGGCGACTTGGCTTCGATCACATATGGTCGCGGCAAGCCGGTGCCGGGACTGGCTCCGGCGGCCATGCAGGAAGGCAAGTGGGTGGGGCGGCAGATCAAGCGCGATCTCGCGGGCAAGCCGCGCGAGCCATTTCATTACCTCGACAAGGGCTCATTGGCGACGATCGGGCGGGCTGCCGCGGTCGCCGACCTGCCCGGCGGAATACACATCTCCGGCTACTTCGCCTGGCTGGCGTGGCTTTTCGTCCACATCTTTTTCCTGATCGGCTTCCGTAACCGCCTGGCCGTGATGTTCGACTGGGCCTGGAGCTACTTCACCTACACGCGCTCGGCACGCCTGATCACCGGCGAGTCGGAAATCGTTCCCATCGCCACCTTGCGGCATATGGAGGAGGCCAGCCAGCACGTGGCGCAGATGGAAGGGGCAGAGCCGGTGGCGGAAGGCGATGGAAGTGGCTTGACAGCAGAAATGGCAGAGCCAGCGGAGCGACGGGCCTAAAACCACCCTAAAGAGGTGGTGTGACTCAATAGATCAGACCTTCAGGTCTGGTCCTATCACAAAGCTAACAGTGGGCCGGTCCCCTATTTCGAAGACTTCAGCAAGAGCCGGCTTAAGCCTCATGGCCTCGCCGAAGTCTTGCAGCGCACCTTCCAGGTCCCCCTTGGCGCGCGCGCATTGCCTCGGTGCCTGAAAGCCTCGGCGTCACAGATTACAACCACCCCCTTCGTGCCATCCCGATTAACAATTCTTATCCAGTCCTTTCTCCACCTTTGTGTCTGAAAAGAGTAGATTGGAAGAACCTGACTTCAAGCTGGCTCTTTCGCCTGGAAACCCCGAGGGTATCTCTGCGCTGTAGAGCCTTTCGTTTTGACGTGTCAAGAATGCGGTTCAGCAAAACAGGCATATTACTGCTACTGTTCAGTCTGTTTCTGCCCAGTTGGGCAGCGGCGGCGCCCGCTCCCTTACCGCAGAGTTCTTCCGCTCCGGCGACGGCCAAGGTTGTGGGAACCATTCAGTCCCTGGCTGCGAATAATCTGGTTGTGAAGTCCGACGAGGGAGCCGAGCGTAGCGTAGCTGTTCAAGACAGCACCCACTTCCTGCAAGTCAATCCCGGAGAAAAGGATCTGAAGAAATCCGTGCCCATCCATCTGCAGGATCTGCAGACGGGTGACCGCGTACTGGTGTTGGGCAAGGACGCGCAGGACGGCAAGACGATCGCAGCGGGCTATGTGATCGTCATGAAGAAGATCGACCTGGAGGCCAGGCATCGCAGCGAGCAGCAGGACTGGCAGAAGCGTGGCATCGGCGGTTTGGTGGAGAAAGTGGATCCTGCGACCGGTGATGTGACGATCTCCTTGATCGTAGGCGGCGCGAAGAAAGAGATCACCATCCATACCACGAAAACCACCATCGTTCGCCGCTACGCTCCGGACTCCGTGAAGTTCGACGACGCCAAGCCAAGCACGCTGGCCGACATCAAACCCAGTGATCAATTGCGCGCCCGCGGTACGCGCAGCGAGGACGGAACGCAGCTCACGGCGGACGAGATCGTCAGCGGCAGCTTCCGCAACATCGCCGGAACCATCAGCTCCATCGACGCAGCCACCGGAACCATGACCGTCGCCGACAACATCAGCAAGAAGCCGGTCGAGGTCAAGGTGACTTCCGAATCACAGCTACGCAAGCTGCCGCCGATGATGGCGCAGCGCATTGCAATGCGCCTGAGGGGCGCAGCTAGCGGTCCGGGAGCAGGCGGCCCGGGTGCTCCTCATGAAGCCGACTCGCACGGCGGACCTCCGGGCGCAGGCAACGGCAACGGAGAGGCCGGACACGGCGCAGGTAGCGACCTGCAACAGATGCTGAGCCGTTTACCGGCATCAGGTCTCAGCGACTTTCAGAAGGGCGACGCTGTGATGATCGTCTCCACCGAAGGCACTGGAAACGACGAAGTTACTGCGATTACGATTCTGGGCGGAGTGGAGCCCATCCTCACCGCCGCACCCAAAGGCACCAAAGAGATGGTCATCTCGCCGTGGAGCCTGTCAGCTCCGGAGGGCGGAGGTTAGCGGGCGCGCCGCGTTCATTCGTAGTGCTTCTTGGAGAAGGGATGTTCCTGAAGTTACATCATTGGCTCGTGCTGTCCCTTGCCCTGATTGTTCTCATAGGGGTCGCGGGGATGGCTTACGCGCAAAGCGCTACAGGCTCGTTGCATGGACTAGTGACCGATCCTTCGGGCGCAGCCGTGGTCGGGGCTGACGTGCAGCTCACCGCCGCCGACGGGACCTCGCAAAGCACCAAGACCGGCAAAGACGGAACCTACCAGTTCAGGAACCTGGCTCCCGGCACGTATTCGTTGAAGGCGCAGTCCAAGGGATTCGCCCTGTATGAGGTTGACGGGATCACCGTCACCGCCCAGTCGCAGAAGATGGACGTGGGACTGTCCATCCTGGTCGAACAGCAGACGGTGAAGGTCACCGAGGAGGGAGTGTCGGCGGGCGCCCTCGATGTTTCCGCGGATAGCAACGCCACGCAGATGGTCCTGAAGGGCAAGGACCTGGACATGCTGCCAGACGACCCGGACGATCTGGCGTCGGACTTGCAAGCTCTGGCCGGGCCGTCGGTCGGTCCCAATGGCGGGCAGATTTACATCGACGGCTTCACCGGGGGGCAGATTCCGCCTAAGTCGTCGATCCGCGAAATTCGCATCAATCAGAACCCGTTTTCTGCCGAATACGACAAGCTGGGCTATGGGCGCATTGAGATTTTCACCAAGCCGGGCACCGACCAGTGGCATGGGCAGGTGTCGGTCACGGGAAATACCTCGGGCTTCAACAGCAAGAATCCTTTCGCGGAAGAGGAGCCCAGCTATAACTCAGAGCTGTACAGCGGCAACGTGGGTGGGCCGCTGGGCAAGAAGACTTCGTTCTTCCTGTCGGTCGACCGGCGCGACATCGGCGACGTGGGCGTGGTGAACGCGTTTGTATTGAACTCCGATTTCCAGCAGGTCCCCTACAACACCACAGTGCCCGTGCCGCGCACGCGAACCGTCATCAGCCCGCGCTTTGATTTCCAGATCACGCCGAATAATACGCTGACTGTCCGCTATCAGTACTGGCATGACACCGACCAGAATGCCGGCGTAGGACAATTTGCCCTGCCCAGCCAGGGCTACAGCAGCGACGAAACGGAAAACAGCATTCAGTTGAGCGATACGCAGCTGTTCGGCTCGAAGATCGTCAACGAGACGCACTTCTCCTATCGTCGCGACCGCAGCAAACTGACGCCTTTGAGCACTGAGACAACGGTCGACGTAATTGGCGCGTTTCTGGGCGGCGGCAACAGCTCGCAATACGTCAGCGATAACCAGGACAACTTCGAGTTCCAGAACTATACTTCGGTGCTCAAGGGCAAGCACTTCATCAAGTTCGGAATTCGCGTGCGGGATGGGCGCGAGGCCAATTATGCCGACAGCAACTTTAACGGCACCTACACCTTCGATTCGCTGACTTCGTATCAGATCACGGAACAGGGCATCGCGAATGGCTGGACGCCGCAGCAGATCCGGGCGGCGGGCGGCGGGGCCAGCCAGTTCTTCGTCGTGGTCGGCAATCCCTCGATTGCGGTGAACCAGGTCGACGTGGGTCTGTATGTCCAGGATGAGTGGAAATGGAAGCCGAACTTCACCATCAGCGCCGGCCTGCGTTACGAAGTTCAGAACGAGATTGCCAACAAAAATGCGGTAGCGCCGCGCATCGCGTTCGCGTGGGGCATCGGCGGGGCAGCTCCGAAGACCATATTACGTGCCGGCTGGGGCATGTTCTACGACCGCTTCGACAAGATGTATGTGCTGATCGCCGACCGGCAGAACGGCATCAATCAGACCCAGTACATCGTCAACCAGCCGGATTTTTATCCCAACATTCCGCCGCCCAGCCAGATCGGGCAAAACGCCGTCTTCCCCACGGTTTATCAGCTCTCTCCAAACCTGCAGGCGGCCTATACCGAGCAGGTCGCCATCAGCCTGGAGCGGCAGATCAGCAAAGACGCCAACATGGCAGTCTCGTATCTGAACTCCCGCGGACTGCACCAGTTCTGGTCGCGCAATATCAACGCCCCGTTTCCCAACACCTACAACCCGAATGACCCTAACAGCGGTGTGCGCCCCTACGGCGACATCGGCAACATTTACCAGTACGAGTCGCAGGGAAACCTCCTGCAGAACCAGCTCATTGTGAACGGCAACTGGCGGCGCGGCTCTCACCTGACGCTGTTTGGCTACTACGTGCTCAATTACGTCGACGCCAACACCGGCGGCGCCAGCAGCTTTCTCTTCGACCAATACGATCCGGCCCTGAGCTATGGTCCGGTGGCGTATGACATACACAACCGCTTCCTCGTCGGCGGCACGATTGCATTGCCCAAGGGCTTCCGTTTGAGCCCGTTCTTCATTGCCACGTCCGGCCAGCCGTTCAACATCACCACCGGACAGGACTACAACGGCGACTCGATCTTCAACGATCGCCCGACGTTTGCCCCCCCGGGCAGCACCGGCAGCAATATCATCGTGACCAAGTACGGCACTTTTGACACCGCTCCGCAGCCGGGACAGACCTACATCCCGCCCTACTATGGATACGGTCCCGGACGCTATTCACTGAACCTGCGGATCGCCAAGTCGTTTTCGTTTGGGCCGGAGACAGGCGGCACGCGCAATACCGATGGCATGGGCGGCGGACCCGGCGGCGGTGGTCATGGGCACGGCCCGCGCGGGTTTGGCGGCGCCAGCAGCGGTCCGCTTTCCCTGGGTGGCGGGACCTCGCGGCGCTATACCCTGACGCTGACCGCCATCGGACGCAACGTCACCAACCACGTCAATGTCGCGCCTCTGGTAGGAAACTTGTCGTCTCCTCTGTTTGGCGAAGCTAATGCCTTGGCGGGCGGGCCCTACAGCTCGGGCTCAGCCAGCGCTTCGAATCGAAGAATCGACTTTCAGGCGATGTTCAGCTTCTAGGGCTTTCAACCTATCGCCTGCTCCACCGACTTGATATCCACCAGCCCGCGGCAGCCATAGATCGCCGGCAACACTGCATTCGCGGGATGCTTGCGCCGCAGTTCGGCTACCTTCTTCGTGCCCGCGCGATACGCCGGCAGATACATGCGGCCCAGCAGCGGATGGCGTCCCCATGCGCCTGACAGCTTGTCAGCTCGCTCTGCGCTGACCAGAAAATCGTTGCGCAAAGTCTTCGCCACTTCCTGCTGCGCAGTTCCCTTCCCCCACGTCAGGTACGACGACTGGTTCTTGGCGTCGTCCTGCAGCAGGGCGAGCAGAACGCCGATTTGCATGTCTTCGTCGGGCAACTGCTTCACTTCCTTGACGCCGTAGGCCATGAGAATGGCGTTGTTTGCCAGGCCCTCGAACAGGCTCGCGGCGCGCGTGTTCATGGTAAGCACCGTCGCCTCGAAACCCATCAGCTTGCGGAAATATAAGTTCTGCAAGTATGCAAATGTCGTCACATGTCCGGGAACGACCTCATGGCTGACTAGCTGCTGAAATTCGGGAAACGAAATCTGCAGCGAGGCATTGATCTCGTAGGTCGCCTCGTACTTCGGCGAACCGTCCGCATTGCGAGCGCGGCCAACATAGTTCATCGAGCCGGAGAACCACGCGTCCTTGATGGGCAGGAAGTCGATGTTGGCGCGCGGCACCGAAGCAAGCTCTGCCGGCAAGTACGGCAGGAGGTTCGCAGCGCTGAGCTGATCGAATTGCGCGATCACCGCCGCGCCTAACGCGCGCACGGAACCCATGGGAACGATGCGCTCGTGCCGCCAGGCATCGACGCTCGCCAGCAGCGATTCGCGTGAGGTCGATGGATACCCCGCGCGGCCCAGCAACTCGGCCACACGATCGCGCTTCTTCTCCGGCGTGGAGGGCTCCGGAGGGTGCGCAGTCGAGGCCAGCACACAGCGTTCATACGGCACGGCCGGGCCGTTGCCCAAAATTTCCATCGCCAAGTCCCACATCACTTCCAGACATTCGGCGAGACCGTCGAGGTAAGTCTTCGACAGCGCCGGTTGCGTCGCGGCGCTCTTGCGCACTCCGGCAATCGCCGCCGGAATATCAACCGCGCGCAGATATTCGTCGACCGCTTTGCGATCGATCGCTTTGCCGGAGACGCCTCCGGTCTCGCGCAGCCGCGCTGCCGAGGGAGTGGTGTACGCCAGCGGCAGCGGTTCATCAGAGAACCAAGAATCGGCGATGAAACGTCCGGTTCCCGAGGGGCACATGACGTCACCGCCCCAAAGCGTATCGATGCCGAGGATGGCATCTGCAACATACTTTCCTACCTGATCCATTAGGCGACCTTCTTTCTTTGAACTGAGCTGAACCATAGATAGAGACACAGTGCCACAAACATGATGGCGGAGATGGTCTGCGATATGGGTTCGTTGCTGTAGAAGGGAGTCTGGATGAGCTCCTCCCGATAGTTTGGCAGCAGACGCAGCGCCGCGCCAAAGACGCCGCCCAGCGCCCCGCCCGCCATCAATCCTCCGGCGACGATGACGCCCCGCTCGCGAATCGTGCGGCCATCTTCGCCGTCCGTCTTGTCGGCGCGTTTGTTCACCAGGTGCGAGACGAACCCGCCGGCGAGAATCGGGGTGGTCAGTTGCAGCGGCAGGTAAATTCCGAGAGCGAAGACCATGGAGGAAAGCCCCAGCATCTCCAGCACCACGGTCACCATGGCGCCGATCCCAAACAGAACATAAGCGACCGGCTGTCCGCTCATGAAACCTTCGACGACGGCCTTCAGGGCGGAGGCCTGCGGCGCAACCAGCACCTGGCGCAGGTCGCCGGGGGCAGCCTCTCCGAACTGAAACGCCTTGGCCAGCAGCACGATGGTCAGGCCGGCGGTGATGGCAGCGGCGATCACGCCGATGAACTTTACCTTCTCCTGAGCCGAAGGCGTAGAGCCGATCCAGTAACCCGCCTTGAGATCGGTGATGAATTGTCCCGAGACGCAGAGGGCGACACAAACCATGCCCGCGATCGCCATCACAAAGAACATGCCGGTGGTTCCGGAGAGACCGAACTTCAGCAGCACGACTGCCGAGACAATCACGGTAAGCAGGGTCATGCCGGAAGCTGGGTTGTTGGCGGTTGTAGCAATGGCATTGGCGGCCACAGTGGTGAAGAAAAAGGCGAAGAGCAAGGTCAGGCCCAGGCCCATGGCGAGCACGCCCCAGGTGACGTGCAGTTGCCCGTAGAAAACCGCTACGGCCAGCGCACTCACCACCACTCCCAAAAGCAGGGCAATGATGGGAATGTCGCGGTCGGTCCGTTCCATGTGCGGAGCCTCGCCATGGCGAAAGGCATGGAGCGCAATGCCGAACGATCCTGCAACCACCCGCAACGACTTGAGGATGCCCACCAGCCCGGCGGCCGCAATGGCGCCCACGCCGATGTAGCGCACGTAGAAGCGATAGATCTCAGCCGCGCTCATGTGCGAGATGGGAATGGTAGCGGGATAAACCGCGACGTCGCCCATGTGGCTGCCGATGAACCAGATCGCCGGGACCAGAACGAAGTTGACCAGCACGCCGCCGGCGCAAAAGATCATGGCGATCCGCAGGCCCATGATGTAGCCCAGCCCCAGGATGAAACCGATGGCGTCGAAGTTGAACACCATGCGATTGCGGTCGGCCAGGTTCTTCATCACCGGGACGAACTGAAAGTTCAGGTACTCCTTCCAGACGTGGAAGCTGGTGACAAAGAAGTCGTACACCGCGGCGATGCAAGTGGCTTGCAGTAAAAGCCTGGCCTGGGAGCCGCCCTTCTCGCCCGTGACCAGGACTTCGGTGATGGCCGTGGCCTCAGGGAAGGGGAACTTGCCGTGTTGCTCCTGCACAAAGTAGCGGCGCAACGGGATGAGGAAGAGAATGCCGAGGCAGCCACCGGCGAGACAGATAAAGATGGTCTGCACCGGATGCGGATCGAGGTGAAGGATATAGAGCGCCGGAATGGTGAAGACAGCTCCGGCGACCACGCTGCCGGAGGCGGCGCCGATGCCGGTGATGATCACGTTCTCCAGCACAGTGGAGCGGCGCTTGTAGACGCGAGCCAGCCCGATCGCCAGGATCGAAATCGGAATCGCCGCCTCCATTCCCTGCCCAACTTTCAGGGCGGAATAGGCGGACGCGACGCTGAAGACAACGCACAGCAACACGCCCCAGCCCACCGAGCGCCCGGTCATCTCGGGCAGCATGGCGGAGGCGGCGACCGGCGGCGAGTATTGCTCGCCGGGTTCCAGTGGAATGTAAGCGTTCGGCGGAAGAGAGAGGGTTGGTTCAGGTGGTTTGACCGCGGCAGTGGTCATGCAGAGAGCTCCTGACGAACTGGCCAGCACGAGATTATATAAGCCGGCCAATCGGCGGAAATGTGACCGATCTAACCGAGCATCGTGACGAAGTCATGGGCCGGCTCGCGATTCGTCGGGCTCAGTATACCGGCGATGGCAAGGGTTCGGTTGCACGCGCCCGCTTAGCTAGTGCGGGGATTTGCTGAACGCTCAGAGCGAGTTCCGCGGCATTTCTTTTCGGGGGATGTGCTGCCCGTCCCGCAATTCTGACACTCTAGCAATGCGCTGATTGCTATGTTTCTTTCGTCGCGAGTAAGCATTCTCAGTTTCGGATCCGGGGATTGAGAGCTTAGCGAATCGCTCTTTTGCGACTTAGGCGTTGCCCTTGCGTTCGGTTTGCCTGGGGAGGGTTGGGCTGGCAGCGCGGGTTGCAGTCCCCGGCTCAGGCTTAACTTGCTCTTTGGACGCGGTAACGCCGATCCTTCGCGTCCGCGCCCTCAACGTCCGATAATGCGCACCAAAAAAAACGTTCTGCGATTCTCTGTTTTCAATAACTTGGCGCGTTTTTATTTGCAAAGGTTATTATCCCATGACATCACGTATACTAGATAATGCGTGACAGGGCAGTCAATATCCAGCGGTAAGCTGGATAACAATGTTTGCGACATCCCTCCTGACGTTGTCGAGCAACGGACAGAGCGGCACATCACGTTGGGGGTCACCAATCTTGGGGATCGATACCTGGAAAATATGCTTTCCGTCCACCTTCACGGCGTGTGGAGGGGTGAGCGCGGGGATGTTGCCCACTATTGCTGTAACGTAGTGCATTGTGCTGACTTGTCCGGGCTTGTCTTCCCATCGAAAGGTTGCGGTCTCATACGTCACGGTGCCCATAACTACCAATTCTCGATGCTTATCAATGTTGTTAAGAGTGTGGAGAATGGCCAAGGTATTATTCGGCGCGTTGTTCCCGGGTTGGTATGGTTGCAACCCCTCAATGAGTGCTTGGGTATTGGGACTGACCTCGCGGAACATCTTTATTTTTCGAGCGTATTTTCCAGATTCCTTTGGGTCGTTCCTCGGATCATTGAGATAGATGGGAAATTCTGTGCGTTCACAGGAACTCCCGTTGTTGGCAAGGTGCAGGATACAAGCGAGGCGGTCAAGACAAGAGCGCAGATTGTAGAGAGCCTCTCCAGCCAAGACACTGAAGCGGGGTGGAATTTCCCGGGTGCGGTGATAGCTAATGGCCTCTCCAGCGAGCTTCGGGTCACTATCGGAGACGCTCAGGCCATAGCGACCTTCGGTAAGGAAGGCGTCAACTTCCCGGGCGAGATTCTGGATGTTCTCTTTGGCCCGTTTTAGCTTTTCCTCGACTCCGGATTTTTGTGGCAATGGCATAGGCGTAGAATTAGAGGCATGAATAGTGACAGTCCGAAGCCGCTTAAACCGAAACCGGAAACAGAGAAGAAAATGCAGCCCCTCAGCGAGGCTGCGTTTGGTCAGCTTTTACAGAAGGCTTCTCAACCGCAAGCTCGGAAACCCTCTCCAAAACGTCATTGAAAATCAAGTTGCCCTTGTGCCGCCTGTTGTAGCGGAACGAATATTCATCAAGGTACGTCTGCAAGTAGTTGGCTCCCACGGCGTGGTACACGCCTCCGATGCCCCGCTTAACCAGCGACCAGAACCCCTCAATCGTGTTCGTGTGAACGTCACCCATGACGTAGACGCCAGCGGAGTGCTTGATGCGGCGATGCGTGTACTCATTGCGGTGGTGTCCCAGATCGTCGTACACGGCGTAGTTGTCCGTGAATACCATGGTCTGAGGCATAACGTATTGCTTAATGAACGGCATCAAGGTTTCCTTCTTCCGGTTGTCGGCAACGATGGCCTTGACGCGCCCTCCGCGCTCAACCATGCCAAACACGGTCTGTTTTGGCTTCTTGGGTTGTCTCAGGCGGCGCGTAGTGCCTCCAATTCCGGTTTCGTCCATCTCGACGCTAAGTCCCCCCAGTTGCATCTCAGGCTCGGAGAGCAACGAGCGAATCTGTTTGAACATGCGCCACGCAGTTTTGTACGTCACGCCCGTTTCGCGCTGGACTTGCTTCGCGGAGATTCCGCAACGAGTGCTCGCCATCAGGTACATGGCGTAGAACCACAGACGCAGGGACGTGGACGACTTCTCGAAGATGGTTCCCGCCATTGGCGAAATCTGCGTACCGCAGTAACCGCAGCCGTAGACCGGACGACCGGCAATTCGGTAGTGCTTGCGGTCTTGCTCACACTTGGTGCAATAGGTAATTCCATCGGGGCAACGCATCTTCATCACTTCATCCAAACAGGCCGAATCGTCGGGAAAGCGGCGATTGAAGTCTGCAATCGTGAAGCGCAAGTCTTTTGGAATCGTCTGTTTAACGGTCATCGGTACGAACTTACGTGGGCGTCCCATGGCTAATAGTCGCATTTTTCTTACGTGATGTCAAGGGATAATTACCCAAGCACCTAATAGATTTCAAAGAACTTAGGGCCAGCTTTGCCAGCCGTTGGCGAGCGCTTCGACAAAGCCCGTCACGACTGAGGCACAAGCCTACAGGTACACCCTTGGGTGTCCTGGCGGAAGTTTATGAGTTGCCAAACGGAGTTGCACGGGAAAAGTGACGAGCGGCGGTTACGAAGGTTGTAGAAGATTTCCGAAGTGGGAACAAGGGCAGGAGTGATGGTGAACGCCGACCTAAGACGCGAACCGCAAGGCCGTGGTTCCCAGCCGCCACGCGTTCTATCAAGACATGCCTTCCAGGCGAGACGATCGCCGCAAATACGCACATCCTCCGGCGGGAATTTCAGGGTTGAGGGTTTGCGAAACAGTGGCTGAAGCCCGGTCGGTTCGCCGCCACCGTCGGCCCGACTAAAAGAGGCTGCGGAAAAACACCGTCGTTTCGGTTCCTGTCTCTCGCTGGGGCAAATTTTTTCGTGCCCAGCGTTTTGCTGGGGCGATTCTCTGGTCTCCTTTGGTCTCGGCACTTCGCTGTTTGCCGAGTGTAGAGACGCTTCGCCCTTCAGACCGCGGGCCGAAGCGGAACCAGTTTTCTCATGCGCACCAGGTTGTAAACCGACATCGCCAGCCGGTAAAACCAGTCCACCCGCTTGAGCCCGCGAAGCTTCACCTGGCGCGATCCGCCATCCAGTTTCAACCAGCCAAATATTCGCTCAATCAGCTTCCGCTTGCGCTGACTGATGCTGTACCTCGGGTCCGTGCGTTCGCTTATATGCAGGCTGTTCTTCTTCAGGTTGGAACTCTGCTGGGTGTATTCGCTGACGTGCGGTAGCACACCCCGGTCGCGCAAATGCTGGACGAATTTGCTGTCTTGATACAGTGTGTCGGCCCCCAGCGTAATTTCCGCCTCGGCCTGGCCCGGCTTCTTCCCCGAGCCCAGCCGTCGGTCCAGCATGGCCAGGGCCGCTTGCCGCTCCGCTGCGTTGCCCGCCAGCGTGGCCTCCGCCGCGATCACCAACCCGTTGCGATTTTCCATCAACACGTGTCCCTGATAACAGGGCACCGACTTGTCGGCCGCAGCCTTTCGGTACAGGCGTGCTTCCGGATCGGTTGTCGATTCCACCTTGTCGCCCAACAGCACCGCGCCCTTCTTTCCCGAACCCGATCCCGGCCGGGGCGGATTGCTCTTATCGTGGAAGCTGCGCGCCGCCGCCCAGGCCTGTATCAGCGTCCCATCGACGGTGAAATGTTCCTCGCTTAACAGTTGGTGCTGGCGTGCCTCTTCGATCACCGCCGACAGCAACTGCTGGCTCACTGCCCCGGCGATCAGACGCTCCCGGTTCTTGGTAAATACCGTTACGTCCCACACCGGGTCATCCATCTCCAAGCCCACAAACCAGCGAAACAACAGGTTGTAATTCATCTGCTCCATTAACTGCCGCTCGGAGCGAATCGAATACAACACCATCAGAAGCTGTGCCCGCAGCAGCCGCTCCGGAGCAATCGAGGGTCGGCCAGTGCGCGAATAGAGCTGCTCCAGCTCGCCATCCATCCGCTGCAACGCCCGATCCACCATCTGCCGGATGCCCCGCGCCGGATGATCGGCCGCAATCCGCTGCGCCATCGTCACATAGCTGTACATCGCTGCCTGTTTCTGGTCTTCTCCACGCATGCTTCTTCTTTAACTGCATTCGCTGTGGAGAAAAAGTACCTCGCTTGAGACTTTTTCCGCAGCCTCTTCAGTCGGGCCGCGCCGCATGCCCTTCGTGTGTACGGGCTTCAGCCCCTGCTACGAGAGCACATAGGGGGCTGAAGCCCAAAACAAGAACAAGCGCGCTTTTTTCGGCACAACTGAAGGTCGTGCCTTGATGCAAAGCGAGCCGGCCAAGTTTTTCAGCAGCCTCTGAAGCCGCGCCGATCACGCCAATTTGGATCCCCCGAGGGAGCTTGCTCCCAACGCTGGGAGAGCGATTCCCTCAGAGGCTAGAGCGCCGTACGCGAGTCGATTGTTGCGGCGCGCCTGAAGGCGCGCCCCCTTCGCGATGTTTATGCAGCGGGAGCGCCCGTCAGTACCTGCTCGCGGACTTCAGCGTCATGCTGCGCCTCTGCGCGGGAGGCTGGCAAGGCGATCTCCAATAGCTCAGGAATCGACTTCACGTAGTGCATGTTCAACCCCTGCAATTGCTCCGGTGTCAGGTCCTCCAGCACATTCTGCCGATTGTCCTCCGGCAGGATGATGTCAGTCACACCCGCGCGCTTTGCGGCCAGCGTCTTTTCCTTGATGCCGCCGATAGGAAGAACATTCCCACTCAGCGTGATCTCGCCGGTCATCGCGGTTAGCGGACGCACCGGCTTGTCCGTTAGCAGTGAGACCAGGGCGGTCACCATGGTCACACCAGCCGAGGGCCCGTCCTTCGGGATCGCTCCCGCCGGCACGTGGATGTGGATGTCATGGTCGGCGAAGAAGCCCTCGTCGATGCCGAACTCGCGCGCGTTCGAGCGGACCCAGGTAAGCGCGGCCTGCATCGACTCCTGCATCACCTGGCCGAGCTGTCCGGTCATGGTGAAGCCGCCCTTGCCCTTCATCTTGTTGGCTTCGACGAAGAGTATGTCGCCGCCGGTCGGCGTCCACGCCAGGCCTACAGCCACCCCGGAACGCTTGGTGCGCTCGGCGATTTCGCCTTCCACGCGGATCTTGATGCCGCCCAGTATGTCGTGGTGCTGCACGAACTCGGTGGTCACCAGCAGTTTGTCGGTGTGGCCTTCGGCGATGCGGCGCGCCTGCTTGCGGCAGATCGTGCCGATCGTGCGTTCAAGGCTGCGAACGCCCGCTTCGCGCGTGTAGTGCCGAATGATGAAGCTAATGGTCTCCTCGGGAAACTCGATCTGCTCTGCCGTGATGCCGTTCTCCTCGATCTGCCGCGGGATGAGGTATTGGAAGGCGATGTGGACCTTCTCTTCCTCGGTGTAGCCCTGCAGCTCGATGATCTCCATGCGATCACGCAACGGCTCGGCAATCGGGTCGAGCATGTTCGCCGTGGTGATGAACAGCACCTTCGACAAATCAAACGGCACGTCGAGGTAGTTATCGCGGAAGCTGAAGTTCTGCTCCGGATCGAGCGCCTCGAGCAGCGCCGATCCGGGGTCGCCACGGAAGTCGCGCCCAACCTTATCAATCTCGTCGAGCATGAACACCGGGTCGTTGGTTTCCGCCCGGCGAATGCCCTGCATGATCTGTCCGGGCAAGGCGCCGATGTAGGTGCGACGGTGTCCGCGGATTTCCGCTTCATCATGCACGCCGCCCAACGACAGGCGCACGAACTTCCGGCCCAGCGAGCGCGCAATCGACTTGCCCAGCGACGTCTTGCCCACGCCCGGAGGGCCGACGAAGCACAGGATCGGCCCCTTCATGCTCGGCTTCAGCCGGCGCACGGAAAGGTAATCCAGAATGCGGTTCTTCACCTTCTCCAGATCGTAGTGGTCGGAGTCAAGAATCTCCTTGGCCTTCGGGATATCGACTTCTACGCCGGAAGACTTGTTCCACGGCAACACCGCCAGCCACTCGATGTAGTTGCGCGTGAGTCCGTAGTCGGCAGCCATCGGAGACATGCGCGCCAGGCGTCCGAGTTCCTTCAGCGCCTCTTTCTTCACGTCGTCGGGCATGCCCGCTGCCTCGATCTTCTGGCGCAGCTCCTCGGCATCGCGCGTGGTCTCGTCCTGTTCGCCCAGTTCCTTCTGGATGGCCTTCATCTGCTCGCGCAGGTAGTACTCGCGCTGCGTCTGCTGCACCCGGTCCTGCACCTCGCTCTGAATCTTGTTGCGGAGTTGCTGAACTTCCAGCTCCTTCGCCAGGTGCTGGTTGATCTTCTCCAGGCGAACGTTGACGTCGGGCGTTTCCAGCACGTCCTGCTTGTCGCGGGTTGACAGCGACGGCAGCGATGAGGCGATGAAGTCGACCATGCGGCCGGCATCCTCGATATTCGCTGCCACCGTGGACAGCTCGTCCGACAGCGTAGGCGAACCGGCTACAATCTGCTGGAACAGCGTAAGCACGTTGCGCTGCAGGGCTTCGATCTGCGCATTCTTGGGTGCTAAGATCTCGGGGATGGTATCCACCGTGGCCCGCATGAACGGCTGAATCTGCGTGAACTCCGTGACCTTGACCCGCTCCAGGCCCTCGGCAAAGACGAACAGGCTCTGGTTGGGCATGCGGACCACCTTGTGCACCACCGCCAGAGTGCCTACGGAAAACAGGTCCGTCGGCTGCGGCGAGTCCACGCGCGCCTCGCGCTGTGCCACCACCACAATCGTCTTGTCTTCGCCCAAGGAATTGATTAGTTGAACCGAACTTTCGCGACCTACGGTAAGAGGAAGCACGGCGTGAGGAAACAGTACCGTGTCACGAACCGGCAGCAGCGGCAGCGTTCGGGCTTCCGTCGCGTCGTCCCTCAGTTCGGGATCAGTCACCTCTAAATCTCTGCTGTGATTGGACATATCACTCCTTGAGTCGGTTACACTCAAGTTTGTTAGATG
Organism: uncultured Acidobacteriaceae bacterium; assembly: GCA_963782505.1. Taxonomy (GTDB): domain Bacteria; phylum Acidobacteriota; class Terriglobia; order Terriglobales; family Acidobacteriaceae; genus CAVVDY01. The sequence continues at coordinate 3,817 of CAWAKG010000014.1, read as the reverse complement.
TGGCTCTCGCCACAAAAGATGCAGCCCGCCGTTCTTCTCATCGGCTCGGCTGACGGATTTCTGAATCGGCTGGCCGTCCTCTCCGACAATAGCCACACGTCGAGGGCCCGATTCAGAGAGCACTGGATTGTAGTCCCTTCAGTCCGACTGCACAACCGCAAAACAGGGTTGTGTAGATGCTCCAAGATAATGTCACCCCATAACTGCAACGAGACTTTGTCACCCTGTAAGGATGGTGGCGATGACTCAGAAAGAGTTTCAACGGGTGAAAGTGATTGAGAATGCAGCGGGCGGGAGGCTGAGCGTACGCGAAGCCTCCCGTCTGCTGCAATTGAGCGAGCGCCAGGTACAGCGGCTCAAACGGCGTTATCAGCCGGATGACATCGCCTGGGTGAAGCACGGCAATTGCGGACGCGCCATGCCCTGGGCCGTTTCTCTTCCCCAGAAGCAGTTGATCGTAAGCCTGGCCCGCGGCAAGTATCAGGGTTTCAATGATTCCCATCTCGCCGAAAAACTTCAGGCCGAGGAGAACCTCGCCCTCAGCCGCGAAACCGTGCGCCGCATCTTGCGGGCCGCCAAACTGCCCTCTCCGCAGAAGCGTCGGCCCGCCAAGTATCGCTCCCGCCGGCCGCCCCGCCCCTGCTTCGGCATGATGGCGCTCACCGATGCCAGCCGCCATCGCTGGCTCGAAGACCGCGGTCCCCAGCTCACCCTGATCGGCTTTCAGGATGACGCTACCAGCCAGATCCTGGCGGCTCACTTCCAACTGGAAGCCGAAAATACTCTCGGTTATCTCCGCGCCTTGCAGGCCATGATCACCACCCATGGCATCCCGCTCAGCCTCTACCGCGACCGCCACAGCATCTTCCAGCGTAACGATTCCCACTGGACCGTCGCCGAACAGCTCGCGGGAAAACAATCGCCCACCCAGCTGGGACGCGCCCTGGAAGCCCTCGGCATCGAGCAAATCCCCGCCTACTCGCCCCAGGCCAAGGGCCGCATCGAACGCGCCTGGCGCACCTGCCAGGACCGGCTGGTCAGCGAACTCCGCCTCGCCGGCGCCACCACCTTGGAGCAGGCCAATGCCGTGCTCCAGCGCTTCTGCGCCGACTATAACCAGCGCTTTGCCCGCCCCGCCGCCCAGCCAGCTGGCCAGTTTCGCCGCTTGCCCCGCGGCTTCGATCTCGCCCGCTGCGTGGCCCTGCGCTACGAACGCGTCGTCGCCGCCGACCATACCGTCACCTTAGGCGAGCACTCCATCGCCCTGCCGCCCTTGCCCCGCGCTCGCGGCTACGCCGGAGAAACCGTCGAACTCTCCCATCAACTGGACGGGACCCTGCGCGTCTATCGCGGTGACCGTCTGCTCTATGCCCAGCCTCTGCCTCTGGCCGAAGTCCCCGATCGCCGCCCTGCGCCCCGCACCACTGCGCAGAAAAGAAAAACCCCGATGCCCCGCATCTACAACCTCTCCGGCCGCCCTGCTTTAGCGGCCGTTACCTAAACCACAGGGGGTGACAAAGTCTGGTTGCAGTTGATACGACATTTTCTGGTTGCAACAACACCGCAAAACAGGGTTGACGCAATCCATTTTGGGAAGCGAATTACTTCCAGGGCTGGGGACCGTAATAGTCGCGGTATGTCCCGAAGGTTTTACGCACGCCGATCGTCAGGTAGCGCCCCCATGGGCCATTCCCGCCGATGTACGCCGGGCCGAGATTCGTGTACTGCGGGGTCCAGATGAAGTGCTGGGTCATGCGGATGTCGAACTTCTTCGGCAGGTCAACCGCTGCCACCCACGAGTTTTCCATGCCGATCCAGTTCCAGTCCCAGGTATAGAGCGTGTGCGGCAGGTTCTTGCCGAAGGCGAGGGTGGGGCTCCACTCGAATTTCACAACGTGCAAGAAGGTCCTCCCAAAGGGGTGAACCACGAAGTTGCCGCTCATGAGATAGCGCGCGAACTTGTTGCAGGGCGCGTTGACTCCGCCGTACATCGGCTGTCCGGCATTGGGTGCGCACAGGCCCGGATCGGGCTCGTTGTGCGGCGGCGCGATGTCGAATTGCCCGTAGCCGTAGATCCAGCCCGTGGGAAAGAAGAGGCGGTTGTCCTTGCTCTCCGGCGCGGGCGTAGGGGGTGGCGTTTCAGGCTTGGCCTGAGCAGTTTCGGCCGAGACCGAAGCCTTGGGGGGCTGGGTGTCAGCGGTGGTTTGAGCGACAATCGAACAGGTGAAGGCGAAACAGCATAGCAAGGTCCACAAAAGCTTCATGGTTCTCCGCGTCAGAGCAGGTTGGAATCATCCGAACATGATGAAAGCAGGAAGGCAGCCCCGATCAGCCCTTGTATTAGACAGCAAACAGGGTATTTACGCCAATGTCTTGGATGACCAGCGCGGAACCGGCAGACCGCGCTCGATCAAGCGTAACGCAAGTTGTATCTCGCCGGCGGCTCCCCTTCGCCTAGTCGCTCGCCTCGTCCTCTTCTCCTTCGTCTGCCGGCATCCGGGTCCACGTCTTGTCCGGATTGAATGAGGTTATCGCCGGCGCGGCAGTAGAGGTCGCGGCGCCGAGGTCCTTTTCATAGATAACACCCTCGGCATCGACGATAAAGGTCATCACGCCCGAGTTGCGATATTCCGCAGGGTAGGCGATGAAGGCAAAACCTGTGATCTTGCCGTCAACGTCATACGCCTTCGCGCCGCCGGGGGCATTCGCGCCCTGGCCCTTCAGCGGCCGATAGAAGTAGCCGTGGAAAGGCTCTGTCTTATTGCTGTAGCCCTCCTTCGTTGCGAAAGCGACGACCGGGCCGATGGGACTCTGCGGCTCGCCTTCGGCGGTTTTCCAGTAGAGGCCATCCTGCTTGCCCGAGGTGCTCAAAATCCGGCTCGCATACTGGTGTGTCGCGCCATCGTGGGTGCCATCGTAGTACTCATCTTGCGCATCGACCAGGGCGTTGAGCACCCGGATTGCGGCCAGTTCGTTTCGGCCAATGCGGCGGAACAGGATTTCCTGTTTGCCCGCCGCCGAATCGAAGTACCACTTGCCCGCTTTTTCCTTCAGCGGAATGGGAAACGGCCAGTTGTCAGCCCCCAGATAGAGAATTCGGCTGCCGTCGGACTGCTTGCCGATGCGATTCATTTGGTCGTAGCGGGAGACGAAGTCTTCCCGGGTCTTGTTGTCCTGCACCGCATCGCCGGAATGAATGACACTCTCCGAAGACGGACCGAGAACGGCAAGAAGGGACTGTACGTCATCGGCCTTGGCAGCTTCATACAGCGCTTTCGCAGCGTCCTGCGGCGAAGCAAAGGTCTTTTCACCCGTCTCCTGCGAATTGGCGACCGGTGAGAGCGTCAACAGCACGACGAGACTAAGAATTGCAGGAGCAATAGATTTTTGGATCATCCTGGCAACCTCCACCCCAAAGATTCGGCAAGCAGCTTGTGGACGGACTGAGCAATTGAGCGACATGGCTATCTCTTGCGACCTCCTCCGCCCGACGGCCGGCTCTGCGGCGCCTGTCTCCCTCCGCCACCGCCGCTAACGCTGCTTCGTCCGCGATTGGATTCCGCGCGAGTGTTGCCGCCCTTGTTGTATCCACTGAAGGCACCCGAGTTGGTTCCCGTCTGGGGCTTTTGGCCGTAACCGCGATCGGCGGCTGCGGGACGCGCCTGCGCGTTGGCCGGACGATTCTGGGCATTGGGACGGTTGGCAGCGTTGGCGTTGCCTGCGCCCGGCCGGTTGGCGGCATTCGCGTTTCCACCGTTCGGACGGTTGGCGGTGTTCGTGTTCCCGTTGTTCGGCCTTTGACGATTCTGCCCGTAGG
>CAWAKG010000013.1:0-173126 GCA_963782505.1 uncultured Acidobacteriaceae bacterium | reverse complement strand
TCTGCGCTATTGTTACCGATTCCGGCAAAGCCCGGACCCGGATATTGGTACAGGGTTCAGCCTTCGGGGCACTGATCGCCGGTCGCCTTGGGCCCGTTCGGCGGGGCCTTGCATTTGCGCCGATCGAGCTGCCGAGATGGCCACTGCCGAGCGACACCCAGACCACGCCCTTGCTGTCGATATCGGCGCCGCGTGGTCCAAAACCCGGTGCAGGAACGTTATAGATTTCCGCGAGTGCGGTCGCGGGCGGGTTCAGTCCGGGATCGAGCCGCACGACGGCGCCCTTGCCGGCGAACACGCCGACCGTGCCCCACACCGAGCCGTCGACCGGGCTCGGCATGATCGCATAGAAGCCGCCTGATATGCGCTTGTCCTTATTGGGATCGACCGGCTGGTTGGGCTCGACATAGGCATCGCGCTTGCCATTGCCGTCGGTGTCGAGCACCAGCGCGGTCCAGCCCTGCGCCTTCGCCGCGTCTCCGGTCTCATCGAACACCTTGGTGTCGAGCCATCCGACGACCGGACCACCGCCGCTCGTCCACAAGGTGTCGTCCTTGTCAAAGCCGAATTGCAGATGGTGCGTGTCGAAGCAGGTATCGATGAACGTGTATTTCATCGTCTGCGGATCGAACATCGCCAGCTGCCGATGGCTCTGGTTCAGCGGAAAGAGCTTTGCCGAGGGATGGTCGGAGCCCGCTTTGCAGAAGGCTGGATTGTCGAGGCCGCGCACCGAAGCGGTCAGCCACACTCGGCCCTTTCGGTCGATCATCATATTGTGGTTGTTGACGCGCGTGTCCCAGATTTGCCGGTCGCCCCAATAAGCCGATGGCATCTCCGGCTTCACGGTCGCGGCGTGGCCGTCGCCCAACGATAGCGGCATCCCGGGGTCGCGCACCGGCGCGCGAAAGTAGGTGACCGTATTCGTTGTGGGATCGAGGATCGGCAGCTCATCGGTCGAATATTCCGGCGAGCCGTAGAGCTTGCCGTTGGCGTTGACGGTCGGCTGGCGTTTGTCGGTCGAGATCAAATCGTGCAGATATTTGTCCGGGCGGCCCCAATCCCATTCGGTGATGACGAGATTGCGCTCGACCCCTTCTGGACGCGGCGGTTGCGCTTTCGGCAGTTCGCCCTGCGCGATACGGTCGGTCCAATCGGCAAAATATTTGAACGGCGCGCCGCCCAATTGCCCGGCGAGCGGGTTGACCATAAACGGCGCCGACTGACCCGACTGGACGCGTCTCATCCAGGCATCAACGCTGGTCTTTTGATCCGAAAAAGCGGCCGGGATTGTCCGGGTCGCCTCCTGGCCGAGCTGGTGGCAACCGACGCAAGCGCGGTTCTTGAGGGTCACCAGCCACTCCTGCTGCGTTACATTGGCAGGGATGCCGTTCTCACCGCCAAACTCGTTCTTGTCCGGGATCGTCAACAACGAATACCAATAGATCGCCGGATAGTAATGCGCTGCATCCGTAGCACTCGGCGCCGGTGCCGCTGCGAGATCGAGCCGCTGGCCCGGCTTCGCGCGCATCTTTGGCGAGTTGACAAGACCATAGCCGCGCACCCACACGCTGTAATCGGCTTGCGGCAGATCCGGCACCAGGTAGCGGCCATTATCGTCGGTCACGACGATGCGCCTGAACCGCGTCGGCAGTTCGGTGGTCTCGGCGATCACCCAGACCCCAGCCTCGCGGCCGCGCGGGCTGGAGACGACACCGCCAATGTCCTTTTGGCCGACGGCAATCGCAGCGGCATCATTCTGCGGCTGCGCCTTGGCTGCACCCGACATCCCGCCCAGCAACATCGCGGCGAGCACGAATACGGAAAGCGTTTTTCCGATCTTCATGGCCCCTCCCTTCGCCGCCGGTCGGACCCGGCCCTGTTCCAGAACAACCTTCTCGATCTCCGAAAATTACGTCGATCCGACCGTGCCGATTTTACTCAAGCCTCGCGGAGTCCTCCGCCGAGCACGCCGGTCTGTGCCGCGAGCGGCCGATTTCACCGAGTTGCAAAGCGACAGTTTGCTCGCCTTTGGCACATCCCAAAACTGCTGCGTACGGCGAGCGTGGCCGATTACCGCTCAAGGCTGCTGTGAAGCGCTGAGGAACACCGTAACGCCACCGGGTACGTTCAGGTGGACGCGAACCTGGAACAAATTGCCCTGAAGACGGCGAGGGTGCCGGCATAGACGACGACACGGCATGACGTAATACGATCGAAAGAACCGTTCGAGCTCTTCAGCCCGCTCGCCTATGCGTGCCGCGACCGCGTCGGAGGTATCCATGTGCCCGAAAGGTGATCTGAAGAGGAATTTGCATCGAATTTTTCCCTTGTGGGTGCGATAGAATAGTAGGCAAAAATAGAACCGTCGGGAATTGATCCAGCGCAACGCGCTCTCGAACAATCCATCGGAGAAAGACGGATGACCTCCGCGATCCAACAGGCGGCACCCCATAGAACGCCGAGCGTGCTCGGGCCTCCGGATCGATCGGCCTGTCGCGGACTACGTTCTGCTTAGGCAACCAGATTGAGGCCGCGCGCCGGCAGCTCCACCTTGCCGCCACACTCGCGCGCGATCACCGGCATCACCTCCTCGGCGGAGGTGAAGCTAGATGCACCCAGGACAGCGACAAAAATCTGTACCGGGATGATCTCACCGGTGAGGCCATCGACGACCTCGCCGGTGCGGCCGGCGAAGTCGACAAACAGCTTCTCGCCGGCGATATGGGTCTGGCGCATCGTCGATGACCGCTCGGAGCGGGCCAAAACAGTGCAGCCAAAATATCCAGAAAAATCGTTGCCGGGCAATCGTAGCTGAGCCGATTTGGGGAAACGCTAGCGGAACTGCTCCTTTACCGGGGATCAGGTCGTCTGTTTAGGCCACGACCAGGCCGCCTGGAGCGAACCTGCATCAACGAGCCGGTAGGGTCGAAACGCGTCTTTCGGTGAACCAGGAGGACGGAGATCGAGCTGCCGAACTGTATCAAACTAGCCTGAGGCTCGCGGCATTCGAGACCTCCTGCTTACTCAAGGATGCAGGGCTGGCCGCAGTACTCGTGTGCCGCGGCCCTCTCAGCCAAGTTATCAGCCGGCTCCACAGCGCCGCTCCACCCGGATCAGGGCCTGCAGGGACCGGACGGCTGCGCTCTATTTCAGAAGTCCCGATTTCAGAAAGTAACGAGCGCTTTTGGCCACCCGCGCTCCTGATGGGCTACGATGTACATCCCGTCGACATACAATTCGATCGTGGCCGGGGCCGCATTTGCATGCCTGGCGGGCATAATCGATGCTCGCCGACAGGCTGGGGAGATCGGAAACCGGCACGGCGACGGTCCATGCACACTCCAGGTCCCCCGACATCGCGACAGATCTCGATGCGCAAACTCATTGTAATCGGCCTTTGCTGAGTGCATGACGCCATGGATAAGGACCAGCGCAAACCGCAGCGTCAGAATGCCCACCGCGATCCCCGTCAGGACGAGAAAGGTCCCAACGGTGTCTAGTACCGCACGGTGCCATGCGCCGTGACGGTGCGCGATGATCGCGTGATTGACCGATCCGCGCGAGGGCGATGAAACTGCGTCGCGAGTTGCTGCCAAATCCATGAGCGCCATTGCTGCTCTCCAGATCCTCACCCGACGACGGGTGCAGCCATTAATGAGCGATCATCGGATAAGGTTTCGATTGGAAACCAGTGCCGCCAGCATCAAGAAGCCATAAGCTGGCTCGAGCAGTGGGCGCGGCCCGCTCCGACTCGGATCAGCGCCCGGGACCAGAAACCAATTTGACGCAGGCCCCGCCACCCGCTGCCTCAAACAGCGCGAAGCGCAGCGCATCCTTCTGAGTACGAAGTACTCCGCCTATCAGCCCTTCCTTGTCCTTAGCAACCCAATAGCCTCGGCCGTTCTCGCTCACTTCGAAGTGGTGCAAGGTGAGCACAGCCGCAGGCGCAAAGCCGGACATATTCGGTCTGCCAATCTGTTGTTACTGTTGCTTTCTTCGAGCGGCTAATACAGTCGGCGGACCATCATTAGATTACGAGAGGCCTTTAAACAGCCATGCATTAACTTCTCATAAGACCCTTAAGGCATACCCGCGCTGCCTGCTTGCCGGGGAGAAACAGCCGAGCACCGACCGCGATCGGCGGGTAAGCCTCTCCACCGCTGCTTACATCGGCCGACCGGGTTTCGCGTCGCGGAACGGGGTACCGGTTTCGGCGAGTTGGCGCACGAGGGCGGCCGGGGCCCAGCGCTCGCCGTGCTGTTGGTGCCGAGGCGGCGATCTGGTGACGATCGAGGCGTTGTTCGCCATCGGGCGCGGCCGATGGCGCGGGCCAAAGCCGCTGGCGCGACCAGCGCGTCATTTCCGAGAATGTCATGGCTCGGCATCTACTGAAATTGCCGTCGACATCTGGTGTTCGTCATCTGCGGCGAGCCGCCCCTCGTTGTCGGCGATATTCCCGGTCTTGAAGGAAACCATGCCGCGCCAGGCGGGGTCGCCGAGATCGACCATGGCACTCGCCTTCTCGGCCCAGGGATTCCACACCACGCTCGACGCGGCGCCGTCGTTTTTGATGACGACGCGACGGCGCCATCCGCGATCTTCAACGACACATCGCTCCGGCGTATCGAGGTAGACGCGGTCGGTCTCTGCCGTGATGGTGATGGGCGCGGTGGTCTGCGGCTTGCGCCGCGCCGCTTCGGTCTTGTCGATGTAGGTGGTGCCGGCAAGCCCGGAGATCGCGATGGTGCTGCCACCAGATCACCAAAGGAATGCCTTGGCAAATCAACCTTTCGAGCACGCAGATCGTTGAGTTGAGAACACAAGTACGACGCACAATCCTTTCGAAGAAGGAGGGATCATGAGGTCGTCGGCTCGCCGATGAAGGCGTGCCATTTGTCGACGGGGATCTGACTGGTGAGGATGGTCGAGCGGCGCCCGTAGCGCTCCTCGATGATCTCGTAGAGGTCACGACGGGCGCCGGCGTCGAGCGGTTCGAGGGGAGGGTTTCTCCTGGCTGCACAACGTTGATGCCGCTCTGTGCCAGGACGCTCCCGTGGAGAAAAGCGTCGCCGGACCCATCGGAGAGTTCGACGAAGCCAAATCCCTTCTCAGAACTGAACCGTTTTACGACGCCACGGACCGGCGGACCGGAGGGTGGTTCGAACCGAACTTGACTGAACCGGGTCGGGTGCCGAAAGCACGGGGCTGCGGCTGGTAGTTGTCATCGTCGAATTCGCGACGCCGCGAATGACGAAAATCTTGATTTCTCAACTTTGTTTCCTGGGAGCGTGGTGGCGGATCAGTTCGGTAGCGCGACGTGGTTCGCCCTGTGCCAGATCTGATGAGGTCTTGGATCGATATGATCCGAGGCTGCCCGGAACACATCGCTGAATGTAGCGGTAACGAGTAGGTGGCCTTAGGGGACGGTTCGATCAAGAGCGACCGCACCGAGGTTGGAATGTTTCGACGGATCGTCCCGCGCCCAACCGTGAGCCAGGTACTGGCGCGTCGCCTCCATTCACGGCGTCCTGTGCGGCGTGGCTCTAGCGGTGGTATCGGCTCATCCTCCCGCGCCTCCGATGGTCTCTACCTCGAATCTAAACACCGTCGAGCGACGAAAGTATTCGAGAGGGTTGGGGTTGCTGAAGTAGATCGACAGGGCGTCATTCAGCATTGCCGCGCGTGCCCGAAGGCGTCATCGCCCACGCATTTGCGCCGGAATTCTCGTCAATCCGGCGAAGATCGGCAATACGCACTCGCGTCGCCGACACACGAAGGCGGAGCTCGGGGTAGGCTTCCAGGTGCAACGACTCCTGGTGCATAAGAAACCAGCCGATTAAGAACGCCTGCACGGCTGAATGTTCTTTCTCGCCCAGGTTGCGCTCCTCCAGCTCGCCGTCCACGTAATCGCAGTCCGGTTCGTAATCGGTGGTGAGATATTCGTTCAGCGACACTTGCGTGGTTGCCACGGCTGCTGCTCCCGGGCCAAAGTATAGCACCGCTCCTCAGCCCATCATTTGCAAACAGACTCAATACTCGCTGTATGCCCAACGGCCCTGCTGGAAGCTATCTGATAAATCACATCGCCCTGTATCAGGGCACGCCTTCCAGGCGTGCCGAACGACGCCGATAAGACGTCCCGGGAAATTCACGTGGCCGCAGATTAATAGGAATCAACAAGACCGCTTTAGTGCCCTTTGCCAAAGCCTTTGCGTCGCTGCTGGCTATAGCGATGCAGGGCGTCTTCGATGATGGGAAAAGCGGATTCGGCGGGAAGAAAGTCGTCCACCTCGACTGCTTTTCCCTCCAACTGCTTGTAGTCGAGGAAGAAGCGGCGAAGCATCTGCAGCCGGTGTTCCGGCATCTCCCGCGCTTCACGGTAAGAGTTGAATTCCGGATCCTGGGTAGCGACGGCGATGACCTTATGGTCTTTCTTCCCCGAGTCGATCATGGTCATCAGGCCAATTGCGCGGGCGTGGATCAGCGTCAGCGGAACCACCGCCTCCTGGCAGAAGACCAGCACATCGAGTGGGTCGTCGTCCTCTGCAAGGGTCTGGGGAATGAACCCGTAGTTCGCCGGATAGTAGACCGCTGAGTAAAGTACGCGATCCAGCCGGATTAGCCCGCTCTGCTTGTCCAGCTCATACTTGACGCTCGACCCGAAGGGGATCTCGATGACCGCCTGGAACTCCTGCGGCAAATGTTCCCCAGGCGAGATGTCGTGCCATGCGTGAGTCATGCGTCGGATGTTCGGACAGGCATTTGCCGGCGGGGACAGAACTTTCCCGGCAAAAGCCGTGCCGGCACTCTGATTCTACCTTGCTTGGAGAAGTTGCAGAACCACGGCACCCGGAACAAGAGAGCCGCATCTGGCAACCTGGTCAGCAGATCAGAAACGATGAGGCAGTTGCCTCTCTGTCTCAACGGAACTCGTCAGGCTACCTACCAGGAAGCTCACCAGGATCACACCCACCACCGCTATCGTTGCCAACATTGCACTCACCCCTTGCTCGGCCCGAGGGCTCTTTGTGCTCGAAACTCTCTTACAGAGTGGGAGCACCAACTCTTGTGCATACATATAGCACACTTTTCCCTTCTGGTTGCGACAATCTGGTGAGAACCGGGCAGAATTCTGTTTTGACGCGAAATCTCTGCTCCGGAAAGCTAGGCTGCCGTTGCCACCTCTTCCAGAACGCGGGTGAGCGCTTCGGGCCCGTCAGCACCGACGATGTAGCGGTCGGCCTCAACTTCAGGCCATTCGCCATAGATGCGCGAAATGTAAATAAGCTTGGTTGGGGACGCTTTCTGCCGCAGCAGCCGCACGATCTGCCGCCCGACCGACGCCGGCAGCCTATGGCACAGCAGAATGACGTCGTATTCCTCCTTGCCTTCGGCGGCCGCGATGGCTTCCTTCTCCGTGTTCACAATCTCTACCGTGTGGCCGGCGGCGGCCAGGGCGGAGCGGCGCAGCCGGTTCAGTTCCTCGTCAATGCTGAGGGCCAGAATTTTCATATCAGGAATCCTGGAGTCGCGTAAGTTGTTGCAGGCAGAGAAATATATCAGATCATGCCCCGGATCGCGCAATCCCTCCCAAGGTTCGCTTGAAATGACCCGCTGGTTCGCTTTTTCTTTGCTTCCACTCGACGGCGGCATTGATGTAAGTCATTTGCTCACTGCGAGATCACAGCCTAGGCGCGTATGATACCGGTAATCGAAAGAATCAATCGCAATTCATCATCTTCCAACACCCGCCCGCTATCTAATTAGTACATAATCTTCTCGTCGAACCTTAACGCTTACATTCCAACTTCATAACCGATAAAAGGACGGCTTGTTTTGAGCCAGAGAAGTCGTAAGGAACCCGAAAAGGCAGCAATGATCAACACAGAAGCACAGTTGCAAACCAAGCGGTACATTCTGGCCAGCGATTTCGACCAGACGCTCAGCTTCAACGATTCCGGTTATGTCCTGAGCGACCTGCTCGGCATCCCAGAGTCCGAATTTGAACGCAAGATCAGCGGCATGGCCAAGTTGAACCTCGTGCAGCAAGGAGGCGAACTGGCCTACCTGCTGCTGCACGATCCAGAGTTTCACGACCGCGTGCGCCGGGAGCATCTCTACGAGGCCGGCAAGCGTGTCCGGCTGAAGCCCAACATCGACGCGCTGTATTCCTTCTTGTCCAACGACGTGGAAGGCTTCCACTTTGACTTCTACGTGATCTCCGCCGGACCGGTCGAGATCATTCGCTCGGCGCTGGAGGGCATCATCCCGGCGGACCACATCTTCGGGACTGAGTTTGAGTACACCGAGCATGGCGCGATCGAGCGCATCGTGCAGGTGACGGCAGGCTACGGCAAAGTGGCCGTCATTGATCACCTGCTGGAGCTGCTGCAGACTGGATCGGACCGTATCGTGTACGTCGGCGATGGCAGCTCCGACATTCATGTCATGCTGCACATCAATCGCCGTGACGGCTTCACCATCGCCGTCTCGGAGAACAAGTACCTGGCGCCCATCGCCAAGCGCTCCATCCTGAGCGAAAACGCATTGGCGATCCTGATCCCTATCTTGGAAGAGGTCCTGGGATGGGACACTGCTTCGATACGCGCCACCTTCGAGCAGAAGGGCTTCCTGATTCAGCAGTGGGACAAGGTGCAAACCGACATGCTGACCATCATCCCCAGCGTTGCGCCGATCCTGGAGCGTACGGTCGAGGCGAAGGTGTAAGCGACTTATCTTCGTTCGCAAATAAGAGTCAGATCGGGTACCGAGACGTGGACGACAGAAATTCTTCCGGCAGCGATAGCATAGAGGAAGCGATTTCTCACGCTCTTGAAAGAGTACGCAATCTAGCGATGTGCATCAGAGATGCACCTGTCAGCGACGAACAAATCTGGTACCGCAACTTGCTTCTGGGCATCCTCAATTCAAGCTTGCTGGACTACGGCTACGTCAAGATCGGTGCAATCCAGAAGTCGCCATATCTGGCTGCTTGGAGTTGCCGGAATCTGCTGGAACTGAAGGTTATCACTAAATACGTGCTCGCTTCAGCGCAGAACGCCATCGACTTCAAGAATGACCTCGTAGTAGATGCGAAGGAGTTTTTCGAGTCAATCAGCAAGAGGCACAGTGCTATGTATCCAAAGCTCTTGTCGGACTGGAGAAATGCAATCGAGGAATTCGAAAGCCCGATAAAGGAAGCGATGGAAGCCGGTCTTCGACGAGAGATCGAACGTGGTCCACGGACCGAAGCGACTGACGAGGAGGCTGAGACCTACAGGCGATTGATGATCCAGTTTGGAATCAGCGCGTCCTCCAAGGCCAAGAGGTCCGGGGAAATTGCGAAACTAATATCCCAAAGCGAGGAGTTCCACTCGACGTTCAAGTTCTGTTCTAAGATCATGCACCGTACCGCCTTGTCCATTGCCTCCACTGTAATACCGGGAGCTCTGGACGAAATAGTTCCACTTCTATTGTCGATCGCCACAGGGGAGATGCTAGCGATTCACGGATTGATCAGCAGGCATTTCGAGCATAACGGGATCCAGCCCCCGGGAAGACCGATCGGCTGACTAGCAGCCTCCTCGTAAGTCACGCCCCCGACCTGCGGCCCTCATTGCGTCCTGGTGGCTGTGCCTTGCATCACGGTCACCCAAGCGCCTCCTGGTGACTCGACTTCCGATTGGAAGGTGTACGAGTTCTTCGAGACGAAGGTGAAGGTGTATCGCGCCTGGGCCACTACACCATTCAGCTTCTGCTCGGCCTTCCAGGTCCAGACATTTCCCTTGAGATGGCCGATCGCCAGGATGTGCTCGCCCAGGCTGTTGTAAACGTTGTAGGTGTAAACCTTGTCCGTCGGGTTGTACTCCATGACGCGTGTGCTGTGCACGTCGCCCATGGGCCCGTGGATCACGGTATGGGTCTCCACGAAATATCCGCCCGGCGTCCAGGCGCTTTCCTCCTTGCCCTGAAACTCCGCCGGCGGAGAATGAGGGCTGATCTTCATGGTTCCCTGCAAGCTCCAGTTGCCGACGAAATAGCTCATGATCTGCTGCTCGGGCGTCGGTCCGGGGGGTGCTTGCGAGGCCGCGATCATGGCGGCGAATAGAAGCAGGAATGCCGGAAAGAATTTCATGTAGAGGATGCCTTGGGGTTGAACTTTGATTGCAAAGAATCCTAACATGCCGCACCCGCCCGGCAACTGTGTCCCGCGCCTTGGGCGCGATATAAGAAAGCCCACCGCTTCAGCGGTGGGAAAGGATTGTTCACGCAACGAGAAAGTGTCCCATTGGAAGCTGGGCAGTTGCTGGGGATTTGCGCCTCGGGCGCAACACAAGAAAGCCCACCGCTTCAGCGGTGGGAAAGCGGATTTGATAATTCGAGTGCCCCGGGCACGGTACACGTCCCCGAGGGACTCGGGCGCGTTCTTTTAACCTGCCGGTCCCTCGACTCCCCCTCGACTGCGCTCAGGCTCGGTCGGGATGACATCCGCGAGAGGAACGACACTCACATGTATCTTCGCAACACCCGCTCCGATAGATTGCACAGGACCTCGTAAGGCAGCGTCTCCGACCAGCGGGCCAGGTCCCAGGCCGTAATCTCTTCCGGGCCGCTGCGGCCAATCAGAACCACTTCATCGCCGATCTCGCAGTCGCGGATGTGCGACACATCCACGATGGTCGTGTCCATAGAAACACGGCCGACCACCAAGGCGCGGCGGCCACGAATCAGCACGCTGCTGCGGAGCTCGCTTCCCGTGCCGTTGGTTGATCCGGCGCTTGCCTGCCCGTTGCGCGGATAGGAATGCTTGCGCGAGTAGCCGTCGCCGTAGCCCACGGCAATCACGGCGATGCGCGCCGGCTCGCGGGTCACATACGTGCCGCCATATCCAAGCGCTTGTCCGGCGGAAACGTCGCGTAACGAGATGATTCGCGTCTTCCATTGCAAGACGGGCTGCAGGCCGAGCGTGGACACCTTTGGCGCAGAACTGCCGTCGCGGTGCACGAGAGGTAGCTGATATCCATAGATCGCCAGCCCGGGGCGCACGAAGTTGTGCCGCGTCTCCGGCCGTGCGATGGCGGCGCTGCTGTTCGCCAGATGACGGATCGGTGGGTTCAATCCATACCCGGCCAGGAGTCGAAGCGCCTCTTCAAAGCGTTGCGCCTGGTTCAGCGTCCCGGGATCGTCGAGCACCTCCGAGGATGCCAGATGACTGAAGACGCCTTCCAGCTCGATCTCTGGAGTGCCCTTGAGCGTTTCTGCAAAACTGTCGAGCTCTGCGAACGGTAGCCCCAGGCGTCCCATGCCGGTATCGACCTTCAAGTGAACGGCGACGGGACGGGAGAGTCGTAACCGGCTCGCTGCCTGCGCAAAGGTGCCCAGTTCCTCAATTCGCGAGATTGCCGGCGTAAGGGAATAACGCAGAACGTCTTCCTCTTCTCCGCGCCACGCTCCCACCATAATGAGAATGCGTGATGCGACCCCGCACTCGCGGAGCGCCACGCCTTCATCCGTGGAGGTCACGCCGAACCAACGTCCGCCCTCCTCTTCCAGGGCTCGCGCACATTCGGCGTAGCCGTGACCATAGGCATCGCACTTCACCACCGAGCAGATCGTCACATCCGAGCCCACGTGCTGCTGAAGCACGCGATAATTGTGCCGCAGCGCAGAGCGCGATACCTCGGCCCAATTCGGACGGGAATATATGCGGGACAATACCGGCTGGGTGAGCAAGTTATCATCATAGCTCCTTCACCATGCGGCCGTGTTAGCAAATGAGCTACGTTTCTCACGCAGGAAAAGCTTGGTGTGGCCTAAGGGGTAACATGCTCGTTCGGGCTCCAGCGCGCCGAAGAAGTTATCGCCGGCCTGAGAACAGCAGGGTTTCGAATAGCTTAGGAGGATAGGCTGGACCCAGTCAGGGGACTGGATGTTAGTTGGTAACAAAAATAGCACGTTTAGGCTAAGTAATAGTCTGTATTCCCACCGAAGTGGTATGCAATTTAGTCTCTCTTGGGCTATAAATTATAGCTTTGTGCTTGAGCAGGTGCGGAGTCTTGCCAGACGCGGCATATCCGCCAACGTCCGGCAACTCTCACCGCTTGCTTTTAGCGCGCTGCATTGCGTCCCAGGAGCGCTGTGATCAATATCGTCATTGCTGACCATCAAGCGATTTTTCGCGCAGGCATCGCGAAGATACTTGCAGTCGAAGACGACCTGCGAATTGTTGGACAACCGTATGCGCTCGAACAGTTGCTCGTTTGCCTGGAAAAGTTACGAGTCAAAGTGCTGCTTCTCTCCAGCGGATTCACTTCTGATTTGAGCAGCGTTGTGGCAACCGCCCACCGGAATGCGGCGGCGGTAGTGGTTCTTGCCGAGAGTAGTGAGTCAGCTACCCAGTTCAGCAGCCTGGGAGCGAGAGGTGTGGTCTACCGCTCGGTTCCCGGCGAGTGTCTGGTGGAGGCTGTGCGCCGCGCCGCACGGGGCGAAACCTACATTCAGGCCCCCGGCACCTTCTCCAGCGACTCAGCTCAGGACTTCGTCGGCATGCGGGTCCGCGACCGCCTCTCCGATAAAGAGCTGCGCATCACGGCTGCGATCGTACGCGGATTCAAGAACCGTGAGATTGCCATGCAGCTTTACACCTCCGAGCAGGTCGTCAAGAATGCGCTGCGAAACATATTCGACAAGACCGGGGTTTCCGACCGGCTGGAGTTAGCGCTCTTTGTCCTGCACCACAAGGTCCTGGCAAAAGCCACCGCCGCAGTGCTGATCGAGCCCGAGCAGCGTAAGGTCAAACGTGCAGCGCTACCAACGACCGGGCCGAAGTCTCCGACGAAGACACCGTTCACGATCCAGTAGAGCTTACCAACGGCCTGGCGACAGTGCCCCGTCGGAGCCGTGCCCATTGGCGCGAAGTGCCGTGATCCAGTCAGGAATTGTCTTCGAGCTTCAGCAAGTGGTTTATAACTGTGATGAGTTCTTTGGGGTCGATAGGTTTCTCGAGATAGAGATCGGCGAGAGGCTCGGGGGCGACAAATGCTTCCGAGACAAAACCCGAGACCACAACCACCGGCATAGTGGATTTTGCCTTTACCGCCTGCACCACCGCGTGCCCGCTCCCATCCCCCAGCCGCCAGTCGGTTATCACTGCGTCAAAGGCGTTGTTGGCAAGTTTGTCGATTGCATCCTTGGCTGACATGGAGGGTATGGCCTGATGTCCGGCAGCCTCCAGAATGGTGCACTTGAGCCTGGCAACATTAGGCTCGTCATCCACGCAGAGGATTCTTGCCATGGACATAATCCTGTCGGCCTGCCGGTGCTGGCGCGAGGCAACTTCCGTTATTGTTGAGCACGACGGAAGCGAAAGTCAAATGCGGAGGGGCCAGACGAGGGGCTAGGTCTGGTCCGTCGGCTTGCCCCATCCGCCTCCTCCGGGCGTCTCGACCAGCACCCGCTCTCCCCGCTGCAGGCGAGCGCTGGATTTGCCGGGCAACACCTCGATGGAGCCGTCCCGGCGAATCACGCTTGTCCTCCCTGCTGAACCCGCTCCTCCTCCTGCCAGGCCGTAGGGCCGCAGCTTGCGGCGGTCGGAAAGGACGGTGACGCCGGAATCGGTAAGCACTTCTATCTCTCGTACGATGCCATCTCCGCCGCGATGGTTTCCTTCACCGCCGCTTCCCTGGCGCAAGCCGTAGCGCGTGACGCGAAACGGATAGGCGTATTCGAGCGCCTCCGCCGGAGTATTCAGCGAGTTGGTCATGTGGGTGTGTATGCCGGAGACGCCGTCGTGGGCAGCGCTGGCACCCGATCCCCCGGCAATGGTTTCGTAGTATGCGAACGGCGCGACTGTACCTGAGCGTCCATCCATGCCGCCGATGGTGAGGTTGTTCATGGTGCCGGAAGAGGCGGCGGGGATGCGGTCCGGCAGCGCCAGTGCCATCGCCTTCAGCAGCACGTCCACGATGCGCTGCGATGTTTCCACGTTGCCGCCGGCTACCGCTGCCGGCGCCACCGCGTTGACCACGGTGCCCGGCGGAGCGATCAGGTGAATGGGACGCATGATGCCTGCCGTGGCCGGAACGTCTTCCCGCAGCAGGCAACGAAATACATAGAAGCAAGCCGAATAAGTGATCGCCTCCACCGCGTTGACGCTTCCCTCTACCTGCGGAGAGCTGCCGGTGAAATCGACAATCGCGGCTGCATGGTCACGGAGAGCGCGCCGAGACGCCCCAGAAAAGGTGATGCGAACCGCGATTCGTACCGGCCCTCCTCCTGCGCCGTCGTCGTCGAGAAAGTCTTCCGCCGAATAGCTTCCTGCCGGAACAGCGGAGAGAAAGGCGCGCACCATCTCCTCGGAGTAGAGCAGCAGGTCGGCGGCGGCCGCCTGTACCCGGTGCAGGGTGTATCGCCGGCACAGTTCTTTCAGGCGCGTATCCGCGATGTGGCAAGCGGCAAGCTGTGCACGCAGGTCGCCCTCGCGCTCCTCGGGCGTACGAACGTTGCTGAGCAGCAGTGAGAGGACATCTCGATCCACTTCGCCTGCGCGAACAATTCGCACCGGTGGAATCCGAAATCCTTCCTGATAAATCTCGCGGCAAGGCCCCATGGATCCGGCATAGGCTCCGCCTACGTCAGCGTGGTGGGCCCGCGCCGCCACGTAGAAATCCGGCGTCGCCTTACCCTTGTCTGGCCTCCGCCCCGCGATAAACACCGGAGCGACCACCGTAATGTCGGGAAGATGGGTCCCACCCTGGAAAGGATCGTTCAGCATGGCGACATCGCCCGGCGCAAGGTCGAGTTGAGTGATGGCCGCATGCACCGACATTGGCATGGATCCCAGATGCACCGGCATGTGGTCGCCCATCGCCAGCACATCGCCATTGCCCCGGAAGACAGCACAGGAGTAGTCGCGGCGTTCTTTGATGTTGGGCGAGAAAGCGGTTCGCCGCAAAGAGGCTCCCATCTCCTCCGCAATGGAGCGAAACAGGTGCTTGAAGACTTCCAGCTCGATTGGATCGCGCGCCATGAGCGTGAGTCTAATACAGGTTCCTGTGCTGCGTGTGGGCGAGAAGACAGGATCGTCCCGCTCCCCAGTGCTTTCCCCCATTGTCTGCGCCTGGTTCGGCCCGTGCGAAACGGAGGGCGGTATAATCGCGATATGACGCCAGTGATCCACATCTCGGAGGCCGAGGCTGCGCGCGATTTCGGCGCACTGCTCGCCCGCGTACGTGCAGGTGCGGAAGTCGTAATCGAGAGCGAAGGCGGCAAGCTGCCGGTTGCGGTGCTCCGCGCACCGGCGCCGCCCCACCGTACTATTTCTGAATGCATTGCGCTGCTGCCCGAGGACTCAACAGCGGTCATGGATCCTGATTTTGCCAGGGATGTGGAGGCGGCGATCGAGAGCCATCGCGAACCGCTCGAAACACCTGCATGGGACTGATTCTCGCGCCCCTCGCGGAAACCCTATGCTTGACACACTTCCCTGCGATGCCTACCCGTCGCACTATCCAATACGCAAAACTTCTGGCGATAATCGTTGTCATGATCGCTCTCACCTCGCTCGTCTCCGCACAGTCCAAGCCTCGTGCCCGCGACCTGGGCATTCCCTTCGACGGCACGCCCGGCCCCCACAACGCCATCACCGATGTCGCCGGCTTGGAAGTTGGCTACACCACGCTGATCTCCGGCTCCGGCAAGCTGAAGGTTGGCGAAGGCCCGGTGCGCACCGGCGTTACCGCAGTATTGCCTCGTGGCAAGAACGTATTCGGCGACCCTGTCTTTGCCGGCTGGTATTCCCTCAACGGCAACGGAGAGATGACGGGTACGACATGGGTGGAGGAGTCCGGCTTCCTGGAAGGCCCGGCGATGATTACCAATACCCACAGTGTGGGAGTAGTGCGCGACGCTGTCATTCGGTGGCGGGTTCAGCACGATCCAGCCAGTGCCGGGCAGATCTGGTGGGCGCTGCCGGTTGTGGCCGAAACCTACGATGGTGACCTGAACGACATCAACGGCTTTCACGTGAAGCGGGAGCATGTCTTTCATGCGATCGACTCAGCCTCCGGCGGTGCAATGCAGGAAGGCAATGTCGGCGGCGGCACCGGCATGATCTGCTGTGGATTCAAGGGTGGAACCGGCACGGCCTCCCGCAGGCTTGACCAAACAGACGGCGGCTATACGGTCGGTGTGCTGGTGCAATGTAACTACGGAACGCAGGAGCAGCTAAGGATTGCCGGTATCCCGGTCGGCCGCGAGTTGCCGCCCGGAATAGAACGCAAGCAGGACCAAGGTTCGATCATTGTAATCGCCGCTACCGATGCCCCTCTGCTGCCAGGTCAGTTAAAGCGCCTTGCGCGGCGTGTGCCGCTGGGTTTGGGACGCGACGGCAGTTATTCCGGCAACGGCTCAGGAGACATCTTCCTCGCCTTCTCGACGGCCAACCCGGGAGCGTGGGATCCGAAAGGCGTGAAACAGGTTTCTATGTTGCCGAACAATGAAATGGACCCGTTGCTCCTCGCCACCGTTCAATGCGTGGAGGAAGCCGTCATCAACGCCATGATCGCTGCTGAGACCATGACCGGCATCAACGGCTTTACGGTGAGGGCCATCCCGCACCAGGAGTTGCAGGAAGTGCTGCAGAAATACCACCGGCTGGTTCTTCCAAAATAAAATAAGGCAATCCCTCACCCGCTTCTAACCGGCACGATGCGTGCAGCGTCGAGGTTTCGCTGGACCTGTTCCAAGGGCAGGAACACCGAAAATGCAGTGCCGCTTCTCCCTTCGCGGACGCTGCTGATGACGTGGATGGTCCCTTCATGCTTTTCGATGATTCCGCGGCTTACCCACAGGCCCAGGCCGGTTCCCTTCTCTCCCTTGGTCGTGTAAAAAGGTGCGAAGAGATTGCGCTTCACGCCCCGCGGCATTCCCGATCCAGTGTCGATAATCGTCACCCGGACGCCCTTACGGGTTGGGTCACTGGACAGGAAGCCGTGTCGGACGCTCAGGATAAGCCGTCCTCCATTGGGCATCGCGTCCATGGCATTGTCGACCAGATTGGAAAACACCTGGCGCAATTCTCCGGGAAATCCGCGCACCTGGGCAGTCGTGTCAAATCGTCTTTCGACGACAATGTCATCTCTGCGGACCTGTGGAGCGTAAAGCGTCAGCACGCTGTCAAGGACCTCGCTGAGGCTGACTGCCACCGGGTGACGCGCCTCGCGATGGAAGGTCAGCAACTGTCCGGTAATCTGGGTGATGCGCGAAAGCTCCTCGCTGGCCATTTGCAAGTACTGTTGCGTAACCAGAGTGGAGTTGGTGTCGTGTTGCAGCAGGTAAACCAGATTGGTGACGGTGTCGAGGGGATTGCGAATCTCGTGCGCAATCGTGGCTGAGAGCCGGCCCGCTTGCGTCAGCCGTTCACTCACCCGCAGCGTCTGCTCGGTCTGGCGCCGCTGGGTAATGTCGCGGACGACGACAACTGTGCCGGCCAGTTCATGCTGATCATTCATGATCGGGGCAGCGCTCACTTCAACCGGAAATTCATTGCCATGGCGGTCCTGCATAGACAGATGACCTGGAGCCGCAGCAAGCTTGTCCGACGTGGGCAATTCTTCGAGCAGCCTGCGCAACCGGACGCGCGTGCTTTCATCGATGATTTGCAGCACGTCTTCCAGAGGACGCCCGCATGCCTCGTCCGCCTGCTCCCATCCCGTCAATTCCTGGGCGGTAGGGTTGATGAAGGTGATCTTCCCCTGGGCGTCGGTCGCCACCACGCCTTCGGTAAGGCTGTTCAGAGTGGTGCGAAAAAACTCGCGGCTCTCCTGTAATTGCCGGGTGCGCTCGACTTCTGTTTCCAGGTGCTCCTCGTAGGTTTTCGTCAGGGAACGCAATTCGCGCCGCGTGACGGTGAGCAGCACCAGCGCCACCACCAGGGACAGGCCTATAGCGGTCATGAGGACCACCCGTCCAAGGATATTGGCGCGGCGAGAACGCTCGTGCAACAAGCGTTCTTCTTCTTCCACAATTTCTCTTTGGCGGCTGCGAATCTCCCCCATCAGGGTGGCGCCAACGAGTAGCTCATTGTCGGTTGGAGGCAGTTTGGAATGTTGGGTAATTTCCTGTTCTGCCCACTTGATCCATCCGTTATCCAGATTTCCGATCTCGCTCAGCCGTTTTTGCTGAAGTTGGTTGTCACTGGTGAGACTCACCATGCGATCGATATTGTCAGGCAATCTTTTTCTTGCATCATCAAACGTGTTTAGGAATTCGGGGTCTCGCGTCAGCTCGTAGCCGCGCAGGCTCGACTCCATCTCTACCATGCTGCGCATGGCTTGCCGGGAGGCGTCAATCACGCGGTCCGAATGATCGACCCAGCGCAAACTTGAGGTTAGAGACAGCACCTCAACCACGAGTGTGACGGCCAGCAAAACAAGGAGCACCAGCGGCAGGAAGAGCGTTCTGCGGAGAAGATTACGGAAGCTGCTGGTTTCCATGAGCTAGGCGCGGGAGATACTGCAATCTGAACTCCAAGATGATACCGCAGGAGGAAGCGATGCCTTATCGACAAACAGCTTGACCGACTTGCATTACGATTTCTCGGGCAGAATCTGCTGTGTCCCAATCGGGCTGACCTTTACCGCGGGCTTTGGCGATGCGCTGCGGTTCCGATACCAGACCACCAGCCGGTACAGAAGCAGAACTGCCAGAACGGAGCCATAGATCTCAGGGATCCGCTTATCGATCTTGACCAGCCACAAGTAGTGCACCACGCCGGCCAGGGCGCTGAAGTAAATCAGCCGGTGCAGCATCTGCCATCTCTTGCCCAGCTTGCGAATGGCCCACCTGGTCGAGGTCAGCGCCAGTGGGACCATCAGCACGAATGCCGTGAAGCCGGCCGTGATGAATGGGCGCTTGTAGACGTCCTTGTAGATGCTGCGCAGGTCGAAAAACTGGTCGAGCCAGATGTAGGTCGTAAAGTGCAGGCAGCCGTAGAAGAATGCAAACAGGCCAAGCATCCGCCGGTATTGAATGAGCCAGTACTGCCCGGTCAGCTTCCTCAGCGGCGTAATGGAAAGCGTAACCAGCAGGAAGACCAGCGTCCAAGTACCGGTAGAAAACGTGATGACCTGAATGGGATTCGCGCCCAGCGCAGAGTTGAACGCCTTCCACCCCAGCCGGGCTAAGGGCAAGAGACAAAGGAGGAAGACAACGGGCTTGAGGTATCTGGCTTTCATATCTTCGAAAGCAGTTTGGTAGCTTCGGACTCCTGACGCTTTGTATCAGGGCATGGCTTCAGCCGTGCCGAAACGGTCCTCTCCTGATTCGGGCTTCAGCCCCTGCCATAAGGCTTCAGGGCCTTAAAGGCCGGTCTCTTTGTGTCCTCGAGCGGCCCGGCTAAAGCCGTGCCCTGATACAAAGCTCGCTGATTCTAGTTTCTTACCCGCCGCAAGGCTCCCGCGCTGGGCGGATCTTGTGACACTTACTCCCAGGGCCCCGCCTGGCTGAAATTGTCATCCCGCACGCCCGAAGCTTGCGTCAAAGATATCGCGACATCGTTTGCTGCTCAGAAGTTCTTCTTCAGGTCCATTCCCTGATACAGATAGGCGACCTGATCACCGTAGCCGTTGAACATCAGCGTAGGCCGCTTGAAGAACTCGCCGATGCGGCGCTCATTGGCCTGGCTCCAACGGGGATGGTCTACGTTAGGGTTCACGTTGGAGTAGAAGCCGTACTCATTCGGAGCAGCCTTGGTCCAGGTCGACACCGGCTGCCGCTCGACCAGCTTGATGTGCACAATCGCCTTGATTCCCTTGAAGCCATACTTCCACGGAACCACCAGCCGGATCGGAGCGCCATCCTGATTCGGCAGCGTCTCGCCATATAGTCCTACCGCGAGAATGGTCAATGGATTCACGGCCTCGTCCAGGCGCAAGCCTTCAACGTAGGGCCAGTCGAGCACAGCCCGTTGTTGGCCCGGAAAGCGCTTGGGATCGTCCAGCGAAGTGAACTCCACGTACTTCGCCTTCGAGTTCGGCTGCACCTCATCAAGCAGCGACTTGAGCGGGAAGCCGATCCACGGAATCACCATCGACCAGCCTTCAACGCATCGCATGCGATAGACGCGCTCTTCCAACTGCATCTTCATCAGTGTGTCGATGTCGAAGGTCCTCGGCTTGTTCACCAGGCCATCCACCTTCACCGACCACGGCGTCGGCTTGAAACTGGCTGCCAGCTTGGCGGGCTCGTATTTGTCGGTAGAGAACTCGTAGTAGTTGTTGTAATTGGTAATGTCTTTAAAAGGGGTCTGTTTCTCGGTCGTACCGTAAGGGCCAGGCTTGTAGCTCAGTTTGGTATTCGCAGAAACTTCCTGCTCGGGCGACAACAGCCCGGAGAACTTCACGCCCAGCACAGACGCTCCCGCCACCGCACCGGCACCCATGAGAAATCGGCGGCGGTTGAGGTAGAACTCCTTTGGGGTTATTTCCGACGACGGAATACCAGATGACTTCTTGATCAACATGCTCCACCCCACCGGCCTGCGCACGGTGTACTGCTGGGTTAGATTCACCAACCTCCGGTTCGTTACAACCGGGACGGCATACTGCGTACGAACGCAACCGGAGATCGGATGGGAAAACCGTTTTTCGAAAGAGCTTGACGGGAAGAATACTGGGATGCCTAGCCTGGATGGATTCCGGCGATAGTGCCCGGGAGGACCCATCGGCTGATCAGCAGCACAATGAACAGCGCCATGTTCACCCACGCGAACCAGTCGTCGTTACGGGCATAGAAGGTGTGGTCGTTGCGCACCGGCACCTCCGCAACCAGGTTCACAAACGGCGAGGCGCTGGAAACCTCCTGAGCGATGATGCGCCCGCGATCGTCGCTGACGGTGAGTATTCCGTCCTTAGGAGACCGCGCCATACTGAAGCCGCTCTCCACCCCGCGCAGGATGGCCTGTCGCCCATGCAGCCAGCCATCGGCCACAAAGTCCCAGGCGGGGACCAGCATCAGACCGACTCCGTCGTTGCCGTAATTGCGGCTCAGTTTCGGAAAGTCCATGTCCTTGCAGATGGCCACTCCCCACAAGCCGGAGGGCTCCTGCCATTCCGTCATTCGGGTACCTGGTCTCATCCTGGATTCGAACGGCGGAAGCAGGTGGTGCTTCTCGTAGGTGAGGATTTCCGCATTCGGTGAGTAAATGCGCGCCTCATTCAGCGTCGCGTCGTCCGTGACATGGACCACGCCGACGATGATCTGGGCCCCGGTCTGCTTGGCAGCCGACTGCATTAACCGGTCGACATCATCGATGTCTGGGGGCGTCAGCACGGCGATCTTCTCCGGGATGACGACGACCTTTGCTCCCTCTTGCGCCGCCTTCTGCGCTTGAGCCACGTAGTCTTGCAGCAGACGGATTGTATCGGCGTGCTGTTCGGTTAACTGGTTTTGCTTAAGGTCGGAGCTCAGGAGCGCCACTTTCACCGTCGGACTCGCCGGTGTTGATAGCAACCGCCAGACTCCGAAGCCCAAAACCGCGATCAGCACGCAGCCAACGCTGATCCCAAGCCGCCGGCGTCCGCGCGCATTTCCATATCTCCCCAACAAGATGCTCGCTGTCGCTGCGAACAGCAATATGCAGAAGCTGATTCCCCAGATTCCGGTGAGGGACGCGATCTGCAGGATGGGCAGGAAGTTCATCTGGCTGTAGGCAAGATTGCCTGCGGTACCGTGTATCGAAATTCGCGAGGTTAGGAACTCGGCAACCACCCAGATGCTGGGCACGATCAGCGCCGCTCGCCACACGGCACCACGCTGCACAAACGTGCGATACGCGAGTACGGTGAGGCCAAAAAGCAGCGCCGGCAACGCCGTGAACAGAACCACCGTTCGCATAGGGATCCTGAGCGCGCTGAGAAAGAAATGCCACTGGTTCAAAGCGCCCACAACCCACGCCAGAAAGGCCAACAAAAACGCCCAAATCCCGGACAGCCGAGGCGCCACCAGCAGGACCGGAATGGCCGCCAACCAGGTGAGCCACCAGAGCGGGTGCAAGCCCGTTCCGAAGAAGAGGGCTGTTGCCGATAACAAAAATGCGAAAAGGGCGAGCAGGAGTGGATTGCTTTTGAGGGTCACGTGCCTTCTGACAGGGTCGTTGCTTGCAGACCGCGATTATGTCGCGCTGCAGCAGCCTTTGTCCCTGCGGCTGCAGCGCAACAGGTTCTTAGCGTTCCCGGAACTTTGCCAGTAGACGCAGCATTTCCAGGTACAGCCAGATCAGCGTCACCATGAGTGCGAAGCCGCTGTACCACTCCATGTACTTGGGAGCGTTCCAGCGCGCGCCGTTCTCGATCAGATCAAAGTCGAGCACCAGGTTCAGTGCCGCCACGCCGACGACAACCAAACTGAATATGATGCCGATTGTCCCGGAACCGTTGACCGCGCCAAAAACATGGAATCCGAACAAGCCCAGCACGAACTGGATGACGTAGAAGACCGCGATGCCGCCGGTGGCCGCCACAATCCCCAGCCGCAGCTTGTCGGTGACCTTGATCAATCCTGAGCGGTAGGCGATCAGCATCACGACCAGCGTGCCGAAGGTCAGCGACACCGCTTGAATCGCCAGGCCGTGGAAGCGCGTCTCGAACATGGCCGAGATGCCGCCCAGCACCAGGCCCTCGAGCAGCGCATAAATCGGGGCCGTAATCGCCGACCACTGTTTCTTGAAAATGGTCACCAGGGCGACGATGAATCCGCCGATTCCGCCCACGGCTACCAGCCCACCGACCGCGGCCATTCCCTGCTCCGCCGTGCCTGCACCAAAGAATCGGTTCCAGGTCCAGGCGGCGCTGGCCACGCACAACAGCAACAGGATGCCGGTCTTGTTCACCGCACCCGAAATGGTCATCCCTTCGCCCAGCGTGCCGACACCGGTCGTGCGGAAGGCGTCGCCGCTGAGGGCGGGGTTCGAGGTTCTCATCAACTGAGGCATTGGTTCAGTCTCTCCTGACTCAACTGTTTCAACTTATTAGATTGCGATGAAGCTTAGACGATTTATTTCGACCATTGTACCTGCGAGGCGAAAAGCAAGCCGCGGATTGGCGCGGATGGCGCGGATCAAAGAGGCCTGGAGGAGTTGATCTTCCGACTCAAATCTGATCCGCGTTTCCCCGCGCAATCCGCGGTCGAGGTTCGTTCGTCTCTATAATCGATTGCGTTGTCGTACTCTGGCTCCCAACTTAGCTCGGACATCAAGCGACTCGCCCTCGATGTCGGCTTCGATCTCGCCGGTGTCGCCGGAGTAGCCGACACGCGCGAGCATCGCTTCTTCCCTGACTGGCTTAGTGCAGGATACGGCGGCGAGATGCGCTACCTCGAAGCCCGCAACGACGCGGGCGAACTCAAGCGCGCTTCGGTGGCCAATGCCGCGCCATGGGCGCGCTCCGTCGTGGTCTGCGCGCTGAACTACAACGCCGACGAACCCTACTCCACGCATTCGGGCACAACCTCGCAAGGATGGATCTCGCGCTATGCCTGGACCCAGCGCGATTATCACGAGGTGCTCCTGGCGAAGCTGCGCGCGCTTGAGGCGAAGCTGCTTGACCTTGTCGTGGCGCAGGGCTTCGCGAAGCCGCGCACCTGGTGCTACGTCGATACCGGGCCCGTGATCGAGCGCGTCTTCGCACAGTACGCGGGCATCGGATGGATCGGCAAGAACACCTGCCTGCTCAACCAGGAGCTGGGCTCGTGGCTGTTTCTCGGCGTCATGCTCACGTCGGTTGAGCTGGCGCCGGACTTGCCCGCCACCGATCGCTGCGGCTCGTGTACGCGCTGTATCGACGCCTGCCCGACGAATGCCTTCCCTGCTCCGTATCAGCTCGATGCGACGAAGTGCATTTCGTATCTCACCATCGAAAAGCGCGGGGCGATTCCCGAAGATCTTCGCGAAGGAATCGGCCGGCAGGTTTACGGCTGCGACATCTGCCAGGATGTTTGCCCGTGGAACCGGGAGGCTCCGGTGACAACGGTTGCTGAGTTCAGCCCGCGAGCGCAGCTCGTCAATCCCGATCTGGAATGGCTGGCCGGACTTTCGCTTGATGAGTTTCGCGAGGTCTTTCGCGGCTCGCCAGTCAAGCGCGCTAGGTACAACGGCCTGCGGAGAAATGTCGCGATTGCGATGGGAAACAGCGGCGACCCGCGCTTCATTCCCTTGCTAGAGAAGCTCGCACGGGACGACGATGAGAACGTTGCCGAGCACGCGAAGTGGGCGCTGGGACAGATCGGGAAGACGGGCGGGAGGCGTTCGGCGATCTAATAGTTTCTAAAGTTAGAAGTTTCATTACTTATTGAATATCAACGTAGTTTCTAAGTTAATAAATATAGTTATCAATAATCTTATTAACTTACGGGCCCGCCCGAGCCCAAAATGGGACTCACGTAAGACTATTATTATCAATGACTTGCGGCCCATCGGTCGCTGGTGATGTCCCGCTGGGCATAGTGTTACGCCTAAACTATGGACGGAAAGTGCTAGCAATTCCTTGTCAACTAGGAGAAATGCAACGATTCCCTGTAAGTTATTGAGGCGCCTGGAAATATAAATTTGCCAAAAACTAAAGAAATTCCTCCGAAATTGCTATAGTGGAATTAGAGAGTCAGACAGGGAGGTTTCCCGGTCTGGCTCTTTTAGCGTTTTAGGAGAACGTATTCATGCATGTCCTTGTGGAATTGACGGCGTGGTTCGCGATGGTCGCGCTGCTGCTGGTCTTGCGTCCACAGGGCAGCACCGCGCCGGCTGCTCGTTCGTCGTGCAGTGCGAGCACCCAGGCAAAGATTTCCGAGTTCCACACCAACGCCACGGTTCGCGAATTTCCAGAGTGCGTGCCTGGCCCCGCAGGCTTGCGTTGCCGCTCACCCGGAACTTCCAGCCTGTCCTGGAGCCCAGCGGAAGGATCCCGGGGCTGCGAATTGTTTCGTTGCTTGGGAGGTGCACCGAATCCCAGTCATTTCCACAAGCAGGAATGAGTGGGGCGCCCGGCAGGCCGTTCCGTATGTGGAGTGTACTGTGGAGTAGAACCCACATATGGAAACCATCCAGATTGTGCTTGATGAAAAGCTTCTGAAGGCGACGGATAGAGCTGCGCGCCGGACGAACCGCAATCGCTCGGCATTGATAGGGGATGCGCTACGGGAACATCTTCGGAGGTTAGAGGTGCTCTCCCTGGAAGAGCGAGACCGGGAAGGCTATGCGCGGCACCCACCGGCGGCGCAGGAAGCGCGCGTTCGGGAGGCGGAGGCAGGGTAGCCGGAGAATAGCGCGAGGAGATGTTCGCCTTTACAGCGTTGCCGGGCCTGACAAGAACGAGGCCCGTAGTCGTGCTCACGCGCAACAGCGCTATCACTTATCTCTCCACTGTCACCGTCGCACCCGTCACCTCCACCAAGCGCGGTGTGCCGTCCGAGGTTGTGCTGACCGAAGATGACGGTATGAAATCCTCCTGCGCAGTGAACCCCCACCATGCCGTCACCGTCTCGCAACAACGGTTGGGGAGGCGCATGACTCAACTCAGCTCCGTGCGAATGAAGGAAATCTGCGCCGCATTGCGCTTCTCTCTGGGCTGCGACATCGGCTAGTCGAATCGATGGTCGGGTGAGTCCTGTCGTCCGCTGAAGCGGAATCGCGATCTCAATGCGGACTTCCCACGGCTCAGGCCGTGGGCTAGCACCTGTCGCCGCAGGGCGGCTGGGTATTTACTCCCAGGTTAGCCCAAAAGAAGGGCAAAACCTGGGGCACCAGACAAGCAGCTTCCTCGCGGACGAAACCCACTTGCCGGCAAATCGTAGCTTTTTCGGTGGTTTTGTACGCGAGGAATGCTGAGAGTAAGCGACTGTCGCGTCCGTTTGTCACTCCAACTTGTGTCGTGCGTCACAGCGGTGAATGGCGACCTAGGGGCAAACTGTGGTGCAATTCAGACTAACTCTCGAGCACGGTGGAGAGACGTCTGATGCCTGAAAGGAGAACAAAATGGCGCAGCCAAAGACAGGAAAAGTGGTAGAGAAAGAGGGAATTTACTTCCTCGAGGCGGAAGGCAAGCTTCATCCCATTCCGGTCACCACAAAAACACCACCGGCGCAGCTGAAGGAAGCGGTCGGGCACCAGGTCGAGATTCTGTATTCCGAGCCTGTGTCCTTCGTGGCCGGACTAGTGAGACCGGGACACCCCCCAATCACATGCTACTTCCAGATCGAGAAGTTCTTTGGAGTGGTGCCGGAAGAGATGCGTGCCGCCTTAGCGAAGCAGTTGCTGAACGACGGGCTGGTGAGCCAGGAGACATTCAACAAACTGAGTGGCGGAGGCCGGTAATTCCATAAGCTGGGACACGTCCTAATCCGGATGGCTCCCTAAACGTTACTGAGAACGTGGTGTTTTATGAAGCAACCCCCGGACAGCTTCCAAGCAAGGCCCCTTCCCAAGACCTTCGTTATCGAACTGACGAAACGCTGCAACAATCACTGCCTCTATTGCTACCTCGCAGAAGGACCGTCGAGGCAGGACAGCAGCCGTGATCGAAGCAGCGAAATGAGCACCAGGGATTTAACCGACACGATAGCAAAGCTATGCGACGAAGCTCCCGTGCAGTCTATAGCTTTGTCCGGGGGCGAGCCACTATTGCGAGAGGATCTCCCGGAGATCCTCTCCTTCATTCGCAGTAAAAGAGTATCCATCGTTGTCATCACCAATGGCACGCTGTTAACCAGAGAACGTCTGGCGTCCGTGGGCACAGATGTCACGTTCGAAATTACTCTGCTCAGTTACCACCGTGAGGTGCACGACCAGTTAGCCGGCCGTCGGGGAGCCTGGGCAGCCGCAGTTGACGGTATGGCGAATGTCCGGCAGGCAAAAGGGAATTTTGTATCCGTGTTCGTGGCTACCAAACTCAACTGTGCGGATGTCGGCAAAACGGCCGAAATGGCCATTGCGTTGGGTGCGAACGGCTTGATGTATAACCGGGTGAATCTTGGGGCGCGCAACATCCGCTATGCCGACCGCCTGCTGCCCACGGCAGCCATGATTCGAGAAAACCTGGATGCCTTGGAAGAAATGGGCCCGCGGTACCAATTGCCCGTCGCAGTCGGGGTAGCGATCGAACCCTGCGTAATCGATATACGGAAATACAAACACATCCATTTCGGATGGTGCCCACTGGCAGGTGAGGGATCGTACTTCACTGTCGATCCGCAAGGAAATGTGCGGGTCTGTAATCATTCCAGCGTGGTTCTGGGTAACCTTAAACAGGATCGTTTCACCGACATTTACTATGAGCACCCTTACGTTCGAGCTTTTCGTGATACCTGGCCGGCAGAGTGCGAGACCTGCAATCCTGAACTTAAGGCCGCATGCTGCGGAGGCTGCAAAGCAGCGGCAGAACAATGCTACGGCAGTTTCACGAAAGTTGATCCCTTTGTGACCATAAGCCTGAATGCCTGCGCACATGGTCATGTCTCCAGCTCTTGATGAGCGGGGCGCTCACCAGCCAATGTGAGCATGAGCGCTCTACAGGACTTCCCCCGTATTACGGGTCGGGTGGCCCGGCCAACGCTCACGAGGGTGCCCCGTCCAAGCTGGTTTTGCTTGGGCGGGGGTTTCTGCGGCGGTACACCAGGAGCGTCTCAGACTAACGTACTCTTGGAATGAGAAGATAAATCAAAATCCCGCCTAACCAAAGGAAGGTTGGGACCGCATCCACGCGTTCACTGGCGACTCAGAGCCCCTGGTGCCCCAGGTTCGCGTCCTTCAGTTGGACGCTAACCTGGGTCGCGTGGCCCACCTGTCCACCTTGCACTGAGACTTCAGCCGCTATGC
Source organism: uncultured Acidobacteriaceae bacterium (assembly GCA_963782505.1). Lineage (GTDB taxonomy): Bacteria > Acidobacteriota > Terriglobia > Terriglobales > Acidobacteriaceae > CAVVDY01. The sequence continues at coordinate 145,264 of CAWAKG010000013.1, read as the reverse complement.
GGCGGCAGATGAGAGCCCACGGCTTTCAGCCGTGGGAAGGTCCGCAATTGAGTATCGACAGTCCGCTTCAGCGGACGACAGGGGGTCACGAAGGTGCGTGTTGAGCATCACCGATGACGGAGTCTGTGAGTCCTACCCTGAATCATGGCTCATAGCTACGCCTGCAACCTGTTGCATTGTGTGTTTAGCACCAAAGACCGTGCCGCCCTGATCCGAGACCGCGAGCGACTTTGGCAGTACATCGGCGGCATTGCCCGCGCCAAGAATATTCCGTTGCTCGGAATTGGCGGGACCTCCAATCATGTTCATGCCCTCATTGCTCTTCCTCCCGTGCTGCCTCTGGCCAAGGTCATCCAAGACCTGAAAGGAAACTCATCCAAATGGCTGGGCGAAACAGGGCAAAGCTTCGCGTGGCAGCGCGGCTATGGAGCATTTAGCGTGAGCGAGTCGCGGCGCGAGGCTGTGTTGGCGTACATCGCCAGACAGGAAGAGCACCATCGCAAATGGTCGTTTGAAGATGAATTCCTGAGCTTGTTGCGGCGGTATAAGGTGAGTTTCGATCCGAAAATGGTGTTCGGGTGAGTCCTGTCGTCCGCTGAAGCGGACTCACGATCTTAATGCGGACTTCCCACGGCTGAAGCCGTGCGCTATCCCCTGCCGCCCCAGGGCGGCTGGATATTGACTCCCAGGTTAGCCCAAAAGAAGGGCAAACCTGGGGCACCGCGCAACGTCGCCCAATCTACGAAATGGTCGTTAGCTGCGGCTTGTCGCTCTTGGCGGGTGGCCCATAATTGCCTTCGTTTTGTCTAGTCCCAGGACATGCTTTCCAAAGTGTCTCGGGACATCCTTTACAGTTGTTGTATAGAACTCAGTCTGCCAGCCAGCGGTCCACGATCGTGGACCGCTGGCTGGCGAAGTCGAGTTCCCGGATCAGGGTGCGACAGTAATACACCTGCACCCGTTCTTCGATTCGTATCAGCTGCACCCGTTCGCCGCGCAGGGCACGGTTAATCTGCCACTTGTGCCCGCCCACATCGAGTTTGCCCTGGCAGTCCACCTTCAGCACCCACGCTCCCGGCTCATACTCATAGGCCACCGGATGGGGATCGTAGCGGCGCGCACTCGCATGCCAGCAACTGGCCGGCGTCGCCATCCCCAGCGCCTCGTGCGGTCGCACCTGGTTGTGCTCCCAGCGGTACTCATCCAGCCACTGCTGCCCCAGTGCCTCGCCCCCGACTCGCCGATCCACCGCCCGCTGTAAGCAACCGTGAAAGCGCTCCACTTTACCTTGCGTCTGCGGATGCCGTATCCCGCTCCAGTGCAACTGGATCCCTTGCCGCATCAGCCACAGCGATAAGTTCGTCAGGCCTCCACCCGAACGCATGCTCCACCACGGCGTGCCGTGATCCATCAGCATCGCTTCCGGCACCCCGCACTGCGTGAAGGCCCCTTCCAGTTGCTCGCGTACTGCTTCGCCGCGTAGACTTTCCATCGCCCGCAACGCAATCAGGTAGCGGCTGTGGTCGTCAAGAACCGACAGCGGCCCGGTCTCGTCGGCCCGCCGCAGCGGACCCTTGAAGTCCATCTGCCACAGCTCATTGGGCTGGCTGCGTTCGAAACGCTGCACCGCCGCGGCATGCCGATCCTGCTCCCGCACCAGACCCTGCCGCAGCAGAATACGATGGATGGTGCTGCGGGTCAGTCCCAGCCCCGCGCGCGCCAACAGCACCTGCAGCTTGCGCGCACCCCAGTCGGGATACTGCCGCCGCAGCTCGACCACCTGCGCCTCCAACCCCGCGGGCGTCTGCGTCGGCCGATGCTGTGGCGCGCGGCTGCGTTCGGCGATGCCGCCGATCCCCTGCTCCCGATAGCGTTGCAGCCACAACCGACCGGTCGGCCGGGAAACGTTAAACTCCTCACATAGCGCCGACAACGACTTCTCCCGCCGCGACGCCGCTACCACGAACTGCACCCGCTGCTCACGTACATCCATCGTCTTCCAAGGCATCCTGTCTTACTCCCGCCCTTGCTAGGCTCGCGCGGGAGTGTAAAGGATGTCCCGGGACATTGTGGAAAGGATGTCATGAGACTGAACATTCGTTTGGCAATTATGGGATAACGAAACTGTACATCCTATCTCTTCGCGATTCGACTTGCGCTCCCACATTTCCCAACCGAAGGGAAATGTGGGCCACCCGGCGCTTGAGCGTTTCGCGACCCCGGCTAGCACCGGGGCTTTTCTTTTGCCCTTATATCACGTCTCGTCAAGCAGTACACTTCTGCCATGAAAACGACGGCCAAGTTTTCTATTGTCCTACTCCTTCTCCTCACCGCGTCATTCGCTCAAGAACACGCTCCAACCGTGCAGCAGTGCCAAGCAGATCGGCTTCTTTGGTGGGATCAATTTGACACGCCGAAAGTTATATCGAAGCTCCCAGCCAAGAAGCTCAACGAACGGTCCGACGAGATGCACGATTGCGCTGTGGTTGATGAGGAGAATCAACATTCCTACTTGCAGTTGGCTGGAATGTTTCAAATGGAGTACGAACTGCGCCTGCTGGATTTCGTGACCAGGCATCACCTGATGGCTCAGTTCATGGCCGAAGACGCTGCCGGAAAGCGATAGAGATTGTGCGACTCTAGCCGTCGCCTGGAACCGAGGTTTTATTGTTTATCCGGCCACTCCCGAACGCCAGAAAACTTTCCATGGGTGAATACGTGGATTTTCTTGTCCCCACTGGACTCAAGATGCTGCCTCCATTTGGCAGCCTCTAGAGCCTTGATTGTGTTGTCAACGTCCGACCTATCGAAATCGGATTGAGACATATCCAAGATGTACTTCCATGCACTCGTGTCTTCGATCTCAAAATAGAAACGATATGCTTGGAGTTCCATCTTCCATTCGTCGAGAACATTGAGTCCGGTTGATTCCCCAAAATATTTCGTAAGTTGCTGCCGTTTTTCTAAATTACTGTTTTCGGTATGTGACATTGCTCTCCGCCTATCCCCATCCTACCCAAGTCTCAGCAGGTCCTTCGCTTCGCTCAGGATGACAGCCAATAATATGCGCGAACGCGGCGCTGAAGCGCCGCTCTACCCTCCGGCGAAAAGCGAATGGCGAAGAGCGAAAGGCGATCCTGCTAGCTTCTACGAGATCGTCGTCAGCTGCTGCGGTTTCTCGTTCTTCGCGTAGTGCGAGTCCACGTAGTCGTCGAGGATCTTGATGAACTCGGCGACGATGTGATCGCCCTTGAGCGTGGTCATCAGGCGGCCATCGACGTAAACCGGCGCCTTGGGCTCTTCGAAGGTTCCCGGCAGCGAGATGCCGAGATTCGAGTGCTTCGACTCGCCGGGGCCGTTTACGACGCAGCCCATCACCGCGACCTTCATCTCTTCCACGCCCACGTGGGTGGTCTTCCAGACGGGCATCTGCTCGCGCAGGTAGCTCTGGATCTGTTCGGCCATCTCCTGGAAGAAGGTCGAGGTGGTGCGGCCGCAGCCGGGGCAGGCGGTGACTTGCGGGGTGAAGCTGCGAATTTGCATGGACTGAAGAATCTGCTGCGCGACCTGGACTTCTTCGGTGCGGTCGCCGTTCGGCGCAGGCGTCAGCGAGACGCGGATGGTATCGCCGATGCCTTCCTGCAACAGCACGCCGAGAGCAGCGGTGCTGCTGACGATCCCTTTCGATCCCATGCCGGCTTCGGTCAAGCCAAGGTGCAGTGGATACTCGCAGCGGCGCGACAGTTCGCGATAGACGTCGATGAGGTCCTGCACTCCGCTGACTTTGGCGCTGAGGATGATCTGGTCCTTGCGCAGTCCGTAGCTCACGGCAAGCTCAGCCGAGCGCAGCGCGGATTGCACCATGGCTTCCATGGTTACGTCGCGCGCGTCTTTCGGGTCGTCGAGCTTGGAGTTCTCGTCCATCAGGCGGGTGAGCAGCGCCTGGTCGAGCGAGCCCCAGTTCACGCCGATGCGCACCGGTTTGTCATTCTCGATGGCAACGTCGATCATGGCGCGAAAGTTGTTGTCGTCCTTCTTGCCGATGGAGACGTTGCCGGGATTGATGCGGTACTTCGCCAGCGTTCGGGCGCACTCGGGATACTTTTTCAGCAGGATATGGCCGTTGTAGTGGAAGTCGCCAATGATGGGCACGGGCAGGCCGATCTTGTCGAGACCGTCGACGATGTACGGCACCGCAGCCGCTGCTGCATCGTTGTTGACCGTGACTCGCACCAGCTCCGACCCTGCACGGGCCAGTGCGGCGCATTGCCGGATGGTGTTGTCGATGTCGGCGGTGTCGGTGTTGGTCATGGACTGCACCACAATTGGTGCATCGCTGCCAACGCGAACCCCGCCAACGACGGCGGTGTAGGTCTTCCTGCGTTGAATCTCAGCCATAGAGTCCCAGTATTCAGTCTACCATTCACCGCACCGGCCTTAGGCGGTCCGCGGTCAGAGGAACCTGCGCAGTGACAGGGCTGAATGGCTAATGGACTGTAACTGTCAGCGGGTCTCATGCGTCTATCCCAAAGGCAAGCAGACCTGACGCCAAATACGGCTGGTCATGATTCTTGCAACACTTTCGGGCCGTTAGGGTTGATAATTAGGGTGATCTGGAGTGCGCCCGGCGGAGGTTCCGTCCGTCGGCCCCGGAAAAGGTAAAACGAAATGCGTTATTTCCGCTTTGTAGCGACTTCGGCTTTGGCCGTGGCCCTGTTCTGTATGAACGCTGCCGCACAATATGGCGGAGTTCCGCAGGCAGGCACGCAGGCGCCTATGCCTGGAAGCGGGCCGGCGAGCACGACCTCGACCCCTACGACTGTTCCGCAGACCAGCGATCCGCAGAGCAGCGGCAGCTCCAGCAGCACATCCTCTACCACATCGTCGACGGCCAACGACTCGAACGACGGCTCCTATGCGCCTGAGGTCAAGAACGACAAGCACGCCCCTAATCCGTCCACCATGGACAACCTCGACGCGATCGGCAACCGCAATGTCGGTTGCAAGGAGGGCGTGGGCAACTGGTACTCGCTCGACAAGCAGGTCGCGATGGGCCGCGAGTATTCGCAGCAGGTGGAGCACAGCGCGAAGCTGATCAATGACCCGGTGGTTACCGAGTACGTAAACCGTATCGGCCAGAACCTAGTGCGCAATTCCGACGCCAAGGTTCCGTTCACCATCAAGGTGATCGACACCGACGAGATCAACGCGTTCGCTCTGCCCGGCGGATTCTTCTACGTAAATTCCGGGCTCATCCTGGCAGCCGATAACGAAGCGGAGTTGGCGGGAGTGATGGCGCACGAAATCGCGCACGTCGCGGCTTGCCACGTGGCCCGCGAACAGACCCGCGGCAACCTCGTGAGCCTGGCCAGCATTCCGCTGATCTTCGTTCCCGGAGGCTGGGCGGTCTACGAAGGAACGCAGGCGGCGCTCAGCATCGGCGTGCCGCTGACGTTCATGAAGTTCTCGCGCAACTTCGAGAGCGAGGCCGACTTCCTCGGCATGGAGTACATGTACAAGACGGGCTACGATCCGCAGGCCTTCATCTCCTTCTTCGAAAAGATCGAGGCCCAGGAGAAGAAGAAGCCGGGTACCCTGGCGCGGGCATTCTCTTCTCACCCCATGACGCCTGACCGCGTGGCGCACGCTCAGGCGGAGATGAGGAACGTGCTTCCGCCTCGGCCGGAGTACATCCTCGATACCTCTGAATTCGAGAACGTGAAGGCGCGCCTGGCATCGCTGGAAAACAAGCACAAGGTGCAAAACGGCCAGAGTGACAGCGATCGCCCGACGTTGCGGCGTGAGCAGACGTCCAATCCGTCGACGAATGGCTCGCCAGGATCGCAGCCGGACGATGATCGTCCGACGCTGAAGCGCAGCCCCAGCTCGAATTAGCCGCAATTGATGTGAAGCAAAACCAAAGGCTCCGTGACAGGAGCCTTTCTAATCGTTGTTCGAGCTCGCCATTTGACACGAATGCGCGCGCACTCTACGGTTACCAGTGAGCTCACTCTCAGCCGTGCGATTGCGCCGCCAATTCGTCCCTGCCGTCGTATTCCTGTGCCTTCTCGCGCCCCTTGCCCTGGCCGAAAAGGTCGCGGACATCCAGCCGACGGGCTATGTGATCGACCTCGCCAACGTCATTCAGCCGGAAACGCGCGCCAGGATCTCGGCAATGGCGGCCGAACTGCAGCAAAAGACCGGCGCGCAGATCGCGGTCGTCACGGTGAACTCGCTGGAAGGCGAAACCAAAGAGCAATATGCGGTCGATCTCTATAAGCACCTTGGAATCGGCCCCAAGAAGACCGATGAAGGCGTGCTGCTGCTGGTAGCACCCAAGGATCGGCAGTATAAGATCGAAGTCGGTTACGGCCTCGAGCCGGTCATCAACGATGCCCGCGCGGGCGATATCGGCCGGTCGATGGTGCCCAGCCTCCGCGCCGGCGATTATAGTGCGGCGATTCTCGAAGCCATGACGCAGATCGCGCAGCTGGTTGCTGCCGACAAAGGCGTGCAACTGACAGGCGTTCCGAATCGGCCGCGGGCTCCGGCTACAAGCCAGAAAATTCCCTGGTGGCTGGTCTTTCTCGGCATCTACATCCTGTTCGCGATCATTCGAGCAATCGTGCGTCGCGGAGGAGGCGGTCCGCGATCGGGGCTACGCAGCCGCGGCATGGGTGTGCCTCCTATCGTGTTCATGCCACCGATGGGCGGCGGAGGCTGGGGCGGTGGCTTCGGCGGCGGTGGCGGTGGAGGCTTTGGCGGCTTCGGCGGCGGCCTGAGTGGTGGTGGCGGTGCCGGTGGAAGCTGGTAAAACAGTTGTCAGTTGTCGGTTGTCAGTTGTCGGTGATTGGGTAGTGCTGGCCTTCAGGCCAGCGTCACAGCGGCAATACAATTCGGGACTTTAGTCCCTGGAAGTAAGACGATGAAGAAGCCCGAAGACAAGCTCCAGGAGTTGGTCAAGCGGCTGCAAACGGCCTGCGGGGAGAACCTGGTCTCCGTCGTGCTCTACGGCTCGGCGGCGCGTGAAGACTTTCACGAGCAGTATTCCGATGTGAACCTGCTGGTGGTGGTGCGGCAGCTCGGCGCGAGCGCTATGCAGGCCCTGGCGCCGGTCATCGCCTGGTGGAGTCACGAGCAGAAACTGCGGCCGCCGATGATCATGACGTTGCAGGAATTACAGGAATCCGCGGACGTTTTCGCAATCGAGCTGTTGGATATCAGGACCACGCACCGGACACTGGCCGGAGAGGACGTAGCCAGCACGATCGACGTTCCGATGAACCTTCACCGGGTGGAGGTGGAGCATGAGCTGCGCACCACGCTGTTACGGCTGCGCCAGCATTTACTGCTGGCTCCCGACAACACGGACGCGCTTCGTTCCGTGCTGGCCAAATCCATCAGCAGCGTGCTGACACTGTTTCGCCACGCACTGATCGCGCTGGGCGAGGACACGCCGCACGCCAGGCCAAAGCTGCTGGAGCAGGCGGCAGAGGTGTTCGGCTTTGACGCGCAACCGTTGCGGTCGATCCTGGAGTTGCGCAACGATCCCAATCAGCCGCGAAGCATCCTCGAGTTGTATCACGCCTACCTTGCCGCCATCGGGCGCGTGGCACACGAGCTGGATGTACGCGTCCCCAAGAAGAAGTGGCAGCCGACTTCATGACAGGAGAGTGACAGGAAATGAAAGCTGGCCTGATCGTAGTCATCATCATCGTTATCCTGCTGGTCTGGTGTGGCAGCATATACGTCGGCCATCGCAACCAGATGGTGCGTCTGAAAGAAACCGTGGACGCGCAGTGGTCGCAGGTGGATGTCGTATTGCAGCGCCGTGCGGACCTCATCCCCAACCTGGTGGAGACAGTAAAGGGCTACGCGGCGCAGGAGGTGAAGGTTTTCGGCGACATAGCGGCGGCGCGCGCGGCGTTGATCGGAGCGAAGACGCCGGCGGACAAGATCGCGGCGAACGGGCAGCTCGACGGAGCGCTCGGCAGACTGCTGGTCGTGGTGGAAAACTATCCGCAGTTGCGCTCGAACGAGAACTTCATGCGCTTGCAGGATGAGTTGGCAGGGACCGAGAATCGCATAGCCGTCGAGCGCCGTCGCTACAACGAAGCGGTGCAGGCCTACAACACCTATATCGGGCTGTTTCCGAACAATATCGTCGCGAGTCTGTCAGGATTCACGCGAGACGACGCTTACTTTAAGACCGACGAAGGCGCGCGTCAGGTGCCCAAGGTGAACTTCGGAACGCCGACACCGCAGCCGGCGCCGCAGCCGCAATAGTAACGACAAACAAGAATCGCAAGCTGGGCGGATAGCACGTATAATCGTGCTGCACGTATTTACGTGCTCTTATGAAGACCAACATCACCCTGAAATCGACGACCATCTTCTACGTGAAGCCAGGATCATGGCTGCACAAGAAGACACATCCATCAGCGCGTTGCTTACGCGGCAACTCGAGAATCTGGTACGGCAGCGCAGAGCTTATGACAGTGCTCGGCGGCGGGCCCTGGCGAGACTCTAACAAGGCTGGGACCTGGGGTGGACGCCTCCTGCGTCGCGGGACGAACTGCATGAGCGATAGAGTATTCGTCGATACAAATGTGCTGGTGTATGCCCACGATACCTCCTCCGGAGTAAAGCATCGCATCGCGAAGCAACTCGTAGAAGATCTTTGGATTTCGGGTGACGGCGTGTTGAGCACACAAGTCCTGCAGGAACTCTGTATCAACGTTCGCCGAAAGGCACCGCGCCCACGATCCGTGGAAGAGACGCAACGACTCATTCAGGACTACATGGGGTGGAATATCGTTGTTAACGACTCGGGTTCCGTGCTGCGGGCCTTAGCTTTCGAAGAACGCTACAAGGTTTCCTTCTGGGATGCGCTGATACTGCAGGCGGCAGAAAGCGCTGGCGTCGATGTCCTACTGTCGGAGGATCTTGCTGCCGGACAAAGCTATGGAAGCTTTCGCGTCAAGAACCCTTTTGCTGACTCATCCCAATCCTGAAGCGGTCGCTCTCCCTGGACAAACAACCAACATTGAACAACCGCGATCCCTAGCCTTGCGGCTGCGCGCCGCCCTCAGGCACCGGCGCTGCCGCAGCCTCCACGGGCGTCTCGTGGAAGCTGTTGACCAGGTCCTTCAATTCCTTGCTGGGCTTGAAGTAAGGAATCTTCTTGGCGGGCACCTCAACCCGGTCGCCGGTCTTGGGATTGCGGCCGACGCGGGGTTTGCGCTGGCGCGTGCGGAAACTGCCGAAGCCGCGTATCTCGATTTTGTCACCGGCGCGTAGCGAGCGTACTACGCTCTCGAAGATCGTTTCGACGATGACCTCGCTGTCTCTGCGTGTAAGCTCCGCTAACCGTGATACCTCATCGATCAAGTCTGCCTTGGTCATCTGTTCGCCCCTTCCTCGCAGCCGTTTTAAGGCATGGCCGGGAGGCTTGACGGGATAGTCTCAGATTCCTGGGCAGTTTGCAAGTGTAAGTTGAATAAGCAATTAGCAACTAGCAACTAGCTAAACCTGCGGTTGGAAGATATGCGCTCTCACCGAGGCATATCTCTGGCGCTGCTAACGTTTTCCAGACTCGGGCGTTTCGCGCGGGGCTTAATGCCCTCGCCTCCCGGATAACTGCGAGTTGCTAAAGGCTAGCTGCCAGTTGCTAGCTGCTTTATCGCTTCCACCCGCTCCGCCATCGCCCACTTCAGGTCTTCGATGCCTTCGCCAGTAACGGCGGAAATCGCGTAGAAGTCCAACTTCTTGCGCTTTGCGAAACGCTTCAGTTTGGCCAGCTTGTCTTGATCGACAGCATCGATCTTGGTGGCAACCACGATGGTTGGCTTGGAGTCGAGCCCTTCACCGAAATTAGCCAATTCGTTGGTGATGACTTCGTAGTCCTGCACGGGATCCGGACGGCCGCTGGAATCGGACACATCAACAAGGTGAGCCAGCAGGCGCGTGCGCTCAATGTGGCGGAGGAACTGCGCGCCCAGCCCCGCGCCTTCGCTGGCGCCCTCGATCAGTCCGGGAATATCAGCCACCACGAAGCTCCGCTCGCCCGGCATTTCGCCCACTACGACGACGCCAAGGTTCGGCTGCAGCGTGGTGAAGGGATAGTCGGCGATCTTGGGCCGCGCCGCCGAGATGCGCGAGATCAGCGTGCTTTTTCCGGCGTTGGGAAATCCAACCAGACCAACGTCGGCCAGCAGTTTCAGCTCGAGGCGCAGCGCTCGCTCCTCACCCGGGAAGCCCTGCTCGTGCTCGCGCGGGGCTTGATGCACAGAGGTCGCGAACCGCGCATTGCCACGCCCACCTCGACCCCCACGGGCGATGACCACGCGATCGTCGGCGTGAGAGAAGTCATGCACAAGCTCGCCCGTGAGCTCGTCATACACGATGGTTCCGACCGGCACTTTCAGTATCGACATCCTCGCCTTCGCGGCCGGTCTTGTTCGAGCCTTCGCCGTGGCGTCCGCGCTCGGCCTTGTATTCAGGATTGAAGCGGAAGTGCACCAGCGTGTTGTGGCGCTCGCTGGATTCCATGATGACGTCGCCGCCATGGCCGCCGTCGCCGCCGGACGGACCTCCGCGAGGGCACAAATTTCTCGCGGCGGAAGGCCATGCAGCCGTTGCCGCCGTCACCGGCCTTCACGCGAATTTTGGCTTCATCGACGAACATGGGGAAACCAGTTGTCAGGTATCAGTTGTCAGTTGTCAGATTCCTTAGACAAATTCATTTCACTCTAACTGACAACCGACAACCGGCAACTGACAACTATGTTTGCAACACTCCGACACTGAACTTCGGCAGCTCGGGATTGAGCGACGCTGCTTCCAGCGCGGTGATGATCGCGTCGCGGGTCTCAACCGGATCGATGATCTTGTCGATCCACAGCCGCGCTGCTCCGTAGCGCGGATCCATCTGTTCGTCGTAGGTGGCCTTGACCTCGTCGTAGAGCTTCTTCGTGTCTTCTTCGCTCAGCTTCTTGCCGCCGCGCTCCAATTGCTTGATCTTGATCTCGACCAGAGTGTTTGCCGCAGAAGCCCCGCCCATTACCGAGTACTTCGCCGTCGGCCAGGCAAACAGGAAGCGCGGATCATAAGCCTTGCCGCACATGGCGTAATGCCCTGCCCCGAACGAGCCACCGATAATCACGGCAATTTTGGGAACGACCGAGTTCGACACGGCGTTTACCATCTTGGCTCCAGCGCGAATAATGCCGCTCCACTCGGCGTCGCGGCCCACCATGAATCCGTTGACGTCATGCAGAAAGATCAGCGGCACGATGTTCTGATTGCAGTCCATGATGAAGCGCGCCGCCTTCTCGGCAGATTCGGTATAAATGACGCCGCCGAACTCCACCCGCTTGTTGCCCGAACGGTCGGTCTGATGCACGTGCGTCTTCTGGTTGGCGACGATGCCTACGGCGAAGCCACCGATGCGCGCAAAGCCGCACAACACCGTCTCGCCGTACTCCGGGCGATACTCGTCGAAGTGGCTGTTGTCGACGACGCGCGCGATGATCTCCTTCATGTCGTACTGCTTCGCCGGATCAGCGTCGAAGATGCCGTAAATCTCGCCCGCATCATAGCGCGGCGGGTGTGCTTCCTTGCGATCGAAGATGCCGAGCTGGCGGTTTCCCATCTTGTCGACCAGGGCACGAATGCGGGCGATGCAGGATTCGTCATCGGGCTCGCGATAATCGACAGTGCCGCTGATCTGCGCATGCATCTTGGCGCCGCCCAGCTCTTCCGCCGAGTACTTCGCGCCGATTGCCGCCTGCACCAGCGCCGGGCCGGCAAGAAACAGCCCGCTGCCTTCCGTCATCAGCACGTGATCGCACATCACCGGCAGGTATCCGCCGCCGGCAACGCACATGCCCATGATGGCGGCGATCTGCGGGATGCCCATGGCCGACATCACGGCGTTGTTGCGGAAGACACGGCCGAAGTCGTCGGTGTCGGGAAAGACATCTTCCTGCAACGGCAGGAAGACACCAGCGGAGTCGACCAGGTAAATCGTGGGGATGTGATTATCGATGGCGATGTTCTGTGCGCGAATGACCTTCTTCGCCGTCATCGGGAAGAATGCTCCGGCCTTCACCGTGGCGTCGTTCACGATGAGCATGACCATGCGCCCATGGATCCGGCCCAGGCCGGTGACCACTCCTGCACACGGCGCGCCACCCCACTCGTCGTACATGCCCCACGCTACATAGGTACCCAGTTCGAAAAAGTCCGTGCCCGGGTCGGTGAGCAACGCGATGCGCTCGCGTGCGGTGAGGCGGCCTTTCTTGTGCTGCGACTCGATGGCCTTGTCGCCGCCGCCTTCGTGAATGACCTCTTCTTCGTTGCGCATGCGCGTGACCAGCTCGGCCATGGCGTGCACGTTGTGCTCGAAGCGCGGCGAGCCGGTTTTAACTTTGCTCTCGAATGTGGGCTGCTGGATCTTATCGCTCATGATTGTTGCCGGTACGAACGAAGGTCAACGATAACGGAGCGAGCCGAGCGGGCGCAAACGGAGACGGCGAAGACTTCACCACGGAGGCACGGAGAGTCGGTCTGCCTCGAAGCTGGCCAATGGCTAACCAAGTACTTCAAGAAACTCGGGCTCTGCCCAGATTGTCTCCCCAACACTATGCGTTACGGATTCCACGATGAGTTCTGCCATTCCGAGGTCGTTGAAGCCAGCATGATGAATTCATGCCCCGGACACTTTGCAAAAACCGCTTTCGCCGGAAGATCCGGCTGCTCCGGGAGATCGTTCGGCACGCCAATCAGTTTGACTCTGTTGCCCACTCTCATGTGACTTTGTTCCCCTTTCGGTGCTCCAGTGACTGCCTTCCCCAGTTTTCCCAGCGAAGGTCTTTCACTCGCCGAAAATCCGAAACATCTGCCGTCACTAGAACGTGACCGTATCGCAGGCAGTGAGCGGCAATAAGCGTATCGTAGGCACCGATCATCCTGCCTTGACGTTCCAATTCAGCTCTCAGTTGCCCCGCGAACCTTGCGTCATCTTCCAGAAACCCGAGTACCTCCACGTACGCGGCAAGAAAGTCCTGCAGCCTCGCGGCGTTGCCTTCGAATTGCTGGCTCTTGTACGCGCCGTACCACAACTCGTGCAGAACAATGGAGGAGATCAGCAATTTGTTCCCCGCGACTAGTGCAGCGTTTGCTCGATCACGCACTTGTCCCGGCTTATTGCGCAGAATCGCTATGCAGGCACTCGTGTCAAGGAAATAGCTCATTCGAAGATCTTTCGCTTGGGGGTTTTAGGCTGATTTCTCCATCCGGGCCCATACGCATCCAACTCGCCGTGGCTGTCGATTGCTGCGAACCAATCCTCGACACTTTCGAAGGCGGGTTGCAAGAGTATCCCTTCAGGCACACGCCGGACCCGAACCTTGTCCCCCTTGAAACGGAATTCGCGCGGAAGGCGAACAGCTTGGCTGTTGCCATTTCGGAACAGTTTGGCGAATGTACTCATGAAACATAGTATATATCATAAATATATACGTGCGCCTGGCAATGTGGTAGTTGTTACGGCAGTCAAAATGCCTCAACACACCGTCCCGTGCAATGAACTTGGCCTTTGGTGCTCTCCGTTAGCTGCTCGAAACATGGGGTGTATTGCTGGATTCGGCAGCTCGAGCCGTATCGGTTCTTACTCGCAGGACTGTTAAAATAGTATTTTGTGAGGATGGCCTTGGTTCATCTGGCGCATCCTATAGGGAGTTCATGGTTCAAGAAGAAGCAAAGACGTTACTTTTGTTGAAGCCGCGAGGCTTCTGCGCCGGCGTGGTGCGGGCGATTGACATCGTTCGCATTGCACTGGAGACCTTCGGCGCGCCCATCTACGTGCGCAAGGAGATCGTTCATAACCGCTACGTTGTCGACGAGCTTACAGCCAAAGGAGCAATTTTTGTCGACAGCGTGGAAGAGGTCCCGGCGGGCGAGCGCGTGATCTACAGCGCGCACGGCGTCGCTCCCGAGGTCCGCGAGTCGAGTAAGCTGCGCGAGTTGCGCGTGATCGACGCCACCTGTCCGCTGGTGACTAAGGTCCACGTGGAGGCGGTCAAGTTCGCGCGCGAAGGTTATTCGCTGATCCTGATCGGCCATCGCGATCACGATGAGGTCATCGGCACGCTGGGTGAAGCTCCGGCGGTAACTCAGGTAGTGGATTCTCCCGAAGAGGTCGAGAACCTCGAGGTTCCCGATCCCGAGCGCATCGCGTATCTGACGCAGACTACGCTGAGCCTTGACGAAACCAGGCACGTGATTGAGGCCCTGCGCAGGAAGTTTCCCAACATTAAAGGGCCGCACGCCCAGGACATCTGCTACGCAACCGAGAATCGTCAGACCGCGGTGAAGGAGGTTGCGGCGGAGTGCGACTTGTTGCTGGTCGTGGGCTCGGATAACAGCTCGAACTCCAACCGCCTGGTCGAAGTAGCGTGCAACCTGGGAACTAACTCATACCTCATCGAGAACTTCCGTTCCATCAAGCCTGAGTGGCTGAAGGGTGTGAAGACGGTGGGCCTGACCGCCGGAGCTTCGGCTCCCGAGATCCTGGTGCAGGAAGCCGTGACTTATCTGCAACAGCAGGGTTTTACCGATTTGAGAGAAGTGGAAGTGATGCCGGAACATGTTCGCTTTGGTCTGCCCCCGGAGATCATTGAAGCGATCGGCGCTGCTCCGGCGCTGGCTGAGTAACAACGCAATGGCAGACGCAATACCCCCGAATCCTGCCGAGATGCGTTTCGGCAAAATTGATGACATCAAGGCGCGTGTGGCAGCGGCGATCGATGCCTCTCGCAAATACCTCTTCTCCCTGCAGGAATCGGAGCACGGCTACTGGTGCGGCGAATTGGGCGCCGACTCGACCCTTGAGTCCGACTACATTCTTCTGCACCGTCTGCTCGGGACCGAAGACCCGGTTCGCACGCAGAAGTGCGCCAATGAAATCCTGACCAGGCAGAACGAAGACGGCGGATTTCCGATCTATAACGGAGGCCCCTCCAACATCAGCGCGTCGGTAAAGGCTTACTTCGCGCTGAAGATGGCCGGCTATAGCGCGGATCATGCAGCCATGGCCAAGGCGCGCGAATGCATTCTGGCCATGGGTGGCGTCACTGAGGTCAACACCTTTACCAAGATCTATCTCTGCTTCCTGGGCCAGTACGATTACGATGCCGTGCCGGCAGTACCACCCGAGATCGTTCTCTTTCCGAATTGGTTCTGGTTCAACATTTACGAGATTTCGTCGTGGTCGCGCGCCATTCTGGTTCCGTTGTCAATCGCGTATGCCAAGAAGCCGTTCAAGAAGATTCCCGACGACCAGCACATCAACGAGCTGTTCGTCGGCGGGCGCAAGAGCAATCTGCGATTGAAATGGGCGAAGAAGATCGTTAGCTGGCGGAATTTCTTCCTTGTCCTGGACCGGCTGGTGCACTTCTTCGAGCTGGTCCATATCCGTCCGCTGCGCTCGCAGGCATTGAAGAAGGCGGAGAAGTGGATGCTCGAGCGGCTGGAGATGAGCGACGGGCTGGGCGCCATCTATCCCGGCATCATGAACTCCATCATCGCGCTGCGTTGTCTGGGATATTCGCTCGACGACCCGCAAGTCATCCGCGCGATGGATGAGTTCGAGAAGCTGGGCATCGAGGAAGAGACGACCTTCCGCATGCAGCCCTGCAAATCGCCGGTGTGGGACACCGCGTATGCAATCTTCGCCCTGGGTGACAGCGGAGTGGCGCCGACCGATCCGCGGCTGGTGAGGCCCAGCGAGTGGATGCTGCAAAAGCAGGTCACGCGCAAAGGAGACTGGTGTGTCAAGAATCCTAAAGCCGCGCCTGCGGGCTGGTACTTCGAATTCAACAACGAGTTCTATCCCGACGTCGATGACAGCGCCATGGTCATGCTGGCGCTGAGCCGGGTAAAAACGAGCAACGAGAATTTCCAGTACAAGTCCGTTCAGCGGGCGATAGACTGGGTGTTGTCGATGCAGTGCAAGAACGGCGGCTGGGCCTCGTTCGACAAAGACAACGACCGCATGGTCTTCCAGAACATTCCCTTTGCCGATCACAACGCGATGCTCGATCCCCCGACCGTCGACATTACCGGGCGCGTGCTGGAATGCCTGGCCGCCTACGGATATTCGCTGAAGGACGCGCCGGTGAAGCGCGCCATCGAGTTCATCAAGCGCGAGCAGGAACCCGACGGCTCCTGGTTCGGACGCTGGGGCGTGAACTACCTGTACGGCACTGCGCTGGTCTTACGCGGACTGGAAGCGGTGGGTCTCGATAATCACGAGCCCATGGTGCAGCAGGCGGCCGAGTGGTTGCGGATGGTGCAGAATCCCGACGGCGGCTGGGGCGAGACCTGTGGCTCCTATGATGATCCCAACGTGAAGGGCGTGGGGCCGAGCACGGCCTCACAAACCGCGTGGGCGATCATGGGTCTTCTGGCGGCCAACGATCTGCGCAGCGACTGTGTTGCGCGCGGCATTGCTTACCTGCTGAAGACGCAGCGGCGTGACGGTTCGTGGGATGAGCAGTGGTATACCGGCACAGGATTCCCGCGAGTGTTCTACCTGATGTACTACATGTACCGGCAGTACTTCCCGCTGATCGCGCTGAGCACTTACATGAAGGCATCGGCTGCCGCCGCAGAGGAGCAACTCCGTACGGTCCGGCTTCGCGGTGAATCAGCCGGTCGCGAGCTCTCGTAAACGGGCCGTGTGCGGCGTCTGCGATGCCGCGCTACCAGCACACGATGACCAGGAACTCTGATGGTTTCTAGGCGTTGGCTGCGAAGGCTGGTCCCTTCGACCGCCGTGCTGTCCCGGTCGGCGCTGTTCTACCCTTTCTCGGTCATCAATGACTGGACGGTTGGGACGGCGAGCCGCATCATCAGCAAGCGGCGGTTTCCGCCGATGCGCTATATCAGCCGGACGGGATGCAATGACATCCTGTCCCCTTATTTCTTCTATCTCACCAAAGGCGTGAACTTCTGGCTCTATGCTTTTGCGCAGGGATGGGCAAACCTGGATTCACGGATTGTGGACCTCGGCAGCGGATGCGGCAAGACGGCAGTGGCCTTGCGGGACTTCGAGTACATGGGTGAGCGGTTTCGTGGACAGTATTACGGCTTCGATGTGGACGCCGGGATGGTGCGCTGGTGCCGGCAGAATTTCGATCCTGAGCACTTCACCTTTCGCGCGGTTGATATGTTCAGCGCGGTGTACAACCCGGAGGCGGCTTCCGGTGCTCACGCTCATTTGGAGGGTTGCGAGGACAACGCCATCGACCTGGTGATTTCACAGTCGCTCTTTTCGCACCTGCTGGAAAGCGATGTGCGCGCTTATGTGAGGGAGTCTGCGCGCGTGCTTCGCCCCGGCGGCATCATGGCAATGACGTTTTTCTGTATGGACGATTTGCGTGCGCAGAATTTGCTGGGCGGGCGCTGGACCTTTGAGCATCGCCGAGAGGCTGCCTACGTTGAGAATGAGCGCTATCCCGAGGCCGCAGTCGCCTACGACAAGTGCTGGATGGAGCAGGTGTGCCGGGAGGCCGGTTTCAGCAAGGTAGAAACGCGCTTGCCGAGTTTTCAGAGCACAATTTTTTGTGTGAAATAGTTTTGCGAGATGCGATCGGAAGAACTTGGTGCCGCAGGGGCCAATGATGTTTCGGACGCTAGCCACTGCAGCGGCTGAAGCCGAGGATTAGCGCGCAAGCTTCGGCACGACTTCAAGCCGCGCCAAAGTTGGAAACACTCTGCTCTCCGAAAGGACTAACCTGCTTACTTGAAAGCTTTCGTCACAGGTTCGACGGGATTTCTGGGAAGCCACGTGGCTCGCGTTGTGCAAAGCCACGGCGCCGAGTTGCGGCTCCTGATACGTCCCACGAGCCGGCTGGACAACATCGCCGATCTCAACGCCGAGCGCGTCCCGGGCGACTTGCGCGATCCGGATTCGCTACAGCGTGGCATGGAGGACTGCGAGGTTGTTTTCCATGTGGCGGCCGATTATCGTCTGTGGGCGGTGAATGGCCAGGAGCTTTACGAATCCAACGTCGAAGGCACGCGCAACCTCCTGCGATCGGCAAAAGGCTGCGGCGTGCGCCGGGTGGTCTACACCAGCAGCGTTGCCACCATGGGCTTCGGCAACAATGGCAGGCTGACGGACGAAAGCACTCCGGTCACGCTGTCGAACATGATTGGCAACTACAAGCGCAGCAAATTCATGGCGGAGCAGCTTGTGATCCAAGCCGCGCGCGACGGGCAGGACGTGGTAATCGTGAACCCCACGACTCCCATCGGCGAGTGCGATATCAAGCCAACGCCGACCGGGCAGATCATCGTCGACTTCCTCAAGCGCAAGTTCCCGGCTTATGTCGACACCGGTCTGAACCTGCTCGACGTGCTCGATTGCGCTGAGGGCCACGTCCTGGCCCTTGAAAAGGCCCGCCCCGGAGAGCGTTACATCCTGGGTGGCGAGAACCTGACCCTCAAGCAGATCCTGGACAAGCTGGCGGCGATCACCGGCCTGCCTTCGCCAAGGATCGAGCTGCCATATTTTGTTGCCTATGCCACCGGAGTTGTGGACACGCTGGTGACCGGCAAGCTGCGGAAACGCGAGCCGCGCGTCACGCTCGACGCGGTCCGCATGGGCCGCAAGAAAATGTTCGTGTCGAGCGCCAAGGCCGAACGCGAACTCGGCTGGAGACCGGGCCCGGTCGACAACGCATTGCGGCGGGCGGTGGACTGGTTCAGCGCCAACGGCTATGTATAAACCGGTTGCCATTGTTGCCGCGATGCGGCACGAGCTGCGGCCGCTGGAGCGGCACGCGAAGCTTCGCGAGCTGGACGGGGTTCATCTTTACGAGCTGCCGTCGGCGCTGCTGGCCGTAGGGGGCATCGGGCGCAGCAACGCTCAGCGGGCGGCGGAGCTGGCAGTGCGCGAGGCGAAACCGGAACTGCTGGTCTCCGCAGGAATCGCCGGCGCTTTGACGCCGCACTTGAAAGCCGGCGATATAGTCCATATCAGCGAAGTTGTGGACGAGGCCACCGGAGAGCATTACGCGACAACTGGCGGAGATGCCGTGCTGGTCACCTCATCGCGCGTGGCGGGAATTCAGGGAAAGCGCCGTTTAGCCACCCTGTATGCGGCATCGGCGGTTGATATGGAAGGCGCCGCGGTCGCGCGCATAGCGAAAGAACGGGGGATTCCATTCGCAGCGTTGAAGGCGATCTCGGACGAACTGGAGTTCCCAATGCCGCCGCTGGGCCGGTTTGTAGACGGTCGCGGCCAGTTTCACGAACTTGCGTTTGCCGCGTTTGTGGCCCTACGGCCAATGTGGTGGCTGCCGGCCGTTCACTTGGCCACCAATAGTCAACGGGCGATTCGGAACCTGGCAGAGGCTTTGAAACATCTAATTCAACAACATACGCAAGCGGCAACTTCGGAGACGAAAACCCTTGCGTAAGGCCCAGAAGCTTTGTCGATAGCGACACAGTTACGAAAATTCAACGGCACCGGCGCAATCCCCGCGGTTATGCAGGCGGCTGTCTACCGCGGTGTGAACGACGTGCGCCTCGAAACCGTTCCTGTCCCCAGGATCGGGCCGGGCGAGCTGCTCATTCGGGTTCATAGCTGCGGAATCTGCGGCACCGACCTGAAGAAGATTTCCACCGGCTCGCACTCGGCGCCGCGCATCTTTGGCCACGAAACCGCAGGTGTCATCGTGGCTATCGGCAACGGCGTAAGCGACTATGCCGTTGGCGATCCGGTGATGGTCTTCCATCACATTCCCTGCCGCAACTGTTACTACTGCCGGCACAAAGTCTTCGCGCAGTGCCCGACCTACAAGAAGGTGGGAGCCACGGCCGGCTACGAGCCCAGCGGGGGCGGGTTCTCGGAGTACGTTCGGGTGATGGACTGGATTGTCAGCAACGGCGGAGTCGTGCGCATCCCCAACGGCGTTTCCTTCGAACAGGCTTCTTTTATCGAGCCGGTGAACACCTGCATGAAGGGGATTGAGACGCTCGCGCTGATGCCGCACGAGACCGTCCTGGTGATCGGTCAGGGGCCGATTGGCATTATCCTGGCGGTTCTTTCGCGGCGCTGTGGCGCACGGGTAATCACTTCCGATTTGTTTACGCAGAGGCATACAATATCCAATAAGTTCGGTTTGGAAGAGAACATCGACGCTTCGTCGCAGGACACGGTGGAGAGGGTAAAGGCCCTAACTGAGGGGCGCGGAGCGGACGCTGTAGTGCTTGCGACAGCCGGGAATCACCTGATTCGGAAGGCAATGGATGCCACACGCCCGGGCGGGAGGGTGTTGTTGTTTGCACAGACGCAGCACGGCGAGGCTGTCATCGATCCCGCAGCCGTATGCGTCGACGAAAAGAGTCTGCTGGGTTCCTATAGCGCTTCTGTCGACCTGCAAGGCGAGTCGGAGCGGTTCGTGCTGGGTCGTGAGATGGACATGGAGGGCCTGATCAGCCATCGTTTTCCATTGACGGAAGCGGTTGAAGCTCTGGAGTTAGCTGCCCATCCGAAGCCCGACTCGATGAAAGTCGTGATACAGCCGGGCAGCTCATGGAAGGATTAGTCGAGTGAATGGACAGATGACCGCGGCGGTCCTCTACGGCAAAGAGGACATCAAGATCGAGAGAGTGCCGATCCC
This sequence comes from uncultured Acidobacteriaceae bacterium, assembly GCA_963782505.1. Taxonomy (GTDB): domain Bacteria; phylum Acidobacteriota; class Terriglobia; order Terriglobales; family Acidobacteriaceae; genus CAVVDY01. Next base: position 124,568 of record CAWAKG010000013.1, on the reverse strand, counting down.
AACCTTGGAAGAGGGCGAGATCCTGATCAAAGTGCAGGTGGCATTGACCTGCGGCACCGATCTCAAGGTCTACCAGCGCGGCTACCACGCGCGGATGATCGTTCCCCCGGCATTGTTCGGGCACGAACTGGCGGGCGTGATCGAAGAAGTCGGGCCCAACGTCAAGGGATTCAAGCGCGGTATGCGCGTGGTGGCGCTCAATTCCGCCCCGTGCGGCATGTGCTTTTACTGCTCCAAGCATCAGGAAAATCTCTGCGAGGACCTGTTGTTCAACAACGGCGCTTACGCGGAGTACATTCGCATTCCCCGCCGCATCGTGGAAAGCAACGTTCTGGCGATGCCGAAGCATGTGAGCTTCGAGGAAGCGGCCATGGTTGAGCCGCTGGCCTGCGTGCTGCGCGGACTGCACGAGACGAAGATGGAGATCGGTGACACGGTGGCCGTCATCGGCGCCGGGCCGATCGGGTTGATGTTTGTGCAGGTCGCCAAGATCTCCGGCTGCAACGTCATTAGCGTGGTGAAGCGCGACTCGCAGGTTGAGGCTGCGCTGCGTATCGGCGCCGATGAAACCGTACAGATCACGGAAGTCGACGATCCCGTGAAAGCGGTCCGCAAGCTGACGCCCGATGCGCGCGGTTGCGATGTAGTGATCGAAGCTGTGGGACGCCCGCAAGCGTGGGAGTGGTCAATCGACATGGTGCGCAAAGGCGGCACCGTGAACTTCTTCGGCGGATGCGCCAGCGGCACCAAGGTCGCTCTTGACACCCAGCGACTCCACTACAACGACCTGACTCTAAAGGCCACCTTCCACCACACGCCGGAGACGGTGCGCAAAGCCTTCAGCCTGATCGCGGAGCGCAAGATCAAGGGCACCGACTACATCACCGGAGAGGCCCCGCTTTCGCGCTTGCAGCAGGTGCTCCGCCACATGCTCAACCGCACGGACGACATCAAGACGGCGATCATCCCGGGCCAGTGATTTGAGCGGCGCACCTTCAGAGCCTGCCCTGAGCCAGCCGAAGCGTGCGCCGTGGTGCCCTGATTGACGAGTGTCATCCTGTGCGGGGCCAGTCGCGGCTTGCCGCGGCGAACGCAGTCCAAGGACCTGCTTTACAATCCTGGCGAACTCTATGTCCACCATTCCAACGGCGAACTCGGAGACGCAGGCGGCGGCCTCCGCCGGCTGGCGTGCGCTCCCGCCGGAATACGCCATTCCCGAGCACCCGCCCTCGCTGGCCGAGGCGCGCGCCTACTGCTCCCGTCTGGCGCATTCGCACTACGAGAACTTCTCCGTCGTCACCTGGTTTCTGCCCAAGCATCTGCACCAGCACTTCTATAACGTCTATGCCTACTGCCGCATCTCCGACGATCTGGGCGATGAGGTTGGCGACAAACAACAGTCTCTGCTCCTGCTCGACGAATGGGAAGCCGAGCTGCAGCAGTGTTATTCGGGCGAGCCGCGGCATCCCGTGTTCGTGGCGTTGCGCGACACAGTCCGCCAGTTCGACATTCCGCAGCACGAATTTTCCGATCTGCTGATCGCCTTCCGGCAGGACCAGACGATCTCGCGCTTCCCTACGTTCGAAGATGTGCTTGGCTACTGCTGCTACTCGGCGAATCCCGTCGGACACCTCGTGCTCTACCTCTGCGGCTATCGCGACCCGGAGCGGCAGCACCTTGCCGACTACACCTGCACCGCGCTTCAGCTCGCGAACTTCTGGCAGGACGTTGCCGTCGACTACGACAAGGGCCGCATCTACCTGCCGCTGGAGAGCCTGGCGCAATTCGGCGTCAGCGAAGCCGACATAGCCAATCATCGATGCACACCGCAATTTCGCACGTTGATGCGCTTTGAAGTCGAGCGTGCCCGCGACTGGTTTCGCCGTGGCCTGCCGCTGGCTGGGATGGTCGACCGCCATCTCGCCATCGACATCGAATTGTTCAGCCGCGGCGGAATGGCGATCCTCAATGCCATCGAGCGCCAGCGCTATGATGTGCTCACCCGCCGCCCTGTAATCTCCAGGCCGCGCAAACTCGGACTGGTGGCGCGGGCAGCCGTGGGAAAACTGCTGTGAACGACTCTTCGCTGCAATTGCGGGCAGCGTATAGCGTGTGCCGTCATATCGCCCGCTCCGCAGCCAAGAACTTCTACTACGGCTTTCTGGTCCTTCCCAGCGACAAGCGCGACGCGCTGTGCGCCGTCTATGCCTTCATGCGCCGCGCCGACGATATCTCCGACGATCCTTCCCTTCCCGTCGATCAGCGCCGCGAAAAGCTGAATCACTGGATAGGCTCGCTCACGCGCGTCGTCCAGGGCGAAAAGACCGACGACCCCGTACTGCTTGCGCTTGCCGATTCGCAAAAGCGCTTCAATATCCCGCTCGATCTGCTGGAGAAGCTGGTGCACGGCACCGCGATGGACGTCGAGCAAAACGGGGGCCGGCTGCAATATGCCACCTTCGACCAGCTTTACGACTACTGCTATCACGTGGCGTCGGTCGTCGGTCTCATCTGCATTCGCATCTTCGGCTATCGCGATCCCAAAGCGGAGAAGCTGGCGGAACACACCGGTGTCGCCTTTCAGCTCACCAACATCATTCGCGACGTGAAGGAAGACTGGCAGCTCGGGCGCGTCTACATTCCGCGTGAAGACTTGAACCGCTACGGCATTGATCCGGCGGTGCTGACCAACGGCTCGGCAGCGACCGCACTGCGGCCTGTGCTGGCCTTCGAAGCCGAGCGCGCGCGCGAGTATTACCGCTCCGCTGACCAGCTTTTACCCCTGGTCGATGAAGACAGCCAGCCCGCGCTGTGGACCCTGGTGGAGATTTACCGCCGCCTGCTGGAGCGTATTGCGCAACGCGACTTCGATGTCTTCTCCGAACGCGTGCAGCTCAGCACCGCCGAGAAGTTGGGCGTGCTGGCGAGAGGATGGCTGCGCCGCCTCACATGAGTTTTCCGTCCAACCAACCTCGGCCTACGGTGGCGATCATTGGCGGCGGCCTTGCCGGCATCTCGGCCGGAAGCGCACTCGCCGCGGCCGGATACCACGTAGAGGTCTTCGAGCGCCGTCCCTATCTTGGCGGACGCGCCTCGTCCTATGAGCATCCCGGCACCGGCGAAGTGGTCGACAACTGCCAGCACGTGTTGCTCGGCTGCTGTACCAACCTCATCGACTTCTACAAGCGCATTGGCGTGGAGCAGCAGATCCGCTGGTACGACGAGATCACCTTCATGCTGCCCGGCGGACGATCGTCGGTCCTGAAACCGAGCTTTCTCCCCGCGCCCATGCATGCAGGCCCGGCATTCCTTGCCTCGCAAGTACTCGACTTCAGGGACAAGCTGGTGATCGCGCGCGCGCTGCTAGCCCTCGTGCCTGCGCTTCCGGCGGATGACGGCCAGGATTTTCTAAGCTGGCTTAGGCATCATGGAGGGACGCAGCAGTCCATCGACCGCTTCTGGGCGCCGGTACTGATCAGCGCGTTGAACGAAGACCTCGACCGCGTGTCAGTGCGTTATGCAGCGCTGGTATTCCGCGATTCATTCCTTAAGTCCGCGGAGGCAGGCCGCATGGGCCTGCCCGCGGTGCCGCTGTCGCAGCTCTACGGCGAGGCAGCGACTTATATCGAAGCGCACGGCGGCAGGGTGCATCTGCGGGCGTCGGTAGATTCCATCTCGACGGACGGCGACAGCGTCGCTCTTTGCGTGGGAGGCGAGCAGGTCCGCGCTGACTATGCGGTGTTGGCGACGCCCTTCACGGTGCTTGAGAAGTTGCTACCCGATGCGCCTGCGCTCAAGCCGCTGCGCGAGCAGACACACTTCTTCGGCACGGCGCCGATCACTGGCATTCATCTGTGGTTCGACCGTGAAGTCACGCCGCTGGAACATGCGGTTCTGCTGGAGCGGACGATCCAGTGGATGTTTCAGAAGTCGAAGATCCTGGCCACGCGTCGCGATTCTGCGCAGAACGGCAGTTACATCGAGCTGGTCGTCAGTGCCTCGAAGACGCTGGTCGAAAAACCGCGTGGCGAGATCATCGAGCTCGCTGTCCGTGAACTAGCCGAATACTTCCCTGCTGTCCGCGAGGCGAAGCTGACCAAGGCGACCGTCATCAAAGAAGTGCACGCCACGTTCTCGCCGGTGCCGGGCAGCGATGCCTATCGCCCGTCGCACATCAGCCCCTGGCCGCGACTGTTCCTAGCGGGCGATTGGACGGCAACCGGCTGGCCTTCAACCATGGAGGGAGCGGTGCGCAGCGGCTATGGCGCAGCGGAGGCACTGACGCGAGCCGCAGGTATGCCGCAGCATTTCCTCGTCCCCGATCTTCCGCCGCGGGGCTTTATGCGATGGTTTGGCTAAACCTCGCCCCGGTTTTGTCAGCACACTCTCACCTTGTCCTCACGAGCCCCTTTTATTTGTCATCACGAGCGAAGCGAGGGATCTGTTCTTCGCTGGGGCGGGAAAGCAGGTCCTTCGCTGCGCTCAGGATGACAACGCTTAAGAAACGCCTTGACTAATATTGGGATCAAAGCGAGCTGCTAAGTTCCAAACATCTCCATCTGCTCTTCGCCGCGGCTTGTTCTGCAGCGAAATCGCCGCCCGGCCCGTTATCTCCCCCGTCATCCCGTGCTTCTTCCTCAGGCCTGCGATCAGCGCCGAGATGCGCTTTGCGTACGCCTTGCTGGCGAATGCCTTGTTCGCATAGCGCTTGCGATAGTCCTCCACCAGGTCGGGAAATTCCTTCTCCAGAAACGGCAGAAAGATGCTGGCCGAGCATGGCTTCAAAAACAGTGGGTTGCCGAAGATGTAACTCCCGCCCGCCTCTTTGGTCGCCCTCACAATCGCATCCAGCGCAGCCGGAGAATCGGTGATCCCCGGGACCACCGGCGCACAGCTCACGCCCGTCTTGATGCCCGCGAAGTTCAACTCCTTTACCGCTCTCAGCCGCAGGTCGGGCCGTGGTGCGCGCGGCTCCAGAATGCGCGCCAGCTTTGTGTCGAGCGTGGTGATGGTGATGCTCACGAACAGGCGATTGTGCTCGGCGATGCGCCGCAGTACATCGATGTCGCGCGTTACGAGGTCCGACTTGGTCACAATGCCAAGCTCCAGCCCGCTGTGCTGCGCCAGTTCTTCCAGAATGCCGCGCGTCACCTCGAAGCGCTTCTCCGCCGGCTGATAGGGATCGGTCGCCGTGCCGATGGCGATCTCTTCCCCTCGCTTTACCTTCTTCAGGTCGCGCCGCAACAGCCACGCCGCCTGCTGCTTCACGTAGATCTTGCGCTCAAAGTCGACGCCGTCGCGCATCTCCATGAACTCATGCGTGTAGCGCGCATAGCAGTACTTGCAGGCGAACTCGCAACCGCGATAGGGATTGATTGTCCAGGTAAACGGCATCCGCCGCTGGGAGACGCAACGGTTCAGCAGCCCGCGCGACGGCAGCGAAAAATATTCGACAAAGTGCCCTTGCCTTAGCGACGCTCCCAAGGCCGCGAGCTTGGCGATGCCAACGAGCTCGGGCTTGCCGTCGGCAGCGTTTTCGGGAGACTCGATCTCGATTAAGGGGTACATGGGTAGTTTCGCCGTTTGTTCGCCTAAGGTACGCCTGAAATCAATGGCCGTCAAGCGCCTGTAGAGGGGGACAGGAAACAGGCCCAGAAAGCAAGCCCGTTGGAACTACCAGTCGAAACGCACGGTGCGGTGCAGCCCAGTCGTGCTTACCGGCCCGGGTATCTGGTGTAAGATCGGCTTATCGCAGCCAACTATCCGCGCGCCACTCCTGGACGCCGATCATGTCTGTAGCGCACCACCTCCGCCCCACGAGGTGACTGACACAGGCCGCCGACCGGTCGTTCAATTTCCAGTTCAACCGCTTCACTCCAGCCCTGATTCACGAGGATTCTGCAATGTTTCGCAAGATACGGCTCTTCACTCCCGGCCCCACGCCGCTCCTGCCCGCCGCGCAGTTCGCTATGGCAGCTGCGGATGTACACCATCGCACTCCGGAATTCCGCGCGCTCTACTCCAAGGTGCTCGACCAGATGAAGGCATTCGTCGGCACCAGAAACGATTTGATTTTGCTGACCTGTTCGGGAACCGGTGCCATGGAGGCGTCGGTTTCCAACTTAACCAGCCCGGACGACGAAGTGCTGGTGCTTTCCGCCGGCAAATTTGGGGAGCGCTGGACCGCCATCGCCAAAGCGTTCAAGTGCCGGGTCACAACCGTTTCGAAGCCCTATGGTCAAACCTTTGCGCTGGACGAGATCAAGGCGCAACTGAAGCCGACGACAAAAGTGCTTTATATACAAGCGACCGAGACCTCGACCGGCGCGCGCCATGATGTGCACGGAGTAGCGAAGCTGCTGCAAGGCACGGACACTCTGCTCGTAGTCGACGGAATCACCGGCTTAGGAACGACGGCCCTGGATGTGGATGGTTGGGGAATCGATGTCATCATTGGCGGCTCGCAGAAAGCGCTGATGATTCCTCCGGGGCTGGCCTATCTGGCGGTGAGCGATCGGGCCTGGAAGCGCATGGAGTCGAGCCAGCAGCCCAAGTATTACTTCGACTTGCCCAAAGAGCGGAAAGCCGCGGCCAAGGGCGAAGCCTCTTACACGCCTTCGGTCGCTCTCATCGCCGCGCTCGGCGCAGCCCTCGACCATCTTGCTGAGCAGGGCGGCGGAGACCTCTCCAAGGGCCGCGACCTGCTGATCGAAAATGCGGAGACTTGCGCGGCCATGACTCGCGCCGCTGCTAAAGCGCTTGGGCTTGAGCTGTTTGCGCCGGACTCTCCTGCGGCTGCGGTCACCGCTATCACGGCCCCTGCGGGAACCAGCTCGGATGATGTGGTGAAGGCCATCAAGTCCCGCTTCGGCGCCATAATCGCCAACGGCCAGGGGGAGATGAAGGGGCAGCTCTTCCGTATTGCTCATCTTGGCTATTTCGACTACCTCGACACGATCGCGCTCATCGGCGCGCTGGAGCAGGTGGTGAGCACAATCACTCCCGGCAAGTTTGAATTGGGGGACGCACTTCGCGCTGCGCAAATCGTCTTCGCCGAACGCACACACAACATAGCCGTTGCCCAACCAGCCTAAAGAAAGGGAACATCGCGCATGAAGATCGTTGTCGCGGAGAAAATTTCCCCCGCCGGCATCAGGAGCCTGAGCGAAGAACCGGGATGGACCATCGTAGGCCCGGAGGAGTATGCGAAGGACCCTGCCGCGTCTCTCGAGGACGCTGACGCGCTGATCGTGCGGTCGGCGGTACAAGCCAACCAGCAGTTGCTCGAGAAGGCTCCCAAGCTGCGTGTCATCGGGCGCGCCGGTATCGGCGTGGACAACGTCGATGTCGATTATGCGACCAAGCGCGGCATCGTGGTGATGAATACGCCGGGAGGAAACGCCATCGCTGTGGCCGAGTTGACCATCGGCCTGATGGTGTCGCTGGCGCGCAACATTACCCGGGCAGATGTCACGACTCGCGCCGGCCAGTGGGAGAAGAAGTCGCTGCAAGGGACGGAAGTGAATGGCAAGACACTTGGCATTGTCGGCCTGGGCCGTATTGGGGCTGAAGTGGCCCGCCGCGCGCACGCCATGATCATGGCCGTCCTTGCCTATGATCCTTACGTTCCTTCCGAGTATGCCAAGCGAGCAAATGCTGAGTTGGTAAGTCCTCGAAGAGATCTGGGCCAAGTGCCGACTACATCACCTTGCATGTTGGACTCACTACGCAGACGCAAGGACTGGTGAACGCGGCAACCCTCCAGAAGATGAAGGAGGGCGTGCGCATTATCAACTGCGCGCGAGGCGAGCTCGTCGACGATACGGCCCTCGCCGAGGCGCTTGCCTCCGGGCACGTGGCTGGAGCGGCGCTGGATGTGTTCGCCTCTGAACCGCCGAAGGGCAATCCGTTGCTGGCGGCGCCGAACGTGATCGCCACGCCTCACATCGCGGGTTCGACCGACGAGGCCCAGAATGCCGTCGGCGTGCAGATTGCCGCTCAAGTGAAGACCTATCTGAAGACCGGCGTGGCGCAGAACGCCGTCAACCTGCCCTCAATCTCGGAGGTGGAGTATCAGCAGATCAGCTCGTACCTGGAGGTGGCGGAGCGTACCGCAACGGTGCTCGCGCTGCTGCTCGACGGCAACCTCGAAGAGATTCACCTTACCTTCACCGGGCCGATCGCCCGGTGGAAGACACGCCTGGTGCAAGCTGCCGCAATCAAAGGTGTACTGCAAAATGCCGCCGTCGAAACCGTGAACCTGATCAATGCTCCTTCGCTGGCAGAGGAGTTGGGCGTGCGTGTCACCAGTGATCTCGAGGACGGTGAAGGCCCGAGCGAGATCACGATCATTCTGCGGTCGAACCGCAATCAAGCAAGTGCAAAAGGCATGGTGATCCATGGAACGTCACCACGGATCATCGAGCTAAATCACGTAGAGCTGGAGGCTCCACTCGAAGGCCATCTTCTGCTGATCATGAACCGTGACTTGCCTGGCGTGATCGGGAAGATCGGATCGCTGCTCGGAGACAACAACGTCAACATTGCCCGGTTTGCGCTGGGACGCGAAGTGCACGCCGCCAAGGCTCCCGCCGCTGCCAGCGAGGTGAACCGGGCTTACGCCGTCATTCAGATCGACACGCGCGTGCCGGAGCCAGTGCTGGAGGCACTTCGCAAGATGGAAGAAGTGATCGCCGCCTTCCCGGTCTCGTTTGCGTAAGCAGCCCTTAGCGGTTAGCGGTTAGCAATTAGCATTTGGCAATGCGCAACCAGTACGTCTTCGATTTTGTATCAGGGTACGGCTTCAGCCGGGCCGTCCAGGTGCCCGCAAAGAACAGGGCTTCAGCCCGTGCAGGCCTGTACTTTGCAGGGGCTAAAGCCCTCCACAGATACGCGTCTCTGCGGCACGACTAAAGATCGTGCCCTGATACAAAGCAAAAACACATCGATCGGGAAAAGTTCCAGATTGACATGAATGGGGAGCAACACAAGCGGATCGCAAACGTGGCAGCCGATAGCCATTCTTGTTCGGGCGAGCAGTCCGAGCACTTTGTACTCATGTTGTTGACCGAGGCTCTCTCCGAAGCCAAGCTTGCGCAGTTGCACGAGGTTTTGGCCGATCAAGGATTCCGCGTGCAACGGTCCCGACCGCTCACGCCGACCGACAGCCAGTGCAAGTGTTTCGAGTTCCTCATTGCAGGAGCGCCGGAACGTCTTAGCGGCTTGCGGGCGGCACTTCTGGAGCTTTCTCACGGCTCGGCCATGGACCTGGCAATTCGTGCTGAAAACCACGACTACCGGCATTTCAAGCTGGCTGTCTTCGATATGGATTCCACGCTTGATCGAGGCCGAGGTGATCGACGAGCTAGCGCGCGAGATGGGAGTGGGAGAGAAAGTAGCGGCGATTACGGCGGCGGCGATGCGAGGAGAGCTGGACTTTCAGCAGAGTTTTCGCAAACGCGTGGCATTGTTGAAGGGGCTGAGCGAGACGCGGTTGGTGGCCGTCGCCGAACGCATTCTCCTGACGAATGGCGCCGAACGCCTGTTTTGTGCGCTCAAGAGGTTAGGTATCAAGACTGCAGTTTGCTCCGGCGGCTTCACCTTCATGGCCCAGCGGCTTCAACAGAGACTGGGCATTGACTATGTCTACGCGAACCATCTGGAGATCCAGAACGGCGTGGTGACGGGCGAGGTGCCGCTCCCGGTCCTTGACGGAAATAGAAAGGCTGAACTGGTCAGACAGATTGCAGCTCGCGAGGGAATCAGCCTCGACCAGGTGATCGCCGTGGGAGATGGCGCCAACGATCTTCCCATGATCAACCTGGCGGGAATAGGCGTAGCCTTCCGCGCCAAGCCCATCGTTCGTGCCAGTGCAAGATACTCTCTTTCTCATGCCGGCCTCGACGCCCTGCTGTACCTGATTGGATTGCATGAAGACGACATTCGCGGATTGCTGTGAGCGTCCTCTTCGCGCCCGACCCTGGGTTGGCTCCCTTGCGCAGGCGGAGGTGCGCCCGACATTAAAGCGGCGGAATCAAGCGGCGCAACACGACGTCTTCACAAGCCCAGGATCGCGTGGGTAACTCCCTGCCACCAGACCGGATTGGCCCGCCACAAATAGATCGCCAGATTCTGGAGGACGATCATCGCGGGCAGCGTGTAGAGATACACCTTGTTGACGCGTCCGTCTACAACCAGGTCTCGTACTATGCCAAGCACGATCAGAAAATCCAATCGCAGATAGAAGAGGTTGTGGTTGAACCAGAAATCGAATCGGCCTATGGCGGCGTCCATGAGTTCGCAGCTTGCGATGAAGACAAGGCGCCGATGATATTCCGGCTTTCTTCTCCAATAAATCGCCAACGCTATGCACGCGCCGAAAATCAGCATGTCGCAGATTGGAATTGACAGAAACGCATCGACGCCACTCTGGTGGAGTACCGTCATGTCGAAACGGGTCATCACCACCATCACCGTCAAGCCCAGCGTGACCATCAAGGTGGCGAGTCCAGCTCCAAACCAGCCCAGCGTGCGGTGCACACTCACCTTGCGTACACGCACCAGCGCGGACTGCGCGATGAAGAACACGATCCACGTGGAGAAAGCCGCGCCGTGCATCCACAAAAGCAAGGGCCGCGGCGGCCTGGCATGGAAGAGATTGGCATCCACGGTATGGCTGAAGCCCCACACCACCAGACCCGCGAATACCAGAGACATGCAGAAGTAGAACCATCGGCTCAAAAACGTCTTAAGGTGCGTTGTCGTGCTTGGTGCTCTCTCAAAGCGAGTAGCCAACCCCGCGTTTCCAATTGACATGACCTCTCCCTCGAACACGGCTCCCATGTCGCTCTTGGCGCGCAAGAACCCCTAAGCGCCGCTTCGACGCATCAGCAAAGCTGAATTTTCTGAAAGCCTGGGAAATCTTGGTGCAATACCTTAACCGTAGTCGCCCAAGAAATGCAACCGAAATCCGATATCGAGTGACGTGATTTCGATAACCATGGGAGCACCACGGGCAAAGACTCGGTCTGGGGCAAGATCAGCCAGCTTGTGCGGGTGTTAGCGCGCGGCTCCCAGCGACGTGCGACATCGATGTGCTGTGCTGCCGCCGGAGCGAGGCCCGGTCCAGTGGCATCCAAACTCGAAATCAAGCTTGGAGGACCGAGCAATGACACGGGAAGCGCGCCTGATGTGCGGAATCATTCTCATTACGGTGCCCACCATCCAGTATGGCGGGTACTTTCTGCTGACCTCGCTGATGAACAAGGGCAGCGGCTACATGGACAATCCGCTGCGGCAGAATTTCTTTCGCGCAGGTCACGCGCACGCGGGAGTCATCGTCATCCTGTCGTTGATCTGCGAGGTGTTGGCCGACGCCGCTACCCTGCCCCCAGGATTGTTGTGGGCGGTTCGCCTGGCGATTCCGCTGGCGGCCATTCTGATATCGGCGGGCTTTTTCTTCGCTGTGCTTTCTCCGACCGCGACGAAGGTTGGTCCCGCCGTGTCGCTGATTTACCTGGGAGCTGTCTCACTAGCGTTTGGAGTGCTCATGTTGGGTATCGGCCTGTTGCGCAGCCCGCAGACGTAGGGTGGCCCGCCCAAGTGCTCTAAAAAGTGAATACACTCCAGGGTGCCCCGTCCAACCTGCGACACAAATGGCGGTTGGACGGGGCACCGTCGTGAGCGTTGGCCGACCCCACTGGGTCCACTTGACACTGGCCGTTGCCGCGCCTACCGTGAGGGACATGGATGTTATCCCGATCAAACCGGAACGCAAGGCCCAGCTCGAAGAATACGCGCAGCGTCGTGGGCAAGACCCTGCAGCCGCTCTTGACGACGCTTTGGCCGAGTATCTGGAATGGGAGCGTCAGGATTTTGAGCAAGCCGTTGAAGGCATCCGGGAGGGCTATGAGGACGTGAAAGCCGGACGCACCCAACCTATCGAGGAAGCATTTGAAGAGCTACGCATGAAGCATGGCCTTCCAGGTTAAGACCACTGCCAAAGCAAGGCGGGATCTGGATGGCATCCTCAATCGGCTATTGTCGCAAGAGGCGGGAGAGGCCGGATTGCGCTGGTTTCAGGGATTGCGCCAGGCCGTCGCAACGTTAGCTGATTTCCCCCAACGCTGTGCTTTGGCTCCTGAGAATGCTGTCTTCCCCTTCGAGGTGCGGCATCTGTTCTATGGGCGCAAGCCCCATGTCTACCGAATTATCTTCACCGTTGAAGGCAACACGGTGGCTGTTCTACACATCCGCCATGGACGCCGCCAGCCAATCGCCAAACACTAACTGAAGCAGAAAAGCCAGGTAGACGACAAGCCTGAATTCTGGCTTGCGTTATCAATTGCCGTGACGCTCTTTGGTAGAGTTGGAAACTCTGCCGGATGCTCCACTCATTCCTGCAGTTGGAATGAGTGGGGACTGCTTACCGCCAAGGTCATCAACCCTCAAAGGATTTAATCACCGAATATGGTGCTCCCAGACATTCGAAAACCGCGAATGTGTGAGGCACCCCGCCCTCGATTCACTTCTCCCCCGGCCCGCCCAGCTCGCTCATCAGGCCCTTGGGTGGCGGCGGAATCGTGATATCGATGTCCTGCACCTTGCCCAGCGACGTCAGTGGCTTGCCAAACTCCTCCGTATTGCCTACTACCAGCACGGCCAGGTTTTCCTTGTGCAGATACTTCCTGGCCACGCGGCTCACGTCCTCGGCAGTGACCTTCTCGACCTGATCGCGGTAGGTCTCCAGGAAGTTGAGCGGGTAGTGATAAAACTCGTAGAGCATCTTCTCGCGCAGCACTTTCTCCGGAGTATCGAAGCGGAAGATAAATGAGTTCAGGATCTGGTCTTTGGCGCGTTTCAATTCCGCGGGAGTCGAGGCATTCTCGCGCATCTTGTCGATTTCCGTGTACAACGCCTCGATACCTTCGACCGTCGTGGAACTCTTGGTTTGCATGCCAATATCAGTGAGGCCGGGGTGCCCAAAGCCTGAGCCGACACCGCCTCCTACGTCGTAGGCCAGCCCCTTGGCGGCACGAATGTTATTGAAGAGCCGCGAGGAGAAGCCGCCGCCGAAGATTTCGTTCATCACCGAGACGGCGTAGTAGTCGGGGTTATCGCGCTTGATGCCCAGGCTGAGCATGTCGATGCTGCTCTGGTTGATGTCCGATTTCTTCACCAGGTAATAGCCGGGCTTGGGCTCGGTGAACTTGATGTCCGGCTCTTTGGCGGCCGGGCCTTTCGGCCACGATTCGAAGGCTTTGCGCAGTCTGGCTTCCATCTGCTTGGGATCGAAGTCGCCGGTGATCCCGAAGATGATGTTGTTGGGCTGCACATACTGCTTGTGCCAGTTGATGAGGTCTTCCCGCGTAACCGCCGCGACCGTGGAATACTCCGCGACGCGTGCGTAGGGGTTGTCCTTTCCGTAGCCAAGAATGGCTGATTCGCGCGAGACGATGGAGTCGACGCTATCGTTGCGGCGCGAAATGGCCGCGTACATCTGCCGCTTGGTGAGAGCGAGTTTGTCGGGACGGAACTCAGGGTTGTGCAACAAGTCGAGGTAGAGGTCGAAGACGGCGTCGAAGTCTCCCTTCAGGCAGTCGAGTGCGATGCTGGTGGAGTCGGCGCCTCCTGCGGTCTCGATCTTAGCGGCTCGGGCCTCGAGGAAATCGTCCATCTGGTCGCCGGTCTTTGTTTTGCTGCCGCCGGTGCGCCACACATCGCCGTAGATGGAGACCAAGCCGGCCTTGTCGGCGGGTGCGGAGATCGAGCCGCCACGAATTTCGGCGATCGCGGTGATCAGCGGCAGCTCGTGGTCCGGCTGCAGGAAGATCACCATGCCATTCGGCAACTGAATACGAGTAGGCTGCTGCGGAGTGAACGGCGGTAGCGGCGGCGACTGAATCTGGTTCCACTCTTTGACCTGTGCGCTGGCCAGCGACAAGGCCAGCAGCGCGAAGAGAAACACGCAAAGTGTACGGCGCATCTTGCCGGTCAGCATTACTTCCCTCCTTTCGGCGAGCCCTCAGCCTTCGGTGGAGCGAGGTGGGGGCGTACCCTGGGGAGTCATGCTTTCGGGCGCAGGCGTCTGCGCGGTCAGGATCTCGCCAGTCGTGCGATTGTTCTCCTGAAACACCTCATTGGCAACGCGGCGTATGTCGGCTTTCGTCACCTTGTCGACGCGATCCAGATAGCGAAACAGCTCGCGCCAGTCGCCATAGCGCGTCTGGTAAGTGGCCAGCGCCTGCGCCAGTCCTTCGTTGCTGGCCAGGCTGCGGATCAAGTCAGCCTTGGTCCGGGTCTTGAACATCGCCAGCTCTTCGTCGGTTACGTCGGTGGTCTTCAGCTTGTCGATCTGCTCGTGAATCGCCTTGCGCAGTTCGTCGTTGGTGTGGCCAGGCAGCGGAATTCCGTAGAAGGCAAACAGGTGCGCGTACTTCGTGCCGGGCATTCCGGTGAAGCCGGCGGCATAGGCGGCGATTTTCTGGTCGCGCACCAGCGAGCGATAGAGTCGCGAGACGCGTCCGTTCGACATGATGTCGGCGATGGCGTCATAAACGGCATCGTCGGGATCGAGATAGTTCGGCCGGTGATAGCCCTCAAGGTAGAAAGGCTGCGACGGGTCCTGCATGTTCACCTGGCGCTGCGAATTCTGCGGCGGCTCCTTGGTCGTCGGCTCCGCTGGCTTGGGAGATGCAGGCAGCCGGCCGAAATATTCTTCGATGATGGGCATCACCTTGGCGGGATCAAGATCGCCCGCCATCCCGATCACCATGTTGCTGGGAACGTAGTAGCGATGAAAAAAGTTGGAAGCGTCCGTCGCCGAGAACGACTGCAAGTCCGAAGCGTATCCGATCGTCGGCCGGTGATAGGGATTGGCCATGAACGCCGTGCCCAGGAACTGCTCCACCAGGCGGCCCGTGGGACGGCTGTCGGTGCGCATGCGGCGCTCCTCCATCACCACGTTGCGCTCTTTGTAGAAGTCGCGCATCACCGGGTCCGCGTAGCGGTCCGACTCCAGCGACGCCCACAGCTCCACCTGATTGGCCGGCAGCGAGTACATGTATCCCGTTTCGTCGTAGCTGGTGAAGGCGTTGAGTCCGACGCCGCCGTGGCTCTCGACGATCTCCCCAAACTGGTTCTTGATGACGTACTGATCGGCGTCCTTGATCGCCGCCTGCCAGGCCTCTTCGAGCTGCTTCAGCTTCTGCGGGTCCTGGCCGACGCGCTTGATGCGCTCGGCGTTATAGGCGGCATAGGTCTGTTCCACCTTCTGTAGCGCGACCTTCTCCTTGGCGTAGTCGGTGGTACCGATGTCAGGAGTGCCCTTGAAGGCCATGTGCTCCATCATGTGGGCCAGACCGGTCTCGTGCAGAGGATCCTGCGCCGAGCCCGCATCGACCAGCGTAAAGAAGGAAAAGACTGGCGCTTCCGGCCGCCGATACAGAACCACGGTGAGCCCATTCGGCAGCGTCTTGACCGTGACATTCTTCTCAAACGAAGCCAGGTCCTGGGCGAAGCCAGGCAGAGAAACAAGCAGCAACAGAAGGGTCGCAAGTCTGGCGGACCAGACCGGGGTCCCCGACGAGCGCCCGTATTGCGCTCGCTGGGGTGGAAGCCAGCGCGTCATCGTACCTCCAATGTGCGGGGAGCTTGAGATCACCTTGTAGTAAAAACTACGCAGAATAGGACCGGTACGTCAAACGAAGGCGAGCCGCTACGGCAAGAATCTGGTTGGCCAGCGGCTAATGTGGGCTGTATTCTTGCGTACACTGGCGTAACCTTACACAGGTCGTGCCAGCCGGCAGTCTACGATGCCAGATGAGAAACTAGCGATAACTGCATTTCTCAGCCACAAGTACAAGGCTCCCGCCGTCAATCTCTACTTCTTTAAGCTGCTGTCCCGGAACATTGAAATCCAGTTCGAGGTCGACTCGGGCTCTCTCGCAACCAATGTGACGCGGTTGGAAAGGCTGGTGAAAAAGGCTGATGCATTTCTGGGATTGTACCCCTATGACGAAGTGCCGGCCGGACAGCCTTCACAGACGGAGCTGAAGAATGCAGCCCGGTACTTTCTTCTTGAGTTGGACCTCGCCGCCCGTTCCCGCAAACCCGGACTGGTGTACTGGGATACTCGCTTTCGTGGGGTCCTATATCCACCTGCTCCGATCATGAACGAGGGTTTTGACATCAGCGAAGTTGTCAGCCCGGGCCGCATGCCCAGCGAAGACCGCTTTCTCGCAGCCATCCAGAACCTGCACGATCGGGTCAAGGCCATTCGGGAGTATTCCCTTGCCAGCCACGATGTCCAGAGCTTCCGGGTCGGGATTCTGCTTCCGCCTGAGACTGAAACCATGGGATACACCCGCGAGCAGGTGGACAGCATTATCAGCCTTGTCAGTGATGCCGGTTACGAGCCGATTCAATTCCAGTGGCCGCCCGTGCTCACGCCACAGTTGATCGGGAAAATCCGCGAACTCGATTGGGTCGTCCTCGACGTTGGAAGTGCTTCGGACCTGGCCGGCATCGTCGGATATCTTCATGGCGAATTCAAACCCGCCATGCGGCTGCTTCATATTGCAGATGCTGACACCGGAGATACCCCACCCAAACCTGATTCGCCACTCTACAGTGGCTTCGATGTCGGCTATCGGAAAGACATTGTCCGTTGGTGGAACACGGACGTACTCGTCAGCGGCGTCGGCAAGCGCCTCGCCACTCTCGATGCACCCACGAAGCGCATTTCCACGATCGAGGAGGCCGTCCAGTATTTCCAAAGCGCCGCTCTGCGAACCGAAGCCGTTTTCGTGAGCTATTCCGGCGCCGATCAGGATGAAGTTCAGGACATCCTCAAGGCCTTTCGAAGCCGATTCCAGACGGTGTTCGACTATCGCGACGGAAAATCCATCCAGCCCGGTCAGCCGTGGTTGCAGGAGATTTTCGGTCAGCTGGCCGTAAGTCCCATCGGAGTACCCATTCTCTCGAAACCCTACCTGAATAGCGGCAACTGCATGCACGAACTGCAACAGATGGTGGCGCGGAGAGACAACAAGCAAATGCAAATTTTCCCTGTGCGGCTGGAAAAGCTCGACCCGCCTGAAATACTCAGCAATATCCAATATTTGCGCATTTCTGACTACTCGAATCCGCAGGATCTGGTTAACTCCATAGTTGGCTACATCTCGAAGTAGAAGGCCCTCTTTCCCCGACAATCTCCTGCTTCACGGAAACCGGCTTGGCGAATCGTGCTGGGCATTGCATACTTCTGTGTGCAAGCTCTATCTGTGCACGTTGGATGGTCAGGATGGCAAGCGACACCGTAGTCGATATCCAAGGTAAGCACCTGAAGCTGTCGAACCTCGATAAGGTCCTCTACCCCGCTGTGGGATTTACCAAGGGGCAGGTCATCGACTACTACGTCCGCATTGCGCCGGTGCTTTTGCCGCATACGCAGGGACGTCCGCTCACCATGAAGCGCTATCCCAATGGCGTGGACGGCATGTTCTTTTACGAGAAGAACTGCCCTGAACATCGTCCCGAGTGGGTGCAGGTGGCGCCGGTCTGGAGCTCGGGCAACAACAAGTGGATGAAGTACTGCCTCGCGCAGGACGTTCCCACGCTGGTGTGGGCGGCGAACCTGGCGGACATCGAGCTGCATACCAGCCTATCGCTGGCAAGAAACATCCTCTGTCCGACCTTCATCGTCTTCGACCTTGACCCCGGAGCGCCGGCCAACATCGTGCAATGCTGCCAGGTGGGGCTGTGGGTGCGCGACGTATTCGCGCAACTTGGCCTGAAGAGCTTCGCCAAGACTTCCGGCTCCAAGGGACTGCAGGTTTATGTGCCGCTCAACACGCCCGTCAGCTACGACGAAGACCAAGCCGTTCGCGCACGAGCTGGCGCGCCTGCTGGAGAAGCAGCATCGTGAGCTCGTCGTCTCAGACATGAAGAAGTCGCTGCGGGTGGGTAAGGTGCTGGTCGACTGGAGCCAGAACGACGATCACAAGACGACCATCTGCGTTTACTCGCTGCGCGCCAAAGAGCGGCCAACGGTTTCAACGCCTGTGACCTGGGACGAGGTTGAGAACTGCCTTGCCAAAGGCGATCTCGATCTGCTGGTCTTCGACTCGGCCCAGGTACTGGAGCGGGTTAAGAAGCACGGCGACCTGTTCGCCCCTGTACCGAAGCTCAAGCAGAAGCTACCGTCGGTGGAAGCATTGGACGGCCTTGATTCCTCCGTCGCACACACGATCAAGCCGACGAAGCGCGCCGCCAGCAGTAAAGAACGGACGACGGTCGCCAAGAAGAAGTCTGCCGCCAAGAGGGTCAGCCGCCAAGACGAAGCGCAACACCGCATCTCCCGCCAAGCGAAAGAAAGCATAGGCGGTCGACATTCATCCATCCCACTCATTCCGGCAGCAGGAATGACTCGGCCAGCGGCCAACTGGATTAACAACCACCTCGCTATTGCGACCGCGAGTTTACTCCCAACCGCCGCAGCCGATCACGCGCCTGCGATGCCTCAATTGATCGCGGATAGCGCTGGATGAGACTGTTCAGCTCGCGAACGCCGGCGTCCTTCTGTCCCAGCTCCAGCAGTGCATAACCCTTCTTCAATTGCGCCGCTGCCGCCTTCTGGCCGCTGGGATACTGCTCCAGCACTTTGTCATAGTCCTTGACCGCGGCATCGAAGTTGCCCTGCCGGTACTCGATGTCGGCTAGGTAGAACTGGGCGTTCCCGGCCAGATCGGTGTTTCCGTAATACTTCAAGTAATCGTTGAACTCTTGCGAGGAAAGGTCATATTTCCCGGCGTTATAGTCGCGCAGGGCGTTGTTATAGAGAACGTCCGGCGGAGGCGCCATCGGGGCTGCGGGCGCAGCAGTCGTCGCCCCGGGCGCCGAGCCTCCGGCGGGAGCCACGGGCTGTCCGGCAGCCAGATTCTGGCCGCCATTCTGCATGTCGTCGAGTTGCTTGCTGACCTTGGCCAGCCGCGACTTCAGTTCGTCCACACTGTCGTGGAGAGCCTGTACCTGGCCGGAGACCTGATCCAGCTTCTGCGAGTTCTCGCCACTTTGCGCGGAGAGCTTCTGCTGCAGATCATTGACGGTCACGCTCATCTTGTTGACGCTGTCGGCGCTCTGCTCCACCAGATTGCGTACCACCCCCATGCGCTCGTCGAGCGACTGTTGCAGGCGGGCAACCTGATCGGAGAGCGTTTGTACCTGGGTTTGGAGCTGAATGATTTCCTTGCTGACGGCGAAGGCGGGATGTGCGGCTGTGAGCACCAGCGCAACAGCGGTCAGTGCTACGAGTTGTTTTCGATACATGGGTTGCAATTCCTTAACGCAATGTCGAGTTCGTGTGCACGTCATCAGGCGACAGAGGGGGCTTAATGGCAACGACAACCCCGCTGATCACCGACAGCGTGCGCGGTTTCGGCCCGACTGACACCGGGCCCGCGCCCGAAGCTCATGCCTCTATATCTTACCTATGGGTTGTACGCGAAATGCGCCCGGCGGTTCTGCTGCCAGCACGCTTCAGTGCTCTCCGTGCAGAAAGGCTTTTCTTTCCCATAGCTGATGGTCTTGATGCGGCTTGCCGAGATGCCCATCGAGACCAGAGCTTGTTTGGCCGCCAGCGCGCGATTGTCGCCGAGCGCGAGGTTGTACTCGGTTGAGCCACGCTCGTCGCAGTGTCCTTCGATCGTAAAGTTGATGCTGGGATGCGCCTGCAGGAAGCGCGCGTCCTCTTGCAGGACACTGGTGTAGCGACCCTCAATGTCGTAGCTGTCGTAGTCGAAGAACACGTCCTTCATGTTGTTCTCGAACAACTGGGCGTCACCGGCATTGGAGCTCACTGGCGCAGGCGCCGGCGGCGGATTCACCGTAATGCGCGCTGTCGCCTCCTGCGTTCCGCTCTGGTTCTTCGCAACCAGACGGTAGGTGGTTGACTCGCTGGGCACTACCTGTACCGTGCCACTCGGACCAACCTTCCCCAAGGTGTCGATGGAGATATCGGTCGCGTCGGTTGTGTTCCATGTCAGGGTTGAGGACTGTCCCGCATTGATGGTGTTGGGATTGGCCGTGAGCGTTGCCGTGGGCGCGGGCGGAGGAGGCGGCGGAGGAGGTGTCGCTGTCGCAACCTTCTTCTTGCCGCATCCGCTAACTGCTAACGCGGCTGCCAGCGCAACAACAAGCCCAAACCACTTCGTTCTGGTGAGTTTCACTTCTCATCCTCCTATTTGTTTCCCCAGTTCGGCTGCGTATTCTCGCCGCTGGTAGTCAACTGCTTGTTTTCGGTTCCGTCGGCCAGCATCATGAAGAGTTGGGTTCGGCCCGAGCGGTTCGATTGGTAGACGATGTGGCGGCCATCGGGAGCCCACGAAGGAAAGTCATTCCGGCCGCCGTCGTGGGTCAACTGCACCCACTGATGGCTGGCCACGTCCATGAGATAGATGTCGCTCGCGCCCGGCGCGCCGGGTCCGTAGTGGCGGATCCACGCGAACACCAGGAATTGTCCGTTCGGCGACCACGACGGCGACACTGCATAACCCTGGTCGGTGACCCGCACAACGTTGGTCCCGTCGGATGCCATGGTGTAGATCTGGGGCAACCCGGTGCGCCCACTGACAAATGCAATCTGGGCGTTGGTCTTCGGGTTCCAACTGGGCGACACGTCGGGTCCGCGGTCGTTCGTCAGACGGTGCGGCACCCCTCCACTGCTGTCGATGGCGTACAGATCGGAGTGCCCGCTCCAGGACGACGAGAACGCCAGAGTTCTGCCATCGGACGACCAAGCCGGCGACTGGTTGGTTCCGTTGAAGCGCGGGAAGCCCACGTTGCGGCCCAAATCCAGCGACCACATCTGAATCTGCCAACCATCCTTGGTGACGCCGGCATAGGCAATGCGGCTTCCATCGGGCGACACGTGCGGCGACAGAGCGATGCCTCCGTTGTGCGTGATCTGCTTCTGGTTCGCCCCATCGTAGTCCATCTGCCAGACTTCCTTGTGGCCCGAGCGGCTGCTGATGAAGTAGATCTTGGTCTCGGCAATGCCGGGAACGCCTCCGCCCAGCCGGAAGATGATCTCGTCAGCGAAGCGGTGAGCGATCAGGCGCGCGTTCGCGTCGGTCGCCTCCTCGTGATACTGCTTCCCCAGAATCTGCGGCGACTGTTCGTTCTTCACGTCGAACAGCCAGCCCTGAACATTCAGATAGCCGCCATCCACGCCGAGATTGCCGAAGGCCAGCATGCTGGCGTTGGGCGGCGGCTGGTTCCAGTCCTTGAGGCGAACGTCCTGCGGTGTTCCCGGGGGAGCCAGCGGGTAGAAGCTCTTCCCTACCATGTCGAAGATGCCTGCCACTTCCAGGTCGTTCCATAGTGTCTGGTTGAATGTGGCTGCCAGATTCTGCGCAGCGCCCGCGGTGGCGCCGGTCTTGAAATCGGGAACGGCCAGGCGAATCTTCTCTACGCCGAGACCCGTGCCGGTTCGAATCCAGTCCTGGGCTGACGCGCACAAAGCGAAGCTTTCAAAAATCAATAGCGCAAGGATCGCGAATCGTTTCATGCAAAGTCCAAGCGCAGTTGACGGGGCCGAAGCCTTTCCTGCGCTGCAAACCTCTTTATTGGGCTCCCAGCCGATTTCACTCGGCCATTTGAACGGCAGATGCCTGGCGGACTCATTGCCGCCCGGCGGATAGGAAAGCTCTTGTAAGCACACCTGAAAAGCGAGCCACTTACCAACATCTAAAGTAAATCAATCGCTGCTATAAAGCTCATCGCCGATAATCGAACCAGAACTCCACCGAGACATAATTTCCGTTGTAACCGCCAGGCAGCGGCCCGAAAGTGTCAATGCGTTGCAAGGCGCGTACCGCCGACAGATCGAGAGAAGGTATGCCGCTCGACTGTTCGACCTTGATATTGACTGGCTGTCCCGACCGCGTGATCTCAAAATATATGTAGACGCGTCTGGCGTCGCTTACG
Organism: uncultured Acidobacteriaceae bacterium; assembly: GCA_963782505.1. GTDB lineage: Bacteria > Acidobacteriota > Terriglobia > Terriglobales > Acidobacteriaceae > CAVVDY01. Next base: position 102,584 of record CAWAKG010000013.1, on the reverse strand, counting down.
CGCGGGTCTATTTCATATTGGAGCCAGTTTTCCGATACTTTTCGCCGGACGATATCGACGTAATAGGCGAAACGGCTGCCAAAGTCCCCATTTCCTCCCTGGAAGCCGAACCCACCCTTGGTCGCCCCGGCCGTGAAGGCGCCGTAAGGACCGCTGACCGGGCCTCCCTGTCCGTAAGGAATCTGGTTGTTCTCTTCCGCTTTCGCGATTTGCTTCGGAGGTTTCTTCTCCGTCGATTCCCGCTTCTGTTCCGCTTTTCGCTGCGCGTTGCGGTCCGGGATGGGGATTGCCTTCGGCTCCTCGGCCTTTGGCTCCTCCTTGGGCTGCGATTGCGACAGGCCCTTGGATTCGTTGGCCAGAACGTTTTCCGTCTGGGTCAACGGCTCCGGAAGTGGAACGCTGCTCACCAGGGTCGCACTCATGGCGCCGCCCCCGCCGTTGGTGCCGCCCCAGTTTTCGCCGCGTCCGCTGGGAATCAGGTATCCAAACAGCGCTAAAACCACGATGCCCATGTGCAGGGCGCAGGAGCCGATCAGGGGTTTGCGGAGGCTGGTTTCGCCGTCGAAAATGTCAGCGTCGGCTGCCATGGTCTTCCAGCGGCTGGGTCACGATGCTCACGTTGGTGATCCCTGAGCTCTTCACCGCGTCCATCACCGTAGCGAACGCGCCGAACGGCACATTCTCATCTGCCCGGACATAAATCGCCTGCCCCTCCGGGTCGCGAATCTTTTGGTGGATCTTCGCGGCGATCTCGTTGATGTTGACCGGATCGTTGTTGAGAAAGACCTGCTGTTCGCGGTTGATGCTGATCACCAGCCGCTCTTCGGTGATCTGCTTGACGGTTCGCGTGCGCGGCACCTGCACTTCGATGCCCGATTGCAACACCGGCGCGGTCACCATGAAGATGATCAACAACACCAGCACAACGTCCACCAGGGGCGTGACGTTGATATCAGCCAGCGAACTCTGCGTGCGGCCTTGCGGGTTGGTAAAAGCCATTAGCGCCGCTCCACCACCTCATGAACCGGCCGCGCACTGCCTGCCTGGGCGCGTTCAATCTCGTTCATCAGCTCCAGCCCGAAGTCGTCCATGCGGGAGCCGAATTCGCGAATGTGCTGAATGAACATGTTGTAGGCGATAACGGCGGGGATCGCAGCAAACAGCCCGGCAGCGGTCGTGATCAGCGCTTCGGAGATGCCGGGCGCCACCGCGCGCAGCGTAGCCGCACCAGCCGTGCCCAGGCCGTGAAAGGCGTCGATGATGCCCCACACCGTGCCGAACAGACCGATAAACGGTGTAACCGCCCCGGTTGTCGCCAGCCATGGCAGACGGCTTTCCAGCCGCGTGAGTTCCTCGGATGACGCGATCTGGGTGGCGCGTTGCACGGCCGGCATTCGCAGCGGGTGAGGCGCTTGCCGGCGCAGCTCCTCATAGGCACCCTCAAAAACGGCTACCAGCGGACTCGGCTTGAATTGGTCGGCCACCGCAGATATGTCCTGCATGCGCTGTGACTTGCGCACGGCACGCACAAAGCGGTTGCTTTGCAGGCGGGCGCGGCGGAACAATCCCCATTTGGCAAAGATGATGGCCCACGACAGCACGCTGAAAAAGAGCAGGATGACGAGAACGGCTTTGGCGACCAGACCGCTGGTCTCGATCAAACTTGTTATTTCGCCGCCAATCGCGGAGGCAAGCAGGGCACAAAAAGCATTCATTCGTGTCAATCAGCCTTCATTCGATTATAAGGTTTTGACGCAGTCTGGAAAGGAAGGTGTTGCAAGGTTCCTTGAGAGTAACGAATGGCAAGGCGAATGGAGGATGGAATAGCAGCTTTCGTCAACCCGCCAGTTCACAGCCTAGGGCAGGCTTGCCCGCATGGACTCTGCCGGGCGACCCGCTTCCGGACCGGGCTTCTCAGGAGCCACCGTTGCGACCGTAGCTTCGTGGCGCCGCCACGCGCGAAAGCTCATGCGCAACACATCGTAGGCGCCGTAGATGATGTTGGCGCGCCACATATCGCTTCGCAAGGTCAGCACATCCCGACGCAAATAGCGGAACACCGAGTTGCCTGGCTTGAACGGAGGCGGCTCCGGATCGGAGGCGAGCGACGGAACCGCCGCGTGACACTCCTGTAGCTGCACAACCGCAATCGATCCGTCAGTCGTGACCGGGTCGCCGATGGAGTTGAAGCCGGAGGGGGCAATGTCGCGGCGCGGCACCAGATAGACCGCGTTCACGCATCCCGCGGCCCGCAGGTCACGAATGATCTTGCTGCGCTCGTCATCGATGTTGGTATCGATGTGGTGTACAAACTGATGGCGCTTGAACGAAATGCCCGCACTCCTGTCATGCGTGGCCGTACCCAGGAAAACCGGGCCCGTGCTTGCCGTTCCCTCCCATTCCCACAACCGCATGTGATCGCGCTGGGCATAGGTATTCAGGCTCTTCTGCCAATTCATGTCAGGAGCCTGCCCATCGAGATAGAACGGCCGCATCGGCGCCTGCGGATAACTGCTGTTCTTGAGAAAGGCGTAGACGTTCCGCGAGATGCTGTGGCGATTGATGGGATCAGCCGTCTCCCATCCAGAGTTGGCGAAGGCCGACTGAAACTGTTCTTTGGTTCCGATAAACGCAAGATTCACGATGTCGGCAGAGACCATGTGCTCCGTTGTCGACCGCTCCGGCAGCGAGGCTACGAGCGCACGCAGCTCTGCCGGGTCCATGGCATCGATTTGCGGCCCTTCGGCCATCGCAATCGCCGGCGGATCAAATACCGCGGCGGTCAGCTTCACCTCAATGTCGGTTCCCGCAGGCAGGTAGATCTCCGGCTCAGGAAATATGGGGAACGTAGCCTTGAACAGCAGCAACCCGAGATCCGGATAGGGATTCAGTGCGGGCAGATACTTCAACCGGTTGGTGATCGTTCCCTGCGGAGTATTCGTGCTGCGAATGCCGTGCACGACGCCGTTGGAGACCTGCTCGCGGGCGTTGTCAATCTCTGCTACATCACCGGCAAGCGGCAGCGCCTCGTCAGGGGAAACCTCGATTTCGTTGAACTCAATCTTCAGAGCCGCCGTCTCGTGACGAACACCCAACCCGACTTTTCGTACCGACTGCACGGTGCCGCGAACCGAGGACCCTAACGGAACCACGGTCTCATCCCCACATACCACAGCCTCGGTGACAACTGCATGGACCAGATCGCCGACTTTGGCGTTGTAGGTAGAGACGGGTGCTGTGAGCCGAACCCAGATCGTCTGGCCGCTGGGAATTTGTTCACACGCGAACGAGAGGATGGGGACGGAAAGCAGTATAGGCAGGGTCAGGCGTCGGCACGCGCGGCGCAAGGCTCTTATGAACAGTGGGGCTTCTCCAATAGTGAGTCAGGTTATAGTACTGGATAAAGGTGCGAGCCACATCGGATATTCGTGCCGAGGCGATAATTCTTTGTTGTACTTTATTGTACTTTGGCTGTAGATTGACCGGCCAGCCCGCTTATTGTGAACAGACCGTTGCAATCCGTTTGCGGTCCTAAGAACCGAATGCCCTCGCTTACTTCTCGCTGATGTTGACCCTGGCCGTTGTGTTCTCCCAATCCAGTTTGAGCACTGCAGACTTCGCGCCCGTTTTGTCGAGCGAGATGGTGAACGTTTCCAGGCCGGACGGAAGTTGCCCAACCTTCATAGGAATGCGCGCCAGGTCCTGCGACGGTTCATACTTCGTTCCCCACTGCCCCGTCTGCTTGTTGACAATCAGTTGCCATGAGCTCTCGCCCGGTATCGTGTAGAGCGTGTAGTTGCCCGCCGGAACCATCGTGCCGCCGATCTCCAGGTTCGCATCCGTGGTCAAGCTGGTCGCCGCATTGGCGCCGGTGCGCCACACCTGCCCGTAGGGAACAAGTCCTCCGTAGATCTTTCTGCCCCGCATGGAAGGACGGCTGTACTTGATGGTGACGGTCTTGCCGTCATCGAACTTGACGGACGCTTCTCCCGGAGGACTCAACACTGGCTTTTGCTGTGCCATCAGCAGTGCGGACATTGCAATGACGCTTACCAGGACCAGCGGATACCAACGACCCCACTTCATTGAAACCCTCCTCAGGCATCGGGACTGCATACCGTCGCTCTATTATTCACACCCGCCGCCAAGGTTACAATCGAGCCCATGAGTGTGATGGACGAGAAGCGAGCTGAGTTGGACCACTACGAGTTCATGATGGGCAAACCGCGAGGGCGCCTGGCCGTCGCACTCGACACCTTGACGGATGCCCTGACCATGGTTGGCCAGCACGGTGTCTACTGCCAGAGCGCGCGCCAACCGGGCAAGCCCGCAATGGACATTCAGATCGTCATGAAGGGTATCACCGACGCGAAAGAGCTGATTACGTCGGTGATGGAAGAACTGCGCCGGGAAAAAGCCTGATTGCCGCGTGGCGGCTATGCGCCTACCAGTCTCTCCAAAACCGCCTTGTTGCGGATGGTCAGTGTCGATCCTTTAAGCACGGCGATCTGGCGCTTGCGGAAGTCGGCCAGTACGCGGGTGACGGTTTCCCGCGATGTTCCGATGATCTGCGCGATCTCTTCGTGGGTCAGAGCCAGCTTTACCTTTGGTTCAGTCTTGTCCTGGCTGGTCGCGGTCCACTCCAGAAGCAGACGTGCAAGCCGTTCCGGCGCAGAGTGCGAAAGTCCCAGGCTGCGAATCTGCTGGTAGGCGCTCTGACAATCTTTGCTGAGGTGCTGTGCTGCCTTCAGGCAGGCATCGCCGTGGTCCTGCAGGAAATGCAGAAAGTCGTCGCGCTTGATGAAGTTCAACTGGCACGGCTGCCCGGTCTCCGCGGTAATCTCATAGGGACTGCCGGAAACCGTGGCGTGCATCCCGAGAACTTCTCCCGGTTGCGCAATTTTCAAAATGAGCGTCTTGCCCTCTGCGGATGTGGTGGACAGCTTCACCCGTCCCTTGCAAAGCATGTAAATCCCGCGCGGCGATTGGCCCTCCACGAACAGGATGGCGCCGGCAGGATAGGACGCGGTGTACTTGATCTTGTCGAACGCTTCTAAAGAGGCTTTGGGGAGAGAGCAGAAGAAACTATCACTCCGCAGCTTGCAGATGACGCAGTTTTCTACCAGCTCGAAGCCATAAGGTGACCCCACAATTTCCTCCGTCGATTACTGACAATGTTACCACCGGGGCCCAACCGTTTTTAGCAATAATTAATCCAGCTCAAGGGCTGTATATGTTATGTGCACCCCCGCAGTCCTTTGCTATCCCCCGAAGGTGTCATTCACCCTATATAGATGCCCGAGGCGCCTGTTGAGGCTCTTGATGCCAGCCTTTTAGCACCGGCCGCCGGATCCGGGGAATCCAATCCAAAGGCTGCATGGCAGAAACCTCCAAAAATCCAGAAAAGCCGAAGACTCCGGTCTTTGAGGCCCTCCCCGAGATTTGGTCCCTCCTCCACCCGCGCCGGGGATTGCTCGCCCTGGGATTGGGCCTCATGGTCGTCAACCGCGTTTCCGGCCTTGTGCTGCCTGCTTCGACCAAGTACCTGGTCGACGATGTCATCGGCAAACGCCAAGTGCAGCTGCTCTATCCGCTGGTGGGGATCGTTCTGCTCGCCACCGTTATTCAGGGTCTGACCTCGTTTGCCCTGACGCAGACTTTGTCAAAAGCAGCTCAGCGGCTGATCGCCGAGCTGCGCCGCCGGGTGCAGGAGCACGTCGGCCGCCTGTCCGTCTCCTACTACGACGCCAACAAGACCGGCATGCTGGTATCGCGCATCATGAGCGACGTGGAGGGTGTCCGCAACCTGATCGGCACCGGCCTGGTCGACTTTGTCGGCGGATTGATGACTGCGGTCATCGCGTTCATCGTTCTCATGCGCATCAGCCCGGTGATGACGGGCATCGCCTTCGGCTTCCTGCTGATTTTCGGTGTCGGCCTGCGCAAGGCCTTTCGCATTATCCGGCCCATCTTCCGCGAGCGCGGCAAGATCAACGCTGAAGTGACGGGGCGGCTGACCGAATCTCTGGGCGGAGTGCGCGTTGTGAAGGGATATCACGCTGAGGATCGCGAACACGCCGTCTTCAGCCTGGGCGTCGAGCGCCTGCTGCAGAACGTCTTCAAGACGCTCACCGCCAGCTCGGTAATGAGTCTTTCGTCGGCGATGCTCATGGGGCTAATCGGCGCGATTGTCATGTTCATGGGTACGCGGCAGATTCTGGCCGGCAAGCTCACCCTTGGCGGCTTCTTCACCTACACCATGTTTCTCGGCTACCTGGCCGCGCCGCTGTTTCAAGTCGTGGGAATCGGCACCCAGCTTACCGAAGCCATCGCCGGTCTGGAACGCACCCGCGAGGTGCTGGACGAAACTCCGGAAAACGAGGACCCCGAACGTACCGTCACGCTGCCGCTCCTCGAGGGAAACGTCGCGTTCGACGACGTCACCTTCGCCTATGAAGCCAAGAAGACGGTCCTGCACGACATCTCCTTCCGGGCTCGCCCGGGAACGGTCACTGCTCTCGTCGGCTCTTCCGGCTCGGGAAAGTCGACCATCATTGGCCTGATCGCCGCCTTCCACAAGCCGAACATCGGCAGGGTCCTGGTCGATGGTTTCAATCTGGCGACGGTGCGCCTCGATTCCTATCGCACGCAGCTTGGCATGGTCCTGCAGGATTCCTTCCTCTTCGACGGAACCATTCGAGAGAATGTCGCTTTCTCAAAACCCAACGCCACGGAAGAGGAAATCCTGCGCGCCTGCAGGATCGCGCGCGTCGACGAGTTTGCCGAGAAGTTCGATCAGAAGTACGAAACCATCATCGGCGAACGCGGCGTGAAGCTCTCCGGCGGCCAGCGCCAGCGCGTCTCGATCGCGCGCGCCATTCTGGCTAACCCGCGCATCCTGATCCTCGACGAGGCCACCTCCAGCCTCGACTCGGAATCCGAAGCGCTGATCCAGCAGGGTCTCGCATACCTGATGCAGGGCCGCACCACGTTCGTCATCGCCCACCGGCTGTCAACCATTCGCCGCGCCGATCAGATCCTTGTCGTCGAAGCCGGACGCATCATCGAGCGAGGCACCCACGAATCGCTCTACGACCTGGGCGGGCGCTACTACGACCTCTATACCCGTCAGCACGGCCTCGAAGAGAACCTGTTCCTCGCACCCGGCGAAGGCGGCGAGCCCGAGCCCGGCACGGCGGGCGCGACTTCCACCGCCGACGTCGAAGAGCCCGAGCTGCGCAACCCGGTGTAGAAAAGCAACCGCGGATTGTCGCGGACATCGCGGAGCAGATACGGTCAAAACAGACAGCGGGCCGTGCAGACTCCAATACTCTGATCCGTGGTATTCGTGTGATCCGTGGTGCTTTTTTTCTTTTGCTTTTTGCCTTCCCTGATCCGCGCCACTCCGCGCTCATCCGCGGTTGCATCTTCTTTTCCGCTCGGACTTGCGGTTCGCGGTACACTTCCTTTTTCACAATCGCACAATGCCTTCCCGTAGCTCGCTCGATCTTCACCGCCAGGCAGGACAGTTGCTCATCATGGGCTTCGATGGAACTGACGTGTCCGCGAAGCTGCGCTCGACCTTCACCACCTTGCATCCCGGCGGCATCATTCTCTTCAAGCGCAACATTGAAGAGGCCGCGCAGGTCCACGCGCTTCTCCGCCACGCCCAAAAAGCGGTGTCCACGCCCATGTTTCTCTGCGTCGACATGGAGGGCGGCAGCGTCGATCGGCTGCACGATGCGATTGCGCCGGTTCCTGCCGTTGCTGACGTTGCCGCAACCCGCTCGCCCAAACTCTTCCGCAAATTCGGAAAGCTGATCGGCGAGGAGGTGCGCGCCCTGGGGTTCAACACCGACTTTGCCCCTTGCGTCGATCTTCAGCTCCCGCCGTCGCGAAAAGTGCTCGGCTCGCGCACGGTGTCGGACGATCCCAAACTCACCGCCCGCTTTGCGCGCGAATTCCTGCGCGGTCTGGGCAAGGCGAACGTACTCGGCTGCGGCAAGCACTTCCCTGGCCTGGGCGAATCCGGCCTCGACAGCCATTTGGAGCTGCCGACGGTCGACAAACCGTGGAAGCGCCTATGGAAGGAGGACCTGCGTCCCTACCGTCAGCTCCAGAAGAATTTCCCGATGGTGATGGTGGCGCACGCATCCTACCCCGAGGTGACGCACGACAAGCTGCCGGCGTCGCTGTCGAAGCACTGGATCACCGAAATCCTGAAAAAGAAGATTGGCTTTCGCGGACTGGTCGTCTCCGACGATCTTGAGATGGGCGGCGTGCTTTCCGCCGCGCCCATTGAAGAGGCCGCCATCCAGACCCTTCTGGCGGGCAGCGACCTCATCCTGGTCTGCCACAAAGAAGAACACGTCTCCCGCGCCTTCGAGGCGGTCTGCAAGCGGGCCGAATCCGATCGCCGATTTGCCAAGCTCATCGCCGAGAAAGCAAAACGCGTGCTCCAGTTCAAAAAGAAGTCTCCCGTGTTCTGCGAACGCCACGCTCCGCGGCCCACGCCCAAGACCGTCGACAAACTCTGCCGCCGCATTTGGGAGTTCACCGAAGAGGTGCGCCTGACCACCTCCGCCGAGGCGTCGCGTTGATCGTTGCCGGAGTGATGAGCGGGACCTCAGCCGACGGCATCGACGTCGCGCTGGTGCAGATCAAAGGCCGGGAAATTCGGTGCCGTCTCAAACTGCTCGCGCATCACCACGTGTCCTATCCGGACAAGGTGCGCCGGCGCGTGCTCGACACCATGAACGCTGTCGCCAGCGTTGCCGATCTCTCCCGCCTGAATTTCTTCCTCGCCGAACTCTACGCCGAGACCATCAAGGAAGTTCAGCGCAAAACAGGATACGAGTGTGCACTCGTCGGCTGTCATGGCCAGACCATTTATCACCAGGGCACTGCCGCGCCGTTCCTGGGACGCGAGATCGCCTGCACCTGGCAGATCGGAGAAGGCGCAGTGCTGGCGTCCCGCCTTGGCGTGCCCGTGGTCTCGGATTTCCGTCCCGCCGACATGGCTTCCGGCGGCAAAGGCGCGCCGCTGGTCCCCTATCTCGACTACGTGCTGTTTCGCGACCAGCGCCTGGGACGTATCGTGCAGAACATCGGCGGCATCGCCAACCTCACCGCCCTCCCTCCCGCGGCGAGCCTTGACGATGTGGTCGCCTTCGACACCGGCCCCGGCAACATGGTGATCGATGCCGTCGCGCAAAAGCTGTTCAAATGCATGTTTGACCGCGACGGGAAGCTGGCTGCGAAGGGCAAACCGCTGGCACAAGTGACGCGCGATCTCCTGCGCCAGCCGTTCTTCCAACTGCCGCCCCCCCGAACAGCAGGGCGCGAGGAATTCGGTCGCGAGTTCGTGGCAGACTTTCTGCGCCGCTGCGGCAAGGCCGACAAGCATGACGTGATTGCAACCGCTACCGCGCTGACCGCGCGATCGATCGCGCACGCGATCCACCGATTTGTTTTCTGCGTCCACAGCGCTAATGATGGGATTGATTTGTCCAGATTGGGCATGTTCCGCGAACTCATCGTCTCCGGCGGTGGAACCAGGAACCAGACGCTCATGAGCATGATTGCGGCAAACCTGGCCGATTTGAACCTGCACGTGCGGACGACCGACGAAATTGGCATTCCCTCCGAAGCCAAAGAAGCCGTCGCCTTCGCGCTCCTGGCCTATCAGACCTGGCATCGCACGCCGTCGAACGTTCCCTCAGCCACCGGCGCTGCGCGCCCCGCCATCCTGGGCAAGATCAGCTATGCGTAGTAGCTGGTGGGGGCGCGAGTGCGGCTGTCATCTTGGTGTCATCCCGAGCGACGAGTCCGCCGCAGGGGGAGGAGGAGCCGAGGGACCTACAGTTGGCTGGCTCCGGCACAAAACCACCCCATCCTCTTGTCATCCTGAGCGGAGGCGGCCCGCATTTGGCCGCCGGAGTCGAAGGACCCCTATCGCAACGATGTTGTTCCTCGTGATTGCGAGTACCCTCCTCCTCACCTCCTGCTCCCACAAGCCCGACCCCAACACGCTGGTTATGATCATCGAGAGCAGCCCTACCAACCTCGATCCGCGCGTAGGCATCGATGCGCAATCCGAACGCATCGACGAGCTGCTCTTCGACTCGCTCGTGCGCCGCGACGAGCACTTCCAACTGCAACCATGGCTGGCTGAAAGCTGGCAGACTCCCGATCCCGTGACCTACATCTTCCACTTGCGCCACGGCGTGCGCTTCCACAACGGACAGGCACTGACTGCACGCGATGTGAAGTGGACCTTCGATTCCCTGCTCAGCGGCGAGCTTCGCTCTTCGAAGACCAGCACCTTTACTGCCGTCGACCACATCGACGCACCCGACGACTACACCATCGTTTTTCATCTAAAGGAACCGATGTCGTCTTTGCTGTGGAACGTCTCCGACGGCGCTATCGGCATCGTGCCCTACGGCAGTGGCGAAGATTTCAATCGTCATCCCATTGGTTCCGGCCCGTTTCGCTTCGTCAGCGCGCAGCAGGACAAGAACGTCATCATCGAGCGCAATCCCGATTACTGGGCAACGCCCCCCAGGATAGAGCGCGTAGACTTCCGCGTGATTCCCGACGCCACCACCCGCGCCCTCGAATTGCGCAAGCGCAGCGCCGACGTCGTGAGCAACGCGCTCACCCCCGACATGGTGCTGACCCTGGAGAAGGACAGGGGCCTGGAAGTCCTGCGCGGCCCGGGAACCATCTACGCCTACCTGGCGCTTAATCTCCGCGATCCCACATTGAAAAACGTCCGCGTTCGCCATGCCATCGCCTATTCGATCGATGTGGCGCCTATCATCCGTTACCTCTGGCGCGGCGAGGCCCGTCCTGCCTATAGCGTCCTGCCGCCGCAGCACTGGGCCTATGACCCTGACGTCGCCAGATATCCTTACAATCCCATGCTTGCGCGCAAGCTACTCGACGAAGCTGGCTATCCCGAGAAGAATGGCGTGCGCTTTCATCTCGCAATGAAGACGTCGACGGAGGAGTCGACTCGCCTGCTGGCGGCCGTCCTTCAGCAACAATTGCGGGACGTAGGAATTGCGCTCGATATTCACACCTACGAGTTCGCCACGTTTTTTTCCGACATCACCAAAGGTGCCTATCAGCTTCATTCGCTGCGATGGGTCGGCGGCAATCTTGATCCCGACATCTTCGAATATGTCTTCGCGACCAAGAGCTTCGCTCCCAAGCGCGCCAATCGGACCTTCTACTCCAATCCCAAAGTCGACGAGTTGATCGAAGAATCGCACGCCACGCTCGATCAGCAGCAACGCAAGAAACTGTTCGATCAGGTCCAGCAGATCGTCGCCGAGGACCTGCCGTACATTAACCTCTGGTACTACGACAACATAATCGTGCATACTAAACGCGTGCGCGGCATCGAGCTGAACCCCTCCGGCAACTACGACTTCTTGCGCACAGCATCGCTCGCGCCTTAGAAGAAGCCTGCTTCGCGCGTGCTACCATCGAGTTTCTTACCAAGGAGCGCGAACGCATTGCGCATTCTCTTCGTCGGTGACATCTACGGCCGGCCCGGACGCACCATCGTTCACGAGCGGCTGCCCGAGTTCCAGAAAGAACATGGCATCGACCTGACAATCGCCAATGGCGAGAATGCGGCCGGTGGATTTGGCATCACGCCCCAGCTTGCCGAAGAACTGTTTGAGCTTGGCATCGATGTCATCACCACCGGCAATCACGTCTGGGACAAGCGCGAGATCATCGACTACATGAACTCGGCCAACGGGAATGAGGCCTCGCTCGCGCGCCGCCTGCTTCGCCCGGCGAACTATCCCGAGGGAACGCCGGGCTACGGCTGGTATCAGGGACGCACGCGCGGCGGTGTCGACTACGCCGTCATCAATCTGCAAGGCCGCGTCTACATGGGCAGCAACGACGACCCGTTTCGCGTCACCGACGGCCTGCTGAAGCGCATCACGACAAGAATTGTTCTGGTCGACATTCACGCCGAAGCGACTTCGGAAAAGATTGCTATGGGTTGGTATCTCGATGGACGCGTGACTGCCGTGCTAGGCACGCACACTCATGTGCCCACCGCCGACGAGCAGGTCCTGCCCAAAGGCACCGCGTATCAGACTGACGTCGGCATGACCGGCCCCTACGACGGCGTGATCGGCGTGCAAAAGGAGATGATCCTCCAGCGCTTCCTCACCAATATGCCGGGCCGCTTCGAAGCCGCTTCGGACGACGTGCGCCTGTGCGCCTGCCTGATCGACTGCGATGCCCAGACAGGCCGCGCGAGCAAGATTGAGCGGATTATGCTGAAGGAAAGCAATTAGCCATTAGCTCTTGCCATTAGCTCTTGGCAATTGACAATCGCGATCATGCCTTAGCTTGGAAGGGGCGCAGCTTTAGCTGCGCCGTAATCGTGCCCTTCTCATCTTTGTCATCACGAGGGAGCTTTTAGCTCCCGAGGGATCTGCTTCTCTTCTCCCTATTTCAAAAACCTGCTTTGTTCCATCACCCAATCACCTTAAGTTGCGCAAACGTTTGCCGTAGAATGTGAGGTTCTCAAAGAGGCCCCCCTCCATGCGTAAAATCCTCATTGCCTTCTTCTCTCTCGTGATCGCCGCGGTCATGCTTCTGGCCCAAGGCTCACAGCAACCCGAGAGTTCCCCAACCACCACGCCGCACATCGCTTCCCTGCCGCCAGACGCGCAGCAGGCGATGGCGTCTATCAATCCTGAGCGCATTCGCGCCCACGTGAAATTTCTGGCCAGCGATCTGCTCGAAGGGCGCGGCACTGGCCAGCGCGGCGGTGATATCGCCGCCGAATACATTGCCACCGAGTTCTCGCTCTATGGACTGAAGCCTGCCGGCGACGATGGCTCGTACATGCAGAAGGTACCGATGGTCGGCATCGCGACCGTTGACGATGGCACGACCTTCGACCTCGTTCCGCAGCACGGCTCGCCGCTCAATTTGAAGAACCGCGTCGACTACGTGGCCATGGACGAGACCGGCAAGACCGACACCACGATTGACGCGCCCATCGTGTGGATTGGCTATGGCATCGACGCTCCCGAGTACAAGTGGAATGACTACGCCGGCCTGGACGTGAAAGGCAAAGTGCTGCTGATGCTGGTCAACGAGCCGCCGTCGGACGATCCCAACTTCTTCAAGGGCAAGGCGCTCACCTTTTATGGCCGCTGGGTCTACAAATACGAAGAGGCCGCACGCATGGGTGCTGTCGGCGTCATCCTCATCCACAAAACCGACATGGCGAGCTACGGCTGGGAGGTGGTGCGCAACTCGTGGGGCGGCGAGCGCTCGTACCTGCGCAACGATCCCGCGCCCAAGCTGAAGGTTGCATCGTGGATCCAACTCGACGTCGCGCGCAAGCTGGCGCAGGACTGCGGCATGAACTTGGACGAGATGATCGCCGCCGCGCAGAAGCCCGGCTTCAAGGCCGAGCCGCTGCCTGCCAAGTTGAAGGCGCACATTATCAGCAAGGTTCGTCCATTCGATTCCAACAACGTCGTCGGCATGCTGCCCGGCTCGAACTCCACGCTGAAAGAGCAGGCCGTGATGTATAGCGCGCACTATGACCACCTGGGAATTGTTCCCGGCATGCCGGGTGACAACATCTACAACGGCGCGCAGGACAACGCGACCGGCGTCGGCATTCTGCTGGAGATTGCGCGCGCCTATAGCCACACGAAGCAAGCGCCGCCGCGCTCGGTGTACTTCGTTTCCGTTACCGCCGAGGAGCAAGGCTTGCGCGGTTCCGAGTACTTCGGCAAGCATCCGCCAATTCCTGCGAAAGAAATTTCGCTCGACCTGAACTATGACGATGTGCCTCCGCTTGGTGTGCCGCAGGAGGTGCAGGTCTCCGGCGCCGAGCGCACGACCTTCTATCCCACGGTGGAGAAAACGGCGAAGGAATTCGGGCTGACGATCGTTCCTGATCCCAATCCCAACGCCGGACACTACTATCGCTCCGACCACTTCAGCTTCGCGCGCGTCGGCATTCCGGCGTTCCCTATCAACGAAGGCGACCTTTACCAGGGACACGATCTGGAGTGGGGCGTGCAGAAGGCGAGGGACTTCGTCAAGAATGACTACCACCACCCCAGCGATGAGTATCACCCATCGATGGACTTCGCCGGCGACGCGGTGATGGCGCGCTTCGGCTTTGCCCTGGGATGGGACGCCGCATCGCAGAAGGCCGAGGTCGGCTGGCTTCCCGGCGACGAGTTCGAGCAAGCACGAAAGGCCAGCGGGGCGCAGTAAGGCAGTTGTCGGTGGTCAGCATGGGCTCTTAGCTGGCCATGCGCCTTGACCGGGGCCCCCTCAGAGGGTATTCTGTCTTGTACATACAATGTATGTATGTCGGGTAAGACACATGACAACTACATCGAAAGGGAAATCGCCGGCCAGGTCGCAGCGGATCAACTTTCGCGCGTCTGCGTCCGAGGAGCGCCTCATCCGGCTGGGAGCGCAGAAGCGCGGCGAAAAGGTAACGCGCTTCATCATTGACAGCGCCTGCAGCGCGGCCGAGATGGCACTGGCCGACGAAAAACACTTCGAGCTATCTGCTGCCCAGTTCGCTCGATTCGTGGAGGCGCTCGACCGTCCCGCCAAAGTTGTGCCCGGCCTGCAAGACTTATTCTCGGAGAAGTCGGTACTTGAGCGAGATACCCAGCCCCGGGCCTCTGTCGGGCGTCGAACCTCTGGCGCCTGAGCACGTTCTGGCCGAGTTCGACTGCGGAAAGCATGCCTCCCTTACCGACTGGCTGAAGCGCTTCGCTCGCATGAACCAGGCCAGCGGGGACACGCGCACCTACGTAGTTCACCGCGGCTATGCGGTTGTTGGCTATTATTCGCTCGCGCCGGGCAGTATCTCGCGTATGCAAGCGACGGTCCGCGCAGGCAAGTCAGCGCCCGAGCCAATCCCGATCATTCTGCTCGCGCGTTTGGCAGTCGATAAGAGAGAGCAAGGAAGAGGGCTAGGCGCGGCTCTTCTGAAAGACGCTCTGCAGCGCGCTTACTCAGGTGCTGAAATCCTGGGTGGGCGTGCGGTTTTGGTGCACGCGATCGACGCCCAAGCGGCCGCTTTTTACCGCAAGTACGGCTTCGAGAGCTGTCCGGGAATGGAGTTGCACTTGATGCTCCTCATGAAGGACCTGCGCGCCACGCTGAGGCCGTAACTTCCAATGCCGGGCAACAGCACCGCCTTTCAATACTTCTTCATCCGAAACGGGATCTGCACCACCGCCTCCAGCGCGATGGGCTCTCCGTTCTTCATTCCCGGGCGGAAGTGCCAGCGGGAGAGAGCGCGCACGGCGCTGTGATCGAGGCGATCGTCGAGGCTGTTGAGCACCTTGATGTCCGTAACCGTGCCGTCGGTCGTGATAACCGCATACAGCGTGACTGTTCCCTCGACATTGTCACGCATGGCGTCAGGTGTGTAGGCAGGATCGACTTCATTCAGCGCGACTGGGGCGGTGGGCTTGATCTTGTCGTCGGTCTGCTTCAGCTCGGCAAAGTGAATGATCCAGCTTCCTGCCGCCGAGTTGAAGTTCGGCGTGTTCAGCACCAGCGAGTAATACTTTTTCTTGCCGAAGACCCGGGCTTCGATGCTGTCTTCCTCCGCGTTCGGCACCGGTTCAGGCGGCGGAGGAACCGGCCGGCTGGTCGTTCGCGGAATCGATGGAGCCATCGCCGCCGCAATAATCCGCTTGCGCTCTTCCGCCTGCTGATCGGTCGGCTGGCCGGACTTGCCGTTGGGAGTGCCCGCCACCGCCGACGTTCCCGCTCCCGGCGGAGGATTGCCCACGCTGATGCCCGGCGGCAAGCCGCCACCGTTGCCACCCGAGCCGTTGCCCTTGCCCTGTCCACCGGCGCCACTTGATGTGGAGTTCGCGTCGCCCTTCACGCTCGGCGTGCCCGGCGCATCAGCCTTACCGCTCGGTGACGCATGAAATTCGCCGCTGCGATTGCCTGCCGGCATCTCGACCGGGCCACGCACGTCCGCCGGATTCAGACCCAACGCGATCAGTTGTCCCTGGCCTTTCGAGTTCGACAAGCCTTGCAAGCTGGGCTGCGGAGGAGCGCCGGCCTTTCCCGTGGCCGCGTCCGCCTGGCCTGCGCCACTGGCACGTTGCGCCGCGACCGGCAGCTTGGGCGCCTCCACCTGCGGCTGTAACTGCGCCATGTTCAGTTGCCCTGTCGGCAGCTTCAGTTGCTTGTCCGAGACCGGTGGCTCGACTGCCGAAGGCGCAGCCAGTGTCGATACCTTTAACTCCGAATTCAGCTTCGAGACTTCCGCGCGTGGCTCAACCACCGTGGGACGAAGCTCCGGGGGCACGAGCAACTTGGGTTTCAATCCCGAAACGTCGGCCCTCGGCTCAACCACCTGTTGTTGAAACTCCGGGATTTTGAGTTGCGCAACCGACTGCGAACTCGCCGCGATGGGCTGGCGGGAAGGTACGGGAGTCCACGCCACGATGTTCGGCACTGCCACGTCTTTGTTGAGCTTGATCTGCGGCGGCACCACAATGGTCTGGTGTTTGTTATCCGGATTCGGAGGGAGGGAAAGAATCTCCTGCTTCGCCAGCTTTGGCTGGCCCTTGCGCTCCCTGGCGGCGCCCTTATGTCCGGTGTTGATCGGCGGCAGATATTCGCTTACCGGGTAGTACGAGATCTCTGTGTTCTTAAACGGCGACTGCAACTGGACCGGCCGCTGGAAGAACGAAACCGACACAAAATACACCACTGCGACGAAAACGATGTGTCCGCCGTAGGATTCGGCAATACGCAGCCAGTTGAGGCTGCTGTCGACGAAGGTGTCAGGGGGAACGGGAGCAGGCTCGGAGGTCAGCTCAAGGAGAGGAGGCTCGCGCCGCAAAATGAGGTCGGCGAGATTGCGGCGGAATACGAGCCCCCAAGGCTCGAGCTCGTAATTGAGTGATGGCGCTTCGTGCAGCCCTGTCTCACTTGCGGTTTGGGCTGCGGTACCTTCCGACATCGTCCCCTACCGGTGGGTTGGTAGCTGAATTATAGCGGAATGATCTAGGATGACAGCGCCAACTTGGCGTTCGCGCCCACTTACAACCAATTCACCACAGAGACACGGAGACACCAAAACCAGGAAATTCTCGGTGCCTCTGTGCCCCCGTGGATGTTCTTCACGATGACCGAGACGATTCAAACACCCACTTGGTCACTCCCTTGGGAAATTGTTTCTCCGGCATGGCGAAGACGGCCTTGGGAGTTACCTTCCACACCGGCCCAAGTTTGGGATCGAGGTCCCAACCATACTTTGCCTTATAGTCGACAAACGCCTGCGCCGGGATGTCCGAGACCTTCAGCCGCGTCGCCGTCCCTTCCACAATCACCGCCTCCGCGGCGTTCTCGTTGCACACCACGCATCTTGGGTTGCGCTCCAGGTTGCGCGACTTGCGCGAGGTCGCGCTGGTTGAGAAGTACCAGGCCCCATCGAGCCACACACCCCACACCGGCATCACGTGCGGAGCGCCATCGGGACGCACCGTGGTCAGCCAGTAGTTGTGCGAGCGCGCGAAGCGCTCCCGCGCCCACTCCCAAGGCAGCCTGCCTTCCATCGACTGGGGAACGCCGTAACCCTCCATCTCTGGACGGGCTGCTCGCGGGGGCTTGTTGGCATCAGTCATGCGTTCTCGCCGGTAAGACGGCTATCGTTATTGTTCGATGTCGGGCAGTTACACTCGATCTTACCGGCAGTAAAATTAATCTGGTGGCACGACGCGCACAAATTCGCCCTTCCGATGCCGACCCCGCGTGGCTCGCCCGCCAGCGCACGCGTGAGCGGCAAAAGCTGCTGGGCACGCTGCTGGTGGCGCTGCTCATTCTTGTGTTGGCCTTCCTGCGCTTCGGCAAGACCATCCCTTGGGGCGCGCGTTGAACGATGCCTCCCGCTGGCGCGCCTGATCCCCTTATGCTGGTTCTGCTGGGCCCCACCGCGTCGGGCAAATCCTCGCTGGCCATTGTACTGGCGCAGCAGTTCCACGGCGAGATCGTTAGCTGCGATTCCGTCGCCGTCTATCGCGAGTTCGAGATCGGCACCGCCAAACCGAGCCTCGCTCAAAGGATGCTCGTTCCGCATCACCTGATCGACATCGTCGCTCCCGGCGAAGCCTTCACTGCGGGCGATTATTCGCGCCAGGCGCGCGCCGCCATTGCCGACATCACCTCTCGCGGCAAGTTGCCCGTCGTTGTCGGAGGAACAGGACTTTACCTCCGCGCGCTGCTCGAGGGTCTCTTTCCCGGTCCGCAACGTTCAGAAGAGCTGCGCGAGCGTCTGCGACAGAAGGCAGCCCAACGCGGATCACCGTACCTTCATCACATCCTTGCCCGCTTAGATTCCTCGTCGGCTGTACAAATCCATCCCAACGACGCTCCCAAGCTGATTCGCGCCATCGAAGTCTGTCTCGCCACCCGCCGGCCCATGAGCGAGCTTTGGCGCGACAAAGGACGCGACCGCTTGCAGGGCTACCGCGTTCTGCGCATCGGTTTGAATCCCGATCGCGAGGCACTCTATGCGCGCATTAACCACCGCGCCGCCCAGATGTTCGAGCAGGGGCTTATCGAGGAGACGCAGCATCTCCTGCAAAAATACCCTGACCTTTCCGCTGCCACGCCCTTCGCTTCGCTGGGATATAAGCAGGCAGTTCAGCACATTCGCGGCGAGCTGACTCATGACGAAGCAGTTACGCTCACCCAGCAGGGGCACCGCAACTATGCCAAGCGCCAGATGACCTGGTTTAACCGCGAGCCCCAAGTCCAATGGCTGCGCGGCTTTGGAGACGATCCCGCAATCGAGCACGAAGCCCGGGCGCTCGTCAGTTCCTGTATCATCACCAACGTCTGAGACCGCCGGGAACCGATCACCACGATTCATCGTATTGAGAGGTAGGGGATTAAGACGGCTGTAAATAGGTTTCTGTAGCGGCCCGTCAGGAGGGTCCAATGAAACGATTACTAGCATGCGCGGCATTACTGTTGGCCATCGCCGGTGCTGGCTTATTGGCAGGCTGCTCCATTTCAGTGAGCGACAAGGACAAAGACAAGCAGAAGGTCGACATCCAGACTCCTCTCGCCAACCTGAAGGTCGACACCAGCCCTTCGGCTACCGACAACGGCATTCCCGTTTATCCCGGCGCCACGCCTCGGCCCGCCGACAAGAGCGGCGACAAGCATCGCGCCAACGTCAATATTGGCGGCTTTGGCTTTGGGCTGAAGGTGATCGCGGCGGAGTACGTCACACCCGACTCGCCGGAGAAGGTCAAAGCGTTCTACGAAGACAAGCTCAAGCAGTTTGGCGACGTCCTGGTCTGTAAGGGACACTCCAGCGACAACGACGTTTCCGCCAGGGATAGTGGCGATGAGAAGCTGAACTGCAACGATACTCACGGCGACGGATGGGAGCTGAAAGTCGGCACCCAACACGATCAGCACATCGTTGCCATCGAGCCCGATGGCTCAGGCACTCGCTTTGGAACGGTGCTGGTGCAGATCCACGGCAAAGAGGGAGAGGTCTAGCAGCATCATGAGCCGCTGAGGCTACTACTTCCGATGATGTTGCGGGCAGCGTGCATCAACTGTTAACGTCACTTCGGTGGAACAAGCCTGCTATAAATGCCAAGCTGCCGTTCAGGAAGGAGTGCCGTTCTGTCCGCACTGCGGTGCTCCGCAGATCCGCGTCGCTCCGCCTGAAACAGACTCATCAACGCCTTCGCCCATACCTGACCAGCCGCTTCCGTCGCCGGCACAAAGCAATTCGCCCTGGGGTCTGCCGCGCCCGCTTCCCCACCCACAGGAGCCGATCCACTGGAACCAGGCTTGGCAAGGCGCTCTGCTTGCCGGAGTCGGCGCTGCCCTGCTCTCCTCATTGCCGTTCCTGGCCTTCGGTTCGCTGCTGTGGATGTTCCTGGCCGGCGCTCTGACTGTTTCCGTATACCAGCGTCGCGTGCCCGGCGCTTTGATCCGCCCCGGCATGGGAATGCGCATCGGCGCTCTGGCAGGTGTCTTCGCCTTCGTCATCACCGCCATCATGAGCACGGTGCTGTTTACGACCGAAGGTGACGAGCTCCGCAAGCTGATGCAGGACCAGATGCGGGCGTCGATGTCGAAAGCGCCCGATCCCCGCAGCGCGGAAGTCATGCAGCAGTTCATCAACAAGTTGGGTACCCCGCAAGGCCTGGCAACGATCTTTCTGTGGGTCCTGCTGGTGATCGCCCTTGTCTTTATTCTCTTTTCTGCCGTTGGCGGCGCGCTTGGCGCATCGTTTTCGTCGCGGCGGCGGTGAGCCCCATCGCGCACGCCAGGCTTGGAAGTTGCTCCTGCCTCTGCGCTTCCCTTATGATGCGAAGCGGATGACTAAGCCCACGGCGCGCCCCGATACTCTTCGCGAAAAGGCCCAGATCATGTCCGGCTCCGAGATCGACCGGACCCTGGTCCGCCTGGCCCACGAAATCGTGGAGAAGAACAACGGGGTCGAAAACCTCGGGCTAGTCGGCATCAAACGTCGTGGCGTGCCCCTGGCCGATCGCCTCGCCAAACTGCTGGGCCGCATCGAGAAGACCGACGTTCCCGTCGGCACCCTCGACATCACGCTGTATCGCGACGACCTGTCGACCGTCGGGCATCGGCCCGAATACCGTAAGACCGCGATGGAGTTCGACATCCAGGACAAGAACATCATCCTGGTCGACGACGTGCTCTACACCGGACGAACCACGCGCGCCGCGCTGGACGCGCTCTTCGATCATGGGCGCCCTCGCCGCATCCAGCTTTGCGCGCTGATCGACCGCGGCCACCGTGAATTGCCCATTGAGGCGGCGTTTGTCGGTCGTAAAATCGAGACTACCCAGGACGAGATTGTTGAAGTAAAACTGCAAGAAACAGACGGCACGGAAAAAGTGCTGCTGATGGAGCGGATTCCCCCAGGGCAATGAACCGGCGCGATCGTTCCTTACTCGGTACCGAGCAACTCTCTCCCCCACAGATCACCTCCTATCTCAAGCTGGCCCGCTGGATGGACCCGCGCAAGCCGCAGCCTTTGCTGCGCGGCAAGCGTGTGGTGCTGCTGTTCTACGAGCCCTCGACCCGTACCCGAACCTCGTTCGAATTTGCCGCCAAAGCGCTGGGAGCCACGACTGCGCTCATCACCGCCGGCTCGTCCAGCATTGAGAAAGGCGAATCGCTGATCGACACCGGCTGGACGCTGACTTCGCTCGGGCGCCGACGCCATCGTGATGCGACACCCCAATAGCGGCGCGCCCTATCTGCTGGCGCGCTATTCGCCCGTGCCCGTGATCAACGCCGGCGATGGACTGCATCAGCATCCTTCGCAAGCACTGCTCGATGCGCTCACCATTGCCAATCATAAGAAGAGTTTCAAAGGCCTGCGGGTGGCGATCGTGGGAGACGTGTTTCACAGTCGCGTGGCGCGCTCGAACGCGCTCCTGCTGTCGCGCATGGGTGCAGAAGTGATCTTCTGCGGACCGCCCGATCTGGTGCCCGACGTCTCGGCCACGATCGCTCCCGGCGTGATGGCCTGCCACAACCTGGATGCCGCGCTCACTGGAGCCGACGTGGTGATCTCCCTGCGCATCCAGAAAGAGCGCCTCGCCGGCAAGCAGCTTAGTGTCGAAGACTACATCGACCGCTATCAGATCGATGCGCGACGTATGAAACTGGCAAAGCCGGACGCAATCCTTCTGCATCCCGGCCCCATCATTCGCGGCATGGAGCTCACCAGCGATATTGCCGATGGCCCACAGTCGTGCATTCTTGAGCAGGTCGCAAACGGAGTGAAGGTGCGCATGGCAATCCTGGCAACGGTACTGGGGAGGGTGAAGTGATGGATGAGTTGCTCATCTCCGGTGGACGAGTGATTGACCCGGCGAGCGGACTCGATCGCGAACTGGATGTTCTGCTGCGCGACGGGCGCGTGGCCGAAGTGGGCGAGCCCGGCAGGCTCGATCGCAAGCGGCGCCGAAGTCTTGCGCGCCAAGGGACTCGTCGTCGCGCCGGGGCTGATCGATCTTCACGTGCATCTGCGCGAGCCCGGCCAGCAGCACAAAGAGACCATCGCCACCGGAACCGCTGCAGCGGCGGCCGGCGGCTTCACCTCCGTCTGCACCATGCCCAACACGACTCCGGTGAACGACTCGCCAGAGATCACGCGCTGGGTGCAGGCCCCTGCGCGCGGTGCCGTGGTGAACGTCTTTCCCATTCCCGCAGCGACCGTCGGCAGCCTCGGCCTGGAGCTGACCGACTACTCGGCGCTGCACAAGGCAGGGGCGGTCGCCTTCAGCGATGACGGCAAGCCGGTCCTCGACGACACGGTCATGTACGGCGCGCTGCGCGCAGCTGCCTCCTTGGGAGTCCCTGTCGTGCAGCATGCCGAAGACACGCACCAGACTTCAGGCTGCTCCATGAACTATGGCGCCGCTTCGTTCCGTCTCGGCCTGCGAGGCATGACGAATGCTGCCGAATCCAGCATTGTCGATCGCGACATCCGGCTGGCGCGCGAACTGAATGCGCACATCCACGTCGCCCATCTCTCCACGTTGGAGGCGCTGTGCGCCGTGCGTGAGGCGAAGAAACAAGGCGTGCGGGTGACGGCTGAAGTCACGCCGCATCACTTCACCCTGGTCGATGACAACGTGGGCGAGTTCGATACCCACTACAAGATGAATCCGCCGCTGCGCTCCGTCGCCGATCGTCGCGCGCTGATCGAGGGACTGACCGACGGCACGATCGACGCCATCGCCACCGACCACGCGCCCCACGCCTTTCACGAGAAGCAAGTCGAGTTCGAGCGCGCCGCCTTCGGCATCACCGGGCTGGAAACGGCGTTGCCTCTCGCCATCACCGTGCTGCATCTGCACTTCAAGCTGCCGCTGTGGCGCATCGTGGAATTGCTGTCGTCGAATCCAGCAAAGATATTCGGCCTAAAAGGCCGCGGCAGCCTGGCGGTCGGATCACATGCAGATGTGACCGTCTTCGATCCGAAGAAGAAGTGGACCTTCGACGCCTCGCAATCGAAATCGAAGTCGCGCAATACCCCGTTCGATGGCTGGAGCTTTACCGGGAAAACGGTGGCAACGATCGTTGGCGGGAAGGTCGTGTACCGGGACTGAAGGCGGGTAGCGGGTATCAGCTTTCAGGGCGTCGGAACCTGGACTGGCAGACTCTGACACCCGATACCTAACGCCTCCCCACTCCATCCGCGAGGTCCGTGTAATCCCTGGCTATGGCTTTTTCTTGTTAATCATCTGCGGAATACGCTCACCCTTCGCTGAGTAAGTGATCAGTTGTTCCAGCCGCCGTAAGCGTGTCTCTTCCTGCTTCGCGCTGGTCACCCAGAAGCTCGATGCTCGCCGGTACCATGGCGCCTGCGCCTGATACAACTCCCAAGCCTCCCTGTTCGCGCGAAACTTTTTCTCGTACGCGTGGCCGAGGGCGCGCTGGTGGTTCTCGTAGGAATACCGCCTGGCCTTCTCCTCGTCGCGCAACTCAAAAGCTGCGATCCCCGGTGGCATCATGCGCCCCAGCTTGGTCAACTCTCCCACGCGGCGAATGTTCACCAGACTCCAGATGCTGTCCGGCTTGCGGGGAGTAAAGCGCACGGTGTAGCTGACATCGTCGACCGCCTTGCGAACGCCATCAATCCAGCCATGGCAGAGAGCTTCGTCGAGAGCCTGAGGATAGGTAATCGACGGCCTGCCGGAGTCTTTCTTGTAGAAGGCGAGCCACAACTCTTTGACCTGTCCATGGTTCCGGCCGAGCCATTTGCGGAAGTCGGCAGGCGTCTTGAAGAACTTGAGGTTGGTGGGCGTGAGGCTCGGCATGGATGAGCTGTCGTGTAAGCGAAGCAGAGGGCAATCCGTGCAACTTACCAGGATCGTCGCCACGGATTGCCCTTGCTAAATGCTAAGTACCAACTGCTAAGTGCTAAATGCCAACCGTCACATTGCCCAGGGCCGAGGGCTAGTTGCTAGTTGCTAATTGCTGGCTTCACTTCCTCGCCGCCGGCGTTTTCGCCGAGGAATGCGCCGCTGCCGCCAGCACGGGTGGCGCTTCGGAGAACTCTGCCGCCGCGCCATTCGGTTTTTCGCCTGTATGCGTCAGACCCAGAGCCTTGCGAACTTCCTGCTCGATGTTTGCCCTGATGTCAGGATTGTCCTTCAGGAACTGGCGCGCATTCTCACGGCCCTGGCCGATACGATCCGTCTTGTAGCTGAACCACGCGCCCGACTTCTCGACGATGTTGTTGTTCACCGCGATGTCGAGCAGGTCGCCTTCGCGCGATATACCTTCGCCGTACATGATGTCGAACTCGGCCTCACGGAACGGCGCCGCCACCTTGTTCTTCACCACCTTCACCTTGGTGCGCGAGCCGGTCACCACGTCGCCGTCTTTGATGGCGGCGATGCGGCGAATATCAATACGCACCGACGAATAAAATTTCAGCGCGCGGCCGCCGGTTGTAGTTTCGGGGTTGCCGAACATCACGCCGATCTTTTCGCGAATCTGGTTGATGAAGATCAGGCTGGTGCGCGATTTCGACACGATGCCGGTCAGCTTGCGCAGCGCCTGCGACATCAGCCGGGCCTGCAAGCCCATGTGGCTGTCGCCCATCTCGCCGTCGAGTTCGGCTTTGGGAACCAGCGCCGCCACCGAATCGACCACCAGCACATCGATGGCGTTCGAGCGCACCAGCGCTTCGGCGATCTCCAGCGCCTGCTCACCGTAGTCGGGCTGCGAGACCAGAAGGTTGTCGACATCGACGCCTAGTTTCCTCGCATAGTCCGGATCGAGCGCGTGCTCGGCGTCAACGAAAGCTGCCATGCCACCCAACTTCTGCGCCTCAGCAATGATCTGCAGCGCGATTGTGGTCTTGCCGGAAGACTCCGGCCCAAAAACTTCGATCACGCGACCGCGCGGCACGCCGCCGACACCCAGCGCCGCGTCAAATGAAATCGAACCGGTCGAGATCACGGAAATGGGAACAACCGCCTCCTTGCTCCCCAGCTTCATGATGGAGCCTTTGCCGAACTGCTTTTCAATCGTGGACATCGCCAGGTCAATCGCCCGGGCTTTTTCGGTTCTCTCGTCTGCCATGAAGGCTGCTCCTTGGCCGCCTCGTCGCGCTGAATTCAGGTCAACGCACGAATTGGAAATATAAGTTGCGATGGGTCAGTGGGGCAGGCGCCGCCAAGCTCTGGGCATATCCGGGGCCGAAAATAGCGCCGTTTTAGCGGCGATTTGGGCTCCTTTGGGGGCGGCGCATGGGTGACTGACAACGAAGTATACACCTGACTAGAAGCGAATAAATAGCGAAAATCAACAGAGGAGGGGTAACGAAAGTAACTCGGCATCCCGATTTGGCACTTCACGCTCGGGCGCTGGTTGACCCAGCCTTGTCCCCTGCACCCTATCCCAGGCTGCGGAGAACACATTTGCCAGTCACGACCGTACGGTCTCGTTGCTGGTTGCTGGTCTCGGCTAAATTACACCCATAGTGCGATCGAACATCACGAAAAAATCATTTGCGCGACACTTTGCCTGCGCGAGAAAAATGTGGATCAGGCGTTACCAAAGTAGTAGGCGAGCTCGAAATGGGAATCACTACGATGGCAGACACATCCGAGTGGCGCTTCCCACCGGAACGCCAAGAGAAAAATCGTCTAAACGCGGCGCTGACCCGCCCTTCTACCATCTCACAGCTCAGCCTTCGCGAACCCTTCCAGAACCTGCTGTTCCGGCAACGCAAATAGAATGTATTTCTCCACGAAATCCGCGGTCTGGGGATACTCCGTCTTACGAATGCGGTCGGCAGCGTTCGCCAAGTCATAGTCCGTGTGGCGCAACTCCACCTCAGGCCCGAGCAGCAGCCAGTCCGCGCCCGTCCTGCCGAATGGCATGCCGACGCTGCCCGCGTTCACCACGCGCGTCTTCCCTACCCTGCGATCAAACTGCAAGTGGGTATGCCCACAAACGACCGAGCCAGCCGTCACTGTCGCGAAGACCGGCAGCAGCCGCTCTTCCTTGGTCAGCCGGGTAAAGATCTCTTTGTCGTTGCGCGGAGTGGCATGACAGAAGAACACATCACCCAGGCCGCCGACATTCAGCAACAACGTGGCTGGCCAGCTGGCGATGTACTCCGCGTGCTCCGGCGAAAGCTGCTGCGCCGTCCAGTCGATGGGCTCGCGCCAGTCCGCGGGTGCCTTGCGATACCACTCGGTCTGGATGCCGCGCACGCGCGCCAGTACCTCGCGGTCGCCATTGCCCATGATGAACCGCGTGGGAATCTCCAGCCCGGCGAGAAGGTCGAGACACTCGCGTGGTATCGGTCCGGGCAGTACGTCGCCGCCAACCACGATCTGATCGACGCCCGCTCGCCGGATTTCCTCCAGCACCGCCTCGAGCGCGGGCAGGTTGCCGTGTATGTCGTAGACAGCCGCGACTCGCAATCTTTCGTCCTCCGCATCCTCGATGTCGGACCTGCTGTTTGCCGGCCCTAAAAGGCACTCACCACCGAGGACACGAAGAACCCGGGAAGTAAAAGAATCAGTACCTGGCTTTTCTCCGTGCACTCGTGCTTCTGCGGTGAATTAGTTCTTACTGTCAGGTGGTTTCGTTGCGCTGCTCACGTCAATGACCTGCACCGGCACCATCCCGACTTTGTTGGCCTCGGTTGCCCCAGACTCATTGATCTCAGCCGGCAGTTTCAGTCCCTCCCCGAGCTTGGATTGCAGATACTCGACGCGCTGCGGAACGGGCTTGGCGTTGGTGTCAGGAACGACGTATCCGTGCTTCCATCCCTGCTTGTCCCAATCCGCCAGCACGCGCCGTGCGTTGCGGAGGTCTGTGTTGCGAGGGCGCACGCTCGCACCATGATATGGAATCCAGGAGATGCTGGACGGCGGCAGGTACATGGTGGCGGTCAGTCGAACGGGGGCGCTGAATTTCTGCGCTGCCGCCGCACAAATCACCTTCCACGCGGCAATGTCGGCCGGCTCCTCCGTGTAGCTACCCGTCAGTTCGATGAGCAGCTCCCCGGTCTTCTCCTCGGCGACTGAGGCAACGTTGAACTGTTGCACACCAATGGACTGAAGCAGAGGAGCAAGATCGCCGCTGGCCGATTCCCGGACTTTTTGCAGCATATTGCTTATGCTGAGCTTGGGTTCTGCCACCTCCGGCCGTATTTTTCCTCCGGCAACATAATCATGACTGAGCGCGGGTGGGGCAGGTTTTGGCGCTTGCGCTAGCTGTATCTGGTCCAGATGAAGCAAAACCTTGCGTCCCAGCCGGCGCGACAAATCCCCTTCGATGTGCTTTTCCTCCACCGGCAAAATCATGTCAGCGGTCTGCACCGTTGCGTCTGCAGAGACGAGGTCGCGATCGATTCGAACCCAGACATCATCCAGTCTTCGTGCTCCGGGGTGATTGAGATGATGCTCCAGCACGGCTCGCACCTCGTTGCGCACCCGCCGCTGATCCGCGGCTCGCACCAGGGTTTTCACCAGGGGCACGGAAAGCACCGCCAGAACGGCCCAGGAGATCGCCATGCGATAGCGCACCCACCAGGGCGCCGTCCCTTGTACGGGAGCCCGGACAAGACGAAAACCCACCGCCAGAAAGATCAGGTCAGCGCTGACTATGATTGCCGCAAGGTTGGTAAAGAAGAGCATGAAAGCCCCGGAAGCGACATTCCATTGCCGGGTGCTTATGCCGTAGCCTACAACTGCGAGTGGGGGCATTACGGCGGTGGCGATGGCCACACCTGGCACGATGGTGAAGCCTGCTCTGCGTGAGCTGAGTGCCAGGGTACCGGCGACGCCGGAAAAGAACGCGACCAGCAAATCCATCAGGTTCGGATTGGTTCGCGCCAGGATTTCCGGGGTAGCATCTTTCAGCGGCGACAGCCACGTGGCCAGGACGGCAATCAGAATGGTTTCCAGGATGCTGAGCCCCAGATTCCTTCCCGCTTTTTTGGCAAGTACTCCGTCAGCCAGGGTGAGGGCGAGGCCACAACTCAGGATTGGCCCCATGAGCGGGGAGATCAGCATGGCGCCGATGATCACCGCCGGGCTGTTGAGCAGCAGCCCCAGCAGCGCGATCAGGCAGCCAAACACCAGCATGGAGAAATACAGGGCATCAAACTGGCGCCCTTCTGAAACTTCCTCGTAGATCTCGGCGCGTGGCCGAAAAAGACTCCGCGAGGAGGCCGCTGCTTGGGGAGCGGAAGCTGCGCTCATGAGGGAAGCCTAGTACGACCTAACGGCAGCACACAAGGTTCGAGATGCGATCTTCTCGCTGGGGAAGTGGCGCGCTTGCTGTCGCGTCACAGCTCGCTAGCGCTTGAGCAGGTCCACCGGCTCTCTTACATCCGTCACGCGGAAGTACTGGGCCAGTTCCGGATAGCGCTCTGCCACCTTTTCGTACATCGCGTAGGCGACGTTGCGGTAGGAGAAATGTCCGGCAACGCCGGTGCGCAACTCGCTGATGTAGAGCGCTTCGGCGAAGTCCATCTTGAACAGCGTGCGTTTGCGGAAGGCCAACGGGATCAGATACTGCGACTGTTCATCCGCTTCGGCCTCGCCGCGCGCCGCCAGCTTCCCCACCGTCTGGCGCGTGCGCTGCATCGTTTGCTCGTATCGCGACGCCAGTCCCGCCGCGTCGATCTCCTGCGGCATATCGTAGCCGTGCTTCGTGGTGTAGTCCTGCATAATCTGCACGCAACGGCGGTGGCGGTGCATGTCGCGAAAGCCGCCGATGTCCATCAGGATGTCGAAGCGAAAGCGCTGGCCCGCGCTGAAGGGACGTGAGACTTCGTCGAAGCGGCCACGATGCCTCATGCCCAGCCCGATGATTTCGTTTCTCCGCTGCTCGCTCAGGCCCTCAACCACGCTGCGAATCTGCCGATAGGAATGGTGGTCGTACTTGTAGAGGAGTGTGGTGGCAAGCTCGATTTCGAGTGGCTCCTCGTCCAGTAAATCGACCAGAGGGGCGGGGCCGATCGGCAAACGTCCGAGCAGCTCAGCAGCGGCCCCGCTCAGCTCACCCCGGGTCTCGGTTTCGTAGGCGCTCGGCTCGGCATACTTCACCAGCGTGGGAGCGACATGGACCTCTCGCAGAAGCACCTGCTCGACACGGCCGGCAAGCTCGGGTGCATGCTGTCGAACCTGCTCCAGCAGGCTCTCAGCCACCGGCTGGTTCACGTTGTAAGCGCCTTCGCGCGCCGCCTGCTTCAATAACTCGCCCAGCCGTCGCACCTCCGCATGAGTGTGCGACAACAGCCGCGAAACCTGGTTCTCCAGCGTGCGCGCACTCACGATCTGTCCCAGCGACGTGTTGGTCGCCAGCGGCAGCAGATAGCGCGACAGATCGAAGGCCCGCGCGCGCAGCGTGCGTTCGTAGGCCTCCTGCTTCATCTCCTCCGGCCTGGGCGTGCGCTCGCGTAAGTAAGCGAACATTGCGTCGGAGAAGAACTGATACTCGGCGAAAAGAAAGTCGGCGGTTTGCCGGTAAAGCGCCGCGGCCGCGGCGTCACCGGCGAACTCCGGTACATAATAGCCACTCTTTTTGAAGTCCTGATAGCGCGTCGAGCGCTCCTGTCCGTCCCAGCGCGGCTCATCGACCACGATGGTGGCTGCCAAAATCGACAGCCGCTCGATGGCGAACGCAATATGCGCCAGGTCGGCAATGCTGCGGTGGCCATACTGGAAGTAGAAGGTGTTGAGAAACTTTTCCGCCTTCTGCTCGTTCAGCTCGGCCAGCGACTCGCGCAGCGACAGCGCCGAGCGCGAATATTTGGCCATGCCGTAGGCTTGCACCTCAGGATCGGCGCCATGCACAGCATAGACCTGGGTCTCCGGTTGCAGCGTTGAGGCGTTTTGGGTTGGCTCAGTAACAGGTTTTGTGACCATCGGCGTTGGGCTGAATCATAGGTGGTCGCCGAGCCTGGAAGCAACGCCTTGGCTGTGGAAGACACCAACCAGTTATCAGGTGTCAGTTGTCAGCCCAAGGTCAGGCAGGCCACAGCAAGAAGAGCCCACCGCCAATACCAACAAACGTCACGCAGGATACACGTCAAGCCCGAAGCCACTCTTAGGTCGACGGCTGGTTTTGCCAACGACCTGTGGCAAGGGCGAAACAGTGGTATCCCGGCATCGAGGTCGCCGTGGCCGTATGCAGCGCTCAAGATAAACTGCCGTCCGGTGTCTGAGACTAGCCAACGCCGTAATATGATCACAATTGGACGTTTCAGAACAACGCCACTTGGCCGACGCTTGTGCTCTACATGGGCCGAGCAAAATGCGCAGCAAACAAACGGGCGGGGAATAATCCCCGCCCTCAGTGCATCAAGCTTGCTTCCGATCCCTAGTACACGATGGTCGTGATCGGGTTTGACGGAATGCCGTTGGTTACGACAACCATCGTGGTGGTTCCGGTTTCAGCCGCTGCCGGTACATCGAAGTGTGTGCTGGTGATCGATCCAAGTTTACGTACGGCCATCGAGCTGTGGTCGTGGGTGCGGGCGTAAAACACATGGCCCGTCGCCATGTTTGTCAGCCGCACCAGCGGGTAATTCGTCGCGGTATTGTTCTCGTCGCCGTAAGCGTTAGCCTGCGACATCCCGTTGAAGTTCGAACCGTAGGCAGTGTAGGTGGATCCACGTTTCACTGCAGCTACGGAGAGCGGGAACAGCATCGGCGCCCAGAACTGCTGGTAAGTACCGGTGGACCGGTAGACTTGTTCTCCACCGATCAGGATTTCGCCCGTCGGCAGCACAAGCAGGGATCCGCCGGCTGAGGCCGTGCGCGTCATCGTAGTTCCGTTGAACTCATACAACGAACCGGAATTTGCTTCTACCAGAACGTTGCCGTTGGTCAGAAGAGCGGCGAAGTTGTCACCTGCGTCATCGCCATTGGGGAAATCCGGGCCGGCAGCCCACGTGCCCGGAGAATCCGGCGGCCCGGGCGTATAGATCGCGGTGTGGCCGGTGGGGTCGCCAAGATGAAGCGCGCCGGTTGCAAACACGGTGCCATCAGGACGCAGGATGGCAGGGCCGATCTCTCCCGGCGGGTAGTAGACGCCCCATGCACCTCTGATGCCGGTGGCGCAGTCTACTTCGCACGGACCCATCAGGTTGGCGACCGTGCTGCCGTCCTGAATCCAGGTCTGACTGGTGGCATCGTAGTGCTCGGAGTTCGGGCTGTTTTTCACATCGGCAGTCAGAACTGTTCCATTGGGCAAAAGCGTCCAGCCCTCTTCGGCATTCCAATCGGCCTTGCCGCTGGAGGCCAGCTCCGTCCAGGTCCAGGTGTGGGGATCAAGTTCTGCCACATTCATGGTCATCTTTTGGCCGACCAGGAACTGGCCGTTGGCGAGCACCGCTGATGGCGAATCGCCGATGAAGCCCCATCCGGCAGGCGGATCGATCATGGTCCAGGTGTTTGCAACCGGGTCGTAGCCTGCTCCCATGTTGGTAAAGGCGAAGGAGAAAAAGTTGTACTCGCCGCCTTCGATGACGACGCGCCCGTCGATCATCACCGCCTCGGCCATATACAGAGGCGAGTAACCGGGCGGCAGGCTGGCGACCTGTTGCCAGGTGCCATTTACATAGCTGCCAGTGATGTCGGGTGTAAGGGTCCACCAATCAGAAGAGCTCCCGCCTTGAGCGAGCACCCGCCCGTCTGTCAGGAGCAACGGTACTACAACGCCATCCGGCGCCTGGTTTTTTAAGTTAACGATTGTTTGTGTATTGGCAACAGTTGTAGCTGCAAACGCAAGGGCAGCTACAGCTATCAGGAATCTTTTCTTCACGATTGTCCTCTCCAAACGACCTAAATCAGGCCTCAACGATACTAAAGTGCGGTAAGTCACGTCCCAAGCTTTATTTTCCCGTCGCGCGGCGTTTATGATTCCTGTCTTGTGAACATGGCAGCGGGCTCGGCTTGCTGGTTCGAAACGCTCTCGCAATACTAAAGCTGTCGCCGGCAGCCTAAGAAAGGCACGGATTTCTCTGTGCCCTTCGTGTCTCTGTGATGAATCCAGCTCTTACACGTTGATCGCCATGCCGAAGACGGCGTTCGCTCCGTCGAGCATTGCCTCTGACAATGTGGGATGCGCGTGAATGATGTTGGCCAGCTCCTCCGCGGTGCATTCCATCTCCAGCGCGACGACCGATTCGGCGATCAGCTCGGTCGCCGTCGGGCCGATGATGTGTACGCCGAGAATCTCGCCGTATTTCGCGTCCGAGACGATCTTCACGAAACCCTCATGCGCGCCGACGATGCTGGCGCGCGAGTTGGCGGTGAACGGGAACTTGCCCACCTTCACGTCGTAGCCTGCTTCTTTTGCCTTGGCTTCCGTCAGGCCGACGCTGCCGATCTCCGGATGGCAATAGGTCGCGTTCGGAATACGCAAAACGTTTATCGGCTTCGCCGGCTTGCCGGCAATATGCGTGACGGCGACGATGCCTTCCATCCCACCTGAGTGCGCCAGTTGCGGATATCCAGCGACGATGTCGCCCACCGCGTAGATGCCCGGTTCGGCCGTGCGCATGAACTTGTCGGTCTTCACGAAGCCGCGCTCGACCTCGATCTTGGTCTTCTCGATGCCAACATTGTCGGTGCGCGGCGCGCGGCCGATTGCGACCAGAACTTTCTCCGCCTCCAGCGTCTGCTGTTTGCCGTCGACGGTGAACGTGACCTTCACTCCTTGACCAGTCTTTTCCACCTTCTCGACCTTGGCGTTCACGAAACCGCTGATACCGCGCTTGCGGTATACGCGCATCAACTCCTTCGAGACTTCTTCGTCCTCCACTGGCACATAGCGCGGCAGCATTTCGAGGATGGTCACCTCCGCGCCAAACGACTTGTAGATGCTGGCGAACTCCACGCCCACTGCGCCTGAGCCAATGACGATCAGCGACTTGGGGATGGTCTTGAGGCTGAGGATCTCAATGTTGGTGAGAATTTGCTCGTCCGGCTCCATGCCGGGCAGCATGCGCGCCACCGAGCCGGTGCAAAGTATCAGGTTCTTCGCCTGCACCTGTGACTTGCCGTTTTTCCCTTCCGACTAATCGACGGTGTGAATGCCGCTCTTCGCCGGGCCGGTCAGCTTGCCGTAGCCCTCGATGACGGTGACCTTGTTCTTGCGCATGAGGAACTGCAAGCCCTTGGCGTGCTTGTCGACAATTCCCTGCTTGCGCTTCTGAATGGCGTCCCAGTTCAGGGTTACCCCGGCAGTGTTCTCCAGCCCCAGCTCGGGGCCTTCCTTCACGTGGTCGTAGACCTCGGCGTTGAACAGCAGCGCCTTGGTGGGAATGCATCCGACGTGCAGGCAGGTGCCACCAAGGTAGGGATCTTTCTCGATTAGCGCGGTCTTCAGGCCCAGTTGGCCGGCGCGAATGGCCGCAGTGTATCCGGCAGGGCCGCTGCCGATGATAGCGACGTCATAAATAGTGTCAGGCAATCGTGCGCTCCGCTCTACAGATTGAAATTTTGGGGTATGTACAAACAGATGATTGTAAACGAGGAAAGAAGCAGCGGGCGCGGGGGTGTAGCGCCGTAGGCGTGTCATAGGTTAGCCCGCCGTTTCAACGGCGGGTAGCAGGCATTATCGAACCCGAGTCCCGTAGGGACGACACAAACATCGGCGTGTGCCGTGTGTCACGGAATGCAATGGCGCTGATCCATTAGCCTCATCGCCGTATGCCGCACACCTACACTTCCTCTCTTTTTCATTGCGTGTTCAGCACTAAACAGCGTATGAACCTCATCGACGATCCGCAGGCTTTATGGCGCTACATCGCCGGTATCGGCAAAGCCAAGAACATAGTTGTAGTTGAGGCGGGCGGTACAGCCAATCATTTGCATCTCCTCATCGATTTGCACCCGATGATGCCGCTCGCAAGAGCCATGCAGGAAATTAAGGGAAACAGCTCACGATGGATCAATGAAACGCAGCGTCGATTTGCATGGCAGGAGGGATACGGCGCATTTAGCGTCAGCCAGTCGCAACGCGAAACTGTGATGAGGTACATCGCCAATCAGCCCGAGCACCATCGAAAGCATACGTTCGAAGAGGAATTCACAGCTCTGTTGCAGAAATGCGGAATTCCATACGACACGCGGTACGTCTTTGGGTGAGGTGTCGTCCCTACGGGACTCCGGATCTCACGAAACCCCTTTTCCCGCCGTTGAAACGGCGGGCTAACCTATGTCCCGCCTACGGCGCTGGGTACTGGGCCGATGGGAATTGACTGCCGGGAGTGCAAAGCATTCTTCGCCCGGTCGACGAAGAGCAGATCCCTCACTTCGTTCGTGATGACAGCCAAGAAGGGCGATGGTCAAAAGGGTGAAAGGTGAGCAGCCAAGAGCGAATAGCGGCCCCTGAGTCTTTTTCTGGCCCTGATCCGTATACCCGGATAGCATGGTGGCCACCGCATTCAGTTCGCTGCTTTCGATGGAGACCGAAGAGGCCCGCATAGCTCGTGGCTTGCGCCGGCGCGACGCCGACCTGATGGACGCGCTGATCGCGCAGTATCAGCATCGGCTGCTGCGCTACCTGCTGCATCTGACCGGCAACCGCTCGACCGCCGAAGACCTCTTTCAGGAAACCTGGATGCGGGTGCTGGAGAAAGGCCATCTCTACGACGGCAAGAGCCGCTTCGTGACCTGGCTGCTGACCATCGCGCACAACGTCGCCATCGATCACCTGCGCCGCCGCAGGCCGGCCAGTCTCGACGAAATGCAGGACAGCGAAGACGGCGCGCCCTTCGAGCCACAGGACGCGCGCCCCTCGCCGTTCGATCAAGCCGCAGCCAACGAAGAGAGTGCTCGCCTGGAAGCGGCCCTCAACCGGCTGCCGGCGATCTTTCGCGAAGTGCTGACGCTTCGCATCCATGAACAGATGAAACTTGAGGAGATTGCACAGTTGATCCACATACCCGTTGCCACGGTGAAGACGCGCCTGTATCGCGGCGTCATGGCGCTGCGCCCGGCATTGAAAGGAGGCGGCGAATGAATGGCTCCGATCACGATCGCGCCCGCGAGCTTGTCCTGTTGAGCGATGTTGAGGGACTCAGCAATAGCGAGGCAGTATGGCTGGAGGCGCACCTGTCCGGTTGCGCAGGCTGCGCCGCTTTCGCGGAAGAGCTGCAACTGGCGGCACGTGCGTTGCGCAACATGCCGGTGACTGCGAGCGCGTCTTTAGTGATGGACACGCAAGCCCGTGTCCGCGCTCGCGCTGCTGAACTTCGCGACCACGAAGCCAAGGTATTCCTGATTGGCATTTCGTTCTGCCTTGGGCTGCTATGGTCGGCAGGCTCGGCGTTCGCCGGATGGAAAATAAGCGGCTGGCTGGCGCAGCAGATTCACGTCGCTCCCTGGATCATCGCAACCGGGTTCGTCTTTTTCTGGCTGACGCCGGGGATCGCTATGGCGTTGGCATTATGATCCGGTATCGACCGGCTCTCGTCAGAACGTCCAGTGCCGATTGGACGCTGCTGGACCACTGCGAGGAATTGCAATGAACGAACAGAAATCGACTTTCCGAACGGAACTGGCTGTGATACCACAGTTTGGCTGGTTTCTCGCATTTGCGCTTGGCATTTGCAGCGTAATCGCGCTCTTCTTTGCGGCAGCGCTTGATCACGGCGTACCTCGGCCGATAGTTCCCGTGCTGGTCCTGCTCTGCGCCGCCTTCGTCATCTGCTGGGTGCTGCTGCTGAGCTATGTCAATCGCGATGCAGCGCGGCGCGGCATGAGTCCTACATTATGGACGCTGGTTTGCCTGTTCGTGCCGAACCTTATCGGCTTCATTATTTATTTCATCCTGCGCAAGCCACTGCCCAAGCAGTGTCCGAGCTGCGGATTCACGGTGAATGATTCTTTCCGCTTCTGCCCGCGCTGCCGCTACGCGCTGGCGCCGGTGTGCCCGAGCTGTGGACAGCCGATCAAGAGCGACTACACCTGCTGCCCCTACTGCGGACAGGCGGCCACTCCGTCAGGGGCTCCGCCAGCCGTCAACCCGGCATAAGGAGAGGCGCCCGAGGTGGCAAAAATTGCTCCACCGAAACCGGCATAAAGTCCGGTTTTCTTGCGAGATTTGCGCAGAAATCTCGATTTTCAGGGCCCTTTTCGACGCGAATTCGGCTACTTTTTGGGTCCGATTCGGCAGGTGAGCGGCGTACGCGACTCGAAGCCGAGGCTTCCGGTGGCGAAAAAACCCCACTTTCAACCCCAGGAGAGACGGGTTCTGAGGCGAAATAGGGCCGTTTTTCAACGAAATTCCGTCGAAAATCTGGCCGCTTCTTCGCACCTCACGTCAGCGTTGGTCAGCGAACGATTTCTTCGAAGCGTACGGGGTCGGGACGCACGCGAACCGGCGGCGGCTCGATCAGCGCGAGCTGCTGTTTGGTATAGCGGATGCGGTGAATGACGGTAATGGTGCTCAGAACTGCAATGATCCATAGCACCGGGGCCATGCGGTTAAAGAGCGCGCCGATGATGATGAGCACAATGCGCTCGGGACGCTCCATGAAGCCGACTTTGCAGCTTGGGATCAGCGACTCGGCCCGGGCCCGGGCATAGCTGACGAGAACCGAGCTGATCATCACCAGCGCAGTCAGCACGACGTAGAGGAAACGGTTGGCGCGGGCGTAATAGACCAGCAGTCCGAAGAAGAGCGCAACATCGCTGTAGCGGTCGATGACGGAATCGAAGAAGCCGCCGAACTGGGTGACCTGGTTGGTGGCGCGGGCGACGCGGCCGTCCACCATGTCGAAGATTCCTGCGCCGATGATCACCAGCGCAGCATAGACGAACATGCGCCGCTGATTGCCGGAGTTGGCCAGCCCAAACAGCACGGCCGCCCCCACATTGATTACCAAGCCGAGGAACGTCAGCGCGTTGGGCGAAATGCGCGTCAGTGCCAGGCCGTGCACAATCTTGTACAACAGCCACTTGCAGGATTTCCCAACGGCGCTTGTCCACGTCATAGCTACGCCTCGTCGTATATCGTGACGAGTTTGAGGACCTCCAGTTCGCGCTTGCCGGTTGGGGTCACAACTTCGCTGACGTCGCCTACCTTCTTGCCCATGAGCGCACGCCCTATAGGCGAGCTGGTTGAAATCAGCCCCTTGGTAACGTCCGACTCTTCACTGGTCACCAGTTTGTATTCGATTTCCTCATTCTTGGTGGAATCGAACACAACGATCGTAGATCCGATAGCGGCGCGGTCCTTAGGGATGTTAGACATGTTGACGAGCGACAGCTCCGCCATCCGCTTCTTCAACTGGCCGAGGCGGGCGCGAACGAACTCCTGGCGCTGCTTGGCCATGTGATACTCGGCGTTCTCGCTGAGATCGCCCATGGCCACCGCCTTCTTCAGTTCCTTCGGCAGTTCATGGTTGAGCTCGTATTCCAGGGTTTGGATCTCCTGTTCGAGCTTTTTCCTAATATGTTCAGGCATGCTTCTATGGATGCGCGCGTTTGCCCTGGGCCTGCCTGCGGCAAACGCATTGGCAAATTATAGCGCGTGGCAAAGCAGATGAAACGCATCCTTCATTTCAAAGCGCGCGTGTCACCATGGCGCTGCTACCTTCTCCTTCAGTGCCGGGCCCTACCGGCTTGCAGCGTACGCTTTCTTGAGCAGGGCAATCTGCGCCGCATGATAGATGTCGTGCTGTACAACCCCCACCATCTCATAGCGAAACGACCGCTGCCCGCCCGGAGTGTTCTCGCTGAGCCGTGTGGGGTCAACCTGCGATAGCGCTGCCCGGAACGCCTCGTTTGAAGCACGAAACTCGTCGAGCGTCTTGCGCCAGGCGGCGTCATCGGCTGCCGGTGTTGGCGGAAAATTGCCAGCCTCATCGGGTGTGACCGGACCGGAAAAGCGGCGGGTGGCGATGTTCTCCCAGAACGCCATATGCATCACCAGCTGCCAGATGGTGTGTGCCCCAGCAATCGGCTGCGCTGCCGCGCAACGCGCGTCAATGCCGTCAAGGATCTTCCACACCGGATCGCCGTACCACGCCTCTCCGATCAGAGTTTGGTCGTACTGCTCAAGAATCTGCTGAAGCTCGCTCATGGAATCAGTCCCCCATCTAACCTGTATATATAGCATTACAGGTTAGACGCAACAGGCCGCCTGGATGGGAGAAAAATGATGAATAGCGGCAGCCGGTCCGGGCCTGCCGGCACGAACTTTTGCACCGCCCTGAGTGTGCCATTGATGCGCAACAGGCCGCCTTAGGCACACATCCTCCACTTGCATTCGCGCATCGTACGATTCTGACCCCAGTCACGAATGTCAATAACTTGCCTTACTCGCTGTACATACTTATAATCCGCTTTCTGCGCCCCAACGTTTCCTGCTACACCTGTAGGTGTGTTTATTATCCGGTCGGAGTGGTGCATCTTCAGTTTTATGTGAAGGAAAAGCACGCGCCGCCAAGGCAAGCGCGGGGGATTGAAATCGTCATCCGTTCCCAGGATCAAGGAGCCAAGCGAATGAAAAAGTTGCTACTGGTGATCTTGCTGGTTGTAGCCGCCTCGGGATTCGTCCTGCCAACCGCGGCGATGGGCCAAGCTACTCAGAAGAAGGAGATTAAGGACCCTGCCGAGTACAAC
The DNA here is from genome assembly GCA_963782505.1 of uncultured Acidobacteriaceae bacterium. Classification (GTDB taxonomy): domain Bacteria; phylum Acidobacteriota; class Terriglobia; order Terriglobales; family Acidobacteriaceae; genus CAVVDY01. The sequence goes on along the minus strand of CAWAKG010000013.1, from coordinate 63,894 downwards.
GCCTATGTCAGTGCAATTCAGCAGAAGGACCCTAACGCCAAGGCGCAGGCTCTGGAAGCTTTCTTGCAAACGTATCCCAACAGCGTGATGAAGATCGATGCGGCCGAGCAACTGATGGCGGCTTATCAGCAGGCAGGCAACGCGCCCAAAATGATAGATGCCGCCAACCGCATCCTGCAGATGGACCCCAACAACGTCCGGGCACTGGCCATCTTGACGTACACCTACCGGGCGACCACCACGGCCCAGAATCTGCAGCAGAATTTGCCCTTGGTCCAACAGTATGCCACCCGCGGCGAGCAGGCCTTGCCGAACATGCCCAAGCCGGAAGGAATGAGCGACGAAGATTTTACAAAGCTGCATAACGAACTGGGAGCCATCTTCGAAGGCGGCCTGGGATTCGTTGCTCTCCAGGCCAAGAACTACCCGGACGCGGGGAAGGATTTTGCCGCGGCAGTGTCGCACGAGAGCCAGCCGAGCATCGCCGACCTCTATCCGCTGGCCCAGGCCGATCTGGAAGCGAAGCCAATGAATCCGGAAGGCTTCTGGTACATCGTGAAGGCATCGCAGTTGGCCCAGGGAGACGGACAGCAGCAGATTCTGGAGTATGGCCGCAAGAAGTATATCCGCTATCACGGCTCCGAAGATGGCTGGCAACAATTGGTAGCCCAGGCCAAGGGTTCGTCGAGCGTTTTGCCGCCGCAGGGTTTCACGGTGGCCGCCGCGCCTCCGCCGCCTTCCCCGGCTGAGCAAGCAGCCGATCTGGTAAAGACCAAAGACCCCAAGAAGATGAGTTTCGCGGAGTGGCAGCTGGTCCTGTCCTCCGGCAATCAGTCTGCCGCTGACACGGTCTGGAACATCATCAAGGACAAAGCCGTCAAGCTTGGCGCCAGCGTGATCAGCGCCAGCGCAAGCAGCTTGCAGTTGGCAGGCAGCGAAGACGATATCAGCGACAAAAAAGCCGACATCACGGTGAACATGGCGAAGGCGCTGCCGGCCAAGCTGGTTCCTCAAGCCGGATCGGAGATCTTTTTCCAGGGTGTGGTTTCGAGTTACACGCCGAATCCGTTCATGATGACATTCACGGACGGCATACTGCTGGACAAGAACGGGAACCCGATTTCGACCGCAGCGCCGGCCCATCACACTACTACTCATAAGAAGCAGTAGAGATGGCCCAGCAGGATGGACCGTCGGCTGGCGGTCCCGGCAAGTCGACCTCGCTACTTTACTGCCCCAAGTGCGCACGCGAGGTCGACGATCCCCTCACCTGCGGCGACTGTTCGGCTGTCATCTGCCGCCAATGTGGCACGCCGCTGGAGCTGCCGGAGGACCTGGGGATCGGCTGAGCATGCCCCATCCGACGGCGGCGTAGACAGCAAGGAACCAAGCAGTGCTGCTGGGCGGCCTGTCGCTTACCGCCTCAGGTGCTGCTGATAGTCGGCGGCATCATTGGCTGAGGAATTTTTCTCACCGCAGCGCCCATCGCCTCCGCCTTACGTAGATCTATCCATTTCCTCGAAATCTGACTGCTCCGCGGCCTGAAACTCGCTGATCGTCGGCTTTGCGTTTGCCGAGATGGCGGCGCGACGTACATGCGTGTTGGCGGAGGCCGGTGGAAACATCTTCAAGGACGTGGCCGTCCCGATGCCCGGAACCCGAGCCAGTGTTATGTTGTGTTTGTTGGTTTATGTTATGCTTGTTTACTGGAGGATATGTCATTGGCTTCGGCAAACTGGGCCCATCAGATCCGCTCTTATGTGGCAGCAACTTATATTGCACCGGCACGGCGTCGCGGCGAGCGGCGCGTAAAGGTGGTTGCCGGCGACATCCATCGCGGACTTCGTCTCAAGAACCTCGTCCCGAATGTTTGCCAAGTCTTGAAGTCCAAGAAATTCCAAGAGGAGAATCGGATCGAGATTGAGGACATGTCGGGCCCTCCTTCCGGCATGGGAACTCGCATGACATATGTCTACCGCCTTTTGGATGACTCCGCGCGGGGAGAACCTGCGAGCCGGAAGACTTCCCCAAACCGCTTCGAATCTTTTCTCAAGCTACGTGGATTAATGAAAGAAACTTTCCAGTCACTCGGAGGTGGCGAAGTTTTCCTGCACAGCGAGCGCAGCCACTTCTACGGCGACGAGCGTGACGAAAAGTGAGCCTTGTCTACTGTGACAGCATGGTCTTCATCTATTGGTTGGAGAACCATCCGCAATGCGGACCCCTGGTGGAGGCGATCATCCGCAAGATGGCCCACCGCGGGGACCAACTTTGTACCGGGATGTTTACGGTGGCGGAGGTTTTGGTTGGCCCTTACAAGAAAGGTAAACTCGACGAGGTCAGAAAGTTTTCTGAGTACTTCAACAGCGATGAAATCACCGTGTTGCCCTTCGGTTTGGAGGCCGTTACGCGCTACGCGCAAATTCGCGCCCAATACAGGATCTCACCGGCTGATGGAATACATCTGGCAACCGCGTCGGCAGCGCGTGTCGATGTCTATCTCACGAACGACGACAAGCTGAAGAACCTCGTGATCGATGGAATTCAGTTTATCGCGGGGCTCGACGGGCGAATCTTCTGAGACGCTGCCCGGTGAGACGCTCCCGGTGTGATGATCAATTCCGGGGCGCGAAGTCTCGCCACCTCCTGCCACAGCGGATTTCGGAGGGGCTGGGCATTTTGAGTCGACGGCGACGAAGATGGCCGGCAGAAACGGGTTTCGATGCCAGTTCACGGCAGACGCGCGATTCCCTTCTCTCGTAAAAAACAAGAATGGCGCACGAGAGATCCCGTGCGCCAATGTCGTAGCTCCAGCTTAGTTCGGGTCGACCTCAATGGTCGCCATCATGCCGCCGTCCTCGTGGTCGAGGATGTGGCAGTGGTAGACGAACTTGCCGGCAATATTCGGATCGCTGAAGTCCATGCGAACCGTGGCATTGTGGTAAGGGCCGCTGCCCGCCCACTCGGGAATGGTGATCGTATCCGCCAGATACGGTTGTGCCAGCGTCTGGCCGTCAATTGCCATCACCAGGAAGTGCAACTGGTGGATGTGGAAGGCGTGCGGCTCGGCGGTCTGGTTGGAGACCGTCCAGTCTTCGATCGCCCCAACCTTGGTGACGATAGCCGGCGGGTTGTTGGCATCAAATAGCTTGGGGATCTGACCCTGCACCGTGATGTAGAACTGGCCCGGCCCGTTGGTCCCAACATTCGTCTCGGAGAAGTAGAGATTCCGCTGGGCGGTGGGCTTCTTGCCGGCGACGCCGGAGAAGCGCGCGGCGCGCTTCGCAGGGGTTGGCGGTGGAACCTTGGGAAGCGCGGGCCCCTTACTGCTTCCGCCGGCGACAACAATGTTGGCCAGGTTGGCCGGCGGCATCGGATCGCCGATCGACCCCGTGTCGTAGCCTAAGGTCTGAAGGGTCGTCTTCACGTTCGCCTGCAACGCCGGGACAACGAATTCTGCGCGCCCTGCTGGAGGTATGTTGACCGAAGTCATGGTTTGCGGTTGCGAGAGCGGTATGCCATCCACTGAGACCAATAGCAAGGGCAAAGCCTGGTCTGCGTATATCTGCAAGTTGAGGAAGCCATTGGTCGTAGCATTCACCACCCGCCAGAATTCCTTTTGCCCCGCCACGGTGTTGATTACCGGCAGCGGTTTGAGCTTGCCGGCCGGAACAAAATTGACCGTGAATTGCCCATCCTCATCGGTCAAAGCATCGGCATAGCGGCGGAACACCAACACGCGTTCCGGCAGTCCCTGGGTGTACTGGTTCGAGCCATTGATGATCAGTGCACCAGCGGCTCCTCCGAAGACCTGTGGCGCGGAGAACCCGTGCGGATGGGGATGATACCAATACGCACCGAATTGATCGTTGGGCGGAATCTGGGTGTCGTACTGGAACTGTGCGCCGCCGTTGGGGATGACGGTATAGACGACCTCGTCCTGATGGCACAAGGGTGGAATGTTCATGCCATGGAAATGAATGTTGGTGGTCGTGGCATCGACTACGCCGCCCATGCAATAGTCGCCGGTCTTCTTGGCGAGCGCGGGATCACCCATGGGCATCGGCATGTTGGGCGCATGGCGCGATTTGAGAGGGTGGTTGGGTTGCGTGACCGTGATGTTGTTGGTGAAGTTGATGATCAGCTGATCTCCGGCATTCAGTCGCAGCGTGGGGGATTCCACTGGCTGGTCGCCGTTCATGTAGACGTAGCAGTAGCGCACCTGCTGAGTCGGCCCCAACGAACTCATCAGCGCGAGATTGAGCGTTAGAACGCCGTTCTGGCTGTACAAGTCCAACGGACTAACCACCTCGTCGCCGTAGGTCGGACGTGGCGGACAAAAATTCTGCGCCGCGGACGCCAGGGAAATTCCGCAGAGTATGGCCGACAGCAGGCTAATCTTGTAATTCAATTTCATTCTTGTTGCCTCATCGGTAAGAGCCTGAACCCAAATGATCCGAACAAAAAGTTAGTATGGCCGCGGAGGATATGCGCCCAGCGAGAGTGTTCCCGGCCACGTCAGCATCACGGGAGAATTCGGAGATTCGGCAAGCGTGCAAGTGTTCCCGTTGACCGCGATGGTTAGGATGCCGATAGCGGAAGGATTCGTCTCCTCGTCGACGCCGCGCCCAAACTCCGCCACGTACAGCACCTTGCCCGTGCCGGTCGTGTCGCGGGTTACCACTTGCCCGTACCAGGGCCGACTGTTGAAACCCTGCAAAACCGGTGAGGTGCAGCCCCGCGTCAGTAATCCTGTAGCGGTATTGAAGAAGGCAGCGCTGACCGTGCCGCTCTCGCTGTTTACCATGTACAGCAGAGTGCCGTCAGGGCTCAACCGAACGGTGGCGGCATCGACTCCCGAACCCAGCGTGAAGTAGGCCCTCGTCCTGGCCAGTTGTTCGTGGGCGAAGGTGAAAAGGCTTGAAACCTCGACCACAGGCAAAGTGGCCGTGTCCCCGAATATGGCCCAGCGACCGTCCTGGCTCAAATCCACGCCGTTGGGGATGTTGCCCAGTGGGGAGTTCAGTCCAGTGACCGGCCCAGCGAAACCGAGCGAATTCCGCAAGTCATTGTTCGGTACAGGAATACCGTTGGTCACGTCAAAGGACTGGATCGACCCATCACCATAAGTGACGACGAGGATGCTGCCGTTTACCGCCATGCCGGTAGGCCCCCCGCCTTGCAAACCTGCCGCAGGCACATCCTGAAGAAACGTCAGCCCGCACCCCGGAGTGGTAGCGAACACGCCAATGGTTTGAGAAGTGGTATAGCCGGCGTAGAGGTAGCCCGCGTTGACAGCCAACCCTATGCCGTTAGGCATACCGTCATCAGTAAGCGACCCGGAGTGCGTACCAACGATCTGTTGCGTGTTGAGAGCTACGGCCGCGATGGTGTTATCGCCCGAATTCGACAGATAAACGCAGTTGGTGTTGACGTCCGGCGCCGAAGCGATGCGCGGGGTGCCGAAGAAACCGCCAAAGCTGCCAAAGTCATTGGTGTAGAGGATTGTCTGGAACGTCAGCGACGGCGCGTTGTCCGTGCCGGTCGCCAGATACACCGAGTACTGAGTGTTGTAGGGATACTGCCAGTCCTCGTTCGTAATCACGTAGGTGGGCGGCTGCGGCGAATGTTGCGCCGCCGGCTTGGCTTGCGGCTCGGCTGCAGAGCAGAGCAGGCTCGTTCCGACAGCCAGAGCAAGGTAGCAACTGATTCGAAATTTGGGTTTCAAGCGCGCTTCCTCAGGTCTAAAAAGCTCAGACCAGCTAAGGCAGATCGTAACTGGCAGGTGAGCCAATCTCAAGTTGAGACCGGCAGAATTTTTTACGACGAAGGTTGACCCTTATTAGCAGAGTAGATGTTCCTATTAACTATCGCGGTGTGTCAATACGGCGAACGAAAAAGTGTTGCAGCATCCGTGCAACAGTTGTGATTTGCAACTGTAGCTGAAGGGCGTTGACTTCCAGCGGCGGCATTTAACACTTCGTTACAGTTTGCCGCGACCAAGCCCCCTCCTTCTTGCGTACCACTCACAGAACCATGACAGGAGAGCGGGACCATGACGGGAAGGCGCTCCTTGCGTCTGCGAATGTTGTAAAGCATCGAATCAGGTACAGATGAACTCCAGCACAGATTCCAACGTCAGGACGGCGGTGCGCACCGAAAACGTCAGCCGCCACTACCGGATGGGCGGCAACGTCATTCGCGCCGTGGACGGTATTTCTCTCCAGATTGAGCCGGGTGAGTTTGTCGCACTGCTTGGGCAATCGGGCTCAGGCAAGTCGACTCTGCTGAACCTGCTCGCGGGACTGGACCGGCCAAGCTCCGGCTCGGTTGTGGTGCACGGCCGCGATCTGGCGAAGATGTCACCGGAAGAACTCGCGCGCTATCGCCGCAACGACGTGGGAATGGTGTTTCAGTCCTTCCACCTGATTCCGTCGATGAAAGTGACGGAGAACGTTGAGCTGCCGATGCGCTTTGCAGAGCTGGAGCGCACTGAGCGTGCCGCAAGAGTCCGCGACTCGCTGGAGCGCGTAGGACTGGCGAAACGCATGGACCATCGTCCGTCAGAACTGTCGGGTGGCGAGCAGCAGCGCGTCTCGATCGCGCGCGCTCTGGCCAACAGGCCTTCCCTGCTGCTGGCTGACGAGCCCACCGGCAACCTCGACAGCCACACCGGAGAAGACATCCTGAACCTGATTCGTGACGTCAGCCTGTCGCTGGGCATGACGGTGGTCATGGTGACGCACGAGCGCGCGCTGGCTGACCGTTTCGCGCAGCGGCTGATCTTCCTCGCCGACGGCAAGCTCGCAGGCCAGGAGGTGCGCGCGTGAAGAGCTACGACTTGTTTGAACTTGCGGTGCGCAATCTGCGGCAATCAAAGTTGCGCAATGGATTGACCACCATCGGCATCTCGGTCGGGGTGGCCTCGCTGGTGGCCATGCTGTCGCTCGGAGTAGGGCTGCAGCAATTGGCAACACGGCGGCTGGCGGGCTCGGGAATGTTCGACACCGTATTCGTCACCTCGCGGCAGGACTTCCGAGGCTACGACCGGGAAGATGATGCCAAGGCGCCGAATCCGGAGAAAGCACCCATCCTCGACGAGCCTGCCCGCGAGGCGATAACCAAACTGCCCTATGTGACCGAAGTCGAGCCGGAGATGCGCGTCATGGGCGAGATCGGATATGACGGCCAAACCCACTTCGGGTTCGTCACCGGCCTGCCCATGTCGGCGCGGGAGAACGAAGCGTTCGAGACGCTGAAGGGCAACTTCTTCACCAACGACGACGCTGACGAGATTGTCATCCTGAAAGATTTCGCGAAGGAGCTCAATGCGAAAGATCCGAACGCTCTAATCGGGCAGGAGGTGACGCTGCGTTATGGCGAGCGCCAGGCGCTGCAGGCAGACACGCCGGACCGTCCGGGAGTAGCCCCACAGGACAACGGCAATGCGGATGACTCGGGCGACAGCTATGGGTTTTCCGTAGTCCGCAAGACGCAGCAGGTGAAGGTGGTCGGGATCATCGACGAAGAACCTTACGGCGGCATGCGCACGGTTTCGCGCGGGCGCATCTTTCTTCCGGTCGACACCATGGAGCGCCTGAACATGGCGCAATTCACCGACATGCGCAGCTCGCTACGCGGCACCGGCAAGAACTACATGACGCTCACTGTCCGGGTGAAGGACCCGGCCAAAGTGCAGGCAGTGCAGGACGCGATCGGCAAGATGGGCTTCCGGACGTTTTCCGTTCTCGATGCCACAAAGAGCCTACGACGGTTCTTCACCGTGCTGGACGTCTTCCTCGGCATCTTCGGTTCGCTGGCGCTGGCGGTAGCGACCTTAGCCATCGTCAATACACTGGTCATGGCAGTGCTGGAGCGGCGGCGCGAGATCGGCGTAATGAAAGCCATCGGCGCCAGTGACGGTGACGTGAAGAAACTGTTCTTCACCGAAGCGGGCGCGATGGGATTCCTCGGCGGCCTGCTGGGAGTTGTGCTGGGCTTCGCCATCGGCAAGGCGATCAATATTGGAACAGGATTCTATCTACAGCGGCACCAGCTTCCCGCTGAACCGGTGTGGATTCTGCCGCCGTGGCTGATCGGAGCGGCGATTGGGTTCTCGATTGTGGTGAGCTTGCTGGCAGGGCTCTATCCGGCGAGCCGCGCCGCGCGGCTGGATCCCGTGCAAACGTTGAAGTACGAGTAGCGGGGTCCTGCGCGGCAACCATCTGCCACTTGCCATCGCGCTTTGGCCAGGGGTCGGTCCAGGCCTCGCACTGCTTCTCGTCGGGATGCGCCTTTGTCTTTCCCGGATCCCACAGTTCGGAAGGCTGCGCCTTACGAAACAGACCCGTTAGGAACGCTTACTGCTCCGTGGAAATCGAGAGCAACGCGAAGCTGATTCTCGCCAGGCATTTGGGGCATCGCAGCGCACAGGTGCGCGGCCCTTTGCGGAGAAACTTCGCATGCCAAGCTTTTTGCAGACAGAACGACTCCCACGGGTTGGTGACGTAACCTCGATTGTGTAAAAGCGAGAGGGTGTAAGTTGGCTTTTTGCCTCACAAGCAGAAGCCGTTTCTCGAAAGGAGACTTACACCCATGGGCAAGGTTATACCGATCACCGAGCAGTTCCAACATTTCGTCAGCGAGTTGCAAGAGAGTTTCTGGGGCGATCTGCAGGGGCAGGTGCAGCAGAGCATGCGTCGGCTGTTCGAGTTGCTGTCGGAGCGGCAGCGCGACTTGTATATGGTGAGCCCGCGCCACAGCCGGCAGAAGTCGCGGCAAGACTATCGCAACGGCTACTACGAGCGCGACTTCGTCACCCGCTTCGGAACCCTGCGGCTGCGCATTGCGCGTACTCGCAAGCGGGGCTTTCTTCCCCAGGTGTTACAGAAGTTTCAGCGCCGGGCCGAGGAGGTGTCGCTGCTGATCCGGGAAGCGTTTCTGCGCGGCATCAGCACGCGGCAAGTGGGACGGCTGGTGGCGATCCTTACGGGCGAGCCAGTGAGTCCGCAAACCGTCTCCCGGCTGACCCGGGAGCTGGACGACGCGGTGCGACAGTTTCATCAGGCATCGCTGGCCGACGAGTGGGCCTATCTGTTCCTCGATGGCGTCAGCTTGCGCATGCGCCGTCCCAGCGGTCGGCAGCGCGTGCACATGCTGGTGGCCTACGGCGTACGCCAGGATGGCACGCGCCAGTTGCTGGCCTTCATGCGCAGCTCGGGCGAAAGCCAGAATGCCTGGGAAGGGCTGCTGCAAGATCTGTACCGCCGCGGACTGAAAGGCGACAACCTGCTGCTGATCGTGACCGATGGCTGTGCCGGACTGGCCGCCGCCATCGAGACGGTGTATCCGCGCCCGCTGCATCAGCGCTGCTGGGTGCACAAAATGCGCAACCTCCTGGAAAAGGTTCGCCGCCGCGACTACGAGGCAGTGAAAGCCGACGCGCAGGCCATTTATCGTGCCGACGGCCGGCGTGAAGCCCAAGCCGCGTTTCGCACCTTCCGCCGCCGCTGGCAAGCGCAGTACCGATCGATGGTGGGGCAACTGGAACGCGACTTGCCGCAGTTGCTGTCGTTCTTCAGCTTTCCCCGGCATCTATGGAAAAAGCTGCGCACCACCAACATCATCGAACGCTGTTTCGTGGAAGTGCGACGGCGCACCCGGCCCATGGTCTGCTTTGTGAACGTCAAAAGCGTGGACCGGATCATCTACTCCATCTTCCAGCGCTTCAACCTGGAATGGAAAAACCGCACCCTCCGCCTTTTTACACAAGCAGCTTGACGTCACCCCACGGGTTTTCGAGCTTGCATTTTCCATGAACTCCCATATGATTTCGGGGTGTCACACAGGAGCCAATGAATGACCATTTTCCGCAGAGACATCCAGATTCTAACGTTAACGATGGTTGCACTTGTCTTGTTGGCAGGTGTAGCCCTTTGCCCAGCATCTGCACAAACCAGCGTCGAGTCCGTGTACAACGGACACAGGATTATCTATCCAGCATCCAGCATCCCGGTCCCCGGTCGCATTCACACGAACTACTTTTTCGTCGACTCGGACCAACCGCTGCCTGCCCCCCCGCCGGGTGACGAAACTCCTGGGTCAGTAGCTTGCGTATATAAGTTGGTAGCTGGACCAACCGGCTGCCCGATCGCCACTAGCACAACGGTGCCCAGCGGTGGTGTTGGCGCTATTGCCATCGTGGACGCTGGTTACTACCCGAACGCCCAATCTGATCTGGACGCTTTTGACGCCTACTTTGGTATTCCGGCTACGACCATTACACAGGTCTGGCCCCACTATGCCCTCAACACGCCCCCCCCTCCCATTTACTCGGACTGGGAGGTCGAGGAGGCGTTAGATATCGAGTGGGCCCACGCCATGGCGCCAAAGGCCAAGCTGTTCCTGGTGGTGTCGCCATTGTGCGGAACCCCGCAATGCGCGACCGATCCCACCTGGGGTGCGGTAGTGCTCGCCGGACAGTTAGTGGCTCAGAACGGCGGCGGCGTGGTGAGCATGAGCTTTGGCGATGCGGAGATTCCTCAGGAAATTGGCTTTGATCAATACTTCACCCAACCGGGAGTCGTCTACTTTGCAGCCAGCGGTGATTCGGGACTTGGCGTGAGCATCTATCCGGGAGCGTCGCCGAACGTCGTGGCGGTTGGAGGTACTCGTTTTAACCGCGACGGTAGCGGAAACTTCACTTCCGAGCAGTACTACACTGGCGGTGGAGGAGGAGACATTAGTCCCTACGAGCCGCGTCCCAGCTATCAGGATGGCATTGCCGGCATCGTAGGAAGCTCTCGCGGCTATCCGGATGTCGCTTCCGACTATTGTTGCACTGCCATTTACCTCAATGGAAGCTGGGGTTCAGTGGGAGGTACGAGTTGGGCCTCTCCTACCTTTGCCGGAATCGTGAATGCGGCCGGCAGCCTACAGCCGTCGTCCCTGGCTGAACTCACCATGATGTACAACGAGCTGGCCAATCCCGCGCAGTACGCGGCTTATTTCAACGACATCACGACGGGTGATTCGCGCTGCAAGGTTGGTTGGGACCTGTGCACCGGCATCGGCTCCCCCAAGACTTACGGCGGCAAGTAACCAACGAGGCTTCCGGATTGCCGGTTCGATCTGGTCGAGACGCGGGCTTTGCCCGCGTCACCCTTTTTACCTTGTCCAGGCAACTGGTAATCCGGAAGTCGAAGTATCACAGAAGTCGCGGCTCAGCCGAAAAACCGCTAGCTTTGCTGGACTCCCGCGAGGCACCGGCATCGTTGTGGTCCGGTACAGAACGGAAGCGCAACAGATTTCCTACCGTGAAAGACCCGCCGTCTGGCGGGTTCTGATGTGCTGCGTCAAGATGCCCTGCTAGAGCTGGACGCCAGCTACTCCGAGTGAGCTATCTCCCCACGCGGCCTGAGGGACGGGCGTGTGGTTTGCCCCGCCGTCGGCGCTCAATCACGAGTTCCGTAACAGCCTCGAATGCGGGGCCTCCGACCGCGCCACGGCTTCCACCGCGCTACTTCGTTGTGGAAGTTGCCGGCGACGAATTAGCTTCGGCAGCTTGCTGGCCGGCATAGTAGCCGGTGCGGGTACGCACCTGAAGATGCTTGTGGCCTTTGGCGTTGGCTTCGACCTTAACGGTGCGGTAGCCGCCTTCGCTCTGGGGCTTCGAAGGCTTGTAAACGATGGTGTATTGGTTGCGGATGTCGTGTGCAATCTGCGTGGTGATGGCGTTCACTTCGCTCAAGTCCTTGGGGAAAAACGCTTCGCCGCCGGTTTCCTCGGCCATTTCGCGTAAGGCGCGTTTGGCGCGCCGGGAGTGCTCATCGCCCAGCAGTCCTATGGTATAGACGGTGGGGCCATTCTGTCCCTGAAGCCGGCGGATGGCCTGTTCCAGCGTCTCCCGGCTGGCATTGTCCTCGCCGTCGGTGACGACCAGCAGAACTCTTTTCTCCAGTGGGCCGCTCTTCTTCAGGTGATCGGCGGAAGCGACAGTGGCATCGTAGAGCGCGGTTCCACCGCGCGCTTCAATGCGCTGCAGGGCATCCTCAAGTTTCGGAATGGAAGCCGTGTAGTCCTGGTCGAGGAAATACTCCTCGTTGAAGTTGACTACAAACACCTTGTCCTGCGGATTGCTCGCTTTCACCAGATTGATCGCAGCTGCGTTCACCGAAGGCCGCTTGTCGCGCATGGAGCCGGAGTTATCGATAACGATACCCATGGCAACCGGAATATCTTCCCGCCGGAACGACGTGATCTTCTGCGGCTGGCCATCTTCGAATACCTGAAAGTCGTTGCGCTGCAGGTCGGTGACAAGGCGGTTGTTGGCGTCCACTACCGTCGCGTGCAGGGCAACTTCGTCAACTTCCGTCTTGAAGATGTACAGGTCGCCTTGTTGAGACGATGGAGCCTCCGCTTCGGGCGCATGCCCTGTGTTGCCCGGCTGGTTGGGAGTCTGGGGAGTGGACTGCTGATCGGAAGCAGCCTGAGCGGTCGCCCCAATTGCCAGGAGGAAGATTGTGGTGACCAGCAGGAGGCAGAAGCTAGTCCGTTGGCGCATAGTATCCCGTTTTGGCATAGACGTGCAGCGGCGGCAGGCCTTTGGGCGGATTCAACCTGACCTTGATCTTGCGCCACTTGCCATCGCGTGCGGCACTGGTGGGGCGGTATCCCAGCACATATTGATTGCGCAGCTCTATGCCGATCTTGGTGGCAACGTCGGCCAGCTCGTTGGGCGAGTTGATAGCAAAGGTGCGGCCACCGGTGACTTCTGTTATTTCGCTCAAAAGCTCAGGGCCTTCCCGCTCTTCCGGAGTCTTGCCCAAGTCGCGATCGTACAGGCCGATGCCATAAATCTGAACGTCCGCCTCTTTGACCATGGACTTGATTTCGCCCTCGGTATAGCGGCTGTGATTATCGCCGCCGTCGGAGATGATCAGCAGCGCCTTCCTCTCATAGTGCGCCTTTTTCATCCGCGTCATCCCCAGATAAATCGCGTCCAGCAGAGAGGTCCGTCCCTTGGGCTGGGCATACACCAGCCGGCTTTGGATATCTTCGATGGATTGCGTAAAGTCGACGAGCAAGTCCGGCTTGTCTGAAAAGGTGATCAGAAAGAACTCGTCCTGGGGATTGGCGGTGCGGAAAAACTCCACCACCGCGTCGCGCGATTTATCGATCTTGTTGCTCATCGATCCGCTGCGGTCGAAGATGACCCCCAGCGAAATCGGGGCATCTTCGCTGGAGAAGTGCTTGATCACCTGTGGTTGTCCGTTGTCCGACAGGCTGAAGTTTTCCTTCTCCAGACCCGTGACCAGCCGGTTCATGGGATCAGTTACACTCACCGGCACCAGAACCAGATCGACATCCTTGCGAAATGGCTTGGTATGCGTTTTGAGCGAAACGTCAATGTCGCCCGTGTAAGGCTTCGCATCCTTCAGCGCCTCGTTGGCGCTGGAGGTCGCCGGAGGTCCTTCGACTTTGTCGTGCTGGATGCGCGGCACGACGTGCACCTGCGGAGTGTCGTCCTGCGCCGACGCGGAAACGCACAACGTAGCAGCCAGGCAGCAGAGGACGCCAAAGATGATTATTGGGGAGAGGAAGCGCACCAACGTATGGACGTGGACGGGAGGCAAATGTCCGCAACGGTGGTTGGCTAAGAAATCCCCAAACGACGGGCGGCTTGACCCTGATTCGTTACTGCTGCCGCGGACCATAAGATCCTCGATGCCTGTGTGGCTGATGGTAACACGGGAAGCGCAGGCACTGTTACCTTGTTGACTTAACCCCGACCATGCAGAGCGCTCTATGCATGGATGCGCCCGCCAGAACACCGGGTTTGCCGCCGGCCGCTGTTACAATCGTTTTGCTTCCTTCGGAGCGCCTGCTTAAGTCGTACGGTTCGAGGAAGCGCAGCAGATGGCAAACAGAGCGCCCTTTTCCCTACTGGCCCGGCTTCCGGCGCCACTCCCTATTAATCTGCTAACCCACTCTTACCAGCAAAAGTCGCAGACAATGTTGGCAGCAGGCAACAGAATTGTCGTTTAGCCGCCGAGGGCCGATTGCGGTCGCGAGCGCGCTTCTGGCGATCGCAGGCTTCCTTGCTCTTTGGAGTGAGCGGCCGGGATCCGTCGTTCACGCGCAGGCTGCCCCTAGCCAGGTCTCCGTCTTTTCGCCGCAGAGCGTCTATTCCATTACCGTCTTGCAGGTAGGCGGCCAGCCCTATGTCGGCTTAATCGATCTGCTGGAGCCGCTGGGCTCGATTGAAATCAAGGTCAACGGTAAGAAATTAAAGTTCCACTTTAACTCTGCGGGAAATCGCCAACAAGAAGGGGAGTTTCAGGAAGGAAAGGATACCGGCAAAATCGACGGCAACAAGCTCAAGCTGAGTGCCAACTTTGTGATCCAGAACGACCATGGCTACGTGCCGCTGTCTTCGATTGGCGAGCTTCTGCCCCGCCTGGGCCTGCAACCGGTGCAGTATCGTCCCGCGTCCCAGCGCGTGCTGATCGGCAACGTGGCGGAACATTTCACTGCCGACCTGAAGAAAGGCAATCCCTCGCGTCTGCTGCTTGGCTTCCCTGCTCCGGTGAATCCGACTATCGCGACCCAGCCGGGCAGCGTTCGCCTGACCTTCAAGCGCGATCCGGTGGTGGCATCGGCCGAACCCGTCAAGTATGACGATCCGTTGATCACGGGAACGAGCTTCTCCGAGCACGACGGGATTGCCGAATTGGATATCACCGGCACGGCTCCGCTGATGGCCAACTTCGCCGATGGCGGCAGAACGATCATCGTGACCGCTGCGCCGGGCCCGCCGCCGACGCAAGCAGTGCAGAAATTGCCCGTGCCGGTTCCGCAGGCGGCCACAGCGCTGCCTCAGCCGGCTCCGCAACCGCCGCCGCGGCCGCGCTTTCTGGTGCTCATTGATCCGGCGCATGGCGGCACGGACATCGGTGCGGCGATCACGCCCCAGTTGCCGGAGAAAGATGTAGTGCTGGCGTTGGCGCGGCGGGTGCAGCATGAACTCCAGGCGAAGGGCATCGCCGCGTCGCTGTTGCGCACCGGAGATTACGCGATCAGCCTGGACCAGCGGGCCATTTCGATTAACGCCGCGCGGCCAGCGCTTTACATCGCTATTCATGCGGCCAACACCGGCAAAGGCGTGCACGTGTTCACTGAGCTGCTGCCCGCAGAGAACGCGGCTGCGGGAGAGTTTCTTCCCTGGGACACAGCGCAGGCGGCTTACTCGGACCTGAGTGGGGTGGTTGCCGGATCGATCGCGGCCGAACTGGAGAACCGCAAGCTGCCGAATGCAACCCTACCGGCTCCGTTGCGGCCTATGAATAACGTGGCGGCCCCGGCGGTCGCCATTGAGATTGCTCCGCCTGACGCTGATGTCACCAACATCGCCGCCGCGAACTATCAGACGGAGGTAGCTCAGGCGATCGCCGCCGGCGTGGCGGCTGTCCGATCGAAGCTGCCAGAGGTGAATCCGTGACGCGGCGTATTGTGCTCATGCTCACGCTGCTGCTGCTCGTTGCGGGCGGCCTTGGCTTGTATGCCTGGCACTTGCATAAGAAGGTCACGGCCGACGAGCAACGGCTGCTCCAGGAGCAGCAGCAGGTCGCATCTCCCGCCAATGGTCCCACAGCGAACGTCACGCTTTATCTTGCCTCGGACGCGGATGCGACTCTGTACAAAAAGCAGGTCAGCATTCCGCTGCCCGCCGAGCGCAGCGAACAGGCGCGAGCCGATTCTGCATGCGCTGTTGGCGACTTATCTGCAACCGGGTTCGCCGCACCCCATCGGAGCGGGAGCCGACGTTCGCGACGTCTATCTGTTGAGTGACGGAAGCGCGGTGGTCGATACGAACGCGGCCTTCGCCGATGCGCATCCTTCCGGCGTGCTGGCCGAGGAGCTGACCATTACGTCGATGGTGGCCACACTCAACGCTAACGATCCGAAAATCACGCGCGTGAAGATCATCGTCAACGGAGCCGAGCGCGAGACGCTGGCCGGCCACGCCGACCTGCGGCGCTTCTACCTCGCCGGCAACATCGGGCAGCTTGCCAGGGAGCTGCAATGAGCCTGCCGCGCATTGGAGTGTTCGACTCGGGCGTCGGCGGGCTGACCGTGCTCAAGGCGCTGGCCGAGCGCCTGCCCGCGCACTACTTCTACTTCGGGGACACCGCGCGCCTGCCGTATGGGACGAAGTCGGCGGAGACGGTGGCGCGCTATGCCATCGGAGCGACGCGCTTTCTCGAATCGAAGAACATTGACTTGCTGGTGATTGCCTGCAACACGGCGAGCGCGCTGGCACTGCCGAAGATCAAGGAGGCGGCGACGGTTCCCGTGGTAGGCGTGGTTGACCCGGGCGCGGCGGCGGCGGCGCAGATCAGTAAAAGCCGGCGCGCGATCGTCATCGCTACCGAAGCGACCGTCTCCAGCCACGCCTATCGAGATGCATTGCAGCGGCATGGAGTGGAGGCGTTTGAAAAAGCGTGTCCGCTGTTTGTGCCTCTGGTGGAGGAAGGCTGGACAGAGCATCCCGTGACCGAGCAGGTGGCGCGCATCTATCTCGACGAAGCGCTGGCGGGCAGCGATGGAGCCGATGTGCTGGTGCTGGCGTGCACGCATTATCCGCTGATCGCGCCGCTGTTGCGGCGAACGGCTCCGGCAGAAATGCAGATCGTGGATTCGGCGGAATCGACGGCGTCGTGTGGTTAAGACGATGGTCGAAAACCTTCCCCATAAGGCGGGAGCCCCCGCATTCATGCGGGGGAATCAGGCTACGCAAAATGATCCGCGCTTTAGCGCTGGGACAATGCCGAAGCCCTTCGACCACCGTTCGTTTCAGTTCTTTGTTACCGATTCAGTAGAGAAGTTCAAGAAGCTGGCGACGCGGTTTCTCGGCCGTCAGGTCGATCGCGTGGAACACGTGGATTTGGGCGGGTAGGCTTCCTCGCGAAGGCACCGTTCGGACTTGTCATCACGAGCGTAGAGCGGGATCCGCTCTTGCTCGCAGCGGGAAACAGTCGGCGGGCGCGAAAGCGGTAGCTGCGCAGTGCTTGAACGTTCTTCGCGACTTGGACGAGAACAGATCCCTCGCCCGCCGCGGCGCGCTCGTGATGACAATTCATGAATGGAGTGCAAAAAGCGAAGAGGCAAGGGCGAATACCAGATTTCTCGCTTCGTTGACCCCGCTTCCCTGCATCCCGTACTCTTTCTAGAGTCCATTCCGTACGGGTGAGAATGAAAACAGCCGAGATGAGTTCCCTCCGGGTCGCCGAAGAGATCACTGAGCTTGTGGGCGGAACGCCCGTCCTTCACCTTCGCCACGTGGTTCCCGCCGGCGCCGCTGACGTTTACGCCAAGCTGGAATACCTGAATCCCGGCGGCAGCATCAAAGACCGCGCTGCGCTGGGCATGATCCTGCACGCCGAGCATAATGGACAGCTTGCGCCGGGATACACCATCTTCGAAGCCACGGCCGGAAATACCGGCGTCGGTCTGGCGCTGATTGGCTGCGGCCGTGGCTACAAGGTCGTGCTCTCCGTGCCGGAAAAGTTTGCGCAGGAAAAAGTCACGCTCATGGAAGCGCTGGGAGCCGAGGTGATTCGCACGCCCCACGAGGAAGGCATGCAGGGCGCGATTGACTACGTGAAAGCACGCGCCGCCAAGACTCCGAACTCGTTCGTCGCGGCGCAGTTCGAAAACCAGGCCAATCCCGATTTCCACTATCAAACCACCGCGCGCGAGCTTTACGAGCAGATGCAGAGCCGCGTTGACGCCATTGTGATCGGCTGCGGAACCGGCGGAACGTTTACCGGGGTCGCGCGCTTCATGAAGGACCAGAACCCCAAGGTGCTGACCGTCGCCGTTGAAACGCAAGGCTCGATTCTGGGCGGCGGGCCGAAGGGCGAGCACGAAGTGGAAGGCATCGGCGCGAGCTTCATTCCCAAGACCTTTGACTATTCCGTGTGCGACGAGATCATCGCCGTCAGCGACTACGATGCGTTCGATATGGTGAAGCAGCTCGCCGCAAAAGAAGGCGTGCTGGCGGGATCGAGCGCCGGGGCCGCAGTGTTTGCGGCGATCGGCATTGCCCAGCGGCTGGGCCCAGGCAAGCGCGTGGCGACGATCATTCCCGACTCTGCCGAGCGGTATTTGTCGAAGGATATTTTTCATTTTGGGGAGCAAAAAGCAACTAGCAGCTAGCAATTAGCCACTAACAACCAACAACTAAGAAACTGCCGGCAGCGATTACCGGTTGGTGATGACTGGATTAGCTGCCTGTACCGATGCGCCAGTCCGAAGGACGATATAACCCTAGCCCAGGACGTGAGTCCTGGGCAGGCCACGTAAACGAACCCGAGTCCCTTCAGGGACGACACAAAAGCCAGATCCCTCGGGGACTAAAGTCCACTCGGGATGACAAGAATAGAGGTTGTGTCGTGCGGCCCGGCTGAAGCCGTGCCCTTTCAAGGCGGGTTGGTAGGGGAATGCAAGAACAATGAGCCTGAAGCATTGATCATCAGCATGGCTTTCGACGCTTTGTTCTTGTGCCGTCCCTGAAGGGACTCGGGCGGTTTTCTGGCCGCCTACCCAGGACTTACGTCCTGGGCTAGCATTCTGCCGTCCTTCGGACTGTACTAATTGCTAGTTACTAGTACGTTTTTCCGATCCGGGTTCATCTGTGCAAATACGTGGTTAATGACTTCTCTTTAATCCGCGCTCCTCCGCGGCAATCCGCGGTTAAGATTTTCCTAAACTATGGCTAAGACGAAGAATCCCGGCTTTTCCACCCGCGCCATCCACGTCGGCAATGAGCCTGACCTATCCACCGGAGCCGTTGCACCGCCGATCTTCGCGACTTCGACCTACGCTCAGGAAGAGCTGGGCAAGACCAAAGGCTACGACTACTCGCGGGCCGGCAATCCCACGCGCACGCGGCTGGAGGAAAACCTGGCCTCGCTGGAAGGTGGCATGGCAGCACGCGTTTTCTCCAGCGGCATGGCGGCCATCGGCGCGATCTGTCAGATGATGAAGTCGGGCGAGCACATCGTCGCGTCGAACAATCTTTATGGCGGCGTACCGCGGCTGTTCAACCAGATCCTCACCAACTTCGGGCTGGAGTTTACCTACGTCGACACCTCGGACGCGCGCAACGTGGAGCGCGCCATCCACCCTGGTACGCGCTACGTACACATCGAGACGCCGACTAATCCGCTGATGGCGCTCACCGACATTGCGGCGGTCAGCCGCATCGCGCACAAGCGTGGCTGCGAGGTAGTGGTCGACAACACCTTCCTGTCGCCGTATTTTCAGCAGCCCATCCAGTTCGGCGCTGACATCGTGATGCACTCGACGACGAAATTTCTCAACGGCCACAGCGACGGCATCGGTGGCGTGCTGGTGTGCACCACGGCGGAGCAAGCGGAGAAGCTGGCGTTCATTCAGAAAGCTGCGGGCGCGATTCTTTCGCCATTCGAGTGCTGGCTGGTGTTGCGTGGCACCAAGACGCTGGCCGTACGCATGGAGCAGCATGACGAGAACGGGCGCACGGTCGCCGACTTCCTCACTAAACATCGGAAGGTGAAGAAGGTCTTCTATCCCGGCCTGAAGACTCATCCGCAATATGCGCTGGCGCGGCGGCAGCAGACGGGCTTCGGCTCGATGATTACGTTTGAGACCGGATCGCTGAGCAACGCCAAGCGCTTTCTGAAGCGCGTGCGCGTGTGTACGCTGGGCGAGTCGCTGGGCGGAGTCGAGACGCTGATCTCGCATCCGGCGAGCATGACGCACGCGGCCATCGGCGTCGCCGGCCGTAAGGGGATTGGGCTCACTGATGGCATGGTGCGGATTTCCGTCGGGATCGAAGATGTCGGGGACATCATTGCTGATCTGGAGCAGGCGCTGGCGGGGATGTAGAAGGCAGGGGTTGGCTCTTGGCTCTTCGTGTTGTCATCCTGAGCGAGGAGCGCAGCGACGAGTCGAAGGACCTGCTGTCAGCGGCGTTACTTCATTAACCACCGAGGGCACTGAGAACACGGAGAAAACTCGTTCTTCATTTCTTCATTCTCGGTGTCCTGGGTGTCCTCTGGCGAGCCTAACCTTTTGGCTAAGAGCCAACAGCTAAAAGCCAAGAGCCGCCTTTCCCAAAATCCGCTATAACTGACGTGTGAGTGTAGGCAATCCTTTTTATGCTCCCAAAACGGCGCTGATTACAGGCGCCTCGAGCGGCATCGGGCTGGAGCTGACGCACCTGTTTGCGCAGGACGGCTACCGGCTGGTGCTGGTGGCGCGCAATCGCACGGCGCTTCGCCTGCTGGGCGACGATCTGCAATCGCGTTACGGCATCACCGTGCGCATCGCGCCGAAGGACCTGGCGCACCCGGCGAGTCCCGACGAGCTTTACCACGAGCTGCAGGAGTCGGGGATTGTGCTCGATGTGCTGGTCAACAACGCGGGCTTCGGCGCGGCCGGCGCATTTCTGACGACGAATTGGCAGGACGAGTCGGAGATGATACAGGTGAACATCACCGCGCTCACGCACCTGACGAAGCTCTTTCTGCCGCAGATTCGTGCGCGCGAAGGCAAGCTGCTGAACGTCGCCAGCACCGCGGCGTTCCAGCCGGGCCCGTTCATGTCGGTGTATTACGCCAGCAAGGCGTATGTGCTGAGCTTCACCGAGGCGCTGGCAGAAGAACTGATCGGCACAGGAGTGACCGTGACCTGCCTGTGTCCTGGCCCGGTGAAGACCAACTTCCAGAAGCGAGCGTACTTGCAGGGAACGAGGTTGGCGGCCAGTCCGCTGACGGTCGATGTGCGTGAAGTAGCGCGCATCGGATACGAGGGAATGAAGCAGGGCAAGCGCATCGTCATTCCGGGATGGAAGAACCGCGTGCTGGTCGAAGGTGTGCGTTTTGCTCCGCGCAACTTGCTCACGAAAGTCGTGCGAAAGTTACAAGAAAAGAAAGAAACGCCGGGCACGAAGGGCATGTGATCGTGGTGGGCCCGGAGGGATTCGAACCCCCAACCAAGGGATTATGAGTCCCCTGCTCCACCATTGAGCTACAGGCCCCTCAATGATTCACACAAGATTTCGCTGATGGAACGAAATCCTTTCCGCATTGTATGGCGCAGTGAGTGAATCGCAAAGTCCCGCCACCATCCTCCACAGCATACACAGCATAGCAATTAACAATCTGGGGACGCTGCCATGACAACCGGCACCTGCCTTTCTCCTAGATTTGCCCTCGGGTAGCAATTCGACCCACCCGCTGATGGCGAATCAACAATCCCCAGAATTCTGAACTAGCAAGGAGTACACCATGCCCATAGCAAAAAACGTTTTCGGCGCCGGCTTTGAACTGAAAGTACTGCTATCTGTGGTTGCGATAGCATTGCTCTGCCTTCCTGCAACCGCTCAGTTAGCTTCGAATAGCACAACGTATACTGTCACGAACCTGGTTTCCGACATCCCTGATGCCGCCACCAACCAGGACACTGACCTGGTAAATCCCTGGGGGTTGGTCGCAAGTGCGACGAGTCCCTGGTGGGTCTCCGACAACGGCACCGGACTTTCCACCCTTTACGACGGCACAGGAGCCAAGCAGAGCCTGGTGGTGACCGTCCCCGCGTGGGATGGCCCCGACGGCGGAGTTCCAAGCGGGATCGTGTTTAACGGCACCACGGATTTCCAGCTTACGATGGGCAATCCGGCGCGGTTCATCTTCGCCACAGAAGATGGAACGATTTCCGGCTGGAACCCGGCAGTTAACGCTACCAACGCGGTAATCGTGGTCAACAACTGGCCGGGAGCTGTGTACAAAGGTTTGGCCCTGGGCTCCGCCAACGGCGCCAACTACTTGTATGTGGCAAATTTCCGCGGCGGCACAGTCGATGTGTTCGATGCCAGTTTCAATCCCCATTCGTTTGGCTCGGGCACATTCGTCGATAACACTCTTCCCATGGGATACGCCCCGTTCAATGTCGCGAACATCAACGGCAACATCATCGTCACCTATGCCCTCCAGGATGATCAAAAGCACGACGACGTCGCCGGTGCGGGTCACGGCTATGTTGACGAATATGATAGCCAGGGCAACCTGATCATGCGCTTTCCCCATGTCTTCGCGCTGAATTCTCCCTGGGCAGTCGTGCTGGCGCCGGCGTCTGGCTTTGGCTCATTCAGCGGCAAGCTCCTGGTCGGCAACTTCGGCAGCGGCGCCATAGCGGGTTTCGATTTGACCACTGGCGGCTTCCTGAGCGAAATGCTGGATGATTCCGGCCTTCCAATCAGGATCGGAGGTCTGTGGGGATTGTCGTTCGGCAATGGCTCAAAGTCGGGCCCGGTGAATGCTCTCTATTACACGGCCGGTTCATTCGGCGAGAGTCACGGTCTGTTCGGCAACATCACAGCGCCCATGAATAACACCAACAAAGTACCGGCCCGGCAAGCAGGCAAGAAGCAGTAGAAGTTGATTTAGCGAGACGTACATCTTCGCAGTCACAACGCGGCTGTCGCGGAAGTGTTCCGGTCCGCGACAGCTGTTGTGCCGGCACATATCATAGACAACAAATTGGCCTCAAATATTAAAAACGATCCTCAGCCTTGAGCCTGGAAACCCGCCTAATCTCAGGTTTTACAACTTCTCGACAATTGCGCAGACAAGCGCGTGACATCAGCGACGCCACTGCCGGAGTAGCTTCAAGACTGCATCGCGGTCGATGATTTATTCGTCCGCATGACAAGGAGGAGAAAAGTGCGTGCTGTAAGGGAATCATCGTGTGTTTTGCCTGCGGCTGCGACAAGTACCGTGGAAGAAGCCAGCGGCTCGAATCGCCGCTCAAAAGTAGCCCGGAGGGCAGTGTTCTGTGTAGCCCTGCTGTTCTGCTCTGCCGTTGGCGGCTTTGGACAGGGCATCGGCGGCAAGGTCATCGTCCACAGTATGTTTGGCGGACAGATTTTCGGGTTTGATATCGACCAAAACGGCACGGAGGGCGTGCTGAGCGAGGCCCAATTGCTAGCGAATGGCCAGGTTTTGGCCGCGGTGGAGACGTTCGATCAGAAGACAGGCAAGATTCTTTCAGTCGTGTCTAAAACGCAAACCGCGGGTGACGACTTCGTCACGTTGGGAGTTGTCGGCAACAGCGTTGGGCTGATCGACCATGAGATCGAAGGTAGTCTTTTTCGCGTAACGCGCAAGTTTCAAGTAATCAACCCGCTCAATGCGAACCAATTCACCGGTACCTGGACGCCGCCAATCGGATCGCAGCACATCATCATGCCCGGTGGGGTGAGCCGCAGTCAGGGAGTGCCGAATGTTGCGGTATTCGCCTACGACAATAGCGACAACTTCATCCCCTATGTATTCAGCTCCAACGTCGCGGCCAACACTTTCGGTCCGGTCGTCAATATTAGTGATTCCAATAACTTCGCCAGCGTCCCCCCACCCATAGCGTACGACAGTGTGACCAATCAGGCGGTGCTGGGGGGAGGGCCGGGATGCTTTGACTGCCTGCCCGTAATCGGGGTGGTTGACCTGATTAATGCCAAGTTCTCAGAGTTTGTCGGCATCGGATTTGGCTTCGTCAATGGCATCGCCATCGACTCCGAGGATGGCATTTTCGTTACGACGACAGAAGATGACGCCAACGTGGAGTTTTACAATCTGGCGGACCAGAACGGCTTCACGGTGCAGCTGCCAAACTCACAAGGAGTGCAGTTCTATAGTGGCGCTGATGTGGAGTTTGATCCCATCCACAAACTCTTCTTCGTGGCCCAGCCGAACTCTAGCGTCAGCAGCGGAAGTTCGATCTACGTTTACGACACGCAAGGTGTCCTAAAGGAAACCCTTAATGGATTCAACTTCTCCAATGCTTTCAATGTGGTTGCGGCTCACATTGCGCTGAATCCCAGCAAGCGCATCGGGTACGTCGACGGCCCGGACCAGGGCGTGACCGAGATTCAGCAGTTCGTTTATTAGAGCAGCGGCACGGGATGCACCAGCGCTGCCATGGTGTGGCTCTGCTGTGGCGCGAGCTGAAGCGCAAACGGGCCGACATTGGTAGTTTCGATACAAACGAAATGTTTCCATTCGTCAGGGCCGAGGTCTTTCAAGGCGGCGGACTTCTCCGACCAGGGATTCCAAATGACGGTGGTGCGGGAATTTTGCTTCTGCACGGCGGTAGAGCGCTTGCCTGTGGGGTCGAATAGTTCGAGCGCGCGCTCGGTCGCGAGATAAACTCTGTCGGTTTCAGCGGAGAAGCGAACATCGCCGCTCTGCGCCTTCTCCGTGAAACGGTCAGTCTTGTCGATGTAGCGTGCAGCGTCAAGACCATGCACGTAGGCAGATTCGGCATCGCCGACGGCGAAGTAAGCATGAAGGGCTTCTTCAAAAGTGAAGGGCGCGGCTCCCGTATTGGTGACGATTAGCTCGATCTTCAACTCTGCTCCGAAGGTCGCCTGGCACACGAGGCGAAAGTCATGTGGCCACCACTTGCGGGTATCATCGCCGCTCTCCGTCGACATGCTGACGGCCACATCCTTCCCTGCTTGTTCGATCGACTCCAACTCCCAGGCCTTCGTGCGCACGAAGCCGTGCGCGGGCGCGGACTTATCGCCCGCCTTATCGCCAAACCATGGAAAGCACACCGGCACGCCTCCGCGAATCGCGCGGCCTGCCTGAAAGAGCGAGTTCGGACTCAGATACAGCACTTCACCTGAGCCTGTCGGCGTCCACGAAGTGACATGGCCGCCATGCAAGTACATCTCGCCGCTGGCCTCTTCAGCGGAGATCTGAACTTTCGTCAGGCCACCGTTTCCGGCAACCACCTTTGCGACTCCGGCAATGCCGAAGCGTTCCTCGAGATTCGCTGCGTCTGCCGCCAAACTCCCTCCTGACTTCCGTATGGCGCTACCGCCGGCTATTCGAGATTGTAGCGGGTGTACCACAAAGCGTCGCGGCAATGCTGCCTTCCCAAGACCAGCCGAATCATTGCTCAATGCGTGCAAGAGTTTGCACTGCCTAGCTTGACCGAATCGGGAAGGAACCAGCAAGTGCCGTTTTTCCGGCGACTTAGCTCTTCGCCGCCTGCGGACGTTGAACTGCATTCTCCACGTTCAAGGTGCACGGACTCGGATCCGTGATGAGCCGAATGTTTCTTGGGAACGCACAGGAGAAAGAACATATGACTACTTGGTTTCGCGCCGCGACGCTGTTTTGCTGCGCTCTGCTATTCGTCAGCGTGGCGAGCGCCGATGTCATGACGTTCACGCTTTCGGGGCAGGGTCTTGATGCCACCGGCCTGTTCTACGGAGCGCCGGTTACAGACGGCCAGTGGCTGATCTCCGACGCGAGCGGCACCTTCAATGGCTCTGACATTGTGGGGATCTGGCCGGAGTCCAACAGCGGCAATCTTTTCAATTTCAATAATATCTTTTACTCGCCGGGGCCCGCGGTTGACAGCTTGGGAATCGTCTTTCAGCTTTCCAACGGCGACCTGGTGAACCTCTGTTACGACAGCGGATGCGCCGGAGCGGCCCAGACCTACACCGCCATCGTCTGGGATTCCAACCAGGGCTTTACCAACTTGAACGTCGATAGTTACGCGTTCGCCGGGCCCGTACCGGAACCTTCGACGCTGATGCTCGTGGCCAGTGGACTGCTAGGTCTGGCAAGCGTTGCGCGTCGCCGTATGTAACTTCGAACCTGGGTCGGCTGGTTTCGTGCCATAGGAACCACGGGCCCAAGCGCCCGAGAGAGTTCACTGTCGACCCCGCGTCGTCAGACAGTGCAAGCCCCGCCCAATTCAGACTCGGGCGAGGGCATTTTCCGCCGGCGCACAGTCTCGTCACTACAAAGTTGCAGTTTGCAGACAACCGTTGGCTCGCGTTTCGGTACCGTGTTAGTCGTTTTCCGCGACTCTAGCTGAGTTTAGCGACAGAGCAACCTTAGTCACGAAGGCCGGCAGCCCTGAGGAGCCGGCCTCTATTTGTTGCACAGGCGCTTCACTGTGAGAAACTCGCGATCAATATATACTTCCCCGCAACCGCACACTGTGAAACGAGGTGCCGACCATGAACACCTTCATCTGCTGGTCGCAATCCAGAAGCCGGCAGATCGCCGACTCCCTGCGTGAATGGCTACCGCGAGTGTTACCCGGAGAGGAGTTCTTTCTTTCCAGCGATATTGAGAAGGGCACACTGTGGTTTGAGGCCCTTCGCGATCACCTGAAAAGAGCCGACGCTGCGATCATCTGCCTCACTCCCGACAACATCAATTCCCCATGGATGCATTTTGAGGTGGGAGCGATCGCCGGTGAGAAGGCGGAATCCCTGATCCTCACGTATCTCTTCGGTGTTAATCCTGCCGATATCTCCGGACCGCTTGCAGCCTTTCAGTCCTCAAATTGCAACCAGGAGGACACGCGAAAGCTGGTTTTGGCGTTGGGAAAAATATGTCACAAAACGGCGGAGAAATTCGAAGCTCTCTGGCCGGACCTCGAAGCCAAACTTGCAAACGTGCGACCAATTCGCGTTCCTGACCTCATTCCCGGATTCGGCGACTTTCTGAATTTCAAGACATTTCGAGAACCGCTTGAAGACTGCCCTGACCAGGGTTGGCTGGACCGCTTTGCTCGCTTGGTCCAAGTGCGAGAACGTTTGCAAAAGGAAGCAGGTCTGGTAACAGCGCAGTGCAATCAGGTCGATTCCACGGCCTACCAGCAGATATTGAGTGAGTTGGACAAATATCTCCGATTCATGAGGAGCCAGTTGGTAATAGAGAGCCAGTTCAGGCGCGTAAACGGGAAGCTCGACTTCAAAGACACCGATTGGGTGCCGCTGCTCGAAGACGCCGATTGGGTGCCGCCCAGCGTTGCAGAAGTCTGCCAGAGACTTAAGGATAAGGTGCGCGCACTAGGGGGCAATGTTCCCCAGTCCGAAGCACCGCAGCAAGCTGCCTCACACTGACGACGCAGTTGTCCCCCAGAGACCGACAATACGCGACTACACGGCCATGGCGGCGATCCTCGCTTCGCCCGCCCAGGTAATCAGCCCAGGCACAAATGCCGTCGGCATGTCCGGGTGATACGGGCGCACCCGCACCGTGAAACCGTGCTGTCCGCTGCGGGCGATCGAGGTCTCCACGTGGTACCGGTACGTACCGCCAACGGGATTGCCTTCCGGCCGCATGGGCACAGGCTGGCCTTCGACAAGCTCACCGTTCATATCCACGCGACCGACATATAACTCGACTGCCACATCGCCCGGGCTCAGCCTGCCAAGGTGCACCTGGGCGCTGATCTTCATGGGAGAAGCTACAGAGACGACTTCGCCGGCTCCATCCTCCACCTTCGCCACCCACACGTCCTGCCAGTCGCGGCGAATGCGATCCAAGGCCGCCGTCAACCCGCGAGTGCGGCACGCGCCGTCCTGGTCCAATTCGCGGAAACGGGCGTGGGCCTTCATATAGGAGCCCTCAACGTAGTCGCGCACCATGCGGTGGGTGTTAATGAAGTGGCAGAGCGAGTCGACGCAGTCTTTCATACGCTCGACCCACTTGCGAGGAATGCGATCAGAGCCACGCTCGTAGAAGCTGGGCACTACATCACGCTCCAGCAAGTCATAGAGCGCCTCAGCTTCGACCTGGTCCTGGCACTTAGGGTCGGAATACTCTTCGCCCTTGCCAATCGACCATCCCATCTTCTTGGAGGTGTTGGGATCATTCCAAACCTCGTCCCACCAGCCGTCAGGAATGCTGAGGTTCAGCACGGCATTGGCTGAGGCTTTCATGCCGCTGGTTCCCGAAGCCTCATTCGGGCGCAGCGGCGTGTTCAGCCAGACGTCCACGCCCTGCACCAAGTAGCGCGCGACGGCCATGTCGTAGTTCTCCAGGAAGACTACGCGACGGCCGAGGACTGGGTCGCGGCTCAGTTCAGTGACCTGGCGGATGAGCTCCTTGCCCTGCTCATCCTGGGGATGCGCCTTGCCGGCAAAGATGACCTGCATCGGGCGCTCGGTGTCGATGAGTAAACGACGCAGACGATCCATGTCATGCAGGATGAGGGTGGCGCGCTTGTAGGTGGCAAAGCGGCGGGCGAAGCCGATGGTGAGGGTGTCGGGATCGAGCACCTCGTCGGCCGCGTCGATCTCGGCCTGGGGCGCGGCGCGGTATATGCGCTGGTCGCGTACCCGGCGACGCGCCCATGCGACCAGCCGCTCACGGCGCCGTTCGTGCGTGCGCCATAACTCCTCGGCAGGAATCGTGCGCACCCGGCTCCATACGTCGCTGTTGGCCGGCTCCTCGCGCCAGCTCGGCCCGAGGTAGCGATCGTAGAGTTGATTGAATTCGGCGGAGATCCAGCTGCGGAAGTGCACGCCGTTGGTCACGTGGCCGATAGGGACTTCGTCGACGGGCACGCCGGGCCACAACGACTGCCACATCTTGCGGCTCACTTCGCCGTGCAGCTGGCTGACGCCATTGGCGTGTGCCGCGGTGCGCAGCGCTAGCACTGCAGTGCAAAAGTCGGCGCCATGAGGCGCTCGTCCGAGCTGGAAGAGCTCATCCTGCGACATCCCCAGCTGGCGCGCAGTATCGGCGAAGTAGCGCTTGATGAGATCGGCGCTGAAGTAGTCGTGACCGGCCTCCACGGGCGTGTGCGTGGTGAAGACCAGACTCGCGGCAGCCAGCTCACGCGCCTCGGCAAGATTCAAGTTGCGCGTATGCATGAGGTACTGAATGTGCTCCAAGGCAAGAAATGCCGAGTGGCCTTCATTCATGTGACAGACCGTAGGCTGAATTCCCATGGCCTGTAGAGCGCGATAGCCCCCGATGCCAAGGAGAATCTCCTGGCGTATGCGCATTTCGCGGTCGCCGCCGTAAAGCTGGTCGGTGATGTCGCGATCCTCGGGCCGGGTGTTCACGGCGATGTTGGTGTCGAGCAGATAAAGAGGAACGCGCCCGACCTGCACTCTCCACACTTGCGCATACACTGCGTGGCCGGCGAGCTCAACCTGCACCGTCAATGGCTTGCCATCGTCGGGGTGCACCAGGCTGACGGGAAGATTGTGGAAGTCGTTGCCGACGTAGGCTTCCTGCTGCCACCCGGATTGGCTCATATACTGGCGGAAGTACCCCTGCTGATAGAGCAGGCCGACACCGACCAGCGGCACACCCAGGTCGCTGGCGGACTTCAGATGATCGCCTGCGAGAATGCCTAACCCGCCGGCGAAGATGGACAGGCACTCCGTCAAGCCGAACTCCGCAGAGAAGTAGGCGATGGCCGGCAGGTCGTGCTCGCATCCGTGGGTGCGGCAGAACCACGTGCCTTCGCCTGCAAGATAGGTTTGCAGATGAGAATCTACGCGCTGCAGGTGGGCGAGGAAGGCCTCGTCGTGGGCTGCGGCTTCGAGCTTGGCCTGTTCAATGGTTCCCAGCAAGAGCACCGGGTTGTGTCCGGCTGTCTCCCATAGGTCACGGTCCAGGCGCCGGAACAGCTCGATCGTTTCGTGACTCCAGCACCAGCGAAGGTTGTAGGCAATGCCTCGTAAAGCCTCGATTTCCGGAGGAAGATTGGGTACAACGCTGAAGATATGAATAGGCTTCATAAGTGCGCACTCCTTACTCTTTGAGCGTTCTACTCTTCCCCCCAACCGCCAATCAAGTTAAGGGAGCATCAAAAAGCGAGAAATGCCGTTTTCCGGGGAAATGCGGCCCAAAATGGGAAAACGGCAGTGCTGCCCAGACGTTACAGGCACAGGGCGTCGAGATCGAGATACGTGAGGCGGTAGTGCGTAACGGGCTGAAGCGCCGGATCGGCTATCAGGGCCCGTATCTCTTCTTTATACGACTGCCGAAAACCGGAGCGGACAAGTCCTGCCAGCTCGCGCTCCTCCGACGTGGCGATGGATAGGCGCAATGCATCGGGGTAGTGTTTTCTTGCCGCAACCTGGCCCGCGATGCCCAATACCTCAGCAGCATGTTCGCCCAATCTTGCCGGGCCATAGTCGGCGACCCGCACCTCGCTCCCGGCCAGTACGAGCAAGAAATAGCCGACGGCCTCGCCGTGCCAGGTGAGGACAAACGACATCGGCTGACGGAGCGCCGGGCAACGTTCGAAGTGCAGAAAGAGTTCAGGAGTGCGCTCGGTGATTGCGCCACTTGGGCCGGGAACCGGCCATAGGTCACGCGGAATCTCCTGCGGCGAGATCTCTCCGAAACCGTAGTCCGGAGGAAGGCGTAGTAGCGGCAGAACTGCGCGATAGGTGTTGCGCACCATGCGTGCCGGGGTCTTCCAATCGAGTGGAGCCTCGCGCATGGCGGAGGACACCGCCCTCAACGGCCGGCTGAGAAAATACACCTCGCCCGCCACCTGGTAGCTCAGTGCCGGCCCTCGCGCAGCGCGGCGGCGAAGGTGGTCGCCAAGTGCAGGCAATATCCGGCGCGTAGCGGAGCTGCCACCGATGGAAAACAGCGCTGCGGAATGCTCGCACGAATCGCGAAGCACTTGCAGGCCGGCGCCCGCGTGGGTAGAGTCGGCAGCCCAGTCAATAAGATGAAATGCGTCGAATGAGCCGGTCTCAGTCAGGATCCGCATGGGCCAGCGGCAGCCATGCGCAACTATCCTTTCCCTGCCGCGGAGCACGTAGCTGCGTCCTGCAT
Source organism: uncultured Acidobacteriaceae bacterium (assembly GCA_963782505.1). Classification (GTDB taxonomy): domain Bacteria; phylum Acidobacteriota; class Terriglobia; order Terriglobales; family Acidobacteriaceae; genus CAVVDY01. Next base: position 33,223 of record CAWAKG010000013.1, on the reverse strand, counting down.
TTGTCAGGGGATGAGGATCCCAGTATTTCCATTGTTGAAAGCCGGGATCAATGGCAATGGCCCCATCCTCAAGGCCAAGCGCACGCTGCATGAGATCGGCGATCTCCGGGCGATCCGCGGGTGTGGAAATGCGAGCCTCCGCAGCCATTCAGTTATGTTAGCAACCCAAGTCTTGCCAACCGAACGGAGGTCACGATCCACCGAGGCGTTTGCCGGCAGCAGCCAGCGTCGTCTGGAGGCGGAATAGATCGGAGCTGGGCGAATGACAATCCTCGCGGCGAATGTCGAGCTGGTTCACGTTGGCGGGCAGGTTTACACCGCCGTAAAAGGAGAATGCGGCGCGGTATCCCGTGTTCGCCAGAGCGGCCTTCGTGTTTGTGTTAAATGTGTAGGGACGCCCAACCGGGTATGCCAGGATGTCAATCTTGCGGCCCAGTTCTTTTTCCAGAATCGCCCTCGATTTGGTCAACTCGGCAGCTTGCCGCTCCGGCGACAATCCGCTCAGCACCTCGTGCGAATGGGTGTGGGATCCGAAGGTCATTCCGGCACTCTGCATCTCACGTGCCTCATCCCAATTAAAGAAGCAGCGCTCAGAGCTTCCGTTGGGCCGTGCACAGTCACAGGCTGTCTCCAGCTCGGCGATCAGCGGCGCGTAATCGGTAGTCGACCTGTCGGAGCAGAGCTTTAACACCTGGAAAACCGTAGCCGATGGTGTTGCGCGGTCGAGACGAAACTCCGCCGGCTGCGGATAGCTCAGCTTAAAGCTGTCCTTTCGGCTGTGCTTCACGATGTAGGCAATGGTGTCCCACCATGGCAGGCGCTGGGTCCCGATGAAGCTGGTAGGCAGGAAGAATGTAGCGTGCAGCCCGTGCGAACGCAGAATTGGAAACGCGGTCTGATAGTTGTCGAGATAACCATCGTCGAAGGTGATGTGCAGGCTGCGCCGCACCGGCGCCTCGCCTGTCATCATGGCGACAGCTTCTTCCATGGTCACGCAATCGAAGCGGGACTTGATGTACCCCAACTCCCGGTCAAACTGCTCGGCCGTGGGACCAAAGGTCCCCGAGTCGTAAGGCGTCTCTTCGGCGTTGCCGATGCGGTGATAGTTCAGGACCAGAAGCGCATCACGCCGAAGAACGGTCTCCAGAATGCGCGTGAGCCCTGACCGGGCACACACCTGGGCAAGAAGTAAGCGTTTGCCTTTCATCTCGAACGCTCTGCCTTAAGGAATCTAAAGTATAGCTTGTCGGCGGTTTGGACGAGGACCAAGAATTACGGTACTGTTCAGATGTAAGCAGCGCTAATCGTTAGAAGAGAAAAGAATGAGGGTCCTGGTAACTGGAGGGGCGGGCTACATTGGGGCGACGACCGTTCGATCTCTGCTGGCCGACGGGCATGAAGTATCTGTTTACGACAACCTCAGCAAGGGACATCGCGAGGCCGTCCCCGCGAGTGTGCCCTTGATTGTCGGCGACGTCGCCGACCGCGCCCGGCTCGACACCGCGATTCAAGAGCACCGGCCTGACGCCGTGCTGCACTTTGCTGCCTTCATCGAAGCCGGAGAATCGATGCAGGCGCCGGAGAAGTACTTCCGCAACAACTCCGCGGGCACGCTGACGCTGCTGGAAGCCATGCTGGCCAACCGAGTCGACAGGCTTATTCTCTCTTCGACGGCGGGGGTGTACGGAGAACCGCGCCGCACTCCGGTCGAAGAGAGCGATCCACTTGAACCGACGAACGCATACGGCGAGTCGAAGCTGTTGATGGAGCGCATGCTGGGCTGGTTTGGACGAGTACATGGGCTGCGCTACGCCAGCCTTCGCTACTTCAACGCCGCCGGATCGGACGGCCGCTCCGGCGAGCGGCACCATCCAGAAACTCACCTGATCCCGCTTGTCCTGCAGGCAGCTGCGGGCGAGCGAAATTCCATCTCGATCTTCGGAACCGACTACCCTACCCCGGACGGCACCTGCATTCGCGATTACATTCACGTGAGCGATCTGGCGCAGGCGCACCTGCTCGCGCTATATGCGCTGGCCGAACAGGATTGTCTCATCTACAACCTGGGCAACGGTAAAGGGTTTAGTGTGCGCGAAGTAATCGAGGCGGCGCGCCGCGTGACAGGTGCCGAGATTCCTGCGGTTGAAGCTGTGCGGCGTCCCGGAGACCCCGCGGTCCTGGTTGCCAGCTCAGAAAAGATCCGCCGCGAATTGGGTTGGATTCCGCAGTATACCGATCTGGAGTCGATCATCCGCAGCGCCTGGGAGTGGATGCAGCAGCATCCGGCAGGCTACGCATCGGAAGCAGCGGAGCAAGACCCCCTTTCTAAACTCCTTACCTAGTCGCCAAATTTATAGGGAGCCCAGACAAGCGGAACCGGGCTGCTGCGGAGCCCACGTTATTGAGGTCGTCGTCCCCGTCCAGAGCTTTCCAGAGATGCTTCGTTTATCAAATGCTTCAGATTGGAGATCACGGCCGCGCCATCGATGGAGTCGGCCTTCAATGCGACAAGGGCTTCGTTCACCTGATCGAGAGGAAAGACGGTTATTTTGGGCCGCAGGTTAATGTCGGCCGCAATCTGCAGGAAATCCCGAGCATCCGTGCGAGTCATGTTGGCAACACTACGGATTTGCCGCTCGCCCCATAGCAGATGGTCATAATCGATCTCAGGCATGCGATCGAGGTGAATTGCGTTAATGGCGACGACCCCTCCCTTACGCAGGCTAGCTAAGGCCGCTACGACCACATCTCCACTGGGGGCAAAGGTGACGGCGCGGTCGAGCTGCACCGGAGGCCTTTCGACCTCGCTACCAACCCATACCGCCCCGAGTTCGTTTGCGAGTTTGCGGTGCGATTCGCCGCGGGTGGAGACATACACGTCACAGCCCCAGTGTTTGAGAACTTCGATGGCAAGGTGAGCCGAGGCTCCAAAGCCGAAGAGTCCAACCCGCTCTCCCCGAGCCACACCGGCGACCCGAAGACTGCGAAAGCCTATGATGCCTGCGCACAATAAAGGGGCGGCTTGCAGGTCATCGAGAGCAGAGGGTAAAGAAAAGGCGAAATCGGATCGCACCAGAGCGTACTCGGCATAACCACCGTTCACCGAATAACCTGTGAACGTCGGGGAATCGCAGAGGTTCTCCATCCCCTTGAGACAGTACCAGCAGGTGCCATCAACGCCGCCCATCCAGGAGACGCCCACGCGGGCTCCAAGTGGTAGCTCGCTCGTGGCACCCTCTATTACATCGCCGACAATCTGATGCCCTGGGATCAGATCCTTCTGGCGCTGCGGCAGTTCGCCTTCGACAATGTGCAAATCGGTTCTGCAAACACCACAGGCCCTGACGCGCAGCAGAATCGATCCCTGCGCATATTCGGGTCGCTGCAGCTCGATGATTTCAAGCGGGTGCCTGGAAGCATCCGCCGGCGATCTGAGGACGGCAGCCTTCATTTCTCAGTCGGGGGGCGGGGGCGCGCGCAACTTTGAGGGGAGTGCAACCCTTATACAAAGTCTGCGCTACGGCATCCCTGAAACCATCATAAGCCTCCACTCGCCGGCATGGACAATATTGTCCCAGGACAATGAGAACTCTAAGATGCGCCAACGGCCCTGGTTTGAAGGGAGTTGCTGGTGGAGCTAGTCGGGATCGAACCGACGACCTCATCGTTGCGAACGATGCGCTCTCCCAGCTGAGCTATAGCCCCACAACCGGCGCGGTCAGGAGAGTTAGGTCGACCGCGTCGTTACAGCATGATTATACAGTCAGGAACAGCAAGAGAGAATGCGGGCGATTGGGTTGGAGCGCCCCACATCGCTGACCTGTCCGGCCATTTCTTCCGTTGTAATCGTTTGTCATTACCACGATGCGGGCGGGGGACTCCAGCCGTGCTTCCGGCTCGCCTTCCCCGAAAGTGCCGTATACTGCGCAACGAGATAGTGGTAAAGTTCAGCGCTCACGCTCTTGACGGGCTTTTGTGCGGAGGTCGGAATGCGTTCACTGGTGTTGTCTGCGTTGGCGTTTGTCGCTTGCCTGCTGGCGTCGTCCCCGGGTTGGGCATGGGGCTGTACCGGGCACGAAGTCGTGGCCCTCATTGCCTTGCAAAATCTCAAGCCGGAAGTCGCAGCCCAGGTGAAATCGATGTTGGCCACCCAGCAACACAACTATTCGGGGCGATACTGCAGCGACATTTCGCTGGATCCTATTGCCTATTTCGCAACCTGGGCCGACGACTACCGGGCCGAACATCCGGAGACAGGACCTTGGCACTTCTGGGACGTTCCCTTGAAGCTCGATTCCGCTACCCCGGACCAATTTTGCGATCAGGGCTGCGTGACGAAAGCGTTGCAAGAGCAGCTTGCGATACTGAAGGACACCTCGCAAGACCCCGGCAAGCGTGCCGACGCCCTGAAGTTCGTTGTGCACTTCGTCGGCGATCTGCACCAGCCTCTGCACATTGAAGACAACAACGATCGCGGCGGCAATTGCGTCCCCACTGGTTTCCTCAAGCAACAGACGAAGGAAACCAGCGCAAAGACTGGAGCCTATACTCCGAATCTCCATGGCGTGTGGGACACAGAACTCGTGGAGTACATCGGAAAGGCCAATCCGCGAACCCAGGAGTCGGTGCAGGGCTTCGCGAACAGGCTAGAGCAGGAGCAGGCAGCCGTTATCCAGAAAGCCGCCGGCGAACAGATCGATTTCGTAGCTTGGGCCCTTGAGGCCCATGCCATCGCACAGCAGGACCCTTACAAGGACCTGCCTACGAAGATCAAGGCCGCGCAAAATATAGATCCCGTCACGCAGTGCAGCGACAACAACACTTCGACGAATCTCGCGAAGAAACGCGAGACCATTCAGGTCACCTATATCAACGCCGTCAGCAGCGACATCCAGATGCAACTTGCCAAGGCAGGAGGCCGCCTTGCGGCGGTGCTGAACGCGGCGTTAGGAAGTTCGGATTAGAGTTATTGCGCTCCATAAGCGTCCGGGGGAAAGCCTCCTGAGAGTACGTCGTCCCAGCGTCATTGCCTGGATGAGGTTTTATTACTTTAGAAAGGGTTTGCTGCCGGATTCAGAACACGAGCACGTCACACCCCTGCACGTATCTCCCGCACCTTATAAACTATTGGTTTATGACTACGCTGATGATCACTGCCGCTCTTGTCCTTGGCCTAACAACACTGCCGGCGCAAGCCGCCGATACTCAGTTCGGGCCGCAAAATCCTTTTTACGCCCCCAGCACCCTTCCCTTTCAGGCGCCGCCGTTCGACAAGATCAAAGATAGCGACTACCAGCCGGCCATCGAGGCGGGCATGGCGGAGCAGAAGAAAGAGATGGAGGCCATCGCCAACAACCCCGATGCGCCGACTTTTGCGAATACGTTCATCCCGATGGAAAAGTCGGGCCAGTTGCTGCAGCGCGCCATAGCTGCATTCTTCGCGGTCTCCGGAGCCGATACCAATCCTGAGCTCCAGAAGGTCAGGTCGGCGGTGGCGCCGCAGCTGGCTGCGCACACCGACTCGATTTATCTCAACCCCAAATTGTTCCAGCGCGTGTCCACCATCTACCAGCAGCGGCAGTCGCTGAAGCTCGATCCCGAATCGTTGCGGCTGGTCGAGGTGGAGTACGACAAGTTTGTCCACGCCGGCGCCAATTTGTCGGACGCCGACAAGACAAAGATGAAGAAGCTGAACGAGGAGATCGCCAGCCTGTCGACCGAGTTCAGCAACAAGCTGCTGGCGGCAACCAAAGAGGGCGCATACGTCACGACCGACAAATCCGCGCTTGCCGGACTGAGCGATGCGCAGATTGCCGCTGCTGCCGAGTCGGCGAAGGGACGAGAAGTGGCGGGCTATGTCATTCCGCTGCAGAACACGACGCAGCAGCCCGACCTGGTCTCGTTGAGCAATCGCGAGACACGGCAAACTCTGTTCGAGGACTCGTGGAATCGCGCTGAAAAGGGCGACGCCAACGATACGCGGGAGGTCATCGCCAAGATCGCAAAATTGCGCGCGGAGAAAGCAAAGCTGCTGGGCTTCCCGAACTTCGCTGCCTGGAAGCTGGAAGACCAGATGGCAAAGACCCCGGAAGCGGCCCTGGATTTCATGGCGAAGCTGGTTCCTCCGTCGACGGCCAAAGCGGCGGTGGAAGAAAAGGACATCCAGGAAGTGATCGATGCGCAAAAGGGCGGCTTCACGGTCCAGCCGTGGGACTGGGAGTTCTACGCCGAGCAGGTTCGCAAGGCGAAGTACGACATCGATGAATCACAGGTAAAGCCGTACTTCGAGTTGAACAACGTACTGCTGAATGGCGTGTTCTACGCCGCCAATCAGCTTTACGGCATCACCTTCAAGGAACGGCACGACCTCCCCGTTTATGCCGACGGTGTGCGGGTATTCGAGGTTTACGACACCAACGGTAGCCCGTTAGCCCTGTTCTATTGCGATTATTTCAAGCGCGATAACAAGAACGGCGGCGCGTGGATGAGCAACCTGGTGGAGCAATCGAAGCTGCTGGGCACGAAGCCGGTGGTTATCAATGTGGCAAATTTCGCACCGCCCGCGCCCGGCGAGCCCGCCCTGCTCACTGCTGATGACGTGAACACGATGTTCCACGAGTTCGGCCACGCCCTGCACGGGATGTTTGCGGATTCTGAATATCCCAGCCTCTCAGGCACGAACACGGCGCGCGACTTTGTGGAGTTCCCTTCGCAGTTCAACGAGCATTGGGCGACCTATCCTGCGGTGTTCAAGCATTATGCCAGGCACTACAAGACCGGCGCTCCGATGCCGGCGGACCTGCTGGCCAAGATCGAGAAGTCGAAGACCTTCAACAAGGGCTATGACACAACCGAGTTGCTGGCCGCCGCTGAACTGGATATGCAGTGGCACTCGTTGTCGGCCAGTGCGCCCCTACAGAATCCGGATGCCTTTGAGACGGAGGCGCTGAAGAAGACTAACCTGCTAATCAGTTACGTGCCGCCGCGCTACCGGTCGAGCTACTTCAGCCATATCTGGGGCAGCGGGTATGCTGCCGGCTACTACGCTTACCTGTGGACGCAAATGCTCGACGACGACGCCTACCAGTGGTTCGTGGAACACGGCGGCCTGACGCGCGCCAACGGTGACCGCTTCCGGCAAATGATTCTTTCGCGCGGAAATACCGAAGACCTGGCCAGGATGTATGAGGCGTGGCGCGGGAAGGCCCCCAGCATCGAGCCGATGCTGAAGTACCACGGTCTGGAGACGTCGAGCACAACGAAGTGAGCTCGTAATTTCCGGGATTCAGGCGGGTTTGCGGGCTACCGGCCCCAACCCGCCTCAGTTCCAATTAGGGAATGCCTGCGAAACTTGTCATTACGATTGACTATGTCTTGCTGTGATTGTTTAAAATTTCTTGTTGGACAGTAAGAGCTAGTGACCGTTGTTTTGGCGTACTTAGACCCTCCGTTAAACGCGCGGAGGGTCTTCGTTGTCTAACTCGACATTGCGTCTCGCAGCAGCAGGAGCAGCTCGCAGGAGCTTTCGCCAATGAACCTGGTGCTGTGGATCCTCCTGCCGACGCACTTGGCCATCTGGTGGTCGCGCATCCTGGACCGACATCGCAACCCTTCCTCGGAGCGCAAGTCGTTCCTCATTTTCCGTCTGGATGCGCTCGGCGACCTGGTGTTGACCACGCCGCTGTTCCGCGAGCTCAAGCGCAATTACCCGCATGCAAGTATCACTGTAGCCGTGCAGGACGCTTACAAGTCCATTCTCACGGCCAATCCCCATGTCGATGAGGTTTTGACGATCCGCAGTCGTCGGAACCGATGCCTGCCAAAGGGCGCCCTCCGTCTGTTGGCCGTGCTGTCCTTCTACTGGCGAGAGCTTCGAAGGCGCAGGTTTGATGTCGCCATCTCACCGCGCTGGGACACCGACGAGCATCTGGCGACATTGCTGTGTTTGCTGACGAACACGGGCCTGCGAGTCGGCTACGGCGAGAAGGCCTCTGCCGGAAAGCAGCAGTTCAATCGAGGCTTTGATAAGGCGTTCGATGTCTGCGTTGCGCCGGGGCCACCCCGCCACGAGGTCCTGCGCAATCTGGAGATCATCTCCGCGCTAGGCGGCAATGTGCACAGCACTGCTCCGGAAGTACACCTGGCGCAGCGGGACCGCGAGTACGCCGGACAACTGCTGCGAGGAACCGGCAGGGATTCCGTGTTGATCGCTCTTGGAATCGGTGCGCAGTCGCCCGGGCGGCGCTGGCCCACGGAGCGTTACGCAGCTGTGATCAAGGAACTTTCGACCCAATGGCCAGTGCACGTTGTTATCACCTGTGCGCCGTCGGAGCATGAACATGCGCTGCGTCTTGCGAATTTGCTGCCGGCTGGTTCGATCATCTCTGACAGCCCCGAGATTCGCGAGACCTGCGCCCTGCTGGCCGGTTGCGATCTCCTCCTTGGAAACGACAGCGGCGCCGCGCACCTGGCCGCGGCGATGAGGTGCCCTACCATTGTTATCTCGCGCCACCCCAGGAATGGCGATCCGGCGCATCCCAACAGCCCGGCGCGATTCGCTCCGTGGTGTGCGGCATCTCACGTGTTACAGCCGAACCGCGGTCTGGACGAATGCACCACGCATTGCCGGCGTTCCAGTCCGCATTGCATTGAGCAGATATCGGTAGCGGATGTCGTACATGCGGCCAGCGCAATGCTGATGCGGCATCCGCCAACGCCCGATAAGCTGGAAGCGAGTCTCGCGTTGTGAGCGATCCGTCCATCGGGCTGGAAAACCCGGGACCTGCAAGCGCCCGCCACCGACTCTCTCTGTTCAACGACCGCCGCTACCGGCGGATCGCATCCGCTGTGCTTACCGGTGGCGCGGCCCGGGTGCTGTCATCGGCGCTGACTCTTCTTTCCCTGCCACTCGCGGTGCGCTATCTCGGAGCCGAACGCTACGGCGTCTGGGCAACGGTTGTCAGCGTTGCGGTTTGGGTCAACCTGCTCGACCTTGGCATCGCCTACAGTCTGACGAACGTGGTTTCGCAAGCCTACGCGAATAATGACAGCGCAGAAGCCGCGCGCGGCTTCACCAACGCCCTGGTGATGACGCTCGGGGCGGCCCTGTTAACGGGAGCGGTATTCCTCTTTCTTTGGCAGCGTGTGAACTGGGTAGCCGCGTTCAATGCGAGTCCCGCACTCCGCAGCGAGGTCCGGGCAACGGTGTTGGTTGCTGCAATCCTGATGCTGGTGGGGCTGCCCCTCAACCTCGCGGGCAAAGTCTTTGCCGGATATCAGGAGCTGCACACCTACAACAAGACTGCCGCTCTCGGATCGGTGTGCAGCCTGGCCGGACTGGCCGTCGGGGTGTGGCTTCGTGTCCCCATGCCTGTGCTCTTCCTGCTCTCCTACGGATGCCTCACGGCGGTCGCAGCCGCAACGCTTCTCTGGCTCGTGTTGTGGCACAAGCCGTGGCTCAGGCCGCGGATGGAGCTTCTCGACCGGGACACTACCGTTGGCTTGCTTAGTACCGGTTGGTCGTTTCTGCTGATTCATGCGGCGGCAATCGTGGTGTTCAGCACCGATAACATTATCGTCAGTCATTACCTTGGCGCCGCCGAGGTGACGCCCTACAGCATTACCTGGCGAGTGGTTGGACTGGGCGCTGTGCTGCAGGCGCTCGTTTTCTCTGCGCTTTGGCCTGCGTATGCAGAGGCGCAGGCGCGCGGAGACGTGGCTTGGATACGGCGGACCTTTGCCATGGTCATGCGCGTAACCATCGCGCTCAATATAGCTTGGGCTGCGCTGCTCGTCATCTTCGGCCGGGTGGCGATTCGGCTTTGGGCGGGACCGGCTGGCGTTCCGCCGCCTTCACTTCTGCTGGCCATGGCGGTATGGAGCGTCATTGCCGGCTTTGCTACTGCCGAGTCATGCCTGCTGGGAGCGCTGAACCGCACTCGCGTTCAGGCGATAGCATCGAGCATCGCCGCCATCGTCAACGTCGCGCTTTCCATATTCCTGGTGGTACGTATGGGCTCGCTCGGTGTCATACTGGGGACGATTATCTCCTACATTGTGGTACTACTGGTGCCGCAAACCATGGTCGTCCTGCAAGCGTTACGCAATCTAACCCCAAAGGAAGCTGGCCCGGCCCCAGCTACCGCGACCGAGATCCAGCCTATCGTGTAATGAGGAAGGGATTGCTCTCGCGCTCGTCGCCGATGGTCGTCAATGGCCCATGGCCAGGCACGACGATCGTTTCGTCCGGCAGCGCGAGCACCGGGCCAAGTAACGACTGCATAATCTTCCCGTAAGAACCGCCTGGCAGATCGGTCCGTCCAATCGAGCCCGCAAACAAAGTGTCCCCGGCAATGAGCTTCTTTTCACTCTCGAAGTACAGGCAGACGCTGCCCTCGGTGTGTCCGGGGGTATGCAGCACATCCGCAACAACGTTACCGGCAGAGACTTTGTCGCCGGTGCTTATGCTGCTGTCGATAGCGACTGCACCCGGCGATTGCATCCCGATCCACGCGGCCTGCATGTCCAGCATCTTGAGAAGCGCGCAGTCGTTCTGGTTCAGGAGAATGGGCGCTCCCGTCGCCTGCTTCAGCTTCATTGCACCGCCGACGTGATCGATGTGGGCGTGGGTGATCACAATTTGCTTCACGGTCAGGCCGTGCTGCTGAACGATGCTCAGGATGTGCTCGATTTCGTCACCGGGATCGATGACCATGGCTTCCTTCGTCTGCTCATCGCCGATGACGGAGCAGTTGCATTGCAACACGCCGACGGGAAATATCTCGTGGATCATGGCTTCAGGGTAACAAGAATCTCAGCCCAGAGGCGGAGAGGACTCGGAGAAGCTGAAGTTCACCATCGTCGAGGGCTAAGGATTCACAGCCTCTACAGGGGACCTGGTCTTCACCGCGTCGTCCGCGTCTCCGTCGTGGTGCCTTAAACTATCTGCGAAACTGCGCTGTGGTAAGGTGAGGCGGAAGCCATTCGTATTTCCGGCGCAAAGTTATGAACTCAAAGAACGCTACGATCTGGTTCCTGGCGACGCTCCTGCTCGTCTTTGGCGCCGTTGCGCTTTTGATCGTGTGGCCGTTCCTGCGAGCCATTGCGGCCGCTATCATTGTGGCGATCATCTTCTTCCCAGCGTACCGATGGGTCCTACGATGGACAGGACACCGGCCGACCTGGGCTTCGCTAATCGCCACCGCAGGAATCGTAGTGTTGTTTCTTTTTCCTGTAAGCCTGATTCTGCTGAAGGCCACGAATGAAGCCATCGGGGTCGCCCAGCGCCTAAGCCGCCTCAGCGCCGAGCAAGGCGGGCTTGGCCTGTTTCTCATGACCCTGGCCGAGCGGCCACTGCACTTCCTTGGGCGTTTCGTTGACCTGTCCAAGTTCGACGTTCGCGGGGCCGTCACCAATAATCTCCAGCGCGCCGGCTACATGGTCCTCAGCTCGGGGGCAGCCATCCTCGGCAGTCTGGCGCGGCTCACGGCAAATTTCTTCTTCATGCTGATCCTGGTCTTCTTCCTGTTTCGCGACGGAGAGAAGTGGGCCAACGGTTTGGGGAGCCTGATGCCGCTTACCCCTGCGCAGACAGCGCGTCTGTTTCGCAACATTGCTGACACGATCATCGGAAACGTCTACGGAATCGTCTCGGTCGGCTTCATACAGGGCATGCTGACCGGGATCGCGGTCGCGATTGTCGGGCTTCCTTCTCCCCTGCTCTTAGGGCTAGCAGCATTTTTTGCTTCGATCCTGCCCGTCGTCGGCGCGGCGATGGTATGGATCCCGGCGGGGCTTTACCTGATCTTTACAGGCTCCATTTGGAAGGGCCTCTTCATGTTGCTGTGGGGGACGGTCGTGATCAGCACTGTAGACAACCTGGTTCGCCCGTGGGTGGTCAGCGGGAAGGTCGAACTGCATCCGGTAGTGCTGATGTTTGTCATCCTGGGAGGAGTTCAGGTCTTCGGGTTTCTTGGGTTGTTTCTTGGGCCCGTGGTTGTCTCAGTCCTGGCGGCTATCTTCCACATGCTTCGCGACGAATTGGGAGAGCACCCCTTGGTGCTCGAAGTGAGTGGACAAGAGGCGGCGGGCGCACCCTAGTCGCAGGACCTCCGCCGGAAATCAATTGATGGGGAGCTCTATTTGCATCCCGGAGACATCGCAGCGCGGGCACCTACTCTTCAAAGGCTGCGAGCGCATCTGCCTCATCGTCCCTTACGTCGAAGACGGTGTAGAGCTTGGTGATTTGCAGCAGATCGTTGACCTTCTTGGTGAGGTTCAGCAGCTTCAGCTCACCGCCCTGATTGCGGGTGGAAGTGAAGGCGCTGATCAACTCGCCGATCCCGCCGCTATCGATATACGTGATCTCTCCGAGGTTCAGCAGGATCTTGCGATGACCTTTGGCAAGCAAGTCCTTCACGGTGTCGCGCAAAACCGAACCGCCTTCTCCAAACTTAATCTGCCCGCTCAGGTCGACGACGATGACATCCTGAAACTGCCGGGTTGAAGCTTTCATGCTCACGAGGATCCTCCCAAATCAATACGGCGCTATACAGCCATCCCGGAACTTAGCAAGCTAAAGTCTGCGCCTAGAATCGCAATTTGTCTGTGATGCGCGCCAGGAAAACGGGTCGATGACCGGAGCTTGGGTAGCCGGCCCGTTCAGGTCGGATCAGGCCAGATTCAGCGCCCGTTTGAATGACCCGCGCTCGCCGGCGATCCTCTCCTGCAGCAGCATGATGGCATAGACGAGTTGCTCCGGCCGCGGCGGGCATCCGGGAACATAGACGTCGACCGGGATCCACTGATTCACTCCCTGCACCAGCGCGTAGTTATTGAACACGCCGCCGGAGGTCGCACACGCGCCCATCGAGATGACCCACTTGGGCTCGGGCATCTGCATGTACAGTTCGCGGATGACCGGCGCCATCTTCTGGGAAACGCGGCCGGCAATGATCATCAAGTCAGACTGGCGGGGCGACGGACGAAACACTTCGGCGCCGAAACGAGCGATATCGAAGCGCGATGCACCCATGGACATCATCTCGATCGCGCAACAGGCGAGGCCAAAGGTCATCGGCCAGATGGAGTTCTTCCGTACCCAGTTCACCACGGCGTCGAGCGAGGCGAGCACCACGCCTTCATGATGCTGCTCGCCAAAGGTAGCGCGCAGAACGCCACTGCGGCTGCGGTCGCTGCCGGCAAGGTCCTGGAAGCGCTCGTGGCCCTTCGGACTCATCTTGGCCATGTCTTTTGTCGTGATGCCGGTCTGAAGATCCATAGCGTCCTCGATTATACCTGTTGGATGTGTCGTCGGACGCGACGGACGCACCACTTAAGGGATTCCTGCGGCTTGTTCACATCGTGAGCACGACTTTTCCGAACTGCTCGCTGCTTGCCAAATACTCGTGCGCGGCGGGGGCTTCGGACAGCGGGAACGTGCGATCGACCACCGGCTTCAACTTGCCGGCGAAGACGTGTTTCAGCACCTCTAGCAGTTCGCCCTGTGATCCCATGTATGTGCCGAATAGCGACAACTGCCGGGCGAACAGCACGCGCAGATCCAATGACGCCTCGTACCCGGTGGTTGCGCCGCAGGTGACAAGCGTGCCTCCGTATTTCAGCGACTTGATGCTCTCCGGCCAGGTAGCTACGCCCACGTGCTCAAAGACAATGTCCACGCCGCGCCGGCTGGTTATGCGCTTCACTTCATCAGAAATCTTCTGCTTGTAGTGGTCGACGGTGTAGTCGGCACCAAGCTCACGCGCCTTGGCCAGTTTGCGCTCGTCGCCCGCGGTGGCGATCACACTCGCGCCCAGCATCTCGCAGATCTGGATCGCTGCCGAGCCCACGCCAGAGCCGGCTCCCAGCACCAGAACGGTCTGGCCCGGTTTTAGTCCAGCTTTACCTATAAGCATGTGCCACGCGGTGAGAAACACGAGTGGCACACTAGCGGCAGCAACAAAATCGAGCGAGTCGGGAAGCGGGATGACGTTTGCGCGCGGCACTGCGATAAGCTCGCAGTTGCCGCCGTCGGCATTGTTGCCGAGCACCGCAAACTGCGGGCAGAAGTTCTGCTGCGCGTTCATACACTGTTCGCAATGATTGCAAAACAGCATGGGGGACAGCAGCACACGTGTTCCCGGCTTCACGTCGCTGATGTACTCGCCGACCCCTGCAACCTCGCCCGCGATGTCGCTGCCCAGGATATGCGGCAGCTTGACACCGGGCAATCCCTTGCGCACCCAGAGGTCGAGATGGTTCAGCGCGCAGGCGCGAACACGAATGAGTACATGATCTTTGCGCAACTCGGGATCGGGCACATCCTCGTACCTCAGAACTTCCGGCCCACCGAATTCGTGAATGCGAACGGCTTTCATCGTTCGCGATCCTCCCGCTGCATCTCTTCCGTCGAGGGGAATAGGCCTGGAGCGGGAGATGGTCGAGAGCGCAGCTCCTCAAGTTTTCGAACTAACTGGCGTTGCCTGCGGAGTTCGCGGGCCGTTGGCACCGAAGAGCGTAGGGTTGATCGCACCTCTTGTGCTACCGACGTACCATCGTTGCGAGCGCGTTTTCGAAGTGCCTGATAAAGTTCCTCGGGCACATTGCGAACGTGTAGTGTGGCCATAGTGCCTCTTTTTGACAGTCTAGCATTGGAGAAAAGCACGCCAGCTTTGACTTCGGACTAGCGGCATCCAATAATACGTAAAGCTCTCCATGGACATCTACGAGCAGATCGTGCAGCTTCGGCGCGAAGGGCGGCGCGGCGCTGTGGCCACCATCACGAATGTCCGCGGATCGATCCCCTCCTTCCAGACCGCGAAGATGCTGGTGCGTGATGACGGCTCGATCGTCGGCACCATTGGCGGCGGCTGCGTGGAGGCCGAGGTGTGGCAGGCGGCGCGCGAAGTGATGGAGGAAGAGAAGCCGCGCTCGCTCACCTTCAACCTGAACAACGATCCCAAATACGATACCGGCCTGGTTTGCGGAGGCACGTTGGAAATCTTCATCGAGCCGGTGCTACCGCCTGCGCTGCTCTACATCTTCGGCGCTGGGCATGTCGCCTATAACCTGTACAAAGTTGCGAAGATTGCCGGCTTCGAAGTGATTGTTATCGATGATCGCGAATCCTATGCCAATGCCGAGCGCTTCCCTGACGCGCGTGAGATTATCGCCGATGATTTTGAGGCAGTCATCCAGCGCGTGCTCGTGCCTGAATCGTCGTATATCGTGATCGTCACGCGAGGCCATCGCGATGACATGCGCGTGCTGCGCTGGGCGGTGAATGCGAACGCTCGTTATCTCGGCATGATCGGCTCGCGACGCAAGACCATCTCCATCTATAAGGAGTTGGAGAAGCAAGGCATCCCGGCGGAAAAATTCGCGCAAGTGCACGCACCGGTAGGCCTTGAGATTGGCGCGGTCACGCCCGAAGAAATCGCGGTCGCGATTGTCGCGGAGATGATTGCGGTGCGCCGTCACGCAACCACCAGCGCTCCCAGCAAGATGTACACCTACCCTCCTCACGCTCCCGAGCGCGACGCTGTGGAGGAGACGAAAAGAATGTAGATCTCAGGCCCCAGGGCGCCGATACCACCGAGCCGTCATTCATGACCCCACTCGCGAATGCGGAACAAAGCGTGGACCTCGGCGGCGCACTGGTCAAAATCGAGCGCCCACTGCATGCCGCGCTTTCGCAGCAATGCGATTGTAGTGTCGTCCCGCCGATATTCAGGCCGGGTTGTGCGATGCCCCCTCCATGCAAAATTGGCCGCAACGCCAGTAGCCACTCCCGCAAGCTGCAAGGTGCGTCGCGCTTGGTCGCCATCCTGCCCAGCTACCAGGTTCGACGCCTCCAGGTGAAACGCCCAGGCAAACCACATCAGGTCGTTGTCGATCATGTGGCGGCCGGCAGTCGGCTTCCGCCAATCATCAGCGGCAATACGCGCATCGCGTTCTGTGGCCGGCGGGAGAGAATCGGTAGCGCAGCGGAAGACTGCTTCTAGATAATCGGCGTGAACGCGTTGGTCGGTAGCTTCGCCGAAGTATTTGCGGAAAATGCGGCTAACCAGCGCGTCCACTTCCATTACAGCTGAGGACACTTTGGGCGCCCTAACCTCTGCTTGGAAAACTTCCGCACTCCCCTCAGCTAATGCCATCCGCGTCCACGCCGAGAACACCGGTGGCCGTCGCTCACGCGGAAGAATCGTCGTCAGCAGTCCTTCTTCGCTGCTGCCGTTACCAAAGTAAAAATGGCCCTCGGTTTCCGGATGGTAAACGTCCCAATACTCCGTCCACGCATCCAGTTCGTGAAGCCAAGCGGCGTAACGGTGCTCCTTATTGGAGCCTTGAAGATTCAATGCTTCAGCCGGGCCCGGGTGGATGCTCATTACTGTCCCGCGATGATTACCACGCCGCCGCCCTCCTTTATATGGGCACCCAGCTGTTTCTCTACAAACTCAGAGACAGTCTTGGTTGCGGCTGCGGCCAAGCCGGGGGTCTTCAAGCGAGTCGCTTCCCGCATGATGTTAAGGGCAGCACTCACTTCCGCCAGTTGGTCAACTCCCCACCCGCCAACATGCTTCCAACCGTGGCCGTCCCACACCCAGTATCCAGCATCGCTACCAATGTTACCGATCACGATGTACTGCATGGCAATCTCCTCTCACAGCCAGCCGCTTAATACGGCTAGTAGCAACGGATTAAATACCACGCTAAAACGCCCGGTCAAGCTAAATCGGGGTTTTAGACGGGCTTCCCGCCAACGGGAGTCGGGTCTACCACTAGTTTCCACCCGTCCACTTTGCTATGGTTACTGCATGGCGCGCTCAGAAAGCATCTGCGGAGTGATTCTTGCGGCGGGTTTCTCCACCCGCATGGGCCGCGACAAGGCGCTGCTGCCCTGGCCTCCTGTGGCCGACGGCATGCCCGCGGTGAACACCTTTCTCGGCGCGTGGATCGATCTGCTGCAGGAGCATACCGAACTGGTCATCGTGGTGGTGGGGCACAACGTCGCGCAGCTGCAGCCCGTCACCTATGAGCATGCCGCTTTTCTGGTGCGAAACCCTGCGCCCGAACGCGGGCATTTCAGCTCTATTCAGGCCGCGGTGCAGGACGTGCTGAGCCGCGGCCGCGACGCCGCGATGATCGCCCTGGTGGATCGCCCGCCCGTGGTGACAGGCACGGCCCGCGATCTGAAGCAGGCGTTCCTTGCCTCGAGTGTGGACGTCTGGGCGGTTGTGCCCGAAACGCGGCGCGGCGAAGAGACCGTACACGGGCATCCCATCATCGTGGGACGCGAGATGATCGAGGTGTTCCTGCATGCCTCGGCGGAAGCGACGGCGCGGGAAATCGAGCATCGCCATCAGCAGCACATCCTCTATGTGCCGATCGACGATCCGCGCATCGCCATCAATATCGATACTCCTGAAGACTATGACCGCCTTCGCACCGCCAATCTGGTAGCCTCGGAGACTGCTTTTTGACCTCGCCGACCCTTTCGTATAAAGCACAACAGTTCATTGATTCTGTGCTTGCTTTGAAGCCGGGTCTGGCTGTTTTCGATTGCGACGGCACGCTGTGGAGCGGTGACGCCGGAAAAGACTTTTTTCATTGGGAAATACACCGCGGCCTGATCGCGCCCGAGTTAGCCCGAGCCATGCGCGCACGCTACGCACTCTACGAAGCAGGAAAGGTCGACGAAGAGCCGATGTGCGCCGAGATGGTCACTATGAACCGTGGCATCTCCAATGAAGTGCTTTACACCGTGGCGCAGGAGTTCTTCGATTCCGTCATCAGCGAGCGCGTCTTCCCCGAGATGCTGGAGTTGACCACCCGGCTCGGGCAACAAGGCAGCGAGCTGTGGGCTGTTTCTTCGACCAACAACTGGCTGATCGAGTATGCGGCCGAGCGCTTCGGGATCGCGCGGGACCACGTGCTCGCGGCCAGTGTTTACATCGAGGAAGGGCGGGCGACCGATCGAATCCTTCGCGTTCCCACAGATGAGCTGAAGGCCGTGGCGATTCGCGAAGACATCCGCCGCCCGGTTGACGCAGTCTTCGGCAATTCCATTCACGACTTCGCCATGCTGGAATTGGCGAAGTGGCCTTTCTGCGTGAATCCCAATGCCGACTTGCAACAACTTGCAGAGCAAAAGGGCTGGCCGGTGTATTGGCCCGAAGGCGCCCGCGGCGGGTCTTAGCGCGCCGGAAAGGTGTAGATATTGCTCTCCAGCTCCTCTTCCGCAACGGCGTAGAGTTCGATCCAGCCTTCCAGCGGCAGCGAGTCGGCAGGCAGATTATCGCGCCACAGGGCGAAACGCAGGCGCAGCTTGCTTCCCTGCTCGGTCCCAAGCAACTCAAACGGAACACGCATCTCGAAGATGTCACCCAGCGCCACTTCGATTCCATTGCTGCTGTGATTGCCGTTGCTCGCCGAATGCCATGCTAGCTTCTTGCGCTCGTCGCCGTTGGTCAGAACCCATTTGTGGACGCGAGCTCCGCTGGCCTCAACCTGCAGGCGGAACGAATTACTTTGGGGTTTGCCGGCCGGTGTGGGCTTGTTCGCCTCCAGGTTTACCACAATGCGGTAGTCGCCTTCCGGCAGCCCGCCATCGAAGTCCAGCCGCCCGCAGACGGAAGCCGCATCAACCCCGGCATACACAGCGTCCAGAAGAAACTGCTTGCCATGCATGGCGCTGGTGCGCTGGTCGGAGGTGTAGCTGGCCGCTCCCATCCACTCAAAGTAGTTGCTGATCTTGCCGTCCACTCTTGTGCGCACATACGCCGTCTGGGGAACATAGCTGGGGCGGGCTACGCCGCTGGCAATAGGAATACTCAGCTCTTCCGGCGGAGCGCCCTCGAGCGCGTAGTAGACATTCGACAAATGACGGCGGTAGAGTTCGTCGAAATCCTTGTCGTTCGCGGAGTGGTGCTCCGGGCCATACCACCAGTTCCAGTCGCTGCCTTCGGCGATTAGCAGTTCCTCCCACGCGAGCTTGCGCTGCGCCTTGGAAACGCGATGGGAGTGGCGATCGTAGTAATCGCGGGCCTCCGAAAGCAGGTCCCAAGCCTTGTTATCTTCAGGCGCACCGATCCACACGTTAAAGTTGGCATTGATCCATGATCCGGGGACCACGCGTTCCAGTCGCCCGAAATGATCCGGATTGTGACGCTCGATGGCCTCGCTGATGGTGACCGCCTCAATTTGCGGGTCGCGCTGCAAGCCATCATAGAAGCGGCGTAGAAACTCACGTCCCGATTGGGGGTAGTATTCCCACGCATTCTCGCCGTCGAGTATGATCGATATCACCGCGTCAAATCCTGTATCCAAAACCGGTTGCGCTGAATTCTTAATGTTATGGATTAAGTGATTGGCGGCGTCCTGTGCGGGCATGCCGGAATAAACAAAACCCACATTGTCGGAGATGCGGTGGTCGCGGAACACCATGTGCATCTCCGCTTCGCCCTTCTCATAGCGATAGATGTTGTAAAGCTTTTGCGCCCCACCGCCGTGCAGCCACCCGCCACCATCGCGCGAGAAATTATGGTCGAGGGAGCGGCCCAGCACACCTTCATCCGTCGCCATCCAACGTATTCCGTTCTTTGCGGCGAGGGTGATCGCTTCCTCGGAGACGCTGCCCTCCGAAGGCCATAGTCCAATCGGGCGAACGCCAAAGGTCTTCTCGTGCGATTCCAGGGCGCGCCGGATCTGCTCGGTGGCATCCTCGGGATGCTTGAAGCGCCGAGTTGGCAGGTTGAGACCGGGCGTAGATTCGCCTCCGATGTTGGTGTCGCACACGAGCGGCAAGATTGGATGGTAGTAGGGCGTCGCCGACAGCTCGACCGAGCCATGGGCAGCGGCATGTTTGTACGCGGGCAGGACCTGGGCCAGGATTTCACGCTGCTTGCGTAGCATGGCTTGCTGATCGTCGAGATTGAAATCCTGGCCTTTCGCGATCAGCGAGGCGACCTCGGGATCGGAAAGGAAGTATTCGTCAAACCACGCGATCTGCGACAGCACCTGGAGGTCGGCATAGTCGCGAGTCACGAAGTAAGAGCTCGGACCCTCCGGACGATCCACCGTGGCGCGATACCGTTCCCACAGCTCGCGATAGCGCGGGTAGCGACCGATGACGTTCACCGGATTGGCCTGGAACAGATACTGGAGTGCGAACTGCCGCTCCGAGACTGTCAGCTCGGCGGCCGGCTTGGCGACCAGCTCGAAGAAGGGATCGTGCGCCTGTCCCGCAACATAATCCTGAATCTGGGCTATCAGCGAAGGCACCAGATTGAAGTTCTGGTGGACATCGGGGAACTCGTCCAGCAGCTTCACCATGCCGTAATAGTCTTTGAGAGCGTGCAGGCGAACCCAGGGAAGCCGGTATTCGCCGCTGATCATGTCTTTGTAAAAGGGCTGGTGCATATGCCATAGCAGCACCAGCCGGATATTGGGTCCGTCGGAACTCATATCTGATGATTAGATCGACAAGGAGTGCTTTGAGCGAAAGTGCTACTGTAATCACTCGCGGCGGTCAGGACAATACCTTTGTGCCGGGCTGTTGTTGCAACCAGAAAATGTCGTATCAACTGCAACCAGACTTTGTCACCCCCTGTGGTTTAGGTAACGGCCGCTAAAGCAGGGCGGCCGGAGAGGTTGTAGATGCGGGGCATCGGGGTTTTTCTTTTCTGCGCAGTGGTGCGGGGCGCAGGGCGGCGATCGGGGACTTCGGCCAGAGGCAGAGGCTGGGCATAGAGCAGACGGTCACCGCGATAGACGCGCAGGGTCCCGTCCAGTTGATGGGAGAGTTCGACGGTTTCTCCGGCGTAGCCGCGAGCGCGGGGCAAGGGCGGCAGGGCGATGGAGTGCTCGCCTAAGGTGACGGTATGGTCGGCGGCGACGACGCGTTCGTAGCGCAGGGCCACGCAGCGGGCGAGATCGAAGCCGCGGGGCAAGCGGCGAAACTGGCCAGCTGGCTGGGCGGCGGGGCGGGCAAAGCGCTGGTTATAGTCGGCGCAGAAGCGCTGGAGCACGGCATTGGCCTGCTCCAAGGTGGTGGCGCCGGCGAGGCGGAGTTCGCTGACCAGCCGGTCCTGGCAGGTGCGCCAAGCGCGTTCGATGCGGCCCTTGGCCTGGGGCGAGTAGGCGGGGATTTGCTCGATGCCGAGGGCTTCCAGGGCGCGTCCCAGCTGGGTGGGCGATTGTTTTCCCGCGAGCTGTTCGGCGACGGTCCAGTGGGAATCGTTACGCTGGAAAATGCTGTGGCGGTCGCGGTAGAGGCTGAGCGGGATGCCATGGGTGGTGATCATGGCCTGCAAGGCGCGGAGATAACCGAGAGTATTTTCGGCTTCCAGTTGGAAGTGAGCCGCCAGGATCTGGCTGGTGGCGTCATCCTGAAAGCCGATCAGGGTGAGCTGGGGACCGCGGTCTTCGAGCCAGCGATGGCGGCTGGCATCGGTGAGCGCCATCATGCCGAAGCAGGGGCGGGGCGGCCGGCGGGAGCGATACTTGGCGGGCCGACGCTTCTGCGGAGAGGGCAGTTTGGCGGCCCGCAAGATGCGGCGCACGGTTTCGCGGCTGAGGGCGAGGTTCTCCTCGGCCTGAAGTTTTTCGGCGAGATGGGAATCATTGAAACCCTGATACTTGCCGCGGGCCAGGCTTACGATCAACTGCTTCTGGGGAAGAGAAACGGCCCAGGGCATGGCGCGTCCGCAATTGCCGTGCTTCACCCAGGCGATGTCATCCGGCTGATAACGCCGTTTGAGCCGCTGTACCTGGCGCTCGCTCAATTGCAGCAGACGGGAGGCTTCGCGTACGCTCAGCCTCCCGCCCGCTGCATTCTCAATCACTTTCACCCGTTGAAACTCTTTCTGAGTCATCGCCACCATCCTTACAGGGTGACAAAGTCTCGTTGCAGTTATGGGGTGACATTATCTTGGAGCATCTACATACCTTTGTGCCGGGAACTGTGGAAAGCTAGCATTCGGCGGGCGGTTTGCGTTGCCAATTCCAGCGCTCAAGTACAAATGAGCGGGCGGGACAGTCCGATTCGCATCGCCCCTGCTGCCGGCACATCTAACTTGTGTTTAAACTGAGTTACGCCCTTGTTTCCTAAACTGCGACCGCTGGTTCCCTATCTCCGCAAGTACCGGAATACCTTCTGGGTCGGCGCAGCGTGCGTCGTTTGCAACAACGGCATCTGGATTTTCTTTCCGCTGGTTATCCGGCGCGCCATCGACGACCTGAACAAAGAGGTCAACCTTCACAAACTGGTTTATTACGCCGGAGTGCTGCTCGCAGTTGCCGGGGCCAAGGCGATCTTCCAGTTCCTCACCCGCTGGATCCTGATCGGCGTTTCCCGCGAGATCGAGTTCGACTTGCGCAACAACCTGTTTGCGCACTTGGAGCGACTCTCCTACAGCTTCTATCAACGGACGCGGACTGGGGACATCATGGCCCGCGCTACCAACGATCTCAACGCCGTACGTATGCTCGTCGGCCCCGGCATCATGTACACCGCCAACACGCTGGTGTTCACTGCTGGCGCCCTGATTTTCATGTTCAGTATAAGTGTGAAGCTGACCTTGTGGGCGTTCCTGCCGCTGCCACTTATCAGCATCATCATTCAGCGCTTCGGGCGCCGGATCCATGAGCGCTTTGAGCGGATCCAGGCGATGTTCTCCGACATCTCGGCCCGGGCGCAGGAGAACTTCTCCGGTGCGCGACTGATACGGGCCTACGTGCAAGAAGATTGGGAGATCGAGAGCTTTGAACGGGCCAACGAAGAGTACATTGCGCGCAGCCTGAAGCTGGTGCGGCTCATGGGAATGCTCTGGCCCACGCTGGAGACCCTGCTCGGCCTGGCCGCCATCGTCGTGCTGTTCGTCGGCGGGCGCGAAGTCATTCAGCGCCACATCACGGTCGGCAGCTTTGTCGCCTTCAATACGTATATGGTGCAGTTGACTTGGCCGATCATTGCTCTCGGATGGGTGATCAACCTGTTCCAGCGGGGCACGGCCTCCATGGAGCGCATTCAGAGCATCCTGTCTGAGAAGCCGGAAATCACTGATGCTGGTGTTCCGGCGACGGGCGCTCCACGAGCGATTGTTGGAGATATTGAGTTTCGGGACCTCAACTTCAGCTACGGCAAAACGTTACATTCACTGGAGTCCAGCAACGGAGCGCACCACGGTGACCAGTTCGTTCTGAAGAACGTGAACCTCGTGGTGCCCGCCGGAACCAGCCTAGCTATCGTCGGTCCAACCGGCTCGGGCAAGTCGACGCTCGTTTCGCTGATCCCGCGCATTTACGACGCGACGGACGGCTCGGTGCTGATCGATGGCCGGCCAATACGCGAATATCCGCTCCAGGTGCTGCGCTCGAACATCGGCTTCGTGCCGCAGGAAACCTTCCTGTTCAGCGACAGCATTCGCGACAATATCGCCTTCGGCGTACAACATGCCACGGATGAGCAGATTCGCCGTGCGGCCGAAGCGGCCAGTATTGCGGACGACATCGAGGGCTTTCCTGAGGGCTACCGAACCTTGGTTGGCGAACGCGGCATCACGCTCTCAGGTGGGCAGAAGCAGCGAACGGCCATAGCGCGGGCCGTCATCCGGAATCCCCGCATCCTGGTGCTTGACGACGCCTTGGCTAGCGTCGATACCCATACCGAAGACCGCATCCTGAATCACCTGCGCGAGATCATGCAGGGGCGCACAACCATTTTTATCTCGCATCGCGTCTCCACCGTGCGCAATGCCGACCGCATCGCCGTGCTTCACAACGGCGAGATCGTCGAGTATGGAACCCATGAAGAGTTGATCGAGTTCAACGGCTACTACACCGAACTGTACAACAAGCAGTTGCTGGAAGAAGAACTGGAGACAGTGTAAGGTCAGCCGCCAAACTTTCTCGTCAGAGCCAGCAATGCATCCACGGCAAGTTGCGCGGCGTGTCCCGATTGTGGCGGCAGGCCACCAATCCTCGTGACGACCTCTTCTTTGCTGATCCGCGCGGCGTCGGCGAGCGGTTTACCCTGCGCCATTTCCGTGATCAGCGACCCACAGGCCATCGCCGGAACACACCCCTTCGCCTTGAAGCGGATCTCGGCGATCCTCCCCCCACGCACATTCGCCGACAGTTCGAGGATGTCGCCGCAGGCGGGATTCTCGACCCGAACCTGCGCGTCCGGATTGGCCAACTCTCCCGCGTTGCGTGGATGTTCGAAATGATCGAGGAGGTGGGGCGAGTACATGGATTCCGTCGGAATCAGGCAAAGTCGTTCCTCTCTAGTTTGTCATGACAAGCGAAGCGAGGCATCTGCTCTTGCTGAAACCGCAATTCGTTCGATTCCGAATTGCAACACCGACCGTTGGCTAAGTTGAAAAGCTTTTCCCTTCCTCCTGGAATCCTCTCCAAGACGGGAGAGCAGGTCCCTACGTCGCCGGGCCGACCTCGTGGTGACAAGTCGGTGGGCTCTGCTTGCAAGACGCACTCGCATTCCGTTCTTATAATCCAGGCATCGTGCCCAACAACTACACTCCGCAACGCGTCGTTTCCCTTCAGCCCAGCGCGACGGTCACGCTCCGCGATCTTGGACGACTGGATCGCCTCGTCGCCTGCACCAAGTATTGTTGCGACATCTGTCCCGAGGTGGCCGACGGCTCGCGCGTAATTGTGGCCGATTCGTGGTCGGCGCAGGCGCAACAGATCATCGCCGCTAAGCCGGATCTCGTGATCGCCTCTGTCCCGTACCAACTCGAAGCCGTCGCCGAGATACTCAAGGCCGGAGTGCGCTTCCTGGGACTCGCGCCGCGCACACTGGATGACATCTATCGCGACATCACGGTCATTGCCGGAGCACTGGATGCTGCCAGGCAAGGGCGCGAAATCATCGCGCGGATGCAAGAGGCCATCGAGCAGGTACGCTCGTACACCGTCACGACCGACCGGAGCCCCCTGGTCTTCTGCGAAGAGTGGGGCAAGCCGCTCATCGCGTCGCAGCCTTGGGTGGCAGAGTTGGTCGAAGCTGCGAGTGGAAAATTCCTTGGCGAACCCGGCAAAACCACTTCGCCAGAGGAAATCGCCAATGCGCATCCCGAAGTCATCATCGCTGCCTGGTGCGGCGCAGGTGATCGCGTACCCATGGAGAAGATAATTGAGCAACGCGAGTGGCAGAAGCTGCCAGCTGTCCGCGAGGGCCGGGTCTTTTGCATCAACGATGAACTGCTGAACACGCCAGCCAGCAATCTGATCGACGGACTATACGCCATCGCCTGGGCCCTGCATCCCGAGATATTTCCCCAGCCGCGCGGCATACGGAGCATCGGAGCTTCGCTGGGCTGAGCTCCCGGTTCGAAGCTGCCAGCTGCCAGCCGCCCGATTATTTGGCGTCTGGTATCAGTGTCGGGTGTCAGAAGAATCCCGGTTACATGCTGATAATCCCGCGGCGGAGATTGCCGACTCCGACACTGAGACTAATACCTTAGACCCAATACCTGCTGTTCGCTCGCGGCTGGCGGCTGAGAGCTTAGTCACGGCAGGTCGCCGGAAGCTTACAATGTTCCTCATGCCTACGCCTCAACAGGACTTGGCGCGAGAGATCGACACTCTGGCCGAAGCCGCCGATTCGGTCGAGTACCTGATGAGCCTGATTGTTGGCCGGCTACAGGAGCGCCTTAAATATTTCAATTGGGTCGGCTTCTATATGATCGAAAAAGGCCTGCCGGGCGAAGACCCCACTTTAGTCCTGGGACCGTATGTTGGCGTGGAGACGCCGCACAAACGCATTCCTTTAAACCAGGGAATCTGCGGCGCAGCGGTAACCCATGGGCACACGATCGTCGTGGATGACGTCAACTCTGACCCGCGCTATCTCGCCTGCTCCCTCGAAACCAAATCGGAGATCGTCTCGCCGATTTTCGTGAAGGGATCAGTTGTGGGCGAACTGGATATCGACAGCCATCAGCCGGCGGCCTTCACCTCCGATGACCGCAAACTGGTCGAACATTGCGCAGCCCTTGTCGGGCGATACCTGGAGAATACGGCGTGAATGAAGCTCCCGACGACGGCAGCGCCGCAAGAGCAACCGCGCAAGCCGGCCGCACCCGCAAGCAGGTGGTCGCCGGCATTCTCGTGCGCGGCGATGAGATCCTCTGCTGCCAGCGCAACGAGCACCAGGCGCTGCCCTTCAAGTGGGAGTTCCCCGGCGGCAAGATCGAGCCGGGAGAGACTCCTCAGCAGGCACTGCGGCGAGAACTGGATGAAGAGCTTGGCATCAGCGCCGAGATCGGGGCCCAGGTAGCCGACGTCGACCACACCTACTTGAACGGAAACTCCGTCCGGCTGCGTTTCTTCAAGGTGGACCGCTACCAAGGAGATCTCCAGAACCGCATCTTTCACGACATCCGCTGGATGATACGAAAAGACCTGCTCAAGCTCGACTTCCTCGACGCTGATCGTGAGATTGTTCTTCGACTGGCGGCGGGCGAACTGGTTTAGGCAGGTTTCGTCCGAGGGGGCCCTCTGAATGGCCACAAGCCTTTGGTACGCCTCAACGAACCCCATTTGGTTTATCCTTAAGTGTTTGTTGCAGCCACTCGACTTGGCACGCTTGCAGGCCAAAATTGAGGAACTTCCTTCCCTCCCGCGGGTGAATACCTAATGCAAGTCGAGATCAGGTCAACCACAAGTTGGCGATGCTGACCGAACAGACCGACGAACAACTTCTCGCTCTCTCCTTGAGCGGTGACGAAGATGCCTTTGCCGCCCTGTACCGGCGGCGGCAGGGGTCTGTGTACCGGTTTGCGCTTCACATGAGCGCATCACCGCAGATCGCCGAGGACGTCACGCAGGACGTGTTCATCTTTCTGGCGCAACGCGGGCGCGACTTCGACGCATCGCGTGCGCCTCTGAGCGCGTATCTCTTCGGCGTGGCGCGCAACTATGTCCGGCGCGCCATGGAGCGCAGCTTCTCCGAATCGCTGCACACCAGCCCGGCGGAGGACCATGCCGACTCACTGATCGCTGATGGCGATACGGTGGAAGACATTGCCCGGAGGCAGGCCTCAAGTGCCATCTGGAAAGCAGTGCTGACGCTGCCCGAGCATTACCGGGAGGCCGTGGTGCTGTGCGACTTGCAGGAGTTGAGTTACGCCGAGGCCGCTTCGGCCTTGGGCTGTGCGATTGGAACGATCCGGTCGCGCTTGCACCGAGCTCATGAAATGCTGGCCAAGAAACTGCACAATTCGGCTGCGGTTGTGCCGGGTATTTCTGGCCTGCCTGCGGGGTGTACACCATGAACTGCCGCGAATTTACGAAAAGAGTTGAAGGCGTCACGCTGACGGAGCTCAGCCGTGCTGCGGATGAGCAATCGCTCTCTCACCAACGCGAATGTGTTACATGCGCGAGCTGGTTTCAACAAAGGCAACGGCTTGCCGGAGCCATGCAGGATCTGCGCTGCACTACGGCAACGCTGCAAGCTCCCCTCGACGTGGAACGTGAGGTCTTGCGCGCCTTTCGGCAAAGCGCAGATACCGTTTCCGCTTTCGAGCGAACGCCGATGCCCCAGCCCTTTGCTTTCCGCTTGAGCCGATTCTTCGAATGGGGAGCTTATGCCGCGGCTGCCGGGGCGCTGGCAATTTCGCTTGGCCTGGGCTTCTGGTTCTGGCAGCATTCGGGAAAAACTGCGGCCGAATCTGCGCAGCAGAAGGCGCCAACACAACAATCGGGCCCGGCGAAGATCGTGCAGCCTGAAAAAGTAGCGCAGGCACGGGCAGGAAAGCCGGCGGCGCGCACGGCAGAAGCTTCCACATCTCTGGCGCAGAGCGCCGCGAAGGGCTCAAGTGCTGCGACGGTGGCAACGCCAGCTCTTTCCGGTCAGTCGCTGGCACAGGCCGCACAGGCACAGGGCTACACTCCAATGATGTTGTGCGACCCGCTAAGCTGCTCGGGCGACGAACAGGTCGTTCGGATGGAATTCCCTGCCAATGGCTCGCAGGGAGCGCAGATGGCTGACGTCGTCCTGGGGGACGATGGTCTGGTGCGCGCTATTCGGATTGTCCAGCAGTGAGGTACTGCATCGAAGCTATTCGGATCACGCGCCACAACGAGGTTTTTGCCATGAAACACAAAACCGCCGAATCTGTCGTTCGATGGGTGCTGACTTCTCTGGCCGGAAGTTTGCTCCTCTCCGCTGCTCTCGTGGCCGCTGCCCAAGAACCTCCTCCGCCTCCGCCGCCCACAGGACCTGATCACGCGATGATGCACGGCCCAGGCGAGCTGGGCGAAGGCAAGGTGGTTACCGGCATCCCGCTGACGGCGCAGATCGTGGTCACCCACGAAAATACGCTGGCCGACGGCAATCATATTCTGCGCACAACCCAGACAACGCTCTACCGTGACTCGCAGGGCCGAGTGCGCCGCGAGATGACCGTCGATGTCGGCACGCCGACGACGGGCGCTGTGAAGCACACGATCATTACGATTAACGATCCTGTGTCGGGCAATCGCTACATGCTCGACCCGACGAACAAGACGGCGCGGCAGATGCCGGACCCACCGCACGGACACGGCCGGCATTCGAACCGTCCAGCCGCCGACGCGGTCCAGCAGATGCTGTCCAAGTCCGTACAACAAGACCAGCTCGGCACCAAGACGATTGACGGCTTTCAGGCCACCGGCGAACGAGTAACCCGTACCATCGCTGCGGGTGAGATCGGCAATGAGAAGCCAATCGAGGTCGTTACCGAGCGCTGGTTCTCCACCGATCTGCAATTGCCGATGTTAGTCACTCATACCGATCCGCTCATGGGAACCGCGACGACAAAAGTCACAAGTGTGACGCGCGGCGAACCTGATGCTTCCCTGTTCCAGGTTCCTTCGGACTACAAGATCGTCAGCGGCCGTCCGGACGAACCGTTCTATCTTCCACTTCACCCCTGAGTTGGCGATGCACTCTAAGGCGGAGGCTTTGGCCTCCGCCATTTTTCTGTGAAGCCAACCTGTGACGAAACGCCGGAATCCTGCCACAACCCGCGTGAATCGAACAGTCATTGCTAGGAGTTCGTTCGTCTTATTCATGGCGAGAATTCCGCTTGCTTTTCACGCGGCGGCAGTCGTTCTCAACCTCTGATACTGTTCTTACACATTGATCACACAAGCCCAGTCCGCTCCACCGCGAGCCTCCGCTCTTCGCAGGATCTTCAAGGCATTCCTGTACCCCGACTTCCGCCTGGTGTGGTTTGGTGCATGTACTTCCAGCATTGGGACGTGGATGCAGATCGTGGCGCAGGGCTGGCTGATTTATCGCCTCAGCCACTCCGCTTTCTTACTCGCCCTTGACCAATTTCTGGGCGGTATTCCGATCTTCCTTTTCTCATTGATCGGCGGCGTAGCGGCGGACCGCATTGAACGGCGCAAGATTCTGTTGGGCTCGCAATACGTCCAGCTCACCAGCGCCGGGCTGCTGACCATTCTGGTAGTCACCGGCAGGGTTCACGTCTGGGAGATACTCTGCCTCTCGGGTGTGTCGGGTTTCGCTCAGGCCTTTGGTGGCCCAGCGTACCAGGCGCTCATTCCCAACCTTGTCGAGCGCGAGGACATGCCTAATGCCATTGCGCTCAATTCGATCCAGTTCAACCTTGCCGTCACCATCGGCCCCGCGCTCGCCGGGCAAGTTCTGGCGCGCTTTGGCGAGGCCTGGTGTTTCGGGCTGAACACAGTCTCTTTTTTGGCGCCCGTCGCGGCCCTGTCGTTGATCACAACCCGCTTTATTCCGGAGAAAACGACTGACTCCATGTTGCGCAGCCTTAAGGAGGGCATCAAGTTCGTTCGGCGGCAGGAAGCGATGGAAGCGCTGATCCTGCTCGCTTTCCTCATGACATTCCTGAGCATGCCGCTGCGTACTTACATCCCGGTATTCGTGAAGGACATCTTCCATCGTGGCCCGCAAGCTTACGGCAACCTGCTTTCAGTCATGGGAGTGGGATCCATTCTTGGTTCGCTCACCATCGCCGGACTGGGGAATATACGCCATAAGGGACGCCTGGCGCTTACCATGCTCGTTTGCCTCGGCACGGCGATTGCCGGATTTGCTTTGTCGAAGGCCCTGCCCCTGAGCTTCGCGATGATAGCTCTCGTGGGCTTCTCTATGATGGGCGTTTTTGCCACGGTGAACTCACTAGTGCAGTTGATTGTGACCGAGGAGATGCGTGGCCGCGTCATGAGCGTCTATAACTGCGCTTTCCGCGGAGGCATGCCCATGGGCAACCTGATCTCCGGCTGGCTGATTCCACTGTTCAGCGCTCCGCTCGTGCTCGCGGTTAATGGAGTCCTGCTGGTCCTGATGGCGATCTTCTTCCTGACAGTGAAGCGCCGAGTCGCGGCGCTGTAGCGAGCCGGCTTTCATCTTTCACTCCTTCCAGACGTCTCGGCCAACGACCATCGATTCGCCGCGAACCATCACAATGATTGCCATGACAAAAACCGGCTGTCGTCCAGGTTTCTGCTTGTCCAACGATATCGAAACTATGGCTCAGAAGAATGTTCTCGTCGCAGCCAGCGCATAACTTCGGGAAGAAACTCACGCGCCGCGTTGCCGGCGGCCCGGCTTCCCAATCCAGTGACGGAACGCCAGGCCGCAGCTTGCCAGTCGTTCACGCTGTCGGGCAACCAGGTGTTGGCCAGAAAATTACTGCTGACGTCCGCCGTCAAGCGCGCGTAAGCGATGTGGCGCTCTCCGTCGCTGCGGTAGGCACGCACAGTCAGATCGAGAATGTTGACCACTCGCTTCTTGAAGGGCTGGTTCACGGTTCGGTAGTAGCGCGGGTCTTCGCCCCAAAGACTTCCCACGCTCCCTTCGATGGCGTGGTCAGCGGAAACCTGAAGCAACCGGACGCCGTAGCGCTGACCGAAGCCTTCCCATCCCGGCCCATATTCGTGCGGACGGTTGAAAGCAGTGCCCCACCCGGAAACAATAGGACCTGCGACCAGCAGGCTCTCCCACCCGACCGTCGAGCGGACAAACCAATGCAAACGCTGCGAAGGCGTGAGGGGGAGATAGGGCTTATTCGCCTCGTCAGGGATGACGGGCGCGTGGGTATAACCCATCTTCACGCCTTGCGCCTCCATAGTCGCGCTAAGCAGCAATATCACGCCAGCAGCGCCGAATAGGCGAAGATTCTTACGCTTCAGTAAGGGAGCAGAAATTGTTCGCACGTTGGTTGGATGCAGCGGCTTCGCTTTGCGCCAACCCACCGGTATCGGTTTTCTAAAGCCGTGCCGAGTTCATGCTTACTCGATCGTTCCATTCAGCTTGCGATTTGCGAGCCAGAAGGTCACGAATACGAACGCCACCAATGCTGCTGTCTCGATGGGCAGGTGCGGCAGCTCAACAGCAGGATACGTGTAGTAGCGCAACAAGTCCGTCTGCCATGTAACCGGATTGGACCATGCCAACCAGCGAACCGCCGATGGCAGCTGCTGCGTGGGATAGAACAGGTTGCTGACAAACATCAGTACCAGGTACAGCGCGGAAGTGGTCGTGTGATAGGCGTTGAAGCTGCGCAGGTTCAACGCAAGCCAGGTAAAAAGGAAGTACCACCCCGCGGTGCCCACTACCGACCAAAGCGCAATCGGAAGCCACGCCGCGGGCACGACTTTGATGTGGAGTATCGCGAATCCTGCTGCCACGCAGACCGCAACGCCCACCACGCTAAACGCGGCGTTGAACAGCAGCTTGCCCAGCAACATCTCCCAACGCGCGAACGGGTAGGTGAGCATCTCGTGGAAGATGCCGCCTTGCAGGTCTTCGAAGAACGCGTACGAAGAATTGAACACGATGCCGAAGCTGACCATCGACAGCACGCCCCCCAGGAAAAACCTCGGGTAATCGAGCCCCGAGCCGCCGGAACCAATCCAGCGCTCCAGGCTTGAGCCGAAGACGAGCAGGTAGACCACCGGAACCAGCACGTCCCACAGGGGCAGCACCGGGTTTGATAGTCGGATGCGAAAGTCGCGGAAGGCGATGGCGAGGATGTAGCGCATCAGGTCGGGCCCGCCTCCGTCGCAACATCGCCGTAAAGCTCGAAGAAGATCTGCTCCAAATCCGCTGCCCGAATCTCCAGGTGCTCCAGCGGATGCCGCTCCGAGATGCGCGCCATCTCGCGTATCCAGTGATCCTCCGAGCCTTCGACGGTGATCTCGTATTCCCCGTGATGGGCCTTGAGACTTCGCGGTGCAAGCGACTTGAGAACTGCGGCAGAATCGGGCGTATCATGCTGGAAGCGAACGAACAGACGAAACGCCTTGCGGACCCGCTGCCGAAGTTCAGCCATCGTTCCAGCGGCCAGAATTCTTCCTTCCCTCATCAGAGCCATGCGGTGGCATAGCGCCTCTGCTTCATCGAGCAGTTGCGTGGTGAGCACCACAGTTCGCCCCCGCCCGGCCTCTTCGCGAATCAGCTCAACCACGCGCCGCTTGATCAGCGGATCCATGCCGGTCGTCGCCTCATCGAGAAAAATCACCGGCGCGTCGATCATTAGCGCTTTGGCGACCTGCAACCGGCGCTTGTATCCACCAGACAGTGTCTGCGCACGCGAGTCCAGATGCTCTTCGAGCTCCAGCGCCGCAACCACGCGATCCACCCGCTTGCGTGTTTCCGCTCGCGAGTAGCCATGAAGGTAACCGTAGAGCAAAAGATTGTCGAGGGTGGACAGCAGCGTTTCGACGGCGTTCTCCTGCAACACACCGACGATATTGCGCCGCACCTCTAGTGGCTCATGCGCAACATCATGCCCGGCCACGATCGCCCGGCCCGCGGTCGGCCGCAGGATTGTCGTCAACATGCGAACGGTCGTGGTCTTCCCTGCTCCATTGGGGCCGAGCAGCCCGAAGATCTCGCCCCGGCCGACACTGAAGCTGATGCCGTCGACCGCGACCTTGCCCCGGCGGTAAACGTGGCGCAGTTGCTCAACTTGAACAATGACGCTGAACACTCAGCGATGATAGCGGAAGAGGCTGCGAGAGTTTTCCGACCTGATCGTGCTGTCCGAAATGGAACCAGTATCAGGCTGCGGGCGGCAGGTGACGTAACCTCGATTGTGTAAAACCGAGAGGGTGTAAGTTGGCTTTTTGCCTCACAAGCAGAAGCCGTTTCTCGAAAGGAGACTTACACCCATGGGCAAGGTTATACCGATCACCGAGCAGTTCCAACATTTCGTCAGCG
>CAWAKG010000012.1:0-22169 GCA_963782505.1 uncultured Acidobacteriaceae bacterium | reverse complement strand
CGGAGATCACCTCGAAGGTGAAGCGTGAAACGCTGGAGCAGGCCTTTGACCTCCAGCGCCCGCTACGCAACGTGGACAAGATCTTCAAGCGGGTATTCGGATGAGCGAGTGAAGGTCCGAGATATCAGCCTTCAGTTCAGCGTGGATTTGCTGCAAGCTAGGGTTTTGCCGTATTTTGAACCGTATGGAAGTGCACTTCACCCCCGAGACGGAAAAGAAGCTAAGAGACCTCTCCGCGCAGAGTGGACGCCGCACCGACGATCTGGTGGAAGATGCCATGGCAGGCTATGTTGGCCCCGCCAATCAAGCCACCCCCGCGGGCGTCGATTGGTCCCAGTGCCCCGCGGTTGAAAGTGACCCCATGAAGCGCAGCGGTGCGTGGGTGTTTAAGGGCACTCGCACTCCAGTGTCTGTGGTCTTCGAAAATCTTCCGGATATGAGCGCCAATGAGCTCGTGGAAGAGTTCGGTGTGACGCAGGAACAGGTGCAAGCTGTTCTCGAGTTTGTCGCCAAGAGTGCCGAGGCGCCCCCACGGGCGCGTTCTTAGATGTTGATTTTGTTCGACAATGGCACGCCCCGCAGTCTTGCCCGTCACCTAATCGCTGAGCACACTGTGACCGAAGCCCGCGCGCGCGGCTGGGATGAACTTGGCAACGGCGAGCTTTTGACCAAGGCTGAAGCTGCCGGCTTTGATCTGCTGATAACGACCGACAAGAATCTCCGCTACCAGCAGAATCTGGCCCACCGAAAGATTGCCGTGGTTGTCCTGGGACAAGGGCGATGGAAGTTGCTGCAAGCGCATCTGGCAAAGATCCTAGCAGCGGTCAAGACCGCTGCGCCGGGCAGCTACATAGAATTGGAAATCCCTTACGAGTGAACCCAGTTAAATCCGCTGCCTGGCAAAATCGAGGTCATACGTGATGTGCCCCTCTCCTTACAGCACCCTGGTCCTGGCTTACGAAGGTCCACTGGCCTTCATTACCTTGAACCGGCCCGACAAGCGCAATGCCATCAGCTACGAGCTAATTTCGGACTTGCTCAGAGTGCTCAACGAAGTCGAATCATCATCCGCTTCGATTCTCATCCTGACCGGCGCGGGCAAGGCATTCTGTTCCGGCATGGACCTCGACAATCTGCGGGCGATTACTTCGCGGACACACGAGGAAAACCTCTCCGACTCGCAGACCATGGCGAAGATGTTTCGCACCCTGTATGAGTTTCCCAAGGTGACGATCGCTGCGGTCAACGGCCCGGCCATTGCCGGCGGCTGTGGACTGGCGACGCTTTGCGACTTCACGCTGGCGTCGACGGAAGCCAGGTTCGGCTACACCGAAGTTCGCATCGGATTCATCCCGGCAATTGTGTCGGCATTCCTGCTGCGGCAGCTGGGGGAGAAGCAGGCTCGTGATCTGCTGCTGACAGGGCGTATTATTGGTGCTGAAGAAGCGCACCGCCTTGGATTAGCGAATGAAGTACTGGCGCCGGAGCGGCTACTGGAAAGAGCGCGTGAATTAGCGTGGGATTTGTTGCAAAATAGTCCTGCTTCTCTGCTTGCAACCAAGCGTCTCCTGAAAGACTATTCGGCCACGCAGCTTGATCGGCAGATTGCCGAGGCCGTCGAGGAGAACGCGCGCATTCGCACCACCGAGGATTTTCGCGAAGGCGTCAGTTCGTTTCTGGAGAAGCGTAAACCACACTGGGCGAGGTGAATTGTGAAGGTACTTGGAAAGCTGGCAGTATTCATTTTGTTGACCCCCGCGCTGCTGCTGGCGCAGACGTTGACGGGCCAATCCGCGACGGCACCCAAGGCGAATGACACCAAGGCCGCCGCTGCGCAATCGGCGCCTTCGGCAGCGCAAAACGCGGGCTCTGAGACGACTGGCCAGAAGGAGCCGGCAGCGGCGCAGGCCGCGCCGGCACCCAAGACCTCGGCGCCTCTGCCCTATCCCATCCTGAGCGAGAAGAGCAAGGAACGCGCCCGCCAGCTTTATGACTACTTCGCCCGCGGCGAGATGGGGCCGTTCTACGCCGCCTTTGCGCCCGAGATGAAGAAGCAACAGCCCGAGGCCAAGCTGGTCGCGATGTCCAAACAGGTCACAGAGAAGCTGGGGTCTCCGCAACAGGTCTTGAGCGAGAACTTCCTGCCCAATCTGGGCGCTCCCGCTACCATTTATTCACGCACCTCGACGTACAGCAAAACCAAGGTTCCCTTCATGGTCATCCTCGCCATAAACGGCCAAGGCGAGCTGGCGGACGTTCGCGTCATGCCCGTGCCGCCAATGCCAAGAGATGGCTATGCGGACTATCAGGACAGCACCAAGCTGCATCTTCCCTTTGAGGGCACCTGGATCGTTCTACAGGGCGGCCGCAATCCCTACGACAACGCGTTCGCCACCTCCGACGACAACCGCTACACCGTCAGCTTCATGCTCCTGAAGGACGGCATGCCGTTCGACAATGAAGGCAGGAAGAACAGCGACTACTACTGTTACGGAACGCCGGTGCTGGCGCCGGCGGCCGGCGTCGTGGTGCAGATGGCGAACTATTCCCCCGACCACCCGCCGGGAATGGGAACCGACATGATCAGCCGGGGCAATTATGTTCTGATCGCCCATGGGAACAGCGAGTACTCCTTGATTCCCTATCTCAAGGCCGGCAGCGTCAAGCTGCACGATGGCCAGCACGTGAAGCAAGGCGAAGTGATTGGAGAATGCGGCAACAGTGGCAGCTCCTTCGCTCCCCATGTGGAATACAGCCTGCAGAATACCCGCGGCTTCCCCTTGCCCAAGACCCTGCCCGCGCAGTTTGTGGACTACACGGCAGACGGCAAGGCCGTAACCTTAGGCGAACCGTTACGCGGGCAGATGGTCGCCAACCAGCCGGCTCCGCCGGCCACGCAGACCGCAGAAAAACCGCCAGCCGAAAAGCCGCAATGAGCGGCGGCGACGGCACGTCTCCGAAAACGCCCCAGTTCTTTGAGACCGAGCTTCGCGTCCGCTATGCGGAGACCGACCAGATGGGGGTGGTCTACCACTCGAACTACATCATCTGGTTTGAAGTGGGGCGCGTCGAAATGCTGCGCCAGCTTGGTTTCAACTACCGCGACATGGAGCAGCGGGACGACATCCACATCGTTGTGGTGGACGCGAGCTGCCGGTACAAGATGCCGGCACACTATGATGACGTGATCCGCGTGCGCACCTGCCTGCTGAATGTCCGCGAATCCCTGCTGCGCTTTGGATATGAGATCGTTCGTGACTCCGACCAGGCCCTGCTGGCCGAGGGCGAAACCGTCCACCTGGTGGTCGGAGCCGAGATGAAGCGCACCCCGCTGCCGCAAAGCTACATGGGGACCTTTTTGCGAGCCGCGGGAAGGGCCCATGCCACAGAGGCCACCGAGATCACAGAGGCATAGCGCGGTTTAGCTTCTCCCCCCGTGTACTCTGTGGTGAAGACAGTTAGAATCTTCCTTTGAAAGCCCTTCACATCAACGGCAACGATCTGACGCTGGCAGCAGTGCGCGAGGTGGTTTACGAAAATCGCCCAGTGCTGCTTGAAGCCGAAGCTCGCGAGGCAGTCGTCCGCGCGCGGGCGGTGGTCGAAGACCTGCTCGATCGCGACCAGGTGGCCTACGCGGTAAACACCGGCGTGGGAAAGCTGAGCGACGTGCGCATCTCTCCGGCGGATATCCGGCAATTGCAGGTCAATCTTCTGCGCTCCCACGCTGTGGGAGTTGGTGAGCCGCTGGGCGAGGAGGTGACGCGCGCCATGATTCTGCTGCGCGCCAACTCGCTGGCCAAAGGCTTTTCCGGCGTGCGCCACGATGTAATCGATACGCTCTGCGCCATGCTGAATCGCAGCGTGCATCCCATCATCCCCTCGCAGGGAAGCGTCGGCGCCAGTGGTGATTTGGCGCCCCTGGCGCACCTCGCGCTGGTGCTCATCGGCGAAGGCGAGGCTTATTACAAAGGGAAGAAGGTCTCAGGCGCCGATGCGATGCGGATGGCCGACATTCAGCCTCTGGTTCTGGAAGCCAAAGAGGCCATTTCTCTCATCAATGGCACGCAGGCCATGTTGGCGGTCGGCTTGCTCGCCACCTTGCAAGCTGAGATTTTGACCGACAGCGCCGACGTCATCGGGGCCCTGAGCGTTGACGCATTGCGCGGCACCGATGTCGCCTTTGACGAGCGCATCCAGGCCGCCCGCCCACATGCCGGGCAGTTCGTCGCTGCCCACAACCTGCGGCTCATGCTGGAAGGTAGCCAAATTCGCGAATCGCATCGCGGGTGCGGCAAGGTGCAGGATGCCTATTCCCTGCGCTGTATCCCGCAGGTTCACGGAGCGGTGCGCGACACAATCGTGCACTGCCGCAACGTCTTTGAAGTGGAAATGAACTCGGCTGTGGACAATCCCTTGGTCTTCCCTGCCGCGAAGAAGGTTGGCGCGCCCAGGCCGCCGATGGGAGCGCCGGTCACAGGCGAGATCCTCTCCGGCGGCAACTTTCACGGCGAACCCGTAGCCTTTGCTCTCGATTTCCTGGCTGTGGCCCTGACTGCTCTCTCCGGAATTTCGGAAAGGCGGCTGGAGCGACTGGTCAATCCCTCGCTGAACGAAGACCTCCCGCCGTTCTTAGCGCCCGGTGCAGGCTTGAATTCCGGCTTCATGATGGCGCAGGTGACGGCCGCAGCTCTGGTCAATGAAAATAAGGTGCTGTCCCACCCAGCCTCCGTTGACTCGATCACAACCTCCGGCAACAAAGAAGACTACGTATCAATGGGCATGACGGCTGCCAACAAACTGCAGCGCGTCGTCGCCAACACCCGCAATGTGTTGGCCATCGAAGCCCTGGCAGTTGCGCAAGCGATTGACTTTCTCGCTCCCCTGAAGTCCAGCAGGCGTGGACAGGCGGCGCACGCCGCGATCCGGTCGGTTAGCCCGACCATCAAGGAAGACCGGATACTGTCTCACGATTTTGTTCGCGTGTCTGACCTGATTGCCGGCGGAGCGCTGGCCAGGATTCTTTACATCTAGCCCGGTTCCGCCTTTCGCCGTTGTACACCTAACGGCACGTGGGATGAGTGCCGCCGGTAAGCTACACCATCTGCGTACCCCAGAGATCGTGCAGATGGACCACGCCCAGCAGGAGTCCCTGGTCGTCAACTACCGGCAGCGAAGTGATCTTGCGCCGCTCCATGATCTCGAGCGCGGCAATCGCAAATTCGTCTGGTCCGATGGTGGTGGGATTGGTTGTCATGCATTGCTCGGCTGAGAGATCAAGAGCTTGTTTGCCGTGGCGCTCCAGCAGGCGGCGAAGATCGCCGTCGCTGATCAAACCGGTCAGCTTGCGATCGGCGACCACTGTCGTCATGCCCAGCGCCTTGCGCGACATTTCATAGATGACTTCACTCATGCTGGCCGAGGGCGCAACGCAAGGCAGAGCGTCTCCGCCATGCATCAGCGACGAGACGCGCGCCAGCCGCTTTCCCAGCTTGCCGCCGGGATGGAGGTTGGCAAAGTCCTCTTCCTTGAATCCGCGTCGCCGGGATAAGGCCATGGCCAGCGCATCGCCAAGCGCCAGCATGGTTGTGGTGGAAGCCGTCGGCGCCAGCCCAAGCGAACAGGCTTCACGGGTAACGGAGCAGTCCAGCGCCACCGTCGCCGCCTGGGCCAGAGTTGAGCGACGCGATCCTTCCGCAGCCGAGTAAAGATCGTCTCCCGTGAAGGTAATCAGGGGGATTGCCAGCCGCTTGATGGTGGCGAGCAGTTGCAGGATTTCGGCGCTCTCTCCGCTGGCCGACAGCGCAATTACGACATCGCCACGAACTACGTTCCCCAAATCACCGTGAAGCGCCTCGGCGGGGTGCAGAAACAACGCAGGCGTGCCGGTCGAGCTGAGCGTGGCGGCGACCTTCCGCGCAATGATGCCGCTCTTCCCCATGCCGGTGACCACAACCCTGCCTGCACAGGAAAAAAGCAGCTCAACCGCGCGCTCGAAGCTCTCCCCCATTGGCCCCGCGATGCGGTCCGCCAGGGCGCGCAGGGCCTCGGCTTCGACCCGCACCACATGTTCACCATGGTTCTTCACGATATCCGGGCCTGTAGGATTCATTGGGGGGAAGGCTGGGGTTCGATCGGCTGCTTTGGGGGAGGCTGAACCGGCTTTGGCAAGTTTGGCGGGGGCTGAGGCTGCAATCCGTTGGCCTTGAAAACAAGTACTCGCGCCTCGTTTATGCCGCCTTCTACCGGCACGCGTTTGCCTTGGAACGATACCTGCGTCGCACCGGCATTGCCGGTCCAGACCACAACCTCCTGGTTTGCATGTATCGTCCTGACCTGGTCCGCGTCGAGGACGCCTCTCAACACGTAGTTCCCGTCCGCCTTCAACGACAGCCATGCTCGGCCAGTTGTCTTCACCACAACCTCAAAGCCTGAGGTCTCAGCCGGTAAACCGTTGCCTGCTCCTGCCTCCGGCGCAGGCCGTTCGGCGGACGACGTAATCTGTGGACTTGTTACCGGAGTCTGCGTTTGGGAAGTACCGGTCTGGCCAGCTTCGCTCGGAGCCGCTTGTGGCGACGTGGACTCCGGCGCGGCGCTGGCGGCGGCATCCCGTTCGGCGCGCCAAGCCATCTCTTTCTGGATATGTTGTTGGTAGAGTCTCCATGCGCCAAAGCCGCCAACTACCACCAGTAATAGTATTAATACCGGCAGCACCGGGAACCCTCGTCGGACGGAACTGCCTGAATCGCTATACCTGCCTTCAACTCCTTCATTCTGATGGGCAATCAACTGGACGTCGGGCTCGGTATTACCTGCGGCGTGCAGATAGTCGGCAACGGCCTGTTCCTCGTCCATGCCCAAGTATTTGGCATAGGCGCGCACAAAGCCCTTGTTGAAGATCCCGCCTGGGAGCAGCTCGAACTGCTCCTCTTCCAGGGCTTTCAGGAGGCGGGTGCCGATCTTGGTCGTCTCGGCAATCTCCTCCAGCGAGACGCCCCGCATCTCACGTTCGCGGCGGAGCCGCTCTCCGAACAAGCGCGTGGATTGTTGCTTAGTATCCAGAGATCACCACAATTCGGTTCAACCCAACCGCTGCGCGAATCATAGAAAGAGAGTTACTACGTGTCAAACTTTGGACACCGGAACCGCATTACCACCTCCCAATCTTAGCCAGTGTCAATTTTCCATGTATTACGATGGCCAACTTTCTAGTAGCATAGAACGCAGTTTTGTAGCGACCCTCGCGTCGGAGTCGATTTCAGATAGAGCTTAACATCAAGGTTCCTGCATGAAGATCGCCTCTGCGGCTACTGAGTCGAGGCTGTATGACCTCAGCATTTTTCATGACGTAGCAAAGGCGCTCACGTCTTCCCTCGATCTCGACATTATTCTCGAAACCATAATGCAAAAGATGGCCGCGTACTTCGAACCGGCCACTTGGGCATTGATCATGCTGGACGAGGCAAGTGGGGAGCCGCACTATGCTGCGCCGGTCGGACCCGAGTTCCAGCGCCTCAACGAGGTGCGGCTGACAACCGGGCAGAGCCTGGCCGCCTGGGTGATCGAGACCGGTGAACCGCTTGTCATTCCCGATCTGCGCCTCGACTCTCGTATCGATCTTACAACCGTAAGCCTGCTGATTGCCGGCGATTGTGCTGTAGTTTGCCTGCCGGTTCACACCGTCAACAGCATCTTCGGAGTCATGCAGTTGATGGGAATCAACCTGCACATTTACGAGCAAAACGAGCTTTTCCTCCGGACCATCTCCGATTACGCCGCGATTGCCATCGAGAACGCCCGCGCCGTCCGCCGCATTCAGGAACTCAGCATCACCGATGACTGCACCAAGCTCTACAACCAGCGCCATCTTTTTACGGTGCTGGATGAGGAGGTGCATCGCTCCGCCCGCTTCGGATACGAGTTCACGTTGCTGTTCCTCGATCTCGACCACTTCAAGAACGTCAATGACAAATATGGGCACCTCGTCGGCACTAAGCTCATCGCTATGGTGGGGCAGTGCTTGCGTGAGAATCTAAGGCTGATCGACGCGGCGTTCCGCTATGGGGGGGACGAATTCGCCATCCTGCTGCCCCAGACCTCGCGCGACTCGGGCCTGTTCGTCGCACGCCGTATTGCACGCGCTTTCCATCGCCGGGAATGGCGGCCGGACGGCAACACAACGATTCCATTGCGGGCCAGCATCGGAGTAGCCGGCTATCCGCAGGACGCAACCACTCCCCAGCAGATCGTGCAGCGCGCCGATGAGCTGATGTATGAAGTGAAGCAGGCCGGACGGGACAACATCGCCCTTTCCGGAGTTGGCATTGTTGGCCTCGGCGACCTCGCCGCCGCCGGCGATTAGTTCTCCGCACCCGAAACACGACTGCTCTTACCTCTTCGGCGATGCCGGACGCCACACATTCGGGTTGGCAGGCGCGTTCGGGCTCACCCCGAAGTCCCACACATACAAGTTCATTTCCTGCGGTCCCAGCATTTCCACCAAAGCATATTCGCCCGGCGCAAGCTCTCGCGCCGCAGTCACCTTAAGCCATTGCCCCTTGCCGATTTTCTCCACGGTGACCGGGATGAAGTTGCCCTGCTCGCTGGTCTTTCCCGTGAACGTGACCTTCAAGTTCCCCACCACGCGCGTATCATTCTTTACCTCGGCCCGAATTAGGCGAAAGCGATCGCCGGGAGCGATGTCGGAGGGCCCTTCGTCAATGTCGACGTACAGCACCGGCTGACCGCTGTGTGCCTGGATCTGTGCGTGCGCCCCCTTCAGCTCGAAGGACTGTTTGGAGCCGGCCATCGGGTTAATCGCAGAGCGCAGTACGTTTTTCTTCTTGTTCTGATTGACCTCGCTTCCATTCTGCAAGATTTCCGCCGCTTCCGGCTTCCCCTGGTATGTCTCGAACAGAAACACGCCGCCCGAACCGGGCAGCTTCAGGCCGGGAGCAATCTCCGGCGAATTCGCCTCCTCCGCCTCGCGCTCTTCGCGCTCCTCTGGGGTCTCCGTCTGCACCCGCAGCTTGCCTGCCGCAAGATCCGCGTCATACTTCCTGGTGGCATCCCAGTCCACGAGCGACACGGGAAGCTCTTCCCACTCGTAGCGTTCGGCGCTGAAATAGCGCACCCGGTCGCCCTGAATCTCATACTTCACCACCGCCTGATACGAACCATCTTTCAAGATCAGCCGCTGGGTCTGCTGTTGCGCACGCACAGGCAACCCCGGCAGCAACAACGTCGCCAGGCCAAGCAGGACAAGCAGCAACGCTCTCGGAAAACCTCGGGACATCTCCTTTAGTTTAGACCTCACGCCCATCGGCCAATTCCGGGAACCAAATCGCGAGCTGGAGGGAATAAATACAGGGTTTGTGTCGTTAGTTTCGACAATCCCAGCGGATATGCCCGGGTGGTGTGACCATTTTCTGAGAACGCTCCGCCCACGTACAATAAGCGTTCCCCTGACGATTTGCGGGCTCCGCGGTCGAGCAGCGAGAAGAGCCGAACCCCCCGGCTACGGCATCTGATCCTGTGGAGTGGAATCGATTCGTGCAACCGAAGGAGACTTTGCCAGAGATGTTCTTGCTCCGGCGACTGAGTGGTGCGGGCTCTTGCCGCATAGTGTTATTGATATTGTTTACACTGCCGTGCACCTTCCCCCAGGCAGCCCTGTCGCAATCCAGGCGGCCCTCCAACAAGCCGTCCCAGAGTTCCGGCACGGCCCAACAGCCTGCAACTGCGAGCGCGGCCTCCGGGCCCGCGCAAAACCCGTCGCTGGGCGCCATCTCCGGTACGGTGACCGATCAAGACGGAACCGTAGCCGAAGGCGCCAAGGTCGAGCTCTCGCGGGACGACAATTCCCCCAGACTTGAAACCACCTCCGGCGAGAACGGTGAGTACTCCTTCCCCAATGTCGCACCGGGGACTTTCAAGCTCACCGTAAGCGCCCCCGGATTCGATACCAAGATCTTCTCCGGCGACGTGCATGCCGGACAGGTCTTCCTGGTGCCGGCAATCCCTCTGCCGATTACGAGCGTGACCGCCTCGGTCAACGTTGAGCTCACTCCCATCGAAGTCGCCGAGGAGCAGGTCCAGGAGCAGGTGCACCAGCGCGCCTTCGGCTTCATTCCTAATTTCTACGTCAGCTATGTGCCCGATGCGGAGCCACTCATACCCCGCCAGAAATTTCATTTGGCATGGAAGTCGGTGAGCGATCCCGTCACCTTCCTTGGGGCCGGCGCCCTGGCGGGCATCTATCAGGCCGCCGATGAGTTTCCCGGCTACGGCGAAGGCGCGGAGGGATACGGCAAACGCCTGGGCGCGGCTTACGCCGACATCTTCGTCGGCACCATGGTCGGCGGCGCGATCCTCCCCTCGCTGTTGAAGCAGGATCCCCGTTATTTCTACAGGGGCACCGGCACCACCCGTTCGCGGCTCCTACACGCCATCGGCAACGCCGTCATCTGCAA
This sequence comes from uncultured Acidobacteriaceae bacterium, assembly GCA_963782505.1. Lineage (GTDB taxonomy): Bacteria > Acidobacteriota > Terriglobia > Terriglobales > Acidobacteriaceae > CAVVDY01. Next base: position 11,700 of record CAWAKG010000012.1, on the reverse strand, counting down.
GGGCGACAACAAAAAGTGGCAACCCAACTACTCTTCCATTCTCGGGGCTTTCGCCTCGGGCGGAGTATCGTATCTCTACTATCCCGCCTCGGACCGCAGCTTAAGTCTCGTTATGCAGAACTCCGTGGTGAGAATTGCCCAGGACAGCCTTGCCGGAATCGTGCAGGAATTCGTGCTGAAGCGGTTCACGTCTGTGCACATGAAGAAGCAGCAGCACATCTCCACCCAGCCATAGGGCCCACGTGGCTCTCCGGCATCAGAGTTAGGCTTGTCATCACGACCGGAGCGAGGGATCTGCTTTTGCCTTGACCGACAACTGACCACTACAACTAGTTCCGCTGACGGCTGAGGGCTGATAGCTGACGGCTCTTCGCTGGAAGCTCGCGGCTGGTGGCTGGCAACTTGTTCAACTTCGCATACTCGGCCTTCGCCTGCCGGTAGATGGGAATGTCGGGATCGGCATCTTTCCAGAGAGTGAGAAAGTCCTGATACGACTTGCGCGCGGCGTCCTTGTCGCCCATCATCACGTACGCGCGAGCGCGCTGGAGGCGGGCAAGTGCGCCCCAGACGTTGTTTGTCACAATACCAGGATGGTCGATGATCTTCTGAAACTCGGCTACTGCCTCTTGTCCTTTGTGAGCTGCGAGGTAGGCAAGGCCCCGCAAGTAAACCGAGTAAAGAGGGCCAGGATCCGGCAAAGCACCACCTAGCTCATAGAAGATCGCCGGGTTCAGGAGTCTCGCAGCTTCAACAGGTTCTCCCTGCTGAAGGGCGATCGCTGCCTGAACGCACGCAAGCGTGTAGTCGCGAAACTCTTTGTTATTCGGCATATCTGTGCTTAACTGCACAGCTAAATTCTTTGCTGCAGGATCGCCGACGCGCGCAAGTGCGAGCGCACTCTCTGCCTTGGTCTGGGTATCAGGACGGAGGGCCAGCACTTCCGATGCATACCGCCTTGCCTGACCGAAGTTGCCAACTTCAGCCTCAGTTACTGCCGCTTCCGCCTTGCGTCTGGCAGCAGCCTCACTCAACCCGGCATTGCTGGTGACCGCAATGGCACGTGTTAGCAATTGCCGGGCATCTTCAAGGCGACCAAAGTAACTCTCTGTGCCAGATTGTTCGAAGTGCAATACTCCGGTCGATTTGGAATTGGCGGTTTCCAGGTTCACCTGTTCCTGCATTGCTTGACCATCATTTTCAAGAAATGCCACCCAATAGCGAAGCACACGCAATGCGCTGTCTATATGGTGCGATTGCGCCTCCTCGAATACGGCCTTAGCCTCATTCAGCCGATCCATCGCTATTTCACTAAACATAAGGTTGTAGTAGGGGACATAGCCATCTGGGTTGAGGCGAATCGCCTCCCGAGCTTCAGCGGCGGCTTTCTCATACAGGCCGACGCTTCTGAGTGAAAAGCTTAACTGGGTGTGCGACATCCAGTCATTCGGGTACGTGTGACTCATTTCCTCCGAGACTTGTAGTGCTTTCTCCACGTCGCCAACGACCATTCGGTAATACCCCACCCCGATGTAGAAGCGCCATCGCCCTGTCAATCGATCTCGCGAGTCGAACGCTTTGGTAGTATTCTCAGCTCCCGCTGCCTTCTCACCAAGGTTGGATTCTAAGGAGCCTAACTTGGCGTATGCGACCATGAAGGAAGGGTCCATCTCGACCGCGCGGTTGAGATACTCAACTCCCTTGGCGTCGCTCCCCTCTTGTTGAGCCTTGTTACCCATTACGAATGCCTTCAATGCCTCCGGAGACGAAGTCATCGCGATTTCCAGCGGTTGGTTGAACTGTTGCAGGGTCAGCCGAGGCTCTCCCAATTGCCGACGCAACCCCAAAGCCGCCGCGCCTAGTTCCTTTATCACTTCGCTCTGACTGTTTGCAGTCGCCTTAACGGCAGCTAGCCCAGGCCGACCACCACAGGGCAACGCAGATAGCTCGATTTGATATCGATTACCTGCGTCCGCGATTGAGCCGACTACCATGGCTGCACTGTTCGTTCTTAGGCAGACCCCTTTGGCCAGTTCCAGAGTTAAAGGATCGCGCCCCGATCCACCCATCTGTCTAACCACGCGGTTGACCTTGTCGGAAGAAAGAAGATTCAGAAATGGCGTCTGCTCGAGAGCGGTCCGAAGAGCTTCCGTTAAGCTGCCATCGAAAACCTCATCGCCCGTCTTGTCCTCGAGATCTGCGAGCACGATGGTGTCGTTGTCGGTGAGTTTGGGAGCCGGGTGCGCCCGACGATATATAGTCGTCGCAACAACCGCGATGAAAAGTGCAGCCACGAGGACGGCCGCGACCCAGAGCTTGCGACGCGACGCTGCCGGCTTGTCTTCTTCAAGCGGCAGCGGCGCAACAGGTAGTGAGGCATGCTGAGCCTCGAGCAACGCGGAGCGAAGTTCGCTCCCGGTTTGAAGGCGCTGCTGCGGTTTTTTCTCCAGGCACTTTGAAATGAAGTCTTCGAGCTTGGGTGAAATCCCCAGCACCAGTTCGCGCACAGGTTTCGGTTCGCGGTGCTCAATAGCATCGTGCAGGATGGCTTCGGTTTCGCCGCTGAAGGCGCGCTCGCCGGTGGCCATCTCATAGAGCACGAGTCCAAAGGAGAAGATGTCGGTGCGCGCGTCGAGCGGCTCGCCTCGTATCTGCTCGGGAGACATGTAGCCCGCCGTGCCCAGCTTCATCCCGGTGCGGGTGAGGGTGTTTTCTTTGGCTGCAGCCGGAACCCCTGCCGGGGCTCCGCTTGGGTGGAGCACGCCTTCAGGCCTGCAATCAGCGGCCTCTTCACTGTTTTGAAGGGGCGCACCTTTAGGTGCGCCGTTCAGGCTGTTGATTTGATCTTGCGGGGGAATCAATCCCGATGGGGATTGATTCCCCCGCTTATCTTGGGATGAGTTCTGATTGGCGTGGCTGAAGCCACGCCCCTTCAAAGCGGCGTCCTCATCTGCCGGACTAAAGTCCGGCACTACCATCTTGGCCACCCCGAAGTCCAGAATCTTCGCCACGCCCTTCTCGGTGATAAAGATGTTCGCCGGCTTGATATCGCGATGGATGATTCCCTTCTCGTGCGCGGCCTCCAGTCCCGAGGCAATCTGGATCGCGATCTCCAGTCCTTCCGGCTGCGTCAGCCGGAAGCGGCCTTCAGCGATGTAATCGCGCAAGGTCTTACCTTGCAGGAGCTGCATGACGATGAAGGGATAGCCTTCATACTCGTCGAATTCGTAAATCGAACAAATGTTCGGGTGATCCAGCGCCGAGACAGCGTGAGCTTCGCGTTCGAAGCGCTCGCGCGCCTTGGGATCGTCACCGACCTCTTCCGGCAGGAACTTCAGTGCCACAGCGCGGCCCAGCTTCAGGTCTTCGGCTCGATAGACCAGCCCCATCCCTCCGCCACCGATGACCTCCAGCACGCGATAGTGCGAGACGACTTTGCCGGTCAAGCGTCCGACTTTGAGCCGGGCTTTGGGAATCGTCTCAGTATCGGAATCGGCACTTGCGGCCGAATCCGATTCCGAGGCGTCTGAAGACGACGCGGCGGAGGATCCTTCCGCCGAAGAATCCTCCGCCCGAATCCATTCCACCGGCACCATCAGCCGATAGCCGCGACGTGCCACGGTCTCGATGTACTGAGGATTCTGCGCGCTATCGCCCAGCGCGCGGCGCAGGTTCTTGATGGTGTTGTTGATACCGTAATCGAACTCGACGATGGTGTCGTTGGGCCAGAGCCGCTTCTTGATCTCCTCGCGCGTGGCAATTTCGCCCGTGCGCTCAATCAGCATCAGCAGAACTTTGAGCTGCTGTTCTTGCAAGATCGTGCTTTGGCCGCCATGGTGCAGCTCGCCCGCCCGCGGGTCGAGCTCATACTCCCCAAAGCGCACCCGGCCTTGCAGTGCCTGCTCCATTCTCACCTGGCAGTGTGCAGCCATAGTACTACCGCACTGACCAGTGGCCAAGGCACTTTTGCAGTCCGATGTGCAGGGTTTTGTATCAGGGCACGACTTCCAGTCGTGCCGAACCGCACGCATCCAGGAGCTGAGGCTTCAGCCCCCGGAAAGCGGAGCACAGGGGCTAAAGCCCAAGGCATTTGGGGACGTTTTGCGGCCAGGCTGAAGCCGGGCCCTGATACAAAGCGACCGAATCGTTCTGTGTTTTCTGTAGATTACCCAGATTATTCCCAAATTATCCGTAAATTATCGCCAGCACATCGACGTGGCCTCAGTTGCCCCGCACACTCGCCGCGTTCTTGCATTGGTGCGGTGGGCCGAGGCCTACATATCGGCATTTTCGGTGGCTCAAAATTCAAGCCAAAAGGAGAAGTAGACATGAAATCCAAACTTGTCACGCTCGTCTTTTCATTGTGCGCCTTTGCCGCACTCACAACCTCAGTCCCTTCGTACGCGCAGGAGCCCATTGTGTTCGACGCTCCGGGTGCGGCCACAGTCTCTTCGCCCGCGTGCGCGCCCGATTGCGGCACGCTCCCCTTCGGCAACAACAACCTGGGCATGATCGTCGGCTTCTATACCGACGTGAACATCGTGCCCCACGGCTTCCTGCGCAAACCCGATGGAGAAATCATCTCCTTTGACGCTCCCGGAGCAGGCCTGGGATATGGCCTCGACCAGGGTACTGTCGCCTTCGACATCAATGATCTCGGCTTGATCTCGGGGCAGTACCAGGACTCGAACTATGTCTTTCACGGGTTTATCCGTTACCCGGACGGTTCCTTCACGACGTACGATGTCCCGGGCGCCGGCACCGGTGCATACCAGGGAACCTACCCATGTGAGATCAATCTGGAGGGAGAAACCGCCGGGATGTACTTTGACGTAAACAATGTGACTCACGGCTTCGTGCGGTCACCCTTGGGCAAAGTCACCAGCTTCGATCCACCTGGTTCGGCTGGCACCTTTTGCTCGCAAGCCCACAGCCTGAACAATTGGGGCGCGCTCACCGGATACTACCTCGACGCAGACCTGCATTATGAGGGCTTTGTGCGCCAGCCGGATGGAAAGATCACGGAGTTTCACGGTCCTGACCCAATCAAGAACCCTTACTGGGGAACCATTCCTTTGACCATTAACGATCTGGGCGTCATCGGCGGGTACTACCATGACGTGAGTTGGACGCACGCCTTCGTGCGCTCGGCCGACGGCACCTTGACCGTCTTCGACGATCCTGCGGCTGGCAAAGGCTACGGTCAGGGCACCTACCAAGGTAGGACAAACATCTGGGGGGCGACCGCCGGAGGCTATACCGACGCGAACAATGTCAATCACGCCTTCTACCGCTCCCCTGATGGGAAATTTACCAACTTCGATGCTCCGGAAGCGGGGAAGGGCCCGTATCCCCAGGGCACAGATCCCTATTCCATCAACGCGTGGGGTCAGGTCACCGGCTTGGACACTGACGCAAACACCCTGAATCACGGCTTCGTGTGGCGGCCGTTTGGCTCGGACAGACGTTGATTGGAAAGTTGAAACAAGACGAAGGGCAGGATCTCCCGGTCCTGCCTTGCGCTTTTTGCAATTTGCAAAAGGGTGGGAGAACCAATTCTTGGGGCGCGTCGCGCCCCGCGCCTCAGTCGTCCCTCCAGCGCTCATTCCCATTTCGGGCAACAACGTTACCTTCGTACCCTGAGTCCGTCCCAGTTCACTTGTTATCGATCCAGCAACTTGTACTGTGTTTGAGGAGCGGAGAAGGTGTCACGGCAGCGCAAAATACGCTAAGTCCAATGATTCCAAGATTTTGCCTGTAACTCTCGCGGGCTCAAGATTTTGCGCGGAATTTTTCCCGCCACGACAATTATCCGCTTGACACAGATAATGGGGATCGCCCGCTTGGTCGGGCATGGACGGCGGAAAGTTGCTAACCTCCACTAACTTAGTGGTATGTTAAGGGAAGCAAGGACGGAAGGCGGAGGAATCGAACCCCGATGCCCGTGCCTGGACATTTGTTCGCGGTTTTTAAGACCGCTAGCCGCTACCAGCGGCACGCCTTCCGTCCGCAGTAGCATACGCATGAGCAAGCCGATACCGCAAGTCGAGCAGGGCAAGTTTGAGGAAGTGGTAAGGCGCTTACTCGAACAGAAACCCACCAAGCGCACCGAAGTCAAGACCGACCCCAAGAAGCCCGCCAAGATTATTCCACCGCAAGGTTAGCTAGCGGACAGTTTTCTGTAGTGTAACGATTTCTCCGGTTTCCACAACCTCAAATGTTCCGTCGGAAAGATTGTTCAGGTGATAGCCGTTGTCGGCCATGAATAATGCCATGGCGGGGATAGACTCACGCTCTGGCGAATCGAAGTTAGTCACGTCCTCATTTTGCTGGATTTCGCTGACGTGCATCTTGATGCCATTCTTTTGTGTGTACCAATATCTGTTGAGGATTCTTACCATGGACACCCCCTCCGTCGTTCGCGATAACGTAGACAGCGCTGCCGAGAAAAGGCTTATTCAATGGGCCTTGAACAACATTCTTCACTATGCGCTAAAGCGTGGGCTCACCCATCACGACGTTAAGCGCATATTCAACGCTGGCATTGTTGCCAAGCACGCCCTTGAGCGCCCCGATGATGATTTTACCCCCGCGAAACTAGCTGGCGATACGGCATCAACGGCGTCTGCGCCATCCTGCTAAGCGTCGGCGTGAACCGATCTGGCAGAAACCGCGCGTTGAAGCGATATTCAAACTCGCTCAAGTAGCGATGCAGATGCTTTAAGCTGATGCGATGGAACGAACCAACGATGCCGCGCTTCAGCAGCGAAAACGCCGATTCAATCGTGTTGGTATGAACGTCAATGTCTTCCGTCCGCAACCACTCGGTTGAGTGATTCACCGCGCGATGCTTCCGCTTGAACTGTTTATCCATTGCGAAGTCGTAGACAACCGCTGAATCGGTCACGATGCGCGACACGCCAGAAGAAACGTGGCGGTCAAGCAATGGCTGAATGGTTTCTTTCTTGGCGTCGGGAACGTGGAAGAAGCGGACGCGGCCACCACGCTCACGCATCCCGATCACCATGTCCTTCTTTGCCATCAATTCCGCGCGGGTCTTCTTGCTGCGACGGCGCTTTGCTTTTCCGCCGATATAGGTTTCGTCGATCTCGACGATGCCCGTGAGCTTGGTTGGAAATTCGTCGATCATCGCTTTGCGGATGCGGTGACACAAATACCACGCGGTCTTGTAGCTTCCGATTCCCATGTGCTGCTGAAGCTGCTTGGCGCTCATGCCCTTCTTGGCGTCAACGATTAGCGCGATGGCCGCAAACCAAGTTGTCAAAGGCAAGTGGCTATCGTTGAAGATGGTTCCGTTGGTTGCCGAGAATTGAACCTTGCAGGTTTTCTCTAAGCACTGGTAAATGCGTGTGCGCTTGTTCTTGCTTGGCGACTTGCGTGTGATGCGCGAAATCCTGTCGCAACCACAGGCGGGGCAGCGAACGCCGTCAGGCCAGCGCAACCGCTCAAGAAACGCCAGCGCATCATCTTCGGATTCAAAGCGCTTGGTTACGTCTAGGAGATTCATGGCCAACCCCGCTAGTTCGTTACTTGCCCCGGCTTCGTCGGGTTCTGGAGAAATGTGCCTAATCTGGTCAGTGCCTCCGCAATCTCTAGGCACTGTGCTGCGGTCAGAACGAACTGAATCTGTTGATAGGCTTCCGTTTCGAGTTCCACTGGTGTCGTTGCGTAGCGCACCGCTAGAATCCCGGCAATATCAGCCGCCGTCGTTATCGTCCAGCCAGCGACCGGGCAGGTGATTATGTCGCCGTTCGCGTCGCATATAAGTTCGTTTTCCATGCCTCCAACTTACACCCAAGCTGTTTCTGTGTCAAGGGAATAATCATCCCCGCCACCCCAATGGAATCAAGATTTTACGAGCCACAGAGGAGGGGGGTAGCCGCTGCGAGGCCTGCTCAGATCAGGGAATCAGACCCGATTTCGTCGCCATGATAGCTGGATTACGCCGCTTATTTCAGCTTCGCGTACTCCGACTGGGCTTGCTTATAGACAGGAATGTCGGGGTCAGCATCTTTCCAACGGGTGAGGAACTCCTGATAAGCCGCGTGGGCCTTGTCCCTGCTGGCGGAGTCGGTCTCGGCGTTCAACCCGTAAGCGCGGGCAAGGCCGAGCCGCGCCAGCGCTCCGGTCCAGCAGTTCCAGACCATGCCGCTGTGATCCAGGATCTTCTGGAACTCGGCGGCGGCCGCGGTACCCTGTCCGGCCTGCAGATAAGCCTGTCCCCGGATATAGGTCGGATACAGGCAGGTATTCTGAACGATGGACTGGCTGGCGCCATACTCAAGCGGCGGGGTCGCGGCCTGCAGTTGCTTGATGGCCTCGGCGGAATTCCTGCGATTCAACGCCATTTGCGCCCGGACGGCGGGCAGCCATAGCGACTGTATCTGGGTGTCGAGCGGGTATTTTTCATTCAGGTATTTCGCCATCACTTCGGCTTGTGCCGTGTTGCCGGACATCGCGTAGGCGAGAGCGGCTTCGACTTGCACGCTCTGGCTGTTGGGGTTGAGCTTGAGTCCGGCAGCCGCTACCTGTTGCGCCGCTTCAAAGTTGCCGAAAGCAGCTTCGCGCAGTGCGCGATTTTGGGACCACATCGCTCCCCCTTCGGTGTTGTCGGCCCGCACCGCAGAGTTGATGGCCTTGTCGCTCAAGTCGCGCGCCTTGTCTAAGTGACCTGCGTATGCTTCCGTGTCCGACTCTAGCGATAGTCCGAAGTGCTCCAACGTTTTGTTGGCAGCGAGCCAGCGTTGTTGCTCTTCCATCGATGACGAGTTAGACAGGAGGAACCCGAGGGCATATGTTGCGGCATGAGTGTAGTAGCTATCCAGCTTTCGAGCCTGGGCCTGCTGAATGACTTTATCGGCTTCTCCAACCTGCTGAGAGGCGAGCAGGAAGTTGATGAGATTATCGTACTCACCCACACGATCTGGAGGCATTTGCGCCGCTCGTCGCGCCAGATCGGTGGCTTTGCCGTACTGTCCCATGGAGCCATACAGATTGCTCAAGTCCTGGTATCCCTTGTAATCGTCGCGGGGATAGTAGTCGATCAATTGCTGAAAGGCTTGCGCCGCCTTATCCAACTCTCCGGTCACCAGATGATAGTAGGCGGCACTGATCGTCAGTCGCTCCCGCTCGCTGGCATGCTGCCGCAGCTCAAAAGCCTTGGTGAAATATTCCGTTGCTCGCCCAAGCTCGCTCAAATTGTGGTACGACACGCCAAGTTCGTAGTAAGCCAGGGCAAAGTTCGGATCGAGTTCGATGGCCGTTTGGCAATAAGGTATGCCTGCCGCCCAGCCTTTCTCGCGGCTGGCCTTCCGCGCGAGGCTATAAGCCTTCAGGGCGTCTAAGGATGGAGTAGTCGCTTCCTCGACGGGAGTAGCGAAATTCTCGACCGAGCGAAGGGACTCGCCCAGCCGGCGCCTTACAATGAGCGCCGCCCGATCCAGGGCCTTCAGCACGTCCTCTTTATCTTTGGCCTGCTCCAGTGCTTCGGCCAGCACGTCGCCGGAATTGCAGTTGACTGCCTTCACTCCGACCACATACTGCGATCCCAGTTGGGCGATGGAGCCGATCAACATGGCCTTGCCGCCGACGCGCTGGCAGATGTCTCTCGTCACTTCCGGAGTCAAGCGGTCCCCGGCAGAACGGCCCATGAGACTCAGAGTTACGTTCACTTTCTGGTCGGAAACCAGGTTGAGAAAGGGCGATTGTTCCAGTTGAATCCGCAGGCCCTGCTTCAGCGTGTCGTCAAAGACCGGGTCGCCGCTGGAGTTTACGAAATCTCCCAGCACCACCGTGTCCTTCTCCATTAGCGCGCCGGCTTTCTGCGAATGCCAATAGAGAAGGATACCGATCAGGGCAAGCACGGGAACAGCCACCCAACCCACGAAGCGTCCCATTCTGCCACGCCGTGAAGGTTCCGGGGCCGTGATCTCGGCAGCCACTGCCTCCCGGCTCACCTTGGCTTCCAGAGGTTCGACAGCCGAAGCTGTACTCGTCGCACCAGCGGGTTGAACTTCAGCGACTGTGGCGCCAGGCGATGGCGGACTTCCCGAGCCGACATTCACACTGGGAAGTGCGACCCGGGGCTGAATTCCCGAGGTTGACGGCGTCACCTTAGGGACGACTGGAATGGTCTTGGAAGTGACCGGCGCGAGAAAGCGATATCCCTTGCGAGGCAGTGTCTCTATATAGAGCGGATGGGAAGAATTGTCATTCAGCACAGTCCTGATCTGCTTGATGCACTGATTCAGGCCGTGCTCAAAATCAACGTAAGTCTCTTCGTCCCACAGCGCCTGGCGAAGCTCTTCCCGGTCTACGATCTGTCCCGACCGGCCGGCCAACAGGGCCAGGATTTTGAACGGTTGCGGCCCTAACTTGAGTACAACACCCTCCTTACGCACTTCTTCCGTATCGAGATTTAGCTCGAACACTCCAAATCGAAGAAGTCGGTTCGTGGCGCTCAATCCGTTCCTTCCGGGTTCGGCCCTGTAAGTGTGCGCGATTATACACTGAAACAATTCTGTAACAATCGCCTTCCCCTGATGACATCTGATTCCAAGTGCTTATTTTTCTCTTATTTAGGCGTTGACCTCCAATTTATCTCGATATCACCTCGCGGGCATTGATCACTGGACGAAACCGGGGCATTGTGCCCCTACGAGAGCGGGATTGAGCCACTTTCGGCTCAACCCGCCCTAGGCCAAGGCTCTGGGAAGGGAGACCGCCATGAAAACGCAAGACACGCAGGGGTCGTTCATAACTCTCATTTGGACGCTTATAGCGAAGGTGAAAGACGTCACTAGCGCCACCAGCGTCCCCATTCATCCCCGCGCCGACATGGCGACCGACCTTCTTCTGCAACCTGTTGTCTTCCGAGGTATGCAGCGCCGGCTGGCCGAAGAGGCCAGCCTCAGCCCCAGAGTCTTCCGCTTCAGCAGTTCCGGCGATTCCGTTCCGCTCGGATGGAGCGGCAGCCCTTCCAGTCTGTTCTCGCGGTGAGCGCAGGTGCCGCAGACACAACCCGGCGATGGTCAAGCTCAACCCTCGCCACAGACCAAGGACACAAGGAGGTCATTATGAGAAATCGTAGTTCGAACTTACTAAGTGCAAATGATCAACGGAAAGCAAGCATCTCCACCAGGCTTGCGCTGGTTCTTCCCCTGTTCGCGTTGCTGTTTTTATCCACGTTTGCGCACGCCGACTACATCCTGTTCTACGGCGGCGACTTCGAAGTGAATAATCCGAATGCCAACGCCTTGGCGAACGAGAACGACGCTATTGTCAGTGGCAATCCCTATGGCGCTGCCACCTATCAGAACTTCGTCATCCCGGACGGTCACGTCTGGAACATCCAGAGTCTGTTTACCAACAACCTGTCGGACCTCACGCCCACCAGCGGCTACTGGGAGCTGCGCACCGGTGTTTCGGAAGGCAATGGTGGAACGCTGCTCGCTTCCGGTACTGGCACTGGGGCCAATTTCACCTGGACGCCGACTTGCTGCAACGGCCTCAACTATGACTCGTACCAGGCCCATGTCACTGGCATGAGCGTTAATCTGGGCCCCGGCATGTACTGGGAGTCGGTAGTTCCGCAAGCACCCGACCAGAATGGCCGCTCCTTCAACATGAACACCTTTACCCGGCCGAATGGCATCGGCACCCAGGTTAACGACCAGCAGTACT
>CAWAKG010000011.1:0-42355 GCA_963782505.1 uncultured Acidobacteriaceae bacterium | reverse complement strand
AATCCGGTATTGTCACCAGAGAACTGGTCCCATCGAAGACCAGCGCATCACCAAACTTCCCCGCCTTGGTCCAGACAGCATTTGCGATCGTGCCTGTGTTGCCGTTCCCCGAGGCATCCGCAACCGTTGCGCCGCTTCCCTCGATTGAAGGCGTAGGCGGCGACCAGGCCTGAAGTCGGAGCGTTCTGCGGTTTCGAATCAGCGTAGAGTTGTGCAACTTGCTGGGCGTTCAGGGCTGTGTCGTAAACACGGAAATCGCGAATGGAACCAGAGGCAAACTGAGACGTGCCGCCCTGCGAGAACAGATAGAGGGGATCGTTCCCAAAACTATTGGTGTTGGTCGAGGAAGAAAGGTTCCAGTTAGGGTTCTGCAGGACGCCATCAACGTACAAGGCAATCGCGTCGCCACCGGTGCGGCTCTTGTCCATGACGACCACGAGATGGTGCCAGACTCCGGAAGATGGCTGACTGTAGCAGTTCGAAGTGGTTCCTACGTTGCCCCGAAAATCAGCCTGAATGCCGTGACAGGTCGAGTTGTCAGGCAAGAGCGCAAACCCGGTGGTGGAGCCGGCATCGACACGGCCAGCAGCAAAGAGCGCACCACCCCCCGCTGTCGTATAGTTCCTCTGGACCCAGAAGCTCACTGATACGGCGCGGGTTTCTGTGAGATTTATGGGCGGGGTCGATACCGTTCCTTGAATACCATCGGCGGCAATGGCCCACGCCCCCAAGGCTGCCTGCCAGCTAATTCCTGACAAGATCGCATCGTTGCCGTTGCCCGAAGAGTCCAGAGCTCTGTTGCCGGAACCTTCATCGAATTCCCAATCGGCCACTGGGGTCTGAGCAACCACCTGGATTCGAGGAGTAACCAGAATAGGAATCAAGCAACAAATAAAAGGTAGGGAGCGACGCACTAGCCGCCAGCAATCCATAAGGGCCTCTCGAGCGTTTGCTTTTAACGGGAAATTGGTTCGTATGGGAACCACAGTCCGATAGTAACAACCGCAACTCGAGTTCAGCCGCTAAAATGATATACCTTAACTTACCGAAGTAATCTTTATAAATTACTATTTTTAGTTACTAACACACACACCGGCTAGCGGAAAACGCCACCTCGCGCCCTGTGTTTTGACGATAGTTATCGAACTGCTGGTCATCTTACGAAGAGCACGCCAAAGAGGCCTTAGCCACACCGCCACCTGGAAAGAGCGCATGAGCGATCTTTAGCTACGGTACTAAGGTAACAATGCATATAAAACTTATGAACCATACAGTGTCACCACTTAACGGATGGTTTGCTGCTGGTCCGATTAATGCCCGGGGGACCTCGGTTTCCTCACGCCGGCGCCATGTCGGATTCTGCGATAATCGTGCCTCAGCTGGATTTTGCGAATTGACCTTCTTCGAATGACGACTCGATCCACGTGGGACAAACGGATACGGCGGGCGCAGGAACTGCGCGAACGGAACTCGTCGGGCTCAGAAGTCCTGATGTTCTATGAACACATACTTCGACTTCAGCAACAAATGCGGGAAAGCCTCGAACCCCGCCTGCCATTCGACAGCCGGGACACTTCCCTGCGCGCACAGCTCGATGTAGAGACAGCAGTCTCGTGGATACCGAGCCTGCTGGATGTTGCCCAGAAACAGGGACCGATCAAGCTGGCGGAGCAGGCGCGGCAACTCAGTACGGCAGCCCCATCCGACCAGCGACAGCTCTTGCTCGACTTCCTGCGGGACGAACAGCTAGTGTCCTACGCGCCGTCGTCGTTCTTTGCACGAGCCGTGTTTCAGCCTTTTGCAGACCTTCTTGCCTCGCGACTGGCACTGCCAACGACGTACTCCGGCGCCTTATGCCCCTTGTGCGGCAGCCGGCCACAGTTGGCGGTGCTGAGGCCGGAAGGCGACGGGGGTAAGCGCCATCTTGCTTGTTCACTCTGCCTCACGGAATGGGAATTTCGCCGCATCATTTGCCCCGTGTGCGAGGAGGTAGATCCTTTCAAACTGCCGCGGTATTCCGCCGAGGATCCGATTGCAGTTCGCGTCGATGCCTGCGACACCTGCAAGTCGTATCTAAAGTCGTTTGACATGACGGTGGACGGCCTCATGGTTCCCGAGGTAGACGAAATTGCAACCGTTCCGCTGGATGTGTGGGCTGCAGAGCATGGGTACCACAAGTTTCAGCTAAATCTGCTCGGATTTTGACCACCGTTCCCCGAACCGCGACCCTCCCGGCACCGCGCCATTTTTCGCATTGACCACCGTCAGTTGCAGGTGTAGGCTCCTATCCAATTTGCTGATGTTGTGGCTTCGAGACCGCTGCCGATGGCCGGCGCCATGATGAATCAGACACCACTCATTTCCTCCGCAGAGTTTGCCGGGCCCCGCTCGTGCACCCGTGTGCATCTCAAGTTCTGTTCATCTGTTCACCCAACTGTTCCCCTTGGAGGTTGCGCTTATGGACGCGTCTAGACGAGCGTTCTTCAAGACTGGTATAGCCGGTGCCGTAGGCATCACCGTTTTCGGTTTCGATGCCCAGCCGATCCTGGCGCAGGCAGATAGTCTGAAGATCTCCCGCACTACCGAAACGCGCAGCACCTGCCCATATTGCGCCGTGAGCTGCGGCGTCATTATTCACACCATTGGCGACAAGGCCAAGAATGTCACGCCACAGGTGGTGCACGTAGAGGGTGATCCCGATCACCCCATCAACCGCGGCACGCTGTGTCCCAAGGGAGCCTCGCTGCAGCAGGACATCCAGAACGAGCGGCGTCTGTTGAAGCCGCAGGTCCGGCGCCCCGGCTCCGATCACTGGGAGGACATCTCCTGGAACCAGGCCATCGATGAAATCGCGCAGTGGACCAAGAAGACCCGCGACGCGACCTTCATCGAGACCGATGCCAAGGGCAACACGGTGAACCGCCTCGAGTCGATCGGCTTCACCGGCGGCTGCACGGATACGAATGAGTTCAACTACCTGGTCATCAAGACCATGCGCTCCCTGGGGGTGGTGCGCCTGGAAAACCAGGCGCGTGTTTGACACGGCCCCACGGTCTCAAGTTTGGGACCAACTTTCGGACGCGGGGCCATGACCAATGGCTGGATCGACATCAAGAATGCCGACGTGATGTTGATCATGGGCGGCAATCCGGCCGAGAACCATCCCTGCGGTTTCAAGTGGGCGGTCGAAGCCAAGCGCACTCGCGACGCCAAGACCATCGTGGTCGATCCGCGCTTCACCCGCACTGCGTCGCAAGCCGACGTCTTTTGCCAGATTCGTGCCGGCAGCGACATCGCCTTTCTCGGCGGTCTGATCAACTACGCCATCCGAAGCGATCGCGTCGCCCACGAGTATCTGGTGAACTACACCAACGCAGCATTCATCATCAAGGAAGGATTCCAGCTTTCGGAAGACGGACTGTTCTCCGGCTTCGATCCCGAAACCAAGTCTTACGACAAGAGCACCTGGAATTATCAGGAAGGCGGCAACGAAACCGGCAAAGACGCGTCCGCTGCATCGTCGCAGGCAAAGCCTAAGGGCGAAGCGTCACCTGCGGGAGCGAACGGCAATGCTGCCAAGCCCGCTCCGCCTCCTTTCCTGCCCCCCAATGTCGCCTACGACTTGTCGCTCCAGCATCCGCGCTGCGTCTACCAACTCCTCAGCAAGCAATACTCGCGCTACACGCCGGAGATGGTGGAACGCATCACGGGCATCCCTCAGGACCAGTTCTTGAAGGCTGCCGACATGTTCACCTCCATCCGCCTGGGTGGCGACATGAAGAAGGTGGCAACCATCATTTACGCCGTCGGTTGGACACACCACACCTTTGGAACGCAGATCATCCGCACCGCGGCGATGCTCCAGTTGCTGATGGGCAACGTGGGACGCGCCGGCGGCGGCGTGAATGCCCTGCGCGGGCATTCCAATATTCAGGGCGCGACCGACATGGCCGGAATCTTCGATATCCTTCCCGGCTATCTCAAGATGCCCACTCCTGCGGACAAAGACCTGAAGGCTTATCTGGACCGAGTAACGCCCAAGCCATCGAAGCCGGGCGAATGGGAGTCGTTCAACTATTGGTCGAACACTCCGAAATTCATGGTCTCGTTCCTGAAGTCGCTGTACGGACCTGCGGCGACGAAGGAGAACGACTTCGCCTTCAATTACCTGCCCAAGATCGATCGCAAGTACTCCTGGGTCGAAAACTGGAACGACATGTACGAAGGCAAGGTGAAAGGCTTTTTCGCCTTCGGCATGAACGGGGTCATGATCGGTCCCGATACCAAGAAGAACATCGACGCGTTGAAGAAGGCTGACTTCCTCGTGGTGTGCGAAATCTATCCCGACGAAACCAGCGCCTTCTGGGAAGCGCCGGGCACAACCCCGGAGGAGATGAAGCAGATCAACACCACCGTCTATCGGCTGCCGGGTGCGGGGTTCGCCGAGAAAGACGGAACCATGGTCAACTCGGCGCGCTGGCTGCAATGGAAGCACACCGCCCTGCCGACGCCGGGAGAATGCAAGCTCGACCAGGACATCCTGGCGCAAATCTTCCTGAAAGTTCGCGAGCTCTATAAGAAGGAAGGGGGCAAGTTCCCCGATCCCATTCTGAATGCGACCTGGTCTTACACCATTCCGACCAGCCCTTCGCTGTCCGAGGTCGCAAAGGAGATCAACGGCAAGGCAATAGCGGACATCAGCGACGAGAAGACAAACCTCTCGCTGAAAGCTGGCCAGCAGCTTCCCGGCTTCGGGGCCCTGCGCGATGACGGCACCACTTCGTCGGGCAACTGGCTCTACTGCGGCTCATGGACCGAGGCCGGACCACTGATGCAGCGGCGCGGTACGGAAGATCCTTCCGGCCTGGGCATCTATCCCAACTGGGGCTGGTCGTGGCCGATGAACCGGCGGGTGCTGTACAACCGCGCGTCCTGCGATCTGACGGGCAAGCCGTACGATCCATCGCGCAAGCAGGTGTGGTGGAACGAAACGGCGGAGAAGTGGGTCGGCAACGACGTCCCCGACTTCAAGCCCGATTCCAAGCCTAGCGATCACATGGGCCCATTCATCATGAATCCCGAAGGCGTGGGGCGGCTGTTTGTTCCCATCGGCGCCGTCGCCGACGGCCCGTTCTCCGAGCATTACGAGCCGATCGAGAGCCCGATTGCGAATCCACTTCACCCCGAACAGTCGAACAATCCGCTGGTGAAGAAATTCAATACGCCTCTCGACAAGTACGCCAAGCGGGACGAAGGCTACAACATTATCTGCACGACCTATCGGCTCACCGAGCACTATCACTACTGGACCAAGAACAACCCCATGAATGTTGAGCTCGTGCCGGAGCCCTTTGTCGAGATACCTGCCGAGCTTGCCAACGAGATGGGCATCACTGGCGGCGAGAAGGTGAAGGTCAGCAGTATTCGCGCCGACTACGTCGCCAAGGCCATGGTGACCAAGCGCATCAAGCCCATGCAGGTTGACGGCAAGAAGCTCTACCAGATCGGCGTTCCCATTCACTGGGGCTTCAAAGGAATTTCCGAAAGCGAAGGCCGCACTTCCCTGATGCCGGCCAACCGCCTGACACCGACCGTCTTTGATCCCAACGCTTACACCCCGGAATTCAAGGGATTCCTGGTGAAGTTGGAGAAGGTCTAAAGGAGGCACGAGATGGGTGATCGCGGAACACTTCGGATCCAGCAGATCTCGGCCCACCCCGGACCGGTGGCGGGCGAGGGCACACAGCGCCAGGACAAGGTCTGCAAGCTGATCGACACGACGACTTGCATCGGGTGCAAAGCGTGCGAGGTCGCTTGCGTGGAATGGAACGACATGCCGTTCCAGGAAACGCACTTCGACAACACCTACCAGACCATGCCCGACACGGACTGGAACTACTGGAACCTGATCAAGTTCAACGAGGACCAGCACGAGGACGGCAGCTTCGCCTGGCTGATGCGCAAGCATCAGTGCATGCATTGCGCCGATCCCGGATGCCTGCGCGCCTGCCCGGCAGACGGCGCCATCGTGCAGTACTCCAACGGAATCGTCGATTTCCGCCAGGAAAACTGTATCGGATGCCGCTTCTGCATCTCGGGCTGCCCGTTCAACATCCCGAAGTTCAACGAAAACACCAAGAAGGTTTACAAGTGCACGCTGTGCTCTGACAGAGTGGGAGCTGGCCTTGAGCCCGCCTGCATCAAGTCGTGTCCCGACCGGCTGCCTGCACTTCGGTACAAAAGAGGACATGAAGTTCCTCGCCGAGAAGCGGGCCACGCAGTTGCGCGACGTCTCTGGGTTCAAGGATGCCGGCGTGTACGATCCCGAAACCATCGGCGGCACCAGCGTCATCTATGTCCTGCACAACAAAAACAAGCCCGAAGCTTACGGAGCGCTGCCCAAGAACCCGCGCATCCCGCTGGCGTTCACAGTTTGGAAAGAGGTTTTCAAACCGATCGGCCTGGTCGCTGCCATGCTCGGATTTGTCGGCGTGGTGATGCACTACGTCTTTGAAGGCCCGCGCCGGACGCAGCCAACTCCTCCGATTAAGAGGATCGATCCGCCACCGGCCAGTGGCGCAACATCAGGGGGAGACTAAATTGGCGACCTCCGTTAACAGCTTCCAACACCGCCCCAACGCTATCGACCGCCTGGGCAAGACTGTTATTTACGCCGGCGAGTTGATGCGCCATCCGGTCTACACCCGTTTCCTGCACTGGATGGTCGGCATCTTCTTCTTCCTCGCGCTGCTGTCGGGATTCGGGATCTACCTGCCGTGGATCTTCCGCTTCTTCACTCCGCTGTTTGGCGGCGGAGCCATGACGCGCTTCCTGCATCCCTGGTTCGGCTTGGCGTTTGTCTTCTTCTTTGCGCTGCAACTGCTGAACTGGTGGCAGGTGATGACGTGGACCCCAGCCGATTCCCGCTGGATGAAGCACATCAAGGAATACGTCACCCGCAGCGATTCGGTGGAGTCGCCCGAGACGGGCTTCTTCAACGCCGGGCAGAAGCTGCAGTTCTGGGAGATCGTCGGCGGCTGTGTCGCCTACGTGATCACCGGATTCATCATGTGGTATCCCACGGTCTTCGGGCGCGTGCTGGTGTCGATCTCGTACGTGATACACGATATTTCCGCGTTGATCATGTTGTTCGGGATCTTCTTCCACATCTATCTCAGCACCTTCGGCGAGCCGGGCACGATTCAAGCGATGACGCGTGGCACGGTAAGCGAGGCCTGGGCGTGGACGCATCATCCCGCGTGGTACAAGGCGGTGACTGGTCGCGATCCCCGAGAGGCTATGGCCCAGGCAGAAAAATCTCCGCCCTCGGGTGAGCCGCCTACGCTGTAAGGTAGAGGTTCCGAAATCCAAAGCGCACGCACCATGGCCTGCAGTATGGACACACCTCAAGTACGGTACGCGGGTTAGCATCCAACAGGAAGAAGGCCTAGCCCATGCTCAGGGAGGTTTTCCGGGGGTAACTCGCCCCGCATTCGGAGACGAGGATATCGCGCCCCTTCCTCTACCCACGTGCCATTTGCTATGGATGAGTAATTGGCTCGCGCGAGCACTCCGAAGAGAGACTTACGCTCACATGCACCGCATGCTGGACTTGTCGTGTCCTAATTAGTGACAACAATTCCGTACGCGCTCGATCCCCGTTTCGATGTGACGCTTAACCGAAATGGCCCCGTCCACGCCGGAGTAACTGTGCAATATGCATCCGCAGCGGGTGTAGCATCCCATGCCACCAGATTTCCCCGCTCATCGTTGATATATAGGTCGAAGTCTACAGTGGGATCGGTGGGCTTCACGTAGACTGCGTACGTCACTCCCGACGTTAGTATTACATCGAAATACTCGACCTGCCCCGGCAACAACACGCCATGACCTACGAGACTCATACGCTACCTCGCTTTCCGTGTCAGAGTGCAACTACCCAGCCGGACGCGACCATTATGTCCCAGTCTTGTCGATTTTGCATCCACAATATTTTGAAAGAATAAGAGTTTCCGGAAGGCGCTGCCACCTAAGTGCCCGCGCTCGCGACCTTAGAAGCAACTAAGCTGGCTTGCCTGCTGTCTTCCGCTAATGCGATGGCAAGCTGTCCCGCTGTTCGGGACAGCGTCATGAAGTCCTTCAAGTGCGGTGAGGAGCCCTCGCCGGATGCGCGCGCCTCTTCTTCCAGATGGCCCAGCGCTGCCGATAGACGGTCGGACGGTTCGACCGTGTTCCCCTCAAGCCAGTTCGCCATGTCATCGAGCGCGGCCGACAGCGCGTCGTCAAACTCCGCTTGCGCCGCCTCCATGCGCTGTGGCAGCTCGAACCCGGGAAGCTCCAGCCGATACCGGATCAATGCGCCCCTAAGCAGGAAGAGAGAGCGCAGCCGTGGCTGCCACTGCTTGATTCGCTCACGAAACGCCATATCAGCCGGCCGCGTCGGACCAAACTCGAAAAGCACCCCATCGGCGAGCGCCCTGGTCTGGTCAAAGTTGGCATTGATCGTCTGCCCTAAGGCATAAGCGCGTCGTATGGCGTCCTTGCGATCACCCATGTCCGGTTCATGGGCAAGCTGCGCGAGCCGGCGAATGCCCGCGATAAAAGACCGCCTCATCTCGACTCCAGCCGGACTTCCCCATAGCTGATCGAAGATCAGCCACATGGCAAGCAGGCCCAGCAATATGCCTACAACGCGATCGCGGCCTGTGCCGAGCGAGGTCTCGAATCTGAAGCCCTGCAGGTGAATGAAGTAGAAGGCAATTGCAACTTGCACTCCGAAATAGGAAATCCGCGGGCTCGCCGTCATGATCCATGCCGAAATAGCGGTAACGAAGACGAACAGGATGGTGAACCCGAAGATCGTGTCGATATAGGGCAGGATGAAAATCTGCGCGCCCAAGCCAAAAACAAACCCGCCCATGATCGCCCCGCCGAATCGGAGAACCTGCTTTTGACGCGAGGCTCCAACCGTCGTCAGGGCAGTAAAGACGCAGGTTGTCGCTGAGGTGCTGATCGCCGGCCAGTTGATCGACGTGTAAAACACATAGCAGATCATCGCTGCCAGGGCCCCTTTCACGCCGAATTGCAAATGCGCAGAATTGGTGAAGGCGTCTTGGGCCAGAAGCGTGGCAGGCGCCGGAGCGCTCTGCTGCTCCTCCGTTTCAGGCACTGGGCTCGCAAAAACCTGGGGAATGAGTTCAACCGTCTGCTCCAATTCGCCCAGCAAAGGCAGGCCCGGCGTCTCCGAGTCCTTGTCCTTGAAAGTAATGGGAGCGGGCGCCTGACGTTCCAGGAACTCGGTTCGAAGCCGCGCAACCTTGTCGGCCAGTTCACCTGCGCGCTGTCGCTCGCGATCATCAGGCCGGGCTACCAGCTCCGTCAGACTCGACGTGGTGTCGACTAACGTTCCCACCAGTGAGATCACCCCGCCCATTCGCGCCGCATACGGCAGGCTGAATCCCGAACGTACCGAGAACCGCCGCGCCAGCGATGTCCCCAACATGGCATAGCGATTGATCTGCCGCTGTGCACCTGCGTCCGGGGGCACTCCTCTGGCATAGCAGCGAAGTACTCCTTCCACCGCCTCAAGCCGCTCCGCCACGGTAAAGATCACGTTGTCGCCCGGCCGAAGGTGTGCGAAAGCCAGCTCCACCAGAGTCGTGACGATGATTCCCACGATTGTTGACCAGACCAGCCACAGCGTGTCGTGCAGGTTGGTCTCGGGGGTCACCGTGCGGTCCCACAAAGGCAGCGCCACCACGATGACCAGGGAGAACATCAGCACGCCGACATAGTTATTGACGGTGCTGAGCGCGAAGAAAACGACGAACAAAGCGAATCCGACCCAGATGAAATGCACGATCGGGTCCGCGGTGAAGAATGGCGCCCAGGAAAGAACGAAAATTGCTCCCAGAAGCGTAGCGATGGTCATCGTCAGGACGGAGTTGATGGTCGCCCGTGTGCTCTCGCGGGAAGCGAACAGTGCTACGACCGGTCCCTGAAAACCGAACGGAATACGAAAAGCCATGCCGATGATCATCGTGAGCGTTGCCGCCAGCACCATGCGGCCAACCATTTGAACACGCTGCGGGTATGGCGCCAGTTCTTCGCGCAGGAACTCCCAGAACCAGTGCGACGGAGTTGCGCCTACAACCGGGGCTGTTGCGGTGGCGGCCACGTCAGTATCCGCGAATGACGATCACCGCCGTCTCGCCCAGGCGAAGCGAGTCGGAAGGCGGCTCGGTAATATGGACCCTGACCGGATAGCGCGATGCCAGATGCACCCAGTTGAGCGTGCGCTCCACATCGGGCAGTCCGTTACCAAGGTTGCTGATGACCTGGCTTGAGGGCGTGACGCCGTACCCAACGCTATCCACGATGCCGTGAAAGCGCACATTAGGGCGAGAGAGCACATAGACATCCGCCTTCATTCCGGGAGCGATGTGCCTGAGTTGCGTCTCGCGAAAGTTCCCGATCGCCCACCAGTTACGGGCGTCGATCAGGGTGAATATCTGCTGTCCGGTATGGGCATAAGCCCCTTCGGAAAGGATGAGGTTGGTCACGCGCGCATCGAAGGGCGCATACACCTTGCAGTTGTTCAGGTTGTACTCCGCAGTCTGCACGGCGGATTGGCGCGCGCCGCGTTGCGCCGTCAGCGGCTCCAGCGTGGTCACCGCATGCTGCGATTGCTCCAACTGTGCCTGGCTCTGCGTGACTACCGCTTTCGCCCGCTCATATTGCGCCTCGGCGGACTGTAGCTGCGCCTGCGCCAGCCTCAACTGCGACTGTGCCTGCTTCAGCGCCTCGGCTTGCGCAACCTCTGTGGTCCGCGCCTGGTCGACCTGATCGACCGTGACAAACTGCTTGGCCAGCAACGGCTCCACGCGGTGCAGATTGTTGCTGGCATACAACCACTCGGCTTTCGCACGGCTTACTCCCTGCTCCGCATTTGCCACCCCAGCCTTCGCCTCGTTCACCGCTGCGGCATAGCGGTTCAAGTCGGCCTGCGCACTGTGCGTGTTGGCCTGGGAGACCGATACGCCGCTCACTTGCGATGCGATGGTGCGGCTTTCGTCGACAATCTGCCCCTCCAGCATCTGCTGCTCCGACTTCGCTCGCTCCAGCGCGTACTCGTAGGGGCGGGGATCGATCTCGAACAGCAGGCTGCCTGCCTTCACGTACTGGTTCTCGCGAACGTAGAAATGCGTAATCGGCCCATCGACCTGGGGCGCAATTCCGATGTAGTTCGCAAACACCACCGCCGTGTCCGTCCGGGGATAGTAATTGAGGATGTACACCACCAGCATCCCCGTCAGCGCGGTCCCAACGATGATCGCGATCCTCAGCTTGCGGGCCAAAGACGCGGACGCGGTGGGATTCTCATTCATCTCAACTTCTCCTCAGGTACGAAAGAAGATCAGCCAAAGCGCAAAGGTGAAGAACGCCGTCAGGCATGAGTACATCAGCAGCGGAGGATTAAGCGCCGCGCCGAGGTCATACTTCCGGAGAACCACGCGGGCCACTACCGTCAGGACCATACCCACACCAAGGCAAAACAGCCACGCCGGAAAGTACGATCCCAGAACGTTAAACGCCGGCGCCTGCTGGCATCCCGTCAGCAACAGCAGCGGAACGCACAGCAGCGCAATTCGGCACACCGCTCTTCCTCTGGCCTTGATCATGGCTTCCCCTGCTTCGTTGGCGTATTCAACAGGTCTCCCGTACGGAACGCCAGTTCCGCGAGACTGGTCAAGACCTGCGTGCGCGCGGAAATGTCAGAGCTCCTCGCCTGCGCCAGCGCTCGCTGCGCGGCCGTCACATCGAGCAAATTGCGGACGCCGTATTTGTAAGCCTCCAGGGCCGCTTCATAAGATTGCTCGGCAGCTTGTAACAGGGCCGTAGCTGCTTCCCTCTGCCGGAACGCGGTCTTCACATTCGAGTAGGCCCGCCACACCTCGTCGGAGATCTGGTTCCGCGTCACGTTGATTTGCGAGGTCGCCGCCCGGCTATCCGCTTCGGCGCGCACCACAGCGCTCCGGCGTGCCCCGCCATCAAATATGTTCCAGTTGAGCGTTGCGGCGGCGTAACCCGTAAGCACGGTTGTCTGCGCCGACGGCAATTGCTCCTGAAATCCATACCACGCCTGCGGCCCCGCCAGCACGCTGACGCCAAGCGTCGGATAATACGCCGACTTCGCTTCTTTCTCCGCCGCCTGCCGCGCGCGAAGCTCGGCAACTTGCTGCATCAGGTCGGGCCGCTGCTGCAATGCCCGGTCGATCAGCTGCTCGACCGTCCCCTCGACGCTGCCCGGAGTTTCAAGCGAGGTGATAGGTTCAATCTTGACCGCGACGGTCGCAGAAGTTCCCAGTGCGGTCGCCAGATCGCCACGAGCAATTTCCGCGGCTCCGATGGCCGATTGCAGGTCGAACTGCGCCTGCGCCGTCGCGCTGCGCGCCTCCAGCACATCCGGCAGAGTTGCCAGTCCATTCTTCAGGCGGTCCTCTGCCGACTGTTGCACCGTCTGCGCATTCAGCAGACTTGCCTCCGCCGCCTGCTGCTGAGCGGCTGTACTGAGCACGCGATAGTAGCTTTCTTCAACCTGGTAGATGATCCGGCGGTGCGTGTCATTGAATCCGAAATCCGTCGCCAGAAGCTCTGCGCTCGCCTGCCTCCACATTCGCGGACCGCCGCCCAAAATCAAGGATTGTGTAATTGAGCTCCAATGCGGGCTGCACGTCCGACAGCGTTTGCCGGATGAAGTTGGTGTTAAACAGCAGCGCAATGCGCTCTACCTGCGCTGCCGCTACCGCGCTGATCACCGGATACCACTCGCTGCGCGCAATGCCCAGCGTTGCTGCCTGCGACTTGGCCCGCTCCCATGCCAGGCTGGTTGCCGGATTGTGTTGTTCCGCCAGATCGATCAGCTCCGGCAGCGAATAGGCCTTATTGGGGTCGACCGCGAACGGTGGCTGCGGAACACCGGTAGAGAATGAGCGTATCTGCTGCGCGTCCGGCGAGTTCCAGGGCCGGTCAGGGGTTGCCGGCGCAGCCTGGCCCAGAGCAAAGCCGCAACCAGCAAACGCGAACAGGCAACTGAGAAAGCACTTGTGAACAGCTTTCACCTGCATGAGCGACTCGTGATCACCGTTTGGGCTTCAACAGGCACACCGCCGGAGAAAGAGCATCAGTCCACACCCCGCCTGACTGGTGAATATTTTGATTGCTACTGCTTGCTGGAGATTGGGCAGTATTGTAACGCGCCTGCGTGGAGCAGCAAAGAGATTGGTCAGGTTGGTGGTGTCTTAATTTGGATTCTAATTAAGACACTACCGTCAGGTTCTGACTCACGATGCCGGCTCTTCAAACCTGTGCATTGCCGTTTTCTGCGCTATGCTCATGTCTGGCTAGCTCATGGCTGTGATCGTCATCGGCGGACACTCCCGCAGCGTCGGCAAGACCAGCGTCGTCGCCGGCCTGATTGCTGCGCTGCCCGAGTTTCACTGGACCGCCATCAAGATCACGCAATACGGTCACGGCATCTGCTCGGCCAATGGCGAAGTCTGCGAGTGCGCCACCGACGACCATAGCTGGGCCATCACCGAGGAGCGTGACCGCTCTGGAGAAAGCGACTCATCGCGCTTCCTGGTTGCCGGCGCCGCACGCTCGTTGTGGGTCCGGACCCGGCAGGGCTTCCTCGCCGAGGCCATGCCGCGATTGCGCGAGCAATTGGCCAAAGCCGAGAACGCCATCATCGAATCCAACAGCGTTATACGGTTCATCAAGCCCGATCTCTATCTGACGGTGCTCGATCCCGGGACCGCCGACTTCAAGTCCTCAGCGCGAGATTACCTCGACCGCGCCGATCTCATTCTTCTGCACGAGAGTCCCGGAGAGCCGGCGTGGACCAACGTGTCTCTGAAGCCCGCAGCTAACAAACCGCAGCTCAGGATAAGGCCGCCGCAATACGTCACGCCGGAGCTGGTCAACTTCGTCCGGCAGCGAATCACCAGCAGCCAGTCGAGCGCGTCCTGGCGATAGAATCGACGTGAAGCAATCCCATGAATTAGTTTTGAAGGGGCACGGCTTTTAGCCGTGCCGTTCAGGCCGCCAAAAATGCGGGCTTTAGCCCCTGAGGGAAAGCAGCCTTACCTTCTTGTTTCACGATGAGAGAGCCACTAAGGTCATGCCATCACAAAACATCCAGCCCTTCGAAATCCTCTTCGACCACGCCGAGCCTGGCCCGTTCGACGACCCGGCCTTCGTGCCCTACGGCAATTTTGGCTTTCCGCCTCCGCCTGCCGGCCGCCCCTGGATCTACAACAATTTCGTCCAGTCTCTGGATGGCATCATCAGCCTGCTGGGCGAGTACGCGTCAGGGGGATACATTTCGCAGTCCCGCGAAGACCGCTGGCTGATGGACCTGCTGCGCGCGCACGCCGATGGCCTGATCATGGGCATGACCACGCTTGAGGAAGAGCGCCGAGCGCGCGGCCCGGAAAGCCGCGGCATCGTGTTTCAAGTCGCCGATCCCGCGATGAAAGCCTTGCGCACCCGGCTCGGCAAGAAACGCGAGCGGAATATCTTCGTGACCCGCGCCGAGAACCTCGACTTGACGAAGTTCAAAGTCTTCGACGGAGACCTGGTCGACGCGGCGATCGTCACTTCGCCCGCCGGCGCCGAACGCCTCCAAACGCAGGGACAGCGTCCCAATGTCGCGATCGTCTCTGCCGGAGACGGAGAGCATCTCGACCTTACTGCGGCCATCACCAAACTGCGCGCAGAGCTCGGAATCGAGTATCTTCTCTGCGAAGGCGGACCCACACTCTACGGCACTCTCGCCCGCGCCGACCTGATCGACGAGAAGTTCCTCACCGTATCGCCAATCGAGGTTGGCCAGCTTGTCCCGCCGGGGCAGCCTCGCCTGCCGACGGAACAGAAAGTCGCGAACCTGATGCGTCCCACCGTGTTTGGCGGACCGGGCTTCACCAAAGACACGATGAGCCGCTGGCAATGGCTGAGCTGTCGCAAATCGGGGAATCATCAGTTCAACCGCTATCGCCGCAGCCGCTGAGCCGTCCATTACAATTTCACCCCAATGCGAATTGGAGTTCGCAATTTTCGCTTTCACGCTCGCGGCAAGGGATTAAAATAAAAGTCGGAGTGACGCATTGCCGAAGTTTGAAGATTGCCTTCAGCGCCTGGAAGTCATCGTGAATGAGCTGGAAAAAGGCGATGTGTCGCTCGACCAGGCATTACAGCTCTTCGATGAAGGCGTCAAGCTCTCCAACTCCTGTCGCAAGGAGTTGGAGGAAGCCGAAGGCAAGGTCGAAATCCTGCTGAAGCGAAATGGCAAGCTTCAGCCTGAGCCTTTTGAGCCCGCGTCGCCCGGTGGCGGCGCTGCAAAGTAGTCAACCCGAGCTCAACCTCTGCAACCGGCGGCTTCGGCCGTCGTCCCTCGCCCCCAGGAGGGTTGCCATGCGTCCCATGAATGTCGTGCTCGCCCATCGTGACACGCTGATGGCGCGAGCTCTCGCCGAGTCTCTGCACTCTCAGTTTCGAAAGTTAGTAATTGTCAACAGCCTCGCGAATGCAGAAGCGGAGATAGCCCGCCTGCGCGCCGGCTACGTCATCGTTGACCTCGAGCTGCTTTCTTACGCCGATTTGCAGAAGCTGTGCTCGGAGTTTCCCGCCACCGTCTTCGCCACCGTTCACCGGTTGGCTGATGAATCTATGTGGCAGCAGTCACTTGAGGTGGGCGCCGTGGATTGCTGCCAGTCGAACGACCTGCGCGGGATCCTGCGAGCGGCGGAGCGCCGGGTGCCTCCCCTGGCGACCGCGGCGTAGCGGCTCGACTACGGCTGGCAACTGTGGTGTCACCGGGCGGAGTACGCCTTCAGGCGTACTTTGAGAAGGCTTTCCCATGCATGCCGGCTTCAGCCCGCTCTGTCGATGAACCGGAAGGCGCGTTTGCGCTGCAGACGCAAACGTGCTCCCGGCGCGCGCGCTTCCGGGCGGAGCGAAGATTCCCCATTCTCCTTCGCGAAAAGACCTGGCGCAGGTTTGCGCCTCTGGGGTCATCGGCCGCCCGGCTTTTGGGCTCAGGCCGTCATTCAAGATATTCAGTTGTCAAAGAGTCGTCCGGCGCGGGCACTGAGCCAGCCGGTTTTGCATCCTAGAAACGCAAAAAGAGCCAGGCAGCGAAATTCGCCGCTCTGGCTCTACTGTTTTCACTATAGCAGATTAGGTGGGGTAATCTTTAGCAGTTTCGCAACTTTATATTCCTATTGCTGTCATGCATTTCCGCAGCTTTCTGGCACCTTGGAGCCATTGACAAGCTCTTTCCCGAATCGGGAAATACTGTTCGTCCCTAGTTGCTAGTTGCTAATTGCTAGTTGCCGGCTTCCCCTGCCAGCGCGTGCTCCACCACGTGCCCGACTCGCAACACCGTCGCCTCATCAAAATGTTTGCCCAGCACCTGCAAGCCGATCGGCAGCCCGTCTGAACTCTTGCCGCATGGCACCGATAATCCCGGAATACCTGCAAGGCTCGCCGTTACGGTGAAGATGTCGGCCAGGTACATTGCCAGCGGATCGTCCGTCTTCTCCCCCAGGCGAAA
Organism: uncultured Acidobacteriaceae bacterium; assembly: GCA_963782505.1. Lineage (GTDB taxonomy): Bacteria > Acidobacteriota > Terriglobia > Terriglobales > Acidobacteriaceae > CAVVDY01. Next base: position 25,740 of record CAWAKG010000011.1, on the reverse strand, counting down.
CGCCGGCGTCGGGGTGGTGGGCGTGACGATGGCATCGACCTTTGCGAACGCCTCATCGAAGTCGCGCGCAATCAGGGTGCGCACGCGTTGCGCCTTCAGGTAGTAGGCATCGTAGTAGCCCGCGCTCAGAGCGTAGGTGCCGAGCATGATGCGCCGCTTTACCTCGGCGCCAAATCCCTCATCGCGCGTGCGGCGATACATCTCCGCCGGCGTCTTTACGCCCTTCGCTCGCACTCCGTAGCGCACGCCGTCGAAGCGCGCCAGATTCGACGACGCCTCTGCCGTCGCGATCAGGTAATACGCTGGAATGGCGTACGCAGTATGCCGCAGCGAGATGGGCACGATCTCGCATCCTGCTTCCGCCAGCTTCTGGATCCCGGCCTCGACGGCGGAGCGAACTTCGCCATCCAGCCCTTCCCCAAAATACTCGGCGGGAACTCCAATCTTCAGGCCGGTGACCGGTTGTCCTACGGAGTGGGAGTAGACGGGCACGGGCACCTCAGCCGAAGTCGAGTCCTTGGGATCGCGGCCGGCCATCACCTGTAATATCAGCGCCGTGTCTTTCACGGTCTTGCCGAACGGCCCGATTTTGTCGAGCGATGAGGCAAACGCGATCAGCCCATAGCGCGACACGCGGCCATACGTCGGCATCAGCCCCACCACGCCGCAGAACGACGCCGGCTGTCGGATCGAGCCTCCCGTGTCGGTGCCGAGCGAGGCGACTGCCGTTCCGGCGGCGATGACCGCTGCCGATCCGCCCGACGATCCGCCGGGAACGCGCGTGCGGTCGCGCGGATTGCGCACCGGGTGGAATCCGGAGTTTTCATTCGACGAGCCCATGGCGAACTCGTCGCAATTGGTCTTTCCCAGCAGGATCGCCCCGGCGCTCTCCAGGCGATCGATCACCGTCGCATCATAGGGAGCATCGTAGTTTGCCAGTATCTTCGACCCGGCAGTGGTGCGCACACCCTTGGTGCTGATTACGTCTTTAATCGCGACCGGCACCCCCGCCAGCGGCGGAAGCTCGTCTCCGGCGCCCGCCCGTTCGTCGATGCGCGCCGCCTGGCGATAGGCCCGCTCCCCGCTCAGCGTCAGATAGGCGCCGATGTCAGGGTCTTCGCTCCTGATCTTTTCGTAGAGAGCGTCGACCAGCGCCGCGGCGGTGAACTGCTTCTCGGCGATTGCGGTGCGTGTCGATTCGACAGTGAGACAGTCAAGGTCCATGGCTAACGCTCGATCACCTTGGGAACTTTGAAGAACGTGCCGTCCGTCTGCGGAGCGTTGCTCATCGCCTCTTCGTGCGGCAGCGAGGGGATCAGCTCATCCGGACGCATGGCGTAAGCGAAAGGCCTCGCCCGGCTCGCCCTGGCCAGCATATCGGGTGGAAACTTGCGCCATCGGCTCGACAGATGAGGTGTCGAGCTCGTTCAGCCGCTCGATGTAGCCCAGGATCGAGTTCAGGTCGCGCAGCATGCGCGCGCGCTCCTCGTCGGTCAATTCCAGATGCGCCAGATCAGCGACGTAGCTGACGTCTTTCTCGGAAACCATGCATGTCCTCTGATTGAGTGTAGCGAGATCAATCCGCCGCGACAAACCGGATGCTCGTCACCTTGTGCCGGCTCATCTGGTTGAGCGCCGCCACATAGCGATCGCTGAAGCATTCCAGCTGACTGCGCCAGATCTTGTCGGGCACGCGCACCGCCAACTCGCCATTCACGCAGCCCAGCGCCGCTGTTCTTTGCGCGACCTTCGACCCACATGCCAGCGGCCATGCCAGCACCGGCGCCTGGTCGCCCGCGACATGCTGCACGGCGTTGGCATAGATTTTGCTGAGGGTAGCTCTTGCGTGATGCATTGTTGCGAGAGCCGGATATTAGCACCCGCAACTGCGAGCTCCGTTCTGTGAATATTGCGGATATCGCGGTCGGAATGGCTGCACGCTTCGCGCGGCGCTCTTGGCTGTTGGCTCTTAGCTTGTAGCTTTGGCCGCTCGGCTGTTTCGTAAATACAAATCCACCGCACACGAAGAACAAGATGGACCCGATCTCTCTCCGTGTCCTCCGTGCCTCTGTGGTGAGCCGCTTTGTGTTTAAACTCACAATGGAGTTCGATCCGGCCCAAAGCCAGGAGCTAATAGCCAACAGCGGCTTTATCGAATTGGGAACTTCGCTGGCAACGAACCGCAGCGCCTCGTCGCGCGTATGCAGCACACCCTCCAACTGTGCATCTTCAACCGACGCAAGAATCTCGCGGAACTCCGGTCCCGGCACATACCCCATCTCGATCAAATCGCTGCCCGAGAGCAGGAGCTTCGGGCGCATCTCTTCTTCCGTCACTTCCATGCGCCGGTCGCGGACGAAGTCGTACAACGTGAGGTCGGCGTGACTGCTGAGGCAATCCATGCGGTGCAAATCAAGATGCTCGTCGAAACTGGGCAGGCGCATGAAGCGCTTGAGGGTCGACTCCTTCATGCGCCCGGCATCGCCAAAGCGCATGTGATTAGCCACCAGGGCTACGATCTGCTCCGTATCTTCGCCGGAAAAATGCAGCCGGCGGCAGATATCCTCGGCCATGCGGACGCCCACCTCAACATGACCGTCGAAGCGGATACGATCGGGTGCAACCCGAAACGTCGGAGGCTTACCGACATCGTGCAGCAGTGCTCCCCAGGCCAGCGTACGCGAGCAGCGCGGCGGGAGCTTCTCCAGCAACAGCATGGTGTGGATCCAGACGTCGCCCTCCGGATGATACTGCGGCGGCTGCTCGACGCCGTGCATTCGATCGATCTCCGGCAGCACGCGTACCAGCAGGCCGGTCTGGTCGAGCAGCTCGAAGGCGGCACGGGCATGGCCCTCTGTCAGCATCTTGGTCAGCTCGTCGCGGACCCGTTCGCGGCTTACCTGGTTGATCTGCGGGGCAAGTTCCCGGATCGCCGCGAACGTTCGTGCCTCGATCACGTAGCCGAAGCGTGCAGCGAAGCGCACGGCGCGCAACATGCGCAACTTGTCTTCGCGGAAACGCAGCTCCGGATCGCCGATGGCCCGCACAACATGCAGCGCCAGGTCTTCCCTGCCCCCGACGAAATCCAGCACGCGGTCGCCATCCAGCGGATCCATCAACAGCCCGTTGATGGTGAAGTCGCGGCGTTGCACATCTTCTTGTGGGCTCTTCGAATATTGCACCTGATCGGGATGCCGCCCATCCGAGTAGATGCCGTCGCTGCGAAAGGTTGCGACCTCGACGGCGTGCGGGTGCTCGGGCGGTAATGTCTCGTGCCGGATCTCCTCCGGGATCGGCACCAGCACAACGCCAAACTGCGCGCCCACGGCAAACGTCTTCGGGAAGATGCGCATGACCTCGTGGGGTGTTGCGTCGGTCGTGACGTCGTAGTCGGCAGGCTCGAGTCCGAGCACGGTGTCGCGCACGCAGCCTCCGGCGAAATATGCCTGGAAGCCGCGCTGCCGCAGCTCGCGCACGACGCTGGTGGCAAACTCTCGCATCAGGATGATTGTAACGATTGGATATAGCGGCAGAGGGCCGGTTCCGGGTTCACGCGAACTACCGCACTCTGCAAGCGATCAGGCGATGGCCGACAGCCCTTTGTCGTGGACCAACGAGAGCAACTTGAGGGAGGGTCCATTGGGATGTTTTTCGCCCCGTTCCCATTGACTGACCAGACTAACCGGAACGTTAAGATAACGCGCAAACACAGCCTGGCTTGCCCGCTCCCGCTTACGCAGATTCCGTATGGTTCCGGGCTTCATCTTGATGATCGGGGTCAAACAACCTTCGTCAAATTCGCGCATGGTCGTGTGGTTGATGATCCCGGCCTCGTGGAGGTCCGACATCATCTCGTGCACGGATGCCATCGCGGAGCTGTGATACTTCTTCGCCATCAGATTGCCTCTTACTTCCTTGTCAGCTCGATGTAAACACTGGCCTTGAGCGCCCTGGTGATCTCTTCCGAGGTCAGGTTCAGCACAATTTTCGCTGCCCTCTTGAACTGCCTCAGTTCGCCCGCGCTGATATTACTATGAGCTTCACTCTTCTCGAATCCGTGAATAAAGATCGCCTTGTCCCCGCTCCGAAACAAGATAATCGTCCGAAAACCGCCGGACTTTCCTTCGCCACGCCGGGCCACGCGCTGCTTGATGACACCTCCGCCCAAGTCGGCATCAATGAGCCCTTGCTCTGCTCGTTGCACGGCTTCCAGAAGGCTGGCATCATCGATTGCACTGCTGCGGGCGAAGCGCTGAAAGCCCTTGCTTTTGAACACCCGCGTGGCCGGGTTTCTGTTCGCATTGTTAGTATAGCACTAAGTGCTATAGATGTGAGGGTTTCGAATTGGTCAAAAAGTATACGACGAGCCTTGGAAAAAGGGCCGCGGCGGTGAGACTAGCTGTGCCCAATGATCGTGCCGTGTCTCATCGCCATCATCTTCCGGTAGGGCGCGCCGCCTCATGACTGAAGTCCGGCACGTCCTGTCCCACTGGAATGTGGTAGCGGCCTGGACGATCTTCCTTGCCAGCTATCTGGTGTTCGCCGTCGGCCGCCTGCCCGGGACCTTGATCGACCGCACAGCTATGTCGGTCATTGGCGCGGTGGCGATGTTTGCGTTGGGAATTCTTACCCCGGACTCGGCCATCGCCAGCATCAATTTCCCGACGATCGTGCTGCTGTTTTCCATGATGCTCATTGTCGCCAGCCTGCACCTCTCCGGCTTCTTCGATATGATCACGCGCTTGGTGATCGAGCACCTCAAGCCGCAGCAGTTGCTGCCGGGCGTCATCTTCACCAGCGGAATCCTGTCGGCGTTCCTGGTCAACGATGTGGTCTGCCTCTTCATGGCGCCGTTGCTGCTCGATATCTGCCGGCGCATGCGGGTGAACCCGGTTCCCTATCTGCTTGGGCTGGCAACGGCGGCAAACATCGGCTCGGTGGCGACGATTACCGGCAATCCCCAGAACATGCTGATTGGCTCAGCCTCGGGCATTGATTACCGGGACTTTCTCCTGCACCTGGGACCTGTCGCTGTCGCCGGACTTTTTATTGACTGGGCAGTGCTGCATTGGCTTGAAGTACGACGCCACGTTTCGCAGATCACGGAATCCGAGGCTACTGAAAAGGTAGTGCATCGCGAGGAGCATCCGGCATGGGCGGTCACGGTGACTGTCGCCGTGCTGGCCGGATTCCTGCTGGGCTATCCCCCGCCGTTGGTCGCTGCCGCCGGAGGCGCGCTGCTGCTCATCCGCCGGACCCGCCAGCCGCGCGAAATCTACGGCGACGTTGACTGGTCGCTGCTGGTGCTGTTCCTCGGGTTGTTCCTGATCCTGGGCGGAGCGCACCAGGCCGGTATCACCAACGAACTACTGGGATACGCGGAAAAGCTGAATCTGCACAATAGCGTGATCTTCGCCGTGATTGTCGTGTTTCTCTCAAACCTCGTCAGCAACGTTCCCGCCGTAATGTTGTTGCGCGATCTGATACCGCATTTCCGCGATCCTCACACAACCTGGCTGCTGCTGGCCATGTCGAGCACATTGGCCGGCAACCTGACCATCACTGGCTCTGTGGCTAACATTATCGTGGTCGAGAAGGCGCGTCAGGTGACGAAGATCAGCTTTTGGGACTATATGAGGATTGGCGCACCCGTGACCGTCGCCACGATAGCGGTGGGGCTGCTCTGGCTGGAGTTTATGCGCGCCTGAAGGCGCAGAGGTGAAGCGCCGGGCCGGAGCCAAGCGCTTCCAACAATTCGTCCGGCTAGCTTACTCCACGTAAGGTTTCCAGCTTCCGTCCTTGGTTTCCATCAGCACGATGGTGACCTTGGTCGGAGCGGCGCTGTAGAAGTTCACGCCATACGAGTTGATCAGTGTACCGCGGTCCCAGGTGTTGAAGCCTTTCACCAGATCGCCCGAGGCGTCGAACTCCTTGCCCAGCCGGTTCGGATCCCATTGCCAGGAATAGGTCACCCGCGCCAGGTGCGGCCGGATCATCTCGATGTTGTCAATCGCCACCAGCTTGCGCTGCGCCAACGGTACCTGGTACGTCACCGTCTTGTCGGAGTTCGTGGCCTTTTCCACACCGTCGATCTCATTCAGTAACTTCTGGCCTGCGGGCGTCAACTCGGAGACGATTGAGTTCCAACTCTTCTGCTTGGTCGCCAGGACTCCTGCCTTCGTCAGCAGCTTGTAATGCGGGTCTGTCGGCTTCTCGTTCATGCTGGCGACAATGAGTCCGGTGCTGAAGCGAATCGTAGCTGGTGCCTGGGCCTGCAAGATGCTGTTGACCGCCGCGGTCGCGGCCGGCTTGGTCAAAACTTCTCTCGCGCCCTTTACGAAGTAGAAGATGGTTCCGCCCACCACCAAAATCAATGCCGTCACGAAGAGGATAGGAAAGAGATTGGACGACTTCTTCTCCATCTCGATCTCGGCAGCAAACAGCTCAGGTTCTTTGGCTGCGGGAGTAACCAGCTGCGGCTTGGGTTCCTTTACTTCAGGATCGCTCATGGTTGGCATAGTAACGCACCTCCGAGGTTCACAGCTTCGCTAAATGAGCTGGCCGGAGGACCTGAAACCTGCCAAGTGACAGCGGGACACCCGCTTTACCGGTCCAGCTTGGGCGTAGATGTGAACACTTCAAAGTATGAACTGCTCGCACAAAGCCGCAGTGAGGCACATCACCTGAGGATGTGAGGAGTGAACGGGCGTGGCGGAAGCGCGAACCGGGTGGAACGGTCGGAGCCCAGGCATTCATGCGTGGGAAATGAGCGTTGAGAGTGGAGCGGGCTCTAGCCCAGGGGTCGGCGCCAGCTGCTAAAGCGGCCTGGTTAAAATCGCCGTTCTCCTCCGCATGAATGCGGGGGCTCCCACCGGACAAATGCTAAGTTACCTGGGAAGGGTGGAGAACTACTGGATCAGCTTTTCCAGGATCTGGTGCACTGAGCCGAGGCTGCCCGGCCATACCAAGGCTGCAATCGCCAGGCTTCCAGCAACTAACGCGACATTGCGCGCAACCTGAACCAGCGGAGCCAGAGGCTTCTCGGCATATTGCTGTTCGCGCAGAAGGCGATCGACCCGGACCGCCAAGTCTTCGTCCTCGGCGACCAGAGTCGAATACAGAGACGACAGCAGATACGCCGGTTGATGGTTCACGCCCAGCTTGGCGACCGAGACCAGCGCCGCCGCCAGCGACAACGCGCGTTGCGAGTCGCCCGCCACCGCGTGATCGTCGGCAGCCCACTCGGTGTAACGCGCCCACTGCTTCTCAATCTTGCGAAAGCCGGAGACGAACGGAAACGCATCCGGAGCCAGCAGATAAAGGAAGCGCTTCAGGTTGTCACGCGACGCCTGGTGCGCCTGCTCATGTCGAAACGCGGCTTCGCGCTGCTCCGGCGTTAGCTTGTGCAGCACACTGCGCGACACAATCAGCCGGGGATGAACCAGCCCGGCCACGGCCATCACCGGAGCCTCGTTCTTCACCACCAGCACCGGAGCGGTCTCTCCTTCGACGGCCATCTCCTGCCCTTGGCGCTGGCAGCGGCTCATGTAACGCGACGTGCGCAGCAGCTGATAAGCTGACGCGAAACGCGGACAGTATCCACACCAGGAATCCCAGTGCCGCCGCCACCAGACAAGCGAAACCCACTTTCTCGCCACTGGTCAGCGGCTCAAGCCAGAGATAGCTGGGAATACAGAATCCGACGACCAGAAACAGCGTCAGCGCGAAGGGAAACATGCGGAAGGCGAAGAGAAACTTCGCCGCAAAACCCGGCTTGGAATGCTCGGCGACCCGCAGTGCTGCCGGAGCGCCGATCCATACCAACACGGCAGCCGCCGCATGCACGATAAAGAATGATGCAAAGCAGAGACACAGAAGCCGCAACTAGGTATGGCAGGGCCATTTACTTCGCTTCTCCAGTAAGCGCGCGGCGCTTTGCCTGTATCTTCGCTTCCAACTGATCGAGCAGCTCAGGATCGTGCTCGCCCACCGCGTCGACCAGGCAGGACAGCAACAGCTCGCGTGATGGCTCCGTGCCCGTCAAAAACCCGGCCAGCAGATCGTCGGTGCGCTGCCGCTCCCACTCGTCCTTGGAAACGCGCTGCGAGTAGAGGAAGGCGCGATCGCACTTGATGCGATCCAGAAGCCCCTTTTTGTACAGCCGATCCATCGTGGTCATCACCGTCGTGTAAGCCAGGTTGCGATCCAGTTGCTGCACCACGTCGCGGACGTTACACGCACCTGTCTGCCAAACCACTTCCATTACCGAAAGTTCGAGCGGTCCGAGCGCGAGCGATTGAACCGACTCGCCTTCCTCCGGCCGCTGTTGTGTAAAAATGTTCACCGTTTAAACTCCGAAGATGGCTGGAACTACGCGCACTGAATTCTACATTGTTGCGGCTGCGCACGACCAGCCAAAAGCGTAGTGTTTTCATAATGAAACCGCCAGTCGCTACTAGCGCGGTAGTATTCGCGAGTGCGGCCGCGCGGGGTGCGACTGTCGAGGCGAAACCTATCTATGCCGCATAGCGCAGGATCTCTACCTCAGCATCGCGCTTAACCGCTTCCTCCGCTCGCTCGTATACCCCATTGTGCGACGGCGCTCTCGAGATAATATTCGCCGCGATTTCCGCACACGTCGCCAGGCACGTCGCGGACGACCACCACCTGGGCGCACTACCACGCTGGCACTACTCACGGTCATTGTTCGAGCCCCCGCCGCTGCTCACCTGCAAGGCGACCAGCCGGGCGATGAGCACAGCGAGGTAAAGTTGCCCTGCGAGCGCCTCTCCCATGGCCAACATGCGAGCCACGGGCGCGCTGGGGACGATATCGCCATACCCGACGGTAGTGAGGGTTATGAAGCTAAAGTACGTCCACTCGGACACCGTAGCCGGAGCGGCACCGGAGACCACAAAGGCCTGGGGGTGATGCCGGTTGACGATTGCATAGACGTGCGCCCAGGCCAGCCCCAGCAGCAGGTAAGCGGCGATCGCCCCCTGAATTCGCGATCCGGAAACCGGGCCTCGCTTGAACACCTGCACCAGCAAAATCAGGATCAAGACAGCAATCGCGAAGAGTGTGGTAGGGTCGCGCAGGGCGGTGAATGAGGGATATAAGCGGGAGGCCCAACGGATGACCAAGCCGCCTATGCCGGCGAGCACGCCCAGGTAGAAGAGAATCGATCGTCCCCAGCCGATGGCGATTCCCGACAGCAACAAGAGCGAGTATGCGATGTCTACATATACCTCAAGGTGTCGCTCGACCAGGTTTGTCAAAGGCAAGACAAAGACAAACAGAACCAGCAAGGTGAGAAAGAAGGACAGATTGGCTTGCCTCTGCCAGGTCTCCCGCACCAGGCGGCGAGCTTTCTGGCTTACCTGATGGCGAGTGGCGACCGGGGACATGCTTCGCGCAGGATACTGCAAAGCATGTTGGTATCACCACATCTTTTGGCGCGAGGACCCGTCCCGGCGCTCGGCCCTACGACCGGTTTTCACCCGGCGGGAGCCCGATCTGCCGGGGAGCACTGTAACTTTTTTGCGGCTGTTGATAGTTTTTCTAGTTACACGAACGCCCGGAGACACCTAAAATTACGCCGAGTCTATAATCCTGCTACATTCCAGTAGCAGTCGGAGAACACTATGCATACAGGATTGAAATTCGCCCGCGTGGCCGCATTCTGCACGCTCGCAGTGGCCTTGGTCATGGCCATGACAGCCCCAGGATTTGCCCGCGACAAGTACGAAACCATCGATGCCACGGCCTGGGGCACCAGCACACAGATGGGCACACACGCCGACATCACCATTGAGATCTATGAATGGTCAACTGCCGCCGATCGGCAGGTTTTGGCCGAAGCCTTCCAGAAGGGTCAGAACCAGGGTCTGGTCAACGCCCTGACGAAAATGAAGGCGGTCGGACATATCTCCATCACCGGCACGCTTGGTTACGATATCAGCTACATTCGCATGGAGCCTACGCCGACCGGCAGAAAGATCAGTTTCGTCACCAACCGCCTGATTCGCTTTGGCGAGGCCTTCGCAGACACCCAGAGCCAGGCCTTCAATCTCTCGGGGGGCATACTGAATCTGGACGATCAGGACAAGACGAAGAGCAATGGCATGCTTGCTCCGGCCGCTCAGCTTGTCGTCAACGATCAGGGCAAGCTGCAGATCGATTTGAGAGAGAACCCCTGGCGCTTGTCGGACATCATCGACTGGAAGGGAACGTCGGAGAATTAGTTGATCGGAATCGGTCCCTGCTGGCCGGTTCCGGAGATCAGGACCGAGTACATACCATAATGAAAGTGGCCGCTCGATTGCGCTGGAGGCGCGGAGCGGCTGCTTCCGTTTGCGCTCAGCCCGACGGCAGGCCGGCTACATCCGCCGCAAACGCCTATTCCCACCGAACCGCTGACTCTCGCCCAATGCCGGCGGGATCGCCCTGCGCTACTCTCGCAGACGCTTCGTCCCAGCTCACGACGACAACATCATTCGGCGCAGCCGGTTTTGATCGCCGGCGTTCGTAGGTGGCGCAAGGGCATCGGCAAAAAGTGAAGACCCCGGCGAATGCAGGGGTCTTGTAGAAGTCATCTTCTCCTAAACCGGTTTGCCTCGTATCAAGGCAAGCCTTTCAGGCGTGCCGAACGAGGCGCAGAAAATGTCCAGGCTTCAGCCCCTGCAATACCGGGCACACAGGGGCTGAAGCCCAGGATAATTACTTGCCAACTACGGGCCGGCTGAAGCCGTGCCCTTATACAAAACGACTTAGGAGATAGCCTCCGGTAAGCCACAGTGTTTGGCGATCGGCCCGGACAAAGTCCGGGCCGACCGCCGCTGCCTATTGCGCCGGAGGCGTAGCAGGCTGGGCCTTGTGATGGGCCTTCTTCCTGGGAGCAGGCGCGTTACGCGACTGCGGCTGTACCTGGGTCTCGTCGACCACCGTTCCTTCTTCGAGCTGTCCTCCACAGAGGTTGCCCTCTGGGACGAAGTAGAAGTGGGTCGCCTGGCCCTTCGCGCCGCCCTCGCGAGGCTGAACGCGGCCGGCATCGACCTTGGTAGGCCCGTCCGTGGTCAAGTAGTACTTCACATTGACCGAACGCTGCGAGCCCAGTTGCTGCACGTTGACCGATTCTTCCTGGTTGGTGTAGCCAACGATGTCCAGTTTGCCATTCGGCATCTGCTGCACTCGCAGCGCCAACCGGTCCAGGGTGTCCTTGCAATCGTTGTCCACGCGCCACGGCTTCTTGGGGTTCTTCTCGAACGTACACTCGCCCCAGTCTTCGATGTTCACGCAGCTCTTCACCGCTGGAACGTTGATCGAGGCCGTGCAACTGGCACTGAGATTGGCGCGCGCATCGCTCGCCGTGCCGGTTACGGTGATGGTATTGCCGGCGTCAGCGTTGGTCGCGGTCACCGTGACCGAGGTCCCGCTGCCGCTCAACTGACCGCCGCTATTGTTCCAGCTATAGGTCATGGGCCAGCCCTGCGGATCCGTGGCAGCCATGGTGATGGTGGACGGCTCGTTGATGGCGATCGTCGTCGGGCTCGCCGAGCAGCTCACCTGCGGAGGCTGCGGCTGTTTGACGGTGAACGACGAACTGCACGTCGCCATGTTGTTCTTCTTCTCTTTGGCGTCGGTCGCCGTGCCGCTCACAGTGTAGCTACCCGGCGCGAGGCCGGTGGTATCGACGTTCGCGGTGGCTCCAGTACCCGAAACCTTGGCCCCGGTGCTTGTCCAATTGTAGGTGAGGGTGTGTTTGGGATTGAAGTTCTGCGGGCTGATGGTCGCGGTCACCGGATCGCCCGACCAAATTTCGGTCGGCAAAGCCGAGCAGCTAGCAGTCGGCGGGACCGGCGGCTTGCCGCCAAAGGTGTAATAGAATCCCGCCAGCGGGCCATTTGTGATGGTGTCGTACAAGAACTGATGGTTACCCTGATAGTCGATATCCAGATAGCGCCAGCCAAGCCCAACACCGAAATGTTGGGTGAACCTGAGGTTCAGGAGGCCTATGACCTGGTAATCCAAATTGGCCCCGCCGCCGCCGGCATCACCCGATATCATGATCGATGCCTTTTCGGAGAAAGGCACAGTGAATCTCGCGCCGCCAAGCCCATCCACCCAGTTGGCTGATCGCGAGCGGTTAACGCCCGAGGGCTCCACAGTGAGGTTTTCGCTTAAATACCAATATCGGATTCCGGCCAGAGCATCGATCTTAAAGTGCTCGGCGTCCAAGATTCGGTATCCGACCTTCGGTGTCAAAATTGATTGCGTGATATGGAGATTGACCGAGGTCTGACCGAGTTCGTTAAAGGGGATCCCCCTGGTCGTCACCCAGTTTCATCCATAAGAAATCTATTGGCATGATGAAGCGGCCCTTATCGAGTTCTACCGCGACCGGTATTATGCCCTTGAGGGTGTGAAAGATGTCGGAGAAAGAGGTATCGAAGCCGGCATTATGGCCGAGCACGCCAACGGTTCCATGTACTGCCGGAAACCACCCGTAAATCGCGATGGTGCCGCGCCAGCCGTCGTCGGCAGCCGCCTTTGATGAAGAAGGGGTATCTGGAAGCGGAGCCGGTGCCGCGGGTGGCGCGGCTGCTGCTGGGCTCGCAGTTGGCGCAGGGTCGGCCGAGGCCGCCGGGTTCGCCGGTGGTGCTGGATCCGCAGTGGCAGCCGGTTCGGCTGCTGCCGCCGGGTTCGCTGCGCTCAAGTCTGCCGGTCCCTGTGGCTGAGCAGACGCGCAAAGAGCCATGCTCAACGTCAATATCGGAAGGACCGCGAACCACATTTTACGACTTATATTCATCTCACCTCTCCAAGCAGAATTTGAACAATCACCCAGGGTCTCGCACCGCGCGGGCACACCGCGCAATGTTCATCATATACTTGTGCTTATCAGCCATTGTAAATACAGCAACCCCGGTTTTGAACTCGTAGCAATGCGAGACTCATGCCAAAGAATAGCCAGCTTGGAAATCAGTACAGCTTGACACTTTCGGCTTTTGCCCTCCGGAACCATCCCCATTTTTCGTTATCTCTGGCTAGTCACTTCTCAACACCTAACGGTTGATGGGTTCAAATTTACGGTTGCCGCGGCGGCCCGATCAGCGGCGTCTTCACTGGCTTACCCATACCAAAGAAAACGGTCACGCCTTGGCCGGCACCTAGCGTTGACAGGGCCTCGTCCACCTTGCCGAGATCGGCTGGGTAGTACTGCCAGTTGTTGGTTACCCAGACATCACCAGCGGATCCGATGCCGACGTCCACCAGCATCTGCATGCCTCCACCGACGTAGCCGACTGACGGCGAGATGGCATCGCCCGTATGTACGCCGGGAGGACAATGCTCAGTGCGGAAGCCGCATAACTGCACAATTCCGGCCGACGCGGTGCTCAGTTGGGAGATCCAGATGTTGTCGTTGCCATCCACCGAAATCGCCCACGGAGTGATGATTCCTTTGCCCCATACCGGCGAGAAGGACGCTTGGCTGCCGTCAGGACGGAATACTGTGATGCTGCCGCCTGACTCGTATCCCGGCCTCTGCCCGGCCCACATATCCACCATGATCTTGGCGAAGGCTTCGTGGCCGCTCAGTTTGGCAGCCGCCATCGCCTCCAAAATCTTTGCATGACCCCGCTCCGAGCTGCCCGACCGGTTCGCGACCCAGACGTTGCCCAGACTATCGACCGCCATTCCGCTGCCCGACCAATCCGGCATTGAAGAACTCCACCTTGCTGGGATCGGAGGCGGGGAAACGGGCAACGTTATCGCTCAGGATGTTCGAGATCCAGATGCGATTCTGCTGGTCGATCGCGAGATGGAAAGGAGCCAGCAGCTTGCACGGGTTCTTCAGTGGATCGCCGGTCTTGTTTTGGCAGAAGAACTGGGCCTTTGCCGGATCGCCTTGCGGCATGTAGATGACTTCACTTTCTTCCACGTCCAAGGGTCCAAACATCTCCGTTGGGCGTGACAATAATCCCCTGCATCTGGCCGAGTTGGCCGCCGAAGTTGTACCCGTCGGGCGGAGATAGCGGCTTGCCTGTCTTGTCGAACTTCACGATTGCCTTTGAGCCGTAAGTGGTGCCCCAAACGTTATCGTGCGAATCTACCGCCAGGCCGAAACCGATGCCTTCGACCCCGCCGCCGGTAAAGCCAGTGGGACTGCGGCGACAGCGGCTTGCCGTTGGGCGCGAATTTGGAAAGATTGCCGGCCCACAAAACATCCTGGTTTTGTGCCCCGACGATGAAAATTGTCGCCGGCCCAGGCATTGCCTTCGCTGTCGAACATCATCTTGCCGGCCCACTCAAGCCACCTCCGGTAAACTTGAGGGGGAAAATCCACGCACTCGGGGCGTACGTCAGGTACGGCATGAAGGGTGTGGGCCGCATGGCCTTGCCCGTCGGCACGGGATAAAAATCGTTGAGCAGAGCGAAGATCTTGTCCGGCTGATGCCAGGGATTGAACGCGATCGACTCCATCGCCAACAGCGTGTCGGGTGGAGGTCCTCCGCTGGGAGGCGCCGCGGCAGCGAAAAGCGAATTGCATGCATCCGGCTTTACTCGCGTGACGCAGCCAGCCATCATGCTGGACAACGTAGCGAAGTTAGCCATCGTGGGCGTCTGGCCATGTTGAGCGCGTCAATGATGACCGGACCGTACCCACCGGTTCCGAGATCGACGAAGTTGGGCACATTGCCCGCGGCGATCTTCAGAGGAAGCGGCGAGCCGCTGATCGTGTTGTCGATGATGAACTGGGCATGGGTGACAACCGACGCTATGGTGGTGAACTCGTTGATCACGACCTTGGCCGGAGGCTTGCTACCCACAACCGTAAGTAGCCCGATCGCCGGATTGTTGCCGGCTGCCTTGTTGGCTGACGGCACGCCACCCATGGCCACCAGGTAGAGGCTGGAGTCGGCCGCGCCTGTGCCGTGAACGGTAAAGTTGCCGTTAGTATCGGTTTTGGCCTGAGCTAGCTGTTTGGGTGCTCCAGCACTCGCAGCAAACAAAGTTACGGTCGATTGCGCGATGGGCGCGCCTCCACCCATTACCTGACCTTTGATGTCAGCGGCCAAAGCCCGACCAGCCAGGAATAGGGTGGACGCGACAAGGGTAACCAGCGTTGCTTTGCGAACAGCCACGGCACATCTCATGTGCTCCCCTTTGCAAGTGCTTGTCAAAAAGTATATGTGCATACCCGAAACAGCCGGCTACAAAATGGCGAAATCCGAGGTTGACGCCGGAGAATGATCAGTCTTGCGGGAATCAGAGAAGAGGCCGCATTTCACCCGATCACCGTCCCAAGCTAAGGGGCGCTGTATTCTACCGCTCATTTCGGCCTGCCCTATCCAGGAATACTGCCAAGCGACCTGGAGGTTGGTGTAGTTTCCGCCGAAGCGGCTGTAGGTGCCTCCGCTGAGCGCGATCTTTATCGACTGGTGTTTGGAGTACGGAACCGAGAGCGTCCCGCCAAGCCGTGAGCTGGTTTGGTCTGTCTTAGGATTCGGTATCCCGTAGATGGATGCGATGCCGCCCCACCAGAAGTTTCCGTCGATCGACGCCCAGCCGTGAAACTTGCTCGATCCCAGCAGCTTCTTGAAGTCGTAGCTGAGGTGTCCCTCAAAGCTTCCAACCGGCGCCTGCGTTTGGGGCACGGGTAACGGCGGGTGGTAGAACTGCGAATTGGTGGTGTAAAGCCAGACGCCGCCGTAAGCGTCCACAACCCACTTGCCGAAGCGTTGTGAATAACCCACCTCCGGCTTAAAGGCCCACTTGTTGATACCCCAATTGATGAGCTTCTGCGGGCTGTATTGGCCGGTGGGCGCTACAATCTTCAAGCTCGCCCCCAGGATCTTCTTCTGCTTCCATTTCACAAACTTCGGCACCTCCATCGCGGGGCCGCCGATCAGGTTGACGGAAAGGCGGGCAGAGAAATCCGCCAATCCCGAGCGATAGATGGAACGCCGGTCCTCCCCTACATCGCCGCTGAAGTTCCCGACGGCGTAGGGCAGCGAGGCGGTAATGTTTGCCGAGCGTCCGAAGAAGTTCAGCGAATGGTAAAGAGTGAAGACCGATACGCTGTAGGTTCCCGTCGCGTCGTTGACGGGAACAACATTATTAAAGTCGAGGCCGCCGCTATAGAACGACCAGGTGAGGGTAACGGCGTTGGAATGTACCGGCGTGATAAGGTAGGCGCGCGGCGCGAGGTCCTGGGCGAACGACCGCGTGGTCAGCACGACGCTCAAAATTGAGAACACCACAACGTGACGTCGCATCGCTCACCAGTGGACCGGATCCTGACCACCCTCGTCTGCCTGCAAACTCATGTTGTAACACCTCCCTGGAAGGCAAGTCGGAACATTACCGGTTCCCAAACGTCAAGCTAAGCCCCGAGCTGGTACCGTAATCGCTCCCCGAGAACGTCGGCGGGGGACGACTGTCCCAATTGCCATAGAATGAGACATTCCACGACAGATTGCTGACCAGCTTTATGTAATACGTCACATTGAGCATGGA
The DNA here is from genome assembly GCA_963782505.1 of uncultured Acidobacteriaceae bacterium. Lineage (GTDB taxonomy): Bacteria > Acidobacteriota > Terriglobia > Terriglobales > Acidobacteriaceae > CAVVDY01. The sequence continues at coordinate 9,219 of CAWAKG010000011.1, read as the reverse complement.
AAACACGCGTCCCGGCTGAGAGATCGCGGGAAACACTGCGCCTGTGACATCCAGGTTCGTTTTATTGAACCAGAAGAGCTTGGCTGTGCCTGCGATCAGGCCGGTTGCAACATTCTGCGTTGGTTCGCTGATAACAGACTGCGAGTACGCCGTGCGCTGCCAGCCAAATCCTCCTACCAGGAGGATCGTGGCGTGATTGGTGTTGGCCAGGAACCGCCCAATTCCACCCGCCGCTCCCGACTGAAGATCGATGCCCTGTTCAGAGCTTTGCAGCACGTTCCCGTAGCCCGCATAAAACCAGTGTTCCCATGGCAGCAAGTGGAGTGCACTCAGCGAAAATTGGTTGCGTGTCGACGCCGTTGCGCCAGTGCTGGTAGACAATGTCGAGTTATAGCTGGCCGCCGCCTGCCAGCGCTCGCGGGGATAAGCGACGTCTGAGCTCAGGCTGAATTGCGTGTTCTGATTGCCCTTCGAATAGATGATCCCGGTATTGATCTCGCCGTTGAAGCGCTGCCAAAAGCGCTCCGAAGTCTGGTCCATCTCCACGACTTCCGCTCTCTTTAGCTGCACAGATTCATTGGGGGCCTCGACTACTTCCAGCGTTACCGGCCTGCCGCTTCCCGTCTCCGCGGTGGAGAGCGTTCCGGTGTACACGGAGCCGTTCTCGGTCTTGACCAGGAACAATTGCTTGCTTTCGATGTGATCCACCTTCGACCACTGAAGGCTGCTCGTGCCAAGTATGTACTGCATGCTGACATACAGCACGCCGCCGGAAAGGCCTTTGATCTCTCCGGTCAGGTGATCGCCATTCTTCATGACGATCACATCGGTGCTTTCCCTCGCCAGAAGAGGAGCACTGCAAAGCAACAAGCAGATGGTGATATGCCGGAGTCTCATTCAGGTCCCCTCAACAGCCTGACTGATTTTAGGTATTGTCCGGGTTTCCGCGTAAGAATTCGTTGGAGCGGCGATTTCATGGGTGGCAAGCGCGTGGTTGCAAAACGAAAGGAGCCCGGGCGAATCACAACTATGTCTGTTTGGGGTACTCCTTGAACATCTTGGTAATCACGCCGTTGACTTCCTCCACCAGCTTCTCGGGGTCGTGAGCGGATACGCTGTCCGTGGCCAAGGCCCGCCAGACGAGCTTTTTGGTCTTGGCATCGATCAGGTCCACGGCCATCTGCCCCTTGTGCAGGGTCACGGTCGTGTTGCCGTAAAAGCCGACAAACGCCGGCCCCGTCATACTCGGATCGAAAGGAGGAATGCCGCCGGTTCCACCGTAAATGGGATCGTTGGAATACATCGTCAAGTCGTCATCGATAGAGCCATAGATCTGCACGATGAGGTCCGGATTGGAGGTCACCTTCTGAAGTCCGCGTGCGCTGAGTTCCTGGTCGATCGCTCCCACGATGTCGGCCGCCAGCATGGGATGGGCAACCGCCCCGTGCTCCGCCCAGGCATAGGTTTTGAACTGGCGAAAGTTGACGCCCTTGGCATAAGCAACGCTGATCTTGTCGCGCCCTGAGGCGGCAGTGGCAAACAATAGAACCATCACGATACTTGCCGTCAGGCAGATGTACGCGGGCTTCGAACTCTTCATAGTTATTAGTCCCTCTATTCGGAAACTCTCTTTTGCGGAGGGTTGTAATCAGGGCCTGACTTCAGCCGGGCCGACAAGCTTCTCTTCAGATTTGTCATCCTGAGCGGACTTCAGTTCGCGAAGGACCTGTTTCTTATTTCTTACAGGGGGCTAAAGCCCTGGTATTCACGAGACTCTATCGGCACGTCTAAAGACGTGCCCTGATACAAGGCGAGGTACGATCCTAGCTCTTGGGCCACTGCTTGAACATCTTCTCAACGGCCTTGTTCACCATGTTTTGGTTCTTATTGCCGTTGTTGCTCAAAGTGTCCTGGGCGATGCCCCGCCATACCAGCTCTTTGGCTTTTAAGTCATAGAGACTCACGACCATAGTGGCCTCGACGTTCTGCTGCGGAGAAATACCACCCATACCTCCGCCAATGCCGCGCATGCCCCAGGCATTCCACGAAGTCTGCTCGCGCTCGCCGCCGCTGGCAGTCAGGATGAGGTCTGGGTTCTGCGATTCATCTACTTTTTGCAGCCCTTTGCTTGTCATGGCGTTCTCGATGTCCTGCTTGGCCACTTGCGCAAGGATGGAATTCTGGATCTCGTTCTTGTTATTACTACCCCAGGCATAGGTGTGATAGTTGGCAAACGATTGGTTGTGGTTATAGTTCACCGAAACCTGCTGCGCGAACGCGACGCCGCACAACAGCGACAATGCCGCAAGAATCACTACTGACTTCAGTTTCATTGACCTTCTCCCTATTGCTGCCGTGCACTTGGCGCCGGCAATAAAAATTCGTTGAAGAACTGCGGCAGGATGACAGCTTTCCCTGGCTGTTGCGCACACGCCACTCAGCGCCGGAAACCGCCGAATCCGCCACGGCTGAACCCTCCGCCGCCACCACCCCAATGATCGCCGCCGCCGCCCCAGCCACCGGCGCCACCCCGGCTTGCCCATCCGCCGCCGCCGCTGTGACTCCCCCAGCCGTCGCTGCCCCAGCCGGAGTGCTGTGCCTGGTCCCAGCGCTGAGTGGAAGCGCTACCCTGGGCGCGCTCCTGGGCTTGCTGGTTCACGTCGCCCCAGCCACCGGAGCTCTTGAAGTTGTTGGCGTCGGTGCTGGCTTGCGGATGGGCCTGATCGACGCTTTGCTGTGTCGGCTTCTGGACATTGTTCCAGCTTCCGTTGTTGTAGCTTTGCCATCCCGAGCCGGTGTTCTTGTAAACGTTCCCGTTGTGATCGGCATACATGTCACCGTTTGCGGTCTTGCCGGCAGCGGTGTTTCCGAAGGCCGTGCTGGTAGCCGCGGCTTCGCCGCCTTCAGTGGTGCGAGCCGTGGCCTCGGAACCGTAAGCGCCGCTGGCATGCTGCGTGTACGCCGTGTTGCCGTTCTTGCTGTAGACCGACTGCCCCCAGGAACCATAGGCGTTCGAGCCTTGCCGGGTTGCACCATAAGCGCCAGTGTACGGGTTGTAGGCTTCCGCCGCAGTGCGTGAACCCCAGGGAGTCTCCGCCGTGGCTCCGCGAGCGTAGGTTCCAGTGTAAGGATTGTACGCAGCTCCCCAGTGCGCCTGCCCGCCATACGGGCCATAAGCCGAAGCTCCGTATCCATAAGCGCCGGTGTAGGGGTTGTAAGCGTAATGATAGCCGTAGGTTGAGGCATACGGATAGTAGCAGGGATAGCCGCCGTACCAGCCCACGTATGGCGGGTAGTAGTAGCCAGTGCCATCGGCGATGATCGCGCCCAGCGCCATGCCGGTAACGAAGGTGCCCAGATATCCTGCCGTGTAGCTCGACTGAACATTGCCGCTGGGAAGCGTGGCCTGCGTCACATAGGTGACGTTGTAAACCGGAGAGCTCGCCGGGATGGTATAAATCTCCGGCGGTACGGACGGGGCCGTCTGCCACGGACCGTTCGGTGTGTTCGACATAAACCACACACCATTCAGGCAGAGGTAGTACACACTGCCCACCTGGATCACCCGGTTCGGCGTGTTGGTGGCATAGGACATTGTCGTGCCGGTTATGGGCGAAAACTCCGGCGTTCCGTTATAGCTGACCTTGACCTGCTGGGCCGCCGTCGTTGGATTGATCACCGCAGTGGTCGGAACCTGCGCCATCAGCACCGCATCTTCAGCCTCCGGAGTCCCGGGGACCGAAGCCAGCACCCCGCCCATCGGGCTGGTAGGCGGAATCTTCTGGAAGTCGGCCGGCAGGCTATTGGTCGCGAAGCTCCACGGCCCCATTGGGCTGGTGGAGGAGAACCAGCGCCCCGATGTCAGGTAGTAGTAAGTGTTGGTCGGCAGATACTTAAAGACCGGGCTGGCGGTGTTACTGGCGTAGAGCAGTTGCGTGCCGGTGATGGCCTCCCACTGCGGCTGGCCTTGGAAGACAACAATCTCAGCCGGCGTGCTGCTGTAGAACACCGCAGGACTGCCCGGAACGACCGGCGCCGGTATATAGGGCTTCAGATCGGGATAGTTTGGACTGCTGGCCACCGCAGAGAAGCTGGCCGGCAGATTCGTGGTGGAAGTCCAGTTGCCGTCCAGGCTCTTCGCGGTCATCCATCCCTTGCTGTTAAACAGGTAGTACGTGGACGTTTTGCTGTCTTCGAACAGCGGCCAGTTGGCATTGACTACCGCCTTGACGTCACCGCCCACGGGGGCCAGCACCGGTTTGCCATTCACCAGGAGAATGATGGCCGGCTTGAAGCTGATGAAGATGGTCGGAGGAGTGTTCTGGACCTCAACAACATGCGGCGACGCAGTCTTCTTGTTCAGGCTGGCCGTTAGCCGCTCGATAGAGATGTTCATCGTGGCAGACGGGTTCAGGGACGTTCGAACCAGCGAGTCCAGTTGAGCAGTGGTGCCGGCGTCCAGCCCCGGAAAATAGATGCTGGTGATCGTCGGGCTGTAGAGGAACACGTTGTGAGTGTCCATGTCTACGATCGACTGCACCTGAAACACCACCACTCCGACGTGCTCCTTGCCTCCCGTAGGGGTCAGGGCGATGGCCGAACGCGCATCGACGACCGAGTAATTCTTCCAGTCGTCCACCTGCGGCTGGTACATGACGAGTGTGCCGCCAGGCTTAGTGATTGTCCGTGGCCAACCGCGCTCCTGGGCAACCAGGGAGGGACTCGTGCAGCCGGCAATTACAACAAGAACCAGGAAGCGAACGACAACACTACGAGCGATAGATTGGTAGTTCATGACCTGTGACCATCCGACACTTTGATAAGATTTCCTCTAAACCCTACAGCATTCGCTGCTAATGGAAAACTATCAACTTTTGCAGCCTACAAATCAAGAATTGCGAGGCGAAAACCCAGGTCACGGTGCTTGTGCTTGAATAAAGCAGGCTCATTTTCTGGCACGTTGGTGTCGGTCGAACTCAACTATGCTTGGCCGGCGGAGCCAGTTCCCGGACCCCTTCTTTACCGGCTATCACAACGAGATGTGCCAGGCCGACAAACAAACCGTGTTCGACAATTCCGGCGCGGCCGTCGAGTTGTTTAGCAAGCTGCTCGGGACTTGCGATGGCGCCGAAATCGCAGTCCAGAATCATGTTGCCCTGGTCAGTGCGATATTCGCTTCCATCTGCGGCCTGGCGAACGATGTATTTGCCGCCCAGGCGCTCAATGTAGCGGGCAGCCGAGCGCCAGCCGTAAGGCAGTACCTCGATAGGCAGCACGTGACGTGTGCCCAGGCAGGGCGATAGTTTGCTCTCGTCCACTACGATGATCTCGCGCGCCGTGTTCTGGGCGACCAGCTTCTCGCGAAGCAGCGCGCCGCCGCCGCCCTTGATCAGGTTAAGCCGCGGATCGACTTCGTCGGCGCCGTCGATGGTGACGTCGAGCGACCTCGGCAGATCATCGGTGAGCATCGGGATCTTCAGCTCGACCGCTGCGTTCCATGTGACCGTGGAGGTCGCAAACGCAACGATGTCCTGCAGCGTGCCGTCGCTCAGCAGTTTCCCGATGTATCGCACAGCAAAAATCGCGGTTGAACCCGTGCCCAACCCGACCGCCATTCCCGACTCGATGTAACGGACCGCGTATTCCGCCGCTTCGCGCTTTGCCTCAGCATTTGGATCGTTCGGCTTCCCTGCTTCGCTCATGCTGCTCCCGTTGCTGCCACTCGCTGATGTTTCCACGGCAGCGAACCAGTGTACCTCGCACCATGGCAGCGGCGGTCCGTCCAAATTCATCCTCGCAACCAGTGCTTCGAGGCCGACGGCCAGACCGCCTGCACCTTTAAGCCGTAATAAAAGGCGAGTACATTGTTTGGCAGGGCGGCCGCGACAGGCTGCCCGCTGGTAACATACCCACGCAGGTCATATTTCAACTGAGGAGAACTCGTGATGAAGCGTCAGTTCCTGTTTGCAATCGTGCTCGCGTTTTTTTACGTGACACTCGGCATCGCACAGCAATATCCGATCATGGACAAGGTCGCCGACAAGGTGATCGCGAAGTATCAGAATTCGAGTTGTGAGCAGTTGTGGCAGAAGAAGTCGCAGAAAGCACCGCCCTCAGCGGAGGAGCAGAAAGTCATCCAGTTCCTGAAGAGCGATCCGCAAATGCGCGCGGCCTTCATTGACAAAGTTGCCGCCCCCATCGCCAACAAGATGTTCGAATGCGGCATGATCCCCTAAGCGAGAACTGGACCCGCGACCAAGGAGAATGACAATGCGATACGAATTCTGCCGCAAGACGCTGTTGCCTCTTGCGATGATGTTCCTGCTTGCGGGCATCGGGTTTACGCAAACTGCCGCGCCGCAGACGAAGAAGAAAGCGGCGCCAAGTTCGAAGCCTGCGCCGGCGCCTCCCAAGCTGCAACTGGAGCCTAAGGCGCTGGAGATCCTGAAGGCTACGAGCGACAAGCTGGCGGCCGCTCATACCATGAGCTTCACGGCGGTAGAACTGTTCGAGAACCTGACCCGGCAGGGCGCTCCGCTGGGGTACACCTCGAAGTATGAGGTCACGCTGGAACGGCCGGACAAATTGCGGGTGCTCAAGCCCGCCGATGGCCGGCCTACCAGTTTTTACTATGATGGCAAGACCATGATGGGCTACGCTCCGACCGAGAACCTGCTGGCTGTGGCCGACGCCCCTCCCACGATTGACGCAACCCTGGAGAAGGCGTACAAGCTCGCAGGTATAACCGTTCCGTTCGACGACCTGATCGTTGCCGATCCTTACGGAGATCTCGTGCCTGGCTTGAAGCATGCCTACTACGTTGGCCAGTCCCGTGTCGTAGCAGGAATCACGACTGACATCGTGGCCTACGCCGGCGACGGCGTATTTGCACAGGTCTGGATTGGAGCGGAGGACAAGCTGCCACGGCTGGTTCGCGCCATTTTCCTCGATGATCCCGACCACCTGCGACATGAGCTTGCCATCACCGACTGGAAGCTGGACGAGCCCGTGCCGGCGGACACCTTTAGCCCGCCCAGCGAAGCCGCGTCAGCAAAACATATTCCGTTTGCCCGCCCGGAACTACCCTCTAACGCACAGCCTTCACCGAAGCCGAAACCCAAGCCAACTAAGCCACAGCAATGAGGAGTTGCAACACCATGAAGAAGATCATCGTCCGTTGCCTGAGTCTGGCCATCACGATACTGCCGTTCGCCACCGCGTCGGCTTACTCCCACGCCAATCGCTACGGCGGCAGCACCTCGCACAGTTACGGTTCCACGTCGCACTCCAGCGCCTATGGAACCAGCAGTTCGCACACCTATGGTGAGGGATCGTCCCACACCAACGAGTACGGGGGCAGCACCTCGCACAACTACGACGGTGGTACGACCCACACCAACACCTATGGCGGAACTACCTCGGGGACTTACGGGCAGGGCGCCACCCACACCAATCCGTATGGCGGCACGACGTCAGGGGCTTACGGGGAGGGCGCAACTCACACCTACACCAACGGCTCAACCGTAAGCGCGAGCGCGTACCATCCCCCTGACGCCTACTATGGGTATCATCCGCCAACCACCGTCTACGCGTACCATCCGCCCGCCCCCTATTATCCAGGGTGCTATGACTGCGGTTCGACGGCGGGCGCGGTCGCGGTGGGCGCAGCGGTCGGCATGGCTACCGGAGCAGCTATCGCCTCCTCGTCAAGCGCAGCCGCCTCGCAGAACGCCTACGCCCAGGGCTACAACGCCGGCGCGACCACTAGCGCCAACGCTGCTGCTGCCAACGCGAATATGGCTGCTGCGAACGCGAACGCGGCAGCCGCGAATGCGAACTATGCCGCTGCGGGGGCAAACGGCGCTGCCGTAGCCGCCGGCTCGTATTCGATGGGGCAGATCGTATCGGTACTCCCGGCTGGTTGCATCACGCCGTCCGTTGGAGGTGGTGGAACCTACTACCTCTGCGGCAACACCTGGTTCAGCCCGTCGTACGGCGGAGGCGGCGTGTACTACAAGGTGGTGCCGACGCCATAAGTCGCCGACGACAAGAGGATTTAAATTTGGAAGTTGCGCGGCTATGTCATAGCGTCACGAACAGTCGCTCGTGACGCCCATAGCCATCAGTGCGGTCGTGTTTGTATTTGTGTTTGGCGGACCGCTCTGCTGCGTCTCACTGGGCCGCAGAATTGCCCCAGAAGGCTGTGATGTACATCACAGGACAGCAATAGCTCCAAGCCTACAATTATCCCGCCCACAGTGAGAGCTTGGCCCTGCTTATCAAGCAAGCGGGACAAATACGCATTGATCTCAGATCGTTGGCTCATTCCCAAAGGAAAACCCATGACGCTACTACCTCGAAAGACAGCTCGCATCTATTCGACACTGGCATTACTCGTCGTTGCGGTTCTCGTCGGGTGCACCCGAAAAGTTCCGAGTGACGGCGACCAGGCCGTCGTGAAGCGATTCAACAACCTGCGTGGAATGCGCTACTGCGAAGTGTTCCTCATTGGCGGAACCATCTGGCCTAAAGATCTTCAGGCCGCGTTCTACAACACCACCGACCTGAACAATTCGGTGAATCCACGCGACACCTGCCCGGCTGAGATGTGGGCCAAGGTCGATCCCGAGACACTCAAGAAGCAATATGACGTATGGGGAGTCTTCAAGAACGGCCCGCGCGGATGGGCGATGGACTGGATCGAATTGCCCGCCGGCCCGGTACGTACCTTTGATGGTCTGCAGGCCCAGTGGATGGGCCAGGTTCAACTGCCCAAAGATATCGACCTCAATAAGAAGGGCTCAAGCGCGTACAAGCCGGCCGTTGTTCACAGAAAGTCGACAATGACATTCGAGGCAGGCAAACCGGCTTTTATGCTGGAAGATCCACAAGGCACGCTTTGGGTGATGCAGGCATACTCCGACATCGTCGATCCTAACCTAACGTATGACCAACTGGAGAAACTGGGCGACAAGCTGAAGCTCGCCGAGGGCTGGAAGTTCCGGGTGAAGATCCTCGATCGCGACCTCACCATCAAGGCAATTAACGGGCTCGCGCATATCGTGCAAGATGACCTCGAAAACACCTACGACCAGTGCTTCGAGGCGGATGGCCAGACGGCCTGCTCGTTTATGCCGTAACGACACCCAAATACCCTGTGCCGCCCCTGAAGGGGCTCCGCAATCCGATGACGCCAGATACCCAGGACAAGCCCTTCCT
>CAWAKG010000010.1:0-15996 GCA_963782505.1 uncultured Acidobacteriaceae bacterium | reverse complement strand
TTCATCAAGCACTAGAAGCCTGGAGCAGTGCGCCCCTTCAGCATTGCAAAGCCAACTCTCTCTACCTAGCCGTACGATGGAGAAATAGAGGCTGGTAGCCAGGCCCCTGGCGAATGCCTGGCAGCAGACATGTTCCTCATCGGGTGAAGCGTAGGATTGCGTCCCTTATCGTAACCTCCAGCATCACCGATAATGTCCCACAAGCCTACTTCAGGGTACAAATCCTCGGTTCGACAAATAAAGTGGCGATGTTGCATTCAGAGACCTGCCTTAGTTAGCTACCGGAATGGGCATCACCAGTATGCATGAGTCACTCTCCATTTCGGGGCGAGCGCAAGCTCGCATTCACCGTCTGCCGGCCACAATACCGACGATGTCTGTTCCCCCGCATACCTCTCGGTCGGTTGTCTTCCAATTGAGGCAATATAGCCATCGGGTCGAACCATGACTCGCATCCCGGTTGCCGTGATGACCTCTGTGGCATGCGTTCCCTGCATCTTATCGACAGCTTGGTCCGATCTTCAAGTTGCACGTTCGGCATCCGATCACCCGGCTGCAACTGTCCCATTGGCGCGCCGGAAGACAGGCTGCTCGCACGATAGTGAAGGGCGAGTTGGTTCGTTGCCTCACCTCGTTTGAGCGAACGCGTCTTGTACAAGCGGCTGCTCAGCCCAAGTACGGCCGCCGCCACGGGCAAGCGTTCCTCCTCATAGGTATCAAGCAGGGACTCCGCACCGCCGCGAAGGACGGCTGCAAGTTTCCACCCGAGATTATATGCATCCTGAACCCCGGTATTAAGGCCTTGACCACCGGTGGGAGGATGAAGGTGCGCGGCATCCCCAGCCAGGAAGATTCTGTCCGCCCTGTAACGACCGACCATTCGGCTGGCCGGCCGGTAGCTTGAGCTCCAATGGACGCGCAGAACCTTGTGCTTGGTGACCCTCTCAACCGCCTCCTCAACGCTGTTCATTGGTGCACGCGGCGACGTCATTTGAAAAAGCGACTCCTCCGGTAGGGGACAAAGGGCGATAGGGCCTCCCTTCGCTAGCGGCCATACATGCCACACGCCGTGGTCAAGCTCCGGAATCTCCACGTCTGCGACAAAGGAAAGCTGGTCCGAAAGTGCGTTTCCGTCAAGAGCCAGCCCCACGGCTTTCTCACCGCACTGTGACCGCCATCGCAGCCGACCAGATATTCGCTTTTAGCGACTCGCCAGTTGAAGAACGAACAGTGACTGCATGCTCTTCCTGAAACAGCGACTCGAAAACCGTTCCGAATTCGACTCGTCCGCCCAGCCCCGCCAATCTTTCCCGCAGAATAGCCTCCGTGCGATGCTGCGGAACCAGCCAAAGATTGGGATAGGGCGTGCTTTCGGTTGCTTTACGTCGGCCTCCCATCGGGCCGAGCCCGAATGACAATGGTCCCAGATGCACGCGCATGTGCGGGTAGGGCATTCCTGCGCTCACAATGCTTTGAATAACCCCCAAATCGTGAAAGACCTTAAGCGTCCGCGGCTGGATCCCTTTTCCGCGGGAGCCCGCAAAGGGAATTTTCGCCGCGTCGAGAAGGCGAAAATCAATCGATCGACGCGCCAGTTCGATCGCCAATGTCAGGCCGGTGGGACCGGCGCCAATAACGATAATCTCCGTGTCGTACATCGTACGAATAGATTAATGGTACAGTGTACGAATGTCAAGTACCCGGCATTTGGACCGCGAAATAATCGCCTCGGCCGCCCTTGCGATCGCTGATTCCGAAGGATTTGCGGCTGTATCCATGCGACGAGTGGCACAGGAACTCGGTTTGGGAACAATGACCCTTTACTACTACGTGAAAACCAAGGCGGAGCTGATCGCCGCTATGGACGACGCACTCATGGCCAAGGTGGTGGTTTCCACTCTGCCGAAGAACTGGCGCGAAGCGCTGACTATGATTGCGATGCACACGCGTGACGTGTTCCTACGCCACCCTTGGGCGCTTTCCTCGATGCAATCCGCACCGCCTGGCGTGAATGCAATGCGTCATATGGAGCAATGCCTTCAGGCGCTTTCCGGGACGAACATGTCCGTCGAAGAAAAACTCACACTGTTGGCATTGGTCGATGATTTCGTTTTCGGTTACGCACTCCGCGAAACTGCAGGCGACCACAATGTTGATATTGGCTTTGCGAAGAAGCAACTCGCGTCAGGCGCTTTTCCCCAACTGGCCGAGGTGTTCGGTAGGAAACGGGCGCTCCCCGGACGGCACCGTTTTGCAATTGGCTTGGAGGCCCTCCTTGGCGCCGCAGAGGAGCGAATTCCTATTGGAGAAGCCAGGCGTAAAAATCGCCGCCGAAATTGCGGCTGCTAAATTTGATGTAATCACTGGGCGACCCCACCCTACAACTTGCAGTCATTTTGGACCGTGCATCGACTGCTTCAACTGACGCCGTCAGGCCAAGACATTCGGCGAGAATGATTTGCACAATACATGCAAGACATATATCGGTTGACAGCTTGTGGGTCCAAATCCTCCCGCTCCGTCAACTAATTCTCTCGACTCTCGCCGGTTGCACTAAACTCAACCCATGCTCGCCGACTACGCCGTTCGCGTCGAGGATTCGCGTGGACGCCGCTATCCGGAAGCTCCCCATCCCTACCGCAATCCGTTTCAGCGCGACCGCGACCGCGTGATTCACACCCGCGCCTTCCGGCGGCTGGAAAACAAGACGCAGGTCTTCACCCGCCGTTATTCCGACCACTTCCGTACCCGGCTGACGCACACCATCGAGGTAGCGCAGATTTCACGTACCATCGCCGCTGCGCTCGAGCTCAACGTGGACCTTGCCGAGGCGCTGGCCCTGGTGCATGACATCGGACATCCGCCATTCGGACACGCGGGGGAACATACGCTGGACGCGCTCATGCGACAGCATGGCGAGTTCTTCGACCACAACCTTCAGGCATTGCGAATCGTCGAGGATTTTGAGGTTCGTTATGCCAGCTTTCGCGGGTTGAATCTGACCTTCGAGGTGCGCGAGGGCATCATCAAGCATTCCCATGATTACTTGAAAAGCGAGCATCCCGAGCTGGCAGAATATCTCCTTGATCAGCGGCCGCCGCTGGAGGCGCAGCTCATCGACCTGACCGACGAGATCGCCTATGACACCGCAGATCTCGACGACGGCTATGAGGCAAAGCTTCTGTCGGTGCCGCAGATTCGCGAGCGGGTTCGTGTGTTCGACAAATTCTATCGTCAGGTAGAGGCCGAGTATCCTGACGCTCCCGAGAAGCTGCAATTCAACGAAGCGCTGAAGCGCATGCTCAATCGGTTCGTGACCGATCTGATCGAGAACACCCGGATGCGCGTCGCCAATGCCGGCGTCCAGGCAGTCGACGACGTTCGGCGGTATCCGCAGCGCCTGGCTGCCTTCAGCCCGGAAGTTGACGAGGAGCGCCGCGAGGCGAAGGAGTTCCTGTACGCCGCGCTGTACAACGCAAAGGCGCTTCAGCCGGAGAAGAAGCGAGCGGAGCAAGTGGTAACCGAAGTGTTTACGGCGCTGGTCACGCGGCCTGAGCTACTGCCTCCTAGCTACCGCGAGAAGGCGGAGCAGGAGAAGCTGGTGCGCGTCGTCTGCGACTACATTGCGGGGATGACAGATCACTACATCGAAGACCTGCGCAAGAAGCTAAGCTGACACGCCCGCTCTTATGCCTGAACTGCCCGACATCGTTGCCTATATCGAAGCGCTGGAAAAGCGCATCCTCGGGCAGAAGCTTGAACAGATTCGTATCGTCAGCCCTTTTCTGCTGCGGACAGCCGTACCGCCGTTGCAGGCTGCCGAAGGAAAGACTGTCACGCAATTGCGACGTATGGGAAAGCGAATCTGTATCGGCCTGGAAGGAGATCTCTGGCTGGTGATGCACCTGATGATCGCCGGGCGCCTGCACTGGAAAGAACGCGGCGTAAAGCTGGCGCGGCCACGTGGCCTGGCAGCTTTCGACTTTCCGAACGGAACACTGCTCTGGACCGAAGCGGGCTCGCAGAAACGCGCGTCGCTGCACGTCGTCGCCGGCGAGGAGAATCTGCGCGCGCTCGATCCCGGCGGGCTGGAAGTGCTGGAGGCGAGCGCCGAACAGTTCGCGGCGGTACTCAACTCCGCGAACCATACATTGAAGCGCGCGCTCACCGACCCGCGGCTGTTCAGCGGAATCGGCAATGCCTACTCCGACGAGATCCTGTGGAAAGCGCAGCTCTCTCCGATGCAGTTGACGCAAAAGCTGAAGGACGACGAGGTCAACCGGCTTTATGAGGCCGCCCGCAGTACGTTGACGAAATGGGTTGCACAGTTGCGCAACGAAGCAGGAGAGGCATTTCCTGAAAAGGTCACCGCGTTTCGAAAAGAAATGGCCGTGCACGGCAAATACAAGGAACCGTGCCCGCGTTGCGGCAAAGCGATCCAGCGAATTCGCTACGCGGGGAACGAAGCCAACTACTGCCCACATTGTCAGACCGGAGGCAAGCTGCTCGCGGATCGGGCCTTGTCACGCCTTTTGCGCGACGACTGGCCCAGAACGCCGGAAGAGCTGGAGACGATGGTCGAGCAGCGGCGAAGCAAATGACCTCTGGTTCGGCGCCATGCGCGCCCATTTTCCAACCCATTCCAGCTCCTGGAACGCGGCATCTGTGGGGCGCAACTGCCGCTCAAAATCGAGAGTTTCCCGGCAGAAAAGAACCTTAAATGCGCAGAATTATTCATTACTTTAATTCATTAATTATTAACTATTCATTACTGTAGGTTATAGACCTCATCTGCGTGGGTGCAGCGGCAGGGCACTTTTCGCAAGAAAAACGCACTTTGGGGTGGATATTTCAGGGTTTGCGAAGGCAAGAACCGCAAGACTGGATGACTGGGTTGCTGGAGCAAAAATCTGTGAGCGATGGCAGCGTCGGGGGCCGAAGCGGGACCGCTCAGCCTAGTTCCACTCCACCTCTTCGGCGTCCTCGGGAACTCCGGCTTCGGTGAGCGCGCGGCCCAGCTCCGCCGGCGTATCTACGAGTATGTCGGGATGCACGCGCTCCAGACTGTGAGGTGCGAAACCGTAGTTCACGCCGATGCTCCACATGCCGGCATTGCGCGCGGTCAGGATATCAACCTCGGAGTCGCCGACCATCACGCTTTCTTCCGGAAAGGCGCCGGCCTCCTGCATGATGGTTCGTGCTCCCAGCGGATCTGGTTTCTTGGTTTCGAAACTGTTTCCACCATAGATCTGGAAAAAGCGCCCGGCGAGGCCAAGACCCGCGAGGATGTCGCGCGCCGGCCGAACCGGTTTATTGGTGAGAACCGCCAGCTTGCGTCCGGCCGCGTTGAACGTTGAGATCTGTTCGAGCGACGGGGCAATGCCTTCGTACGCGTAGGTGCTGTCGAGCTTGTGCTCGCGGTAGTAGCTGAGAAAGAAGAGCAGCGCCTCCTGCAGGAAAGACTCATCCTTGGGGTCGCCGAGGGCCCGGCGCACCAGCATAGGAGCACCATCGCCGATATAGGTCTTGATTACCTCAAGCGGCAGCTCATTGCGCCCGTACTGCCGCAACATCGCGTTCACCGAGGCCGCCAGATCGTACTCCGAATCGATCAGCGTGCCATCAAGATCAAATATGACGAGCCTGACCTTCTCCAGCGGTATCGTGCGAAATGTGCGGATCATTAGAGTCCAGTATAGAAAAGCCGTCACAACGGAGGAAATCCGCTTTTTGCCCTTCGCTCTTGGCTGTTCGCCAGAGTTCAGCTCAGGTTGTCGGGACACGCGCAAAAACAACGGATCGTGATTTTCTCTGTGCCTCGGTGTCTCTGTGGTATCGCGTGCCGTTACGAGGCACAAAGCCGGGAGGAAACCGAAGAGTGTGATTGGCGAAAAGCCAGGAGCGGCGTTTCTCCGTACCTCCGTGTGTCTCTGTGGTTCGATCGGATTCCGGGAGGCATTACAATAAAAGGATTAACGTCTGAGCCGCTCCGGGCTTACACTTCTTCCCCGAGGATATTGGATGGCAACTACCAAGGCAGAACCGCAGATTGAGATCGCCCAGGCCACCTCGCTGAATAAAGATAAGTACGAAGGACTCACGCGCGATCAGCTGATCGAGATCTACCGCCTGATGTACCTGTCGCGCCGCCTCGACGATCGCGAGATCCTGCTCAAGCGGCAGCAGAAGATCTTCTTCCAGATCTCCGGCGCCGGACATGAGGCGCTGCTGGTTGCCGCCGGCATATTGCTGCGTCCGGCTTACGACTGGTTCTACCCGTACTATCGCGACCGCGCGCTCTGCCTCGCGCTGGGCATGACTCCCTACGGGCAGTTGCTCGAAGCCGTAGGCGCGGCCGATGATCCCGCGTCCGGCGGGCGCCAGATGCCGTCGCACTGGGGCAGCAAGCGGCTGAACATCGTCACGCAGTCGTCGCCGACCGGCACTCAGTTCTTGCAGGCGGTAGGCTGCGCTGAGGCAGGCCGCTACTTCAGCCACCATCCTGAAGCGGCGCAAAAAGTCGCAGGCGATTACCGCCAATTCAAAGACGTGACCTTTAACGGCGACGAGGTTGTTTATGTTTCCTGCGGCGACGGCACCACCAGCCAGGGAGAATTCTGGGAGTCGCTGAACACGGCGTCGAATCTCAGGCTGCCCGTCCTGTACCTGATCGAAGACAACGAGTATGCGATTTCGGTTCCGGTGGAAGTGGGAACCAGCGGCGGAAATATCAGTCGACTGGTGCAAGGCTTCCCTAACTTCCATTTCGACGAAGTGGACGGGACCGATCCTCTGGCGAGCTATGCCGCTCTGAAGAAGGCCATTGACTACATTCGCAGCGGCAGCGGCCCTGCGTTTGTGCATGGACATGTTGTGCGCCCCTATTCGCACTCGCTGTCGGATGACGAGAAGCTCTACCGGCCCGAGTCGGAGCGCAATTCGGAAGTCGAGCGCGATCCTATCAATCGCTTCCAGCTTTTCCTGGTTCGCGACGGCGTTCTCGACGAAAAGGGAGTCGATCAGCTCGAGAAGGACGTGAACGCCGAGGTGCAGGACGCCTCCGATCGCGCAGTAGCCGCGGCCCTGCCGGCGAAGGACTCCTACAAGGATTTTGTCTACTCGCCGGACCTTGATCCGACCTCGCCGTCGTTTCATACCGAAGCGGTGCATCCCGCTCCGACGCAGGACAAGACCGTGTCCGCTTCCAGCGGCGACCGTACCATGGCCGATCTGATCAACGCTTGTCTGCGAGACGAGATGAAGCGCGACGAGCGCATCGTGATGTTCGGCGAGGACGTCGCCGA
This sequence comes from uncultured Acidobacteriaceae bacterium, assembly GCA_963782505.1. Classification (GTDB taxonomy): domain Bacteria; phylum Acidobacteriota; class Terriglobia; order Terriglobales; family Acidobacteriaceae; genus CAVVDY01. The sequence continues at coordinate 8,692 of CAWAKG010000010.1, read as the reverse complement.
TTGCAGCCGCGAAGAATATCTGAAGGAACACCTGGTCAAGGGCAAAGGTGGGGTCTTCAAGCTTACGGCCGGCCTGCAAGCTGAGTACGGCAGCGAGCGCGTCTTCAACTCGCCGCTGGCAGAGGCCAACATTGTGGGCCGCGCCGTCGGCATGGCGACACGCGGATTGAAGCCGGTGGTCGAGATTCAATTCTTCGACTACATCTGGCCCGCATACCATCAGCTCCGCAACGAGATGCCGCTGATTCGCTGGCGCTCGAACAATACGTTCTCCTGTCCGGCAGTCGTGCGGGTTGCGATTGGTGGCTATCTAACCGGCGGCGCCATTTACCACTCGCAATGCGGCGAGAGCCTGTTCACCCACACGCCCGGCATGAGGGTGGTGTTTCCGTCGAACGCGCTCGACGCCAACGGACTGCTTCGTACCGCGATCCGCTGCGATGACCCGGTGATGTTCCTGGAGCACAAGCGGCTGTATCGCGAAACCTTTGGGCGCGCGCCGTATCCCGGGCCTGACTACATGATTCCCTTTGGCAAGGCGCGAATCGTGCGTCCCGGCCACGACATGACCGTCATCACCTATGGCGCTGTGGTACCGCGCGCGTTGCAGGCGGCGCAACGCATCGAGCGTGAGCAGGAAGTGAGCGTAGAACTGATCGACCTGCGCACCCTGAACCCCTACGACTGGGAAGCCATTGCGACGTCTGTTTCGAAGACGCATCGCGTCATCGTCGCGCACGAGGACATGCTGAGCTGGGGCTATGGAGCGGAGATCGCCGCGCGCATTGCGGACGAGTTATTCGATGAGCTGGACGCGCCAGTGAAGCGCGTTGCAGCCAAGGACACGTTCGTTGCCTACCAGCCGATGCTGGAGGACGAAATTCTGCCTCAGGCGGAAGATCTGTACAAGGCAATGGCGCAGCTGGCAGAGCTGTAAGGGCAGTTCGAAAAAGTCACCCAGGTGCCCGTCTGGTGACTGTGTGACCGCGGAACGGAGTCCATTCGCGTCAAGAATAGCTCCCCAAGAATTGTTGTGCTCCGATACCACGGCTAAGCGTACCCTTAGCGAGTGAAAGATGCCCAATCCAGAAACAGGCTATGGCTGGGGTCGGTTTCAAGGCTGGTGCTCGATCATCGGCGGAGCGGTGCTGGTTATGGCTGGCCCGTGGTCGAGTTCCGAACAAGCATTCAGGCTCGCAATGTACATCACCGGAACCGTGCAGATCTTGCTTGGCGTCGGTTTAGTCGGAAAGAAGCGTTACAGTTTTGTGTTGTTTTACATGTGTGCAGTATTGTGTTCGGTTGAAGCAGTAACGATGAGTGTCAATCCGGAAGCATATGCGCTACTCATCGCTTGGTGGATAATTCCTGGTATTTTCTATTACCCAAAGCGATGGAGAGACTTCGGTTTTGGGAGGCCAAGAATCAAGATGGCGCCGGCTGAGCTGGCTGACGCAGCTGTTTTGCTTGCACATGGGGAAGGTAGGGACCAGAAGAACGGGGCAGAGACTATTCGGCTCGCCGTTGAAGAGGGTATTAGTCGAGAGATCTTTGTGTTTGAGGTTTTTTGCCTGCGAATATTCGCGATGAACTTAGCAGCGGCACAGGCCATGGCTGGCACCGAATGGTTTCAAGAGTTCTGCTCAGAACTTAACACACGCTTGGCGAGCATAGGCGACGAACAGGGCTATGCGTTGATACAAGCGAGGTGTGCAGCGTATCACGAAGCATTCAAGAAAGCCAAACCGGACTGTGACGCGCTTGAGATCGGTATGGAACTCTCGAAGGCTTGCACGGGCACTTCGATGAATGACTTTTGCGTCAAATTCGGGAGCATGGAGTACATGGTGAGTCTTCGATTTATGGACCTATGTGACATGGCTGGCTGGAAACGTCAGCCCGAGAAGAGCATGGAGCGGTCAAACGCAGAGTAAGTCTCCTTGAGAAATCCCCGCTACCGAAGCAGGAATCTTCAGCCAGGCTCATTGACAAGCGGCTTATCCTGGGTGCACTTGGAGGAAAAGCAGTGGACCTCTCGTTAATTAAGGTGGAATTCAAACACGGCCAAAGAACTCTCACCGACACCTTCTACAACCATGAACGAGTGCAATGCGATTACTGCGACGTCGTTTATGAACTTGGCTTCTCGGATGGCAACAGACCGCGCTTGGACGCGCTGCTCAAAGAGGCAAAGAGGGTGGTCAATGATGCTCATCCCCAGCACTCCCAGCAGTCATTGGAGTTCCCGTCCTTCAGAACGGAACGGCTATGACTCGCATTTTGGCGATTGGCATGCTTCTGAAGTGATCGCTGAGACTTTTTCAAACGGCTCGTACCGCTATCGCATCGTCGCCATCCGCTTCTACTACCCCGCGAAAATGTCGTAGACGTAATCGTGCGCCGCCAAGTCAGCGCGGCTCATGGTTCCAGCTTCGACGCGCTGTGCGATCTCCTCGCGCGACAGATCGAAGATCGCCTCGAGGACTCGCTTACGATCGGCTTCCCCCGCCTCAGCCATCACGAACAGCACGCGCGCGCTGTGCTGGATGTACTTCGGCGAAAGTAGCTGGCGCTTCAGTAGCTCCATGATGACCGGTGCTTTCGACCGGTCAAAGCGGCCAGGATCTCCCATGCGGTCGAGCTCGGCAAAAAACTGCGCCGTCCACTCGTTGTGGTAATCCCAGACCTTCTGGAACAAATCGCGGGTGAAGCGGGTTCCCGCCTTTACGGCTTCCGCGCTCGGCGCCAGCACCATGCCGTCTTCTGTGAGCTTCGCCCGCTGCAGATAGCCATCCTTGGTGATGACAGCCTGGTGATAGCACAGCGTCCATAACCACGACACATCGATGCGGTACGTCGCGAGATCGTTCATGAAACGCTGCTTCAGCTCGTAGTCGTCGATTGCGGCAGCGAAGTTTCCATTCAGGATCTGGAAGCCGTAGTTCGCAGCCATGTAAAACGCGTGCTGGATGTGCTCGATGGTGACGTCGCCCTTGGGCACGCTGTAGATGGCGTCCCAAAGTTCCGGGGTAAGTAGCTTCTCCGGCGTGTCCAGCGATTCTCCGCGAATGACGGCCGGCGTGATCTTTCCTTCTGCATTCAGCAAGCCGCGCGATTGCAGCAGCGCGCGCTCCGATTCCACCAGCCCGCTCGCGACACTCGGCACCGCCTGACCGTTCGCATCTTCTGTGTGACGCGGAGCGTCAAGCATGGCCTGTAATTCCGCAAGAGGAACGCGCAGCGGCCCGTTTCCGGCAGCGACATAAGCAGGCTCGGGACTGGCCACCCAGCTCTGGCGATAGGCGTCGTAGAGCCGGCCCTTGACGCGGCCGGCAAGAATGTCGTCGAGCGTGACCTGCTCGGCAACCGGCCCATCCGGCACGAACATCAATCCCAGCAGCCGCTCGCGCAGCTTATCGATCACCACGGCGCGCATGGCGACTGGGTTATAGCGGGAGCGGTCGTAGACGTCGCCCGGCTGATACATCATGACCGCGGCCATGCCGCCGATCGGGGCACCCTGCGTGAGTTCGCCGTTCTTCATGCCTGCCATCAGGATGGTCAGAGCGTTGTAGCGCTGGTAGGCAATCATGTTGGGCGATGCCATACCGATATTCTGCGGATCAGGGAACACACCTTGCGGGTCGTCCTTCCACATCTCGATCAGGCTGCCGAGATAGTCCCAACGGCCGACGTTGGTTCCCAGCAAGCGCCGCCGGAAGGTCCACGCGATCGCCGGCAGATAGCGGCCGCCGTTGCCTTCCTCGTAGAGGATCTTGATTTTGAACGTCCCGGCAGGCACGCCGATGATGCTTTCCACGCTCGCCAGCAGCTTTTCCACGATGAGGGCTTCGCGCGGCGTCTGCATCTTGGGAATGTAGAAATAGATTCCGGTGCCGAGGCGCTTCAGAGCGTCGTAATTGTTGAACACCCAAAGAACGACAATCGCAATCAGGCCAGGAACGGGTTCGCCGTCAACTGTGATGTGCTCGTACAAAACGTGAATGCTTGGTGGGCGGACAAGACGAGTGGGCCATTGGTCCGGGGTCCGGTCGATCTTGTAGGAGCGCGTCTTGCCTTTCTTGACCACGTCGTAGGACTTGCTGCTCCAACCACCCTGGAAAATTTCTTTGGCATTGTGGAGGGCAGCGAACGCGCCCACCGGCTGCTTGCCGCCGGTGACAAGCGGCTGAAAGTGCGCCGGTGAGGCATCCTCGAAATCCGGCATATTCATGGGCGCGGCACTATTCAGAGCATTAAATGCCATGTCGAGTGGATGCCAGGGGCCGGTCAGTTCCAGACCAGGGTTTTGCAAGGGATGCACGTCGGCAGGAACCGGAACGTCGTCGTTGAGCCGCCAGCGCCATTCGGTGTCGTGGCCGAGGAAATTGTCGATCAGCCCTTGTACGATCTGGCGGAAGGACCATGGACGACCCGAAACAGGATCGTCGAAGGTTTCATCCCAGCTCGGCCAGGCATATTTTCTGCGGACCGGGTCTTTACTAGCAAGCAAGGCGCGGCGGGCGTTGAGTGCTTCGGCGATGGCCGGACGCAATTGGCGAGTGAGCGACCCGATCGTCTCTTCGACGTTGACCTCCCTGCCGTTGACCTGTTGACTACCGAATAATTGCGGGAACTGCTGGAGAACATCTTCGCGGATCATGCGAGTCCCTCCGGGAATAAAGGCCCAGTGTAGTGCCCGTATCCCAGCGGGTCAAAGACTTATGCGCGGGCCGAGAGAATCTGCTTCCGCTGAAGGGGACGGCTTATTTGGCAGGTCTGATCTTTACCAAAGTTCCGTCGGGCAGGGGATCACCCAGGAACCGTACTGCGCCGTTGCGCACCACGCCATTGACCTCACGGGTAGCCGTCTGCAACGCCTCCGGGCGCACCGCAGCAGTCTTATGAAACGTGCCGCGATCCATGGCGAGATTGGCAAGGCGGTCGGCTGCGCGATTTTTTTCACGCAACACGTGCTTGATCTCGAAGAAGTCAAGCCCGTCGATGAGCTTCATAGCCTGCGCGTTCAGTTGCTTCAGCTTAGGACTGCTGACCTTGTATTCTCCGTTGATCTGTTTCACCATCAACTCGGAGTCGCTGACAACCTTCATCGCCTTAAAGCCATGTTTGATGGCATAAGCGAGCGCCGCCAGCAGGCCAGAATACTCGGCATAGTTGTTCGTCTGGCGGCCGAGATACTCGCTGAGCTCTGCGACGGGCCGTCCGACCTCATCCTCAATCACCACACCGTATCCGGCGGGGCCAGGATTGCCGCGCGCTCCACCATCAATGGAAGCCACCAGATAGCCCTGGTTGGAGCCGTAGATTGCGCCACCAATAAACTCCTGGGAGCGGAAAGCTGATTTCTTTGGAAATGGTCGGCCCGGCATCGTGCGTATTGTAATCCAATTCGATGAGATGCGCTGTTGTTGGGGAAAAGCAGTCGGCTAACCGGGCACTAACGCCCTAGGCGAAGCCGCATAGCCAGCCGTGGTGGCAGATTGGCCGCTAAAATGCGCTCCTGGGCGCGGTCGATATCGTAGGGCACGCGATAAAAACGAACCGATCCAATTCCGCCGTCCAGCTTTTCGTAGAGGGCGAAGGCGGCGCGCCAGTCGCCGTCGCGCGGCTGTCCGACGGAACCGGGATTGATCATGTAGCGCACGTTCGGTTGCAAAATCATGTCCGTCTGCACCGCGCCTTCTGCGCTCTCATATGCCGGCGCGAACTGACGGACTCTGTCCCGCTCATCAATGAATCCGCCCTGGAGATGGGTATGGCCAAAAAAGATGACATCGGCCTGCCCGGGAGTCGCGAAACTCTCTTCCGCGCCGAACACATTGAGCACATATTCGTCCTCATCCTCGGGCGCACCGTGCACAAACTCCACTCCCGGCAACGCCTCCTGCCGGATCGGCCCCTTCGGCAGATTGCGCAGCCATTGGAGATAATCGGCCTTCAAATTCGTCTGCGTCCAGCGCGCCGAGATGGCGGCGACGGGGTTGAAATCGCTCAGGTCGGTAAGTCCGGAACAGGCCCGATCATGATTCCCGCGAACGACCAGCCCGCCCAGCGCCAGGGCACGGTCGCACACCTCGTTGGGCGAGGCGTTGTATCCCACCAGGTCTCCCAGATTGGCCACCAGGTCGTACTCCGGCGCAGCCGCCATGACTGCTTCGAAAGCCTCAAGGTTGGCGTGAAGATCGCTGATGAGCAGCAGCCGCATTTCAGTCGCGCTCCGCCTCCACGGGACAACGTGCCAGGTGACCGGGTGCGACCTCGATCATCGGAGGCACCGCCTCGGCGCAATGCGCAATTCGCGAACCACAGCGCGGCTCGAAGGAGCAACCTGCAGGCATCGCGGTCAACGCGGGCACAGTGCCCTCAATGGTCCGAAGCGGTTGGGAGCGGTCGCTGTGCAGCGTAGGCGCGCAATTGAGCAGGCCGCGCGTATAAGGATGGACAGGGTTGCGAAAAACCTCTCCAGCCTCCCCTGTCTCTACCAGTGCACCGGCGTACATGACGGCCACACGATGCGAAACCTGCGATACAACTGCCAGATCGTGCGAGACGAAGAGCATGGCGAGCGCGAACTTCTCCCGCAAGTCGTTGAGCAGGTCCAGTACCTGCGCCTGGATGGTGACGTCGAGGGCAGTCGTGGGCTCATCGGCGATCAGCAGACGGGGGTGGTTCACGATGGCCATGGCGATCATGACGCGTTGCCGCTGGCCGCCGGAGAGTTGATGCGGATAATCACGGGCACGGCGTTCGGGATCGGGGATCGCCACCGTGCGCAACGCCTCGACCGCGCGCCGCCAAGCCTCCTGTTTGCCGGCTCGGAAACGCCTACGGGGTGGATGTTCACCTTCATGATTGTACGGCTTTTCGTCGTGCGCAATCACGGCTTCAGCCACCTGGTCACCGACGCGCATCACAGGATTCAGCGCAGTCATCGGCTCCTGGAAAACCATGCTGATGCCCAGTCCGCGAATGCTACGCATCCTTTCTTCCGGAAGGGACTGCAGGTCTTCGCCTTCGAACACGAGGGCTCCGCTCACCCGGGCCTGCGGTGGAAGCAGACGGAGAAGCGCAAGCGAAGTGACCGACTTCCCCGAGCCGGATTCACCCACCAGGCCGAGTACCTCGCGTGGTGCGATTCGGAAGCTGACCTCGCGCACCGCGCACACGCTTCCCTGCGGAGAGGCGAATTCAACGCGGAGGTTTTCCACCGAGAGCAGGTCCGGCACAGCGTTCTATCGTACAGGGACAGCAGAGATTTCACCACGGAGACACGGAGGGCTGTAGATGCTCCAAGATAATGTCACCCCATAACTGCAACGAGACTTTGTCACCCTGTAAGGATGGTGGCGATGACTCAGAAAGAGTTTCAACGGGTGAAAGTGATTGAGAATGCAGCGGGCGGGAGGCTGAGCGTACGCGAAGCCTCCCGCCTGCTGCAATTGAGCGAGCGCCAGGTACAGCGGCTCAAACGGCGTTATCAGCCGGATGACATCGCCTGGGTGAAGCACGGCAATTGCGGACGCGCCATGCCCTGGGCCGTTTCTCTTCCCCAGAAGCAGTTGATCGTAAGCCTGGCCCGCGGCAAGTATCAGGGTTTCAACGATTCCCATCTCGCCGAAAAACTTCAGGCCGAGGAGAACCTCGCCCTCAGCCGCGAAACCGTGCGCCGCATCTTGCGAGCCGCCAAACTGCCCTCTCCGCAGAAGCGTCGGCCCGCCAAGTATCGCTCCCGCCGGCCGCCCCGCCCCTGCTTCGGCATGATGGCGCTCACCGATGCCAGCCGCCATCGCTGGCTCGAAGACCGCGGTCCCCAGCTCACCCTGATCGGCTTTCAGGATGACGCCACCAGCCAGATCCTGGCGGCTCACTTCCAACTGGAAGCCGAAAATACTCTCGGTTATCTCCGCGCCTTGCAGGCCATGATCACCACCCATGGCATCCCGCTCAGCCTCTACCGCGACCGCCACAGCATCTTCCAGCGTAACGATTCCCACTGGACCGTCGCCGAACAGCTCGCGGGAAAACAATCGCCCACCCAGCTGGGACGCGCCCTGGAAGCCCTCGGCATCGAGCAAATCCCCGCCTACTCGCCCCAGGCCAAGGGCCGCATCGAACGCGCCTGGCGCACCTGCCAGGACCGGCTGGTCAGCGAACTCCGCCTCGCCGGCGCCACCACCTTGGAGCAGGCCAATGCCGTGCTCCAGCGCTTCTGCGCCGACTATAACCAGCGCTTTGCCCGCCCCGCCGCCCAGCCAGCTGGCCAGTTTCGCCGCTTGCCCCGCGGCTTCGATCTCGCCCGCTGCGTGGCCCTGCGCTACGAACGCGTTGTCGCCGCCGACCATACCGTCACCTTAGGCGAGCACTCCATCGCCCTGCCGCCCTTGCCCCGCGCTCGCGGCTACGCCGGAGAAACCGTCGAACTCTCCCATCAACTGGACGGGACCCTGCGCGTCTATCGCGGTGACCGTCTGCTCTATGCCCAGCCTCTGCCTCTGGCCGAAGTCCCCGATCGCCGCCCTGCGCCCCGCACCACTGCGCAGAAAAGAAAAACCCCGATGCCCCGCATCTACAACCTCTCCGGCCGCCCTGCTTTAGCGGCCGTTACCTAAACCACAGGGGGTGACAAAGTCTGGTTGCAGTTGATACGACATTTTCTGGTTGCAACAACAAC
>CAWAKG010000009.1:0-200552 GCA_963782505.1 uncultured Acidobacteriaceae bacterium | reverse complement strand
TGTCTCCCTCTTCTAAGAGTTGCGCGGGGCGGCGGGGAGCCGCTGCTGCTGCTCCACGGAGGTACGGGATGCCACTCCGACTGAGCCGCGTCTGCGTGCCCCTGAGCAACCCTGAGCCTGTCGAAGGGTCCGGCCTTCGGTTTGGCTAACCTGGGCTCCTACACCGACGGAACGCCCAAGTCTCTACAGATTTTCCTGGCAAGGTAATCGTTATCTCGGTGTGGCGGGGTACTGCCGAGGTCTTTGCTGCTGCGCGGTTTACATAGATGGAGTGATTCAAAAGACCCACTCAACCAACCCCGGGTTGAATGGGGCACCCGCGTTTTACGCGCTGATCTGGAAGGGCTCCCGAATCACCTCACCGCTCGCCGCCGCTTCCTGGGCCAGCGCCCGGTTGGCTTCCAGCACCAGAGAGACGGCCTCCTGCAGGTTGGCCCGTGCCTCTTCCAGGGTTGCACCCTGAGTATTCGCACCGGGCAGTTCCTCGACGAAGCCGATATAGCCCTCCGGAACGCGACGAAACACGGCGGTGAACTGAAGATTCATGGTCCAATGATACGCCACGTGTCCCGGTGCAGAGCCCGAGCTTGTCGAAGGGTTCGGCCATCGGTTGGCCTAACCTGGGTGTGCCATTCCTACCCTCCATGCCCGCCGACTCCATCGAAGCCTGCGATTCCAAGTCGAGACCCACCCTACGACTTTCGTAACTTGCGCGCTCATCCGCCACGTGCTACTTATCGCTTGTGGGTACGGCCTTGGCGTGTGTCCATGGCCGCTCCGGCTCGCTGGGGGCGGCCGAATTGGTTCTTTGACAGGTCAGTGGAATCCGGGCTTTTGGCCTTTGGCTCTTAGCTCCTGGCCAGAAGTGCGTCGCTCAGGGAGCGCGAGTCCACGCGATGTGACTATTATTAGATCGGTTAATAGACTCCCGCGAATTGCATAGATTTTAGTGCAATGAATCAAGCTAAACCCTTATTCCGGAAGATTTTGCCTCCAAGTACAATGGGCTCAAGATTTTGCGGGCAAGTTTTTCAGGCTGCTTATTGTTTTCAAGACTTTAGCTATACCAAGGGGGGAGGGGTATATCAGCAACTGGCAATTAGCAACTAGCGACGAGTCATTTAATAAATGGTAACTAGTCGCTAGTCATTGGTGGCTGCGAGCGTCATGATTCACTTGCCGGGGTCTGATCTTCCGGAGGCTCGAAGCCGCAGACCATGGCCCAGCGCTTGCGCATCTTCTCGCGTTGCTCGGGCGTCATGTGCTGCCAGCGCCCCGCCATGCGCTCACGCATTCGCTCGCGCACGCCGGAGCGATGCCCGCCCCGCCAGCCATGGCTGCCAAAGAGAATGCGGCACAGCACGAGCAATCCGAAGGCCTGCCACAGGGTGATGGTGTGCCAGCCGAACAGCGGGGGCAGCAGCCAGTTCCACAGGTACATCACCAGCGCGCTGCCGATGACGATGAACAGCGCAATCCCCAGGATTGCCAGCGGACCTATAACAAAGAACATTCTCATTCGGCGATTCATTCTGATCTTCCTTCCTCACTTCAAAAATTCGTCGTAGATGCTTTGCAGCCGCTTGCGCAGATGCAGCACCGCATAGCGTTTGCGCGCGAGCAGCGTGTTGATGCTCACACCGCTTTCGGCAGCGAGCTCCTTGAAGCTGCGCCCTTCCAGGTCGTGCGCGATGAACACCTCGCGCTGTTCGGCGGGCAACTCGTCGAGAGCCAGCTCCAGCTCATCGAGCAGCACGCTGCGCGCATAAGCCGCATCGGGACCTGCGTCGGGCGAAGGCAGCAGGTCTTCAAACGGCAGCAGCTCGCCTTCGTCGTCGGCAGTCGCCTGGTCGCCGAAGTTCTCAGGCCGCTTCTTGCGGAAGAGGTCGGTGATGCGATTGCGCGCCACAGTGAACAGCCAGCCGGTTACGTGCTCGATGGGCATGAACAGGCGGTTGGCCTCGACCAGCGCGGAGAAGACGTCTTGCAGGATGTCTTCCGCGTCGCGCGGGTCCGGAACGCGCCGGCGAATGAAGCTGCCGAGACGCGACCGCTCGCGCTCGACCACTTCGGTGATTCGCTGGTCCTGTTCGAGTGCCATGCGCTCCAGGCTTGCTGCTCGCGTCATCCACTGCTGTAGACGAATGAGTGAGTGCGGATATTGTAGGGTCCGGAGGAAAAGCCAGAAATAGCTGCGGCGCGCGAGCTTAGCGGAAGTACCAGTAGAGCGAGGCGGCGAGGAGCCCGACGACGATCGCAGCGAGCAGGATAATCCAGCGCGAGTCACGCGTTCGCGCTGGCGGAACAGGAATAGGAGGATCAGCGACCGGCGGATCGGCTGCAGGCGAATCAACAACCACGGAGGTTCCTTCGGCCACGGTCGATTGCGACGCCACAGCACCGCTCTTTCTTGCGGCCAGGCGCGCCCGAATCATCTCGGCGAGGTCGGCAGGAATGCCGGAGCTGGACTCCTTGACGCGCGGCGGAGGCGCAAGCACGGTCTTGGCAACGACAGGCGCCAGGAAGCGGTATCCATGACGCGGAACGGTCTCGATGTATACCGGTTTGTTGGCGTTGTCGCTGAGCGCGGTCCGGATCTGCTTGATGCATTTGTTCATCCCGTGTTCAAAGTTGACGTAGGTGTCCTCGCCCCAGAGCTGCTCTTTGATCTCCTCACGGGTGATAACCTGGCCCGAGCAGCTGGCCAGCAAGGCTAGTAGCCGAAAAGGCTGCGGCCGCAGCTTGATGGGCGTTCCGAATTTGCGCAGTTCTTCGGTGTCAAGGTTGAGCTCGAAGACGCCGAATTTCAGAAGTCTGTGCGTGGCGCTCATTCGGGAAATTGCACTCGGTGATGAGATTGACCGGAATTATAGTCTGTTTCTCCGTTTTCCAGACCTCGGGTCCGGTTATCGAGGCTGGCAACCCTCAAGTCTTCCCTTAACTTACGCGGTTACCCGAAGCGTATCCACAAGTAATCGCGCGGGCATTGATCCGCCGACCAACTTGCCGCATTGTGTACGCCACGGAGCGGGAAATCGGTCACAACCCCGACCGCCCGCCGGGAAGCATAGCTTCCCGAGAAGCAACAGAGGATGGTAAATGAAGAACCCAGACCGACCCCTTGGAGCCACCAGCCGGGACAACTCGCCCGGCTTCAGGATGAGTCTGGGTCTCCCGCCTGAATCCGGCGGAGCCATCCTCTGCAGCTTTCCGGTTCGGCAAGTGCGCGGATCTTGGCCCGGCCAGCCGCGGCGGCGTGAGACGGAGCTTCCTCAAGACGTAGTGACGCGTAATCCCACCCAAGCCCCTCCTCCACTTGGGTGGCCCTTGGTGGGGAGCAGAGATCGCGGTGACTTGCGCCCCACCTTTTTCGAACTCTCCGCGACAAGCTATGACCGGAAGGACGTGAATATGGAAAAGTAAGATGCGAACTGCTATCTAATTCGCCCCGTTGAGCGTGAAATTAACTTGAATCGTCGTATCTACTTCGACGGGCTCGTTGTTCAACTGGTAGGGACGGTAGCGCCACTGGCGAACTGCATTTATGGCGGCCTGACTCAGCAACGGATGGCCGCTAAGTGAGCGGAGATTCTGAATCGTCCCATCCTTCCCAATCGTTGCCTGGAGTATGACTATACCCTGAATGCGCGCACTGCGAGCCAGCGATGGATACGTGGGGCGCACCTCATGGATCAGCAGCCCCTGCGCCACGCCCGACGAGATACGCACGTTGTGTGGCGCGACGCTTTTCGGTAGAGTGGCCGGCAAGCTACGAATCAAGCTGGCAATGGTCGCGTCGCCGGCGCCGGTGCCGCCCGGCACACCAAAGGGGACACCATTAACTCTTCCGGAACTCTCGCCAGATCGCTCCGCTTCATCATGAATCTGTTTGACATGGCGCGGGATCATGCTCGGCAGCAATACACGGCCGTCATTGAGTTCACTGCGAATCTGCGAGTGTGTGGCAACAGTCGGCGTGCGGGGTGTGGGAGCGGGCGGCGGTGCTGCGGGAACGGCGATGATGTCCGATAAGATATGCTTCGGCAGCGCCTCGGTATAAAGCAATGGCGCGAGGACTGCCAGGCCAACCAGTGACAGTTCCAGTGCGAATGACAATCCCTTCGTCCAAAGGGAACTTCCGTGCGGACTACTAGCCGAGGATTCGATCAAGGCGCTTTCAAACATTGGTGGCCTCCGCTATAAAACCCTGCGGAAATAGACACCGCATCCCGGTAGTTTGCTCCAGAAAATCTCCCGCTATTTTCCTGCTAGATAGGCTGACAGTTATTGTCACTCTATAAACATGCAATCCCCATACGAATAAAACCTATATGTCTCTTGTACGGCGTATTTATAGGCTGTCAAGGTTTGCTCGCGTCCGGCGAAGGCTGATACCAGCATGATTAAGGTAGATTTCGGCAGGTGGAAGTTTGTCAGCATGGCACCGACCAGCCGAAATTCGAATCCGGGGTAGATAAAGATGTCGGCTTCGCCGCGTTGGGCACCGATGCGGCCATCTTCTGCCCGGAACGCCGCATATTCCAGGGTGCGAACGCTAGTGGTGCCGATGGCGACGATGCGTCGTCCTGCGTCTCGTGCCCCCTGAATCTTGGCCGCGGCATCGACAGAAATCTCATACCACTCGCGATGCAGCTTGTTGGCTTCGACCACTTCCTCGCGTACTGGCTGGAAGGTCCCTAATCCCACGTGCAGCGTAACTTCGGCGATCTCGATTCCACGCCCGCGAATGCGATCCAGGATCTGCGGCGTAAAATGCAGGCCTGCTGTCGGAGCGGCAACCGAGCCGGGCGGCTTCGCATATACCGTCTGGTATTGCACGCGATCGCTTTCTGTGTCGGGGCGATCGATGTACGGCGGCAGCGGAATGTGCCCGATGCGGTTCAGCACGGCGAAGAAATCGGCGACCGGATCGAAGCGCAGCCGCCGCTCCCCAAAGCTGCCGCGATCGACGATCTCCGCCGCCAGTTCGTGTGATTGCTCGCTCGCGGCATCGCCAAAATAAACGCGTTCGCCCACGCCAAGCTTGCGCCCCGGATGCACCAGGGCCTCCCACTCCTGCGGCGAGGTCGAAAGCTGTTTCGTCAGCAGCACCTCCACCTTGCCGCGGAGAAACTCGCGCGTTGCCGGATTGGCCGCCGAGACCTGCTGCGCGCGCGAGCCGCTACGATGCCCAAATAGCCGCGCCGGCAGCACCCGGCTGTTGTTCAACACCAGCAGGTCATCCGGCCGCAGGAGCTCAGGGAACTCGCGAAAGCTGCGGTCTTCCAGCCTCCGGCTGTCGCGCCGCAGGTGCAGCATGCGCGCCTGGGCACGGTCCGCCGGCGGCTGCTTGGCTATCAACTCCTCAGGCAAGTGGTAGTCGAACTCGGAAACCAGCACAGAGCGATTATGCCCGAGTTGCCGTCCGGCAGCCGTCTCATCCCGGCTTTGCCGCCGCTGGCAGATGCGATACGATAGGCAAACTGAGGGTAGGCGGAAGCCTGCCAGCGCGGCAGTACTCTGTGACAGCGACCGAACAGCATCGCAAAGATATTGTCCGCTTCGGCAAACTGCTTCACCAGTACGGTATGGTGGCGGCCACCGACGGCAATCTCTCCGTACGCATGACGGACGGGGCCGTACTCTGCACGCCCACGCTGATGAGCAAGGGCATGATGGAAGCCGACGACCTGGTGATTGTCGATGAACATGGCCGAAAGGTCAGCGGCCGGCGTGAGGTTTCAAGCGAGATCGCGATGCACCTGTTCATCTACCGCATGCGGCCAGACGTGAATGCTGTGGTGCATGCGCATCCTCCCACAGCAACCGGGTTTGCCGCCGCGGGAATTCCGCTCGACACCGCGCTCTGCTCGGAGATCGTGGTGACGTTGGGCTCGGTGCCCTTGGCACGCTACGGCACACCTGGGACGATTGAGTTGGCCGAGGCGCTGGCCCCGCTGATTCCCGACCATCAGGCCATCCTCATGGCCAACCACGGTGTGGTGACGTACGGCGAAGACCTGCTCACTGCTTTCATGAACATGGAGACGGTGGAACACTACGCCAAGATTGCCCTGGTTACGCACATGCTCGGCCGGCAAGAGCCGCTGAGCGGCAAGCACCTCGCCAAGCTGCAGGAGATTCGCCTGAAGTACCACAACCACGTGGCCGCAGGGGAAGAGTAATCAGTTGTCAGTGGCCGGTTGTCAGTTGTCATGTACCCTCGGCCAGTCTGCCAATTACGGGTCGGCAACTGACAACTTTCCCTTCACTCTCCTCCGAACCTGAATCTCAGCCCCGCGCGCACCGCGATCCCCAGCGCCGGGTATCCCAACACCTCGTTGTAGTGGTTATCGAACGCGTTGTTGAGGTTGGCGTAGGCAGTGATGTGATTGGTGAAGCTGTACCACCCGCCAAGGTCCACGCGCGCGTATCCTGCAGCGTAATAAATAGGAGGAATGTATCCGTACAGGAAGTCGGAATCGGGCCGCCGTCCGACAGCCACAACGCCCGTGCTGGCTCCCCACTTCGGCCTGGTATAGCTGAGCAGCACCGTGCCTGCCTGCTTCGGCCGCCGCAGCAGCGGAGCGCCCACGCCATAGATGCGCGGATCGCAGCCATTGAGCGGATCGCAAGGCGGTGCCTCCGTAATCTGCGTCGAAGTGTAGGTGTAAGCCGCCGTCAGCAGCAGGCGATTGACGATCTGCCCGCGCAACTCGACTTCCGCGCCCTGGGCAAACGAGCGGTTGATGTTCACGTACTGGCTGGTGAAGTCGATGTCGTTGAACTGATACTCGATCTGGTCGCGGAAGGAGTTGTGAAAGTAAATCGCGGTAAGCGACATCCGGTTGCTGAATAGCGACTGATCGAATCCAGCTTCAACCGCGTAGTTCTCCTCCGCCTTCAGATTGGGATTGGGCAGCACGGGATAAGTTCCTGCGATACCGAACGACTCCTCGAAGCTCGGCTCCTTGATGCCCTGTGCATAGGCCGCGCGTAGCCGCGTGCCGCTGAGGGTGTGATTGCCGTTCCATACCAACACCGATCCTGATACGCGCGGTACGGCGCGATTGCCGAAGCTGGCGTTGTGCACCCACGCCAACCCCGCCAGCACGGTGGTCCGTTTCCAGACGATGTTCTCCTGCGCAAACAGGTAGTTGTTGATACGCAGGCCGTGGGTGAAGCTGTACGTCGCGTCGGGTGCCGGCGTGGTGCTGAGGATGTTGCCGTTCTCGTCCTCAAAGGTGTCGCCAATCGTCGTTAGCGCCCAACTGCGCGGCGCCCAGGTTCCCTGATAGGAAAATCCCGCGGTGTTGTAACGCGCGTCGTTGTAGAAGGGCGAATCATAGGGGCGGCCCGGATCTTCGTAGGTATCGGTGTTGGTCCGCAGATGGTTGTACTCGAAGCCGCTGATCTGGTGCTGCCACGAGCCCGGTCCGGTGATGGTTAGAGCTGCGCTGGCGAGAAAGTTGTTCTGGTGCGCCCACTGGTCCGAATCCGGCGGCAGCACAGGATTGCCGTTAAACCACCAGTCCGAGGGTATGCCGGTAAAGCTGTTCGAATGGCGCAGGCGGAAGCGAAATGCCACATTGTCGGACAGGCGAACTCCGACGTTGCCGCCCTGCAAAGCATTGGAATAATAGTCGTTGATGCCCTGCCCCTGCGTGGTGAATTCGTCGGCGAAGGCGTTGTAGTCGAAGATGCCACGCGCACCCGAAATCGACGCGTAACCGTTGGCGGTCGAGTAGTTTCCGCCGTCGGCGCCGAACTGGATCTCCGGCGTGCGCGTGTCGCCGGTGGCCGTCCACAACTGCACCGTGCTGGTCATGGCGTCGGAGCCGTAGATCGTGCTTTCCGGACCGCGCACCATCTCCACTCGTTCAACGTTGTCCATGGGAACGACGCCAAAGTCGAAAGTGCCGCCGGGCTCGTTGACCGGCACGCCGTCGATGATCACCTTGTTGTAATCGGAGTCGCCGCCGCGCACAAACAGCGACGCCAGGCCTCCGCGCTGGCCAGCGGTGTTGACGATGGCTCCCGGCATGTAGCTGAGGGCGTCGCTCGCGGACACGGGGTTGAGCAGCGTAAGTTGGTCACTGCTGAGGAAATCGACGGAAGTCGCTGACTGTTCGACGGTGGTCGGCGTCGCGGCCGCCGAAACCACCACCGTCAGCGGCGTCGTCGCCAGCTTGAGCTTCACAGCGAGCGCTTCAGTTGCAGGAACCGTAAACTGTTCCGATTGCTGGGCGAAGCCAGGAGCCAGAATCACGGCGCGATAATCGCCGTTGGCAAGGCGCTGGAAGGTGACGCTGCCGTCGCCTCCGGTGGTTAGTACGGCGACACCGGCATTGTCGCTGGCGCGGAACAGGCTCACCTGCACGCCTGAGACATGGTCGCCCAGGGGACTTTGGACGGTGATTTTGAGGTCACCGGCCTGCGCGGCGGCGCAGAGCAGCAGCGAAACGAGAACGACGCGAATGCGGAACAAGGCCTCCTCCTTTGCACGCGAAAGGGGTTAGTCAACAGTTCGCGCCGGTCTCCTGGCTTGCGAGTTGCGATCGAAATCGCGACAGCGACGAAGGCCTTCCCGTTTTCACAGTGGCCGTCCGTCAAAGCTCGCTTACAGTTGCGCGGCAGCGCGGGAATTGCACCCGGCTTCCCAGTTCCACCCGAGCGGGCAGAACGCGCGAACCAAATGTTTGCAAGGAACGTCCCGAGCAGAAATTTGCTCAGGATGAAAACATGACTGTACTGGCAGCAGTGGCCGGTGTCAATCGCGACCCGTCTGAAGAGAAAAAGGCTGTTCACCACCGAGGCACCGAGGGCACGGAGAAACACAAAATGACGAATAGGTCTTTCTCGGTGCCCTCTGTGCTCTCCGTGGTGATTGTTGTCAGCGCGCGAAGGAAGCTTCCGCGAGTTCGGTAATGCGCTCCAACGCCGATTGCATCTCATTGTACTTGGCTTCGAGCATAGTGCTTCGTCGGCGTCGCGGGGGACGTAGATCTTCGGTGCGACATGCACCACTGCTCTCGAGAATGGCATCGGGATGACGAAACGGTCCCATGAGTTGAGTACCCACTTCTTTTCCACGGCGACATAGAAAGGCGTGATAGCGACTCCGGTCGCCTTGGCCAGTTGGATTGGACCGCGCTTGGCGATGTATCGCGGACCGCGTGGGCCATCGATTGTGAACGCCGCGCCGCCGCCGTTGCTGACAAAGGTCTGCATCTCGAGCAGCGCGCGCTGGCCGCCGCGCGTGCTCGATCCGCGAATGGGAACGTAGCCGAAGCGTTCGATCACGCGCGCGATATATTCACCGTCCAGCGAGCGGCTGGTCATGACGGCCAGCTTGCGCTTGCGGAAGATCCATGTGGCAGGCAGCACGCAGCGATGCCAGAAGGGATAAATGCCGGGATGGACGTTGTCGAGGCTGCCGATCGAACCTTCTTCCCACAGGAAGCTGACGCGCAGCGTCGAACCGATGAGAGCAATCAGGGCGGGCACGGCCCAGGATGCGAAGGTCAGTGACAGCCGCTGGGCCCACGAGTATCGGCGATTGGCACTCTCGCTTGTTACGACGCCGGATTCAGTCACGGGGAAATTCTAAACAACGGCGCAGGTTAAGCTTCAACGAAGTTCCGCACCATCTGTTTCCCGTGGTCGGTTAGCACGCTTTCCGGATGGAACTGCACGCCTTCCACGGGGAATTCGCGATGCCGCAGTCCCATGATGACGCGGCGGCCGTCGCGATCGATACAGGTGGCCGACACTTGAAGCTCTTTCGGCAGGCTCTCCTCCTCAACAATCAGCGAGTGATAACGCGTGGCTGTGAGCGGTGAAGCGATTCCTCGGAAGACCCCCTTGCCGTCGTGCTCTACCTGGCTGGTTTTGCCGTGCATCAGGTTGTGCGCGCGCACTACCTTGCCGCCGAACGCTTTGCCAATCGCCTGGTGTCCCAAGACACACGCCCAGCACCGGCACATTACCGGCAAAATACTTGATCAGCTCGATGCTGATGCCAGCCTCGTGAGGTGTGCATGGCCCCGGCGAAACAACGATACGAGCGGGATGAAGTTCCGCAATCTCCTGCACGGTGATCTGATCGTTGCGCCGCACCACCACCTCATGTCCCATCTCGCCGATGTACTGGACCAGGTTGTAGGTGAATGAGTCGTAG
The DNA here is from genome assembly GCA_963782505.1 of uncultured Acidobacteriaceae bacterium. GTDB lineage: Bacteria > Acidobacteriota > Terriglobia > Terriglobales > Acidobacteriaceae > CAVVDY01. The sequence goes on along the minus strand of CAWAKG010000009.1, from coordinate 190,372 downwards.
TTGTCGAGAACGAAAATCATATCTTCTCTGCCGCCCGCAGCAGGGCGCTCGCCTTGTTCATGCACTCCTGGTATTCGCTCGCGGGGTCAGAGTCGGCGACGATGCCCGCTCCTGCCTGCACATAGGCGCGGCCACCATGCACGACCATCGTCCGAATCGCGATGCACGAATCCAGATTGCCTGCCTGGTCGGCATACAGGATCGAGCCGCCGTACACACCGCGCCGCACCGGCTCCAGCTCTTCGATGATCTCCATCGCGCGAACCTTGGGAGCGCCGCTGAGGGTTCCTGCGGGGAAGCAGGCCGCTAGTGCGTCCAGCGGGTCGAGCTCGTTCCGTAATGTTCCTTCAAGCGCCGACACCAGGTGCATAACGTGTGAGTACTTCTCGACGAACATGAGGTCGCGGACTTTGACGCTGCCATACTCGCTCACGCGGCCGAGATCGTTGCGCCCGAGATCGACCAGCATCACATGCTCGGCGCGTTCTTTCTCGTCATGCTTCAGTTCTTCGATCAGCCTCTCGTCATCCAGGCCGTCGGCACCGCGGCGTCGCGTGCCGGCAATGGGACGATACTCAAGCTGGCGTCCGGTCGCGCGCACCAGCATTTCAGGCGAGGCGCCCAGCACATGCAAATCGTCGAGCTTCAGGAAAAACATGTAAGGCGAAGGATTCACCGTGCGCAGAGCGCGATAGATCTGAAACGGGTCGGACGGTGCTTTGAAATCCAGCCGCAGCGAGAGCACCACTTGGAAGATGTCTCCGGCAGCGATGTATTCCTTGGCGCGCTTCACGTTGGCCATGAACTCTTCACGCGAGGTGCGAGTATGCACCTTAATCCTTGGCTTCGCCTCAGAAGCAGACCAGCCAAGCGCCTGCCGCTTCATTCCACTGACCAGCTTGCGCTCAAGGGCGCCAATATCGGCGAGGGCGCGATCGTATGCCTTGCGTGGCGACTCGGTCTTCACATCCGCGGCGGCGATGATGTGCAGTTGATGGCGCAGGTGATCGAACGCCAGCACTCGATCGTAGAAGGTGAAGATGCAGTCGGGCAGCTTGAGATCGTCCTTCGCGACCTTTGGCAGGCGCTCGAACTGCCGCACCATGTCGTAGGCGAAGTAGCCCACGCCGCCGGAGGTAAACGGCGGCAGGCCGGGCACGATGGCCGGGCGGTGCCCGTGCAGAGCCGCGCGTAGCAAGTCGACCACGCTACCCGTGTGCCGTTCTCTCGCCTTCCCGTGCGTGATTTCGCTCTCCTGGCCGCGCGCCGTGATCACCATACGCGGCTGTGAGCCGAGGAAGGTGTAGCGGCCAATCCTCTCTCCGCCTTCGACCGACTCCAGCAGAAAGGCGTATTTCTCCCTGGCGGCCACGCTCAGGAATGCGCCGACGGGGGTGAGCAGGTCAGCGCTTAAAGTCTTGGCGACTGGAACCAGCGTGGCGTCTCGGCTGAGCTGAAGAAAGCTCTTATAGTCGGGTGTAAGCATCAGGTGATAGCCAGCATGGGAGTGCTTCAGATTATACGGGGCTACGCAGAAAGCCTGGCAGCACCTGTTGTTGCAACCAGAAAATGTCGTATCAACTGCAACCAGACTTTGTCACCCCCTGTGGTTTAGGTAACGGCCGCTAAAGCAGGGCGGCCGGAGAGGTTGTAGATGCGGGGCATCGGGGTTTTTCTTTTCTGCGCAGTGGTGCGGGGCGCAGGGCGGCGATCGGGGACTTCGGCCAGAGGCAGAGGCTGGGCATAGAGCAGACGGTCACCGCGATAGACGCGCAGGGTCCCGTCCAGTTGATGGGAGAGTTCGACGGTTTCTCCGGCGTAGCCGCGAGCGCGGGGCAAGGGCGGCAGGGCGATGGAGTGCTCGCCTAAGGTGACGGTATGGTCGGCGGCGACGACGCGTTCGTAGCGCAGGGCCACGCAGCGGGCGAGATCGAAGCCGCGGGGCAAGCGGCGAAACTGGCCAGCTGGCTGGGCGGCGGGGCGGGCAAAGCGCTGGTTATAGTCGGCGCAGAAGCGCTGGAGCACGGCATTGGCCTGCTCCAAGGTGGTGGCGCCGGCGAGGCGGAGTTCGCTGACCAGCCGGTCCTGGCAGGTGCGCCAAGCGCGTTCGATGCGGCCCTTGGCCTGGGGCGAGTAGGCGGGGATTTGCTCGATGCCGAGGGCTTCCAGGGCGCGTCCCAGCTGGGTGGGCGATTGTTTTCCCGCGAGCTGTTCGGCGACGGTCCAGTGGGAATCGTTACGCTGGAAAATGCTGTGGCGGTCGCGGTAGAGGCTGAGCGGGATGCCATGGGTGGTGATCATGGCCTGCAAGGCGCGGAGATAACCGAGAGTATTTTCGGCTTCCAGTTGGAAGTGAGCCGCCAGGATCTGGCTGGTGGCGTCATCCTGAAAGCCGATCAGGGTGAGCTGGGGACCGCGGTCTTCGAGCCAGCGATGGCGGCTGGCATCGGTGAGCGCCATCATGCCGAAGCAGGGGCGGGGCGGCCGGCGGGAGCGATACTTGGCGGGCCGACGCTTCTGCGGAGAGGGCAGTTTGGCGGCCCGCAAGATGCGGCGCACGGTTTCGCGGCTGAGGGCGAGGTTCTCCTCGGCCTGAAGTTTTTCGGCGAGATGGGAATCATTGAAACCCTGATACTTGCCGCGGGCCAGGCTTACGATCAACTGCTTCTGGGGAAGAGAAACGGCCCAGGGCATGGCGCGTCCGCAATTGCCGTGCTTCACCCAGGCGATGTCATCCGGCTGATAACGCCGTTTGAGCCGCTGTACCTGGCGCTCGCTCAATTGCAGCAGACGGGAGGCTTCGCGTACGCTCAGCCTCCCGCCCGCTGCATTCTCAATCACTTTCACCCGTTGAAACTCTTTCTGAGTCATCGCCACCATCCTTACAGGGTGACAAAGTCTCGTTGCAGTTATGGGGTGACATTATCTTGGAGCATCTACAAAAGCCTGGCAGCACCTTGCGCCCCGTCCTTTCCCCTGCATATACTTTGTAAGTTTGCCCGCCGTTCGAGTGGCGTCCGCCCGTCAAGGCCCGCCGACCACTCGCGCCGCAAGCGCCCGGACTTTGGAGAAAGTTATGGATACATCATTAGCGCTGGAACAGGAAAAAAATCCCTGGGAGCAGCAAGCTGCCCGATTCAATCAAGCCGCCGAAAAACTGAAGCTCGATGAAGGCCTGTGGCGGGTATTGCAGCAACCCAACCGCGAAATCATCGTTCATATTCCCGTGGCCATGGACACCGGCCGCATCGAAGTCTTCACCGGCTACCGCGTGCAGCACTCCATCGCCCGCGGCCCGGCCAAAGGCGGCGTGCGCTATTCGCCCGATGTGACGCTCGACGAAGTTCGCGCCCTGGCGAGCTGGATGACATGGAAGTGCGCGGTCGTCAACATCCCCTTCGGCGGCGCCAAGGGCGGCATCATTTGCGATCCCAAGAACATGTCGCGCGGCGAGCTGGAGCGCATGACCCGCCGCTACACCGCCGAGCTGATCGAGTTTATCGGCCCCGAGAAAGACGTTCCCGCTCCCGACGTCAACACCAACGAGCAAACCATGGCCTGGATGATGGACACCTACTCCATGCACATGCGCCAGACCGTAACCGCGGTGGTCACCGGCAAGCCGCTCAGCATGGGTGGCTCGCGCGGACGCCGCGAGGCCACCGGCCGTGGCGTCATGATCATCTGCGACGAGTCAATCAAGCATCTGGGCATGGCGCGCGAGGCCACGCGGGTCATCATTCAGGGCTTCGGAAACGTCGGTTCCAACGCCGCTCTCCTCATGCACGAGGCGGGATACAAGATCGTGGGGATTGGCGAGTGGGACGGCGGTTTGTACAACGCCAGGGGCATCGACATCAAAGCACTGTGGGAGTACCGCCAGAAGGAAGGCACTATCCACGGCTTCAAAGGTGCAGAGAAGGCCAAGACCGAGGAGCTGCTGGTCACAGACTGCGAGATTCTGATTCCCGCGGCCACGGAAAACGTCATCACCTCGTCCAATGCCGACCAGGTGAAGGCGAAGGTGCTGGTTGAAGGCGCCAACGGGCCGACGACAGCCGCAGCCGACGACATCCTGGCCGACAAGCACGTTTTCGTCATGCCTGACATTCTGGCCAATGCGGGCGGCGTCACGGCATCCTACTTCGAGTGGGTGCAGGACCGCCAAGGCTACTTCTGGAAGGAATCGGTGGTTAACGAACAGCTCAAGGACATCATGGTTTCGTCCTTCGAAGACGTGGTTCGTTACGCCGAGACCCACCACGTGAACAACCGCATCGCCGCCTATATGCTGGCAATCGATCGCGTGGCGTTTACGATCCGGCAACGCGGGTTTTACGCCTGATTACCGATTAGTAACGGCAAGCAACGACGGCCCTTTCGCGGGGGCCGTTTTCGTTTCCGGGTCGGAATTATTTTTCGGGAACGGGGCGGAATCGCCAGCCGAACTGGAGCATAATGGACGGAAAGCGCTGTGGCGCGGGTGGAATGGTTTTCGAGGATGAGCAATGGTTCGCGTAGTCTGCATTCTCCGTCTTCTCGCAGTAGTGGTCATCGGCCCCATCATCCTGGTCTGCATCGTGGTTGCCAGCCTGCTTCATCCTGTGGACACCTGCCGACGTCCTGGACAGCGGCCGCTTCGTATTTTCATGAATGTCGCTGATTGGGTCAAAGGTCTCCCCGTCGGCTATAGCTACTGGGAGCGGTATCAGGCGCCTGCGATGCTCGACCAAATCGCGGTGCACCACGAAGACAGCACCTCCTAGCATGGCCTCAGCCAGGAACGGCATCGCGTTGGCCCTGCATTCCCAGGTTGCTTTGGCTCTTCCCGCTGAACGATAATCGGTAGGGCGGCGTGGGTCGGCACTCTGCCACCCAGGTCTTGTGAACCTTCCGAACTACATCACGTTAACCCGCATCCTCAGCATCCCGGTGCTGATATGGGTGCTTACCAGCAGTTACTTCAGCTCGACCAACGGCGAACGCGAGCTTATTGCCTCGTTCATCTTCATCGCCGCCTCGATCACCGACGCCATCGACGGCTACCTGGCCCGCAAGCGTGCGCAGGTCACCACCATCGGCATGCTGCTTGATCCGGTGGCCGACAAGCTGTTGATCGCCGCTGCCTTCATCACGCTGGTGCAGTTTAATCCCCGTATCGTTCCCGCATGGATGGCCGTCATTATCATCGGCCGCGAATTTCTGGTCAGCGGACTGCGCTCCATCGCCGCGTCCGAAGGATTCACCATCCAAGCCAGCGATCTGGGCAAAGCCAAGATGCTGGTGCAGATCATCACCGTCGTCGCCGCCATCATCGATCATCACTGGGTCCATCTGCCCTGGTACTTCCTCAGTCTTCCGGTCCACCCGATTGCGATCGCGTCCATCTGGGTGATGGTGGCGTTGTCGCTGATCTCCGCGGCGGACTACTTCATCGCTTTCTGGAGCAAGATCGACCGCACCGCGGTCAAGCGCCGGCGCCGCCGTTCGTTCGTCCTCAGCCGGCGCAGGAAGCAGAAAGATGTTGCCGCCGTCTGAAAAGACGCAGGCTCCGGTTGCGCTCGGAGCGGCTGAATACTCGCCTGAAGAACGCCGAATTCTGCTTGCGCTGGCCCATCGCTCCATCGAAAGCGCGTTCTCCGGGGAGCGAATCGACCTCACACCTCCCAGCGAACATCTCGCGCAGCCCCGAGGCGCTTTCACGACGCTGCACCTGTTCGGGGAGCTGCGCGGCTGTATCGGCTATGTGCAGCCGATCGGCATCGCTGTATCAGACGGTCGCCGAGACTGCGCGGGCGGCGGCCTTCGACGATCCCCGTTTTCCTTCGGTGACCGAGGACGAAGCACCGGAGCTGAAGATCGAGATCAGCGTGCTATCGGTTCCACGGCCGATCAAAGCCGGAAGAGGTCGAGGTGGGCAAGCATGGGCTCATCGTGACTTCAGGGCTGCGCCGCGGACTGCTGCTGCCGCAGGTTCCGACGCAATGGGATTGGGACCGCGAGGCCTTTCTGGCTCAAACCTGCCTCAAGGCCGGACTCGCGCCCGATGCCTGGCAGCATGGCGCCGAGCTCCAGGCCTTTACCGCAGAAGTGTTTGGGGAAGCGGAATAGCAGGTTGGAGCAAGAGGGGCTTATATAGCTCCCGGACTACGTGGTAGTGCGCCTTGGGTGTTCCCTGTTGTATTTCCTGGCAGCTTTGTTCTGCTCCTTCATCTGTTTCTTTTCAGCCTTCAGCTGCTTCTTTTGTTGTTTGGCCCACTGCTTGTTGTATTTCCTGGCCGCCTTCTGTGCCTGCTTCTTTGAGTGCGTCACGTTGCTCTGCCGGGCGTAAGCGGGCGCAGACGCCAGCGGCGTCAGCACAAGCAGCAACAGGAATGGAACCAACCGCCGTTTCACGAATTCACCTTACATCAGTTTCCAGTTTCAAGCTTCAAGACTCACGGGTGGCGGCCTGGTTCAGGTCCGCAACTTGAAACTCAAAACTCGCAACTCCCTTACCGTCCCATCCGGTTCACGAAATACAGCACCAGTGACAGGATCACACTTAGTACTATCGACGTCATCAGCGGAAAGTACACTGTGGTATTTTTGCCGCGCCAGGTGAAGTCGCCGGGCAAACGCCCGAGGGGCAGGTTCAACTTGCCGGCGAGAATCAGCACCAGCCCGAGCAACACGATGAACCCGCCGATCCAGACCAACATCTTTCCCATGGCGCCCATGGCAATACCGTATCTCTCTGGTCTTCAGCGACGGCTCTCGCGTCGGCTTCAATCCCCGGTGAGCGAAAGCTCCGGTTCCCGGAGGTCGGCCGGCTGTTTTGCATCCTCGCTCGTGTGTAGCTGAGGGACCTCGCTCATTCCCGACCGAACTCTCCGGTTGATAGCTTCCGCGATCCGCTTGGCATCGCGGCTGACCCCAATCAGCGTGGCCGACGACATTGCATAAAGAAAATGCAGGCCCACGAAATACAGTCCAGGCACATGGGGAACTACGCCGTTTTCGTGGATTGGATCACCGCCGTTCTCCTCAAAGATCGGCAGGTAAATCCAGGGAAAACCATGCTGGTAGCCGGTGCACCAGATGACATTAGTGACATTCAGTACGCGTCCGTCTTCCAGTAGCGGCAAGCCGTTCATGACACCCGCAGTCCGGGGAACGCGTTCAATTCCTGCAGCAACCAGGTCGCGGGGCTTTACCCGCACCAGGGGAGCTCCTTTGTGCTGCAGCTTGCGTCGCAGCCTCTTTCCCATGCGAGTGTCCACCGTGAACATGTTGTGTCCCACGAAACGCACGGCGCGCAGCAGGACGTTCCGTCCGAAAAAGGTATCGATCGGCAGTGGTAGGTAACCCGATTCCTTGCCCGAAAGCCACGTGATGTGAGTATGCACGACCTCCAGGGAAATATCGGCGCCTGAGTTCCCGACACCGACGACCAGCACTCCGCCCGGTTGCAGCTGCGAAGGGTTCTTGTAGTGATGGGAGTGGATCTGGACAATGCCTCCGCTGAGATGGCGGGCGAATGGTGGGATTCGTGGCACCTGATAATTGGACATAGCGATCACAACGTTGTCCGACTCAAAACGTTCGTTTCCAGCGACCATCACGAAGCGGCCACCTTCTTTCCAAAGCCTCTCAACCTTCACTTCGTTGCGCACGGGCAATTGAAAACGCTCGGCATATGCAGCGAGGTAGTCGGCCACCTGGTCCTTGGTCGTGAAACTGCTGCCGGGGGCAGGGAAACGCATCCCGTCCAGCGCCGCGTGCCGCGCGGGAGTAAACAGCCGTAGCGAGTCCCAACGATTCCGCCACGCATCGCCGATGTGCGCATTAGCGTCAAGGATCAGGAAGGAAAGGTTACGCTTGGCCAGATAGTATCCGACCGCCAGGCCTGCCTGACCGCCTCCAATGACGATCGTTTGAACCCGCTCCGCGCCATGTTGATTGCTCAATTTGCTCACCCAACAAAGGATATCGCAGTGGCTTCAGCCCACAGCTCATGGTGAGGATAGGCCTTCCATAGTCCTGCATTTTGCGTGTACAGCGCCGCTCACGAGTCAGTCCGCTCGCAGGGCTTTCATTGGATCGACGGAAGCCGCCCGAAAGGCGGGTAGCCACGATGCCACTATGGCGAGCGCCAGCACGAATAGCACCGCCGCAGACAGTGTCAACGGATCAAAGGCGCTTACCCCGAATAGAAGGGAATGCAGCAGGCGCGAGGCGGCCAAGGTGCCCAGAAGCCCGATAGCACAACCCACAATTGCCAGCTTGGCTGCAGAAGCAAAGACCAGATTCAGAATTCCCGAGCGCTGCGAGCCAAGGGCGACTCGAATCGCCATCTCCTGTACGCGAAGCGCCGCCGAAAAGGCAATCACGCTGTAGATTCCCAGCGCCGCTAGCAGAAGCGCAGCGGCCGCAAACGAAGTGATGAGGGCCGTGTTGAAGCGGCGTGGCGCTTCGCTGCCCGAGACGGCATGCTCCATCGTCTGCACCTGAGACAACGGCAGTTGCGGATCAATCGACCGCACCGTCTCCCGCAGCAGGTTGGTCATCTGTTCGGGAGGCGTTGAGGTGCGCAAGGCGATGAAGCCCGAGTTGCCGTTCAGGTCGTTAGGCGAGGCGAGCGAGCCGATGGAGGCTTCCACTTGCGCGACCGGCTGATAGAACTGCTGCTTGTCGGGGGCATCCGGCGAGCCTTCCTTCACATCGGCCACTTCCCCGACAACGGTCAACCAGGGAGTCGACATCTCCTGGGTGCCGAAGCGCATGCGCTTCCCAAGAGGATTTTCTCCAGGCCAGTAATGCTGGGCGAACTTGTGGTTGACGATGACGACCATCTGCGACGTCGCCGTTTCGGCATCGGTAAACAAGCGGCCTTGCAGCAGCGGAATTCCCATCGCCTGAAAGTAGTTGCCTACCACTTGCATCGGCGTAGCCAGATCCATGCCGGCGCCCTTCTGGGGGACATAGCCATCGACAACGAAGGTGGTGGCGCTGTCAGAGCCGGATTCGGGCATCAACGACGTCAACCCGGCGAACCGCACGCCCGGGAGTTGCTGCAGGCGATGCACCAGCTCGTGATTGAACTCGTCAACCTGCGCCTGCGTGTCGTACTGGTTTCGCGGCAGCGAGTACGCCGCAGTTAGCGTGTGATCGGGGCGGAAGCCCAATTCCACCGCGCGCATCTTCTCAAAGCTTCGCAACAGTAGGCCCGAGGCGGCCAGCAGCACCAGCGCGATGGCGATCTCTCCGATCACCAGCGCGGAGCGCAACCGCTGATGCCCGCCTGCTGTGCCGGTGCGTCCGCCCTGCTTCAGGGTTTCGTTCACGCTGGTGCGGATGGCGGCAAAGGCCGGCGCCAGACCGCACAGGATTCCGGTGAACACGGCAAGCAAGAATGCAAAGGCGACAACCTTCCAGTCGAAGCCGATCTCGCCAACACGCGGTAGGTTCTCCGGCAGCAGGCCGACGCCAACCCATAGTGCGACCGCCGCCAGAATCAGGCCCAGCAGGCCTCCCGTCAGGCTGAGCACCAGGCTTTCCAGAACGGCCTGGCGCAACAGGGCACGCTTTCCCGCGCCCAGCGCGAGGCGCACGGCAATTTCGCGGCGCTGGCGAATGGCGCGCACCAGCAACAGTCCCGCCAGATTGGCGCAGGCGATCAACATGACCACCGAAGTGGCGAGGAACAGAATGCGCAGCAACGAACGCGCCTCCTGCACAGTCTCTTCGTGCAGCGAGTGCACCACAGCGGAGATGCGCAGGCTCGACATGAACGCCGGGTAGCTGCGCATGGTCTCCTGCGCCACGCGCTCGGCGTCCGTTTGAGCCTGCTGCGCCGTCACGCCCGGCTTAAGGCGCCCCACCATCTGGTAGCTCCACGAGGCTGCACCGGTCGGCCCGAGTTCCTCTGGCGTAAAGCTCATGGGCACCCACAGCTCGGTGTGGTCGAGCAGGCCCGGCACCAGTGGGAACTCAAAGTTGCGCGGCATCACTCCGATCACCACATAGGGCTTGCGATCGAGAAGGACCTTGCTGCCCAGGACGTGAGGATCGCCGTTGAAGCGCTTCTGCCAAAGCGCGTAGCTGAGCACGACAACCTGCTCTTTTTGATCGTCCTCCTGCTGGGTGAAGTAGCGGCCCATCATGGGCTCGACGCCCAGCGCAGGGAAGACGCCGCCGGTCATGCGCGAAGCGTCCACCTGCGTTGGATCGCCCGCTCCCGATAATTCGTAAGTTGTCCGCCGCTCGCCGCCCAGGCTTTCGAAGCTATGCGTATCGCGGGTATAGTTCCGGATGTCCTGCGGCGTGACACCCGCCTCATTGTTGCCTCCAATTTCTGCGCCTTGGAGGATGTCGGAGAGCACAACCAGCTTGTCCGGCTGCGGAAACGGCAACGGGCGCAGCAGCACGCTCTCGACGATGGAGAAGATGCCGGTGGTCGCGCCGATTCCCAGCGTCAGCATCAACACCGCGGTGATGGAAAAGCCGGGCGACTTCGACAAATGACGAACTGCGACCCGCAGGTCCTGCATGAGCATACAAATCCCGCCTAACCGTAGAGGCTGTTCAGGTGGCAGCACTTACCTGCCAAAAGTACGCTTGTTCGTAAAGGATTGTTCCCGCAAAGTTTCAAAGTTGCGTCGGAAGGCGAGTCCGCCGGGCGATATGAGCGCATAGAAGCGTACTGTTCAGAAAACGAAAGCCGCATGGTTTCCTCCGCCAGACGGTGCCGGATGGTATGCTGTCGAGTTTGCGCTCGAACGAAATTCTTGCCCGGCAGGTTTTGATTGAGCGCTACAACCGATCATGCTGGTCCATGGCGGCGCGTGGGCCATTCCCGATGACGCCGTCGAAGCGCACTTGCGCGGAGTTCGAGCCGCGGCCGACGCCGGCTGGAAGGTGCTGAGCGCTGGCGGCAGTTGTCTCGACGCCGTCGAAGCGGCGGTGGTCGTGATGGAAGACGACGAGACCTTCGACGCGGGACGCGGCTCGTTTCTCAACATGGATGGCCGGGTGCAGCTCGACGCCTGCCTCATGGAAGGCGCGACGCTGCGCGCCGGCGGTGTGGGATGCGTCGAGCACATCCGCAATCCTATCCAAGCGGCCAAGAAAGTTCTAACCGAAAGCCCCCACGTGTATTTCGTCTCGACCGGCGCCGAGCGCTTTGCCCAGATGCACGGAATCGAGCTGGTGCCCAACGAAGATCTGGTTATCGAGCGCGAGATCCTGCGCCTGAGCGAGGCCAAGAAGCAAAGCTACCTGCAGATGCCGGAGGAGTTTGGCGCTGCCTCGCTGTATCACGACACCGTTGGGGCGGTCGCGCTCGATATGCACGGCAACATTGCGGCAGGCACGTCAACCGGCGGCACGCTCAACAAGGCCCCGGGGCGGGTAGGCGATTCCTCGCTCATCGGTTGTGGCTGCTATGCCGACAATCAGAGCGCTGCCGTCTCCACGACGGGATGGGGCGAGCCCATGATGAAGCTGGTCCTGAGCAAATGGACGGCCGACCGGGTGGAAGAAGGCCTGACTCCGCAGGAGGCGGCGCAGCGCGCGCTGGCCTACCTGAAGAAGCGCCTTAGCGGCCACGGCGGCATCATCGTCGTCGATACCCAAGGGCGCTACGGCCTGGCGCACAACACTCCGCGCATGGCCTGGGCCGTGATGACGGACGGGCGCCACGCTTCGGGTATCGACCTCGGCGCTGCCGGTTAGTCCTCTCTTTAGCTTCCCTCTTGGGCGAACACCATCACCGAATCAGGAGCGATCCTTAAGTTACCGTCGCTGGCCGTTGCACTGTTCGATCATCGGGAGATTCGCGTAATAGCACTGCTGCTTGGGATCCATGTCGTGCCTGCCGAACTGAATGTTCCACGGGCTGTGGCTGCTGGTGTCGTAACAGCCCGGAGTCGGCGGCAGCCCTTCCTTCGGGCCGGTGGTGAACCCGGAAGTTGTCGTGAAACGAAATCCCCAGCATCCACCCTCGGGACAATCCACATCCTTCGAAGCCCAGCCGGTGCAGACGCCATTCGGGCAATCCGGATCCGCGCCGGTGGAACAGATGTCCTTGCAGTCCTTGTACAGCGGATCATAGGACGAGAGCTTGCAGCCGCAGACCGCTCCGTTCAGCGCGCAGAAATTCTGCGGCTGGCAGCGCGCCGCCTTACCAGAGTTGTATTCATTCTGGAAGTCCGAGAAGTCCATGTTCATGGTGACAGTCAGCACGCCGGAACCCGAGTCGTAGGTCGGTTTCCACGTGCTTGGCATGGTGGTGTCATCAAACGAGATGGCCTGGCCGTTAGTCCCGGTCTGGTGCATTCGCACCGCCACCAGTCCGGTGCTCAGGTTGAAGCCCGGTCCTACATAGATGGAGTAGGTCTGCGTAGTGCTGGGCTTGGCAAACATCAGGAAGACGTAATACGTCTGGTTTGCCTGGAAGATGTTTTTCATCGGGAAGTTCTGCTGGTCGGTGGCCGTGGTGGTGGTATCGATGTAGAAGCTCCCGTTGTTGGGAGTCAGGTTGCTGCGCTGGCCGATGGCCTGCGATGCCATGCGAATGAAGGGCTTTGTACCCAACTCGCCTTGATTCACATACTCCCGGTACAGAGGAACACCGAAGCAGGCCGGCGTGGTGCAGGGGGCCGACCAGATGGACTGGTTGCAGGTCTGCCCGCATTGCGGATAGATGACCGCCGTCACGTAATCGTAAGGGCTGGTTTTCGCTGTCGATCCCGGAGGCGGAGCAGTTTTGATATCCGACGCGCACTCGCCGGTCTCCACTGGAGCATTGAAGAAGTCGTCTTCATTCACCGAGATGGTGCCGCCACCCAGGGGTATGTTCGTCGATTTGAGACCGGTCAGGGACCCGTCGTCGTCACTCAACTCCGTCTGCCGGTCGATGTCGGTAAAGCCGTTGAAGAGGCCGCCCGTGCCGTCGGCATTCAGGCCGGGGTAAGAGCAATAGCGATTTACCACCTCATCCTGGTTTGTCAAATAGGTGCCGGTCTTGAACAGCGGCTCGATCACAAAGTGACGGATGTCGACGTTCTCAAAGAAGAGATTCTGCGAGTGGAATGCCGGCGGATAGAAGAACCCGTTCGGCTGTTTCCATGCGACGGCGGCATTGGGAAGGTAGCACTGGCCGCTCACGTCTTTCGGCATTCCGGGAGACATGCTGTTCGCGCCATACGAATCGCCGCAAATACCACCGTTGCATCCTGAGATGGGAGTTGAAGTGATGTCCAGGTAGGCGTTCGACGACTCGTAGGCCGGGCCGTCGTAGATGTTCAACAGGCGCTGGTTCACGGAGAAACCGGCCACCTGCAAGGGCACCGTTTCTTCCTTGCCCTGGGCGTCGCGCACCAGGCATTGCGAACCCGAGATCGCGCCCGTACTTTGTTTGGCGCACTTCAAGCCGGACGTCGGCGTTACCGGCCCGGCGTTGGAGGCGAACAAACTGCTGTTCGACTGGGTGTTTCCAACGAACACGTCTTTCTTGGCCAGGGCCCAGTGGCCGAAGATGCTGTCCGACGCGGTGTATCCGCCGCCGGTGACGATAGTCAGACCGCCATTTTGAACGTCGGTAAGCGCGCTGTTGATGTACAGATACCACTGCGGCCGAAACCAGACCGATCCAAAGTTGGTCTGCGCCCAGCTGAACGAAGAGGTGAAGTGGTCGAGGATGGTGACCGCGCAGTGCTGCTGCTGGCCGTTGTCGCAGCGCGCAGTGACCTGGCTGCAATCGCCGTTGGGACACTCGGTGGCGAAACGGCCTCCGCCACCCGCGACCTTCGGGTAGTAGGCGTCCGCTTTCGGGTCGCCGATGGGCGGGGCGGGGCTGGGCACAGGAATCAGCCGCGGCTCATTTGGATTGGGCGAGTTCACCACGCCATTGCAGTCCGCCGTATCGCCTACCACATTGAAGGACATCATCGCGGTGGAGCAGGAGTTCCCCACGAAGCTCTTGAGCGGTGTGGTTCCCGCCATGCCCAGAGAGTTCTGCTCGCCGGCATAACCGTCCCATTTCTCATTCCGTGACATGCCGCTGATGTACCCCGGCACGAGCCAATAGCATAGGCCGCAGGTGCCGGCTCCGGCGATATGGTTATATTCGAAATCGTTCCAACCATTCATGATCCAGAAGCCGGTAGGGTGATCTACATCGCTGTGATAGGGTACCTGTTCCTGCGGACTGCCGACGGGAGGATAGGCAGCGGCGAGGATGCCCGGCACGTGCCGCGGATTGTATTTCTCGGCAGCGTCGCTGGAAGCCATGACTGCCGCGCGCGCGAAGACGCCGAGATTGGAATAGAACTTGTTATAAGCTTCGGTGCCATCTTCAAGGTAGTAGCCGTGGCCGATGGCCTCCCAGCCGACATTGCGGGCCACGGTAACGCCCTCCGTGGCGTGAATCACAATCCAGCGTGTCATCGACTCATTGATCGATGAGTCAGCCACGTAAGTATCCGGCGGGACCAGACGGGCCATGTGGAAGTGCACGGGGTAGTGCATGATCTTCCCGCCCTGCCCCATCTGCGCGAACTCGACGCCCTGAATCTGGAGTTGCTTGAATCCCTGACGAAAGACAGTGTGCCCGCCGAAATAGTAATGAGTGGAAGCAGCAGGAAAATCTTCGCCCAAGTTGTCTCCGGCTGAAATTATCCGGATGCTCCGCGTCAGCAATCCAACCGCAGCGCGGGTGTCGACGCAACGCTGCGCCGGGTTTGCCGCGTTGCAAGGAGAAACATTCGGATCCGGATCGGGCCCGACACCCGCCGGCACATCCGAGGGAATCGGGAATTGCTGGCCGTTGTGCGGATACAGGAGCGTTTCCTTGAAGCCGATGACCGAGTGATCGCCCTGGGTGGTATTGGTCGTAACCATCAGTTGTTCCGAGTGTCCGGGCAGGTAGTCGGTGGTCGTCAGAACGATCTGATCGTCCATTTTCCAGTCAACGATGCGGTCAAGCGTCAGCGTTTTCGAGGCGGTGGTTACGCTGGCATTCAATCGCGCCCAACTGGTGCCGGAGTTCGAGACTGGAAGATTGGCATACGTGGCCCCCTTCGCGCCGAACAGCTTGAGCGTGCCGCCGTAAGATACGCCCAGGACCTTGTAACCGAAATACGCTTGCGGATCGCCGTTGTCGTAGTCGATTGGCATGTACTGATAGAAGTAGTCCAATACGCCGTCGCTGCAGTCCGGTTTCATTCCATTCAGGCAGACCTTCTGTGAGCCGTTACTGTCCCAGATATTGTCCGGAATGCCGCACTGGCCCTTGTTGTCGCTGACGCATTCAATGCCCTTGCCGCCCTCGCCCTGGTCGGGGCCATACAGATGGATGGTGAGCGAGCCTCCGTTGGTGCCGATCGGCATGGTGGTTCCGGCCAGCAGGCTGCCGCCATTCTCAATCAGAATGTTCTTGGCCCAGAAGTCGATCTTGACGTCGGCGAAGGTTAACGACCCGTTAGCAATGATGTTGACGTTGCCGTATTGATAGAGTCCGTTCGGAGCCCACCCATCCGCCGTACAAGCCACGTTGATGACGATGTCTTGCCCGGAACCGGCGGGCAGTATCCCGTTCGGGCAGACATCGGCCGCCCAACATTGCGATGCAATGCCGATGCAGAACAAACAAGCGGCAACCAACGCCAGACGGCAGCAGGAAATAGCACGCATCGGAATTTCTCCTTCAAGCAGTTGGACAATGGGCGCAACGATGAGAACTCGAGCCTGGGGCTCAAGCAGTCTATGTGAGGGTTACGTGAGAATGTTACGGGCGGGCGGCGATTGTCAAGTTAAATTCCGGCGGCCCTAAGATGGTGCGCGCTAATGAAGAGACTGGTTTGTCCGAACACTCGATCGTTTTGGGATCGCCTACGCTCTTTACTACTCGTTAACCGCCGGCGGGCGGGCAGCGCGCCGAAGCCGGGTTATTCCATGGTCACCAACTGCCTGCATAGGTTGTGAACGAAGAGCAGAAAGGATAAATGCGACTTCGCGACTAAGGATGTCGGTGGCCTGACGGCAAACATCGGGCCGGGCCTTCATCAAGTCCAGGAACTTCTTCTTGCTAACATGCAAGACGTCGCAATCAGTCGCTGACACGGCGGTGAGACTGTAGGGCTTTTCCGAGAAGGTCGATGGCAAGCCCAGTAGGGAGCCGGCGGAGAAAGCTCGGGTGAGTTGCGGCATACCGGGCACCTCCAGGCAGACACGGCCTGTGCAAACGAGAAATACGCCGGCATTCTTGTCGCCGGCATGGAACAGAACAGACTGGGATGGAAAATGCTCGCTCTTCCCGATCTCGACCAAGGCTTTTCTTAGTTCAACGGGTGCCAACAGGGTTTGACAGAAATTCCCCACATGTTTCATGTGGCTGCTTGTATCAGGCTGCGACCCTCCCATGCTGTGATTGGAATCACACTGGTTCGTGATCGTGTAGCCTGTACTTTGGACACCGGCAAACAGCGGTGAGGCGATGAAGGGAAGGGACGGCAGGCGATAACCCAAAGATTCGATTGGTCGGGGCGAGAGGATTCGAACCTCCGACCCCCTGCGCCCAAGGCAGGTGCGCTACCAGGCTGCGCTACGCCCCGACATGAGCCTTCATTATAGCGTCATCCATCATTAGCCGAGAGTGGGCTGCACTCCGCGCTCCGGCGAAATCACGGCTGCCAGCGCAAAGTCGGCACCAACTCCGGACGAAGCGTCATCCCGGCAACTTGGCTTCCGGGAACCCTTGATCTCATTCGCGGGTATAATGCTTTCTGCATGTCTGGGCTTTTGTACGCGGCTGTTGCGTATGTACGCAACCCGGTCGGGACCTTCGTAGAAGAACTTCGACGCGAGTTACACCCCTCGCATACCCACGCCGACGCCCACATCACTATCCTTCCGCCTCGTCCGCTCATAGGAACCGAACGACAGGCAGTGGAAATCCTGCAAGAGGTCTGTGCGGCAGCCCGTCCGTTTGAGATCACCATGGGTGACGTGGAGAGCTTCGTTCCGGCGACCCCCACGGTCTTTATTCGCGTGGCATACGGCGCCTACCGCATGCGGGAACTGCACGATCAGTTCGACCGCGACGGTCTGGAGTTCTGCGAGCCCTGGCCGTACATGCCGCACTTGACCATCGTCAAAGCCGATACCATGGAGGAAGCACACAAGATGGTTGAGGTTGCGCGACAACGGTGGGAGAGTTTCAAGGACGGGCGGAAGATTCGTATCGACTCCATTACCTTCGTGAAGGGCAACGGTGACCGGTGGCTGGACGTCGCTCCCGTTCCGCTGGGGCTAAGCTAGCCGAAAGGTGAGTGGCGAGGGTTGGGGTGGGTGGAGGGATTCGAACCCTCGACAGCCGGAGCCACAGTCCGGAGTTCTACCACTGAACTACACCCACCGTGGCAAATTGGATTATAGCATTCATAACAGACCCCTTAGCCGTGGCTAAATTCGCTGGCACGAGTCTCCGTCCGTCGTGGATAATGACGGGACGATGCTGCGCTCGCGAGTTCCCGGGTATTGCTTTCTACCCTTTCTGGTGGCGTTGGCGATTACATATGTGCTGGCTCCCGCGAAGCTAGCAGCCTGGCAGGACGATCCGCTGACGATTGTGACCGCATCGTTGCCCACGGCAGAGGCCGGTATTCCCTACACCTCCACTTTGCAAGCCCAGGGTGGCGTGAATCCTTACACGTGGCAGTTGGCGACAGGCGACCACCTGCCCCCCGGACTACATCTCCGCCGGCACGGCGGCCAGCTTGTGGGAACTCCGACCACACCGGGGGAGTATCGCTTTGCACTTACGCTTTCCGACACTAATGCTCCTCCCAGTCACGTACAGCGCGAGTTTACTCTGGTGGTTGTTGCCGGGCTTACGGTTGAGTGGAAGAGCCCGCCTCAGGTTAGCGGCACGTCGATCGCCGGCTCGCTGGTCGTTGCCAACCACACTGACGAGCCGGCAAATCTGACAGTGATTGTTGTAGCGGTCAATGAGATCGGACGCGCCACGGCCCTAGGCTACCAGCACTTCACAATTCAGCCGCAAGCGGAACAGGAAATCCCCTTCGGTGCGAGTCCCGGACCGGGGAATTACCTGGTGCGGGCCGATGCCGTGGCCCATTTCCCGACCGGCAAAACCACTCTGCGAGCACATAAAGAGACTGGTGAAGGCGAGTTGGTAGTCCGGCATACCTAAGGGCGCTACCATCGCCGTGCGACAAGTGGCTGGCAGTCTATAACTTAACGCGTAGATGATCCAGCCGGCGACACACGCGGCCGCCGCACGGCGTGGCGGCCATTTTGCTGGGAGTATTCAGCGGGCGCCGCCATCCCAAATACAATTCTCTGGATGAACTTCCTCTCCCGGCAAAAGAAATTTCAGCGGACCCTCGATGGGGACCGCCTCGGCGGCTTCGTCGTCACGCATCCCGCCAATCTTCGATATCTCTGCGGCTACACCGGCAGTAACGGGTTGCTGCTCTTCTTAAACGGCCGCAGGACCTTCTTCACCGATGGCCGTTACACCGAGCAGGCACACGAAGAGGTGGAAGGCGCACGCGTCGTGATTTCCAAGGGCGCGCTGATCAAGGACGCCGCAGCCATATTGGGCAGGTTGCGCTCTGCCGCTATCGGATTTGAGGCTGACCTTACGACGGTTGCCACCGCCAAGCAGATGCGCCAGCTCACGCCGAAGCGCATCCGCTGGAAGGCGACCTCGGGACTGATCATGCGCCAGCGCCTCATTAAAGATGCTGACGAACTGAAGCTCATCCGGGCCGCCGTGCAGCTTGGAGCGAAGGTTTTTGAAGAGGCGTTGCGCTCGCTGAAGCCAGGTATGTCGGAAATCGAAGTCGCTGGCGTCCTCGAATATGCTGCGCGTCGCGGCGGGGCCGACGGCATGTCCTTTGAAACGATCGTCGCCGCTGGCAAGCGCGGGGCGCTGCCGCATGGGCGGGCATCCAGCGCATCCATCCCGCGCCGCGGATTCGTGGTCATGGATTCGGGTGTTATACTGCGCGGTTATTGTTCCGACATGACGCGCACGGTGCACGTCGGTCATGTCGGCCGCCAGGAGCGGGCGTGGTATGAAGCCGTGCTCGAGGCGCAATTGGCCGGCATCGCTGCTGTCCGGCCGGGGGTGGCTGCCGGCGAAGTCGATGAAGCGGCCCGCTCGGTGTTACACAAGGCGAAGCTCGACCGCTACTTCACGCATTCCACCGGACACGGCGTAGGGTTGGAGATTCACGAGCCGCCACGGCTGGGGAAAGCGCAGGCGGAAAAGCTGGAACCGGGCATGGTCGTCACGATTGAGCCCGGCATTTATGTGCCCGGGAAGGGCGGCATCCGTATCGAAGACATGGTGGTGGTCACCGCCGGCGGGGCCGAAGTGCTGACTCCGGTCACCAAGGAATTGAACGAACTGTAGGCACTGAGTTTGCGGACGCGACGCTTCCCAGGGCGTCGGCGCAAGCTCTCGTGCCAGGGAAGCGCATGAACCAGAAAGAGCTGCGAGAGCTGATCGAGTTTCTGGTGGAGAAGGATATTGCCGAGTTCGAGATGGAACGCGGCGACCTGAAACTCCACATCAAACGCGGCGCCGTATCGGCTCCGGTCATACCGGCAGTGGTGGCGCCGGCAGTTCCGGTGGCGCCTGTGGTTGCGCCGTTAGTAGCGTCGCCGTCCGTTCCGGTTGCCGCAGGACCAACTTCTTCAGCGGCTGGGGCTCCGGCTACGCCGGCTGCCTCGGACGAAGCCAATCTGCACATCGTGAAATCACCCATGGTCGGCACCTTCTACGAAGCGCCTTCGCCCGGCGCGCCTCCGTACGTCGCCGTGGGAGACACCGTGAAAGAGGGACAAGTGCTCTGCATCATCGAAGCCATGAAACTGATGAACGAAATCGAAGCGGACGCCTCCGGTGAAATCGCGAAAATCTTCGTCAGCAATGGCGCGCCGGTCGAGTACGGTATGCCGCTCTTCGGCATCCGCAAGAGCTGAAGCGTTTTGAGGGGGCATGGCTTCAGCCGTGCCACAGCACCGGTTTCGTTCCGGCTTTAGCCGCAGGGGGACCTCAGGATTCGAGCCGTACTGCTTATTTCATGTTCAAGAAGATCCTCATTGCGAATCGTGGCGAGATTGCCCTGCGCGTGATCTGCGCGTGCAAAGAACTGGGCATCAAAGCCGTCGCCATTTATAGCGAAGCGGACCGCAACTCGCTGCATGTGCGCTTTGCCGATGAGGCCATCTGTATCGGTCCCCCGCGTTTGAGTGACAGCTACCTCAATGTTCCCGCAGTGATCAGTGCGGCTGAGATTGCCAACGTCGACGCCATTCATCCCGGCTACGGACTGCTCAGCGAGAACGCCAACTTCGCCGAAGTAGTGCAGGCGTGCGGCATCAAGTTCATCGGGCCGCCGCCGGAAGTCACGCGCATGATGGGCGAGAAGGAAAAAGCCCGCGCGGCGATGAAGAAGGTCGGCGTGCCGATCCTGCCGGGCTCGGACGGCATCATCGATTCCGCAGAAGAAGCCGCGGAGTGGGCGCGCACCATCGGTTATCCCGTCATCGTCAAGGCCTCCGCCGGCGGCGGTGGACGCGGCATGAGAATCATCCGCTCGGCGGAAGAGTTGCCTAACCTGTACCACGGCGCGCAATCGGAAGCCGCCGCGGCTTTCGGCAACGGCGACCTCTACATGGAGAAGTTCATCGAGCGCCCGCGCCACATCGAGTTTCAGGTGCTGGCCGACGAGCATGGCAACGTCATGAGCCTGGGCGAGCGCGAGTGCAGCATTCAGCGCCGCCATCAGAAGCTGGTGGAAGAAGCGCCATCGGTCGTGGTCACGCAGGAGCTGCGCGACCGCATCGGTGGAATCCTGGTAAAGTCGCTCGGCGAAATCGGCTACCAGAACGCCGGGACGGTCGAGTTCCTGATGGATGAAGACGGCGGGCTGAATTTCATCGAGATGAACACCCGCATCCAGGTGGAGCATCCCGTCACCGAGATGACCACCGACGTCGATCTCGTGAAGTCGCAGATCCGCATTGCGGCGGGTGAGAAGCTCGACGAGGTCATCCTGCACAAGGTCGACTTCCGCGGGCACGCCATCGAGTGCCGCATTAACGCCGAGCATCCCGAGAAGTTCACGCCATCCGCCGGAAAGATCACGGCGCTCAATCTCCCCGGCGGCACCGGCATTCGCGTGGATACGGCGGTGTATGCCGAGGGCGTGGTCCCTCCTTATTACGACTCGTTAATCGCGAAACTCGTAGCACGGGGACGCGACCGGGACGAGGCCATCGCGCGCATGGCGCGGGCGCTGGACATGTTCGTGGTTGAGGGCATATACACCAGCATTCCGTTGCACAAGCGCATCATGGCCGATCCCGATTTCCGCGCGGGGAACATCGATACCAAGTTCATGGAACGCTTCCTGGCACGCAGGGAAGAGGCTGCCAAGTAGGAACCTTGCCCGAGCCCAGCATAAAACTCCCGTCCCTGTACGCCATCGTCGACGTGGCATCGTTTCCCGAGTCCTTGCGCGATACCTCGGCGGTCGTGGAGTTCGCACTCGAGCTTGCGGCCGGTGGCGTCACGCTCATGCAATACCGCAACAAAGGTGGAGATATCCGCATCATGCTGAGCCACGCGCGAGAGCTCCGTCGCGTGCTGGACAGCAAAGTTAAGCTGATCATGAACGATCGCTCCGACCTGTGCCTTGCCGCCGCATTCGATGGAGTGCATGTCGGGCAGGACGATCTTTCGCCGGAAGGCGCACGCCGGGTGGTCGGGCCGGATCGCGATAGTCGGCGTTTCAACGCACAATCTCGAGCAGTTGCGAGAAGCAGACGCGAGCCCGGTGGATTACATCGCGTTCGGGCCAATCTTCGGCACCACGGCCAAGCAGAACCCTGACCCAGTCGTCGGGCTCGAGGGCCTTCGCGCTGCGCGAGCTGTCACCACCAAGCCGCTAGTTGCGATCGGCGGCATCACCCGCGCGAAGGTGAAGGCGGTCATCGAGGCGGGCGCCGATTCGGTGGCCGTGATCTCCGATCTTTTGACATCGCCGCGAAAAGCGGCAGAAGAATTTCTGCGGCTGATGGTGTAAGCTGCGACAGTTTGGGGTAGAGCGGGCCTTAAGGTGTTAAGGCACGCGTCACGCCCCCACATATTTGCCCTCGGAATCCGCCAAAGTGGGCCTTGGCGGATTCCGCCTAGAATAACGGCATGCGAATAACGCAGGCCTGAAGGCCAGATCTACCACCGTCCGAGGTTTCTTGAGCACTGAAGCGAAAACTATCTCCGCAGCATCCACCCCCGACAGCGGATTCGTAAAAGGCCTGGGGCTTACCAGCGCCACCACGCTGGTCATGGGCTCGATGATCGGCTCCGGCATCTTCATCGTCTCCGCCGACATCGCTCGCATGACCGACTCGCCCGCCCTGCTGATCGCCGCGTGGCTGGTCACCGGCTTCATGACCATCACCGGAGCGCTGGCCTACGGCGAACTTGCGGCGATGATGCCTCACGCCGGCGGCCAATACGTTTACCTGCGCGAATCGCTCGGACCACTCTGGGGATTTCTCTACGGCTGGACGCTGTTTCTCGTCATCCAGACCGGAACCATCGCAGCTGTCGGTGTCGCGTTCGGCAAGTTCCTCGGCGTCTTCTTTCCGTCGGTTTCTTCGACGCATTGGATCCTGCATCTCTGGAAGGTCCCGCCCATTCCGATCGGGCCGATGGTGCTGGGCAACATGGATGTTGGCCTTAACACGCAGAATCTTGCTGCCATTCTGGTAGTCGTCTTACTGTCGGTGCTGAACATCTTCGGCGTACGAACCGGCGCTGCCGTCCAAAACGTGTTTACGTTTGCGAAGACAGCGGCGCTGCTTGGTCTAGTTCTCCTCGGGCTTTTCGTCGGACGCAATGCTGCTGCTATTGCCGCGAACTTTGGCCCGAACTTCTGGCGCAACGCGGGGTGGAGCGCCATGCATCCGGTGCAGGTCGGAATCGGCGGTCCGATGGCCCTCGTAGGAATGTTGACCATCGTTGCCGTGGCGCAGGTCGGTTCGCTGTTTTCTTCTGATGCATGGAACAACGTGACCTTCACCGCCGCCGAAGTGCGCGACCCTAAGCGCACGCTCCCACTTTCACTCGCGATGGGGACGGGCGCGGTCATCCTTCTTTATGTGCTGGCCAACGTCGTCTACCTGAACGTCCTGCCGTTGCACGGCGCCGCCGACGGCGCCACAGTCGTTGCGCGTGGAATCCAACACGCCTCGGAGGACCGCGTGGCCACCGCGGTCATGCAGCAGATCTTCGGCTCGGCCGGCGCAAGCATTATGGCTATCGCCATCCTGATCTCCTGCTTCGGCTGCGACAATGGCTTGATTCTTGCCGGAGCGCGCGTGTACTACGCCATGGCGCGCGACCGGCTGTTCTTCCGCCGCGCGGGCGAGTTGCATCCCAAGTACCGCACGCCGGCACACTCGTTGCTCGTGCAGTGCTTGTGGACCTGCGTGCTCTGCATTTCGGGCAGCTACAGCCAACTGCTCGACTACATCATCTTCGCGGTGCTGATGTTCTACATCCTCACCATCGCGGGGCTGTTTGTGCTTCGCTTCAAGCGGCCCAACGAACCTCGGCCTTACCGGGCGATTGGCTATCCGGTGCTGCCTGCGGTTTACATTTTGATGGCTGTGTTCATTGATGTAGTCTTGTTGCGCTACAAACCACAGTACACGTGGCCGGGATTGATCATCGTCCTGCTCGGCATTCCCGTGTACTTCGTGTGGTCAAGGCGCAACCGCGAAGTGAGCGCCTGATTCCAAGACTTAACCAGAGGCAGAACTGAATGGCCGATCTGTTGAAATGCAAGCCCCTCGACGTGCTTATGAAAGAGGCGTCAGAAACGGGCGAACATAGTCTGAAGCGAGCTCTTGGACCAGTCAATCTGATCACGCTGGGCATCGGGGCCATCATTGGCGCAGGAATTTTTGTGCTTACCGGATCGGCGGCGGCGCAATACGCGGGGCCCGCTATCGTGCTGTCGTTCATTCTGGCGGGAGCGGGTTGCGTCTTTGCCGGTCTGTGCTACTCGGAGTTCTCCTCGCTGATTCCGATTGCGGGCTCGGCCTACACCTATGGCTACGCTACGCTCGGCGAAATCTTTGCCTGGATCATCGGCTGGGACCTCATTCTCGAATACGCCTTCGGCGCTGCTACTGTGGCTTCAGGCTGGGCCGGCTATTTTGTCAGCTTCCTGCAGGATTTCGGCATTCATATTCCTCCCCAGCTGACCGCGACGCCCTTCACGCACGCCGGCAATCATTGGGTGCCGAACGTGCTGGTGCAGTACCAGGGACGTTGGGAGTTACTGACAACCATGGCCCCGATACTGAAGCAAAATGGCGTGGATGCATCGACCTTGCCACAGGTGACGGGCGTCTTCAACCTCGTGGCGTTCCTGGTCATCCTGCTGATCACCTTGATTCTGGTGATTGGTATCAAAGAGTCGGCCAACTTCAACTCGGCGATCGTGATCATCAAAGTTTCGATCGTGCTCGTCTTCATTGCGATCGCCGCAGCGTTCGTGATGAAGCATCCGGCGCTGGCGGCGGCAAACTGGCATCCCTTCATACCTCCTAACCAGGGCGCGTTTGGAGAGTATGGATGGTCGGGCATCGCGCGCGCTGCCGGTGTCATCTTCTTCGCTTACATCGGGTTCGACGCCGTCTCGACCGCGGCGCAGGAAGCCAAGAACCCGCAGAAAGACATGCCCATCGGCATCCTCGGATCGCTGGTGATCTGCACCATTCTGTATATTCTTGTCTCCGGCTTGCTCACCGGAATCGTTCCTTACTCGGCCCTGAACGTGGCCGATCCGGTTGCCGTCGGCATTGATGCCACCGGCGTGCGCTGGGGCTCGATTCTGGTGAAGCTGGGCGCTATTGCCGGCTTGGGCAGTGTGATGCTGGTCATGTTGCTCGGCCAATCGCGGGTCTTCTACTCAATGTCGCGCGATGGGCTGCTGCCCAAGTGGGCGGGCGCGGTGCATCCCAGGTTTCGCACGCCGTGGATCTCGTCGATAACCGTCGGACTTTTCGTGGCCGTATTCGCAGCGCTGATCCCGATTGGCATTCTCGGCGAGCTGGTGAGCATCGGGACGCTGCTGGCATTTGTCATCGTGTGTGCCGGCGTTTGGGTGCTGCGGGTCCGCAGACCCGATCTTCCCCGGCCCTTTAAAACTCCCATGGTGCCGCTGGTGCCGATCCTGGGGATACTGATTTCCTTTGGCATCATGGCCAGCCTGCCGATGGACACGTGGTGGCGTCTGATCATCTGGTTGATCATTGGAATGGTGATTTACTTTGGCTACGGCCGGCATCATAGCCGGGTGCAGCAGATGGAGACTGAGAAGGTAACGGGGGACTAGGAAACGCAAGGGCCCGAATCCGCAAGATGCCAAGAAGTCGTAAAACGTCCGGCGCTACAATAGAACATTGACTCATCCCGCGCTGTCCCCGGGAGTTAGAATCCATGAGTTTGCCTATGCCTACTACACAAACCGAATTGCGTCTTGCCAAGCGGATGTCCCGCCTCGGCACCGAAACTGCCTTTGAAGTTCTCGTCCGCGCCCGCGCCTTGGAAGCGCAGGGCAAGCACATCATTCACCTTGAAATCGGCGAGCCCGACTTCGACACGCCGGCCAACATCGTCGCAGCCGGTGTTGAGGCGCTGCAGCAGGGCTATACGCACTACGGGCCCGCAGCGGGATTGCCCGAGCTCCGGCAAGCCATTGCCGGCGACGTCGCCAAGTCTCGCGGTATCAAAGTCAGCCCTGACGAAGTGGTCGTCGTTCCCGGCGGTAAGCCGATCATCTTCTTCACCATGCTCGCGCTGATCGAAGAAGGCGACGAGGTCATCTATCCCAACCCCGGCTTCCCCATCTATGAGTCGATGATCAACTTCCTTGGGGCAAAGCCTGTGCCCATCGCGATCCGCGAAGACCGCGACTTCAGCCTCGACGTCAACGAACTCAAGGGCCTGATTAGCGATCGCACCAAGCTCATCATCATTAATTCGCCACACAATCCGACCGGCGGCGTGATGGCGCCCGGCGATATTAAAGACATTGCGGCGGCGATTGGCGATCGCGACATCATGGTGCTGAGCGACGAAATCTACGGCCGCCTGCTGTTCGAAGGCGAGCAGTACAGCATCGCCTCCGTCCCCGGCATGAAGGAGCGCACCATCATCCTCGACGGCTTCTCCAAGACCTACGCTATGACCGGATGGCGCATGGGTTACGGCGTGATGCGGCCCGATCTGGCAGCTCAGATGTCGCGCCTGATGACGAATTCGAACTCCTGCACCGCGACCTTCACCCAGCGCGCGGGCATCGAGGCAATTACCGGCGACCAGAGCGAGCCGGAACGCATGAACGAAGAGTTCAAGAAGCGGCGCGATGTGTTCGTGAAGGGCATTAACCAGATCAAGGGGTTCTCGTGCCGCCTGCCCCATGGCGCGTTTTACACCTTCCCGAACATTACGCAGACGAAATGGCCGTCGAAGAAGCTGGCCGATGCCCTGCTCGAGCAGGCAGGCGTGGCCGCGCTTTCGGGCACGGCATTCGGAGCTTTCGGCGAGGGATACCTGCGCTTCAGCATCGCGAACTCGATGGAGAACCTGAGCCTGGCGCTGGATCGCGTTGACCAGTGGACGAAGAAGAATCTGTAGCAAAGGCCACCGGATTTCAGTGGCCGGTTCAGCCAGCGCCCTTTTAGTTTGTCATCACGAGGCCGCTTCGGCCGAGGGATCTGTTCTCGCCGGCAGCGCGGGACGTCTTCCATTGTGGCGAGTCGTGGCGAGGGAACGAGATCAGATCCCTCGCTTTGCTCGTGATGACAAGCGATAACTTCGATACCGTTACTGTTCCGGCTTTAGCCGCCGAGGTAACAGAGCCTCAGCGGCCTAAAACCGATTTCTCTATTTCCATCAATCTGCACACGGACCGATCGATATGCTGGAGCAAAACTACGGCGGCGATTACACAACGATGCCGTACGTGGTGAACAAGGAAGGGTTTCGGTAGCGTTACGAACCAAGCGGGATCAGTTCGACAGGTCAGCTTAGAACCGGAATCCCAGACTGCCCATAGTCTTTCCCAACACAAATGCCCCAAGCAGAGCGAAGACAAACCCCCACCAGCTTGCTTTTCCGATCCTGTCCTTGCAAAACCGCTGAGTTGCCAACAGAATCAGCAAAGCGGATAGCCCGATGTCCCGCAGCAACCCCGTTCCGCCGTGGATGAATCGATACCATCCCCACACCCACACGATCAGCCCGAGCAGGTCGACAAGAGTCCAAATCCGAGTTCCACGCGACCATTGCTCCGGGGCTTGCCAATTGTGGCTCCCAAGTTCATCGTATAGCGATCTCATGGCATGAAGCTTAGTATCTCCGGGTAGCGTGGGCAAGGGGAAAGCGGGGCTTCCCGAGGTACGGTCCGCCTATTGCGAACAGAACGCGGTTCGTTCCCGTCGCCGCCTCGTATAATGGTGCCCCGGCCTCGCAGCACTGGCCTTTTGCACCCGGCAATCGTTTTTCGTCATCACAGCCACTGGAGGAAAAAATCAGAATGGCACACGAAGTCCCAGCACTGCCGTACGACTACTCTGCCCTTGAACCTTACATCGACACGCAGACCATGCATCTGCATCACGACAAGCACCACCAGGCCTACGTCAACAATCTGAACGCCGCTTTGGAGAAGGCTCCTGAGTTGCAGAAGCTCAGTGCCGAAGAGCTGCTGAAGGGCCTGGAGAATGTTCCTGAAGCCATCCGCAACGCCGTACGCAACAACGGCGGCGGCCAGGTGAATCACTCCATGTTTTGGGTGATCATGGGACCGAATGCCGGCGGCGATCCGACCGGCGCCATCGCCGACGCCATCAAGAGCACCTTCGGCGACTTCAACAGCTTCAAAGAGAAGTTCAACGACGCGGGCCTGAAGCAGTTCGGCAGCGGCTGGGCGTGGCTGGTGCGCGACACCGGCGGCAAGCTGCTGATCATGAGCACGCCCAACCAGGACAATCCCATGTCGCAGGGCTTTTATCCCATCCTGGGCAACGACGTGTGGGAGCACGCCTATTACCTCAAGTATCAGAACCGCCGCGGCGACTATCTGAAAGAGTGGTGGAACGTGGTGAACTGGCCGGAAGTGAACAGGCGCTTCCAGCAGAGCAAGTAGAGAAGTTATCAGTTGTCAGCGGTCAGTCAAAACTTGGGCGTTCCATCCTAGCTCCTGCTTTTGGCGCTAGGATGGAATTCAATTTTTCACGATACGCTTCAACCGCCCCAATGCCTGGATTCCAGCGCTCGGAAATCGAATTCCAGATCTGCCTCGCTCCGGCCGCTGCGCACTAACCTGGCCGTCTGCAACGGCGGGTTTCATATCACGCCTCGTTTCGAGTCCGCTCCTGATCGAATCAAAGTACTACTTCAGGGGAAAGCAGTCGAGATCGTCGGCGAACGTCAGCGGTCCGTTGTACCGTTTCCGGATCTCCGACTGGGTCTGTTCCTCCTTGCCCAAGGTCCGCAGCATCCGATGAGACAAGACCAGTTGCTTCACATTGGCATCAGCAGCGATTTGTCCGATCACCGAGGGCGGCATGTGCAGCCGGCGCTCGATGCCCGTGGCGCCTTCCGGCACCGCGTTATGCGCAATGAACAGATCGGCATTCATCGCCAACTGCACAAGGCCGGGGCCCTCACCATTCGTATCCCCGCTGAACACGATGTCTTTGCCGCCGATCCGCACGCGCCAAGCCAAAGCCGGCACCGCTCCATGAACCACCCGAACTGCGGAAACCGCCAGATCACGACTGCGAAACACCGCTACGGGCGTTGAGCCACCGCTCACGTTGTGCGGCTGCATTTTATAGCTGCCTTGTTCACCGGCGACGAGCAGCTCGCTCAGGTATCGATAAGTGCCCTTGTCGCCGAAGGAGTCCGAGACAAATTCCGTCGTCGAAGGCATGAAATCATTCCCCACCGGACCGTAGATCGGCAGCGGACGCCGGCGGTCTTCAAACCACGACGACTTGATGAGGGCTGGAAAATCGGCACTGTGATCCACGTGGAAGTGACTGAACAGAATCACGTCCAATTGCGACATCGTCGCTCCGCTCTCGCCAAATCGTAGCGCGCTCCCTCCACCCGCATCTATCAACACTCGCGCCTGGCCGTTTTCCCACACTAGGTAGCTGCTCGACGCGCGCTTGTCTTGCAGCTCCGGGCCACCCGAGCCAAGGACCTGCACCGCGACTCCATGCGCGCCGCAGCTTTGCGCGACAGCCGGCAACCACCCGGCACAAATGAACAGAAGTCCGATTACGGTACAAGGGTACTTAATGCGCGGCCACTTCAGCATGGTGTGTCGCATGTTCATGGCGAAAGCAAACAGGGCGGCGACAGGTTCTCTCTTGCTCACGGGGCGATTAGCGAAGCCGCCACGCCCGGGTTATTATGCTACTCTCACCGGCACGGTCCACCTGCTTGATTTTCGCCAGTCTCCGGTTGCCGGCGAGCCAGTCGATGGAAGTTATCGTATGAGCGCAAAAAGTGACGATTTGACGTTGCGCCACGCGGCGCTTGTCGCCGGCTTCGGCTACCTGCTTAGTCCCGTTACTTACGCCGAATTTACCATTTATCCCAAGCTGGTAATTCCAGGTAATATCGAGCAGACAGTCCAGAACATTACCGTTCACCCTCGATCGTTCGCGGTTGCGATCCTCTGCTACCTGGTCACTTTCATCGAAGACATCGTGATCGCGTGGGCGCTGTATTACCTGCTCCGGCCGGTCAGCCGGCCTCTGTCGCTGCTCACAGCCTGGTTCCGGTTGATGTACACCGCCATCGCACTGTTTGCCGTGCTCAATCTGGCAACGGTTTTCCGCATGGTCAACACCCCGGATTACCGGACAGCCTTCGGAGCCGGTCCGCTCAACGCGCAGGTGAAACTCCTACTTGCTTCCTTTCGCTATGACTGGTCGATGGGACTGGTGCTGTTCGGGATTCATCTGGTGCTGCTGGGCTACCTGATCTTGCGGTCTGGATATATTCCAGCCGTTCTTGGTGTGTTGCTGATCATTGATGGATGCGGTTGGGTAATTGATAGCCTGCAACCCTATTTCTATCCCAATGCCCATCTGGGGTTTCTCTTCATAACCTTCTTTGGAGAGCTAGTCTTGATGTTATGGCTCCTGATCCGAGGCTGGAAAATTCGCGAGCCAGGCATACTGTCCTAATGCAACATTCGCGATCCCTGCCCATCGACTCGGGCGCAGTCCGAAACGCGTGCCCCCTATTCGATTCGCAAACCACATTTCCGCAGTGTTGTTGCAACCAGAAAATGTCGTATCAACTGCAACCAGACTTTGTCACCCCCTGTGGTTTAGGTAACGGCCGCTAAAGCAGGGCGGCCGGAGAGGTTGTAGATGCGGGGCATCGGGGTTTTTCTTTTCTGCGCAGTGGTGCGGGGCGCAGGGCGGCGATCGGGGACTTCGGCCAGAGGCAGAGGCTGGGCATAGAGCAGACGGTCACCGCGATAGACGCGCAGGGTCCCGTCCAGTTGATGGGAGAGTTCGACGGTTTCTCCGGCGTAGCCGCGAGCGCGGGGCAAGGGCGGCAGGGCGATGGAGTGCTCGCCTAAGGTGACGGTATGGTCGGCGGCGACGACGCGTTCGTAGCGCAGGGCCACGCAGCGGGCGAGATCGAAGCCGCGGGGCAAGCGGCGAAACTGGCCAGCTGGCTGGGCGGCGGGGCGGGCAAAGCGCTGGTTATAGTCGGCGCAGAAGCGCTGGAGCACGGCATTGGCCTGCTCCAAGGTGGTGGCGCCGGCGAGGCGGAGTTCGCTGACCAGCCGGTCCTGGCAGGTGCGCCAGGCGCGTTCGATGCGGCCCTTGGCCTGGGGCGAGTAGGCGGGGATTTGCTCGATGCCGAGGGCTTCCAGGGCGCGTCCCAGCTGGGTGGGCGATTGTTTTCCCGCGAGCTGTTCGGCGACGGTCCAGTGGGAATCGTTACGCTGGAAGATGCTGTGGCGGTCGCGGTAGAGGCTGAGCGGGATGCCATGGGTGGTGATCATGGCCTGCAAGGCGCGGAGATAACCGAGAGTATTTTCGGCTTCCAGTTGGAAGTGAGCCGCCAGGATCTGGCTGGTAGCGTCATCCTGAAAGCCGATCAGGGTGAGCTGGGGACCGCGGTCTTCGAGCCAGCGATGGCGGCTGGCATCGGTGAGCGCCATCATGCCGAAGCAGGGGCGGGGCGGCCGGCGGGAGCGATACTTGGCGGGCCGACGCTTCTGCGGAGAGGGCAGTTTGGCGGCCCGCAAGATGCGGCGCACGGTTTCGCGGCTGAGGGCGAGGTTCTCCTCGGCCTGAAGTTTTTCGGCGAGATGGGAATCATTGAAACCCTGATACTTGCCGCGGGCCAGGCTTACGATCAACTGCTTCTGGGGAAGAGAAACGGCCCAGGGCATGGCGCGTCCGCAATTGCCGTGCTTCACCCAGGCGATGTCATCCGGCTGATAACGCCGTTTGAGCCGCTGTACCTGGCGCTCGCTCAATTGCAGCAGACGGGAGGCTTCGCGTACGCTCAGCCTCCCGCCCGCTGCATTCTCAATCACTTTCACCCGTTGAAACTCTTTCTGAGTCATCGCCACCATCCTTACAGGGTGACAAAGTCTCGTTGCAGTTATGGGGTGACATTATCTTGGAGCATCTACAAACCACATTTCCGCAGTTGCGGCCCCACCGCAATCCGAAGTATTGTTTCCGGTGCTTTGCGCCGAAGCCCGCCCGGAACACTTGTTTCAGCGGCCGGGTTACTTTCATTGCAGGCGTTGGCCGCCGGAAAAGCACACCAAACCGGCCCGCCAGTCACGCTTCGGGGTGATAGCGGTCACGGCACGATTGCCCGTGGAGGAATGGAATACAGATGGCCCGAACACCACGCCCTGTGGTGCGAGCTCATTCGGCCAAGCTTTTTAATGCATCAAGGTTCCTAAGGAGGACCTTCTAATATGACAGTCATGACTTCGGCGATTAAAACGCCAACCGATTACATCAACGATGTTATGGCCCTGGTTAAGGCCAAGAACGCGGCCGAGCCGGAATTCCATCAGGCCGTGCAGGAAGTGCTTGAGTCGCTGCGCCTCGTGCTGGAGCGGCATCCGGAGTACATCTCCGCCCGCATCCTGGAGCGCGTGACCGAGCCCGAGCGCGTCCTGATGTTCCGTGTTCCGTGGTTCGATGACCAGGGCAACATCCAGGTCAACCGCGGTTTCCGCATCGAAATGAACAGCGCCATCGGCCCCTACAAGGGCGGCCTGCGCTTCCACCCCTCCGTTAATCTCGGCATCCTGAAATTCCTCGCCTTCGAACAGGTCTTCAAGAATTCGCTGACCACGCTGCCCATGGGCGGCGGCAAGGGCGGCTCCGACTTCGATCCCAAGGGCAAGAGCGACAACGAAGTGATGCGCTTCTGCCAGAGCTTCATGACCGAGCTGTGCCGCCACATCGGCCCCGACACTGACGTGCCCGCCGGCGACATCGGCGTAGGCGGACGCGAGATCGGCTTCCTGTTCGGCCAGTACAAGCGGCTGCGCAACGAGTTCACCGGCGTGCTCACGGGCAAGGGCCTCGCATGGGGCGGCTCGCTGATTCGTCCGGAGGCTACCGGATACGGCTGCGTTTATTTTGCCAACGAGATGCTGAAGACGCGCAAGGACACGCTGGAAGGCAAGCTCTGCCTGGTTTCCGGCAGCGGCAACGTTTCGCAGTACACCATCGAGAAGCTGCTCGACTTCGGCGCCAAGCCGGTCACGGCATCCGACTCCGACGGTGTGGTATACGATCCCGACGGCATCACCCGCGAGAAGCTGGCCTGGATCATGGAGCTGAAGAACGTGAAGCGCGGCCGCATCCGCGAGTACACGGAGCAGTACAAGAAGGCCGTCTTCATGCCCACCGACCTGAAGCTGGGCTACAACCCGCTGTGGAACATCAAAGCGGATTGCGCGTTCCCCAGCGCGACCCAGAACGAAATCAACGCCAAGGACGCGCAGAACCTCATCAACAATGGCTGCAAGGTCGTTGCCGAGGGCGCCAACATGCCGAGCACGCTGGAAGCCACCAAGCTGTTCCTCGAGGCGAAAGTCCTCTATGGCCCGGCCAAGGCTGCCAATGCCGGCGGCGTTGCCACCTCTGGCCTGGAAATGGCGCAGAACAGCATGCGCATGAGCTGGAGCCGCGAAGAAGTCGACAAGCGGTTGCATGACATCATGAAAGCCATTCACAAGACCTGCTACGAGACGGCCGAAACTTACGGCACGCCCGGCAATCTGGTGAACGGCGCCAACATCGGCGGCTTCCTGAAAGTCGCCAACGCCATGCTGGACCAGGGCCTGGTGTAGTTTTCCTTCGGTGCCCCAGGTTCGGCCTTCCTTTGGCCTAACCTGGGACTACCACAAGGTTAGCTAGAGCGGGCCTTCAGGCCCGCGTCTACGGCGCTTTGAAAGGGCACGGCTTCAGCCCCGGCTGAACTGCTGAAACGGGGTGGAGTAATCCACCCCGTCTTTGCGTTAGGTAAACTTACGCTTCAGATCTATGCCAACGGTGCTCAGGACAGGGCCGTACCGCTTTTACTTTTACAGCCACGAGCCGAACGAACCGCCCCACGTTCATGTCGACCGTGACGACCTCTCAGCCAAGTTCTGGCTTGACCCGGTTGCCTTGGCAAGAAACCTTGGGTTCAATGCCAGGGAATTGAACGCGCTACAATCGATCGTGCAGCAGAACCAGCGACGCTTATTGGAGGCTTGGAATGGGTATTTTGGCGACGGCAGCCGATGAAAGAGTAGCCGACGTGTTGTTCGATGAGGATACGTTGAGTGTTCGCCTCAAAGACGGCCGCACTATCTCCGTGCCGCTCGCCTGGTATCCCCGGCTGCTGCACGGCTACTCCGGCACAACGAAACGACTGGAAGATTGCCGGCGGCGGATACGGTATCCACTGGCCCGCGATTGACGAAGACCTCAGCACCGAGGGCCTGCTGCGCGGAGCCCCGGCCCCGCGAGGACATTGATCGCCGGTTTCGGCCCGGCGCGCGAAGGAAGTCGACGATCGTCTGCACAAGATCATGATCGCCATCCACAAGACCTGCTTCGAAACGGCCGAGACCTACGGCACGCCCGGCAATCTGGTGAACGGCGCTAACATCGGCGGCTTCCTGAAAGTCGCCAATGCCATGCTGGACCAAGGCCTGGTGTAACCGGACCGGACTGGAATTCAGGTGGAGTAGTTAAAGCGGGGTGGGCGTCAGCCCACCCCGGCGTTTTTATGGGACGTCTCACAGTTCATGATAGAGCTGAACTCAAGCCATTAGTAGATGTAGGTGACTCTCCCATGAGCAGACCTGAATTTAAGAAACCGAATCAATACAGAAGGGCATTCGACTGGCGAATCAGCGAAGGCGACCGGGCATCTCGGCAGCAGCAGATTACCGCCATGATAAATCTTGCGAGCTAGTAGCCCAGATTCCCGTCGGTCAGCCTAATCTGGGATCACGGCTGTTCTCCGCCTACCCGAGATCGAGTGCGACTTTCAGCGCGGTTTCGATCCTCTGCATGGAAGCCAATGTCAATGTTCCCAGCGGAGGGTACATCGCCAATTGTCTCTCCACTGTGGTCGGCTGGTCGCACTTCACCCAGGAGTCGCGGTTCAAACCGCCTTCTCCAGCCTTCAGCCTGGGGCGCAGCGAGAACGCCTTGTGCTCGGCGGTCGAAATGGGCAGTACACACACGTCCAGAGAGTGTGCGTTCAAGCTGTCGCTCGAAATCACCAGGGCCGGACGTGGCTTGTCGAGCTCGATCAGGCACACTTCGCCTCGCCGGGGATACCATCGCGCGGGCTTGGTTCCTCTTCGCCAGGCTGTCATCGGCGCGACCAGGACTTAAGCCCCGCCTTCTGGAAGGCCCGCCGCTCGGGACGGTCGTGGGGCGCGCTGCTGAAAAACTGTGCCGCTTCCTGGTAGAGGCTGGCCTTGCGCTCCGTCTCCAGGGCGTACTTCAGCAACTGGTTGACTCGCTCGCTGGCCGAAACCTCTCCCCTGGTGCGCTCAACCTCCGAGAGCACCTCCTGATCCAGCGAAAAAGACCGCGTTTTCCTGACAGCGGACCGCATCGGAATTGTACCCATGGAACTATTGTGATTCCTATTAGGTTTGCTGTCAAGATACGTAATGAAACGGGTGCTTTGCCTATCATGGGGGAACCAAAGGCGGCGTCGCATCCATGTCCCAAGTCCCTTACGTCTCGAATGTGCGCATTGACCGCATTAAGGGCCCGCTGCGCAAGGCGTATCTTCCCGCAGAGCCGCTGCCCGTGATGTTCAGCGTGCATGGCGGGCGGGCGGCCCGGGCAAGCATTCTGATTGAGCAATACACACGCGGGTGGGGATCTTTCTTTCTCGATCACATCGGTTCGAATGTACCGCCCTCCGGACTCGCGTGGATAATCCACCCTGTCCCAGCACTCGCGTACTGGGCTAGGAATTGTTCCGCCCTTCGGGCTCCCGCCTCAGCCACGCGAATTCCTGCGTCAGCCTAAGCGGTCTTTGGAGGCCCTCAAGCATGGGCTTTGAATGGAGCTTAGCCCGAAGGGCGCAACAACCCCTGGCCCAGCACGTGAGTGCTGGGTGCGCGATCCCCCAATCCGCCGGAGTCCGGAGGACGACACTACTCAAACACCTGAGACCTGTCGAACGGAATCCCGCTACGGATAGGCAGCGCAATGAATTCATCTTCAAAGCTGCGCTTGGCATGGTGTTGCGGCTGATTGAAAATGTACCGTCGCACCGCGGCAAGATTCGAAACGCTCACGGTGAACGACCCATATCCTTCCTGCCATCCGTCCCATCTTCCCGACGTGCGCAGCCACCGCGACGAGTTCGCCTTGATCTTCTGCGCGACCTCTGCGATGGAGATATGCGGCGCGACCCGCAACAACGAATGCACGTGGTTCGCAGTGCCGCCAATCGCGAGCGCCTCGGCCCCGATGTTGCGCACTATGCCGGAGGTGTATCCCCCACAAACCTGGTGGATCAGGAATCGTGTCGACGCGATCTTTGGTTGAAAACACCAGATGATAGAGATTGGCGCTGTAGGTGTGACCGAATGTGCCGTCCTCCGGACTCGCCCTCGTTTAACCCATGTCTCCCCAGCACTCACGTGCTGGGCTAGGCGTTGTTCCGCCCTTCGGGCTGAGTATCCCCACAGAACCTTGGCCTCTGCTTAATCTGCGGCGAAACACGGCGTTTGTGACCGGGAAGGGCAAGCATGTGACGCCAGCACAAGGACACCAATGTTCCGTTCTCTGGAAATCGTACTGAACGCGGCACGCCTGGTGCCCCAGAGCCTGCGCTGAGCTTGGCGAAGGGTTTTGCCCGTCGTTTGGGCTAACCCCTGAGATCTCCCTTGCCGGTTGCCATGAACTCTTCTTTCGCTATGCTGTCCCGGCTGGGCCGGAAGCGTTCCCATGTCAGCAAAGCGTTGAAAGGCGCACTCTCTCCGCGTGCTTGCGTGGAGCACGGATCGTCGCTAAGCCGACCTGCAAACCTTCTACAAAATGTAGCGCGACAGGTCCTGGTCCTTGACGATATCCGTCAGCGCATTGCGCACGTAGTCGGCATCAACCGTAACGTTCTTTTCCTGCATGTCGGGGGCGTCGAAGCTGATGTTGTCGAGCACGCGCTCCATGATGGTGTGCAGGCGGCGCGCGCCGATGTTCTCGGTGCCTTCATTTACCTTGAAGGCGAAGTTCGCGACTTCCTGCAAGGCTTCTTCGGTGAACTCCAGCTTCACGCCCTCCGTGTCGAGCAGCGCGATGTACTGCTTGGTGAGAGACGACTTCGGCTCGGTCAGGATCTTGATGAAGTCTTCGACGGTGAGCGACTGCAGCTCGACGCGAATAGGGAAGCGGCCCTGCAACTCGGGAATCAGGTCGCTGGGCTTGGAGACGTGGAACGCTCCCGCAGCAATAAACAGAACATGGTCGGTGCGCACCATGCCGTAACGCGTGTTGACGGTAGTACCTTCGACGATGGGCAGGATGTCACGCTGCACGCCTTCGCGCGAAACGTCGGGCCCATGGCCACCTTCACGTCCGGCGATCTTGTCGATCTCGTCAAGGAAGATGATGCCGGAGTTCTCGACACGTTCTACTGCGATACGCTGCACCTGATCCATGTCGACCAGCCGCTGCTCTTCTTCCTGGATGAGGTATTCGAAGGCCTCGCTGACCTTCATCTTCCGTTTCTTGGTGCGCTGGCCGAAGATGTTGGGCAACATGTCTTTCATGTTGACATCCATCTCTTCGACGCCCTGGTTGGTGATGATCTCGAACGCGGGAAACGACTTCTCGCGCACGTCGAGCTCGACCATGCGCTCGTCCAGCTTGCCCTCGCGCAGTTGCTGACGCAGCTTCTCGCGGGTGCGTGACCCGGGCTCGCCTGCCAGGAGCGGTTCGTTGCCAAGGCTGAATCCGATTTCCTGGCTCTGCTGGCGCGGAGCGACCTGCGTCGGCATCGACGGCAGCAGCAGGTCGAGCAGCCGCTCTTCGGCGTTTAGCTCGGACTTGTCGGCGACGTCTTCCAGCTTCTCCTCGCGCACCATGTCGATGGCGATCTCGATCAGGTCGCGCACCATGGATTCCACGTCGCGGCCTACGTAGCCGACCTCGGTGAACTTCGAGGCCTCCACCTTGAGAAACGGCGAATTTGCCAGCTTCGCCAGCCGGCGAGCGATTTCGGTTTTGCCTACGCCGGTAGGGCCCATCATGATGATGTTCTTGGGAATGATCTCTTCCGCCAGCTCGGGCGAGAGCTTCTGGCGGCGCATGCGATTGCGCAGGGCGATGGCGACGGAGCGCTTGGCGGCGTGCTGGCCAACCACGTACTTGTCCAGCTCGCGGACGATTTCGCGCGGCGTCAGTTCATCGAGTGCAACGTTTTCTTCGTCAATGTTTGCGGGTAAATAAATGGCCAATTCGATACCTCAGGGTGGTTCGGATAATGCTCTTTAATATTGACGCGCACCGCGCGAGAGTCGACCTCAATTATTCGCTGTAGCGGGCGGTCGTGGTGTCGGTCTCCCAGATGGTGATGTCCTTCACGCGTACGCGGCCGTCGGTTATGCCCTTCAAGTGCGCATTGGTCTGGTCGAAGAAGTACTTGGCGATGTTTTCGGCCGAAGGGTTGAGCGTGGTAAACGGCTCCAGGTCATTCATCATTTGATGATCGAGATAGTTCACTACCGGGCGCAGAACATCCTTCAGGTCTTTGAAGTCGAGCAGCAGCCCGGCCTGGTCGAGCTCCTTGCCGCTCAGAGTTACACGCACGCGATAATTGTGGCCGTGCGGCCGCTCGCACTTGCCCTTGTAATTGCGCAGGTAGTGTCCGGAAGAAAACGTGTCTTCGACAGTGACTTCGTACATGCTCTCCGGCCCGAGGCCGCAAATCGGCGGGCTGGGCCCAACTGTTGATTTTAGCGTGTTTTGAGGGGGTGCGTATGCCAGTACGCTGCGATGTGCCTGGCCCTATGTCGCCGATTCAACGACGATCGTTCTCTCTTGCTCGCCCCGTCGCGCGATCGCGATCTCGACGTCCCGCTCGCGCTCAAAGCGCGGAAACTTCTCGCCCCACTCCAGCAGAACAAGATTGCCCGGCTCGGCGAAGAGTTCATCCAGTCCCAGCGTTTGTAGCTCGCGCTCGGTTTCGATGCGGTACAGATCGACGTGGTACAGCGTGACCTCAGGGCCGCGAAATTCGTGGATAAGCGTGAACGTGGGGCTGGTGATGTCGTCGCGCGATGCGGCATGCAAACCTTCGGCAATGCCTTTGACCAGTGTGGTCTTGCCGGCGCCGAGATCGCCGCGCAGGACGACCATCCGCATGTCCCTCAATGTGGGAGCAAGCTCGCGGCCCAGGGCGATGGTCTCTTCCGCGGAACGGGTAATGTACTCGCGGGTGGTCATGCAGCTTTCGAGGGGCACAGCCTACCGGCGGCGAAAGAAGTCATGAAAATACCCCCAACAAGTGCGCAGATTATGGCAAAAAGCGACCCGAAACTGCCCAAAACTCGATGTTTCTCGCGAGTTGGATTGGCACACCTTCGTGCTATTTCGGGCCCTAACGCCCTCTCGTTCCCAAAATGGGGCACCAATACCCTGCCAGAAAATCGGACTTCCATGGGGTTTTTGGCAGCTTTCAGGCCGAAAAAAGGAGAATTAGCGCGCCCCTAAACGCACAGCTTCTCGCTTCGAAATGCCACCCGATGCCCGAAATCTGACCAACGGTACTCATCCCCTGATCCGCACCACGCTCTCGCCCGCCCACTGCGTGGCGCGGCGAAACGCTTCCGGCAGCCCCGACAGCAGATCGGTAGCGGTGAGCGAATGCTCGCCCATGGTCCCCGCCGCGACATCGCCGGCTAAGCCATGCAGGTAAACCGCTGCGACGGCGGCGCGCGCGACATCATCGGGCATCTGAGCGATTACGCCTGCCGTCATGCCGGTCAGGATGTCGCCGGTGCCACCGGTGGCCATTCCGGGATTGCCGGTGGGATTCACCCACGCCTGGCCGTCGGGAAAAGCGACAACGGTGTTGTTTCCCTTCAACACAAGGACGAGATGGTGCTCCTGCGCGAAGTTGCGGGCAACGTTTAGCCGGTCAGCCTGAATTGCCTTGATGGACATGCCCGTCAGCCGCGACATCTCTCCGGGATGCGGCGTCAGCACCAGCGGACGCACGCTACCGTCGAGCAGTTCGGTCCTGTCCTGAAACGCATTCAGCCCGTCGGCGTCGATCACCATCGGGCATTTCACTCGCTTGACAATTTCGTGCACAAATTCGACGGTCTCAGGCTGGCGGCCGATCCCTGGCCCCAACCCGACAACCGTCATCGAGTTTGCCAGCTCGGTAACGGCCTTGAGCGCAGAGGGGCCGATTCCGCCGGCGCTCGTCTCCGGCAGCGGCTCGGTCATCAACTCGGCGGCAAAGGAGGCAACGCTGGGCAATACGCTCTTCGGGACCGCTACGGTGCTCAGCCCTGCTCCCGCGCGCAAAACCGCCATGCCCGCCATCGCAGCGGCCCCCGACTTGCCCAACGATCCGCCGACGACAAGCGCGTGACCGTAACTTCCTTTGTTGGAGTCCAGCGGTCGGGGCGCCAGCAGGCGTGACAGGTCGCGCGCTACCGTCACCTCCACATTCAGAGTTGAGATAATCGCCTCATCGGGGCTGCCGATGGGAACAACGACTACTGGCCCA
Organism: uncultured Acidobacteriaceae bacterium; assembly: GCA_963782505.1. Taxonomy (GTDB): domain Bacteria; phylum Acidobacteriota; class Terriglobia; order Terriglobales; family Acidobacteriaceae; genus CAVVDY01. Next base: position 149,988 of record CAWAKG010000009.1, on the reverse strand, counting down.
CGCGTCAGCGCGCCGAAGACATGCGCCGGGCGCGGTGCAGTGAACGTCACAATCGCATCGGCGCGCGCCATGCCGTCACCGGATTGCGGATGCACTGAATCCGACTCGGCTCCCGACGGGATATCGACGGCAACGACCGGCTTGCCGCTGGCGTTAATGGCGGCAATCGCCTCGGCGTAAAGCCCTCGCACCGGCGGGGTGAATCCGGTCCCGAGAATTGCATCGACAATGAGATCGCAATTCGCCAGACTGCGCGACGCCTCGGCGGCCAAGGCAGCGGAGCTCCGCACAAGGACAGGCCGCACCGGCAGCCGCTCGAACATCCCCAGAGCATCACCTTTCATCTCATCTGCTGCCGCCAGCAGCAAGACCTCGACCACACGCCCGGCGCGATGCAGCTTTCTGGCGACGACAAATCCATCTCCGCCGTTGTTGCCTTTGCCGCAAACAACAGTTATCCGCTCCGCGCAGGGATGGTGCTCCAGAATGAAATTCGCCACACCTGTACCGGCATTCTCCATCAGCGTGAACGACGGCACACCATACTTCGCGGTGGTAATGCGGTCGATCTCGCGCATCTCGGCTGCGGTCGTGATCTTCACGCGGGCTCCGAAGCCAGGCGCTCGAGGTGCTGCAGTCCCGCCGCATCGCCCATGGCAATCAGGTGGTCTCCAGGGTGGATCACATCGTTAGGCGCGGGATTGAAGCGCATCTCCGTGCCTTCGCCCTTGATGGCGAGTACAATCACGCCCGACTCCTGGCGAAGACGGGATGTTTCCAGGGTCCTGTCGCTGAGCGCGGACCCGGGCTGGACCTGAATTTCTTCAATCTCCAGCTTGTGCTGCTGGTCCATAGCGGTGTCGAAGAAATCGACCACGTGCGGACGCATGAACGTCTGGGCGATGCGATATCCCGCAAAATTGTAGGGCGAAACGATGGAATTGGCGCCGGCCGTCAGCAGGTGCTTCTCGGCGGTTTCCTCGCTGGCACGGGCGATGATCTTCAGCTTGGGATTGAGCTCGCGCGCCGTGAGAACCACGTAGATGTTAACCGCGTCTGTGGTTGTGGCCGCAACCAGACCTTTCGCTTGATCGATGCGAACCTGGCGCAGGACACTCTCATGCGTGGCATCGCCAACCAGCATCAGCCATCCCGCTTCGGTGTAGCGCTTCAGCTTGGCCTCGTCGGTGTCGACAATGACAAAGGGCACGGGCTTGCGCGCCAGCTCACGCGCTGCGCTGCGGCCAACGCGTCCAGCGCCGCAGATGATGTAATGGCCCGACAATCGGTTAATATCGCGCTCCATGCGCCTCCTGCCAACTACCGACTGCAACTCGAATTCTAACAACGCCTGGGCTGCGCCGCCGGTGATCAAGAGCACCAGCGCTACGCCGGCGATGATGATGAAGCTGTTGAATAATCGCCCGGCGGTAGAGAGCGGATGCAGTTCGCCATAGCCGATGGTTGTGATCGTGGTGAGGACCATGTAGAAACCCTCAAACCACGTCCAACCTTCGAGGTAATGGAAACCTGCGATGCCAATCAGGACAAGCGCCAGGAGCGCCAGAAAAGCAAAGCGCAAATTGGGCAGGGCCCTCATAATGCCATTCTGCGGCCTACTTCGAAGCCTGCGCAACGCTAAAACCATTCACCGCGGAGGCACAGAGGGCACGGAGGCAATTCGGTTCGGAAGAGGACTTGGCTCGTTTGGACCCAGCCGGAAGCAACTACGCGGACGGCGAAGGCGCTTTGATTAACTTTCCTCCGTGCTTCCGGGGTGGGCCTTGTCTAGGCGATGCTCAGACGTTCGGCGGCGACTTCCTGCCGAGGGAGGGTGAAGTAGAAGGTGGCCCCGTGGTTCAGCTCGCTCTCGGCCTTGATCGATCCGCCGTGGGCCCGAACCACGTGTTTGACGATCGCCAGTCCCAGCCCGGTACCGCCTGATTCGCGGGAGCGCGCCTTGTCGACTCGGTAGAAGCGTTCGAAGAGGCGCGGCAGGTGCTCGCTGGCGATCCCTTCACCGAAATCGCGTACAAAGAACTGCACGCCTTCCTCCGTCTCGCAGGCCCCGACAATGATCTTCCTGCCTGACTCGCCATACTTGAGTGCGTTCTCCACCAGGTTGGCAAACACCTGGTGGATGGCGTCGCGGTCGACGAAGACGGACGCCGCCGCTGTGTTGATGACCGACATCTCCACGCCGCGGTCCCCGGCGATCTCGCGAAAGGTCTGTTCCACATCGCGCAGCAGCTCTTGCGGCGAGACCATTTCGTACTTGAAACTACGCTCACCCGATTCCACACGGGCCAGCACCAGCAGGTCTTCGGTCAGGCGCGCCATGCGCGACGCATTCTTGCGAATGATCTCCAGAAAGTCGCGGGCAGCGTCGGACATGCCATTGGTCTCGAGCAGTGTCTCGGTATAGCCCTGGATCGACGTCAGCGGAGTGCGCAATTCATGCGAGACGTTGGCGATGAAATCGCGCCGCGTCTTTTCCACCCGTTCGATCTCGGTCTGGTCATGCAAGACGGCGACGGCGCCTCCGCCGGGCATGGGAGCGGCCGTCAGGTCGAAGATGCGTCCCGAGAAAATCTTGGCGGCACGCGCCATGGTGATGTCTCGCGCTTCCAAAGCGTGCTGCACCGCCCGCAATATCTCCGGATCACGCGCCGACTGCACCAGAGGTTCACCTAACCGGATGCTGCTGGGCAGCAGGCGCTCCATGCGCTGATTGGCCCACAACACTTTTCCGTCCTGGGAGACGGCGATGACCGCCTCCTGCATGGAGTTGAGCAGCGTCTCCAGCGTCTGGCGGCTGTTTTCCAGCGCACGGAAGCTGTCTTCCAGCTTGCGCGCCGTCTTGTCCAGCGCAGAAGCCACATGCGCAATCTCGTCGGAGGAGCCTTCCTGGATGCGCGCCGAAAGGTCGCCCGCAGCGATACGTTCAGCAAACTCGGTGATGCGGCTCAGCCGCCGTCCGATGGACTGGGTGGCGAAAAAGGCAAACGCCATGGCGAGCAAGATGGCGACCGCGGAGCTCTTAATCAGATCGCTGCGGATGTGCCCGCTTGCTTCCTGCAGAATGGCCAGCGGATAAGCCAGGCGGACTGCCCCTCCGGCAACAGGAGCGGCCACGTATAAGAAAGGGACGCCCCGGCTGCTGGCGCGTGCATCTTCACCCAGTTTTCCGCCCAAGGCGGCAACAATTTCCGGGCGGGTGGCCTCGCTGGCCATGGCAACGGGGTCCATCTCCGAATCCGCCAGCACGTTGCCGGAGGAATCGATCACCGTGGCGCGCGCGCCCAGCAGTTGCGCTACATGGGCGGTGACCTGGCGGGTAGAACCGGGAGGAGTATCGGCGATGCGGGAGGCAAACAGCAGGGTCTTCTGCCGCAGCGAGGTTTCAATCTCGTTGCGCAGCATGGTTTCCCAGGCCTTGTGAATCAGCACATTCATCGTCAGCGCACAGACGGCGATGATCAGCAGCGCCGCTGCGAACAGCTTGACGAAGATGCGACTCTTCACGGTTTCGGGACCTCGAAGCGATAGCCGGCTCCGCGCACCGTTTTCAGGTAACGGGGCTCGTCGGGATTCGCTTCGATCTTCTCACGAATGCGGCGCACGTACACGTCCACCGAGCGGGGTGTGACGTAGTGCGTGTCCCGCCAGACAGCATCGAGAAGCTGGTCGCGGGTAAAGACGCGTCCCGGATGACGGGCCAGGTACTCCAGCAGCCGGAACTCGGTGGCGGTAGTCTGCGTCAGCGTCCCGCGAACCGTCAGGGTCATGCCGCCGCTGTCGATTTCGATGTCCCCGGCCTTTACGATCGCCGGCGCCAGCGGCCGTTCGAAGCGGCGCAGTACGGCCCGAATGCGGGCCACCAACTCGCGCGGGCTGAAGGGCTTGGAGATATAGTCGTCGGCGCCCAGCTCCAGGCCAATGACTTTGTCGGACTCGCTGATGCGCGCAGTCAGAAAGATGACCGGTACCATGGCGATGGCGCCGGTCTGGCGAATCCGCCGGCAGAGCTCCAGGCCGTCTCCGCCGGGAATCATGATGTCGAGCAGAAACAAGGATGGCGGCTGTTTTTCTGCCTCGGCCACGACGCCGGCCGTGGAAGTAAAGGCACGCACCGCGTAGCCTGCGCCTTCCAGGTGATGGCGTACCAGCCGGGAGATATCGGTGTCATCCTCGACGGCAAAGATGGTCTGCTTCACGCCTGCATTGTAGCTGACGGCGGAATCCTGATTTTCATGTGTAAGCATGTTCTAGATAGATTATTCACGGCTTGTTAAACCATGATTAAAGGGTGACGAACATCGCCTTTGGTCCCAGAAGGCATCGACTTTGTCACGTACCCGGTTACACTTCCCGGAGAGGGGCAGGGCCGGATGACGGCGGGCGCTGCTTCGGCAGGAAGCGCCGCTGGCCATGACAACAGAGGTCTCAAGACCCCCGGCTGCACAGCCGATAACCCATGTGTGCAGCGCTCCACCCTCATAGCCGGCATTCTGTTCGCCGCCAGCGGCGGCATGCTGTCTGGGGTGGGATATTGGGCTTCGGGAGGGTTCGACTATCTGTCGGCGGCGACGACCTACGACGTCCCCGGCATCGGCGACTACGACAGGCCGGTGCGAACGCCGGAGACAAGACCGTCAGGAACCACGCCCAATGCCCCCGGTTCGCCGATCGACACCATCTACACGATCCGCAGAAATGTGCCGGAAGTGCGGCTGGAGTTCACTGTGGCCGACGAGCATGGCCGGTTGATCTCTGATATCGCCCAGTCCGACATCCGCATCCTCGACGATCAGGTTCCCGTCGATCACATCAGCGCAATTCGAGAAAATGAGCGATCTCCCCCTGCGCATCGGGCTGCTGCTCGACGTGAGCGACTCGATGAAGCGCGCCATGGAGCAGGAGAAATCGGCAGCCCTGGCGTTCCTCAAGCGCGTGGTGCGACCCGGCACCGATCGCGGCTTCGTTATGGCTTTCGGCGATACCGTTCAGGTCTTCCAGGACCCGACCAGCGATGTGGCCGATCTCATCGGGGCTGTTCAGCGTGCCAAAGGGCCGGGAGATGAGACCGACCTGTTTGACGCTGTCTATTCTGCCTGCGCTGATCAATGGAAGATAGCGGAGAGCAGACCCGTGCACCGGGTGATGGTCGTGATCTCCGACGGCGAGGACACCGGCAGCCGCCATGTGCTCAATGACGTCATCGCTGTCGCTCAGCGCAGCGAGATTCAGGTCTACACGCTGAATCTCCACTTAAGGAAGCGTTACTATCCGGGCGACGGCGTCTTGCAGCGGCTGGCCGACGAGACGGGCGGAAGTTTCTTCATCGCGAAAAACGCCCGCGAGGCCGACACCATCTTCGGCCAGCTTGAGCAGGAACTGCGGACGCAGTACTACGTGTCATTCCGTCCCCCGGATGAAATGCCCGGCTACCACGCGCTACAAGTTGAAGTGCAAAATCCAAAGAAACTGATGGTGCACGCGCGGCGTGGATACTACGCGGTTTATGAGTAGGGAAGTTGTCAGGTGCCAGTAGCATGTCAGCTCACTCAACTGACAACTGACCACCGACAACTCTCTTATCACCGCCCGGCGAAGGTTGCCCAGCCGCGCGACAGGTAGTCTGTCATGGTGAGCGAAAACATGATGAACAACCAGAACAGCGCCGCAATCACCGCTACCATGGTCAGCTTAGGGCTATAGCGCAGGTGCATGAAAAACAGAACTACCAGCGAGCCCTTGATGGTGGCGATCACCAGCGCGACCACGATGTTAAACGGACCCAACTCCGCGAACGAGGCCAGGACGGTGGTCAGTGTCAACACCATCAGCGCGGCCCAGATGCCAACGTAAATCGACGCCGGCACTACGTGTGTGTATTCGTCTTCGTGCTGCACTTGCTGCGCCATCGCTTTCCTCGTTAGCTGTGCTTATGACTGATCAGGTATAAGAGCGGGAAGAGATAAATCCACACTAAGTCGACAAAGTGCCAGTACAGTCCTACATTTTCGACCGGACTGTAATAAATCGGACTGAAGGCCCCGCGCATGCCCGCCAACACCAGCCAGGTCACCAGCCCGATTCCGATGACCATGTGCAGCGCGTGCAGTCCGGTCATCGCCCAATAGAGACCGAAATAAATCTCTGTGTGCAGCGGATCGGTCGCGGGATGCGCCGGATCGCCGGTCTCAAAGTGGAAGTTCGGTCCCGGGAACTCGTGATTGTGCCAGTGCTCGTGGTACTCCACCGCCTTGATGCCAAGAAAACCGAAGCCAAACAGAATCGTAATCAGCAGCAGAACCACCATCAGCTTCGGCTTGCCGGTCTGGGCGGCGCGCACGCCCATGGCCATCGACAGCGAGCTGCAAATCAGCACTGCCGTGTTCACCGCGCCGAGGATGATGTTCATCTTCTGGCTGCCTTCGACGAACGCCTGGTAATACGCGTGGCGATAGACCAGATAGGTGGTAAAGAGCCCGCCGAAGAACATGATTTCGGTCAGCAGGAACATCCACATCCCGAAGGTAGCAGTGTCGCGCTGCTGCTCCATCGAGGCGAAGTGGTGCTGAAATTGGCGTTCAGCGACCTGGATCTCGGAGCTAGTGGCCAACGGTGATCTCCTCTTGCGGCTGGTGCTCGTAGTCGTAAGCCTCCCAGGTCACGACCGGGGTCTCATCGAAGTTGTGGGTCGGCGGCGGCGAAGGCGTCATCCACTCCAGGCCCACGGCGTTCCAGGGATTCGGTCCCGCATCCTTGCCGTAGCGCAGTGACCACAGGAAGTAGATCATGGGCAGAACATAACCTACCGCCAGCACCGAGGCCCCGGCAGACGACAACACGTTTAACACCTGGAACTCGGGTGGATACGCATGATAGCGCCGCGGCATGCCCATGTATCCCAGGATGAACTGCGGGAAGAATGTCAGGTTGAATCCGACGAAGACCAGCAGTGCGGAGAGCTTGGCCGGCGCTTCGGGATACATTTTTCCGGTGATCTTGGGCCACCAGAAATGCAGCCCGGCCAGATACGCGAGCACCATTCCACCCACCATGACGTAGTGGAAGTGCGCCACCACGAAGTAGGTGTCAGTGACGTGTACGTCGATTCCCAGCGAAGCCAGGAACACGCCCGTCAGGCCGCCGATGGTGAACAGGCCGATAAAGCCCCAGGCGTAGAGCATCGGTGTCTCAAATCGCACCGAGCCCTTGTACATGGTCGCCGTCCAGTTGAAGACCTTCACCGCGGAAGGAATGGCGACGAAGTAGCTCAGCAGCGAGAACACCAGCGCCGAGTACATCGAGATTCCGGCGACGAACATGTGGTGCGCCCACACCAGGAAGCCAAGAACGGCAATCGCGATGGAAGCGAGGGCGACAAACTCATAGCCAAACGCACGCTTGCGCGAGAAGCAGGTGATGACCTCGCTGATCACGCCCATGCCCGGCAGGATCATGATGTAAACCGCGGGATGGGAGTAGAACCAGAACAGGTGCTGGAAAAGCAGTGGATCGCCGCCCAGCGCCGGGTTGAACACTCCAATGTGGAACACGCGCTCGAAGGCGACCAGCAACAGCGTGATGGCGATGACCGGGGTGCCCAGTACCATGATGAGGCTGGCGGCGTAATTCGACCAGCAGAACAGCGGCAGGCGGCTCCAGGTCAAGCCCGGCGCGCGCATGCGGTGAATGGTGACGATGAAGTTCAGTCCGGTAAAGATGGACGAAAAGCCGGCCACGAAAATTCCCAGGGCCACCGTCACCACGTGGGTGTTCGAGTACGACGTGCTGAACGGCGTGTAGAAGGTCCAGCCCGTGTCCACGCCGCCGAAGAGGAAGCCCCACAGCGCCAGACCGGCGCCGAGCATGTAGATGTACCAGCTGGCCAGGTTCAACCGGGGAAACGCCAGGTCTTTTGCGCCCACCATCAAGGGGATCACGAAGTTTCCGATCACCGCCGGCACCGATGGGATCAGGAAGAAAAAGATCATGGTGATGCCGTGCATGGTGAACATCTTGTTGTAGGTGTCGGAACTAAGCAGGTCTCCGGCGGGCGTCAGCAGCTCCAGGCGGATCAGCATGGCGAAGAAGCCACCCAGCCAGAACATGGCGGTGATCGAAAACAGGTACAGCAGCGCAATGCGCTTGTGGTCGGTCGTCAACAGCCACGACTTCAGGCCATAGTTCGAATTCAGGTAGTTTTCGCGCTCGACAACGGGTTGTACTGCGGTCGCCATTTCAGACCCTCGTGTTACCTCGCTGACCCTTTTACGGCGTCATGGCGGCGGACTGCCCGCCGGGTTGTGGTTGTGCCAACGACTTGATGTAGGCAACCAGTGCCACCAGGTTCTCTTCCGACATCTGCCCCTGGTAGGTGGGCATGATCGGCTTGAAACCGGCAACGACCTTGGTTGCGGGATTCAGAATCGACTCGCGAATGTAGTTTTCGTCGGCGAAGACGGTGCGTCCGTCATCCAGCGCTACCTGCTTGCCGAACAAACCCGCCAGGTTTGGCCCGCGGCCTTGTGTGTCGGAGCGGTGGCAAGTCTCGCATCCCATCTGTACGAACATCTGCTGGCCGGTCGCGGACAGCGAACCTGTCGTGGCGTTCGCGGTGAGCCACGCCTGGTAGGCGGTGGGATCCATGACCACTACTTCGCCGATCATTCCGGAATGCTGCGTGCCGCAGTATTCGGCGCAGAACAGATGGTAGGTCCCGATCTTTGTGGGACGGAACCAGGTCGACGTGTAGCGGCCGGGAAGCACGTCCTGCTTAATGCGGAAAGCGGGAACGAAGAAGCTGTGAATCACGTCCTGCGAGCTCATGATCATCTTCACGTCGCGATCGACAGGCAGGTGCAGTTGATTGATCTCCCGCTGGCCGGTCTGATGCTCAAACTTCCACATCCACTGCTTGCCGACGCAGTAGACCTCCATCGCCCCTCGGGGTGCGCGGCCTTCCTGGAAATAGATCAGCGAGCCCCAGGCGAAGAAGATCATGCAGATGCCCAGGGGAATCAGGGTCCAGGTCAGCTCCAGCGGAAGCGAACCCTCAATCTGCGTCGGGTGCGGGTTGTTGTCATGCCGGTACTTGATGGCGAACACGAAGATCGTGACGAAGATCAGTACCGTGAAAAACGCCGACACCGCCACCAGAAAGAAGTAGAGTCCGTCCACCTGGCCTGCCAGGGCCGAGGCGCGTTCCGGAAAGAGTGGGAAATTCTTCCACATAGTCGATCAGGCCTATTCTGTTCCCTTTGAAGAGCCGTTCTTCTCGGAAGAGCCGTTCTTCTCGCGACGAAACATGATGATCAGGAAACCGCCGAGGATCAGCAGGGTCGCTCCTCCTGCCAGGCGAAGCATCCGGCTGATCACTGCACCGTAGCGTCCGGTGTTCGGATCGTAGCGGCAGCAGTAAAGCTCTACCTGGTCCACCAGGTTTCCAATTTTGTTACGGGAGGCCTCAATTAATCCGAGGCGTATGTCTCTGGGCGCATACTCCACGCCGTAGTAGTACTGAGCGAGCTTGCCATGCGGTGTCACAATCATGATTGCCGTAGAGTGAATGTACTGCCCGGTCTTGGGATCGCGGCGGTAATGGAAGCCCACCGCCTGCGCCAGCTTCTCAATCTCGGGCTCCTGGCCAGTCAGGAAATGCCACCCATCCCCGGAAGTCTTGGGCTCCAGGTGTTCGTTCGTCCGGTCGATATAGATTTTCTTTTTCGCTGCGGCCTGCTGCGGGGTCTCGTCAGGATTAAAGCTGACCGAAACCACCTCGTATTCCTTGCCCGGAGTAAAGTTCAAAACCGCCAGGGCACTGGCTTCGCCGGCCAGTTCCTCGCCGCACAACATCGGGCAGGTGTAATAGACCAGATTCAGGATCACCGGCCTGCCGGATTGGAAGTAGTCGCCCAACTGAACGGTCTTGCCGGTTTCATCCTTGAAGGTAAGATCCAGCGGTATCTGCTGGTCCAGTCTCTGAGTGATGCCTATGCCTTCCAGTTCCTCCGGTTTTACTTGTGAAGCCGGCTGGCTTGCCCCGCGCATGAACGTCGACGGAGGCTGCGCGAACGCGCACAGGCCGGCGGCCAGAACTCCGGCCAGCGCCACTGATCTGATTGAACTGCTTACTGCCATTTCCTGCACAGCCTCGATTCGCGTCAAGGCACGGCCTCGGTCGTGCCGATCAGCGTTCTAATTGACCCTTGTCATCCTGAGGGGACTTTAGTCCCCTCAGGACCTGCTTTTGTGTCGTCCCTAAAGAGACTCGATCTTCTCTTGTATTGCCTACCCAGGACTCACGTCCTGGGCTAAAGTTGTGCCGTCCTTCGGACTGTATTACTCATTCGCCGAGGCCAATCTCACCTATTGCTGCGCAGGAGCCGCCGGCTGGTTCTTCGCCGGTCTCGCCTGCGTTACCCCTTCTTTTTGCGTCTCCGCCGTGTTCGTCGCCTTCGCTTGCGTACTGGAATCTGCTGCCGGCGCACTCGGCCTTACCGGCAATCCGCGCTCGGCAATCCGCGCCATGGCCTGATTGATCGAAATGTGGATCGCGCCCGCGCTGTCTTCAAACGGCTGGGCCGGGTACAGGATCTCCTTTTCCTGGCTCAGAAATTTGGCCATATCGGCGTCGTCGTTGGTCTGCAGACGCGGCGTGGGGAACACTCCCGTATTGACCGGCGTGGTGTTCTGCAAACCCGCCCCGGGAGCGTTCTCCGGCATTGCCCTCTGCACTTGCACCATCGGACTGGGATTACCCTGCGCAAACAGCGTGCTGTGCGACAGGAAGCGGAACATTCCCCAGATCACCAGCTCGATGAAGATGCCGGCCACCAGCAGGCCCGCGAGAAACAGAAGGATTCCGCGCGCACTTAAGTCGGAGCGGTCGAAATCGACAGCCGGGTTGAGCAGAGGATCGCCGTGATTACTGTTAGTGTTCATGTCCTTGATGTAAGAAAAGCGGCGTTTGCGGATCGTATGCCGGTAGCAATGGCCGCTGCCGCAGGTTATAGAAGAAATACGCCAGCCAGAGTCCACCCACACCGACCGGCGCGATCACATACCAGATGCTGAGGTACGCCGGACTCTTGAAGTTCGGGATTACGTACCAGTAAAGGTCGACAAGGCGCATGAACAACAGTAGAAGCGCCAGAGGGATCAGCCGCCGTCCGGCGCGCTTAAGTTCGCGTGATAACAGCATCGCGAACGGCAGAGCGAAGTGGAACAGCACAATCGCCAGAATGATAAGGCCCCACCAGCCGCGGACGCGTTGCAGGTACCAGCTGATCTCGTCCGGCAGGTTGCCCGACCAGATGATGAGCCACTGCGAGAACGAGAAGTAAGCAAACAGCATCACAAACGCCAGCGTCAGCTTGCCGATGTCATGGAACTGCGTTGGCTTCACGATCTCGGAATACGGCTCGTAGCGGGTGACCACTGTCAGCATGATGATGCTGAAGCACAACGCTGACAGGCACTGCCCGATGAGGAAGATCAATCCATAGATCGTCGAACCCCAGTGCGGATCGAGCGACATGACCCAGTCCACGGCGGCAAAGGAAGTGGTGAGCGCATACAGCACGCAGCCCAGACCGCTGAGCGCCTCGAAGCCCGGATACTTGTCCCAGGGACGATCCAGCCGGTCGCCCCAGCTCGTGAGCAACTTCATCAGCACCAGCCAGATCGCGAAGTACACCACCCATCGGATGATCCACCCCTGCGTGTTCAGGTACCAGTGGTTCTCCGCCGGCGGGTTGGTCATCCAGCCGTACATGTGTGTGCGCAGGACGAGGATGGGCAGAAACAACACGAACATCATCGGCAGCACTTTGGCTCCCGCTTCGAGGAAGCGCCGGATCACCAGCCCCCACAAGCCGCCCGACAGGTACTGCACCATCAACAGCCCCAGGCAGCCCAGGCTCAGGCCGGTCCAGAACATATAGGCGATCAGATATCCGCGCAGGAAGGTATCGAGCTGAACGAATCCACCGATGACGCAGGCAATGGCTCCTACAATGCCTACGATCAGGGCGCGGCTCTGCCAGCTCGCGGCCTGAACGGGCACGGGATAAGTCATCTCACCGACCTGCAAGCTATCTCGGCTCATTGTGGGTTCTGGCCTCCCGTGGACGCGGCGGCGCTTGCCGTGGAATTAGCTGTGTTGGCCGGGCTGGCGGCCTGGGTATCGTAAGGCGGCATGATGACAACGCCCGCCGGCGGCTGCGATGCAACCTGCTCTCCCGCCGCAACGTCTGCCTTGGTGGCGGTCTGGCTCAGTTGGAGCGCGCGGATGTATGCCGCAATCGCCCAGCGGTCCTTTGGCTCGACCTGAGCAGCGTAGTCGGGCATCTTGCCGTAGCCGTGGCTGATCACGTCGAAGAAATGTCCGATCGGGGCCTTGCGCAAGCGCTCCGTGTCATACGACGGCGGCCGCTTGTAGCCGCGCTGCACGATCATGCCGTTGCCGTCGCCGACTTCCGAGTGGCAGGGCGAGCAGTAGATGTTGTAGCGCTGCTGGCCGCGTGCCAGGACTTCAGCCGTTACCGCGAACGGCATGTAATCCCCCGGAGTGCTGCCGATCTTGCCGGTATAGAAATAGGTGTCGTCTTCCAGTTCACCGCGCGCGACTGTGCCTTCAATGAGGGGCCGCGCAGCCCGCTTGTCGGCGAAGAACTTGCTCTCGCTCAGGGGCCGGTAATACGGCTGCACCTGCATGTCGAGGCGGCAAGCTGCCAGCGACAGAACCGCCGTGCAGGCCAGCAGGCCAACCGAGAAACTACGCACCTTCACAACGAATTGCATTCGCCGGTTAATGCGGCACCTCCGATAACGACAGAGGTTTCAGCGCCATCATGAACTCCTGGGTGCTGACCAGGTCAAACTTGGGATCGGCCGCCTCGACGCACAGGAAGAAGCGGTCTCGCGTTACAGCAGAAAACTTGTCAACGTTGAAGAGCGGGTGGTACGGCATGGGGAGTCCGTTCAGAGCAAACATGCCAAAGACTCCCGCCAGCCCGGCGAACAGCACCGTCAACTCGAACGTCGGAACGATGAAAGCAGGCCAGGAATCATACGGCCGTCCGCCGATATTCAGCGGGTAGTCGATCACGTTGATCCAATACTGCAGCGCGAAGGCTGAAAGCCCGCCCAGAATGCCTCCCAGCAGCACGATCAGTGGCACACGCGTCTGGTGGAAGCCGATGGCCTCCGCAGCTTCCTCCACCGGATACGGGCTGTAGGCATCCATGTGGCGATACCCGGCGGCATAGGCCGCCTTGGCCGCCACCACGAGATCGGTGGGCGTCTCAAACTCCGCCACCAGTCCGTACAGCGCAGGTGTAGTCGCGTGGCTCATTTGCTGACCTCCGCCGGTTCGGCCACCGCCGCCTGCGGCAGCAGCATGCGCATTTCAAAGATGGAAATCGCCGGCATGATGCGAATGAACAGGTACATGGCTAGCGCGAAGAAGCCGCATGTTCCGAAGAACACGGCGTAATCCCAGCGGGTGGCAACGTAGTGTCCCCAGGAAGAGGGCAGGAAGTCGCGGCTCAGGCTGGTGATCACGATGACGAAACGCTCCAGCCACATACCGATCAGGATGTCCAGCGAGATAAAGAAGAGCGCGAAGATGTTCGAGCGCACTTTAGGAATCCACAACAACTGCGGGATCAAAATGTTGCAGAGAATCAGCAGCCAGTAAAAGATGGCATATGGCCCCAGCCAGCGGTTCTCCAGCATGAACTTCTCGTAGGTCGATCCGCTGTATAGCCCGATGAAGGTCTCGAAGAAGTAGCCGTAGGCTACGATCAGCCCCGTCGCCAGCATGATCTTCGCCGAATTCTGCAGATGGCGCAGGGTGATGAAGTCTTCCAGGTGGTAGTAGTGGCGAATCGGAATGGCCAGCACCAGCACCATGGCAAAGCCGGAGTAGATGGCGCCCGCGACGAAGTACGGCGGGAAGATTGTCGTGTGCCATCCGGGAACGATGGCGATGGCGAAATCGAAGCTGACCACCGTGTGCACCGAGAGCACCAGGGGCGTCGCCAGGCCTGCCAGCAGGAGGTACACCGCTTCGTAGCGCCTCCAGTGGCGGGCTGAACCGCGCCAGCCGAGCGAAAGGATCCCGTAGATGCGCTTGGCCCACATCGTCTCGGCCTTCTCGCGCATGGTGGCAAAGTCCGGCACCAGGCCGACAAACCAGAACACGGCGGAGATGGTCGCGTACGTGGAGACGGCGAACACGTCCCATACCAGCGGGCTGCGGAACTGTGGCCACACGCCCATGCTGTTGGGATAGGGGAACAGCCAATACGCCAGCCACGGGCGGCCCAGATGCAGGATGGGGAACATGCCGGCGCAAGCCACGGCAAACAGCGTCATGGCTTCGGCGAAGCGGTTGATGGAGTTGCGCCAGCTCTGCTTGAGCAAAAGCAGGATGGCGGAGATCAGCGTTCCGGCGTGGCCAATACCGATCCACCACACGAAATTGACAATGGCAAAGCCCCAGGCGCTGGGAATCTGGATGCCCCAGATACCTACACCTCGAATAAAGAGGTAGGTAACCGCGATCAACAGCACCATGGTCAGGAAGCCTGCGATCGCGACTCCCGTCAGCCATCCATAGCCGATCGGTCGCTTCAGAACGGCGTCGGCAATCGTGTCGGTGACGGTGTCGAAGGTATGCCCCGGCTCTATAACCGGCGGCTCATTCGGCCACGGATCAAGCAATGCGGTTTTCTCTTCCGGTCCCTGCTGCATTAACTGGGCTCCGACTGCTCAAGTTCGGGATTCGGGTTGCGCACCACCGCAAGGTAAGTGGTGCGAGGACGCGTGTTCAGGTCTTCCAACAGGCTGTAGTTGAGCTGGTGCGCCTTCAACTTGGAGACGCGCGAATTCGGATCGTTCAGGTCGCCGAACACGATGGCGCCGGTCGGACACGCCTGCTGGCACGCGGTAATCACTTCGCCGTCGCGAATCGGCCGGTTCTCCTTCTCCGCCGCATAGCGCCCGTGGCTGATGCGCTGAATGCAATACGTACACTTTTCCATCACGCCGCGGCTGCGCACGCTGACTTCGGGATTGCGCATCAGCTTGTACTGCTCGGTGTCCCAGTCCTGCCACAACAGGAAGTTAAAGCGACGCACCTTGTAGGGGCAGTTGTTGGAGCAATAGCGGGTGCCGACGCAGCGGTTGTAAATCATGTCGTTCAGGCCTTCGGTGCTATGGACCGTAGCCCCCACCGGGCAAACGACTTCGCACGGCGCGTTCTCGCACTGCATGCACGGCACCGGCTGGAAGTAGGTCGTGGGATTTTCCGTGCCGCCCTCGTAGTAGGAATCCACGCGCAGCCAGTGCATGATGCGTCCGCGCTTCACCTGCTCCTTGCCGACTACGGGGATATTGTTCTCCGCCTGGCAAGCCACCACGCAGGTCTTGCAGCCGACGCACGAGTTCATGTCGATGCTCATGCCCCACTTCGCTTCCGTGTACTTGTAGTTCGGGTACAACGTCATCTCCGGCGGAATGTGCTCTTCGCCTTCTTCTTCATGCGCGAAGTTGGGGTTCTTGATGAAGTCTTCCAGAGTCGCCGCCCTCACGACGTGGCGCGACTTCAAGTCCTGGGTCCATGAGGGCAAATCGGAGTAGTCGATGTACTGGAATCCTTGCGGATTGGCGAACAATTCCTGTTCGCCTGTCTTGTTGATCTTGCCGGACGCCATGTACAGACCGTCGCTGAAGCGAATCTGATAGGCATTAAATCCAATGCCCGTTCCTACGCGCCCAATCTTGTTCCGGCCGTAGCCCAGGGAAACCGTGATGCTGTTGTCGGGATGTCCGGGCGTGCGCCAGACGCCGCCCTTGACCTTACTGCCATTGACTTCAATCTCGACCACGTCCTGGGTTTCGATCTTCAGCTTCTCCGCCGTGGCAACGCTCATCAGTATGGCGTTGTCCCAGCAAACCTGTGTGGGCGGCTTTGGCGTCTCCTGCAACCAGGCGTTATTGGAGAACGTGCCGTCGTAGATCATCGGATCGCGGCGGAAGATCACCTCAAGCCCGTCGCCGGAAAGCGCGATCGGACTGCCGGCGGTGACATTACTCTTCGCAGAGACCGTTTTCACGGCGGCAGCGGTGTTGGGAATGAATCCGTTGTAGAGCGCCTTGCGCCAGTCTTCGTCGAAGTTCGAGCTACGCATCTGCCCCTGCCAGTACCTCCGCACGATGTCGTAGCCGGTGTCGGAAGGCTGGCCGGTGATTACATTGATGAACTCGTATTCGCTGTGCCCGTCGTACAGCGGCGCGATCAGCGGCTGGATGAGGCTGACGGTTCCGTCGATGGCGCGCGCATCGCCCCACTGCTCCAGATAATGCGTCGAGTTGACGTGCCAGTGGCAGTGGTCGGTCGTCTCGTCGTGATACAGGCTGTGCTGTACGCGCAGCGCAACCTTGTCCATCGCTTCGGCGAAGTGCAGGTCCTGCGGAGCGTCATACACCGGGTTGCCGCCCATGATCATCAGCAGATCGACGCGCCCGGCATTCATGTCGCTGACCAGTTCCTTCAACGCAGCGTTCTGGTCCATCGGCTTGGCCTCGACCGGCTCGGTGTAGACCACCGTGTTGCCGACTGCACCCAGCGCCTGGTTCATCGCATGAGCCAGGGCGTGCACGGATGCCGGCTGGTTATCGCCCGCGATGACTACAGCCGTACCCTGGTGCGCCTTCAAGTCCTTCACCACCGTGTCAACGAACTGTTTCTGTGGGCCCGCGGCTGCTTGCCCGCCGCCCATCGCGCCCATGCCGATTCCGGCGGCGATGGCGCGGGCAATCTGCTCCACCTCCGACGCGCGCACCGGCAGCGAATTGTCGGCCTTGCCGCTGGTGTTGGTCGGCGTGCTCTGCACCGAATAGAAGCGCGACATCTTCTCTTTGAGATCGGGATTGCGGCGCGACGCGAACTGCCGCGCATACAGCAGGAAGCCGGGATAGCCGCTGGAGAGGAAGTCGCCATCCAGCGCAAGAATTACGTCGGCTTTATCCAGCTTGTATTGCGTATCGACGTACTGTCCGAACGCCATCTGCGCGCCGGCACGAACGTTGTCGCGGTTGACGGGGTCGTACTGAATCCACTTCGCCTGCGGAAACGCGGCCATCACCGCATTCATCTGCGAAGCCAGCGTCGGCGAGCTGACGGTCCGGGTCAGGATACGCAATCCGCTTCCCTGCAGCGCGCGCTGCGAACTGAGCGGAGCCCGCATGGCATCGGCGTAAGCCCCAAAGGTGCGAATCTCCCCCAGATAAGTAACGTTCTGCGATCGGTCCGGGTCATACATGTCGAGGATCGACGCCTGCATGAAGACATCGGTGCCGCCCTGCGACGCGGGATGCTGAGGATTGCCTTCAACTTTAGTCGGCCGTCCTTCGTGGCTCTCCACCAGCACCGGCAGACCGTAACCGGCAAAGGGCATGGTGCTGGCGAAGAAAAGAGGTTTGCCAAGCACCAGGTCTTTCGGCTGGCGCACGTAAGGAACGATGGGCTCCAGCGGCTGCTTCACGCAGGCCGACAGCCCGGCGAGCGCCATGGACGCGCTCATCAGCTTCAGGAAATCGCGCCGCGACGCTCCTTCCGGCCAGACCGAGGCCTGGCGGGGAAACTCGCGATGCAACATCTCGAAGAAGCCGTCTGTCTGGGCCAGCTCTTCCAGGCTGCGCCAATACTGAGGGCCACTCTTGGCGCGCGCCAGCTTGTCTTTAACTTCCGCCAGCTCCAGCTTGCCGGGACATACAGCTTCGGACTTGTGGTTCTCTGTTTCCATTCGACTTGTCAGTTTCCAGTTTCCAGTTTCCGGTTTCCGGTTTCGAGTTTCGAGCGGGACCGCTTACTTGAAACGCGAAACTTGAAACGCGAAACTCAGCACTACCGGTGACACGTGTTGCAGCTCGTAATGGCTTCCACGGTGCGAACGTGATACTGCTTCTTCAGCGCATTGCCCAGCGCGAGCTGGTCGGTGTACACACTGCCGTCGGCCAGCTTGACCGGCTTGAAGGAACTCGGCTGCTCATAATTCATGTTGAAAACCTGCTCGCGCGGCCGCAGGAACTTCTCCGGCTCGCGGTGACAGCTCAGGCACCACTCCATGCGCATCGACGATTCCTGGTACATGAGCGGCATCTTGTTTACCGGGCCATGGCAGCTATAGCAGCCCACGCCCTTGGCCACGTGAATGCTGTGATTGAAGTACACGTAGTCGGGCAGGTAATTCACCTTCACCCACATGATCGACTTGCCCGTGCGATAGCTCTCCCGCACCGGCTCCAGCATGGGCGCGTTGGTCCAGATCTGCGAATGGCAGTTCATGCAGGTCTTCGTCGGAGGAATGCCTGCGTAGCTGGAGACCTCAACCGACACGTGGCAGTAACGGCAATCGATGCCCAGTCCCCCATTGTGGTGCTGGTGACTGAACGGCACCGGCTGCACCTGCTCGATCCCCTGCCACGTCGCGTACGGCGAACGCTGGATTTCGAGCCCCGCGAACAGCAGCAGCGAGACGCCCACCACCACGGCAAGAATCGACACTCGCGCAAGCGTGTTTGCACTACGATGAAAGATTTGTGCCATGTACCGCTTTCCAGTTTTCGTGGATCAGGAGCCGCAACCCACCTCGGCCCTTTCGTGCAGCGCGCTGAAGCGTCTCAGCTTGGTGTGACGCACATCACCCAAGCGTGTGATTATAACAACGCAGCCTCACGGTTTTGCAACTCTCCAATTGCATTTCTCCGGGTTAAGCGGCAGTTTTTATTGCGAGGACAAAACGGAGTTGCAAATCTAAACAAAATTCGCCCTCGCAACGTTGCTTATGACCGAAGAAGCGTCTTCAAAGAGGATGGAGGGGCGGAGGCAGACGACGAGTGTTTATGGCTAATTGCTCGCCGCCCGTAGCTCGCGCTACTCGCTCTCCAGAATCACCTGCGCCATGGCGAATTCCGTTTGTATGGGTCAGTGATAGGTGGGCTCTGCGTTGCCCCCAGCTTCTGGAAAAATTCTGCGGCCTTTCCGCTGAAGGCTATCGTGGGGCGTCCGCCCGGGAGCGCGCTTGACTTCGATGTCCTGCCAGGTCACGCCGTGCCGCCATCCAGTACCGATTGCCTTCATCGCGCTTCCTTGGCGGCAAAGCGGGCGGCATAGCGTTCCGCCTTGTTGGCCTTGGATTCGCAGTAGCGGATTTCGTCCGCGGTGAACACCCGTTCGGTAAAGCGTCTTGCCAAAGCGCTCAATTGTGGCGGCAATGCGCGCGACCTCGGCGATGTCAACTCCAGTTCCCACGATCATCGGCTTTTCCAGTTCCTTCGGTTTACCATACTCCGACTCTGAAAATGGCACTACGACTAATGCTCGCAAATCCAATGAATTCACATAAGCTTACACGCGACATTGATGCCACCCGGCCAGTGCAAATATGACAATTCCGGCTTGGGAAATTGGGCTGATTCATTGCTATGATGGACTTGCTCGATTGATCGCAGTTGTTACGCAGCAGTTCCTGCCTTGCAGCTCCCTGCCTGCTTCACATCCCGATCCAATTGCAGCTACACCAAATTTTGAAGGATTAAGCATCACCATGGAACAAGGAACAGTAAAGTGGTTCAATGACGCGAAGGGCTACGGCTTCATCAGCCGCCAGAATGGCGAAGACGTTTTCGTCCACTACTCGGCGATTCAGGCGGGCGGCTTCCGCTCCCTGCAGGAAGGTCAGGCCGTTCAGTTCAGCGTGGTCAAGGGACCCAAGGGCTGGCAAGCGGAGAACGTGCAAGCCCTGTAATCGAGCGTAAGTTCGAAGATCGGCGACCGGGGAATCGGTCGCCCTTCTTTTTCTTTCGTTTCAAATTAGACCTCCTCCGCCCGTCTTCTCAGCCCGTTGCCTGGATGGCTTTCTTCTTCTCCTGCGCCTGCTCCTGTGTCAGCTTGTAAGCAATGTAGTACTTGTAGATATTGCTGACGTAAGTCACAGTCTCCTGCCCGACATCCTCCGCCACTTCCAATTCCACATTGCCAAACCATTTGTTGGGATTGAGCCCATCGGCTGCCGCCTTCTTGCGCAGCCGCACGATGCGATTCGGGCCGGCGTTGTAGCTGGCGAAAGTGAACAGTGTCTTGTTGACCTGATCGATGTTGGGATCGTTGAAGTATGTGTCTGCGATGTTGCGCAACATGCGAACCCCGGCCAGGATGTTCTGGTCTGCGCTATGGACGTTCTTCACGTTGATGGGATTGGCCGCGGCGAACTTCGGCATCACCTGCATGATGCCCACCGCTCCCACCGGGCTCTTGCGGTTCTGATCGAGCAATGATTCCTGGTAGCCTTGGGCTGCGATCATCAGGTAGTCGAAGTTGTACTCATCCGAATACTTCTTGAAGTACTGCACGTAGGACTGGAACTTCCTCATTTCCTCGGCCGAGGTGGAATTCTTGATCCACTTGGTGTTCTGCAGGTAGCGGCGCAGCAGCGTATTCCCGAATGAAGTTCCTACCTTGTGGGTCTCCACAAACTCATCCAGTAGTTTCTTGAGTTCAGGATTGTTCTTGCGCATGACCCAGGCCACGTCGTGTCCATTGGCGAACACCAGTTCCGGCTGAGGTTTCAGCTTTGGCAGAACCTGCGCCCACAGCTCGGCCCGAGGTTGGCTCGTCACCGTCGCGGGAATCAAGCCGGCATTGACCATCTCGACCAAATCGTCTTCCTGAAGGTTCTTGTCCGCGGGCTTGATGGTGAGAGGAGGTTTTCCGTCTTTCAGCCGTTGAGCGTTTAATGCTTCCAACTCTGCATAGCGTTCGGTCAGCGGGTTTGCATAAATGTCTTTGCCAACCAGCTCATCGAAGTTGGTTACATTCCCCAGTTCGCTGCTGGTAACCAGAATGTCCTTGACGTCCGACTGGATCGGAATGGTGAAGGCGTATTTCTGCTCCCTCGCCGGTGTGATCACGATTCCGTGGGCTACGAAGTCGCCTACGCCTTCGTTCAGCGCCTCGGCCAGGTCGTCGGGGCTCATCGGTATGAACGTGACTTTCACCTTCAGAGCGCCGGTCTTGTACTTTTTGTTGACGAATCGTTCCAGCTCCTCCAGCGCTTCGTACATGATGCCGTGCGGCTGGCCGTTTTGATAGAAGAAGCTGATCGGGTTGATCAGCACCAGCGCACGAAGATTGCGCGCCTTCAGCATCTCATCCAGGTCGCCGGTATGCCGCTGAAAGCCCAGCGGCAACACAAGTGTGCCCCCCTTGCCGTCGTCAGTTGCGCCGGCGGCGGCTTCGGGTGGTACAAGGCCCGCGTCGGACGGCTTGGGCATTGCCTCCGCAGCAGCAGGCTTGGCAGTTTCGGCCTTGGCAGGATTGCTTTGCTTCTTGCAGCCCGACGAGAAAACCAGCGCGAGTGCGAGCGAAGCCGCAAGCGCAACGCGGCAAGCGGCAACCTGCGATCGGAACATTGCGTCACCTCTGGCTTCGACCTGTCGGTGCCGAAGCGTGACCTGAACAGCAGAATCGCCTAGAGGCTACACCGGCGCATGTTGCGTCACAAGAAGATTTCCACTTGCAGCCGCGACTCCCATCTGGAATTCCGAGAGGCCTTGTCAGGGACGGACGGCCAACTGCAAGGACGCCGCCTGCCAGGCATCCGTCTGCCAGCACCCTCATCAGAATGCTACGGCTCCAGGGCCTTCCCCGCCACCACGCCGGTCAGCTTGAGCTGCTCCATCTTGCTGTTGAAAGCTGGAACGTCGGTCTCCAGGAAACGGTTGAACCCCTGGATCGCAGCCTTATATTCAGGTTCCAGCATTTGCTTCTGCTCCAGCATCGCTGCCGTGGGCGCATCATCAGAGCCTCGCAAACTTCCGCTCAGCGAGAACAGGTGTTCACGGATTTTTCCTGGCATGCGTAATATCGATTCCCCGGCCGGGGGATTGCTGGTGATAAGCGCCTCCGCCTGATTCATCTGCTTCTCCAGCGATGAGGTTGCCGCCTTCACGGCGGCCTCGTCGTGCGTATCCCGGGCCACCATTTGCAGGGCCTTCACTTGAGCCGTGATGGCATCGAGGCGGTTCAAGGCTACATCGAGTTGCGAGATTTGGTGCAGGATGCCCTGCGTAAATTGATAGTTGGCCTCCATGTCCGAGAGAGTGGCTTTCGAAAGCGGGTCGTTGACCACCTTGATGGTTTCTTTTTGAACTGTACCGCCGACCGTCATGGTTGCTGTGTATTCACCCGGCGGCAGCAAAGCGCCGGTTTGCGGCCCTTTCAGCCTGCCCTTCCTGCTTTCCCAACGCACCGGACCATCGGCATGAAGGTCCCAGTAGATGCGCTGGAGTCCGGCTTCGGTGGGCACCCAGGGAACTTCTTTCGGCTGGCCAGGCTGCGCTTCCGAAGCTTTTGCTTGAGCCACCTGCTGCTGCGTCTGCGTGGAAGGCGCGGGTTGCTCAGCCCCAGCCTCGGTCTGCTGCTGCGGTCGCGCTTCCATGGCCCCCTGAGCCTGAGAAGCCTCTTCCTCGTCGGGCGGCTTCTCGCCGGGCTCCAGCGTGTGACGCCCTTTCATGGTGCGCACCACATGGCCTTTCGAGTCGGTAATCACCAGTTGTCCCGGCTCCTTGATCGCGTGCGCCAGGAAATAACTGATCTGCGCGCCGTACGGCGGATTCTTGCCGTAGAACGCGCCGTCTCCCAGGTCCTCGACTTGCGACCACTGCCAGAAGCGCAGCGCCGACGGAACCGGGAACAGGTGGAAGCTAGCCTGTCCCATTTCAGACGACTGCTGGAACGGGGTCAGGTCGTCGAGTATCCACAGGCCGCGGCCATGGGTTGCCACTACCAGGTCATTCTCCCGTGGCTGATAAGCAAGGTCGTACACCGGCGCATTGGGCAACCCCAGCCCGAACAGGTACCACTGCGCCCCGTCGTCCCAACTCACATAGAGCCCGTTTTCGAGCCCGGCGTAGTACATGTGCGGGTTATGCCGGTCGCGATAAGCCACATGCGCATACACCTGCGGCAGATTGCCGGAAATGGACTGCCACGTCGCTCCCCAGTCCGTCGTGCGATAGAGGTATGGCTTGAAATCCCCGTTGAAGTGACGGTCAACCGCGATCACTGCGTCGCCGTCATTGCCGGGAGACAGGTCTATGGACTCGACTCGTCCCCAGGGGCCGGGCCCCGGAATATGCTCCGATACATTGGTCCAGCTCGCGCCGCCGTCGCGGGTGTACTGCACCTGGCCGTCATCGGTGCCGACCCACAGCACCTTCGCATCTTTGGTTGAAGGCGTAATGCGGATGATGGCGTCATAAATCTCGGCGCCGGAGTTGTCCTTGATCACCGGCCCGCCGGAGGACTCCTGTTTGCTCTTGTCGTTCCGGGTCAGGTCCGGGCTGATGGGCTTCCAGGTACGCCCGCGGTCCTCGCTCTTGAAGACCACATTGCCGCCGGCGTAGATCGTCTTCGGGTCCTGCGTCGAGACAGCGAATCCGGAATTCCAGGCGAAGCGGTATTTCTCCTGTGCTACGCCTCCGCCCACTACGTCGCGCGGATAGGGCTCGATGTCGTGCACCTGCTCGGCAGAGCGATCGAAGACCATCAAGGCGTCATTCTGCGTGCCGTTATAAATGAGGTTGGGATTATCCGGGGCGGCAATGGCGTAGATGCCATCGCCTCGATTCAGATCGAACCAATGGCGGTCCAGAATGCCCGAGCGGTCTTTAGTGCGAGACGGGCCGCACCAGGCGCTGTTGTCCTGCAGCCCGCCGCAGACCATATAGGGCAATTCGTCATCCGCGCTTGCGTGATAGAACTGCGCGATAACCACGTTGTGAATGAAGTCCCAATGCTCTCCATTGTCGCGTGAGAGTGCAATTCCGCCGTCGTTGCCTTCGATAATGCGGCCGGTGCCATTGGGATCGATCCAGATGGCATGGTGATCGCCATGGATATGCCGTGCAATGGGCATGAAGCTATGGCCGCCGTCCTTCGACTCCATCAGGTTGTTCGACAGCGCGTAAATGTGCTCCGGATTGCGCGGATCCACAGCGATACTCGAGAAGTAGAATGGCCGGACGTTGACCTCCTGGTCCTTGCTGACTAATTGCCAGTGCTCGCCGCCGTCATTCGAGCGCCATAGCACTCCTTCGTTGGTTTCGATCGTGGCGTAAACCGTGTTAGGGGCGCTGGCCGCAATCGCCAGCCCGATGCGCCCCACCGGCTCGCTCGGCAGCCCATGCCCGCTGAGCCGCTTCCAGGTTTGGCCCTGGTCCGTCGACTTGTAGATGGCGTCCTCAGGCCCGCCTCCCGAATAGCTCCAGGGAGTGCGCCGGAAGCGATACGCCGCCGCATACAGCACTTGCGGGTTCTGCGGATTCATCGTCAGATCGGAGATGCCGACACTCGGCCCGACATACAGGACCTTCTTCCATGTCGCACCGCCATCGGTGGTGCGAAACACGCCGCGCTCTTCGCTGTCCGCCCAGGGATTGCCCATGACGGCAACCAGTACGGTGTCGGGATGGTGCGGGTCGACGGCAATGCGGGAGATCTGAAAGCTGTTGTCCAACCCCACGCGCTTCCAGTGGTCTCCGCCGTCGGTGGACTTGTAAATTCCATTGCCGAACGAGACCTCATTGCGGACATTGGCTTCGCCGGTCCCCGCCCATACGACTTCCGGGTTCTGCGGATCGACCGCCAGCGCTCCGATGGAGGCAACGCTCTCGTGTTGGAATAGCGCCTTCCAGGTGATTCCTCCATCTCGAGTGCGAAAGACTCCGCCGGCCGCGCTCCCGATGTAATACAGGTCCGGATTGCTCGCGGCACCTACCACGGCCGGGACGCGTCCGCCGGAAATCGCCGGGCCAATTTCGCGGAAGCTCACGCTCTTGCGGACCTGCATGGGCAGTCGCGTGCGCCCCTCCTCATCGGCCTTCTGCGGCCCTGCGTCGGCGGCGGGCTCTTCCGGCAATTGGGTGCCCGACATCTGCGGCGATCCCATCGGCTGATAAGACCCTGCCTCAGGTCCCTCGGGACCTGCGCTCATGGCCGGGGACGCCGATTCCCCTAAGCAGATGACGTTTAGTGTGAAAACAAGCAGGCAGGCAACAAACCATCGCGGTCGCACTATGGATGACCCCACAGCTTCCTCCTTGCATTCCTGGAAAAACCAACAAGACTAGCACGCTAGTAGCTCTGCTGGTTTGCTCCGCATAACTTTGGTTTCGCATTTCGATAAGGAGTGCACAGACGATCGCCCACAATCGCCCGACGGGCGGGCCGACCCGCACCGTTCCCAATTTGGTTTAGCCCTGCTGGTATAGTCCTTGGGCCGGCACAACTGCGTCTACTTGCCGGACTATAATTGCGCCGGATCATGCCCCTGACTCCTGGCACGAAACTCGGTCCCTACGAGATCGTCTCGATCCTTGGCGCCGGTGGAATGGGCGAAGTCTACCGGGCAAGAGACGCCCGCCTGGGACGCGATGTGGCCATCAAGGTGCTGCCGCCGTCTTTTGCCGCCGATCGCGAAAGGCTGCGCCGCTTCGAGCAAGAGGCCCGCGCCGTCGCTGCGCTGAATCATCCCAACATTCTGGCCATTTTCGACATCGGCCAGCACGGAGAAACCCACTACCTGGTTGCGGAGTTGCTGGAAGGTGAAACTCTCCGCGAAGTCCTGCGGCGCGGCGTGCCTTCACACCGCAAAGCCGTCGATTACGGTATCCAGATCGCGCACGGGCTGGCGGCGGCGCACGAGAAAGACATCGCACATCGCGATCTCAAGCCCGACAACGTCTTCATCACGCGCGAAGGCCGGGTAAAGATCCTCGATTTCGGGCTCGCCAAGGCAGTGAAGCCGGCGGCGCAAGGGTCGCAGACCAGCCTGGCAACGATGACGTCGACCGCCCCAGCGACGGACGCCGGCACAGTGGTTGGCACCGCAGGTTACATGTCGCCCGAACAGGTACGGGGCGCCGCAGTGGATTGCCGCACCGACATCTTTAGCTTCGGCTCGGTGCTCTACGAGATGCTCACCGGCACGCGCGCCTTTCACCGCGAGACCACCGCCGAAACCATGACCGCGATCCTCAAAGAGGAACCGCCGGAGCTGATGGAGTCTGGCCGGCAGGTTCCGCCGGCGCTGGATCGCATCGTCCGCCATTGCCTGGAGAAAGCTCCTGAACAGCGCTTCCAGTCGGCGAAAGATCTGGCCTTCGACCTGGAATCGCTCTCGACCCTTACGGGATCAGGAAGCGTCTCCGCGGCGAAGGCCAAGGAGAACCGGCGCTGGCCCTATATCGTAGCAATCGCCGCACTGGCCATTGCGGCCACCGCGCTCGGCTGGAAGTTATCCTCCGTTCTGCGTCCGGCGAAGGGTCCGCAGTTTCATCAGATCACCTACCGGCGCGGGCAGTTGGACGGGAACGCGCGCTTTACGCCGGATGGCAAGGACATCATCTACACGGCTGCCTGGGATACTCCCCAGCCCGAACTGTACACCGTATCCGCTGACGGCGTGGGCGGCCACCCGCTGGGCATTCATAATGCCCGATTGCTCTCCATCTCCCGGCGCGGCGAGTTGGCGATCGCTCTGTCTCCCACCGACCTTGCAACCTTCCTCTCCCCAGGCAGCCTTGCCCGCACTGATGCCGGCAGCAATGCTCCTAAGCCGGAGATCGCGGACGTCCAGGCGGCGGACTTCACCCCTGATGGCGCGGCTATGGCAATCGTGCGCTACATCCCGGCCGACTTCATGTGTCAGGTGGAATATCCCCTCGGAAAGGTGCTTTACCGCGCCAGCCTCATTGACAACCTGCGCTTCTCGCCCGACGGCCGGTATCTGGCCTTCATCACCCACGACAACGCCTCCGACGACCGCGGCAAAGCGATTGTCCTGCGCAGCAACGGAGAGAAGGTAACCGAGAGCCCGCTCTACGAGAGCGCGCAGGGTCTTGCCTGGACGCCTTCTGGAAAAGCGGTGTGGATTACCTCGCCTTTGGAGTCAGGAGCGATTCACGCTCTCGATTTGTCCGGAAAAATCAGCACTCCGCTCGCTGTACCCGGGCGCCTTCGGCTACAGGACATCGCCGCCAATGGTCAACTGCTGGCGGAGCAGGGATTGGTTCGCCGCGGCATCATTGTCTCGGCCAACCACGGAGAATCCGTGAGGGACCTCTCCTGGCTCGATTTCAGTTACCTGCGCGCGATTAGCGATGACGGCAAGACCATCCTCTTTGAGGAAGAAGGCAGCAGCTCGAAGAATTACCAGATCTATGTGCGGGACCTGGACGGCTCACCCGCCGTTGCTCTTGGCGAAGGCTACGGGTTGGCGCTGTCACGCGACAAACGCTGGGCCCTGGGAGAAAAGCTCACCGAACCCGTTCAGGAGATCTGGTTGCTTCCGGTGGGGCCCGGCGAGGCGCGCCGCATCAGTCCGCCCACGCTCCAACCGCTGATCGCGGCCAGCTTCCTCTCCGACGGAAAACGAATCATCTACATCGCCAACGAGGCCGGTCATCCCCCCCGGACCTGGATGCAGGATCTCGATAGCAACAGCCCCCATCCAATCACCCCGGAAGGCATCTTCGGCTGGCAACTGTCACCGGACGACAGGTGGTTGCTGGTGAACGGAACCCGTCAAGCGGCAACTGCGTTGCAGCGGGCAGGCCTGGTGTCAATGTCAGGAGGCGAGCCGAAGGCGATTATGGGCCTCCGCCCGGACGACTTAATTCTGGATTGGACGGATAATGACGAGTTGTACGTAGGAACGCTGAACGCCAAGCGCGCAGCGTATCACATCGACAAGCTGAACCCGTTTACCGGCGCACGCACCGCATCGCAGGATTTGTACGGGATTCCTTATTCAGGCATCTTTCCCGATCCTCCCATCCTTACCCGGGACGGCGATACCTTTGCCTTCGATTATCGTCTGCGGCTGTCAGACCTCTATGTAGTAAGTGGCGTGCGATAGCTGTTCCGGGAAGGGATCAGGCTCAGCGGCAGTTTTACACTCCCGCCGCCGCCACGCCCGAGTAGTAGCGGGTGGTGCGCGGCAGCTTCTGCATGTAGCCCAGCATGAAGAAGAACGCGGTGGCGATCAGGCAGACCGCCAGGCGCACATGCGCCAGCGGCAGCGGCTCCAGGTGCATGAACTTGCCCAGCCGCCACGCTGCCCAGTTGATGACTTGCGTCGGCACAACGGTCCAGATGGCGACGTAGAACCACGCCCGCTCCACACCCTCGCCGAAGGTGCTGCGCTTCGCCCGCGGAACCCAGTCGAGCCAGGCCGCCAGCACGACCGCCAGTGCCAGCGGATAGTACGCCCAGCGATACAACTCGTGTAGCATCCATTCGCCGTTGATGGAGGCGATGATGAGGCCCATCAGGTTCAGCGTGTACGGCACCAGCAGATCGATCCACGCCGAGGTGTAGCACACCACGCGATACGGCAGGTTGGGCTGATGCACGCCATAATAATGAATGTACGGCCGCTGCTCGCATCCCGGAATGCGCCCCAGGTAGCCACGCCAGAACACCACCGCCGCCACAATCGCCAGCCAGCTCCAGTGGCGCACGTCCGGCCCGTGGGTGTAAAGGTCGTAGGTCAGCGGATAGCCGGGCAGGACCCAGAACACCCAGATCCAGATGGGAGTGTGCAGGACGCGGTAATAGTTCTTGTTTCGTTCGCGAAAGACGGCCTGTTTCATGCGTCTTTCGAGCATATACGATTCGAGAATCCTAGTAGGTCGCCACCAAGGTGCTACACGTACTTGCCAAAAGTTATCCCACGAACTCGAATTAAAGTCTTGCCAGGATAGCGCTCTCCTGCGTTATACTTCACACTGCCTGAAAGGGCCGACTTGTGTACGCTGTCTAAAGTAGATTGCGCAGGCCGGTCAAGCGGGCTCAGTCCTGTGCGGATCCAATTCGTGGCCGGTCGTTGGCCACTGTGCTTCCACCGAGTTCTTAATTAGGAGGAGCGGTATGAAGAAGTCCCTGTTTTTGGTTGCTGTTCTGCTTTTCGCGGTCAGCGGCTTCGCCAACACCACTTACAACAATTTCAACGGATACAGTGACTACTGGAATCCGTTCGGAAATCCCAACACGGCCACGTATGGTGAGACCTTCACCGCGCCTGGCAACGGTGACACCAACCTCACCAGCTTCTCGTTCTACATGGGAAGCCCGACGGTTCCGGGAAACATCCTTCTCGGAGCTTACATTGCTACGTGGACCGGCAGTAACGCCGGCACGCTGCTGTATTCCAGCCCTTCGTACAACTATGACAACGCCGGTCATGAGGAGCTCACGTTCAACACGGGTGGGCTGAATCTCACTGCGAACGCGAACTATGTGATGTTCCTGAGCGTCTCTCAGTACTATGGCCAGTCGGCCGGTGAAACGTCCATCTCCCAGGGTGGCGCGAACATCCCGGGCGGCAACTTCGTCTATTACAACAACAGCGGAAACTTCAGCCAGTTGTTCAACAGCACCTGGGACGCAACCGGTTTAAAGCCTGATTGGGCCGTCGACCTTGAGTTCAACAACGGCGTTCCGGAGCCCAGCTCCCTGATGCTGCTCGGCACGGGCCTCCTCGGTGGCCTTGGCATGCTGCGCCGCAAGCTGTTCTAAATTTCGTGATCGATTTCGCGCACGCCGGAGCACCGTGCTCCGGCGTTTTTTTGCAGTCAAGAGAGCGTTCTTTGGCCCGCCTCACCGATTGGCCAGCGTGCGAATCTCTCCCATACCTAGCAGACGCTGGTCGGCGGTCGCCAGCACCAGGCCTAAAACCATGGCGGTGGCTGCGAGAAACCGATCCGCCGGATCCTGATGCAAAGGCAGTTCCCGTGCCGCGAGGGCGATTTCGTGAGTCAAGGGAGCTTCGCGCGTACCGGCAGTCGCTCGCCTCAACCACTCATCCAGGTCGTTACCCAGGTCTACTCTGCCTTTGACGTGAAGAGTAAGCGCTTCCCATGTGCTGATGGGCGAAAGCCAAAGTTCGTTCTCCCGGTTGCGCAACTCTCGCAACAGATGTTTTCCTAGCCGCCGGGGCTCGTGAATGGTCCACAGCCAGATATGCGTATCAAGGAGAAGCTTCAATCTCGCAGTACCTCCCACTCCTCCTCATCATTCGCCGGTGAAACGATATCTCCAAGGATCTGCATTGAGTTCTTCATCGAGCCAATCCACTGCTCCCGGTCCACAACGGTTGCGGGCGGGATGACCTCCGCGATCGGCTTTCCGAAACGCGTTATGCGAAGAGGCTCTTTCGTCTTGCAAACTTGTTCCAGCAACGCGAGACACTTCGCCTTGAACTCGGAAATAGCTATTTCCCGCATTCATTCCTCGGACCGTAAGTTTAACCATGGTCAATTTAATAGTCAATCGACCTGCAACTCATGGCGCCATGTGCTCCAGCGCCTGTGCGAGCACTGCTTCCTCATCCGAAGTCACGGTGCGCAGATCGAGCAATACCCGCCCATCTTCCACCCGCGCGATGATCGGTGTCTCCCACTGCCGTAGCTTCTCCGCGATTGCATCGACTTTCATACTCGGGCTCGAAACGGCCAGCACGTGCGTCGGCAATGTCGATCCCGGAGCAGCGCCGCCTCCCAGCACCGACCGTGACGCGACGACCTCGAAGTGCAGCTCGGGGCAGGTGACATGCAGCTTGCGGATCAGGTGCTCAGCGCGGCTCTTCAGTTCCTCGTCGCTGAGGCGCATCATGCGCAGCGCGGGAATCGAGTCGTAGTCCTCGCGCAAGTAAGCCAGCAGCGTGGCTTCCAATGCCGCGTAGAACATCTTGTCGACGCGTACTGCGCGAAATAGCGGGTTGGAGCGGATCTTCTTCACCAGCTCGCGAGTACCGCTGATCAGCCCCGCCTGCGGCCCGCCCAGCAGCTTGTCGCCGCTGTAAGTGACAACATCCACACCTGCGCGCACGCTGGCGCGAATCGTCGGCTCGCCATGTACGCTTACCTCGCGCAGATCGAAGAGATCGCCGCTGCCCAAATCTTCCATCACAGGAATAGCGTGCTTGCGTCCCAGCGCTCCCAGCTCTTCCAGTGACGGCTGCTCAGCGAAGCCGACAATCTGGAAGTTAGAGCGATGCACCCGCAGCAGTAGCTTCGTCTTTTCGCTGATCGCGGCCTCGTAGTCAGCGATACGGGTGCGATTCGTGGTTCCCACCTCGCGCAGCACCGCGCCTGACTTGGCCATCACGTCGGGAATGCGGAACGATCCGCCGATCTCCACCAGCTCACCGCGCGAGACGATCACCTCGCCGTTCTCGGCCAGCGCGTTCAGCGACAGCAGCACCGCGGCAGCATTGTTGTTAACTACGATCGTCGCAACCTCGCGCTCCGGGGTGTTCAGCAGGCGCGCGAACAGGCGGTCGATATGCGAGTCGCGCTTGCCACGCTCGCCGGTTGCCAGATCGAGTTCGAGGTTGGAGTAGCCCTGCGCTATTTCGGCGGCGTGCTCCAGCGCCGCGCGGCTGAGCGGCGCACGTCCAAGGTTGGTATGCAGGATGACGCCGGTAGCGTTGATTACTGGGCGAAGGGAATACTCGAGCGACACGTTCAGATGATGAGCTACCAAAGATGGCAGATCTTCGATCGCCGCTCGCGTTCCTCGCTCATCCAGGCGCTCATTCGAAATCGCCTGCCTGACCTGGTCGAGCACCGCCCTGGCTGCGCTGGTTACTGCTGCATGGCCATAGCGGTCCAGCATCGGCTGCAAAGCCGCGTCATGCAACGACTCGTCAACCGACGGCAGCAGCCGAAACAGCTCAGCTTTGGCGGATGTAGTCACTTCCGCCTAGTTTGCTGATTCGCGAGCAGGGATGCAAGCAAAGATCGTACAAGTTAGCGACGGGTTATTAGAAGCCATCTAGCTATCTCATGAGTTGTTTTGTATCAGGGCACGGCTTCAGCCGGGCCATGGTCGGCAAGTAATCATCTTGGGCTTCAGCCCCTGCGCGCCCGGTTTTGCAGGGGCTGAAGCCCGGACATTTTTCGCGCCCCATTCGGCACGCCTGAAAGGCGTGCCCTGATACAAGGCAAACCGATTTATGAGGCAGCCAGATGGCCCCCTGGCTTCAAGGCGCCAGCGCCGCAGGCACGCCGGAGTGCTGGGAAGGACACAAAAAAATTGAGGGCCCCTTCCGGGGCGACACAAACCGGCTCACACCAGCGGTACTACCGTTGGGCTTGCGCTGCATGGATCGCCTCAGCCGCGTTTGCGTGTCAGACGCCGAACGACCAGGATCGCAAGCAGACCGCCGACGCAAGCCTTTGCGATATCGCCAGGATCGACGAAGTGAATGAAGCGCGTGCCGGCGTCGGTGATCTCCAGCGCGCCCATAGGACGGGCAGCGACCACGCCACCTCCTCCGCCACCGCCGGCGGCCAACGGCTTGTCCTCAGCAGCGCCCCCCTGCCTGCTGCCTCCCCAGCCTCCGCCGAGGCGATACTGCACGCGGGCGACCGGCACGACCGTCCTGCCGCCGCGTTCAATCGGATCGCCGAAAACCTGCTTCACTGTCGCCGTAGTTGAAAAGCGTTCCGCTATGGATTGCAGAATTTCTTGTGCCTGATTCATAGCTACCCCCGTGGTTCAAACACTTAAGGAATCTGAGTATACAAAGGTTGTGCGCGCGTTTGGGTTGTCATCCCGAGCAAGGCGTCCGTGAGCACCATCGCAGAAACCGCCTCTGTCGCTCAGCCAAGGAGAGCAGGTCCTTCGGCGGCTGAAGCCGCCTCAGGATGACAATTCAATAGAGCGCGGCTTTATGGCCCCACTCAAGTCGGGTGCAAAACGACTCGATTGACTGACAACCGGCAACTGATCACGGGCAACTGATCACGGCCAACTGCTTTCATCCCACTTCCACCAGACCGTATCTTCGATTCCAGTGGCTGCGCAGGTGCTGCACGGCGTGCGCAATTTCTTCTTTCGTCAGATTTTCGTTCGGGCCTTCGAGCACGAAGCGAGCTTCATGGCGTGCGGCTTCCAGAAGCTCGCGATCGCGAATCAGGTTGGCCACGCGAAAATTCGGCATCCCCGCCTGCGCTGTCCCGAAGAACTCTCCCGGCCCGCGCTGCTGCAAATCGAGTTCTGCGATTTCGAATCCATTTTGCGTGCGCACCAAGGCCTGCAATCGCTCTTCCGCTTCTGGAGAAACCTTGCCACCCGTCATCAGAATGCAATGTGACTTCGCACTGCCGCGCCCGATGCGCCCCCGCAACTGATGCAGTTGCGAAAGCCCAAAGCGCTCGGCGTGCTCGACCACCATGACGCTGGCGTTCACGACGTCCACGCCAACCTCGATGACCGTCGTCGCGACCAGCACGTCGATCCCGCCCTTCTGAAACGCCGCCATGGTCGCGTCCTTTTCGTCTGCCGACATGCGCCCGTGCAGCAGGCCAACGCGCAACCAGGCGAGGTCGCTCTTGCGAAGTTCGTCGTACATGTTGATGGCGCCCTTGAGCTCTCCACCCAGCGCTCCCTCTTCGATCACGGGATACACCACGTATGCCTGACGGCCCTCCGTAACCTGCTTGCGCACGAACTGCCAGACCTCCTCGGCGCGCTCATCGCCGACACGGGTGGTCTTGATCGGCGTGCGTCCGGGCGGCAGCTCGTCGAGCACGCTAGTTTCGAGGTCGCCATACAGCGTCAGTGCCAGCGTGCGCGGGATGGGCGTAGCCGTCATGACCAGCACGTCGGGCTCGGCCTGCCCGGCCTTCTTCATCAGCTTGAAGCGCTGCATCACGCCAAAGCGGTGCTGCTCATCGACGATCACCAGCCCCAGCTTGTCGAACTCAACTGACTCCTGAATCAGCGCATGTGTGCCGATGACCAATTGCGCGTTGCCTTGCGCAATGTGATGGCGTGTCTGCTTCTTGCGCGCCGACTCCTGTGAGCCGGTCAGCAATACGATGCGATAGCCCGTGGGCTCCAGTATGCGCCGGGCCGAGAGATAGTGCTGTGTAGCAAGGATCTCCGTCGGCGCCATCATCGCCACTTGGTAACCGTTCTCCATGGCGATTACCGCCGCTTCCAG
The DNA here is from genome assembly GCA_963782505.1 of uncultured Acidobacteriaceae bacterium. Classification (GTDB taxonomy): domain Bacteria; phylum Acidobacteriota; class Terriglobia; order Terriglobales; family Acidobacteriaceae; genus CAVVDY01. The sequence continues at coordinate 115,888 of CAWAKG010000009.1, read as the reverse complement.
CGCAACGATCGTCTTGCCGGAGCCGACATCGCCTTGCAGCAGCCGCCGCATCGGCGATGGCTGCTTCATGTCGTCGACGATTTCCTTCAGCACGCGGAATTGCGCTTTCGTCGGACGAAACGGCAGGATCTTGCGCACGGCGGTGCGAATGTCGTCATTCGTCTCAAACACAATGCCGGTCTGTGCCCGCATCTTGCGGCGTTTCAACTCCAGCCCGAGTTCGAGAAAGAACAGCTCCTCGAAGATCAGCCGTACCAGCGCGGGGGTGCGCGCCTCCTGAAGCTTCGTCAGGCTCTCGCCCACCTCCGGCCAATGCGCTTGCTGGAAGGCACCGCGGCGGTCGATCAGGCTCATGCGGCCGCGGACGATCGGCGGGATCGCATCGGGAATGTCCGGCTGGAGCTGCTCGATCATGCCGTGAATCACACGGCGAAACCAGCGCGCCGTGAGCCGCCCTTTGCCCGCTGCTTCATAGATGGGAACAATGCGGCCGACCTCCAGCGACTTCCATTTGCTTTCTTCGTTGGATTGCGCCTCGGCGGGATCGTGCAGAACTTCGAACTGCGGTTGGAGGATCTGTAAGCGCTGGTGGCCGAAGTCGCTCTGCTCGACCCTGCCGTAGAGTGCGAGCGTCATGCCGGCGCGGAACTTGTCTTTGAGATACGCGGCGTTAAACCACACGCACTTCAGCGTGTCGCGGCCCTGGCCGACTGTCATCTCGAACAGCGGCATGCGCTTGGTTCGAAACAGGCCGAACGTGCGGACCTCGGCGACGATGCTGGCCATCTCTCCCGCGCGCAGCTCGTTGATGCCGCGCGGATTCAATCGGTCTTCATAGCGAAATGGCAGGTAGTAGAGCAGGTCTTCGACGGTGGCGATACCCTTCTCCAGCAAGATCTCGGCGATCTTCGGGCCGATGCCCTTCACATACTGCACGTTGGTGGAGAGGTCGAGCACAGAAGATGGTACCGCAGCGGACAGCGGCTATTGGCTTTTGGCTATTAGCCTTTAGCTCTTGGCTCTTGGCCAGAGAGGTTCCGGTGAGTATCTTGCCAAGGGCCAAGAGCCAAAAGCCAAGAGCCAAAAGCCAAAAGCCAAAAGCCAAAAGCCAATAGCCTACAACCATCAACAGGTCGCACATTGCACTACACTCGTACATGGCCCGCCGCCTACTCAAACAATTCGCCGCCGTCCTGATCGGAAATGTCCTTTACTTCTTTGTGCTCTCACCACATCTGCCGGCCAGAGCGCAGCACAGTCCCGAACACCTGGACCTCGGCTTGCTGGTGGACCTCTGGATCTGCTTGGTGGTCTATGGGTTAATCGAGCTCATCGCGCGCAGCCGGCGTAAGAATCCAAGCCAGCCGAATCGGTGAGGTGCAGGTAAACTCAGCAGAACCTCAGCGGGCCCGGCATGTCCGCAATCCGATATACAAGCAACAGAATCTGCTAATTCGGTGTAATCATCCAGACCAGGCTGGTTTCGCAGCCGGTGCCACAGTGCGCACTGCCGTAGAGATTGCCGCTGGGATCCAGGTAAAGGGATTCGGGGTACTCGCCATCCAGGGCGCCGGTGAAATCATGGAGGCTCGTATACACCCAGTCGTTTTCCGTCGGCGTGAGCTTGTAGATGGCGCCGGCGTTGAACTTGCCGCCCATGTAACCCACACCGTACAGGTTTCCGCCGGCATCGATTGCCAGTCCCTCCAACGATGACGCCTGCCCTGGCTGAGAGTTGTAGAGCACGCTAAACGTCCAGCCATTGCCTGACGGACTCAGTTCGAAGACTGTCCCCCCGGAAGAGCTGCTATAAGTTGCGCCGTACAGATTTCCCGACGGGTCAGCGATCAGCCCGCTTACGGGGTGGGTGCCGTCGCTGAAATCGAAGCTGTGCAGAATAGTTTCGGTAAACGTGCGCCCGTTAGCTAGCAGTTCATAAACCGTCCCAAGATTGTTGTCCCCGCCATTTAAGGTTGTCCCATATAGATTGCCGGCATTGTCCCTCAGCAGACCTCCTTGGGGCTCGGTTCCGTCCGACTGTGTTTTGCCGAAGGCATGCAGTTGCGTCTCTTGCCATTTACCGGCGCGTGGGCCGCGCGGCGGAGGCGACACTTCGAATACCGTTCCCTGCCCCATGCCGTTGTTCCCAATACCGCCGTATTCGGTTATGCCGTAGAGGTTCCCGGCATGGTCAAACGTCACTGGAGTACTGGAGTACCTTCCATCGCAGCCTGTATTACAGTTTCCATTCTGAAAGCTGTATAGCACCGTGTGCTTCCAGGGTAGCCACCCATTGCACACGGTCTTGCAGAGTGGCGTGAGACGGTAAACCGTGCCGAAGCCCCAAGAGCCCCCGTACAAAGTCATTCCGTAGAGGCCATCCGGTCCGAAAGTCAGTTGCCCCTGCGGGTTGAATCCGTCAGCCACTCCCTGAAAGGTGTAGAGCGTGATCAATACCCACTGGGAGTTGTTTCGGTAGAGTTCAAATACGGCTCCGCATCCGTCCTCGCATATTTCGTTGTTGTCGCTCTCGCCGCTGTTGGCCGTTACTCCATACAAATTACCTGCCTGATCCATCGTCAGCTGCGATGAAAACCATTCCTCCGGAAGTGTGTACAGCAGGTGAAAGGTCTGGGCCTGGACTGGAGCCGCTAAGGCAAACGCCGCGACTGTAATGCTGATGCTGACAATGATCTGGAATGCGCGAGCGCGGCCGCTCCCACTGGGGCTCGACATCATTGATCTCCTGTCCTGCTTCGAGATTGCCGGGACCGCGCCTGAGCGCAGTTGTCCGGACGGAAGCAAAGGTTTGACTCTTGCGACGCGGGGATACGGGATTCTATCCCACCTCCACGGATTGTGGCTGCCCACCGCAGTGAACGGCGCAAGCTGGCAAAGAAAACGGCCGGAGGAGCTGGGGCCTCCGGCCGAAGGCAATCGTTATGGCTGACTACTGCATTCACAGTTACTGCATCAGCATGGCCTTATTGGCGTACGCGCTGGAGCGCGACGAAGCAGAGGATCCCGGAGCAGCGCCCGCCGACGCGGTGCCGCTGCCTGAGGCTGCGCCGCTCGTGGTGCTATCGCCGCTTCCAGAGAGACTCGAACCGCTGCCCGTCACGGTCCCGCTACCGGAGCTGCCTGAGCCGCCACCCGTGATGGTTCTGCCGCCGGTATTGCCTGAGCCGCCACCCGTGATGGTCCCGCCGCCGGTATTGCCTGAGCCGCCACCCGTGATGGTTCCACCGCCGTTAACTGTTCCGCCGCCACCTCCATTGTTCCCGCCTGCTGCGGTCGTAAACGTGGCGTCCGCCAGCGAAGCCAGGTTCTTGGCCGCATCGCGCGAGTCGATGCGGTAGTGATAGGTTGCACCCGGCTGCAATCCGGTCACTGTCACACTGTGGGACGTCGTGCCTCCGCCGGTATCGAGCAGCACCGACTGCTGCGGATAATAGCCGCTCGCAAAACCATAGACCACCTGTGAGTCGGCGTTTTCATAGGTCTTCCAGGTGAAGGTGGCAGTCGTGTCCGTAACGTTTGCGGCCACCTGTGTTTCAATCGGAGGCTCGGTATCGGGATAGGGCCCGGCAAACGGATTGTTGTCCTGCACCGTTGTCGAGCCGGTGATGCCGCTGCGCCAGCGGACAAAATCAAAGCTCCACTTGTAAATCTGGCTGAATTGCTTGCCGGTCCGTGTTGCCTGTTCCACGTTGTCGAAGGTGTGTTGGAAGAGATCGTCGCCGCGGGCCTGGCTCAATGAGTCCCCCGTCAAGCTCCAATACCAGGCGTACGCCGGAGCTACCAGGTCGTTCAGCGTGGTCCAGTTGTCGATGGTAGGGAGGTCCCAGAGGGTGTAGCGGAAGGTATGCGTGTCAGGAACATAATAATCGCGCCACAGAGCGTCCATGGCACGCTTCACCACTGGAGGCACGCGATAATCGGGATGTCCTTCCGCAACCGTCATGTCGTAATAGTGAATGGCGGTCTCCATCGCCAGCCCCACCATGAAGGGGTGTGACGCACCCAGCCGCCCGTTGTAGAGCATGTCGAGGTGGCCGAGCAGCTTATCGATGTTCTTGGCCAGAAGACGGTCCCGCTTTCCTGTCAGGAGTTCATAGTTGATGCGGACGTCGGCGCCGTAAGCCGTTTCCCTAATCATGTACGGATCGACCCAGCCGCCCATCTGCGCGCCCCAGGGCACGCTCTCCAGCAGCCTAATCGCGTCCAGATTGGCGGTTTCTCCCGTGCGCCAGTAGTTCATTGCCATTCCGTATGGGAAGATGGCATAAAGCGGGAGATTTCCGCCGTTGGCCAGGATCCACTGGCGGTAAGGGTCGAGGAGGGTCAGCGCGCAGTGGTTCCATGAAGAATCGTTGGTGTAGCTTTCAATCTGCTGATACACCCGGCCGCCATCGTAATACCAGGCATCCTCCTGGTTCTGCGCGCCGAAGCTGGTCAGAAAGCTTCCCCCCGCATTCAGGCTGTCGCGCGAGCCGGCATAGTTCTGATCGTCGCAGAACTTGTGGCCGAGCTGCGTCATGTAGCTCTCCCACGTGTCCTGGCCGGGAATCGGGGAAGGATACGTCTCGTGCGCCAGCGGCGCCGTGGGTGCCGACAAGACCGAGAAGTAATACGTGGTCGAGACGTTCTGCCCGTTGTCCTGCAGGGTTATAGTAACTGCGTAATTTCCGCGAGCCGTCTTCGCTGAAGTGCGCAGTCTCACCGTCATCAGGTTGTATTGGGAGTTGTAGCAGAACCCCATGTTCTTGCCGCCGTCATAGTACTGGTCATAATCGTCGCTGTTGTTGGGATTGTACTCACTGCAAGCCAGGTGAACGCTAATGGTCTCGGGTGTGAGCCCCCGCGCCGTAGCCGCCGCCGCGGCCTTAACCACGCCGTCACTGCCGTTGTTGTAGCCGCTCCGGTTGAGCACATAGATGAGAGGATGGTTTCCTGCAATCTGCGCGACCTGTACTGCGAAATAGAGGTCGGAACCGGCATAAACGTTGCTCGGACCGTATGTGTAGAGAAGGTAATTCGACTGGCTGTTGGGGTCCGGGGGCAAGGTCTGTAATGGCAGCAGATAGGTATTCGGATCGCCGGTGTTCGCATCGTAGGGGCCAGGTGAAGTCGAGGTGACTCCATTTACATCGGTGGACACAACGTAGAAGTAATACGTTCCCGTTTGTTCGACCGTATCGTAAGGCAAGAGGCGGTCAACGGTGACGTGATGATGATTCACCAGACTCGAATCGGTGCCGTTGATACGCCGTTCTCCCTGGTAGTTGGTGTCGCGTGCCAGCACTACCTGTGAGTTGCTCGGGTGCACGGTGTCCCACACAATGTCGGCCGAGGTGGGGGTGACGTTTTGTACGGAAATATTGCTGATTTCGTCGGGATGTCCGGTTGCTGCTGACGCACATACCGCGCCGGCTATGGCGAAAACAAGGGTTGCAATAATGATGAGGCAGCGATATTTGCGAACGAGAACGTCCGGACAAGAATCGTTATGACAGCACGACAACATCGCGAGCTCCTTAATGAAGGCACGGACCCGGCTCCCGGACGCGTTGTGACCTGTCGCTGTACAGAAACTGCTTGGTTGCCGCTCAGCTCGCTCGATCTGTTGCCGCTACTGGCGCGCTTGCACGGGGGTGCACAGCGCTTGCCACTGCAGGCCGTGGCGAATTGCAGTATCGTCCTGCTCATCCGTCGTCCCGGCTTGCCAGTCATTGGCCCAAAGGGGCCGCTGATCCGTGGCTGCAATTGCAGTCACGGGTAACATCGGCCTAGGTGACGATAGGAATCAGCTTGTTAAGAAGGTTCTAACGAAAGTAATGCAATCGTAAGCTGATCTCTTCAGTTCGAAGGTCTGGAGTTGACCTGGGATCGAGGGTCCGATGATGCCGGGCCGCCCGCATCGCGGCTATCGGCTCGGCATTTCCGTGCCAAAAACAAAAAGCCAGAAAGGGCATAGGCGCCTCTCTGACTTTTCTGCTCTTAGTATAGCACATAGAAGCCAGAATCTTTAGTTTTTGGCAATCTTATATTTCAAATGATATGTTTGACTTAAGCCGATTTATAGCACCTTAGGGCCATTGACAAGGACTGGCCCCGTTCAACGAAACCGTTGGTCAGTTTGCCTCGGCTGTTAGAATTCCCGCCTAATGCCTACGCCTTGGTCAGCCCTTGCCGAAGCCACGCCGGCGCAGCGCCGCACCCTGCTGGCCGCCGCGCTTGGCTGGATGCTCGACGCCTTCGACGTCATGCTCTATGCCCTGGTGGTCGCGCACATCATGCGTGACCTGCACATGTCGAAGGCCACCGTCGGCTTGCTGAATACCCTCATGCTGCTCGCCTCCGGCGCGGGCGGACTGCTGTTCGGCGCCATCGCCGACCGCATTGGCCGGGCTCGCGCGCTCTCCCTGAGCATCCTGACCTACTCGATCTTCTCGTTCGCTTCGGGGCTCTCGCAGTCGGTTGTGCAGCTTGCCGTCTTTCGCACCTTTCTTGGACTGGGCATGGGCGGCGAGTGGAATACGGGCGCAACCCTGGTCGCCGAGACCTGGCCCTCACATCTGCGCGCCCGCGCGCTGTCCATGGTGCAAAGCTCGTGGGCCATCGGCTACGCTCTGGCTGCCTTGGTCGCCGGAATCGTGCTGCACTTTGCCAACTGGCGCCATGTGTTTTTCGTTGGCGTGCTGCCGGCGCTGGTCACGTTCTGGATCCGGCGCCGTGTACCCGAATCGGAGATGTGGCGGGAGGCGCGAAACAGGAAAAAGCCTGACGTCGCTTCCCCGCGGGGGAACCTGCCGGACGATCCCGCCGACCGAAGTCTTACATTGCGGGACATCTTCCGCCGGCCGCTTCTCCGCAACACGGTCGCCCTCCTGCTGCTCAACTTCTTCGGACTCTTCGCCTGGTGGGGGCTGTTTACCTGGATACCGCCCTATCTTTCCATTCCCGTGGAACAGGGCGGCCGCGGCTTCGGCATACTCTCCACTACGGGCCTGCTGCTGACGCTCAATCTGCTGGGCATGCTTCCCGGCTACCTGTTTTTCGGGCCGGCAGCCGATCGCTTTGGCCGCAAAGGAGCATTCGTTTTCTATCTGCTGGCGGCCGCTCTCCTGGTTCCGCTCTATGCCATGGCGCGCAGTTCGGGCGCGCTGATGGTGATGGGGATTGCCGTCGCCTTCTTTGGCACCGGATTCTTCTCCGGCTCAGGGCTCATCGCCAGCGAAATCTTTCCCACTGCCATCCGTGCGCAGGCGCTGGGTGCGACCTACAACGGCGCGCGCATGATAAGCGCGGTCTCTCCGCTCTTGATCGGATGGTTCGGCCAGCGCCACGGCCTCGACGCTGCCTTCTATCTGTGCGCCGGGGCGTTCCTGCTGGCCGCGATCGCCGTGCTCCCGCTGCCGGAGACGCGCGGCAGGGAATTACGATAGCGATCTACTCCAAGACCCGGCGACTTGTCTGTTTCCTACCACCGGGCACAGCATCTATTCCTGTTGTTATCAGCCGGCAATGTCCGGCCGGTATCAGGAAGCGTCTCCACTCGTATCCAAAAGCCAAGGAGGTTGTGATGGTGCGGAATTTTTTCAGGGCCCATATCTTCCAGACTTGTTTTGGTTCTCTGATCGTTGCGCTCCTGGCCGCAACAGCTCTGCACGCGCAACACACCCCGATCCGGAACATCGTTTTGGTTCACGGCGCCTGGGCCGACGGTTCGGGTTGGAAGGGTGTATACGACATTCTGGTGAAGGATGGTTACGGCGTCAGCATCGTCCAGGAACCGGAAACGTCGTTTCAGGACGACGTCGCGGCGACGAAGAGAATCCTGGCGCTGCAGAACGGACCTTGCATCCTCGTTGCTCACAGCTACGGAGGCGCAGTCATTACCGAAGCGGGTACGGATCCTTCCGTGGCCGGCCTGGTATACATTGCCGCGCATATGCCGGATGCGGGAGAAAGCGAAGCCCAGGACGGTAAGCGTTTTCCCAGCGATCTCAGCCAGTCCGGGGCAATCAAGAAGACAGCCGACGGATTCACCTACCTCGATCCGGCGCAGTTTCATGAGTACTTTGCCGCCGATTTGTCTATGCAGCAGTCGGATTTCATGGCGCATTCCCAAGTGCTGAACAAAGCGGAGAATTTCACAGCAGTAATCACGGCCCCGGCCTGGCGGAGCAAGCCCAGTTGGATGCTGGTTGCGGGGGCAGATCGAACCATCAACCCCAAGCTCGAACGACGGTATGCAGCCAGAGCCAAAAGCTACATGGTCGAAGTCGCAGGGGCCAGTCACGTGGTCTACATCTCGCACCCCAAGGAAGCCGCGGCTTTGATCGAAGATGCCGCTACCCACGCCCGGTAGATCGCGAAGACAAAAAAAAGGCGGCCCACAAAGGGCCGCCGTAACGGTTAACCGAATTCGAAACTGATCTAGAGGCCGAACTTGCGGCTCACCACACTGGCAACGCCCAGAACCCCCGAAACCAACAGGACGAAGCTGCCGGGTTCAGGGACGCCCTGGCCTTCCACATCCGCGCCGGTCACGAACTGATAGGGAGTACCGCCAGGGGCCGTAAGATACTTCCGGGTGACTTCGATTTCCAGAGTATTCATACCGGCCGCCAGGTTCACATTGGCGGTCAACGTTCCATTGAGGAGTTGGTTCGCGTCGATGGTTCCCGTGTCGTACTGGGCGACTTGAGTTCCATCCAACAGAATGGTGAACTCGCCGCCATCGGCGTTCTGGCCGCCAACCCCCATGGCTGCCCAATCCAGGCTGATTGTTCCAACTCCTCCGGCGGCCGTGAAGGTCTGCGACAGGGTTCCACCCTGCTGGGTGCCGTCAAAGTTCACCTCGCCGACTTCTCCTTCGGCAGCATTCATGCCACCCAAGGGCCATCCTGTAACAACGGGGAATCCCTGGCCCCATGTTCCGTTGGATGTTGTGCCAATTGTCCAGCCGGTAAAGTCGCCCGACTGGAAGCTTCCGTTAACTAGCAAATTAGTGGCACTTGCCTGCGCAGCAAAAACCGCAAGCAAGGCGACGAGCACAAAGGGCATGTAGCGTTTCACTTGTTTCCTCCAGATTCACACGCGCCTGTGCAAGAGCGAGAAACACCGCTCGCATCTTGGCAGGTCTGACAGTTTATCCCAAAATGGCATGAAGCGGGAACAAGATCGTGCACAAAAAATTGATGAATTTGGAGGGAATATAGCGCCTTTAGGCCAGAGCGTCTGCTTTTGTCAGCTCACTACTCGGACCTTCAGTTGCGCGAAAAAGGCGGCCTGGTTCAGGCCGCCGAAAAAAGTCAAACCAATTCCAAACTGATCTAGAGTCCCAGCTTGCGGCTGATCACGCCGGCAACGCCCAGAACACCCGATAGCATCAGCACAAAGCTACCAGGTTCTGGAACGCCCTGCCCTTCCACGTCGACACCAGTAACCCACTGGTAGGGCGTTCCTCCGGTGGAGATGTAGCGGCGCGTAACGTCGATCTGCAGGGTATTCATTCCAGCGACGAGCGGCGCACTCGCGCTCAGGCTCCCATTCAACATCCCGTTGATGCTTCCCGTGTCATACTGGGCGATCTGGACTCCATTCAGAATCATGGTGAACTCGCCGCCGTCGGCGTTCCCGCTTCCCATGGCTGCCCAAAGCAAGGTTTCTGTCGCAGCGCCTCCGGCACTCATAAAGCTCTGCGTCAGCGTTCCGCCCTGCTGGGTGCCGTCGAAGTTCACTTCGCCGACTTGGCCTTCAGCAGAATTCATACCACCCAAGGGCCATCCCGTAACCACTGGGAATCCCGAGCCCCATGTTCCGTTGCTGGTTGTGCCGATTGTCCAATCGGTGAAGTCATTCGACTGGAAGCTTCCGTTTTGAATCAGGTTGGTTGCGCCTGCCTGTGCCACGAATACCGCTAGCAAGGCAACCATCACAAAAAGCATGTAGCGTTTCACTTGTTTCCTCCAGATTCACACACGCATGTGCAAGAGCGAAACTAAACCTGACCCGCTTCTTGCAGGGTACTGAGTGTAAATCAAAGGCAAGAGGAGTTCAAAGAGAATCTAGCACTAAAATTTGATGAATCATTGCGGTAGTAGATAGCACTTTTAGGCCATCAAAGATACCAGCCATGGCAAGACATCGCGAAGAAAAAGGCGGCCGTCGCAGGCCGCCTGAGAGTTAAACCCCTTCGAAACCGATTCAGAATCCCAGCTTCCGGCTTACCACGCCAGCAACGCCCAGGACACCCGAAATCAACAGCACGAAACTGCCGGGCTCAGGAACGCCCTGCCCTTCCACATCCGCGGCGGTCACGAACTGGTACGGAGTGTTGGCCGGAAGGCTAGTGTAGGGACGCAGGACTTCGATTTCAAAGGTGTGCGAGCCGGCGGACAGGTTGGCGTTGGCCGTGAGCGTACCGTTGAACAGGTCGTTCGGGCCAATCGTACCCACGTCATGCTGCGCCAGTAACGTTCCATCCAGCACCAGTTCAAACAGACCGCCATCGGCGTTCTGGTGAATGCCGTCACCCATCGCAGCCCAGCTAAAGCTGAGAGTTGCTGCTCCCGAGCCGCTGGTAAAGGTCTGAGAAAGGGTTCCACCCTGGTAGGTGCTGTCAAAGTTCACTTCGCCAACTTCCCCTTCGGCAGCGTTCATTCCACCCAAAGGCCATCCCGTAACAACCGGGTATCCCTGGCCCCAGGTTCCGTTGGATGTTGTGCCGATTGTCCAGCCAGTGAAGTCGTTGTCCTGGAAGCTTCCATTGATGAGTAGATTGGTGGCGCCCGCCTGTGCCGCAAATACCGCAAGCAAGGCAACCAACACAAAGGGCATGTAGCGTTTCACTTGTTTCCTCCTGATTCCCACGCGTGTGCAAGAGCGGACACGAAACTTCAGCCGCTTCGTGCAGAGAATGAGTCTAGATCAAAGACAAGAAGAGTTCAAAGAGAATCTAACACTAAAATTTGGCGAATTAGACTAGCCCCGGACGTAGATAGCACTTTTACGCCTGATGTTCCAATAAAGCCGGCCGTAGTAAGACATCGGCGAAGAAAAGGCGGCCGTTGTCAGGCCGCCTGAATGGTTAAAACCAGTTTTAAACCAGTTATAGACTGACTTAGAAGCGTAGCTTGCGGCGAAGTACTCCAGCCAGGCCAAGCACGCCTGATCCCATCAGGACCAGCGAGCCGGGCTCCGGAACGCCGTTGCCTTCCACATCGGCACCGGTAACATACTGGAAAGGCGTGTCGCCCGGGAGCACGATGTACCTACGGAGGACGTCAATTTCGAAGGTGTGCTGGCCGGCGGTAAGGTTCACGTTCGCGCTCAGCGAACCGTTAACAAGCTGGTCTGGATTAATTTGCCCCACGTCGTGGTCTGCCAGCGTGGCTCCATCCAAAATCAGGCGGAAGTCACCGCCGTCAGCGTTTCCGCCGGCTCCATTCGCTGCCCACAGGAAGCTGAGTGTCGCAGGGCCTGCACCGGAGGTGAACGTCTGGGACAGCGTGGCCCCTTCGTACTGACCGGTGAAGTTCACTTCGCCGACTTCACCTTCCCAGGCATTGAGGTTGTTGTCCAGCGGCCACTGGGTGACAATTGGATATCCCGGACCCGCAGTGCCATTCGAGGTTGTTCCGAGCGTCCAGCCGGTGAAATCGCCTGACTGGAAGCTTCCGTTCACTAACAAATTGTCAGCGCTCGCCTGCGAGGCAAAGACCGCAAGCACGACAACCAACACGAGGAGCATGTAGCGTTTCACTGTTTCCTCCTGATTTTCGTGACTGGCGGGACGAATAGCTGAGAGAGGGTAGTCCCGCAGTGAAGAAATTGTAAACTCGACTCCCAGTAAGCAAAAGTTCAAAATCGAGAAGGCCCGGAACTTCCGGCTCGAAATAGCACTTATGCGCCACGGAAGCCAGAGATTACGAAGGTATTACAACTAGTTCTCGCAATACCTTCGAAGGATTTGAACATTTAGGCCGTGAGGACGCGATTGCGCCGAACAATTCAAGACGGGCAAGTTACAGTGAGCTACGCATGAATCCTCTCAGCATCAAGACCCGTAAGAAGCGCGAGATCGTTGACATCACCGAACAGGTACAGGCCGAGTTGCGGCGCGATTATCCACGCCAAAGCGGAGTCTGCCACCTGCTGGTACTGCATACGACGGCTGCACTAACCACGGCCGACCTCGATCCCGGAACCGATCTTGATATGCTCGACGCCTTCGAGTCGATGGTGCCGAAGCTGCGCTACCGCCATCCGCACGATCCGTCGCACACGCCGGACCACATCCTGTCCGCACTCATTGGAACTTCCGTGAGCCTGATCGTGGAAGAAGGCGCGTTGCTGCTGGGCACCTGGCAGCGCGTGGTGCTCATCGAACTCGACGGCCCACGCCAGCGCAACATCGCAATGGCGTTTTCCGCTTCGCGGTAAGTGAGGAGATTACGCTTCCGGCTTGGTGGGATCTTTTTCGCGCACCGACTCGCGGAAGCTGCGAATCCCCTCACCGATGCCCTTGCCCAGTTCGGGCAACTTCTTCGGCCCAAACACCAGCAAAGCAATAAACATGATCACCAGCAGGTGCATCGGCTGGAACAGATTGTCAAGCATGCAAACCTCTTTCCGTAATGCGGGACCAACGGCGCCGCCCGCATCAAGTATTTTAAACCCTTGGCATTGTGGGATGTTGCCGTTTCCTGCCCATGTGAACTTCCCCTCTGGCATTTCGGCGGAAAATCCAGCAACATATCTCACTGGCAATTTGCCGATCTCGGGCTCGCTATGGACTATGGTCGCATCTTCGCCTTTCCTGCCGCCCTGTTGGTAGTGGCCGTAGCCGCCAACCGGCTGTCCCGCCTCACCCGTGTCCCCGACATTGTGGTGCTGCTGCTGGCCGGCGTAAGCCTCGGCCCCGTCATGCACTGGATCGATCCTGACACCTTCCAGCACACCATTGGCGTGCTCGGCATGCTGGCCCTGATCCTGATCCTGTTTGAAGGCGGGCTGGAGCTGCGCCTGCGCGAGGTGATACGCAACTTGCCCGGCGCTCTGCTGCTGGCCACCGCATGTTTTGGCCTGACCGTGTATCTGGTGGCCGCGGTCACGCACCTTCTTCTGCACTTCTCCTGGATCGACAGCTTGCTGATCGGCGCGGCCCTCGGCTCGACCAGCAGCGCCGTGGTGTTGCCTGCACTGCAGCAGATGGATTCGCCCAATTACCTCAAGGTGACCCTGACGCTGGAGTCATCGCTGGGCGAGATTCTCGCGGTGTTGACGGTCGGGACTCTGGTGACCATCTCCGGGACCGAGACACTGTTCTCGGGATTGGTGGTCGGCTTCTCCCATCACGTGATCGTGGATGTGGTGCTGGGCATCGGCGCCGGTGTCTTGTGGCGGAAACTGTTGCCGTTTGTGGCGGAACAGCAGTTCGCCAACGCCCTGAATCTCGGGGTCGTGCTGGCCGTCTTCGCCATCGGCCGTCTGGCCGGAGGCAGCGGTCTGCTGGCCGAACTGATCTTCGGCCTCACCCTGAGCAACCTGCCGCGGTCTCCCCACATAACCCGGCAGGGAGCGCGCATGGTCGCTTTCCAGGCCGAGTTCTCCTTCCTGGTGCGTTCGTTCTTCTTTGTTGTGCTGGGAGTGATGGCGGAGGTCGTAAGCCGCAGTTTTATCCTGCCTATCATCGCCATCATGGTGGCCTTGCTGATCGCGCGCATCCTCGCCGTCTATGCCACGCGCTGGAGCATTCGCGGTTCCAGCCGGGCGGACAATGAGCTGCTCTTCCTGATGCTGCCGCGCGGCCTGATCACCGCCGTACTGGCGATACAAATCTTGAACGCCCGCGGCCCGGATTTCGCCTTCCTCCCCTCCATGGCTTTCACCGTCGTGTTGGTGACCAACGCCTTTGTGGTTGTGGCTGCCGTGCGCTGCCGCAAGGCGCCAACGACGAAACAGCGGCGCCGGCCCAGGCGGCCATCAGTGCCGCCGCGGCGCCTGCATTGCCCTTGAGCGCGGACGCCGGCAGCGTGGAAGCCGCCGAAGGCTAGGCCCCACCGCCATTGCTTGAGGCATGGTTTGCTTCGGCTCTTTCCAGGGGATTGGCCGTAGCATAATCTACTGTTCCGCGGTCACCCTAGTTTACAATCGCGCCTGACCAACTTTTCGGACACGCCCATGAAACATGTTTTTGTTTCCCATAGTCGAAGAGATCGCGAATATCTACAGTTTCTCAGTACCGCGTTTGCTGCATCCGGAACCTAGGCGAAATACGAAGAATACGAAGCCCTTTCGAGTCGCGTTGCCGGACAATACGTGGCAAATGATATTCGCTCGGCCGAGGCCGTTTTCGTGCTCCTGACAGAGAATGTCGAACGGTTGCAGGAAACACGAGATTGGGTTGCCTGGGAGTGCGGTGTTGCCCATGACAAAGAAGTATGGGTCTTCGAACCAGCAGCTGAGCATTCACAGTGCTCTGTAGTGATTCCCCGAATATCTCACTACGTAGCCTTTCATCCAAATGATAAGTGGATACGATATGTCAGAGACCTACTTTCTTCGATGAGTAAGAGACGAGCTAAAGCGCTTGTTACAACTGCGGGGGGTACGGCCGGCGCGGTCGCAGGACTGAGTCTCTTGGGAAGCCTAACAGGAGTAGCCGTTTTAGCTTGCCTCCGGCGCTTCCGACATTGCCTTGGGAGAAGTTGGATATATCTCACGAACAGAGCAGCTAGTCCGAGTGCTCAGCATGATTCAATCAGGAGGAAATCTTTTTGCTGTGAATGGATGCGGGACGGAGTCCACGGTGCACCGGGAAGGTGCCAGTAAAATCTAGATGCCCAATATGCAACCGCAGACATGAACTTCTCTCTTAGTCCGCGTCTGGATATCTGCCATCGCCTGCTACAACAAAGTCAATTCACTCATGGACTTCACCCAATTGGGGATATGCGACCTATCCCTGATGCCGTCGGAGCTTCTGTTTTCGGTGAGCGATCATCGCGGTGGTTCACAGAACGCAATTGAAATACACATGATTTTCCAAGTGTCCTGCCCTTGCAGGGCGCGCTTCGTGCCGCACGATCATTGCCAGTCGCCCAGCGGGGCATGGGATTCACTCTTCGCTAACTTCTCCCGGATATTCAGTTGGAACACCGGTGGTTCTGTAGCCGCCGCGCAATTCTCCCGTCGTCCTGCTCTACAATAGTTATGATCGCTCTGGCGCATACCGCCGAACAACCTGGCGCATCCCGGGGTCGGCGCTCTGGATAAACGGAATGTCTCGCTCTGCCGTCTATCATTAGGGCCGATAGGTTTCTCTGCGCTCTCGTAAACGTGGCCATCAAGATCAAAGTTGCATCTTCGGGAAAGCCGGCGCGCAAGGCGGCCGGCACCGCCAATCGCCGTCCCTCGCGCGCAACGAGGAAATCGGGCAGCTTCACCCTCAGCGACCCGATCGTGAAGTTTTTTGCCGGCGGTTTCCTCCTTGCGGCCGTCATCTTCCTGGGCGTTTTCACGTATTTCTACGTCAAGTATTCGCGCATCGTCGATCAGCGCATGGCAGGCCCACTCTTCAACACTGCGGCGAAGATCTACGCGCGCCCCAAAACGGTTTCCGTAGGAGAGGAGGTCAGTGCGCAGGAAATCGCCGCCAATCTGCGGCGGGCGGGATACACCGAGCAGGGACAGGATGACGAATCGCCGGTTGGGCATTATCGCTTCGTGCGCGGTGGGATTGAGGTTCTTCCCGGCCCGGAGTCGTTGCGCGCCGCCGATGCCGCGATCATCCGGGTTGACAGTGGCAAGGTCAGCGGCATTGAGATTACAGGCCGGGAAGGTGATGCCCCGCAGGAGTACCAGCTTGAGCCGGTGATGGTGACCGCGCTGTTCGAAGGTTCGGACCGGACCAAGCGGCAGCTCATCAAGTTCGATGAGCTTCCCCAAAATCTGGTCAACGCCATCGTCGCCATCGAAGACCGCCGCTTCTTCCAGCACAGCGGGGTCAACTACTACCGCCTTTTCGAGGCGGGGATGACCGATCTAATTCACGGCCATCGCACCCAGGGCGGCTCGACTCTCACCATGCAGCTCTCGCGCGGCTTTTTCCTCACGCCGGAAAAAACCGTCAAGCGCAAGCTCACCGAGATGCTGATCGCCATGGACCTGGAGCAGAAGTTCTCCAAGCAGCAGATCTTCCAGATGTACGCCAACGAAGTGCCGCTGGGCCAGCGCGGCACCTACAGCATCATGGGCGTGGGCGAAGCGTCGCGCGCTTACTTCAACAAGGACGTCAAGAACCTCACCCTACCGGAGTGCGCGCTGCTGGCGGGCATCATTCAGCGGCCCAGTTATCTTTCTCCTTACCGCCATCCGGAGCGCGCGCTGGAGCGCCGCAATCTGGTGCTCGATTCGATGGTCGAAACCGGAGCCATCACCCGCGAGCAGGCGGAGCAGGCCAAGGCCACGCCGCTGAAGCTGGCGCCGCCCAACGTGGAAGCCAGCGACGCTCCCTACTTTGTCGATTTGGTGAAGGACCAGCTCTCCAGCCAGTTCAGTGAAACCGACCTCAACCAGCAGGCACTGCACATCTACACCACGCTTGATCCCGATCTTCAGAAGGCCGCTTCCGAAGCCGTCGACGAAGGCATGAAGCTGGTGGACGAGCAGGTGATCAAGCGGCGCACCAGGAAGATCAGGGCCGGGACGGGCAAGGACACCGGGACCGAGACCACCGTCGAGAGCGGGCCCATGCCGCAGGTGGCGCTGATCGCGCTGGATCCCCACACCGGCGAGGTGCTGGCGCTGGTCGGCGGCCGCAATTACGGCTTAAGCCAATTGGACCACGCCGTCGCCAAGCGTCCCACGGGATCCATCTTCAAACCGTTCGTGTATGCCACTGCCGTCAACAGCGCCCTGAATGGCGGGACCATTGCGATGGACTCTCCCACCGGCGAAGGTCCCGCGACCAACGCCGTGTTTACTCCGGCGACGCTGCTGGACGACTCGCCGGTGAGCATCGCATTCGGTAATACAGTTTACGAACCACACAACTATCACGACAGCTACAAGGGCGAAGTCACCGCTCGTTACGCCCTGGCGCTTTCCCTCAACAACGCTACCGTGCGCCTGGCGCAGGACGTGGGATTCGACAGGGTCGCCGCGCTGGCCCGCGCCTCAGGCATTACCAGTGCACGGGGAACGCCGTCGGTGGCGCTGGGATCGTATGACGCGACTCCGCTGGAGATGGCCGGCGCTTATACGGTGTTCGCCAACGGAGGCAAGCATCTCACTCCGGACCTGGTCCGCTCGGTGCGTGACAGCAGGGGCGGGGTGGTTCAGAAGTACGACGCCGAATCCAAACAGGTGCTCGATCCGCGCGTGGCCTACGTGCTGACCACCATGATGCAGGGCGTGGTCGACAATGGCACGGGCTACACGGTGCGGGCCCGCGGCTTCACCGCGCCGGCGGCGGGCAAGACCGGAACCTCGCACGACGCCTGGTTCGCGGGATACACCAGCAACCTGCTGTGCATCGTCTGGGTGGGCAACGACGACTACACCGACCTGAAGCTGGCCGGTGGAAGCACCGCCGCGCCCATCTGGGCCGAGTTCATGAAGCGCGCGGTGAAGGTGCCGCAGTACTCCGATCCCAAACCGTTCGCCGCGCCGCAGGGCGTAGTGGTCGAGCAGATCGACAAAGTTACCAACCTGCTGGCCACCCCGGCATGCCCGCAGGATTACACCGTAGCTTTCATCGCCGGGACCGAGCCCAAGCAGACCTGCGAACAGGCCTTTACCGACAATCGCGGGGTGTTTTCGAAGATTCTGGGCGTTGGAGCTGCGCCCGTGGCTCCTCCACCGGCAGACACGAATGGCCCAACCCAGACCACGGCCGCCACCGCACCGCCAGCCGCCGGCGAGCCTCCCGTAGCCCCATCAGCCGAAAACCAGCAGAAAAAGAAGCGCGGGTTCTGGGGCCGTCTTTTCGGCGGCAAAGGCGATGCCGGGAACCAGACGCCGGAAAATCCTGGCCAAGGAAACGAAAAAGGGAACAAAAATCCGCCCCAGTAGGTCTAATATTGTGCTGAACGGGGTGGAGGTCCGGCTATGGACCGTCTTTTCTCTTCGTCAATCCTCTGCCGCTGGTTGCCGCTGGCGGTTGTCCTCACATTATCCCTGTGCGCGGTAGCGACCGATTACGATCAGCAGATGCCGGGCAATCTGCCGGTGACGCCAACCGTGGTTGCCCCCTCGCCGCCGCTGATACCGCTCAAGGGCTCCAGCGCCGCCGACCTCGAACATCAGGGGGACTTGCTGCGCGGGCAGAAGCGTTACCTGGACGCGGTCGACTACTACCAGGCCGCGCTCGCCCAGCAGGTGACGCCGTTGCGCTACAACAAGCTGGGCATGGCCTATCTGTTCCTGCAGCAGGAACGAGAGGCGAAGAAAGCTTTCGACCACGCGCTGAAGCTTGACAAGGATTGCGCGGAAGCCTGGAACAACCGCGGCTTCGTCGAGCAGATCAGCAGAAACTACGGCAAGGCGTCGAAATACTATGACAAGGCCCTGGCGTTGAAGCCGGGAGCGCCAACGTTCCACTACAACCTTGCGTCGGTCTACTTCGCGCGCCACAAGTACCAGGAAGCGGCCCAGGAGTATCGCGAAGCTTACCAGATCGATCCCGATATCTTCGAGCGTGTGTCGCGCATGGGTATCCTGGCGCAGACCAGCTCGCCGGAAGACCGCGCGGCATTTTCCTTCATGGTCGCCAGGATGTATGCCCAGGCGGGCGATGTCGATCACTCGCTGGAATATCTCCGCAAGGCGATGGAGGAGGGCTTCAAGAACATCAAGCAGGTCTACACTGATTCGGAGTTTGCGACCCTGCGCACCGACAAGCGTTTTACGGAACTGATGGAGCAGCGTCCGCAGCCGCTGCCGTGATCTTTCGGCCTAGCCAGGACTGAGGGCGGGTGGCGCTGCCAGACCGGCCGATGGGCGCCGGTAACGCCGCCGCGTCCGCCTGCCCGAAGCAAACCAGCGCACTCCGAGGTAGCAGAACGCAAACCCTGCAGCTGCGATGAATATGGCTGCTGCCTTGTCGTAGGGATCTTTCGCGCCGTCTTTTGCAAGAAATCCCCAATAAACAACGACTACGACGAGGAACGCCGCCAGCATGGAGACCAGCACTCCGAGGACGAGTCCTGTCCAGCCAAAGAACAATGCTTGCGTGCGTCCGCTCTCAAGCACCGGCTGTACCAGGGCATCGTGGCTTAGCTCGTAGTAGGTTGCATCTGCGCGGCGGTCGGTGCGCAGCAGTCGCCGATCGACCAGTTGGCGCAGGTCATTCGATCGCAACCCCAATTGAGACTCCAGGGTGCGCTCATCGACGCTCAGCCGCCGTCCTTCGGGACTGATCAGATATTCCTCGCACATGCGCCGCGCCGTGCGACGCAGGAAGTACCCCTGCAAAGAACTGATGGCGCCCTGGTAAAAACCGGAAAGCGTTTCCGCCAGCGCCTCTTCGCCGCCGAGATCTGCCAGGGTGAAGCGTGCATTATCGGCGCCCTTTTTCTGCTTGTCGGCCATGACGCGTTCGATCCGCTGGCAGACAAGCTGTAGCTGAAACGGTTCCACGTACCGGCTCTCCACTTTGTGTCCGCCATAGCTCGACTTGTCGAGGTAAGCGAGAATCGCGGGCACCACGGCGGAATCGAGGCTGAACGGCCTGGTGGCAAAATTCGGATTTTGGATCTCCGCCGGCCTGGTGATGGCTTCTGCCGCGGTGGCGCGATCCAGAGGAGCCAGCCGGAAGCGATGGTCGAGAATCTGCGGGATACGGTCGGAGGCTTCCTCCAGCAATCCCAGAAAATCCTCGCGCAGCGACAGAACCACGTACATGGGCGGCGGCGTCTCGCTCAGCTTGATGCCGGCCGGCAAAGCAGGCGCTACGCCGCGTACTAAGTAGCTGAGCTCGGAAAGGAACTGTTCGCGCTGTTCCTGGCCTTGCAGCGTAAAGAGCTCTTCGAACTGATCGAGGATGACCACCGGCGTTAGCAGCAGATCGCCGCGCCAGAACTGCGCGGTCTTGAAGAACGTCCACAGGGAAGAAGTATCTCCGGCAACGTACTCCACCTTTTGGCGCGCCGCCTCCGAGCGAATTTCCTCAAACAGCGAGGTGCGGATGTCGTGCTCGACATCATTGACGCGCAGAAACAGCGGCATGGTGTTGGCGCTGCGCAGCCGCGGAGCGACTCCGGCGTTGAGCAGCGAAGTTTTTCCGATCCCCGATTTCGCATACACCACCACCAGGCGATTGGCGAGAATCTGGTCGGTGAGGGCGACGGCGGCAGCGTCGCGGCCAAAGAAGGTCTGGCGCGCCACATCATCATCGCGAAACGGCTGGGCCCCGGGATATCGAAAGCGAGTGTCTGCCATGGGCGTCACCGGCTGCGCAGCTGGTACACGCGGCGCATGGTGGAAACGATCTTCGACATGTCCTCGTCGAAGGATGCCGGCACCAGCGGCATCTCGTCGAACTTCGAGAGCTGTTGGACACGATCTTCCGGCTTCATGTCAAAGGTCCGCAACGGGATGAGAAACGGCCCCCGGAAGTATTGCGCGCGGTCTGTGGCCAGAGCGACCTCCTTGTTCACATAGTTGGCCGTTTTCCGGCAGAACATCTCGGTATAGAGCACGAGCGCAAAGTCGGCGGACGCGATCTCGCTTTCAATCTGCGGATTCCACTCCACCCCGCCGACGAGGCTCTGCGTGTCGAGCCACGGATCGAATTGTTGCTGCATCAGCGCGTTGTAAACCCGTGAAGCCAGATCGTTGTCCTCGCGCGCATAGCTGATGAAAACTCGCGGCCGTGCAACCGGCGCCGTGTTCTTGCCGGCGTAGCCGCCCGCCGCCTGCAGTTTTTGTGAAAGCTGCGTCAGGAACGTTTCCGCGTCCGTGTCTTCGATTTCCACGCGCATGCCGCGCTGGTAAAACAGGGCCATTTCTTCGCAATCTGAGTCGGCAAGTCCCTGCAGCGACTCGGCGGCGATAGAACCCTGGTCCTGTTCCCAGGTCTTCAGCAGAACCTTGAGCAACATGCGCAAATCCCAGCGCCGCACACCAAAGCCGAGGAAGAGAAAGCTCTGCTCTTTGCTCTTCAGCACCCGCAGCAGACTGTTCGGCATCGGCGAAGTTCCCGAGATAACGGCCTTGAGGAAGTCGAGGATGTCGTTTTCGCTGAGCACCAGAGACTCCGGCTCCTCGGCGTGGCCAAAGAGGTGATAAATCACCGGCGCCGACGGTGAGCCCGTGATCTCGAACTCCGGGTTGTCCCGCTTGTCGCCCCAGGCGTGATACCGCTGCACTGAAGGCGTTTTGTTGGCAGTCCTGAGCGCCTGCGCAAGCAATTGATTAGGCGAAGTGGTGACGATCAGGGAAAACGGAAGCGCTGCCAGCATCTCGTGCACGGTGGAGGGCCCGAATTGAGAAGTGCGATAGAAGTCCTCGGCGATGGACTTGAGCGCCTTCGAACCGAAAGCGTCCTCGTATTGTTGGGCGATCGCAAACAGCGTGGTTCCGCAGACAGTACACCTCTCTCCCTCCAGTTCGTCTGCGAGTTGACGCTTCAGCGCTTCAATGACCGTATTGTCTTGTGTACCCCCGGCCAGGAGTTTGGCAGGAATCTCCGGCCCAAGCATCAGGATGCATTGCCCATGCTGGAGAGACGAGATCAGAGTTTTCCACTGACGATCTTTTAAGTGCTGCTGCACCAAGTGCCACCTGAGCCCGGAGAGGGGTTCTTACCTGTAGCCGCAAGAGTATCGCAAAAATGTGCGCACTTCGCTAGCAGGAAATCGCAAGACCCGCCAGGCCCGGTAGCCTGGAGATCAATCCCGCGTGTACTCCCGAATCAGATCGGCGGCATCGGGATACTGGGCAATCAACTCGTCGCGCGTCCCGCCGTGGTAATCGGACTGCGCGAAACCCGGAGACATGGTTGTACCCAGGAGGGCGACCTTGCCCCCCGGCGCCAGCTTGCAGCCCATCCAGGTGTTGCCACGAACGATGACCTGCGGCCTCGCGCCGGCCGCGAGGTCGGGGCCAACGGTAAGCGTCTGATACATGCCGTCGGGATGTAGCTGAAGCATTACGACCGGGTCGCCGAGGTAGAAGTGAAAAATCTCCGAGCCCGGCACGCGATGCAAGCGCGAGTAGGCTTCCGGCGTAATCATGAAGTAAATCGCGGTGCCGATGGAGTGCATGCCCTGCATCCCCTCGGGCAGGTAGTCGGGGGAAATCATCCAGCGCGAGCGGTAGGTCTCGCGGAAAAAGCCGCCTTCCATCCGCAGCGGCTCCAGTTGCAGCAGTTCTTTGATCTCGTCGGCCGTCATGGAATTACAGCCTAACACCGAAAGCGCACTCTGACAGCAACTGACAAATGGGATGAGGTCGCACTGTCGATGAAAATGCGGTTACGATCGCCGAGCCAATCACCGTCCAGATGCGGACAGCAAAGCTCATCGCCGGGCGGCGGTTCGCAACCACTCTCAAGGCGCCAACGATGCAAGGCCGAGTGTTCTCAGCAGTTAGATGCGAATTGGAAATGGCCACCGACCTGCAAATACCGCTTGCACGGTTGCAGGAAAAGTTTGGCGCCGGCGGAAAATTCGTCTAACCGACTTCGGTGCGGCTCGTCAGACAAACAACGGGGAGGGTGTATGGATCGCAGATATTTGGCGGCCACGATCGCAATGGCAGCAACCTTCGCAGTGTTTTCCCACGCCTTCAACTCAGGGCTGATGGGCAAGTTGCAGGCGCAGCAGACAACGCTGATTTCCGAGCTGCACTGCGCTGCTCAGAGCTTGCGCAGCCGGCTACTCGATAAGGTCAATCGCTCGCTCGGCGCAGATACTGCCGAGGAGGCGCAGCTCCGGGTTGAGCTGAATCTGCCCGCGCCGGTCGCACCGGTACCGCCCGTTCCGCCCGCGCCTGCGGTCGCACCAATCGCGCCCAGGGCGGTAAATACCGCAGTCAAGGTTCGGGCTTTACATCCCATTGCCTGTCCGGCTCCGCGGCTCGCCACCGATGTTCGTTTCACGCAGGACTTGAGCAGCAGAATGCAAGCCAGGATGCTGGCCATGCAATCCAAGCTGTTGGCCGATCAAGCGAGATTGCAGGCGAGACTGCTGGAGCAGCAGGTCCGGCTCAATTCCCAGGCCATGCAGCGCGAGATTAACCGTGCTGCGCTTGCGCAGGCGAGAGCCAACATGGCGCAGACGCGCTTGCACGCCCAGCATCCCTGTCGCGATTCGGCGGATCACGTCGCGCGTGACAGCGCTTCCGAGTCCACCGATTGGGACCAGCTCGGCCGTGACATCTCGGAAGAGGTCACGCGAAGCATGCAAGACAGCATCCGCAACTTCTAGCGCTGCACATTTCCAGAAGCTCAACAGTCAGCCATTCCGCTGGCTCTTTTGCTTTTTTGGCTCGAACAAGACATTTGCCGAACTGGAGCGGCGGGTTCACCGCCATCGCAAGTTTTGCGAGCTACTGCCGTCTCCCCAGTGTCGCTTCAGTATGATATTGGGGCGATGGCGGACAAACCAGAAAAGAGCAAATCCGACAAGCCTGATCCTAAGCATTGGTGTGCCTGTGACTGCAAAGTATGCGACTTGGGAGCTCACGAGAACTGCAGCCGGCCGGAATGCCACATGCCGAAATGGAACGACATCAAGACGCGGCCTTCTTGAGATTTTTTTGTGCCCACTGCCGGAACTGGAACTCGAACTCTTCTGGCGAATAGATGCCCTTTTGCACCAGAAGCGTGTTCATGGCGTAGACGGTCGCCCTGAAGGCGTCGTCACGGGAGAGCATCTCCACCGCATCTTCAAAACCGATCAGATCGGGGTTGTCGCTTTCGGTTTTCTTCCAGGTCGTTGTCGTCGCCATGATTTCGTCCTGCGATTCTGTTGATTGTTACTCAATGAGCAAGGATGTCAAGAGCCATCCGGGTTCATTCTACGTCCAATTGAGACTTTCGGGTTCACGATCGTCATAGATGCCCCTTTCTCCACATGCTGCCTACCCGTAAAGTCGCACCGGCTTTGGCCAGAAAGCTCCTCCGCTGGTTTTGCAATGCGAGTAAAATCACAGCAGTTAGTGAGGATGGCTCCGGTTGCGAGTCGCGGTAGCCCCTGCCAACAATACAGGTAACTAGCTCTCATGCCACTCATTGGAAGTTTTGCGCTCCTCCTCGGCCTGGCATTGGCTGCGTATTCCTTCGTTGCGGGCGCGCTGGCCCTCTATCGCAAGGACGACCGCTTGGGAGAAACCGCGCGCCGCGCCGGTATCGCCTGCTGGGTAGCGGTAACGGTTGCTGCGGTCGCGCTGGTGATGGCGGCGTTCGGCAACGACTTTTCGGTCGCCTACATCCTGCACCACAGCAATCGCGATCTGCCGGGCGCCTACAAGTTTGCCGCTCTTTGGTCGGGTCAGGAAGGTTCATTGCTGCTGTGGGCGTTTCTGCTCTCGACCTACGGTCTGGTCATGCGGATGCGCTACAAGGTCGATCCGCAACTCACCGCGCATGCCTCGGTCATCGTCGCGGCCGTGCAAGTGTTCTTCCTGCTGCTGATCAATTTCGCCGCGAACCCGTTCGGGCTGGTTTCGGGAACCATTCCCGCTGACGGCTTCGGCCTGAACCCGTTGCTGCAATATCCCGAGATGGTGATCCACCCGCCGATGCTCTACCTCGGCTACGTCGGCGTGACCGCGCCCTTCGCGTTTGCGTTAGGCGCGCTGATCATGAAGTATCCCGGCGAGAAGTGGATCCATATAACGCGCCGCTGGACCATGGTGACCTGGCTGTTCCTCACCTGCGGCATCTTTCTGGGCGCGCACTGGGCGTACGAAGTGCTGGGCTGGGGCGGCTACTGGGGATGGGACCCGGTGGAAAACGCCTCGCTGCTGCCGTGGCTCACCATGACCGCCTTCCTGCATTCGGTCATGATGCAGGAGAAGCGCGGCATGATGAAGATGTGGAACATGTGGCTGATCTTCACCACGTTCCTGCTGGCCATCTTCGGGACGTTCCTCACGCGCTCGGGCGTGGTGAGCTCGGTGCATGCTTTCGCGCAATCGGGCATCGGCATCTGGTTCGTCTGGTTTCTGGCAATCAGTTTCGCAACTTGCGTGTTCTTCTTCGTGCGCAACCGCGACACGCTGCGCAGCGAACACAAGCTGGAATCGCTGGTCTCGCGCGAGTCGAGCTTCCTGTTCAACAATCTGGTGCTGCTGGTTGCGTGCTTCGCCGTGCTGTGGGGCACACTGTTTCCGGTCTTGTCGGAGTGGGTGACGGGCAGCAAGGTCACCGTGGGGCCGCCGTTCTTCAATCGCGTCAATGTGCCGATCGCCATTTTCCTTGTCTTTCTGACCGGCGTTGGCCCGCTGCTGGCGTGGCGGCAGACATCGCTCGATAGCTTGCGCCGGAATTTCCTGTGGCCGGCGGTTCTGGGAATCCTCACCGCGGTTGTGCTGATCGCAGGCGGCATGAAGCCGTGGCAGGACAGCGCCTACTTCTATTCGCTGATGGCGATCTCACTGTCGGTGTTCGTCATGGGAACGGTCGCGGGCGAGTTCTGGCGCGGCGGACGGGTGATTGCGCGGCAGCAGCACACGAATGTCGTTAACGGCATGGTGCAGATCACCCGCCGCAACACCCGCCGCTACGGGGGATACATCGTTCACTTCGGCGTGATCCTCATCATCATCGGATTCGCCGGGCTGCCGTTCAACGTGGACAAAGAACAGGAGATGGGCTTTGGCGACAAGATGCAGATCGGCCACTATACGCTGGTTTGCCAGTCCTACACTCAGGACGACAAGCCCAACTACAGCAGTGAGTGGGCCGTGCTCGATGTCTACAAGAACGGCAAGAAGATCGACACCATGTATCCCGAGCGGCGCTTCTACAAGGCGAGCCAGCAGACCTCGACCATCGTGGCCAATCGCTCGCGGCTGAATGAAGATTTGTACCTGGTGTACACCGGCAAGAATCCCGACACTGGCAAGCCGATCATCAAGGCGCATGTGAATCCGCTGGTGATGTGGATCTGGATCGGAGTGCACTTTGTGCTGATTGGAACCATTATCGCGCTGCTACCGAACGCAAAGCCGAAGAAGGCGCTGATTACGAAGAAGGAGCGCGAGGCGGCGGAGGCGGTACGCGGGGCCGTGGGAGTGGGTGGGGATTGAAGGTGTTGGGTTAGTTGATGGTTTCAAGCTTCTAGTTTCGAGTTGGCAGCCGCGACCTTAAACGAAAGGCGAGACAATTCAAGCCCAGCGCGGAAGCGCTGGGTGAGAAACAACCCCTGAAAGCGGAGCCCCTTCAGGGGCGGAATATGACGAAGCGATACTTGACGGTTTACGAGGCAGGCAACCAACAACCTGAGCGGGTTTGTTCCAGATGTTCCTGGTGTTATCTCCACGGGCTTGAAGCTGGAAGAGATGCGGACAAACATGCGCAAGGCAGTCGAGTTCCATCTCGAAGGATTGGTGGTGGACGGCGACGCGATTCCCGAGCCCCGCACCACCAGCGTGGATTTTGCGCAGGAAGATCCCGAACACGGTGTGCTGTCGTGCATCGTGGAGTGGCTGGAGGTAACCGTTCCGCAGATGCAGAACGTGGCGTGAGCGACAAGCGCCTCCACGAAATGGTGAGTAAGCAAAATGAATGGCATTCAATACGTAACCGACGAGAAGGGCCGCAAGGTTGCGGTCCAGATTGACTTGAAAAAACATCGCGGGCTTTGGGAAGAAATCGAGGATGTGCTTGTCTCTCGGTCGCGCCGGCACGAGAAACGCATTCCGCTTGAAAGAGTTAAGACGGGCTTAATTAAGAGCGGAAAGCTCGCGCGTGAGTAATTACAACGTTGCCCTGACCTCAAGCGCGGAACGAGAGCTAAGAAGATTGCCAGCACAAATCGTGGCTCGAGTATGGCCACGAATTGAAAGGCTTGCAGTTGATCCGCGACCGCCAGGATGCAAGAAGCTTAGGACGGGCGATCGGCAATGGCGTATCCGGGTTGGCGATTACCGCATCGTTTACGAAATTGATGATAGAACCAAGGCGGTTGACGTTACCCGGATTGCGCATCGTCGTGAAGTTTACGACTAACAGCTTGGACAACTTGAAACTCGAAACTCGAAACTCGAAACTGATCAAACGCATCGCGCAGCTTGCGCTGAGTCGCCATCGTCGCCATGCTCTTCCTTGGCGCCGACACTGACGCGCGCTTCAACAAGCTGGGGCATGAGTTGATGTGCGTATGCGGCTGCAATCAGGTGCTGCTGGAGTGCAACCACGTTGGCTGCCAGTACTCCGACCGCATGCGCAATGAACTGATGGCCGGGATCGAGCGTGGCGACAGCGACTCGCTCATCCTGCAAAGCTTCGTGCAGAAGTACGGCAACACGGTGCTGGCGGCGCCGACGGAGAAGGGCTTCAACATCGTGGCCTGGATCATGCCGTTCGCGGTGTTCATCGTGGCCACGGGACTGGCAGTCTGGCTGGTGCGGCTGTGGAAGGAGCGTGCGGTAGCGCGACCGGTGGCGCATCCCAATCTGCCGGCAGAGCAACTTGATGCGCTGCGCCAGAAGGCGCGGCAGGAGACGGAATTCTGATGCTAGCAATGTTTGCGGCGGCGGCAGGCACACAAACGGCGTTCATCCTCTTCGGATGTGCGCTGTTCGCGGCGGCCCTGTTCGTGTACATCTTCTACGGGCTCGACGGCGTGGAGACGGGCGAGGCCAAGACGCGGCTCAGCTATCTGGCGGAGCGCAAAGAAGCGACCTACGAGAACCTGCGCGACCTGAACTTCGAGTACAAAGCCGGCAAGCTGAGCGAGGTAGATTACGCCATGCAGCGGGCCGCGCTGGAAGACGAAGCGGCGGCGATTTTGGCGGAGATGGAAGCCATCGAAGCTCGCCACACCGCAGCGCCGATCCGGGGGAAGGCATGAAGGTCGGGTGGAGCACCGCTTCAGGGTCTACCCCGGGTTCCGCTCCGCTCCACACGGGGCTAAAAGCTGAATCGCCGCTTCGCGGCTGGAGCCTTGGCACGTCCGGCCTGGTCGCAAACTGCAAATCACTTCTGCTTTTGGGGTTAATTGTTTCACTGAGCGCCTTCGCCCTCGCCCAGAACATCACCGGCACGGTCACCAACGGCACCACCGGCAAGCCCGCCGCGGGAGCTGATGTCACGCTGCTTTCGCTCTCGCAGGGCATGCAGGAGATCGGCTCGACCAAGACCGACGCGCAGGGCAAGTTCTCGTTTCCCGCTCCGGCGGACCGCGCGCCCCACATGGTGCGAGTGACGATGGGTGGCGTGAACTACTTCCCCCAGACCGGGCCGCTGATGCCTGGCGTGACCACCACCGAAGTCACCGTGTACGAGTCAGCCAGGAAGGTTGAACCGCTGAATCAGACGGTCGAGGTTGACCGCTACCAGAGCGAGGATGGCAAGCAGTTGCAGGTGATCGCGCTGTTCGCCATTCAGAATGCGTCGAAGCCGCCGCGCACGATGGATGCCGACCACACCTTCTCTTTCGTGCTACCGGCGGGCGCGCAACTGGATTCGGGCGATGCGAAGGGCCCGGGCGGGCAACCGATCCAAAGTCCGGCGACCGAGACGGGACAAAAGAACACTTACGCTTTCGACTTCCCGCTGAAGCCCGGCGAAACGCAATTTCAGATTTCGTATCACATGCCTTACAGCGGCCAGGCCAGCTTCGCGCCCAAACCGCTCGCGGACGTGCAGCACTTCGTCGTTATGTTGCCGAAGGGCATGAGCTTCACGCCGAAGAACACGCAACTCTTCCAGTCAATGCCTGATAAGTCGGGCTCGACCATCATGGTGGCCACCAACGTCAAAGCCGGGCAGGACCTGGCGTACAGCATCGCAGGCTCGGGCGTCTTCCAGCCGGAAGGACAAGAGGACGCCGGCGCCGGTGATAACAGCGGCGGCGGCGCGATGGGCGGGCAAGCTGCGGCGAACGACAATCGTCCCGGCGGTGGACTGGGCGCCCCGATCGATGCTCCCGACCCGCTGTACAACTACCGCGCCATCATTCTTGGAGTGTTTGCCCTGGTGCTGGTGATGGGCGGCTTCTACGTTATCTCAAAGACGAACAACCGGCAGCAGCCCGCCATTGCCGAGGGCCCGCGCATCGACGCTCCGGTGACTGGCGACCGCTCGACGATCCTACTGGAGGCGATGAAGGAAGAACTCTTTCAGTTAGAGATCGATCGCCAGCAGGGGAAGATCAGCGAAGAAGAGTACGCAAAAGCCAAAGCCGCGCTGGACGAGACCATGCGGCGGGCGCTGGCGAGGAAAAGTAGTAACTAGCAACTAGCAATTAGCAACTAGTAATTAGCGACAGCAGTTTTCCGATCAGGTTTGTCATCCTGTGGGAGGCGAAAGGCCTTCCTTCGCGCTTCTCGCACTTCCTATTGCTCATCATAAATCTGGTATCGCACGCTCTCCGGGCCTCGTTAGCATTGTTGTTGCGAGGGCTTGGGTTTGGCGCGAAGAATCTGCTCCGGTTCGGGGTGCGACGATCAGGACGCCCACTTCAAGCCTCAGTGAGAGCAGATCCCTCGCTTCGCTCGTGATGACAAACGTGATAGGCGGACGTTGCTGCTTGTCAATTACCAGTTTACAGCTACTCGCTACTAAGCATTAATTTACTAATTACTAATTACTAATTGCTAATTGCTAATTGCTAGTTGCTAATTGCTAATTGCTAGTTGCTAGTTGCTAGTTGCTAGTTGCTAGCTGCTAGTTGCTTCTTCTTCACCCGCTGTGCCTGATATGCATCACGTCCCCGTCTTTCACGATGTACTCTTTGCCTTCGAGACGCAGGGTTCCCTTGGCGCGGGCGTTGGCTTCGGAGCCGGCTTCGAGCAATGCATCCCAGTGAATGGTCTCGGCGCGGATGAAGTGATGTGACAGATCGGTGTGGATCGCGCCGGCGGCGTCGACGGCCTTTGAGTTGCGCTCGACCGTCCAGGCGCGGCACTCGTCTTCCCCGACGGTGAAAAAGGAGATCAGCCCCAGCAGCTCATAGCTCTTGCGGATGAGGCGTACCAGTCCGCTCTCTTTCAGGCCGTAACTCGACAGGAATTCGGCGGCGTCTTCGGGGCTCATCTCGGCCAGCTCGGCTTCGACTTTGGCGCAGACGGCGAGCGCTCCGGTGTTCGCGCGCGCAGCGACTTCGGTCAGTCCGTACTTCTCGACCGCGGCTTCGAGGTCTTTATCCAGCGTGCTGCTCTCGCCGATGTTCAGCACGTAGAGAATCGGCTTTTCGCTGAGGAACATGAAGCCGCGCACGCGCTTCTTGTCGTCAGCGGTCATCTCCATTTCGCGCAGCGGGCGCTCGGTTTCGAGGTGGATTTTGGCGCGCTTGAGCAGCTCGTCTTCTTTCTCCAGCTCGGCGGTGCGCATCTTCTTCAGGTCTTTTTCCAGCCGCTCCAGGCGCTTCTCCACCTGGCCAAGATCGGTGACGATCAGGTCGAAGTCGATGTTCTTGATGTCGCGCAGCGGATCGATGGGCCCGACATGCGCAATGGACGGATCGTCAAAGACGCGCACCACGTGCGCCAGCGCATCGACATTGCGCAGGTTGGCGGCAAAGGCGGTTTCCTTC
Source organism: uncultured Acidobacteriaceae bacterium (assembly GCA_963782505.1). GTDB lineage: Bacteria > Acidobacteriota > Terriglobia > Terriglobales > Acidobacteriaceae > CAVVDY01. Next base: position 85,166 of record CAWAKG010000009.1, on the reverse strand, counting down.
AGCGCCTCCTGGCTGAGGGCGGCGACGTCGGCGTACTCAACGCTGGCGTGTATTAGCTTCTTGGGGTTGTAGAGCGCGGCCAGGCGATCGAGCCGGTCGTCGGGAACCCTGGCGACACCGAGGTGCGCCTCGCGCGGATTGTGGGCGCGCTGCGAGACATCCTGCCCGGTGAGCATGACGAAGAGCGAAGTTTTGCCTACCTGCGGCAGGCCGATGATTCCGGTTTTCATATGAAAGTTGTCAGTTGTCGGTTATCAGTTGTCAGTAAGAGCTGTGGGACGCGAGCTGCAACATTCAAAGCTATCAGCTTCCAGCCGCCAGCCGCCAGCTTGGGTATCGGGTGTCAGATTGGAACAGAAGAGCTTTGTATCAGGGCACGACCTTTAGTCGTGCCGAAAAGGCATTTACAGGATAAGGGCTTCAGCCCCCGAATGTGGTCTGGTTTCAGCGGCTGAAGCCGTTTGATTTATGAGGCACTTTGTGGCCCGGCTTAAAGCCGTGCCCTGATACAAAGCGGCTTCACCCCAAAATCCTAATTACCCCAACCGCCTTGCCGTGACGTAGATCAGCACCAATCCCAGCAGCATGACCGCACCTTCCACCCGCGTTGACCAGACGTGCAGGCGATTGAATTCGACGCGGCGGGCATCGTCGTGGGGAACGTCGTCGATGAAGCCCATCTGGTTGCGCAGGACTGCCATGCGCGAGGCGATGCCGAACATGGCGATCAGCGTCAGGAAGATCATGGCGTAGATGAGCAGGTTGCGCAACGCGAACGGTTGGGCTGTGCCATCAACCACGCGCGCGTCGATCATCGAGGTCGCGGCGAAGACGAAGCCGCAGATGAGGCCCATCCAGTGCATGATCCCGAGGCTGCGATTCACCACGTTGCCGGCGTATTGCCGTGCCGGAAGAATACCGGGGTGAAACACGGTGGGCGCGAGGACGAAGGCGAAGAAGATGAGTCCGCCAACCCAGACGACTAGCGAGAGCAGCATTAGAAAGCGAATGAAGGACATGGGAAGAAGAAGCTCTTGGCCTTTGGCTTTTGGCCGCTCTTGGCTTTCGGCTCTCAGCTATCAGCCGAGAGCTAGCGCAAAGCTCATTCTAACCGAGGGCTGGGGTGTGCCGTCCCTGAAGGGGCTCGGGGTGCTTGGAGGCTCTGTTTTCCCAGCGCTTCCGCGCTGGGCTGGAATTGTTTCGGTCCTTCGCGCCAATCGCCGTTCAACACGGAGAGCACGGAGGTCACGGAGAAAAGCATTCCCGATTTCTTGTTTTTCGATGTCCTCGGTGGTAAGTAGCTTTCGCATTTTGGCGCCGATCGCGAAGACACTTACCACGGAGAGCACGGGGGTCACGGAGGAAAGCCGTTCCTTATTTAGGTTTCTCCGTGTCCTCCGTGTCCTCGTGTCCTCGGTGGTAAATATCTTCCCGCGCTGCCCGCGACTGTCGCCCGTATATACTGCCTTGGGCCTCGCACCCAACCATGTTCAACAACGCTTTCGAAACTTCGATGCTCACAACACCAGAATGCTGCGGATAGGCCTTACCGGCGGCGTCGCGTGTGGCAAGTCGACAATCGGCGCGATGCTGGCCGCGCGTGGGGCGCACTTTCTCCGGGCCGATACGCTGGCGCACCAGCTCTATCTTCCGGGAGCGCCGGTGTACGACGCTGTGGTACAAGCCTTTGGCGAAGACATCGTGCGCAGCGACGGCTTCATCGACCGAGCAGCGCTGGCGAACAAAGCGTTCCCCGACAGGATCGGCGAGCTGAATGCCATTGTTCATCCGGCAGTAATTGCAGCACAGAATGCATGGCTGGCCGAGGTGGAGAAGGCCGATCCACATGGCGTCGCCGTCCTGGAGGCCGCGTTGCTAATTGAAGCTGGCGCGGCGAGGATTTCGACAAGGTTATCGTGGTGACTTGTCCCGTTCGAGAAGAAGGTAGAGCACTATGCGCATCGCGCCGGAATCTCGCTGGAAGCCGCGCGGCGTGAGGTCGAGCGGCGCGGCGCGGCACAGCTCAGCGATGAAGAGAAGGCCAGGCACGCCGATTATGTGATCGACAATTCCGGACAGTTAGAGGTGACGGAGCGCCAGGTGGAGCGGGTGTGGGAAGAGCTGCTGCGCGCAGGTTCTTCGTCCTGAGCAAGACAGATTTACCACGGAGGGCACCGAGGACACGGAGAAACAGGAATCAAAGATTGGGTTCCTGCCTGCTCTCCGTGGTGGAGGGCGTTCATGACGGCGGAACAGGGTCCTTCGGGAAGCCGAAGGGCGTGTGATGATCGGGCGTTTTCTGTAACCGGCTTTCTCGGCTGCGCAGACGAAAGCAGGTCCTTCAGCGGCTGAAGCCGCCTCAGGATGACAAATTTTACGGAAATCGGGACGGCGCAGCTAAAGCTGCGCCCCTTCAAATCCAGTCCTCCGCTTACCAGCCTCGCGCAGCTTTCGTAATCCGGCCCCCCACGTCCAAGCTACTGCCAAGCTCCGCGGGCCCGACAGCTGTAATTCTCCGCATCCGCGGGCGGGAGCTCGCATCGAAGACAGGTATAATCAAGGTGAGACATCGGGCCGTATTCCGGCGGAATCGCCCGTCCCTCCCGACGATCACGTAGCACACAATGTCAAAGACGACTAAAGCCATACTTCTTAGCCTCTCCTTTCTGGTGGCCACCTTCATCGTGGCCGGCGGACTGGGCGTAAAGGCCAGCACCGACAACAGCGACGACTCCTACCGGCAGCTTGGCGTGTACAGCGAAGTGCTGTCGCGGATTCGCACCGAATACGTCGAAGACCCCAACATCACCAAAGTCACCAACGGCGCCCTGCATGGACTGCTGGAGTCGCTGGATGCCGATTCCAGCTATCTTGATCCCACGGAATACAAGGACTACAAGCAGCGCAAGAGCGAGGGCAAGGCCGGCATCGGCGCGTCGATCTCCAAACGCTACGGCTATGCTGCCGTGATCTCCGTGATCCCGGGCGGGCCGGCGGACAAGGCCGACGTCAGCTCAGGCGACATTATCGAGGCAATCGAAGGCAAGACGACGCGCGACATGTCGCTGGCGGAGATTGACGGGATACTGTCCGGCCAGCCGGGCTCGGTGATCAACGTCTCCATCGTGCGGCCGCGCAAGGCCCAGCCGGTAAAGACCGCCATCACCCGAGAGATCGTCACCGATCCTCCAGTGTCGGACAAGATTCTGGAAGCGGGCATGGGCTACATCAAGATCGACGACTTCCCCAAGGGGCGCTCGCAGGAAGTAGCCGCCAAGCTGAAGCAGCTTGAAAAAGACGGCGCCAAGAAGATTGTGCTCGACCTGCGCAACTCCGGCGGCGGGGAGGAGGACGAGGGCATCGCGACCGCGAACCTGTTCCTCGATCACGGCACCATCACCTACATCCAGGGGCAGAAGTATCCCAAGCAGACCTTCACCGCCGATCCGCAGAAGGCGGTGGCGGGCAATCTGCCGCTGGTGGTGCTGGTGAATCGCGGCACCGCCGGGCCGGCGGAGATTGTCGCCTCGGCGATCATGGAGAACGCCCGCGGCGACGTGGTCGGCGACAAGACCTTCGGCGAGGGCGCGATCCAGAAGGTGATCGAGATGCCCGACGGCTCGGCGCTGATTCTGTCGGTGGCGAAGTACTACTCGCCTGACGGCAAGGCGCTGGAAGATACGGCGATCACGCCGAACGTTCTGGTGGCCGATAACAGCGACGACTTCGCGGTCCCCGACGAAGATGAGAATGCCGTGGAAGGCCAGACTGAGGAGAAAAAGCCGGTCCAGCCCGACGACCAGTTGAACAAGGCCATCGAGGTGCTGAAGAAGCAGGGACAGAAAGCGTAAGCGCAGCGTCACTGAGTAAAGTGCAGGAATCGAGCCCGTCAGCCAAGCTGGCGGGCTTCGTTGTTTCAGTAGATAAACGGAATCAGCTTGCGGGTTCGCCGGGCGTAGTCGTCGAATGCGCTGCCGTAGTGGTCGTGCAGATGCGAATCGAGAACGGGAATATTTACGAACACAAAGCCGGCAAGCATGAGCAGCGGAATGATCACGGTGATCCAGGCGCCTGAAATCAGGCACAAGCCCGAGAAGAGCAGCAGGTCGCCGAGATAGTTCGGGTGGCGCGAATATCGGAAGAGCCCGCCGGTATAGAGTTGTCCGCGGTTTCCCGGCCGCTGCTTCCAGACGTGGCGCGCGTACTCGGCGTAGGAGTTCATCCACGAGCCGGCGATAAAGCAAACAACACCAATGAGGCCCGCGGCGCCAAGTGGCGCGGAGTTCCCTCCGCCGGCGAGGCAGAGAAACCCGATGATGAGGAGCAGCCACGGAACGATCGTCCACACCTCGTTCCAACTGACGCCACGCCGCAGGAAAACAAACTCGGTGAAGAGAATCCTGATGTAGTAGATTGCGAATCCGGCGAACAGGAGCATTCGGCGGACCGGGTCTCCAGCGTGGCCGATCCGCGGCAGCCAGCGAGAGGCAAGGCTCAGGCCTCCGCCCAACAACAACCATCCAGCGAGAACGATCCACAGTCCCACGAATACGGCCAGCGTGATTCGCTGACCCTGCGAAGCATCTCGCAGTTCATACATGCTGCGTTGCAATTCGCGTCTCTGCATGGATGCCGCCACTTGGAACCGTAGCGCGCTGGCGCCTTAGCTGTCCAGACGCGCGGCGCTCGTATAATCCTGCTGAGCTTAATGCTTCTGTAACGACGGAGAGATTTATGCCAGGAGTGGAAGGCCGGGTTGCGCTGGTAACAGGAGCTTCGCAGGGCATAGGGCGCGCGTGCGCGATGGTGCTCGCTTCTGCGGGAGCGAAGGTCGCGCTGTGCGCGCGCAATCAGGAGAAGCTGCAGCAAGTGGCCGGCGAAATCGCAGCGGCCGGCGGCGAGTCCGCAGTGTTCAAAATGGACGTCGCCCACGAAGACGAGATCAAGTCGGGAGTGAAGGCCATCGTCGCCCACTTCGGCAAGGTCGACATCCTGGTCAACAATGCCGGAATCACGCGCGACCAACTGGTGATGCGCATGAAGCGCGCCGATTGGGACGACGTCATCAACACCAACCTGACCGCGCCGTTCCTGCTTACGCAGGCGGTCATCGGCTCGATGCTGAAGCAGCGTTGGGGCAGGATCATCAACATCACCAGCATCTTCGGGCAGATTGGGCAGGCGGGGCAGGCAAACTACGCTTCGGCCAAAGCGGGACTGATCGGCCTGACCATGGCCGTGGCTCGCGAAGTGGCTTCGCGCAACATCACGGTGAACGCCGTCGCGCCGGGCTGGATCGAAACCGCCATGACTGCTGTGCTGTCGGACGAGATGAAGGAAGGCATGATGAAGAGCATTCCACTGGGCCGGGCAGGCAGCGACCTTGACGTGGCACACGCGGTAAAGTTCCTGGCGTCGGAAGAGGCGGGATACATCACCGGCGAAGTGCTGAAGGTGAACGGCGGAATTTTGATGGGATAGGCGTGCTGTTCCTCGGGGCGTGCGCTCCAGCCACGCTACGCACGAACGTCCTTATATACTCAGCATATGAGTACTTCCTTCCTCCTGGCGCGGTATAAATCCGCATTTGAAACAATTCATGGCATGTATTCGCTTGACGCTGCGCTGTTGATGACAGCCTACGCGCAAGTGTCAGCGGAGCGATATGGACGGGGCGACACCCTCGAGATCGGAGTACATCACGGCCTGTCGGCAATCCTGGTAGCCGCCTTGCGTGGGGACGGCGCGAGATTTGTGGCGGTCGACTTGTTCGAGGACATGCAGAGCGAGAACGTTTCTCATTCCGGCTCTGGCAAGAAGGACCAGTTTCTGGCCAACATGCGTGCCTTCCACGGCGACGACTTGAGTTTCATGCGTGTGTTTCCGATTAAATCGTCATCGCTTACCGTCGAGGACCTGGGACTTAATTATTCCTTTTGTCACGTTGATGGAGGGCACTCCGACGAAGAAACCTACGGGGACCTGGTCCTGTGTTCCAAGGTGCTTCGGCCCGGGGGAATTCTTGTCCTTGACGACTATTTCAATGCCAGTTTCCCGGGTGTGTCAGAAGGCGCCATTGGGTTCATGCGCGAGGACAAGAAGGCAACACTCCGGCCGCTGGCCATTGGATATAACAAAGTCATTTTTCAGAAAGGCACAGATGGCGGTCTTAACGAAGCGTTTCTGCGCAAGTTTCCAATGCTGCCCCACACAACGGCTCAACTTTGGGGGGAACGGGCTCTGCACTTTGCCTCGGATTTTTCGGCGTCGATTGACCTGCAGCAATCCACCCCGCGCCATCTGGTCCCTCGCGATTCCTTAGCGTTGCGGGCAAATCTGCGTCCGCAGGTGGAACGTCTTTCAGGAAAGCCGGGCGAAACTCTCTCCGTGCCGATACTGGTTGAGAATACCTCCGACATCGTTCTGAGTTTTAGCACCCAGCCCATTGCACTTTCCTATCACTTGACCACTGCGGACGGGACCATCGTTTCCTACGACAATCCCCGCCAACATTTTGGTGACCCACTCCATCCTGGTAGCCAGCGTCTCGTACGCTTGCCGGTCCGTTGCCCGGGCGGCCGGGGTAAATTCCTGGTGGAGGTGGATTTGGTCTGGGAAGGGATTTGCTGGTTCAAGGAAAGGGGCAACAAGGCCCCGCTGCTGAAGCTCACTGTCGAGTAGGCTGAAGTTGCCGGTTTCCTCGGCAATGGGCCTCGGCAGGGTGATTCAGCCCGCTGGATGGCGTTAGGCCTTCGCCCCTTTCCCCAGATGGCGGGAGCCTGCGACATGAAGCGTCTCTACGTGTGACCTTCGTTTGGCGGCGAAAAGCTTGGCTTATTACTGGTGCGGGAAATCATCTCGAAAGCGCGCGAGCGCGGCTATCGGCGTTTGCGTTTGGACACTCACCTGGCGACCATGCAGGCAGCCGTAGCGCTGTATCAGCGGTTTAACTTCGTCGAGGTTAGGGACGTTTTGAATGCGGTTTCGGAGACCCACCTATATGGAGCTGAAGTTATAGGCCGTGTTGCCGGATGGTGCCTTGGCGGATGCCCACCTTAGTAACTCAAGGGTTACCGACTCTGATTTCGCCATCGGCTGTTCCAAAGGAATAAATAATTGCTTAACGAGCTCCCAAAGTCCTTGCCAACCGACAGCGAGTCTGGTTACTATGCAGTCACCCCCAAATTGTCACTTCTTGTCTGAGGTCGAGCGGTGTGATGAATATCGGTGAGATCATTCGAAACTACCGCCTCCAAAAAGGAATGTCTCAAGGAGACATCGAGAAGCGCACCGGGTTATTGCGCTGCTATCTGTCGCGGGTTGAAAACGGACACACAGTTCCGTCGCTGGATACACTGGCGAAAATCGCGACTGCGATGGACCTTCCCTTGGCGCAGTTTTTCCACAACGGCACCGGCGAAAACGGAAGCAAGGCGGGGCCGCAGCTCGCCGACGACGAAGTGCGCTTCCTGACGCAGATCCGCCGCTACTCCCCGAACCTGAACGAAAGTGATCGCAAGCTGGTGCTGGCCATGGTGAAAAAGATGGCAGCCAGCCCTGTCAAGTAAATCAGGACAAGGTGACGCTTGAGCCGCCTTCAGTGGGCGGCTTTTGTAATTTCGAGACAGCGGGCCTCGACAGGTTGCGGAAAGGCTGCGAAGCCTTAACCGCCCTGCGACAACCGCCGGCTCGCGATTTCACCAATAAAGAGGCTACGACGGCGCAGCTAAAGCTGCGCCCCTTCGAGATGCGGCCTTCAGCTATCCTGTTAATGCATATCGAATCTTCGAAGCGCCTGCTTCGGGCATCATCGAAATCCTCTTGGCGAAGGAATCATGGGCAAGATACAGCGAGCAATCTTAAGCGTCACCGACAAGGCCGGGCTGGTGGGGTTCGCGCAGAAGCTGGACCAGATGGGCGTGGAGCTGATCTCGACCGGAGGCACGGCCAAGCTGCTGCGTGACTCCGGCGTTCCGGTGAAGGACATCTCCGAGTTGACCGGCTTTCCGGAAATGCTCGACGGCCGCGTGAAGACACTGCATCCCAAGGTGCACGGCGGCATACTGCATGTTCGTGAGAACCCGCAGCACCGAGAAGCAGTGGCCGCGCATGGCATTCAGCCGATCGACATGGTCGTGGTCAATCTATACGCATTCGAGAAAACCGCGTCCAAACCGGGCGTGGGCTTCCACGAGCTGATCGAGAACATCGACATCGGCGGACCTTCGATGGTGCGCTCGGCAGCAAAGAACTTTCAGGATGTGGCCATCGTAACTTCGCCTGACGACTACGACGCCATTGCGCAGGAGATGCAGAGTGGCGGCGGTTCGCTCTCGCTCGCGACAAAGTGGCGCCTGGCGCAGAAGGCATTTGCCACGACGGCGGCTTACGATTCGGCGATCGCCTCGACGCTGGAACGGGTTGCGTCACCGCAAGGCAAGCTTGCGTTGGATGAGCAAAGTTTCCCGCAGACGTTGCGGCTCTCGTTCCACAAGGCGTTTGATCTGCGCTACGGCGAGAACCCGCACCAGAAGGCAGCGCTGTACAGCGATGGCTCGGGCAAAGGTGTCACCAACGGCAAGCAGCTTCAGGGGAAGGAACTCAGCTACAACAACATCGTCGATCTGCAAGCGGCCTGGGACCTGGCGCAGGAGTTCGACGGGCCGGTGTGCGCCATCATCAAGCACACCAATCCTTGCGGCACGGCTGTGGCGGCAACATTGGCGGAAGCCTACCGGCGCGCGCTGGAATGCGATCCGGTGTCGGCGTTTGGCGGGGTGATTGGAGTGAATCGTTCGATTGACGCCGAGACCGCAGGCGAGATGGCGAAGCTGTTCCTGGAGGTGATCGCCGCACCCGGGTTTGATGATGCTGCGCGCGAGATCTTCGCCGCCAAGAAGAACCTGCGGCTGGTGGAGGTCGTTCCCATGGAGCAGAAGTGGGTGCTGAAGAACGTCTCCGGCGGCCTGCTGCTACAGGACAACGATGTGCGTCCGCTGACCGACGGTGACCTGAAGGTCGTCAGCGAGCGCAAGCCGCGCGAGCAGGAGATGCGCGACCTGCTCTTTGCCTGGAAGGTCTGCAAGCACGTGAAGTCGAACGCGATTCTTTATGCCCGCAACGGCCAGACTACCGGCGTCGGCGCAGGACAGATGAGCCGCGTGGACTCGGCGCGCATCGGCGCGATGAAGTCGGTGCTCGGCACCAGGGGCTCGGTCGCCGCATCGGATGCGTTCTTTCCGTTCCCCGACGGAGTTGAGGTCATTGCCGAAGCAGGCGCGACCGCGATCATTCAACCCGGAGGCTCAGTTCGCGATCAGGAAGTGATCGAGACGGCCAATAAGCTGGGACTGGCCATGGTGCTCACCGGGGTGCGGCACTTCCGCCACTGAATTTCAGGAGGCGCGCTCCTGATAGATTCCGATCACGTTGCCGCCGGGATTGCGAAACCGGGCGGTGATCTCAGGGGCGTCGACACCGATCAGCGGCGCGATTTCGCTTCCGTTGGCTACGATGGCCGCGACTGCTTTTCCGCGTCGTTGCGGAGCAGAGGACACAACCTCCCAGAAGTTGTAGTCGTAGGGCGAGCTAACTACAGAAATCAAGAGAACGCAGGCCAAGGTGGTTTACTCTTCATTGCAAATAAAGCAGTTAGGCCGCGAAGAGGCCTGGTAGCTGGCGTGCAACACTTTAACCTAGTTTGGGTTGCGGCCAACTTTCGGGGTTGTCGGCGCTCAAAAGCGAAACGCCTGCTCGGTGGATTCGGGACTTGGGGGTCCTGCAAATCAGAAGAGGCTCGGTTGATGGTTCACACACATCCGGGCCTCGCGAGCGGCTGCTGTCCTCTGCAATTTCTTCTCGATTTCCCTTCCTGAAGTTCCAACACTTTGCCGGGTAAACGGGTCTTTTTTGGTTCGCTGATCTTATGACTGCTGGGTATCACTTCGAGGGCATTGTGTAGTAGCCGCTTCGATGACGCACCTGCAAGTCGGCGGGATTGGGATAGTCAGGCGTGTTGGGGACGATTTTGATATCGATCTTGCGAAAATCCGAGCTGGAAAGGCGCTGGGTGGGATAGTAAGCAATCAGATATTGGGTGCGCAGCTCCTCGCTGATCTTCCGGAAGGCGGAATCGAGCTGTTCCAGTCCGCTGGCGTAGTAGTATTTCCCTCCCGTGTCGCGCGAGAGCTGAATCAGGGCGTGCTCGCCACCAATGTCACGGCCGGCACTGTTCTCGATGGGCACGATGATGATGCTGTAGACGATGACTTCGGCTTGCTGCGCCTCGCGCACCGCCTCCTGGTAGCTGACCTTGCTGACGGTGTCGCCACCGTCGGTAATTACCACCATCACCCTGCGTCCCCGACGGGGCATGAGCGCGTCGGCGCCAAGATAGAGCATGTCATAGAGCGCAGTGGCCGCCCCGGTGCGCACGCGTGAGATCCCTTTGTCGACAACGCGCAAGTCGGAGGTGAAGGGCGTCAACTGATCGACAATCTCGCTGAACTCGAACAGGGAGACGCTATCGATGGGCCGCAGAATATCCTTGGCGAAGCGCCGCGCCGACTCCAGCTCCAGCTTCTGGTCTGATTTCGTGCTGAGGCTGGTGTCGACCGCCAGCACGATCGATAGCGGCAACTCCGATTCGCGCGTGAACATCGCGATCTTCTGCGGCTCACCATCCTCGAAGAGCTGGAAATCACCCTCTTTCAGCGACGCCACCGGAGCGCCGGATGAATCCGTCACGGTAGCGAAAACGTTGACCAGCTTGACGTTGACCCGAATCGTGCTGGAGGCGTCACCCGCCATCGAGTCATTCTGATCGGTGGCTGCCGCAGCCGACGCGGGGGTTGAAGCAGCGTTTGCGGCAGATTGCGAATGAGCCGCGGGCGCAGCCTGCGCGGCCAATGAGGACGCCATCACGATCACGGCGGCCGCCATCAGAAGCGCGGTTGGGAGAGCGGTAAATTTCCTGGGAGATAAGGACATTCCTGCGGGATAAACCCGATTCCTGCTAGTTTGACGCGCCACTGGGAGAAACCGAGACCTCAGGTGGAAACGGCTCGCCATCGGCCCAGACGGCTCCATCCTCAAAATACTCTTTTTTCCAGATAGGCACCGTCTTCTTAAGAGTATCAATAATCCAGCGGGCCGCGTCGAAGGCCGCCGCGCGGTGCGCCGACGACACCGCGAGGAGCACGCTGGTGTCGCCGATTTCCAGCCGGCCCAGCCGGTGCACAATGCGGACGTCGCGAACCGCGTAGTTGGCGAGCGCGGCCTGCGCCAGTTTCTCCATTTCGGCCGCGGCCATCGGCTCGTACGCGCTGTATTCCAGGTACAGGGTTCGCCGTCCGCGAGAGTGATTGCGTACGATGCCGTCGAATACAACAACTGCCCCGTCCTCGGCAGCCTTGATGTCCGCGGCGATCCGCGCGGCGTCGATGGGCTCGCGAACGATTCGTGTTCGGGGGCCGTCGCTTGTGTCGCCTGCTCCTCCGCTGACCGGCGGCAGCAACGCAACTTCATCGCCTTCATGCAGAACAGAGTCGGTCGCGGCGTATTCGTAGTTGATCGACAAGGCGATGGAGCTGCCGAACTTGCCCAGGCCGGGAATGCGCTCCTGCAGACTCGGAATAAAGCTCCGCCAGGCGTGCGCCTTCGCTCAGTTCAACTGCTTCCTGGTCGCGACCGGCCATATCGCGCAGCATGCCGAAATAGACCACCCTGACCTGCATGGCTGAAGCATAACGCAATCCGGTAGCACACGGCGCTCGCGGCTCCCGGCCGAACGAGGTGTGAATCTTCTCGATTCAGCTTTCGGGATGGAGAAAGAAGCGGTTGGGACCCGTTCCCTCTTTGCAGATGGTGTAGCCGAGCTCGGCCAGCATCGGAGCCGTTTGCGGCGATGAAACTTCCACCAGCAACGGAGGATGATGGGTCGTGAGCATCTTTCGCGCGCCCTCGATCAATTGCAGCTCGTTGCCCTCGACGTCGATCTTGATCAACGCCGGCTTCATTCCGGCGAAGAGATCGTCCAGCCGCAAGACGCGCACCGGGATGTCGCCGTGTTCGTCGAGGCGCGATTCGTAGATGTTGCGCCGGCCTCCCTCCCAGACCGGCATCGACATGTGCGAGATACCGGAGTAATCGCTGGCCGCGACCTGGTAGCAGAAGACATTCCTCAGCCCGAGATGGCGCACGTTGTAGAGCAGATAGTCGAAGGTCTCGGGCACCGGCTCGACCGCATGCACGGAGCCTTGCGGCCCGACGCATTCCGAGAACAGCTTGGTGAAGAAGCCGATGTTGGCGCCTACATCGATCGCCATGTCTCCCGGACGAAGAAAGGAACGGCACGCCTGGGCATCCGCCTCAGCCGCCTGATTGCGGAGCTTGCGGCAATAGTGCAGACGGCGAATGTATTTCTCGACAGAGAGAGGGAGCGGAAGCATAAAGCCTTTCTCCAGGCCCGATCTCCCGCAATCGGCGGGGTCTCCTTCGAAATTCCTTTCGGGTGTTTCTATAGTAACGCAGCGAGGACCGCATTCTGCGCGGCTCAGCGAAGCTGACCGAGCAGCTCCACCGCGTTCAGCGCACTCTTCGGGTCCTCTTCGTGCTTGAAGAAAACATACGCGTCGCGGCCATCCGCGAGCACGTGCTCGACTCTGGAAGCAATCTTCTTCAGGTCGTCCGCTGAGTAGCTCACCTCACGCAAGCGGAAGTAGGTGTAGCCGGCGGTGTGGACCTCGGGCGTGGTGAGCTTCTCCGTCTCCGAGATACAGAGTGCAGCGTTGGCGTCGCGAAGCGTGGTGTAAACCTCTTCGCTGAACCACGATTCGTGACGGAACTCGAAGGCCGAGCGGAAGTTCCTCGGAAACTGTGCGAGGAAATTGCGCAGCAGTCCAACGTCGCACTTCAAGTTCGGCGGAAGCTGGAACAGCACCGGACCGAGCTGCGATCCGAACGGCTGCAACGTCGTCAGGAAGCGTTGCAGCGGCTCTTCGACGTTGTTTAGCCGGCGAATGTGGGTGATGAACTGGTTCGCCTTGAGGGCGAAGCGAAAGTCGGGACCGACCGCTGCCATCCATCCGAGGGCCGTCTTCTCCTGCAGCCTCATGCGGAAGGTAAAGTTCACCTCAACCGCGTTCAGACGGGTTGCGTAGTAGTTCAGGAAGTTCTTGGAAGCGACGTTCCCGGGATAGAAGTCCGGCTTCCAGATGGTGTACGACCACCCCGAGGTGCCGACGTAGGCGGTGGGTGCTTTGCGGGGTTCGTCCGTGTTGCGCACGTCTGCAGTAGTCATCGACGGCTATCATGCCACGTTTTAGTTGTCGGTGGTCGGTTGCCAGTTGTCAGATAAAAGTTGTGAGCATCAGACTGACAACTGATCCCCGACAACTGACAACTGGTTTCACGCCCCCTGCCGCGTGACCTCCTGCGCGGGAACGCCTGCCGCCATTCCCTGCGCCATGATCAGCTCGCGGACCTCGCCCCTGATCTTAGGCAGGTACATGCGGAAGGCAGCGGCTCCTGCGATGCACGCCAGTCCTCCGATAGCAACGGTGTAGGGCGCGCCGATATGGTGTGCGATGGCTCCGGCGAAGAACCCGCCGAACGGCGCCATGCCCATGAACATCATGGAATAAACGGCCATCACGCGGCCGCGCATCGTGTCCGGCACCATGGACTGTATGAGGGTGTTGGACGACGCCATTTGCACCATCATGCAAAAGCCGACCGGGATGAGCAGCAGCACCGAGAGCCAGAAAACACGAGAAAACGAAAAGGCAATCAAGGCGATGCCAAATCCGGCGGCGCAAAACGCGATCAGTTTCCCCAGCCCTTTGACGCCCACGCGAGCTGCCAGGCTCATGGCGCCCAGCAAAGCACCGACGCCAGTTGCACCCATAAGAATGCCGAGTGCCTTCGCGCCGCCGTGCAGGACCTGCGCCGCAAAGATCGGCATGAGTACCGCGTAGGGCATTCCTACAAGGCTGACCAGGCCAAGCATGAGCAGAATGGCGCGGATGGGGGCCGTGTTCTTGACGAAGGTGAAGCCGTTGACGATCTCTTCCAGCGGCGAGGTTTCGCGCTCGTGTTCCTGCCGGGGCGACAGCTTCATCAGCAGCAAGCCGGTGATGACCGCGATGTAGCTCAGGCTGTTGGCCATGAAGCACCAGCCTTCGCCGACGGCCGCGACGACGATTCCCGCCACTGCCGGGCCGATGATACGCGCGCCATTGAACATCGATGAGTTCAGCGCGATGGCGTTCAGCAGGTCGTCGCGGCCTACCATGTCGATGAGGAACGCCTGCCGCGCGGGAATGTCAAAAGCGTTGATGACGCCTCCACACGCGGCCAGGACCATGATCTGCCAGACCTGTACACGATGTGTCAGCGTGAGCACCGCGAGAACAAAGGCCACCACCATCGACAGCGTTTGCGTAGCGATGATGATGCGATGGCGGTTGTAGCGGTCGGCCACAATGCCGCCGATCGGCGCGCAGAGGAATACCGGGATCTGGTTGCAGAATGCGACGGTGCCCAGCAGCAGGGCCGATCCGGTCAGGCGATAGACGAGCCAGGATTCGGCGACCGTGTCCATCCACGTGCCGATCAGAGAGATGAGTTGTCCGCTGAAAAATAGCTGAAAATTGCGATGGCGGAGCGCCCGCGTCGCAACCGCCAGCTTCGATTTTTTCGAAGCCGGTGCGACGAACTCGCGTTTCTCTTCCTGCAATTCCGAGCGAATGGCCGCCAGCTCGGAATCGGAAGATTCAGTTTTCGCCATAAGCTTGTTGGATGCTGGCTCGATTGCGATCGATTGGGATCGCGCTCAGGTGACCCGTACCACGCCTCGCGACGCGGCTGCAGCTCGCTCTGCATGCAATGACTGCAATGCGTAAACTCGTGCTTCTCCCCGTTGCAGGGCAGCGATGCCTTCACATGCCGCGCGCGCTGCGGAAAGCGTCGTGATGGTGGGAATGCGCGCCGTGACGGCAGCGCGGCGAATCGCCTTCTCGTCGAACCAGGGTTCGATACCGTGCGGCGTGTTCACGATGAGATGAATGCGCTCGCCCTTGATGAGGTCGACGACATTCGGCCGCCCTTCCTGGACTTTGTACACCCGGTCGACCTGCAGACCTGCGTCTTCGATAATCTTCGCGGTGCCGTGCGTAGCAACCAGGCTGAAGCCGAGTTCGATAAAGCGCGCGGCAACCTCGGCGATGAAGGGTTTGTCGCGATCGTTGGCGCTGAGGAACACGTGGCCTGAGGTTGGCAGCATCTGTCCAGCGGCGAGCTGCGCCTTGGCGAAGGCCTCGCCGAAGTTGTCGGCCACACCCATCACCTCGCCGGTCGATTTCATCTCCGGGCCCAGCACCGTATCGACGCCAGGGAACTTGCCCCACGGGAATACCGGCGACTTCACGTAGTAGAAGTTTCCGGTGTCGAGGTCGGAAGCGCTCGCGATGTTGTCGGGCAGGAACTCGCGCAGCTTGCGGCCGGTCATCAGGCGCGCGGCGATTTTGGCCAACGGAACGCCGGTCGCCTTGGAGACGTATGGGACGGTGCGCGAAGCGCGCGGATTCACTTCGATGACAAAGACCTTGTCGCGCTGAATGGCGTACTGTACGTTCATCAAGCCCACGACCTTCAGCGCGCGCGCCAGGCGGAAGGTGTAATCACGAATGGTCTTCAGCACTGGCTGCGGAATGTCGACCGATGGCAGCACGCAGGAGGAATCGCCGGAGTGAATGCCGGCTTCTTCGATGTGCTGCATGATGCCGGCGATGACAACATCCTGGCCATCGCTGAGCGCGTCAACATCGATTTCAGTTGCCGATTCGAGGAAGTGGTCGATCAGCACCGGGCGCTCCTGAGAATACTCGACCGCCTCGCGCATGTACTGCTCAACCGAAGCGTCGTCGTAACAGATCACCATGGCGCGTCCGCCGAGCACGTACGACGGCCGCACCAGCACGGGATACTCAACCCGCTTGGCGTTGGCAACGGCTTCCTGGACGCTGGCAGCAGTTGCGCCGGGAGGCTGCGGTATGTCGAGTTCATCGAGCAGCTTGCCGAAGCGCTTGCGGTCTTCGGCCAGGTCGATGCTCTCCGGCGAGGTGCCGATGATGGGCACGCCCGCGGCCTTCAGCCGCAGCGCCAGATTTAGCGGCGTCTGTCCGCCGAACTGTACGATGACGCCGATCGAAGCTTCGCTAGTCGCCTCGTGTTCATAGACCGCCATCACGTCTTCGTAGGTCAGCGGTTCAAAGTAGAGGCGGTCGCTGGTGTCGTAGTCGGTCGAGACAGTTTCCGGATTGCAGTTCACCATGATCGTCTCGTAGCCGTCATCGCGCAGTGCAAAGGCCGCATGGCAGCAGCAGTAGTCGAACTCGATGCCCTGGCCGATGCGATTGGGCCCGCTGCCCAGGATGATGACCTTCTTGCGATCGGTCGGCGTTGCCTCGTCTTCGTCCTCGTAAGTCGAGTACAGGTACGGCGTGAAGCTTTCAAACTCGGCCGCACAGGTGTCCACGCGCTTGTACACCGGCGTGACACCGTACTGCTTGCGAAGCTGATGCACCGTCTCGGATGAAGACTTTGTTTCCTGCATTTTTAGCGTGGTCGCGAGGCGCGAGTCAGAGAAACCGAGGCGCTTGAGGCTTCGCAGCTCGCTCTTCTCGAAGAGCCCGAGTCCGCCTTTGCTGACCCGCGCCTGCTCGTCCGCGATTTCCTTCAACTGGTGCAGGAACCAGGCATCGATGCCGGTCATCTGCTGGATCTCGCGCACGCTCATGCCCTGCTCCAGCGCATAGCGGATGTACTGCAAGCGCTCGGGATGCGGTGTGACCAGGCGCTTGGTGAGGATGCGGGGCTCGATCTTCTCCGCGCTGATGCTCTTGCCGGTCTCGAGCGAACGGATGCCCTTCAGTAGCGCCTGCTTGAAAGTCCGCCCGATGGCCATCACCTCGCCGACGGACTTCATCTGCGGGCCCAGCGTGTCATCGGCGCCCGGGAATTTTTCGAACTGCCACTTGGGAATCTTCACCACCACGTAGTCGAGGGTGGGCTCAAAGCACGCGGGCGTCTTGCGCGTGATGTCGTTGGTGATCTCGTCGAGCGTGTATCCGATGGCAAGCTTGGCCGCGATCTTGGCAATCGGGAAGCCGGTGGCCTTCGAGGCCAGCGCCGACGATCGCGAGACGCGTGGGTTCATCTCGATGACCACCATGCGCCCGTTGAGCGGATTGACGGCGAACTGAATGTTGGAGCCGCCGGTCTCGACGCCGATCTCGCGAATGACGGCGATGGCCGCGTCACGCATGGCCTGGTATTCGCGGTCGGTGAGCGTCTGCGCCGGCGCGACGGTGATGGAGTCGCCGGTGTGTACGCCCATGGGATCGAAGTTTTCGATCGAGCAGACAACGATGACGTTGTCCTTCAGGTCGCGCATCAGCTCGAGCTCGTATTCCTTCCACCCGAGCACGGATTCTTCCAGCAGCACTTCGTGGACAGGCGAGAGATCGAGGCCGCGGGCGAGGAGTTCGAGCAACTCTTCGCGGTTGTAAGCGATGCCGCCGCCGGTGCCGCCCAGCGTGAACGAAGGCCGCAGGATCACCGGGAATCCGATCTTGCTGCTGAAGTCGAGTCCGTCTTTCAGGTTGTTCACCAGGCTCGATTTTGGGACTTCCAGTCCGATGCGCGTCATCGCATCTTTGAACAGCAGGCGGTCCTCACCCTTCTTGATCGCGCCAAGCTGTGCGCCGATCAACTGCGCGCCGTACTTCTCGAGAACACCGTTGTCGGCCAAGTCGACGGCGAGGTTGAGCGCTGTCTGTCCGCCGACGGTCGGCAACACGGCGAAAATTCCGGGACGCCCGCTCGACTTCAGCATCTCCGCTTCGACCCGGATGATTTCGTCCAGATAGGTGCGGGTGAGCGGCTCGATGTAGGTGCGGTCGGCCATCTCGGGATCGGTCATGATCGTGGCCGGGTTGGAGTTGACCAGCACGACTTCGTAGCCTTCGGACTTGAGCGCCTTGCAGGCCTGCGCGCCGGAATAGTCGAACTCCGCCGACTGCCCGATGACGATAGGCCCCGAGCCGATAATCAGAATCTTCGCGATGTCGTTGCGGCGTGGCACTCTGTTATTTGATCTCCAGGTTGTTTTTTCGAATCACCGATTGGATCTTTTCGTGGTCGGCCAGCACAGTTGTGTAGATCCACGTGTAATGGTCTGTCGTCCAGAAGCGCATGACGGCGTCAGTGCGCTCAGGACCAATTAGTTTCAGATCGGCCTCGCGCTCAAGTTCGCACACGATCAAGTGGTATAGTCTGAATCGAGGTCGTGGGAACCCTCCTTCCCGCCTACAGGCGGATTCGCGTACATCTGCTCCAATTGATGTTTGGCGGCGTGAGTCTGGCGCGGGTGTTCCGTCAGGAACCAGTGAATCTGTTCGTGCACGTAGGTGGAGAGGGCGCGGTCGTCTGTCCTGCAGGTACCGGACGTTGAGCGTGAGCACAGGATGGCTGTGAGGTATGACGCCCTGCTCGATCACAACCTTACGGGTGAAGGTGTAGTGGGAAGTGTCGTACTCCGAGAACAACCGCTCAAGCTGCTCCTTGGCTTGCTGTTCCTTGTCGGTACCGTTGGCCAGCTGGATTGAAACAGAATCAGCAAAACAACAAGACGACACCAGCAAGAAGACAGGCACAACTACAGTCCAATTGAGCGATGCACCTTCATCTACTATCCCTTCCACTCCTCCATCATCCGGTCAAGTCTTTGAACAGGTAGTGCGAGTCGTGGGGGCCGGGCGCGGCTTCCGGGTGGTATTGCACGCTGAACAGCGGCAGCGAGCGGTGGCGCAAGCCTTCCAGCGTGTTGTCGTTCAAATCGATGTGCGTCAGGTCGACTTCGCTCTGCTTCAGCGAATCGGGATCGACGGCGAAGTTGTGATTGTGCGCCGTGATCTCGATCTTGCCGGTCGCCATCTGCTTCACCGGATGATTGCCCCCGTGATGTCCAAAGCGCAGCTTGTAGGTCTTGCCCCCGAGCGCGAGTCCGATCAACTGATGCCCCAGGCAGATTCCGAAGATCGGCACTTTGCCCATCATGCGGCGGATGTTGTCCTGCGCGTAGGTCACGGGCTCGGGATCGCCCGGGCCGTTCGAGAGGAAGACGCCGTCGGGCTTCATGGCAAGAACATCTTCCGCACTCGTTGTCGCCGGAACCACGGTCACCCGGCAGCACTCGCCCACCAGGCGTCGCAGAATGTTGTGCTTGATGCCGTAGTCGTACGCCACCACGTGATACTTGGGCGGAGCGTCCTTCACGCCGACCACTTCCGTTGGCTCGTAGGAGCGCACGCCTTCCTCCCACTCATAGACTCGTGGGGTGGTGACTTCTTTGGCGAGGTCGGTGCCGTCCATTTTCGGGATCGAGCGCGCCTTGGCAACCAGCTTTTGGGGGTCGCTCTCCAGGGTCGAGATGATGCCGCGCATCACGCCGTTGTCGCGCAGATGGCGTACCAGCGCTCGGGTATCGATCTCGGCCAGAACGGGAATCTTGTAGCGCTCGAGGTATTCTTCCGCGACCTCCTGCGAGCGCCAGTTCGAGCTCATACGTGAGAACTCGCGCACGATCAGCCCTTCGATGTATGGACGCGTGGCCTCGTTGTCGTCGGGGTTGGTGCCGTAATTTCCGATTTCAGGATTGGTGAGAACGACTATCTGCCCGGCGTAGGAGGGATCGGTAAAGATTTCCTGGTAGCCGGTGATGGAAGTATTAAAAACGACTTCGCCGTAGCATTCGCCCTTTGCGCCGTAGCCTTTGCCTTGGAAGATTCGTCCGTCTTCCAGCGCAAGCACTGCTTGCATCGCGTCTCCGATGAGTGGATTTTAGAGATTTTATCAGAGTGCGATTACGGTTTGTCGTGGCTGCCCAGATCGCCGATTCACCTTCCCGGCGCCGTCCTTCGCTTTTGCCAGCCGGCGGGCGCCCTTTTCGGCAGTGGCCTTGGCGAAGTCGCGATCAGCGCATCAGTACGCTGGCATCGCGTTTGGCGGCGAGCGCGGTCACAGAGACGAACTCCAGGACTGCGACGAGGAGGTTGCGGCTAAGCATCCAGAACCATCCGTGCTGCGCCTCTAAGGCTTGACGCACTGAAAGTATTGAATGTAGGAACCTTCGATGTTGTTTGTGATGGCTCCCCCGACAAGAAAGTCCTGGTACCTGAACTCGCCCGACTCCACGGTGAGCGGCATGTCGCATACTCCGCGTTCTTTCTCGACTCTGAAGCCGGAGTCCACCAGCAGCTGGCGTAATTCAGCCGGCTTGTATTCGACTTTATGATCGGGGTGGATGAATCCGCCGCCCATCCATGCAGTATGCAGAACGGTGAGCAGCCGGTTGGGCGTATCGAGGCAAAAATGGCCGCCCGGCTTTAGCACGCGAAATGCCTCCGCGCACATTCTTTGTCCCTGTTCAGGCGTGACGTGCTCAATGCTTTGACCCGACCAGACAAGGTCGACACTCGTGTCCGGTATTCCGATGAGGTCAGTCATATCCTGGTACCGCACGACGACCTCTCCTCCATCGTCCAGCATCTCCAGATTTACCTCCTGGAAGTCGCGATACCGTTCCTCCGTGGGCAGGTCAATCAATACCAATCGCCGGAACCGATGGGGATACCCCATGTGGTAGAGCGGAGCATTGGCCCCGCCAAGATCAAGGATTACATCCCCGGGCGGCAACAGGTAACGCACCAATTTCATGCGCGCATTGTGAATGATGAAAAGATGCAAATCGATCGCATGATCTGAGAGACTGTCAAGGCCGGCTTTGGTAAGTAAGAGCGCGGCGGCGATACTCGAGGCACCCTCCGCCTGCCCCATGCGAGTTCGGAAGTGGGCAATCTGCTCCGGCGCCGCACTGGAATCGAACAAAAGCTCATGGAGCGTTCGGAATCTGGTTTCGAAGTTGTCGTTCGTAGGCATGCACAGCTCCCAGGATTGTAATTCCAGCCGTCAGGTTTGCCCGGCAAGGGTGATTTCCTTGTCGACTCTAGTGACTCCGGCAATCTTACATCTAGGGAGCGCCCTGAATTTGTGACTCAGTCCATTGAATGTCAGCAATGTCAGCCGGAAAACACCGCCGGCACATCCGCTCCCGCCTTTGCTGTTCGCTCCGGACGGCGGACTTGGGGAAACGGGCAATTCCGAGAATGACTATTGCAATTTGCCCAGCTTGTCGAACGGCCAATAGCCGAACACCGCTTTGCCGTAGATGTACTCTTCGTTGACGGGGCCGAAGTCGCGGCTGTCGTTGGAGAGATTGCGGTGATCGCCCAGCAGGAAATACGAATGCGGTGGAACCACGATCTCTGAATACGAACGGGTATCCCAATAATCTTCCGGTACGTAGGGCTCGGGCAGACGGCGACCGTTCACATAGACCACGCCGTTATCGATACGAATCTGATCGCCGGCGACGGCGATGACGCGCTTGATGTAGCTCTTCGAGACGTCGCGGGGATAGCGAAAGACAACCACGTCGCCGCGGTGGATCGGCTCCAGCTTGTAAACGAACTTATTGATGAAAACGCGTTCCTGGTCGGCCAGCGTCGGCATCATGCTGGTCCCTTCGACCTTCACCGGCTGATACAGGAAGATGATGAAGAAGATCGAGACCGCCAGCGAAATCGCAATATCGCGCGCCCAGGCGGCCAGCACGGGTCTGGCGCCGTGTGAGTTTGGTTGACGATCGCTGCTTGTTGCCTGGAGAGGACCGTTATGATTTTCCTTCATCACCTGTACGTTAGACGCTTTGCGATGCATTACAGACTGCGGAAACGTCGTGCAGCCCGAATGCAACAGAATCTTCATCTTCCTTCCTCCGCCAAACCTGCGAATGATGGGGGTGGTGCTTTGCGACACTGTCAACGTTCCTTTCCATATAGAATACCCGCAAGAGGCTCAACGATGCGGAAACTCGTTTTGCTGACAGTGGTGGCGGCGTTCACGGTCTTAGCCCTTGCACAAGGAGACCATGTCCCGGCTTACAACACGGCGCCTCCCCAGCCGGGCGAGGTTATGCCCATCCTGCCGCCGGACCAGCGTGTCGGAGAAATGTTCAAGTACTCCTATCAGGTCAAGGCCTATGAGCTGGCCGCGAAGATTCCCGGGGTGATCAACCAGCTGCCATGCTATTGCTACTGCGAGCGCATCGGCCACAAGAGCCTGCACACCTGTTACGAGAGCGATCACGGGGCGCATTGCGGCATCTGCATGAAAGAGGTGTTCTACGCCTATGAGCAGACCAAGCTGCACAAGACGCCGGCCCAGATTCGCGCCGGGATCATCAAAGGCGAGTGGAAGTCGATCGACCTTGATGAGGCAGCCAAGATGGATTAGGAGCCCAGGTTGCCACGTCAGGTGAGTGTTGTTGCAACCAGAAAATGTCGTATCAACTGCAACCAGACTTTGTCACCCCCTGTGGTTTAGGTAACGGCCGCTAAAGCAGGGCGGCCGGAGAGGTTGTAGATGCGGGGCATCGGGGTTTTTCTTTTCTGCGCAGTGGTGCGGGGCGCAGGGCGGCGATCGGGGACTTCGGCCAGAGGCAGAGGCTGGGCATAGAGCAGACGGTCACCGCGATAGACGCGCAGGGTCCCGTCCAGTTGATGGGAGAGTTCGACGGTTTCTCCGGCGTAGCCGCGAGCGCGGGGCAAGGGCGGCAGGGCGATGGAGTGCTCGCCTAAGGTGACGGTATGGTCGGCGGCGACGACGCGTTCGTAGCGCAGGGCCACGCAGCGGGCGAGATCGAAGCCGCGGGGCAAGCGGCGAAACTGGCCAGCTGGCTGGGCGGCGGGGCGGGCAAAGCGCTGGTTATAGTCGGCGCAGAAGCGCTGGAGCACGGCATTGGCCTGCTCCAAGGTGGTGGCGCCGGCGAGGCGGAGTTCGCTGACCAGCCGGTCCTGGCAGGTGCGCCAAGCGCGTTCGATGCGGCCCTTGGCCTGGGGCGAGTAGGCGGGGATTTGCTCGATGCCGAGGGCTTCCAGGGCGCGTCCCAGCTGGGTGGGCGATTGTTTTCCCGCGAGCTGTTCGGCGACGGTCCAGTGGGAATCGTTACGCTGGAAAATGCTGTGGCGGTCGCGGTAGAGGCTGAGCGGGATGCCATGGGTGGTGATCATGGCCTGCAAGGCGCGGAGATAACCGAGAGTATTTTCGGCTTCCAGTTGGAAGTGAGCCGCCAGGATCTGGCTGGTGGCGTCATCCTGAAAGCCGATCAGGGTGAGCTGGGGACCGCGGTCTTCGAGCCAGCGATGGCGGCTGGCATCGGTGAGCGCCATCATGCCGAAGCAGGGGCGGGGCGGCAGGCGGGAGCGATACTTGGCGGGCCGACGCTTCTGCGGAGAGGGCAGTTTGGCGGCCCGCAAGATGCGGCGCACGGTTTCGCGGCTGAGGGCGAGGTTCTCCTCGGCCTGAAGTTTTTCGGCGAGATGGGAATCATTGAAACCCTGATACTTGCCGCGGGCCAGGCTTACGATCAACTGCTTCTGGGGAAGAGAAACGGCCCAGGGCATGGCGCGTCCGCAATTGCCGTGCTTCACCCAGGCGATGTCATCCGGCTGATAACGCCGTTTGAGCCGCTGTACCTGGCGCTCGCTCAATTGCAGCAGACGGGAGGCTTCGCGTACGCTCAGCCTCCCGCCCGCTGCATTCTCAATCACTTTCACCCGTTGAAACTCTTTCTGAGTCATCGCCACCATCCTTACAGGGTGACAAAGTCTCGTTGCAGTTATGGGGTGACATTATCTTGGAGCATCTACATTGCCACGTCAGGTGAGTTGACGGCGACCGTGATTGCGGGTAAGAATCTCCATCTAATCAGCAGATCGAGGCCCATCCCGGGCCGTAGTCGGCAGGTTTGCCATGAATCGCCTCATGGGGACGGCGGGATGAACAAAAAAAACCCAGTGGCCCGCAAACGGGCTTCTGCTAAGTCTGGCGCTAACAATCGATTAGCTTCCATGAAAGATTCGGACAAGTCTCGCTCACGCAAGCCGATGAAGGTTTCCGACGATCCCCGGTTCACCCAGGCTGTGCAGCAGTATGAAGCCGGCCTCAAGGCGATGCAGACGCACAAATACGACCGTGCGAAAGTGTGCTTTGAAAAGGTAATTGGCGGCGCGAGCCCTGAGCTCTCCGATCGCGCAGCCGTTCATCTCAATACCTGCAACCAGCACTTGAGCCACATCGCCAATCAGTTCAAGACTGCGGAAGAGCAGTACGATTACGCCATCTCGCTCATGAACATGGGCGACTATCTTGCGGCGCGGGAGAACTTCGAAGCCCTGGTAGGCAAGTATCCCCAGCTCGACTTCATCTGGTACGGGATGGCCGCGCTGAACTGTCTCATGGGGCATTTTCCGGAGTCCATCACCAGTTTGAACGAGGCGATCCGTTTGAATCCGGCCAACCGTTTCCAGGCACGCAACGACTCTGATTTCAAAAGCCTGTCTGACGACCCTCGCTTTACGGAACTGCTTTATCCTGATACCAGTGCCGAAGTGCCTCCGGATTCGCAGAACTGGCACTTCTAAGCGCAGCACTGCCAAGCAATGCCGATTGCACGCCAGCTCGAAGGCTCCCGCGCGCTCCGCGTCGTCGCCATGGGAGGCGGCACCGGACTGTCGACCCTGCTGCACGGACTCAAGCGCTACGTCTGTCTGCCCGGCGAGCCGGAGATTGATCCCGAGCTGCCCTTCATCGCGCAACTGAGCGCGGTGGTGACCGTCAGCGATGACGGCGGCTCCAGCGGGCGCCTTCGCAAAGAGCTCAACATGCCGGCGCCCGGCGACGTTCGCAACTGCATCGTTGCCCTGGCGGAGGAAGAGGCGCTGCTCTCGAAGCTGTTCCGCTACCGGTTTACCGCCGGCGAGGGCCTGGAGGGTCACAGCTTCGGCAACCTGTTTCTCTCGGCGTTAGCGGAAATCACCGGCGACTTCAGCAAAGCGGTGGAGCTCTCGGCCGCCATCCTCGCCACGCGGGGCAACATCTATCCTGCTACCACCAGCAACGCTCAGCTCTACGCCGTGATGGATGACGGCTCCTATGTTCGGGGTGAGACCAACATCACCGCCAGCAACAAGCGCATTGTCGAGCTGCGAATGGCTCCGGCGAACGCCAGGCCCCTGCCCATAACGCTGGAGGCC
This sequence comes from uncultured Acidobacteriaceae bacterium, assembly GCA_963782505.1. Lineage (GTDB taxonomy): Bacteria > Acidobacteriota > Terriglobia > Terriglobales > Acidobacteriaceae > CAVVDY01. Next base: position 59,949 of record CAWAKG010000009.1, on the reverse strand, counting down.
ATCGAGAATGCTGACCTGATCACCGTCGGACCGGGATCGCTGTTTACCAGCCTCGTTCCCAATCTTCTGGTGCACGGCGTGTCCAAGGCGATTCAGGCGTCGGGTGCGATCAAAGTCTTCGTATGCAATCTCATGACCCAGGCCAACGAAAGCCTCGGGCTGAGCGCGTCTGACCACATTCGCGCCCTTTACAAGCATGCGCGGCACCAGTTTTTCGAATACGCCCTGGTCAACACCACACCGGCTTCCGAGCCGCTGCTCCAGAAATACGCGGAAAAGCTGCAATGCCCCATTGAAGTGGACCTGGAGCGCATTGAGGAGCTGGGCGTAAAACCGATCCTGGGCGACTATCTGGTGGAGGAGATGCGCCAGCCGGACGGGCTGATTGCCCGCCACAACACGATGCACGTTGCGCGCGACCTGCTGCGGCTTATGATGGAAGCGCGCGAAACTCCTGTTGCTGCCTCGCGAATGAAGTCGTAATCTCCCCAACGAATCGAGACGTCATGCCAAACGAGAGTTCTGCCCTACCCCCGCACGACCAGCGGGACCACATGTTCGCCATCGCGATACTGGCGGCAGGCAAAGGCACCCGCCTAAAGTCGCGGCATCCCAAGGTACTGCACGAGATCGGCGGCCGGCCACTGCTGGCGCATGTCGTGGCGACCGCCCGGCGCGTGGTCGCGCCGCAAAACATTTTTGCCATCATCGGCCACGAGGCGGAGCGGGTCGAGGCAGCGCTGCGCGCGAGCGGCATCAACTTTGTTCTCCAGACGGACCAATTAGGCACCGGGCACGCCATCATGCAGGCCCGCAGTGCCTTGCAGGGCTTTGCGCACGTGCTGGTGCTCTCCGGCGACGTACCGCTCATTCAGGCACAGACCATCGATCGGCTGCGCGACTTTCACATCAACAGCGACGCTGCCATGACGGTGCTCACTGCGCGGCCTGACGATCCTACGGGCTACGGGCGCATCTTCCGGCGCATCCTGCATGGCCGCACCACCGACGAGCTGGAGCGCATTGTCGAACAGAACTCGCTTACCGGCGACGAAGGCGAGCAGGGCGAGGTCAACTCCGGCATCTACGCCTTCGCCACCAGGCCGCTCTTCCATCACATCGACCGGCTGACGACCGACAACTCCGCGCGTGAGTTCTACCTCACCGACATGGCCGCCATCCTGGGCGCCGCGGGCGAGAGGGTAATGGCCCTGGCCGCCGACGATTCCAGCGAAGTGTTGGGCGTGAACACGCGTATGGAGCTGGCCGAGCTCGACGCCAGACTGCGTGCCAGGAAGGCCCACGAGCTGATGGCGGCGGGCACAACTATCTTTCGTCCGGAGACCTGCGACATCGATGCTGACGTTGAAGTTGGCGCCGACACGGTCATCGAGCCGTTCGTGCAGCTGATCGGCAAGACGAAGATTGGTTCCGACTGCCGCATCCGCTCGTTCTCGGTGATCTCCAACTGTGAGATCGGCGACGGCGTGCTGATCAGGCCGGGCTGCATCCTGGAGGACTCGGTGGTACGGAACGGAGCTGAACTCGGCCCCTACTCCCATCTGCGGCCCGGCTGCGACATCGGCGAGCGGGCGCACGTCGGCAACTTTGTCGAGACTAAGAAGACCCGGCTGGGGAAGGGATCCAAAGCCAATCACCTGACTTACCTCGGCGACGCTGAAGTGGGCGAAGGGGTCAACGTCGGCGCCGGCACCATCACCTGCAACTACGACGGAGTCGCTAAATACCCGACCGTCATCGAAGATGGCGTCTTCGTAGGAAGCGATGCCACACTGGTTGCGCCGGTCCGGCTGGGTAAGGGGTCTTACGTCGGAGCAGCGTCATGCATCACCGAAGATGTGCCGCCGGATGCGCTGGCCATCGGCCGGGGACGGCAGGTGAACAAGCCGGGCTGGGTGGCGGAGCGAAGAGCGCAGGTGAAGAAAGACTCCAAGAAAGGCTAATTTGACTTCTTGTCCATTCTCCTTCGAAGGAATGGAGTGCTGTTGGATATGGCAGTAAGGGCAGACCCACGGCCCTTTATCTGTTGAACCATTCCGCACCTATTGTTTATTTCGTCTCGCGCGAATTTTCTTGCAATTGCAATAGGAATAATTGCACCATTAGCCGTGCATTCCACTACGCCAAAGCAAATCGACCTATGGCGCGCTGCTCCTTCTGAAACGGAAAAATTGGAATTTAAGGAAGCAAAGAACCAGTTCGACAGCACTAGGCTATTTCAGTATTGCGTTGCGATCGGCAACGAGGGTGGCGGCCATATGTTGCTTGGCGTTAGTAATGATCCGCCGCGTCCCGTGGTTGGGACCAACGCGATTCAAGACCCGATCAAGATGGCGGACAAGATATTCCAACATCTAGGGTTTCGCGTAGACATCGAAGCGGTTGCTCATCCTGATGGCCGCGTGGTCGTGCTGCACATCCCATCCCGTCCGAGCGGCACGACATTTCATCACGAGGGCCAATATCTAATGCGGTCTGGGGAATCGCTGGTGCCAATGAGTGAAGACCAGCTTAGGAAGATCTTTGACGAGGGCAAGCCAAGCTGGCTTGAAGATCATGCGGCAAAGCTACTCATCGTTGAGGAGGTTCTGGAGCTGCTAGATGTGCCCGCGTATTTTTCTCTGCTGAAGCTGCCGAGTCCCAGCGATAGTTTTGCGGCTGTGGGTAGATTGAGGTCTGACGGACTAGTAGACGAAAGCAATGGTCTCTATTCAATCCGAAGAGTTGCGGCGATTTTATTAGCAAAACGTCTTGATAAGTTTCCCGAATTAGAGAGAAGAGCTGCGCGTGTAATTGTCTACAACGGGACTTCAAAGCTCGATACTAAACTCGAACGAATAGTCACGAAAGGTTATGCAGTGGGCTTTCGCGGTCTGATTAGCTTCATTGGCGATCAGTTGCCCCAAAATGAGGTCATTGAAGACGCAATTCGCAAGAAGGTGAAACTTGTGCCGGAAGATGTGATTCGAGAGCTAGTTGCAAACGCACTGATTCACCAACACTTCGAGATTTCGGGCACGTCTGTGATGATTGAGATTTACTCTGATCGCATAGAAATAACGAATCCGGGGACGCCCGCAATTCCAGCCGACCGATTCATCGACGGTTGTCAATCTCGCAATGAACATCTAGCTATGGTGATGCGGCGTTTGGGCATCTGCGAGGAAAAAGGGAGCGGGATTGACAAAGTGGTACATGCTGCGGAGGTGTATCAGTTACCAGCCCCAAACTTTCACGAAGGTCATCAGAGTACCATTGTCACGATCTACGGACCGAAGGATTTTGAAGAAATGGGGAGGGACGACCGTATACGCGCCTGCTATCAGCACTGTGCCTTGCGTTATGTCATGTCGCAGCAGATGACCAATCAATCACTGCGCGGGCGTTCTAATCTCCCGGAAAGCAAGAGCGTAATCGTGTCGCAAATCATTTCGGCGACAATCGAGAGTGGACTAATTAAACCAGACGAAAAGGTCGGCGGCTCGCGAAAGTTCGCACGTTACCTGCCATTTTGGGCCTGAGCTGCAGTACGCCTATTTTCGGGGCAGGCTATGTATGATTGCCGGCCCAATCGTAAGCTGTTCATTCCGAAGCGCTTATTTATTTAAGCGCAACCTTTGATATGCTGGTTGGCCTTATCACCGGCGGTTAACAGCGTGGAAGGTCTGGTTAGAAGTATATTCTTAAGGGAGGCCTTGGGCCTCCCTTTGCTGCAATGATGTAACCGTTGGCTATTGCGGTTGAGCCTCTTCGGACTTGGCTTTCTTTTCCGGGTGCTGCACTGTAATCGAGTTCGCCAGCCGGAAAGTGACGACGGTCTCTGCCGGAATCTGCACGTCTTTGTTCCCGGTGAAGGCAGCGCCGGCAGTTCCTGCGCCCGCGCCGACCAGGCCTCCAATCAGGGCGCCTTTGCCGCCGCCGGCGATTCCGCCGATCAGCGCGCCTGCGCCCGTGCCGCCGCCTACCGCAACCGCAGTGCGCTTACCTTTACCTTTGACGGTCTGAGTAAAGGTAGAGGTCGCGATCTCGGTAGGAATCCCACGAACATTGATTGAGTTCAGCGTGATGGAGAGGACTCCTTCGCCCTTGAACTTGCCGGGAGACTTGGAGTCCACCACGGTTCCGTTCACGCCGGCCCCGGAGGGAATCGCCACTTCGCCATGGACCACCACCGACTTGGCCAGCGTGCCGCTAAAAGGCTGGCCGGTTTGCGCGGTCTTGGTGTCGAGCGTGGAGCCGAGCCGTACCAGCAGAGAGGCCCCAGCAGGAACGACCAACGGGGGCGGAGGCGGGGGCGGCGGCGGCTCCTCAGCCGCTGGCGCTGGGGCCTGGGCCTGCTCCGCAGGGGCGGGGTTCTGCCCGGCAGGAGCGGCCTGCCCGGGAGCCGGCTGGGCCATCTGACCAGCTGGAGGTGCGCCATTGGTTGTCGTCTGTGCCGTCTGCGCGGACTGGTCAGCGGACGGCGTCTGCGCCTGTTCCGTCTTCTTGCTGCAACCCGCCATGCCGACAATAAGCAACGCGCCTAGAATAAGGCCGGTAATTCGAGATCGCATATTCTGCTCCTTTTAGATACCGCCGAATCGAGGATTTTCGGCCAAGTTGATGATAAGGCTTAGAGTTGCTTCCGCTGTGAAAAGGTTACCAGCGCCGCACGGTTTGGATAAAGCCAAATCTCGTCACGTGCTCCATCACTCTACGGCAGCCTGGGCTGCGACCGGTTCTGGTTCTTCCCTGAGCGAGCGATGCAAAGCGAGGTAGCCTATGATCCCGGCAGCCACGGACGCCCCAAGAATGGCAGCTTTGGCGTCAGTCAGCATCACCGGGTCGTTAAATGCAAGTGAGCTGATAAAGATCGAAACTGTGAAACCGATCCCAGCCAGCACACCTACCGCAGTCACCATTCTCCAGTTCACGTGATGGGGAAGGCTGGCAAATCCCATCTTCACCGCGGCCCAGGAAAACGCGGCGATTCCCAGCGGCTTGCCAATTACCAGGCCAAAGAAAACTCCCCATGCGACGTGGCTTCGCAAGAGCTCGCCCAAACCGGCAGTCGAAAACTCCACGCCGGCGTTGGCCAGAGCGAACAGGGGCAGCACGAGAAACGATACCCAATCGTTGAGCTTTCTCGTGAGGCGTTCGGAAGGGGCCTCCGTCGCACTTACCACTTGCTCCAGCACCCCCAGCATTCGGGTCGCGGTTGCGGTGTCGTCGCCCGCAAGCGCCTCGCGATAACGCTTTACCACGTCGGTGCCGATTCTTTCAAACTGTTCAAAGCTCAGCCGCGGGGTGGTGGGCACCATGAAGCCCAGGATCACTCCGGCGATCGTCGCGTGAATCCCGGAGCGCAGAATGGCAACCCAGAAGAGCACTCCCAAGAGTGCATAGATCATGGAATGCGGGATGCCCAACCGGTAAACGAGATACATGATGATCAGCAGAAGCAAGCCCACGATCAGGGGTTGAATTCTTAGTGTTTCGGTGTAGAAGATGGCGATAACCGCGATCGCGCCGATGTCGTCAGCGATGGCCAGCGAAAGCAGAAAAACTTTCAGCTCCGCCGGAATCCCCTTCACCATGGCCAGCACGCCAAGTGAGAAAGCAATGTCGGTCGCCATGGGAATTCCCCAGCCGTGCGCGCCTGCCTGGCGGAAGTTGATCCCTGCGTAGATCAGCGCCGGGACGACCATCCCGCCTAACGCAGCGACGATGGGCAGCGAGGCGCGCCGCATGTCTGAGAGCTCGCCATGCACGATCTCATGCTTGATCTCCATGCCGACCAGGAAGAAGAAGATGGCCATCAGTGCGTCGTTGATCCAGGCATGCACGGGGAGCGTCAGCCGGGAGAGATTCAGCTCCATGTCCCACACGTGGTGGTAGGACTCATGCCAGGGCGAGTTGGCCCATACCAGGGCTGCAATCGCCGCCAGCAGCAGAACAATGCTGCTGACACCCTGAATATGAATGAATTCCTGGATCGGCATCACCAGGGTCCTGGTAACGAGCGACTCGCGGATTTGCACCTCGAGGGCGCCTGCCGTGCGCGGGGGAATGCCTGGGTTCTGACTCATGCGGGGACAAGTTTAATCGCTGGAGCATCACCTCGCGAGCGAAACCGTTCTGGGTTCCCCCTGTTTTCGCTTTTTAACGATAAAACATTATGGGGCATTCACTTCGACAACGCTGCCGGGGCCGATTTCTCTCCGCAGCCTCTGGCCGTTTGGCATAATTATCTTGCTCTGGCTTTATGAGCCGCACGCCTTTGACGTCCGGCGCGCGGTCCGCAAATGGCAGCTTTCAGGTTCACGCGTTCCGGCTGGCCCGTACGCGGGGTGATGTTTGCCTGGGCTCCGATCAATAAGGCAACATGACCAACCGGAAACGCCGTGTCCCGGCCAAGCGGCCATCGGCCGGCATGACACTTGTCTCCCACGCCTTCACGCCCACGTCGAACCGGCGGCTCAATGAGCTTGTCGGATTCCTGGCGCTGGTCGCCGCGACTCTCCTTGTCCTCTCGCTGGTCTCGTACTCGCCGCTCGACCCTTCGTGGAACACCGCGGCTACGCCGCCGGCGGCGCGTCCGGCGCACAACTGGATCGGCCCGGTGGGCGCCACCGTCAGCGACCTCGCGTTCCAGCTCTTCGGAATTTCGATCTTTCTGATTCCTGTCTTTCTGGTTCTGTACTCGTTGCGCTGGTTCCGTTCCGCGCCGATCAATTCTCCCTTGGCCAAGACGCTCGGATCGGGCGCTCTGGTTGTCTTTGTGTCCGGCTTCCTGGGCCTGCTGCCGTGGCCTCTCAAGTGGCACGGCGCTATCCCGGCAGAAGGCCTGCTGGGACGCATAGTTGCCGATGCGCTCATTCACTACCTGAATATCGTTGGCGCCTACCTGGTCTGTCTCGCGGCGATCGCCGTGGCCCTGTATCTGTCCACCACGTTCTCGTTTGGCGCCATACGTCTGTGGTCGCAGACCCGCTTTTCATTCGCCTACGCGGCCCTGGATCGGTTCGCCGACTGGCGCGCCGAGCGTGCCCGCCGCCGCGCTGCCCGGGACCTGGAGAAGAAGCGCGCCGCCGCCGCTAATGCCAAGCCGGTGGTGACCGCGCAACTGGTGCCGCGTCGAGCGAGCGAACAGCCGGCTGTGCCCGCGATTCCCGAACAGGTAACTCCGCCACCGCCGGTCGTGCCGCCCGTCCGCTCCGAAAACGTTCGTAGCGGTATCGAGCGAACGCTCGGCAGCGAAACGGTCCAGCCGCAGCCGCGGTCCGTTCCCAGCCCACTCGCGCCTCCCGCCGCAGACGATTCAGATCCCGCCGAGCCGATCGCGGTGGCCACTCGCGCCGACAGCGTTCCGCATGGCAAGACGACCATGCCGCGCATCGCCGGCGGCTACAAGCTGCCCTCAACCGCGCTGCTGCACCGTGCCGACGAGCACAGCGCGGTCGATGAGGATGAACTGAAGAACCTTGCGCAAGTGTTGCAGGAGAAATGCGCTGAGTTCGATGTGCGCGGTACGGTATCGCAGATCAACCCCGGCCCGGTGGTAACGACCTTCGAGTTCAAGCCGGAAGCGGGCATCAAATACAGCCGCGTCACCGGCTTATGTGACGACCTGTGCCTTGCGCTGCGCGCCGAGAGCATCCTCATCGAGCGCATGGCCGGCAAGTCGACGGTCGGCATTCAGGTCCCGAACCATAAGCGCGAAACCATCTGGCTGCGCGAGGTGGTCGAAGCCCGCGAGTTCCTGGCATCCAAATCCAAGCTGACGCTGGCCCTCGGCAAGGACATCAACGGCCGCATCGTTACCGCCGACCTGAACTCCATGCCGCACCTGCTGATTGCCGGCTCGACCGGATCGGGCAAGAGCGTGGCCATCAATGCCTTCATCATGTCGGTGCTGTATAAGGCGACGCCCGATGAGGTGAAGCTGATCCTGGTCGATCCTAAGCGGCTGGAGCTGGGCAACTACGAAGGCGTGCCGCATCTGCACACGCCGATCATCACCGAGCCCAAGCTGGCATCGAATGCACTGCGCAATGCCGTGCGCGAGATGGAGCGCCGCCTGAAGGTTCTGGCGGAGAAGGGCGTGCGCAACATCGACCAGTACAACCGCCTGTTCGAAGAGAACACGCCCAGCCTCTTCGATGACGGCAGCGAAGCGCGGCCGCTGCCCTACATTGTCATCATCATCGACGAACTGGCCGACCTGATGATGCTCGACGGACAGAACGTCGAAGCGTCCATCACCCGGCTGGCGCAGATGGCGCGCGCGGTGGGCATCCATCTTGTGCTCGCGACGCAGCGCCCGTCGGTCGATGTCATCACCGGCCTGATCAAGGCGAATTTCCCGGCGCGTATTTCGTTCCGTGTCGCGACCAAGATCGACTCGCGAACCATTCTTGACGCCAACGGCGCCGAAGCACTGCTGGGCCGTGGCGACATGCTCTACCTGCCGAATGGCTCGGCCCGCGTGCACCGCGTTCATGCTCCGTTTGTTACGGAAAAAGAGATCGCGGCGGCGGTGGAGTTCTGGAAGGCGCAGGCCCCGGCGCAGTATCAGGAGAACTTTCTCGCCGCTCCGCGCGAGGATGAAGGTCCATCCTCAGAGGGCGGCAGCGGCGGCGGCGACGGCAGCGACGAAAATGACGAGCTCTTCCAGGATGCGGTGCGCATCGTGCTCGAGTATGGCAAGGCATCAACTTCTCTGCTGCAGCGCCGGCTGCGCATCGGCTATGGCCGGGCTGCCCATCTGATCGATCTCATGGAGCGCGACGGCATCGTCGGAGCAGCCGACGGTCCCAAGCCGCGCGAACTTCTCAAGCGCCCAGACTGGCTCAGCGAAGTCGAAGACGCCATGCGCTAAGCCGGCTGCCATGAAAGCGTTATTGCGCATTTCTGCGCCGGTGATAGACTCCTCTGTTTAGCTCATGGGCTCCCAGCGCACCGCCGCGCTTGCTGACCAACTACGGGCCATTGCCGGCCGCGATTACGTCCTCGACCGCCCGGAAGATCTGATGCTTTACGAGTACGACGGTGGGGTGCGCACCAGCACTCCCGACGCCGTGGTATTTCCGCAGAACACCGGGCAGGTTTCCCGCATCGTCAAGCTAGCTGCCAAAGAGCGCATTCCCGTCGTGCCGCGCGGCGCGGGCACCGGCCTGAGCGGAGGCGCAATCCCCGTCGAAGGCGGCATCCTGGTCGCCTTCTCGCGCATGAATCGCATCCTGGAAATCGATGCCGGGAACATGCGCGCGGTGGTGCAGCCGGGAGTGGTCAATCAGACCTTGTCTGACAGCGTGGCACATCTCGGACTGTACTTCGCGCCCGATCCTTCCAGTCAGAAAGCCTGTACCATCGGCGGCAATGTCGCGGAGAACTCCGGCGGGCCGCACACGCTGATGTATGGCGTCACGGTGAACCATGTGACCGGGCTGGAAGTGGTGCTGCCGGATGGCGAGATCGTTCACTATGGCGGCAAGGCGGCGGAGAGCGCCGGGCTACGATCTGACGGGCTTCTTCGTGGGGTCGGAAGGCACGCTCGGCATCGTGACTGCCGCAACCGTCAAGCTGCTGCGGCGCCCGGAACGCATCGCTACGCTGCTGGGAATCTTCGAGACCGTCGATGACGCGGCAAAGACCGTCTCGGCTATCACGGCCGCGGGAATCACTCCCGCCGCGCTGGAGATGCTCGACGGCTGGACGCTGCAGACTATCGAAGCGTTCTGCCATGCAGGCTATCCGCTGGACGCGGGCGCGGTGCTGCTGATCGAATTGGACGGCTTGGCTGAGTTGGTTGAAGAGCAGGCCGAAGTCACGCGCCAGGTTTGCTTCGATCAGCGCGCGCGCGAAGTGCGCCGGGCCAAGGATGACAATGAGCGGGCGCTGCTGTGGAAAGGACGCAAGAACGCCTTCGGCGCGCTGGGCCGCGTGAGTTCATCGTTCTACACCCAGGACGGCGTGGTGCCGCGGACCCAGATTCCCGCTGTGCTTCAGTTCATCGACGGAGTCTCGAAAAAGTACGGCCTGCGCATCGGCAACATCTTCCACGCCGGAGACGGCAACCTGCATCCCCTGATTCTGTTCGATGCGCGCGTTCCCGGCCAACTGCAAATGGTGGAGCAGGCGGGGCGCGAGATCCTGCAGTATTGCATCGACGTCGGCGGGTCGATCACGGGTGAGCACGGCGTGGGCGTCGAGAAGCGCGACCTGATGCCGCTGCTTTTCAGCAACGATGACCTCGACGTCATGCTGAGCCTGCGCAATGCCTTCAATCCAGATTCGGTGCTGAACCCCGCGAAGATCTTTCCCACGACCCGAACGTGCGTGGAAACGCGCGGCCCGGCATCGAACCCCGTCCTGGTGCAGGAGGGCATGTGAGCGCCACGGGGGTCTCGCTCGACCTCGGGCGCGAGTTGCGGGCGATCTGCGGAGATGAGCACGTGGCCGAAGCCTCCGGCGCCAAGAGGCCTTCGTTCCTCGTGAGTCCCACATCGTCAGACGAAGTCGCAGCCATCGTTCGTCTAGCGAACCAGCGCGGATTCACCATCGCTCCCGCCGGCAGCGGCGCTGAGCTTGCGGCGTCTTCCGCACAGGCAGATGTTCTGCTTCGTACGAACCGGCTCACTGAGGTTGAGCACTACGACCCGGCGGACCTCACCGTCGGCATCGGCGCGGGCATGACGCTCGCGCGCTTGAATGCCATGGTCGGCGAGCACCGCCTGATGCTGGCCGCTGACCCGCCCTTCCCTGAGCGCACGACCGTCGGCGAATTAATCGCGGCGGCGCAGCACGGGCCCTTGCGCCACGGCTACGGCGCGGTGCGCGATTTCTGCATCGGCATTCGCTTCGTCACCGGCGATGGGCGCAAAGCCAAAGGCGGCGGCCGTGTGGTGAAGAACGTCGCCGGCTACGACCTGATGAAGCTGCTGATCGGCAGCTACGGCACGCTGGCGGTCATTACCTCGGCCAGTTTCAAGCTTTTTCCCACGCCTCGGCAGACGAGAACCTTTCTGGCCGAGTTCTCCACTGGGCAAGAGGCGCTGAAGTTTCGTGATCTGGTTGTTCACTCGCCGATGTCGCCGATGTGCCTGGAGATTGTTTCACCGGCGGCACGAAAGCTCATGCGGCCCGAGATGCAAGACAACGCCTGGGTGATCTGCATTCGCGGTGCGGGCAGCGACGCGGTGCTGGGTCGTTATCGCAAGGAACTGGGATCGGCCGTAACGCGCGAGGTCGAAGGTCAAGGCGAAGTCGAAGTCTGGCGCGGCATGGAGAACTTCCCGTGGACCCGTGCGGGTAGGGAACAAAGCGATAGCTGGCTGCCTGTGGCGATCGATGTGCCCGTCGGGGAGGTGGGCAAGGTTCTCCAGTTGCTTCAGGACATCGCAGACAAGGATGGCGTGAACCTCATCGGGCGGGCCGGAATCGGCCATCTGGTTCTGGCACTGCCAAACGGCCCGGCAGCGGGCAGTTTCCTTGAGCAGATGGTCGGCGACTTGGCCAAGGCGAACGTGCGCGATTGCAGCGTTTCGGTCCACGGCCCGGGGAAGCTGTGTCGCATGACGCCAACGGATTCGGCAGGCAGGCTCGCGGTAAAGCACGCGCTCGATCCCAACAATGTTCTGCGCGGGAGGGAGCTCTTCTGACCCTGGTCGCCGACAAGACGGAGACGCAGCGCTCCAACTTCTCGCCCCACGAGAAGCCTACGTGGGACGTGTATTCCAAGTGCATACACTGCGGGCTGTGTCTCGATCAGTGCCCTACCTATCGCGCACTCGGCACGGAGATGGATTCACCGCGCGGCCGCATCTACCAGATCGTGCAGGTCGATGCCGGCAAGCTGGCGCTGTCCGATTCCTTCGTGACCCACATCGACCGCTGCCTGGGCTGTCTGAATTGCCAGTCGGCATGCCCGTCGGGGGTTGCCTACGGCTCGCTGCTGGAGCGGGCGAGGCTACAGATCGACGAGAACTACCACCGTCCCTGGCTGGGGCGGAAGATACGCGCGCACTTCTACAATACAATCCTGCCGTCATTCTCGAGGCTCGCCTGGCATGCGCGGACGGTGCGCTTCTACCAGCAATCGGGCTTGCAGGGCCTGGCGCGTGCCACGGGGCTGCTGAAGCTGATGGGACTGGCCGAGCTCGACGCCCTCTCTCCACACATCGAGAGCCGTTTCTCCTTCAAGGACCTGGGTGAAGTCTATCCTGCTGAAGGGGAACGGCGGGGCCGCGTTGCGTTGCTCATTGGCTGCATCGGCAGCGTTGCCTTCGCTGAGCTGAACCGCGCCACCATCCGCGTGCTCACGAAGAACGGCGTCGAAGTCCACATCCCGGCGCACCAGAGCTGTTGCGGAGGCTTGCATCTCCACGCCGGGCTTCTGGACGGTGCGCGGGCGCAGGCGCGGCGCAACATCGACGCCATGCTCAGCCCCGATTTCGATGCCATCGTCACCAATGCAGCGGGATGTGGTTCAACCATGAAGGAGTATGCCGGTCTGCTCGCGGAAGATTCGACCTACGCGGCGCGCGCCAAAGAGTTCACCGGCAAGGTGCGCGATGTGAATGAGTATCTGGCGGAGCTGGGCCTGCGGCAGCCGAAGCGCAAGCTCGAAGGCCGAGTAACCTATCAGGATCCCTGCCATCTGGCGCATGCCCAGGGGGTGCGCGCTGCTCCGCGTCAATTGCTCAAACATGTTGGGGCGAACCTGGTTGAGTCGCCGCGTCCCGACACCTGCTGCGGCAGTGCCGGAACCTATAACGTCGTGCAGAACGAAATCTCGATGAAGATTCTCGACGAGAAGATGGGCTTCATCGCCAGCGTCTCGCCCGAGATCATCGCCACGGCCAACGTGGGATGCATGCTGCAATATCGCGCGGGCATCGAGCGCGCGCACATGAAGGCGCGCGTGGCGCACGTGATCGAACTGCTCGACGAAGTGTATTAGCGCCAGGTTGCGCACAGCTCTTGCCCTATATCCATACCTGACATGCAGTTATTCAGTCACATTGCTGAAACGACGAGATGGTAACCGAGCTTGAACAGGCGGATGAAAGGGAGGTTGTTATGACCGAGCCTAAGAGAATCGGTGATATCAGGAACTACAAGACCATCTCCGTTGTGATTATCCTTGCAGTCATCACCGCCGGCGCTGTGCTGCTCTACATGAACTCATACACCGGTCGGCGGACGGTGCTCATGTACCTTGGTCCGAAGACCACGTTCGGTCTGCAACTCTTCTTTTGGGGTGCACTGGGTGCCGCTATCGCATCTTCGCTGTTTCTCGCTCGCGACAAAGAGGAAAACGAAGTGGAGAGCATCAAGGAGAATCCGGATCTATCGAAGCTCCGCTATCCGACGGAACTCGACGTGCACCTATATGTTCATCGGATACTGACGAGTGCATGTCTGGCGGTGATTGGGGCCCTCTTCCTTTATGCTGGTCTAAGTTATTTCGATGTTCCAGCGGATATCCCGAACCCGAAGCATCGCGCCTTCTTCATCCTGTTCAGTTTCTTGATTGGCCTCTATCAGGGTAACTTTGTCACTTTCCTTAGCAAGCGCTTCCAGAAGATACTGGAGGAATCGGCTGGTGCTTCCAAGAGTCCCAAGGGATAGTGGCGTCGCGCAGCTTTCTACATTCCCGGGTATTTCCCGATAAAGATCAGCAGGAAATCAATGGTGTCGGTGACGCCATGGGCGACGATGGGGACCGCGAGGCTTCGATCGCATCGCAGATAGATAAGGCCTAGCAGAAAGCCGTCGATCGCGTTCTCGATCACACCAGTCACTCCCTGGTACTGATGTGCAAAGCCGAAGACTACGTTCACGGCGATCAAACCGATGATCCACCCGCGGCGTGACGTCCTGAACCAATCTGCAACGCGATTCATCAGATAGCCGCGATAAACCATCTCTTCGCCGAAAGCGGCAAGCGTCCAGGTTAGAAGCAATGCCAGAGGCAGAAGCTTCCAGTTCCAACGCAAACCACGAAAATCGGACAAATCAGGCCAGTGATGGGTCAGCCGAACCAGAATCGGTTGGGTAACGAAAAGTTCCAGGGCTTCGATGCCCGCTCCGAAAAGCACACCGAGCGTTAAGGTGCGAAGCCATCCGCGATATAAGCGGAACCCTACGCTCTTCCATCGCAAGCCTCGCAGGCGAAGTGAGATCCAACCCAAGGCCAAGAGATAGAGAGTCTTGCTGAAGAAAATTACGTGGTGCCAGTGGTATGCGTCGGCGAGGAAGATAAGAGCGACTATGACCAACTCGACTGCAATCAGCCAGCGCGACGAACGCCATGGTCTGGCCGTTTCGGGTGACGAAGCTGTGGCAACTGCCATGGCGTCTCCTGGGTATCAGGCGTCAGGTTTCAGGAATCGAATGAGCATTTTCGCCCCCCGATGCTCTGCCGTATCTGGGAAGCCTGATATCTGATACCCGATACCCCTCTCAGATGCAACCGATAAAGTAGGTTCGCGGAACACCGTGAGGCGGCGAGGTGCGTTCCCGGGCGAGCATAGGCGCACTCGCCGATTCGGCTGGGGTGGAAAACCTTCGCGGCAAGCGGTAGCCTTGCTCTGGCTCACTGAATTCGTCATTCAACCGAGGAACAAGATGACCAGCCCGCGCTCCCTGCCAACCGTTATTGACCTGACCCATACGCTCGATGACCACTCGCCCAACTGGGAAGGCACCGAGCAGTCCCCGTTCCAGGCGCGGGAATTGGGAAACCTCGAGCGCGACGGCTACTATTCGCGCGTCTTCACCACGCAAGAACATTACGGAACACATATGGATGCACCCGCTCACTTTGCCCCGGACGCATGGACGATTGAGCAGATTCCTGCCGAGCGGCTGGTGCGGCCGCTGGCGGTGCTGAATGTGCGCGCCAAGGCTATGCACGACCCGGATTACGCCGTCAGTGTTCAGGACGTTGCTGGCTGGGAACAGCAACATGGCGAAATTCCTGATGGCGCTGTGGTCATGGCTTACACGGGATGGGAACAGTACTGGGGATCGCAAGCACGTTATCGCAACGAGCAGCCTGATGGCCTCACCCACTACCCCGGGTTCGCGCTGGAGACCGCCGAGTTCCTGGTCAAGACACGCCGCGTGGTCGGACTGGGCATCGACACCATGAGCGTCGACATCGGCGCGACCACTACCTATCCCGTACACCAGTTCACGTCGCGAGCCGGCCTCTATCACCTAGAGAACGTTGCTGCTCTCGGCCTTGTCCCGCCCGCGGGAGCGACCGTGGTGGTTGCCCCGGTCAAGCTGGAGGCCGGCAGCGGCGCGCCTGTGCGTCTGCTGGCGCTGGTGGGGTAAGACGGCTATTGGCTATTGGCTGTTGGCTCTTGGCAATTAGCAATGCAACTATGTTCAGCAATTAGCGCTTAGCCTTTAGCACTTAGTGAATCTGGTTAGGACAACGCCAAGTGCTAACTGCTAACGGCCAATAGCCAATAGCCAACAGCCAACAGCGGCTCTTCACGTCACGTGCGCCCTGTACAGCAGGTAACTGAACGCCTCGCGCGAGGCGGCGAGGAAGCGCCCCCACCAGCTCTTCGGCACCGACTCGGGGCGCGGTGAGATGTAGGCAGTAAAGCCCTGGTGCTGCATCATGCGTTTGGCGCGGAACATATGGTAAGCGTCGCTGACCAGCAATACGCTGTTCAATCCGTTGGCGCGCATGATCGTTGCTGTGCGTTGCGTCGACTCGTCGGTATTGTCGGCCTGCGTCTCCGCAATGAGGTCCGCCTCAGGAACGCCGCGCTCGATCAGGTAGTCGCGCCCAACCTGCCCCTCACTGTATCTCGGGTCCCCGCCGGAACCGCCGCTTGTGATGATCAGCGGCGCCTTACCTTCGGCGAAGAGTTTATACGCGTGGTCGAGGCGCGCCCGGTACACCGGCGACGGCCGGCCCGAGTATTCAGCAGCGCCAAGTACCAGAATGCAATCAGCCTTGTACGGCTGATTGATCCTTGCCTCACGCATGATTTGGGCCGTGAGGTAGAGGAACCCGATCACCACGGCTCCGACCGCTATTGCAAGCAGCCGGCGAATGGGGTGTGATTTGGAAGCGATGGCTCCCGTGGTAACTACTCCTGGCCTAACAGCTCTGCGATCTCGTCATACGGAATAGCGCCCTGCCGCAGAATGCGCCAGTGTCCATCTTCGCTGGTGAGATCGACGATGGTGGATGCGATCTCGCGTGGCGACTGGCCGCCATCCACGATGACGGGCAAACAATCGCCAAGCTGGTCGCGCACGGCCTGCGCGGTGGTGCATTCCGCCTCGCCGTGCAGATTGGCCGAGGTCGCCGTGATGGGAAGCCCGGCAGCACGAATGATGGCCAGGGCAACTTCCGCCGCCGGCACACGCAAAGCCACGTTTCCCGTGTTGGCCGTCACCTTCAACGGTACCTTAGGATCGGCCTTGACAATGATGGTCAGCGGTCCAGGCCAGAAGCGCCGAGCGAGGAGATAAAACGTCTCCGGCACCGGCCAGGTGAGCTCGGCTGCCTGGTCGACCGACTCGGTCAGCAGAGAGAGGGGCTTGTGGCGGGAACGGGTCTTGATCTCATAGATCCGATCCACGGCATGCAGGTTAAACGGATCTGCAGCCAGACCATAAAACGTATCCGTCGGCATACCCAGCACCACGCCGGAGCGTATCTTCTCCGCGGCATAGGCCACCAGCGACGGTTCCGGACTGCTGGGATTGATCTTTACAATTTCGGGGCGCAACCGAGCCTCGCGCAGTTTTAGATGTTTAGCGGTGCGAACATGTGGCACACCGCCTGAATCACTAACAATGCAGCAGATTATCATGCCGGACGCGGTTTCGGCCCGCGGGTGGGCCGGCATTGTAGGATTGCTTCCGGTATTGGAACTCATGGCCAACCATCCTCAGCCCGCCGGCGACGACCGGCTGCACTCCGTGACCAGCCGCCACAATGCCGCTGTGAAAGAGCTACGCCGCCTGTTCCACGACGCCTCGCCGAACCCAAAGGGCGAGATCGCCGTCGAAGGGCTCCACCTGGTTGAGGAGGCGATCCGATCCAGCCTGCGGATAACCACGGTGTTCTTCGCGGAATCGGCGCGAGAGCGAGCCAATAAGCTCCTGCCACAGCTTGCCAAGCACTCGCAGACGCTGCTGTTGCCTGACGAAGTGTTTTCCAGCGCTGTGCCCACGGAGACGCCGCAAGGCATCGCGGCGCTCGTTCAGGTTAAGACCCATTCCCTCGCTGACCTGATGAAAGCGCAACCGGCATTGCTGATCTTTGCCGCCGGGCTGCAGGATCCGGGGAACCTGGGAACCATCGCGCGCGCGGGCGAGGCTTTCGGAGCGACCGGGTTGCTGCTGGCGGAGAAGACGGTCAGCCCCTGGAACTGGAAGTCGGTGCGCGCCTCAGCGGGGTCGTTGTTTCGGTTGCCTTCGGCAAAGGTGGAAATAGCGCCGGCGCTCGCGCGGCTCAGGGAGCACGGCATTGCCGTGCTGGCGACGTCCTCACACAAGGGCACGCCGATCACGGATGCCGACCTCAAGCGGCCCATCGCGCTGATCATCGGCAACGAAGGCGCAGGCGTGCCAAAAGATGTGCTGGCGCAGGTGGATGAGGTAGTTGTGATTCCCCACTCGGAAAAGGTCGAATCGCTCAACGCCGCCATCGCAGCATCGCTGGTGCTGTATGAGGCTAGCAGGCAACGGAAGAGGACTTTCACCACCGAGGACACGGAGATCACCGAGAAAAACCAATTGAAGTCATAGAATGAGAGGCCGGTAAAGGAATTATCGGATGGACACTATTGAAAATTTCGGCCGCATGCTGCCGGACCGGCAACCGTTAGTTCACGAAGAGCTGAGCAGGCAGATAATCTCTGCTGCAATCAGCGTCCACCGGGAGCTAGGTCCGGGATTGTTGGAATCGGCTTACCAGGCGTGCCTCTGCCATGAGCTGGCGCTTCGGCATATTCCCTTTGAAACCGAGGTTCCCCTGCCTGTCCCATACAAAGGTGTCCGCATCGAGTGTGGCTACCGAATGGATTTGGTCGTAAACAGGAGCATAGCCCTGGAACTCAAGTCCGTTGAAAAGATTTTGCCGGTTCACAATGCCCAGCTTATGACCTATCTTCGCCTGAGCGGATTGAGGGTAGGACTATTGATCAATTTCAACGTTGAGATTCTGCGGCGCGGAATCATTAGAAGAGTTATCTGATTTTTCTCTGTGACCTCTGTGACCTCGGTGGTGAGTCTTTCCCCAAAGCGCGATGAACCTCTTTCAGAACATCCCGCACGCTGACGAGCCCATCGACAAGTCGCGCCCCCTGGCCGATCGCATGCGCCCGCGCACGCTGGACGAATTCGTCGGCCAGGAGCACATTCTTGGGCCGGGCAGGGCGCTGCGCGTGCAGATCGAGCGTGACGATACCGGGTCGGTTATCTTCTGGGGACCTCCCGGCGTAGGCAAGACGACTCTGGCCAAGATCATCGCCCGCATGACGCATGCCGACTTCATCGAGTTTTCGGCGGTGCTGGCCGGCATCAAGGAAATCAAGCAGGTCATGGCCGACGCCGAACGCGCCCGGCAGTACGGCACGCGGACGATTGTCTTCGTCGACGAGGTGCATCGCTTCAACAAGGCCCAGCAGGACGCGTTCCTTCCTTACGTCGAGAAGGGCAGCATTCGTCTCATCGGAGCAACCACGGAGAATCCATCGTTCGAGGTGATCTCCGCGCTGTTGTCGCGCTGCCGGGTCTACGTGCTGAGGTCGCTGACAGAAGAGCAGATCGTTTCTCTGCTGCAGCGCGCGCTTGCCGACAAGGAGCGCGGACTGGGCGAGCGCGACCTGGTCGCGGACGAAGCTGCATTGCGCAAGATCGCGGCCTACTCCAGCGGCGACGCGCGCAGTGCCTACAACGCTCTGGAAGTTGCCGCCACGTTGGCGCGCGAGGCGGGCGAAGCGGGCAAGCCGGCGCGAATCGATGATGCCATCGTCACCGGCGCGCTGCAAAAGCGCGTGCTGAGGTACGACAAGGCCGGCGAGGAGCATTACAACCTGATCTCCGCGCTGCACAAGAGCGTGCGCAACAGCGATCCTGACGCGGCGCTGTATTGGCTGGCGCGCATGATTGAAGCCGGAGAGGACGGACTCTACATCGCTCGCCGCGTGGTGCGCATGGCCAGCGAAGACATCGGCCTGGCCGATCCGCAAGCGCTAGCCATCACACTGGCCGCCCGCGACGCCGTCGACTTTCTCGGCATGCCGGAGGCGAACCTGGCGCTGGCGCAAGCTGTCGTCTATCTCTGCGCTGCGCCCAAGTCGAACGCGCTCTACACCGCCTATGGCGCGGTGCAGCAGGACGTAGAGCGCACCGCGCAGGACCCTGTCCCGCTCCACCTGCGCAATGCGCCGACCGGCTTGATGAAGGCCTTTGGCTACGGCGAGGGATATCAGTACGCGCACGACGTGGAAGGCAAAGTTGCCGACATGCAATGCCTGCCCGACAACCTCAAACACAGGGTCTACTACCATCCGACCGGCGAAGGCGTTGAGGCGCGCATCAAGACGCGGCTGGAAGAGATCAAGCGCGCGAAAAGAAATGCTCACGACGGAGACACGGAGGAAGAATTGCACCCAGGAGGGTGAGCCAAGGGGGCACCCGTCTCGTGCAAAGGCGAATGGGTTTCAAACCGAAAGGGTGCACTAGCCTTGTTTGAAGAAACCGTTTAGGACGTCTGCAATGGCCATCCCATCAACAGCGACTAACGAGGAGGATGATTTCAGGCAATGCCTCAAGCTCCGAACGATTTCCTCACCCGCGATAGGTCAATTCCGTTATCGTGCAGTCGTCGCTCAACGGTGTTGCACCGCGAAAGTCTGTCACTGCCTGCTCAATGGCGGCGAAGCCATCGCCACAACAGCTTTCCAGCCGGTCGTTGCCGAAGAATTCCCCGGTCGCGTCTTCCGCTTCCGTGACGCCGTCGGTCACCACGCTCAGACGGTCGCCGGGCGAAAGCTTCAGCGTGGTGGCTGTGAACTCGGCGTTGTTGATCAGTCCCACAGGCAGGTTGCCGGCTTCGATCTTCTGTACCTTGCCGCCGGAGATGATCAGCGGCGGCACATGCCCGCAGTTGATTAATTCCATCTCACCATCAGGCCGCAGCCGCGCGACGACCAGCGTCGCATACTTCTGCCCGCCGACTTTCTCGCACAAAAAGCGGTTAACCGCGGAAATCATCTCCGGTAGCGATGAATCGCGAGCCAGCTGCGAGTAGAGCATTCCCTGGAGGATTGAGGCGACGACGGCAGCGGCCACTCCCTTGCCCGATACATCAGCCACGATCAACGACAGCCCATCCGAGGTATACACCAGGTCGTAGAAGTCCCCGCCGACGTCTTTGCAGGCGTAGCTGACGGCTTCGACCTTGGCGAAGGGTACGTCGGGGATGGTCACCGCCATCAGCCGCTGCTGAATGTCGGCGGCGATGGACAGCTCCTGGCGGTAGCGCTTGGCAGCGTCTTCTGCCTGCACCAGCGCGGCGTTCTCGACCAGGGTGGCCGCGCCGTTGGCGATGGTCTTCAAGATGTCATGATTGACCGAGGACAGCTTCCCCGACAGGAAGTGCGAGTCGAGGTAGAGGACGCCTTGCAGATCGGTGCCTTCGGACTTGGTATCTTCTTTCGTCCTCTCCTGGATGTTCGCCTTGCGCAGGGGAATGCAGATGACGCTCTTCAGGTTCTGCGCCACGATACTGTCGCGTCCGGCCAGCTTGCCGGTGTCTTCGGTATCGGTCACCAGAAAGTCGGAGGCGCTTTTCAAGGCTTCGCGCAGCACGGAGCGCGAGATGGTGGTGTCATCCATGATGACTTCGCCGTTGCGCTCGCGCCCGGCGGCCAGCCTCAGTTCTCCACCAGCCCCCTCGCGCAAAAAGACAAAGCCGCGCTCGGCCTGGGTCAGCCGCAGCGAGGCTTCCAGCAAAGTTTGCAGAACGTCCTCCAGAACGCCGACGTTGTTCAGCTTGCGCGCCGTTTCCAGAAAGACGTTCAGCATCTCCAGTTCGGAGCCGGCGCCCGCCGCAGGCTTCCAGGTAGAGAGCTGGCTGAGGACCTGCTGCCCGATGCTCGAGGGCGAGCGGTCGGGGTTGAACATGACGAAGGCCGCGCCGCGCACTCCAAACTCGATGCGGTCATTACGCATCAACTTGTGGCGGGAAACCTTTTCGTTGTTGACGAACGTTCCCTGCCGGCTGCTCTGATCGACGAGATAAACCCCGTCTGCCTCGCGCACGAACTGAGCATGCTCGCGGGAGACGCGTGGATCGGCCATCACCAGATCGCGGTCGGTGCGCCGGCCTACCGTGAAGGGAAAGTGATTGAGCAGCAGAGTGCGGCGCTCGGCCCCTTCGACGACAACCAGGACCGTGGAATCGCTGCTCGTCGTGCTGTCGAGCGTGCGTCTCCAGATTCCGGTTGCGTCCATGCGCCCTCCTGGCGGCAAATGTTTGACTGAAAGCTGTTAGCGAATATAGCCCAACTCCAGCGCCTTATCCACCTTTGTGGCGCCTGGCGCTGCGCTGAGCTGCCGGGGATAAAGATTTCGGCGTACACTGAGGGGCTGTGGCTCGCTTGACATCCTGCTTTGGAGGGGCGCGGCATCAGCCGCGCCGGTACTGTCCGTTGGAAGCTTGGGCTTTAGCCCCTGACGGAATCCGCCCCCTCCTGCGAAACCGAATTTCCTCAGCGGCTGAAGCCAACGGAGATGCCGTTCTTACGACGCGCCTGAAGGCGCGCCCCTTCACCGCAAGAACACTGCTCATTGGGCATGAGGATGTGAACCATGCCAGGGGCTGTCATACCAATCGGCCCAGCCGACAAGGAGTGCACCTCGTGAAACTCAGGACTCAGATAATGCTCTGCATCACGGTCATCTTGCTGTCCTCTTCCCTTTTTGCGCAGCTCCCGCACCTGACGCCGTTCTCCGCCGACGTGCAGATATCATCCATGCAGGCGAACCCCATGAACCGCGACATGTCCGGAAAGCTATATGTTGATCAGCAGGCCATGCGAATGGACACGCAAAGCGAGGGTCCGCACGGGGAAGCGATCATCATCACCACCTTCGCGACCAAGATTACGGACATCCTCATGCCGCAGCAGCACATGTACATGGAGCACAAGGCAGGCGAAAATCCAATGCATCGCGGGCCCAACACGGCGGACGTTCATCCTTACGACCCGAAGGACCCCTGCGCCAGCGATCCCGGCACCACCTGCAAGAACATGGGCACTGAGACGGTCAACGGGCGAAGCGCCGACCATTGGCAGATCACGCATAAGGACGGCAACATCTCCAACGTCTGGATCGACAACTCGCTTCATTTCCCCATCAAGACGGTGAGCGGCGGCTCAACCTGGCAGCTAACCAATATCAAGGAAGGTCCGCAGGACCCGAGCCTGTTCCAGATCCCGGCCGGCTATCAAAAGATGGAAATGCCCGGCATGGGCAGCATGATGGGTGGGCGCCCGCCGCAGCAGTAATCAGCCGCGCGGCAGCAGGACGATGATCAGCGTGGCGATCGGCCCCAGAAACAGCGACAGCAGGAACCAGAGCAGGCCGCTGCGGTTCTTGCCCTGTGCCAGCCCCGCGTTGATGAGGGCGAGCGTCCCCCAGCCGATGCCGTAGCCCGGGGTGATGTAGTAGGTGTAATCGTAGAAGGCAAGTAGCGCGATCACAACTCTCTCCTGAACCAAGGGGCGCAGCTATCTGAATCGGACAGCTTCATTGAAGGGGCGCAGCTTTAGCTGCGCCGAAAGTGGCCCCTTCACCAAAGTGGCCCGGGCTTCAGCCCGGCACGACTACAGCTTCTCGTAAAACTCGCACGCCGAGCACGAAATGTAGATCCCGCCCGGAATGTCACGCTCGCGGTCCTTCACGCGCTTCACAATGCGCGTTGGCTTGCCGCACTTGGGGCAGTCGGTGCTCTTGGTAGTGTCCATGACCTTTTTGCGGTCAGCGGTTTTTGCGATCTTCGCCATTTCCTTACCGTCTCCTGTGATGAATTGCTGATTTCTCCCGCGACGCGCGGGTACCCCATCCCGCCTTCTTTTGGCGGCGTGGGCTTGGGGCTTGAGGAGGCAAAACGAGAAGGCCGGGCAGGAAGGCACAGGCCAGCGCGAGATGCACATGTCTCAAGCCCACATCCGGGTGCCCCTGTCCTCGGGTGCCCCACTCCGGCTTCTTTTGCCGGGGTGGGCTTTCCGGACGGCTTCGACTGCAGGCGGGCGCGATTTCGAAGCGCCACTCTCTACTCGCCGGGTAGCCCTTTTATTTTACAGGAGAGCTGCGAACCGCGATGAGACGCCGTTCTCGAAACTCGAAACTTGAAACTCGAAACTCACCTCGCCGGTTTGACCCTGCTCTTCCCTGCCTGATAGCTTCGATTGTTTGCCCTCAGTTCACATTAAGCAGGCACACCATGGCCATCAAATTCAAAGGCGTTGACTTCATCGAGTTCGATACGCTGCTCTCCGACGATGAGCGGCTGGTGCGCGACAACACGCGCAAGTTCATCGAAGAGAACCTCGTCCCCATCATCGAGCAGTGCAGCCGCGAGGGCCGCTTCCCCAGGGAGCTCATCGCGCCTATGGGCGAGCTCGGCTTCTACGGAGCCAGCCTGCAAGGCTACGGCTGCGCCGGCATGTCGGCGGTCGAGTACGGCCTGATGACGCAGGAGCTGGAGCGCGGTGACAGCGGCGTGCGCTCGTTCGTCAGCGTGCAGTCGGCGCTGTGCATGTACCCCATCTACGCCTTTGGCAGCGAGGAGCAGAAGCAGAAGTACCTGCCCAGGATGGCCAAGGGAGAAATCCTCGGCTGCTTCGGCCTGACCGAGCCTGACGCCGGCTCCAATCCCGGGAGCCATGCGCACGCGCGCAAGGAAAGATGGCGACAGCTACATCCTCAACGGCGAGAAGATGTGGATCACCTCCGGCTCCATCGCCGACATCGCCATCATCTGGGCCAAGGTTGAGGATGAAGACGAGCGCATTCGCGGCTTCATCGTGCCCACCGACACGCCGGGATTCAAAGCCGCCGACGTGCACGGCAAATGGTCGCTGCGCGCCTCGGTTACGTCAAGCTTGTCGCTGATCGACGTGCGCATTCCTGCCGACTGCCTGCTGCCGAAGTCGAAAGGTCTTGGTTCTCCGCTGAGCTGCCTTAACCAGGCACGCTACGGCATTGGCTGGGGAGCCATCGGAGCAGCCATGGCCTGCTATGACTGCTCGCTGCAATACGCGCAGTTCCGCAAACAATTCCATGACATGCCTATCGCCGGACACCAGTTGGTGCAGGAAAAGCTGGTATGGATGATCAGCGAAATTACCAAGGCCCAACTACTCGCACTACAGGTAGGCAGATAAAAGACGCAGACAAAGCCAAGCCCTACCATATTTCTATGCTGAAGCGTAACAACGTCTGGATGGCGCTGGAGTGCGCGCGCATGGGACGCGACATCCTGGGCGGCAACGGCATCGCCGACGAATACCCCATCTTCCGCCACATGGCCAACCTGGAGTCCGTGAAAACCTACGAAGGCACCCACGACATCCACACGCTGATTATCGGCGAGCACATTACGGGGATAGCGGCGTTCTAGGCTGCGCTGTGCCTTACGAGCGTCCATTGCGCGATATATAGATGGCGAGCAGCCTTCTTACTTATAATAGTTAAGTTTGTCCCACCTCGAGAGATTCTTCGAACTGTTTTATAAACGCACCGTTGCGCGCCACAAACGACCCCACCGGTGCTGCAGAATTCTCCTCGATCACATCAAAGCCTAATTCCTTAAACATTGTGGCATACTTTGAAGCCTGTTCAGCCATACAGCCCACACAAAACGCGAGCGGATAATCGCGATAGAAACTTGACCAAGTTAGCTCGTTATCCAAGATGAAGTGACATTTTCCAACCTCAATCTCGCAATCGATCTTATCGTCAGAGAGAAAAATCATCATGGGAAGTTTCGTCGCATACATGAATCGTTTGAATACTTTGTTGCGATAGCTCCCGACGTGTGGTCCGTAGCATCGTGATAGTTGGTCGGTCAACTCACGTTTCCTGGCACTAGTTACCCCCTCAGGAAACTTGAGCTTATGATCCGAACTCAATTGAAGCCCCGACGCCGCGCCCAGAAGCAGAACAGGGCGCTTCATCGAAGTAAGCGTGAAAGGTGACTTCTCGAGACGTGAGATCTCACGCTTGGCGACTCCATCTAGGGGCGGCAACCGGTAGTCGGGATCGCGCTCAACAAATTCTCCTAGGGGGCCGTAAGCCGCACCGTAGGTATCTTCCACTGGCGGACTCCAGGGGAACTTCGTACACGGAATCCTTGCTTTCAGCCACAGAAGCAGATATGCCAAAATATTATTTGTTGAGATCTGAATACTGGGAGTGCCGTCTTCGGTGGTGTCAATCTTCTTGTAGAGATTTGCCTGCATCTCCCGGGCCAGAAACGCAATCGTCGATCCCGACTCGAAAAATAAACTCACCTGACGGTCATACAAACGATCCATATACTGTTGCACAAAGTACCGAGAAAGCCCGGCCTTCTTTTCCTTCTGAAGCTGTGTTCTCACATAGAGCTTCTTAAAACTCATCAGTTCTGAGACCAGATCACCGATAAATTCGTTTTGCGCGGCTGCTGTTACGGCGGGATCGCTGGGCTCTCTTATAAATCCTGGCTCACCCCAGTTTTGTAGATTCCTAACCAATGCCAGTTCAACCATAAATTTGAATTGCGGTCCTGGCCTGAAGAATTGACGAAATTTCTTGATCCTATCGTGGAACTTGCAAAGTGCTTCAAAATTCTTCAACTCGGCTTGATCACGAATATCTTTGGGGTCCAGTGCGGCTCTTTTGTCGCGTACAATTCCCTCATCCAACTCAAACACAAACGTCTTCAACCGATGCTCCTGCGCAAGGTTGTACTCAAGTTCCGTAAAGCTGATACTTGTGCCGGGCACCAACTCGCCATAACGATGTCCAAGGATCAAAATATAAACTTGGGAATCCCTCATTGCCTGCTTGATGATTTCAAGGTCGCCCTCATCAGCCGGAGTAAATCTCTCCAGCGCGATTGGGATGTGGCCGGATTCGAATATCGCTTCCATCGTTGCCTTACGTTCGTCTTCCAAATCTCTAAATGTTGAGCTGATAAAAACTTGATATCGTCGATCTGGATTCAAGGGCAGCACAGTGGAGCCTCCATTTGGAATAGCGGGAAAACTAAAACCGACCTCATGGTATGCACGGAAGCATACACTGAAACCGACTGTCTTAGACTCAGTTCTTTCGCGCGGGTGCCCTATCCCGGCTGGGTGGCCCACCCCGCTAACTTATTTGTTGTGAATAAACTTAGACGTGGGTGCCCCAGCCCGCCTTCGTTTGGCGGGGTGGGGTTTTTGTCTGTAAAACCCAGAGGACTCCCGTTCTCGAACGAAGAAGACCCACCCGGCCAAAAGATGGCCGGATGGGGCACCCACATCTGAATAGTGCACCCACATCCTGATGGGCGCCCACGATCGAGTCACCCACATCTGGATGGGCACCCACGATCGAGTCACCCCCATCTGGATGGGCACCCCCGATCTAGTCACCCACATCCTGATGGGCACCCACTTCATGAGAACCGAGACACCGAGCGGCGTGTCAAACGTCACAGACCGAACACCTCACCGAAACATAGTCTCTCACCATGCCTGCGGGACTCGTCCGCTTCCAGCAATCACATCACTTACACTTCATCACCTTCAGTTGTTACCGTCGTCAACCCTTCCTTGAAACACGCCGCGCCAAGCGAGTCTTCGAGCATTCCCTGGAACAGACCCGCCGCAGCTACCGTTTCTATGTCGTCGGTTACGTAGTGATGCCCGAGCACGTCCATCTGCTCGTCACCGAGCCCGAGCGCGCAACGCTGGCAACTGCTCTACAAGCACTCAAGCAGTCCGTTGCGCAAAAGCTGATCGGGCACCACGGACGGTTTTGGCAAACTCGGTATTACGACTTCAACGTGTGGAATGCCGCGAAACGGATTGAGAAATTGAAGTACATTCACCGCAACCCCGTCAGCCGCGGCCTGGTTGACAGACCCGAGGATTGGCCTTGGAGTAGCTATCGCCACTACGCCACACGAGGGCCGGGAGTGGTTGAGATTGAATCGCCATGGACAGCGTACCTACGCGAGCATCCTTCCGCTGATCCGAATCGGCTCTCGGAACTGTTCAAGAAATCGTAGAGCGGGTGCCCCATTCCGCCTTCGTGTGGCGGGGTGGGGGTTCTGCCACACTACGACCATGGAAGAAAAATCCCCACCCGGCCAAAAGATGGCCGAATGGGGCACCCATTGCTCTGGACTGGAGACGGCTCTATGCCGCCGCGCGAGGCTTGATCTTGTTTAGTGGAGTGCGGCGGGCGGCGAGTCGCAGCTCGTAGTCGGTCTGAAGATTCATCCAGAATTGCGGCGTCATCTTCGAAGTACTTGCCCAGCCTCAGCGCGATATCGGCGCTAATACGCCCGCCGGCCACGCACGATCTCATAGATGCCCGGAGAGTGCAGCGCCTTGACAAGTTGGTAGGCCGTGATGCCCATCGGCTCCATAAATTCAGTGCGCAGTATCTCGCCGGGATTTGCAGCTATTGTCTTTTCTCGCCCAGGCATATCGACATCTTCTCACGCACGGTCCTCCACATTCCAACCGCAGGAATGAGTGGGGCACCGGCGCAGGGGCTATGATCGTTAGCGCTGGACGTCGCAAGCAGATGAACGGAAATCGCCACAAGGCAACCCAGAAAGATGCCGGGCGCGAAGAGCCTCGCGGTGCGGCACAACCGCATCGCCTGTCCCACGCACGTGAGCGTGCGCGCGAATACGTGCCAGAAGCTGTGTCCCTGGCTGACGAGTTGCTATCCGAAAGGCGCCGAGAGGCGCGGGCTTCCATGATCAGAACGGAATTGTTTCGGTTGAACGGCGCTGTCGAGCGCGATCCCGCTATCGATGCGTGGATGAAAGAGCGCTCCGGTGAATTGGGAGCCATCGCGCGTCAGTGGTTTGAGGTGATGCGCAAGTGCGGAGATGAAGTCCGCGAGCTTTTGCATGACGGCTGTCCAACTGCCTGCCTGGGAGATGCGCCCTTCGGCTACGTCAATGTATTCACTTCGCACGTAAACGTGGGTTTCTTCCAAGGCGCGGCGCTGCCGGATCCCCACCGTTTATTGCAAGGCACCGGCAAGTTCATGCGCCATGTGAAGCTACGGCCCGGCGAGCCTATCAACTCCCCAGCATTACGCAGGCTCATCAACGCGGCGTACACGGACATAAAGGCCCGCGTCGAACACGGCTAGTCTCGGAGAACACGTTACATCACCTGTCGTACAATACCTTCCATGAGCATCGTTCAGGACGTGCGGCAGGCGCTCCAAGACACATTGGCTCCCGAGATCCGCGAGCTGAAAGCGCGGCTGGACGCTCTCGACGGGCGTATGGGGCACGTCGAATCGCGCATGGACCGCAACGAAGCTGCCGCTGAGCGCCGCCACACTGAAGTTCTGAGCACCATCCGCGACGCCATGGAGATCACCCACCTGCGCGAACGCGTCGCCCGCCTCGAAGCCGAGCGCGAACCTAAACTCCAGCATCCGGCGTAACCGCGGCACCCGAATTCGTTATCGATTCCCAAGCCGGCTTCAGCCGGCGACACTTCTCCGCGAGGGTGTTCGCCCGGGCGCCATTCTCAACCCTGGAAAACACGCGGGCACGCCTGTGATGGCCCCCCAACACCTCAGTGGTCTTGATTTCGTCTTAAAGCCGGCCCATTCTTTTGAACATTAGAGGAGTGATTATGACCCAACAATGGCAGCAGGACGGCACCTTCCACATGGGGATCAACATGGCCGGCGCGGTCTCGGCCGGCGCTTACACGGCCGGCGTGCTCGACTTTCTGACTGAGGCTCTTGAGCAATGGTATGCGGCCAAGGCGGCCCCCGATCCTGTCGTGCCTCTTCACGATGTCTCGATTGACGTCTTCTCCGGCGCCTCCGCCGGAGGAATGTGCTCGGCGATTGCTGCGGTCATGCTGCAGGGCACATTCGACCACATCCACAACCCCGAGAATGCCTCCGTCAAGGACACCAGCAACAAGTTCTATGAGAGCTGGGTGAACAAGATCGACATTGAATACCTGCTGCAGAGCAGCGATCTGAATGGCGACAAACCGCTGGTCTCTCTGCTCGACTCCTCGATTATCGAGCAAATCGCTAACTACGCGCTCACTCCCGGACCGGCCACAGCTCGTCCTTATATCTCCGACGCGTTGACCCTTTTCCTCACGCTGACCGACGTACGCGGCATCCCTTATGCCTTGACCAATGCACCCGGCTCGGCAGAAGAAGTCATCGCCTATTACGCTGACCGCATTCAGTTCGAAACGGTGGAGAATGCCAACGCGCCGACTTCACCTTCGGCCAGGCCGCTTCCCAAAGGTTCGAATGGCGGCGACTGGCCACTGCTGAAGCAGGCTGCGATGGCTACCGGGGCGTTCCCTTTATTTCTGGCGCCGCGGACCCTGGACCGAACGGCCTCGGAATACCAGTTTTCGCCCTGGCTTTCTTTGACGGACGTTAACGCACCTGCGACGCCCCCGGACTGGCCGCTGAAGCCCACCGACGCATTCGAGACGTTGAACGTGGACGGCGGCGTCACTAATAACGACCCGTTCCAGTTGGCCCACGACTTTCTGGCTATCCATAACCCGACGGCAACGCGCGATGAAAAAACCGGCGAGCTGCGCAATCCCCGCGAAGCAGACACCGCCAATTGCGCAGTGCTTACGGTTGCGCCCTTTCCGGCAAGCTGCGCTTACGATAAGGATTTCATCGAGAACAACAGCGACTTACTCAGCATGATTCCGAATCTGATCACCGTGCTGATTTCTCAGTCCCGCTTTCTCGGCGAGTCGCTTAGCGCGGGAATGGGCGGGCCATCGCACAGCCGGTTCGTCCTGGCGCCATCGGATGCGGACAACCCTTCGCAGGACGCCCTGCAGTGCGGAGTGCTGGGCGCATTCGGCGGCTTTTTCGAGCGCGGCTTTCGCGCGCACGATTACCAGCTTGGCCGGCGGAATTGCCAGAAGTTTCTGCGAGACTATTTCCGGCTCGCGCTCAACAATCCCGTGGTTGACGCGCCCCTGCGAAAGCTAGGCGACAGCAAGCGGGCCGCCATCATCCGGCAGTTCGATCCGGCCAACACGGGCACGATTCAGATCATTCCACTGTGCGGCTCGGCGGTGCCCGAAGTGCCGGCGCCGGTCCGGGCAAAGATCACCCAGGCCAGACTCAACAACATATTGAACTGGGCGACGGACCGGTTGCACATCGTCGCCGGACGGTTGGTGAAGTCAATATTAGGCTCGGGGGTCGAAAGCGCTGCCGCCAAACTGACCCTCGACGGGGTGATATCGACGATCGTCAAGGCGAAGTTGAAGGACTACTTGCAAAAGGAGCTCGCCGACGTTATTTCCCACTAGCTCAGCCTTGCGCCGGCACGGTGTGCGGGCTCATGGGCACCGGATGCGACGTCGCGAAAAACTTCGGTCTGAGAATAAAGACCCACCCGGGCAAACCCGGCCCGGATGGGGCGCCCACCGCACCTGCGCTATCCTGTTGCTACGCCCGCCATGATGAAGTACTGGATCGCTCTTATCCGGGGAGTGCATAGCGCGATCGGCATCTCGCTTCCCACGCCTGAGCAGGAGAAGGCAGTCGCCATCGTCTGGCTGGTAGCCGCTGTGGCGCTGGTACTGATTGTCCTCGGAACCGGCTGGCTGGTTTTGAGCAGTATGTCGAACTCGATGACCTATCGCTGAATCCTCGCCAGCGACGCCAATCATCCCTCTCTCCCTGTCCGATTCCGGGCACTTCGCCCACGAGTGAACGTTCCGGCGAACCGCGCGCCCCGCCTAAACGTACAAACCGAAAGAGCTTCGACCATAGCCGTCGTGGCAACACAGGTGCCTGTTCCGTGCAGGGGGTCAGGTCGGTCCATGCCCAATATTCGTTACGCTATCCGGCAACTCCGCAAGTCACCGGGATTCGCTCTCACGGTGATCGTCACCATTGCTCTGGGCATCGGCGCCAATACCGCGATCTTCACGCTGCTACATGAGGTGATGCTGAAGTCACTGCCGGTGGTCGATCCCAACACGCTGTGGCGAGTGGGCGACACCGACAACTGCTGTGTCAACGGCGGTTTCGAGCACGATAATGGCGACTTCGATCTCTTTTCCTACGAACTCTACCGCCACTTCCGCGACCACACGCCTGAGTTCGAGCAACTGGCGGCAATGCAGTCGGGAAACGACAGCTACGTCATCCGCCGGAACTCGGAAGCCGGCCGCTCCTTGCCGATCGAATATGTTTCGGGTAATTACTTTTCGACCTTCGGCATCGGCCCCTTCGCCGGGCGCGTGTTGAACGACACTGACGATACCCCGGCATCCGCTCCCGCGGTTGTGCTCAGTTATGCCGCATGGCAGTCCGATTTCGGTGGCAACCTTTCGATCGTCGGATCGACGGTGTATATCCAAGGCAAGCCGGCGACCGTCATCGGCATCGCACCCAACGGGTTTTTTGGCGATCGCATTCGGCCCCGCCCTCCGGCACTCTGGATTCCACTGTCGCTGGAGCCGGTGATCGAGGGCATCAACACCAACTTGCATGTGCCGGATAGCAATTGGCTGTATGCCCTGGGCCGGCTGAAACCGGGTGTGAGCGTCCCGGCACTGCAGCAAAAAATGTCGAACAGCTTGCGCGTCTGGCTGGCGACACAGCCGTCCTATACCGAGAATGGCCGGGCCAGTTTCATCCCAAAGCAGCATGTCGTGCTTACGCCGGGAGGCGGCGGCATCCAGAACCTGCAACAGGAGACTGGGAAAGGCCTCTTCCTGCTGATGTCGCTATCGGGCCTGTTGCTGCTGATTGCTTGCGCGAACGTCGCCAACCTGCTGCTGGCACGAGGCGCCACGCGCCGGGCGGAAACCTCGATCCGCATGGCATTGGGCGCAGCCCGCAGCCGCCTGATACGGCAGATGCTGACGGAAAGTGTACTGCTGGCGTGTCTGGGCGGCCTGGCCGGTCTGGCTGTCGCCTACGCGGCTACACGTACCATCCTGGCGCTGGCGTTTCCGCGCGCGCAACATCTGCCGATCCCCAGCAATCCATCGCTTGCAGTGCTGGGCTTTGCTTTCCTGCTTTCTCTCGTCACCGGTATTGTGTTCGGCATCGTGCCGGCCTGGATCACATCGCGCTCCGATCCGGCGGAGACGTTGCGCGGCGTGAACCGCTCGACGCATGATCGTGCCTCTCTGCCCCAGAAGTCCCTCATCGTAATTCAGGCGGCGCTATCGCTGATCCTGCTGATTGGCGCGGGCATTTTGACCCACAGCCTCGATAATCTGCAGCATCAGGACTTCGGTTTGCAAACCACCAACCGATATGTAGTGCATCTGGATCCACAAGGCGCGGGCTATTCGCTTGCCCGATTGCCCGCACTATATCAGGCGCTGGAACAGCGGTTCGGTTCCCTGCCGGGAGTGCAAAGTGTGGGGCTGGCGCTCTACAGCACGTTAGAGGGAAACAACTGGGACGACACCATCTACATCGAGGGGCAGCCCGCTCCCCCTCCTCGTTCGCACCACTACGCTTCCTGGGACCGCGTAAATCCGCAGTTCTTTGAGTCCGTTGGCGAACCCTTGATTCGCGGCCGCGTCTTCACCGACGCCGATACCGCAACGTCGCAACTCGTTGCGGTGGTCAACCAGAGCTTCGTCAAAAAGTTCTTCCCCAACCAGGACCCCATCGGCCGCCACTTTGGTATTTACGACCAGAAGTATGGCGGTGCCTTCGAAATTGTGGGCGTGGTAGCCGATGCCAAATACGTCGATCCCCGGACAGAAATCCGGCCCATGTACTTCCGTCCCTTGATGCAGCAACTCAAGGTCACTGATCCCAATGATGTCATGGGCGAGTACCGCTCGATGTACATAAACTCTATTACTCTGCATTTTCGCGGGCAGCCACAGAATGTTGACCAGCAAGTGCGCCGCACTCTCGCCGACATCGATCCCAATCTGACCGTGACCGATCTTCGCTCACTCGACTCCCAGGTCAGCGACAATCTTGGGCAAGAACGCCTGGTCGCGCGTCTGACCATGCTGTTTGGATTGCTGGCTCTGGTTCTGGCGTCGGTCGGACTGTACGGCATCACGTCCTACGCTGTGGCGAGGCGTACCAACGAAATCGGTCTGCGCATGGCGCTGGGGGCGGACCGCGAGAGGATTGTGAGACTCGTGATGCGGGGTGCGTTCCTGCAGGTCGGCATAGGATTGGCCATCGGAGTCGCCTTCGC
Organism: uncultured Acidobacteriaceae bacterium; assembly: GCA_963782505.1. Classification (GTDB taxonomy): domain Bacteria; phylum Acidobacteriota; class Terriglobia; order Terriglobales; family Acidobacteriaceae; genus CAVVDY01. The sequence goes on along the minus strand of CAWAKG010000009.1, from coordinate 26,465 downwards.
CTTGTTGGGGGCGCGTCTGGTGGCCGACCAGTTATTCCAGGTTCGTCCATACGATCCGCTGAGTATCGTGATAGCGGTCGCGGTGTTGTCCCTGGCTACCGCAGTCGCAGGATTCATTCCCGCGGCCCGCGCCGCCAGCATCGAGCCGATGGAGGCGCTGAGGACAGAGTAGCGAAGCGAGATCCGCGGGTGCGGTTTGCGGCTAGGCTGGTGGAATTCCCAAATCCCTGCAAATCTTTCTGGCGAGGTAGTCGTTAATCTCAGAATGGCGGGGAACTGCAGATGTCTTTCCTACGGCTCGGTTGACGTAGATCGAATGGCTGCCTCCCTCGCGCAACAGTTCGCATCCGTGCTGAAGGAGGTGTTGAACGAGTTCGCGGCGCTTCACGCACCGACCGTGAGCGTTTCCCGAATCACGTCGCCTGCTGAAGCCCCTTCCCGGGCTAGCGCTCGATTTGCGTCCAGCACCAGCGTGACCGCTTCTTGCAAGTTGGAACGGGCCTCTTCTAGGGTCGCGCCTTGGGTATTGGCGCCCGGCAGCTCCTCGACGAACGCTATATAGCCTTCCGGCACGCGGCGAAAGACCGCCGTAAACTTAAGCTCCATTTGCCCATAATACGCCCCGTCGTAACCTGCCGCGTAACTTGGAACAGTCGCCGGTAGGGTCGTGCGCGTGAAATAAGGACCCGCGCGACAAAGCAAAAGCCGGGGTTCGCGACCCCGGCTCGTGGCGTTTAGCTAATACTTACAAGTTCAACTTGCGGCGCGCCAAGCCGCCAAGGCCGAGTATCCCGGAGCCGAGCAGCACCAGCGATGCCGGCTCGGGAACGGCTTGTACGCTGAAATCGTCATAGTAGTAAATGCCGTTTGGGTCGCCGCCCCAGACTGAGATGCCCATCAACGTTTTGTTCTTATTCACGTCGTTTGTGACATCGACCAGCGTGAACACGCTGTTGCTGGCGTTGTAAAGGAATTCTTCATCTGAGCTGTCGGTATAGAAGAAGTCCACAGCGCCATAGCCAAAGCCGGCGATGGCCCAGAAAGTGACGCTCGTGATTTGGCGATCCGGGAGTGGGCGCGAAGTCCTGACGCAACTCAATATTGCCTTCGTCCATTGCGCTGTAGGTTCCGGAATGGGATTTTGTGTTGGTAACGTTCCAATTCACGCAGTTGCCGTTGCAGTAGTCCCTCGCCTGGTACCAGGGCGAGAGGTCTCCCGTTTCGAATCCCGGGTTGGACAGCAACTCGGTGGCAAAGACTGGGGTCGCGGCAATGACGAACAGGAGCGAAAGCAGAAGGGTTTTCCTCATCGCACGGTCCTCCTTCGAGATGCACGAAAATTGCCACACACTGTATGCTGCGGCTTCCTGCTACGTCAAGCAAAAATGCCGTAAAGAAGGTAGGACTCTTAGAATGACTGTGGCTCTGTTGACATCCTCGCCTTGAAGGGGCGCGGCTTCAGCCGCGCCGATACTGGCAGTTTCAATCTTGGGCTTCAGCCCCTGAGGGAACTTGGCCTCTCCCCGCGAGGACGAGTTCCCGCAGCGGCTGAAGCCGATGGAAATGCAGTTCTTACGACGCGCCTGAAGCCGCGTTCCTTCACCGCAAGACACTCCCTCATTAGGCACGAGGATGTCAGCAACGCCATTGACTGTGAAGAAAGGACGACACGCGCCTACCTCCATTTACCCGCTTTTCGTTTCAATAACTTAGGCTGACTGCGCCGCATCCATTCAATGTCGCATTTACCCGCTGAAGCACTAATTACCTCCGTTCGGCCTATCTTCATTGGCTCCTTTCCGCCCAGTATTTAACCTGACTAGGTGGCAGTGTGCGGGATTCGTGTACCCGCAGGCACAGGCGTAGCGCCATCAAATCCATATAAGGGGCTTCCATGCACAAGCCGGTTAAGTACGTAGAGAAAGCAGTCACCGTCGCCGCTAAAGGCGCATGGGCGGTATTCGACAAGCTGAACAGCATTAATCCCAATCCGTCGTTTACCCCCAAATGGTCTGACAAGCCCCTGCTGAAGTCCTACCAGAAGTCCAAGCCTCCGCTGGGCTGGCCGCGCTCCACCGATTCGCTCTGCCCCAAATGCGTGCCTGAAATTCGCCAGCAGATCATCGACGGCAAGCTGCCGGTCGAAGTGCTGATGAACGAAAAGGCGGGCGAGATCAAGGCCCAGATCATCGAGCGCGACGGCAAAATCCTGATGGTGAAGGACTGCCCCACCCATGGCCACTTCGAAGACGTGATGGCGATCGACACCGACTTCTTCCGCCATCTGGAAGAGGTCTTCCCCGGCCGCGACATTCGCGCCCACAACGACGAGCGCCTGCATCATCACGGCTCCAGCACGGTGAAGCACGGCCGCGGATCGGTGCTGACCATCGACCTGACCAACCGCTGCAACATGATGTGCGACCCCTGCTTCATGGACGCCAACCAGGTCGGCTTCGTGCATGAGCTGACGTGGGAAGAGATCAAGAAGATGCTGGACGACGCCATCACCATCAAGCCGCGCCGCCAGATGTCGGTACAGTTCTCCGGCGGCGAGCCGACGCTGTCGCCCTATTTCCTCGATGCGGTCGCCTACTCCTGCAAGGTCGGCTACAACAGCGTGCAGGCTGCTACCAACGGCATTGAATTCGCCAAGAGCTTCGAATTCTGCAAGCAGGCTGCCGCAGCCGGCCTGCGCTATGCCTACCTTCAGTTCGACGGAATCGGCAACGCCGCCAACTCGCACCGCCTGGTCGGCAACTTGTTCGACGTGAAGCTACAGGCCATTGAGAACCTGCACAAGGCCGGCGTCGAAATCGTGCCGGTCGTGACCATCGTCAACAACCTGAACAACGAGCAGGTTGGACGCATCATCCAGTTCGCGCTCGACAACCCCAAGCGCATCTCGTTCCTGTCGTTCCAGCCGGTGTCGTTCACCGGCCGCGACGAAGCCATCACCGATGAGCGCCGCCACGCGCAGCGCTACACGCTATCGCACCTCGCGCACGACGTGAAGAACCAGACCGGCATGGGCGAGCCCACCCGCGACTGGTTCCCCATCTCGTTCATGGGCACCTTCTCCGATTGGGCCGACCTGGTACACGGCCCCGAGAAGGATTGGGGCTCGCTGAACTGCGGCTGCCACCCGAATTGCGGTGTAGGCATGGCGCTCATGATCGACAAGGAGACCAAGGAAGCCGTTCCCGTCACCGCCTTCCTGAACGGCGACAAGATCGCCAAGGACATCGCCAAGGTCAACGACGCGGCGCGCGGCAAGTGGCTGTCGATCGCTGGCATGACGCTCGCGCTGCTGAAGAATTACGATCCCTTCAAGTCGCCTAAGCACTTCAAGTTTCTCGACCTGCTGAAGAAGTTCGACAAGACCTTCGGCGCGACCGGCAAGGACTACGGCAAGGTCTCCGGCAAGGAGCGCACCATCAGCGACATCGAGCGCCGCCGCCGCGACCGCTGGAACTTCCTGTTCATCGCCGGCATGTGGTTCCAGGACCTGTTCAACTACGACTTCCGCCGCACCGAGCAGTGCATCATCCCCTACGCCACGCAGGAAGGCGAGATCAGCTTCTGCGCCTACAACACCGGCGTGGGCTGGCGCAATATCGTCGAGAAGATGCACATGACGGCGACTCTGACAAAGTGGTACGCCGAAAAAGGCCGCCACGAGATCTTCGCCGGCGGCAAGAAAGTTGGCCTGCCGACGACCGACCACACACTGGTGCTGGTCGACGAACACGTGAAAGCCGACGCCAACCACACGCTTGACGATCTCGGGATCGTGAAGAACGCTCGCCAGGAGAAGTTCAAGGCGCGCGACGAGCGCATCAAGCAGGAAGCCGAGAATGCACGCATGGAGGCCCTCTATCGCCAGCACATCCTGGGCGAGAAGCCCGAGGACAAGGGCGGCTTCGTTCCTCTCGACGCGCTGGGCGGCATCAAAACCCAGGTTAGCGTCCAAACGAAGGACGCGAACCTGGGGCACACCGCTCCGGTGAAGGAAGAAGAGCGGGAAGCGGTGTTTGGGGACTAGCTTGCGAGCAATTAGCAATTAGTCTAAGAAGGACCGGCCGCGCTAGCGACCGGTTTTGTTTTACGCGGCACTTTGCCCTACCGTCTGTCCGGAATTAAGAGCGCTCGATGAACGTGCGCGGGATGGCATGGAAGCCAGCGATTGACCGATTGTTTGTAACTTCTGTAGCTGCCTCCAAAGCGCTTCTCAAGCCCCGGTTCTTCAACAAGAACAACCACTGCGTGGAGAAAGACGAACAACAGGGCCGTCAACAGCAGCATGGAAGGGGAGCGTTCAAAGAACGCCAGACCGCCAAGCAGCGTGACGGCTCCGAGCGACATCGGATTACGTACATAACGGAAGGGGCCGAACGCCACAAACTCCTTCGGGAATAACCTGTCACCGGGCGCTCCAATACCTCGCGTACTCAAGATCGCTCCGCAAGCTAATGCCAGAGCGCCGCCGATGATCATCAGAGCAATACCAACTGGACGGCAAAGACCCGGTAGCTCGAATGGAAAATAGAGGTCGAATTTCCGAACGAATAAAGCGCACCACCCGCCGAAGCTGAGCACAATGGCTACCTTGGCGACCGTCCACCACACAACGGTTGGTGATTTCATGAAGCTTGGGTGCGAAGCGTATCATGACTGGCCGGGGCTTGTCTTGGGCTTCAGCCCCGAGAAGAAACCGGCCGCTTGGGCGGCCGGGTTTGTTGGGCGCCGCGGACGGGCCATCGTTTTGGTCTTACTTTTTGCTAGAATGTAAGCCATGCGCGATCTAAGTGCTACGTTCACCTCGAAAGGCCAACTTGTCATCCCGGCGGAGCTGCGCCGCAAGCACGGCCTCCAAGCCGGAACCAAAGTCAAGTTCCTGGAAGACGGCTTCGGCCGCATCGTGATCCAGCCCATCACGGAGGAGTACATCGATCGGGTACGCGGCATGCTTGCCGGCGGCCCCGACTTGCTTGCCACGTTGAGGGAAGAACGCCGAAGGGGGAGCAAGTTCGACCGTGAGAACCTACGTACTCGACGCCAACGCGCTGCTCGCTCTTCTGCAAGATAAGCCCGGAGCCGCGAAGGTCCAGAATTGCCTGAAGGATGCGATGCGCGGACACGGGACTGTCCTTATGTCCGCTGTGAACTACGGAGAGGCCTTCGCTGTTCTGCAAAGAACGTATGGGCGTGATCGTGCCCTCTCAATCTTGGCTACCCTTCATCCCCTGCCCATCACGATTGAAGACGCCACACGGCAGCGGGCTTTATCAGCGGCTGACGTCAGGGTGCGCATAAGCTCTACTACGCTGACGCTTCGCGGCCGCGCTCGCCATCTGAGAGGAAAGCTACGCTGGTCACCAGCGACTCCGATTTCCGCCGCTTGGGCCACGGCTTCCCTATCATGTGGCTGAAGCCCGGACAATGAAACAGCGCTTTGTATCAGGGCACGACCTTTAGTCGTGCCGACAAGCTGTCTATGTTTCGTCATCCCGAGCGGGCTTCAGCCCGCGAGGGACCTGCGTTTCGCTGCGGGCGCCCCATCCGGATCTGGGTGCCCCATCCGGCCATCTTTTGGCCGGGTGGGTCTTGTCCCTTCCATAACAGACGTCAGTTCAGTCAGAGGCAAGAAAACACCCCGAGATGGAGTGATGGTTCCTTCTTTCATGGAGCGTTCTTGAGGGACAGACGAAAACCCCCACCCCGCCAAAAGAAGGCGGAATGGGGCACCCACTCGAAGATTTTTCGGAAATGAATGGGCACGGGGTGGGGTGGTGCGCCAGGTTCGCGTCCTTCGGTTGGACGCTAACCTGGGTGTGACCTGTTGACCATCCTCTAAGTACCGCAGGCGCCTCACTGGATGAGGTTCCATTCCGGGAATAAGTGATTACTTTCGTAATGTCCACTCCTTACTTTCCTGCTGCTTTCCTGCGTTAGAACTTCCTATGCTGTATTCAGGGCCACTGCTTGCTTTTACGGTGGTCCAAAAGAGCAGTGGTGCTTGGCTGATACGTCGTGGCTAATAGCCAAAGGCCAAGAGCCAAAGGCCAAGAGCCAAAGGCCAAGAGCCAAAGGCCAAGAGCCAAAGGCCAAGAGCGAAAGGCCAAGAGCCAAAGGCCAAGCGCCAACAGCCGTCTTTCTGGAGTTCTCATGTTCAAGTTGTGCCACCACATCAAAGACGACAACAAAGTCTGTAATGCGGCGGCCATACGCGGCCAGATCTATTGCTACCACCACCTGGAACTATTGCGGCGCGAGAGGTACAAGGCCCGGTCTCGGCGGCGCTTGCTGGAATCGATCCTGAAAGCGACTCCCCCGAATAGCCTTCCAGCCGTGCAGAGAGCGGTCGAGCGCATACAGGATGCGATCTCGCTCGGCCGGGTGGACAAGGAGCAGGCGCAACTCCTTGTCTCAGCGCTTCGCTTCATGGCGAGAAACCTTCATCATTGGCCCAAGGGACTGGGGGAGCCTCCCAGCTCGTGGCCAAGGCGCGATCTTGCCCAACCAGGAGGCTAGAAAGTGGGATGTAAGTCCTTGCGGCTGAATATTATGCCTGTAAATTATTCGGAATCAATAATTTACCCAGATTTTGACCTATATATGGCAGTAACTGTTTTGCATACAATAATTTGCGATGAGATACGATTCAAAAAATTGAAATAGTAAACTCCGGCGAATGAGGCGCTGAATCGGCCGACTGCCGCAACCGCCGGTTTAGCATGGGTCGCGTGAGCACAACTGCTGACATCGCAGTCGTAGGGCTGGGCGCCGCTGGGAGCGCCGCGTTATATCAGGCCGCCAAGTTGGGGGCGCGGACGATCGGCATCGACCGCTTCCACCCTCCGCATGATCTGGGATCGTCGCATGGCGAGACTCGCATCACGCGGCAGGCCATCGGCGAAGGCCGCGAGTATGTGCCGCTGGTGTTGCGCTCCAACCAGATTTGGGAGGAGATCGAAGCTGCCACCGGCTGCAGCCTGCTCACGCGTAACGGTGCGCTGGTCCTACAATCCCCCTACATTGTGGGAGATCATCACGGCTCGACATCGTTTCTCGGTGACACCATCGCCGCCGCGCAAGCCAACAACATTGCGCACGAGGTGTTGAATACCGCGGAAATCGGCGAGCGCTTTCCCCAATTTCGCCTGGACAATGACGAGGCCGGCTACTTCGAACCTGGCGCGGGATTCCTGCGCCCCGAAGCTTGCATTGAGACGCAGCTTGCATTGGCAAAGAAGCTGGGCGCTGAGATTCGCACCGGAGAGACCGTGACGAATGTCCGCGCAGAAGGCAGTTCGGTCAGCGTTACCACCGATCGCGCATCCCACTCTGTGGGATATGCAATTCTCACCGCCGGGCCGTGGATCAGCAGGCTCCTGCCAAGCGACATCGCGCAACACCTTCTGGTCTACCGGCAGGTAATGACCTGGTTTGCGCTGGCGCGAAACGCCGACCTCTATACGCCGCAGCGTTTCCCCGTCTTCATCTGGATTACCGGTAACCGGCCCAGCGACATGTTCTACGGCTTTCCGGCAATCGGCGGCGCCGAGCACGGAATCAAGACCGCGACCGAGCGCTACGACGCCGCTATCGACCCTGACCAGGTTGAGCGTTCAGTGCAGGGCGACGAAATCCAATCGCTGTACGAGAACTACATCGCGACCCGCCTGCCTGATGTCTCGCCGAAATGCACTCGCGCCGCCACCTGCCTGTACACGGTCGCTCCGGGCGCGGTGTTCGTAATCGATCAAGCTGACGACGCTGGAAGGATCCTGTTTGCCTCCGCCTGCTCCGGACATGGATTCAAGCACTCGGCGGCGGTGGGCGAGGCCCTGGCGCGCCGCGCCCTGAAGCTGCCGGATGTGGTGGATCTCGCGCCCTTCAGCGCCAGTCGCCTGCGCCCTGGCTTTGTAACACTGAGGTGAACATCCGGCTTTTTCTAATTCCTGCGACGTTTGATGAGGCTTGGTCTGGCTGTAATTGCTGCGTAACGATGCGCGCGGAGAATGATGCCGGGACCGAATCAATCGGCCCTTCATTTTCTCCCGAGGAGATTTCCATGACCTCTCGCGCAAGCAACGATCGTCCGCGAACGTTCCGGCTCGGACGCGTTCTTCTGGCTGCAACCGCCATCGCAGGAGCTGCCTTCACAGCTTCTGCGCAAACTGCTGCGACCCACAAGACCGGGGCGGCGTTCACTCCGGGCAATCTGGTCATCAGCCGCAGCGTTTATGACAACAATCCGAATAATGTGCAGGTGGGTGAGCCTTTGCCGCCGAACTGCACGGGCGCTCCGGCCGGCTGCGCCGGAAATGCCACCTACGACGGAACCTACCCGCTGGTGTGGAACAACAATCTGGTGGATGGCAGCTTTGGCATCACGGCCCGGATCATGCTCGATCAGTACACGCCGGCCGGACAATACGTAAACTCGCTGGAAGTTCCCAATAGCCTGCAATATCCGCCGGGCCCCACGCCGCTCAAGGTGGACCAGCTTGTCACCAGCTTCTCCTCGAAATCGGAGTTAGCGCTCAATCTCTCTACCGATGGAACCAAGCTCACCTTCATGGGCTACGTCGCGCCGGCCGACACGCTGGACGTCTCCAACTCGAACACGCCAGGCGTGATCGACAAGACTAACCAGGTGGTGTGGCTGAACTACCGGGCTGTCGCCGATGTCGATGCGCAGGGGAACTTCCACTTCACCGAGACGAATGCCTACAGCGGCAACAATGGCCGCGCCGCCATCTACAACAACAGCGACGGCGCAAACTACTTCTACCTGGCCGGCAATGCAGGGAACGGTGGCAATCCTCAGCCCGACGGAGTGATCATCGGCGCGGGCGCGCAGTTTGTAACTCCGTCCCTTCTGCCGGAAGTTCAGCAAAATCCGCCCAACCCGTCGGACCCGCTGGCCAGCTTCAACGTCACACAACTGGGCGACAAGCTGGACAAGGTCGGCAAGGACACTAACTTCCGCGGCCTGACCATCTTCAACAATGTCGTCTACTACACCAAAGGCAGCGGCGGAAACGGCGTCAATACAGTGTACTGGGTCGATCCGACGCTTCAGATCTGCAACGACTCGAACGGCATTGGCCTGCCTCCCGCGAATGCCCAGCTTCCCACCATGCCCATGATGTACAACCACGATCACAACGTCATTCAAGCCATGGGCCTCGACCCCAACAACATGTGCGTGCTGAAGGGCTTCCCGACAGCATTGAAGTCGAAGACATCGTTCCCCTTTGGAATCTGGTTCGCCGATGCCAATACGCTTTACGTCGCCGATGAAGGCAATGGCGACAACACCTATTCCAACGGTATGTACACCGTGGCTGCCGCGCAGAAGACTGCCGGCTTGCAGAAGTGGATCTTCGACCCCAACGCGCAGCAGTGGAACCTTGCCTACACTTTGCAGAACGGATTGCAACTGGGCGTGCCGTACACCGTCCCGGGCTACCCAGATGGCAACAATCCGGCCACGAACCTGCCGTGGGCCCCGGGAACCGATGGCCTGCGCAACATCACTGGCGTGGTGAATGGCGACGGGACAGCGACCATCTATGCGGTGACTTCGACGGTCAGCGGCAACGGAGACCAGGGCGCCGACCCGAACAAGGTCATGGTGATCACCGATATGATCAGCGCAACGCAGCTGCCGCCGGATGAGCAGTTCAACCTGTTCACTGCGGCCAACGATCTCGAAGTGCTGCGCGGCGTTTCGTTCACGCCGGGTCCGAGCCAGAAGTAAGCGTTTACTCGGCCCGGATGATAGTCCTACGCTGTAGGACCGAGCCTATTACCGCCGCTGGGGCCATCAATAATGGCTTCAGCGGCGGATTTTCTATTCTCCGGAAGGGTGCGGGCTCGCAGCTTCGGCTGAGGCAGACGCGCTGCTGCCTTCGCTGAAGTGTGCGATGTAAACGCTGCGCCGCCCATGCGTGCTCCACTGGGTATCAAGGCCATCACCCTGGAACTCATCGGTCAGGGCCACCGCCGAGACGGCGTCGGACACATCGGTCAGCGGCGGATAGAAATTCACTTCATTGCCGCAGATGTGGTCATGATGATTCAGCGGACGTGTGATGATGGTGGCCAGCTTGCCCGCGCGGAAGACCGCTCCAACCTGGTGCGGATCGGCCGGAGTATCCAGAATCACCGGCACATAGTCGACGCGCACGATGTTGTCGAGCAGCCGCCCGCCGTTGTGCCTGGCGAGCGCGATCAATGCAGCGCGCTGCTGTGCGTTGGCGGCGTCATCAACCATCAGCACTGCCTGCGCCGGATAGGGATTACCGTAGGGATCTCCCAAGCGTCGCGCGAGCGCGCACCGCAGCGGCAATCGTCAGGCCGTCGAGCTTGACGCCATTCCAGGTGCCCTGCTCGACATGCCACGCCATCAGCGCGTCGTTTCCGGTGAGCCCAACCTCGCCGTTGGCAAAGCACTGGGCAACGTAAACATCGGTCGAGCGCGACTCGATGTAGTCTCCGCGAAGCTGCTGGGCTTGCAGCGAGGCGGCTAAAGCCACGATGGACGTGATCAGAAAAAACCTGCGCATGGAACACCTCACCCGCTGATTGAATATTATTGTAGATGAGCGGTGAGCGCCCGGCGATTGTACGGGCGGCGGCCATACCCAACTTCCGGCCATTCAGGAGACAAGTTGTTTACAAACCGTTGACAGTCCGGCGACGACTGCCGCCCCCTGCCTTCCGTACACTGAAGCCCTTCGAGCACACTTTGCCCCCGGCGCAGCCTCGTACCCGACCCATCACTCAGGCTCCGGGGGCGTTTTTTCTAAGCCCTTCCCGCACAGACGCTTGCTTTCAGCCGAACCTCGCAAGGTAATGCAGGTTCTGGTTGACACTTCGCCTTTTATTCGCTGACAATTAGCCTGGAGGGCCTGGCCCATGGCGATCACCCGGCGGCAACGCGAGGTCTACGACTTTCTCCAGCGGTTTGTTGATGAGCATGGCTATTCGCCGTCGTTCGAGGAAATCTGCGCCGGTCTCGGATTAAGCTCATTGGCCACGGTACACAAGCACCTCACGAACCTGCAGCAGAAAGGCCTCATCAAGCGCGATTACAATCGCAGCCGCTCGATCGACGTGGTGAAGATCCGCGGCCGCTCCAAGCCGGCGCCTGCCCAGAACGATCTCAGCTTTCCGCTCATGGGCGTAATTGCTGCCGGACGCCCGCTCGAAGCCGTGGAGAATCCCGAGTCCATCTCGCTGGGAGACTTCGCCCGCGCCAAGGATGTTTTTGTCCTCCAGGTGAAGGGTGAGAGCATGCAGGAAGAACACATCGTCGACGGGGACTATGTGTTGGTGGAAAAGACCCAGACCGCCCGTAACGGCGAAATCGTGGTTGCGCTGGTGAGCAAGACGGAAGCGACGCTGAAGCGCATCTACCAGGAAGGCGAGACCATCCGGCTACAGCCCTCGAATGCGGCGATGAAGCCGATCATCGTTCCGGCCTCCGATGTGGAAGTGCAGGGCAGAGTGATCGGCGTGTTGCGCAAGTACTAATTGCGGCAAATGAAAAGGAGCGCAGCGAACTGCGCTCCCGGCAATCCAATTTCGCTCAACAAACTTATGCGACCGCCTCGGGCGCCAGATTTTTGTCCAACGCCTTCTCGATTACCTCCCGGGCGACGTAGCCCACGATCTGCTCCTTCACCTGGCCATCCTTGAAGAGCAGCAGCGTGGGAATGCCGCGGACGCCATAACGCTGCGGAGTCGCCGCATTCTTGTCGACGTCCATCTTGCCGATCTTCACGCGCCCAGCGTAGCTATGAGCAACCTCGTCGACGATCGGAGCCAGGGCGCGACACGGACCGCACCAGGCAGCCCAGAAGTCGATCAGCACCGGTTGCTCCGATTTCAGCACCAGCTGGTCAAAATTTGCATCGGTAATTTCTACAATAGCTTCACTCGCCATGAACCCTCCTAATTAGGCCCGGACTACAATTCCCAGCGTGCTTTCGCCGCTACTTTGATCCTAACATCCCGGACTTGAAGTTAGATGCGCAACTGACTGTCAGGTCGCATTCCACTGGATCTGCTGCAAAATCAAAAGCGTCCTGCGGTTAAGCAGGACGCTTCGAAGGCAGCCCTCCCCCAGAACTGCCCAAACTACAGATGACACTGTACAGCAGTTTGGAAGTTTGTAAATACTTCTTCCGTAATAATTTTGGTAATCGCCAAGTAATCACAGAGACGTGACGCTAAACCGACTCTAAGTTTAGAAAGTCCCTTACTGTGCAATGCTGCTGAGAATTTCAACAGGATGGTGCACTGGCCGCTTAAAACCAGCCCACAGCTGCTCGAGGCACGAGATTCCACTGGCCACCAGTGCGCGCGGATGGTGGTTGTCTTCAGCCTGGCGTACCTGGGCGAATAGGTCCTCCCCCACCGCCATACTGAGTTCGTAATAGTCGCGTTTGTAGCCGAAACTTCCGGCCATGCCACAACACTCGACCGACGACGTCACCACATCGAAGCCGCATGCGCGCAGGACGTCAATGGTCTCCGACGCAGCGTTGCAGGTCCGCTGCTGGCAATGTGAGTGGTAGAAAAGCCTGGCGCCGTGCTTCCAGCGTTCCGCCGGAAATGTCGCGCGCAGATTCACCCCGAGTTGTTGCGATGCCTGCCATACAAGCTGCATTGGTTCAAAGCTGATCCGTGCCAGCTTCTCGACCATGGCCTTGTCCTCGATCAGATGACGCAGATCAAGCCGGAACATCGCCAGCACGCTGGGCTCGACCACTACCAGCTTGCGGCCGGCTTCCAGATGAGGACCTAGCGCCTGCACCATCGCTTTTGCCTGTTGGCGCGCCGTGTCGATCATGCCCTGCGATAGCGCCGCTCTCCCATCGGGCAGCGCCTGCGTGAGTTCCACTTTATAGCCGCACTTGCGCAGCACATGAATGGCAGCCATGCCCCGCTCCGGCGAGCCGAAGTTGGTAAACACATCGGCGAAGACCACGACCTTGGGACGATCCGGATCCGTGTCAGCCGATACTTCATGGCGCGCTTCTTCGCGGTATAAGTCTTCCCAGCTTCGCTCCGGAAATTTGGGCAGCTCGCGCCGATGGTCCACGCCGAAGACGCTCTCCATCACGGTCTGCGTGACGGACCAATCGAGCGAGCTGTTGGCCAGCCCGGCGGTGCGGGTGCCCCACTCGCCGAAGGTGCTGTAGTTACCGAAGAACTGCTTCTGCAACGGCGCTGTGCGGTCCTCCGGCGCGCTGCCGGTGAGCGCCCCGAACGTTGACTTGGCCAGCGACGCCGGCTGCGCCTGGTTCATGCGATGCCGCAGATTTTCATTCAGCCAGGGAATATCGATGCGCACCGGGCACTGATTCACGCAACGCGAGCAGGCCGTGCAAAGCTCGGCAAAGCGAGCATTCATAAGCTTGCCCGTCCCTGCCTCCCACGAGCCGCCAATGCCGCCGGAGTAGGTTTCACCGCCGAAGGCATGGCCGCCGACAGTTTCGAAGTTGGCGCACGAGTTCAGGCAGGCGCTGCAGCGGATGCAATACAGCGCCTCGCGCAGCACCGGGTCCTCGCGCATCCGGCTGCGCCCATTGTCGAGCAGCACCAGGTGAAACTCGCGCGGCTTTTCCGCCTTGCCCGGGGCCGCAAACGACGGCGCCTTCTGCGGGGGATGCAGAATGCTGACGTATGACGTCAGCGGCTGCCCGGTGGCGCTGGCGGGCAGCAGCTCGAGGAATGTCCCGAACTCCTCGCGGGACGGAATCACCTTTTCGATGCCCGCAATCGCGATGTGCAAGGGCGGCAGCGTGGTGGTCATGCGAATGTTGCCTTCGCTCTCCACCAGCATGATCGAACCGCTGTCGGCGGCAATGAGGTTCGCGCCCGAGATACCTGCATCAGCGGCAATGAACTTCTCCCTCAGCTTCTCACGCGCAAACTTGGTCAGCTCCTCGCCCGTGTCAAGCGGCAGGTCGGTTTCGAACTTCTTCTTGAACAGCGCCGTGATGCGCTCCCGTGAGTAGTGCAGCGCGGGCGCGATGATGTGTGACGGCTGCTCATCGGCCACCTGCAGGATGAATTCGGCGAGATCAGTCTCCGCCACCTGGATACCAGCGGATTCCAGCACGTGGTTCAGCCGAGTCTCTTCCGACGTGATGCTCTTGCCCTTCACCACGAGCTTCGCCTGGTGCTTCACCAGCACGTCGCGGATGTAGTTGTTGGCATCGGCGGCGGTTGGCGCAAGGTAGAAGTGGCCTCCATTCCTGCGCACGCTCTCTTCAAGCTGCTTCAGCAGCTTTGGCGAGTCGGCAATCGCCTGCTCCTTAATCTGCCGCGCACGGTCTTTCATTTGGTCGTAGTCGGAAATCTTTGCTACAGCGGTATACCGGTTGCGGTTGAAGGTCTGCGTGTTGTGGCGGACAGCGGCGCTCTGGACGTCAAGCGTCATCCGAAGGGCGTCAAGCAAAGCCTGCTTGTTCGCCTTGTTGGCAACCTGTCGCGGTTGAATTTCGCGAGCGTTCGTCGTGCCAGCCATGTTCACCTCACCACAATCACGTGCAACCGATGCGGACCATGCACGCCGCGCACCAACGGGCCCATGTCGGCGGTAGCGCTGGGGCCAGTAATGAAGACAAAGTCGCGAGTCAGGCCTGCGCCGTTCAACACCTCATGCCGGAAGAGGTCGCGCGGCTGCGGCACGATGTTCTCCGCCGCCAGGACTGCGATGTGAAGCGGCTCAAGCAGGCTGACGATCCCGGTACGCTGGTAGTTCACGTCCACGCAAACCGAGCCGGTGCGGGCGACCCCGGCGAAAGCTTCGGTTACTCCCACTGCCGAGTGCACCATCTGCTCGGCGTCGGGCTGGGACACGACGCGTGGATCCGCAGCGAACACCGAGAACAGCTCGGGTGGCATGACCTGCGGCGGAGCGAAAAGAATTCGCGGCGCGTCGCCTGCCTTCGCCAGGATGGCGTCGCTAAGGGCCTGAGGGCTCCGGTCGACGACCTCGGCTGTCGCTGCCGCAGTCCTGGCCGCCGCGACAAATTGCTCCAGCAGAGTGCCGGCCGCCTGAGTCGCAGGGAAATTCATGCTGGAAATCCTAACACCTGGCTACCCGCCGGTTTTGTGAGCCTCGTCACCAACCTCGGACTTCGCCAAGGGCCCATGTATTTGCGATCTTGGGAGCTATTTACCGAACCAGCCGGGGATGCACCGGCAGGGTTGCCTGCCCTAAGTGCGACGTAAGAGGTTGCTCACTCGCCATTTTCCAACGAGTAAGCAACTGAATTTTTTCCCAGGAACTGTCAACTGTCTCATAAATCGTTTTGTATCAGGGCACGGCTTCAGCCGGGCGGCGGTCGACAACTAATTATGCAGGGCTTTCAGCCTCTGCGCCCGATCCTTGCAGGGGCTAAAGCCGGAAGTTTTCTGCGCCTCGTTCGGCACGCCTGAAAGGCGTGCCCTGATACAAGGCAAGATTTACCTATGGGATGACCTATTGCACCCTGAGCTCGTCGCCGACTTGCAGCTTCGCGCCCGTTCTCTCCGGGCGGAAGTAGGCGCCGAAGGCGACGTTTTGTTCTATGCGGCGAAATGTAGCCAGCGTCTTCAATGGTTCGGGACCGCGGAATTCCCCCACTGCCTGATCGACCGTCGTGATCGCGCAGCGCACGCACAGCTTCACTGCGCAGAACTCGGTCTCGCCGATGGCTATCCTCTTCCATCCGTCTTCCTCAAACGCATTGGAACCGGCAACCACCAAGCTGGGCCGGAAGCGATTCATCGGCAGCGGCGTAGACAGGCGCCGATTCAACTCGTCAAGGGACGCCTGACTGATGATGAGAATCGGCGCGTCGTCGTGGAATGAGGCTTCGTTCCCTGTACCGGATTTGCTGTTGGTCAGCGAAAGTAACCGGCAGCTCAGGCCGACAGCGCTGCTCAGTGCGCTATTCACCGAGTCGGCCGCGACTATCCCCATGTGCTCGTGTCCCCAAAGGTCCACCATCAAGCGTGCGTCTGTCCAGCCGCCCGCATCGAGAGGAACCTCGATATCCGCTGCGCCCGGAACCTGCATCCTAAGCAGGCCATCGTCAATCTGAGGCGTAAACAGAGCCAGGCGCGGGCACTCGCGCTGAGTGAGCTTCTTGCCTTCGCCATCCACCAGCATCCAGCAGCGATCATTCTGCAAGCCGTAGCTGCACACCACGGCCTCGTTGACGGAGCTTCCGCAAAGCGACTTTACGGGATAGACATTGATTTCACTAATCTGCATTCGTCTTTGCTCCGCGCTGCTCTGGACGACGTGGCTATAGACATGATGCTGCGACCGATTGTCGCATAGGCTGAGGTCGCGCCAAAGGAGAGAGTCTCACTTGGCGCGCAACAGGCGGAGTGGCTCGGCTGCCCTACAATGGCACCATGATCGAAAAACCGAAGCGCGCGTTGCTGGTCATCGACGTCCAGAATGAATACTTCACGGGTAAGCTGCCCGTCTCCTATCCTGCCGGAAGCCTGGTCAATGTGCTCTCGGCCATCGACGCGGCGCGCGCGCACGGTGTGCCCGTCGTCGCCATTCAGCATGCCGCTCCGCAACCCGACTCCGCCGTCTTCCGTAAAGGCAGCGAGGAATGGGAACTGCATCCGGAAATCGCCGCCCGTCCGCACGACGTCCTCATCCAGAAGTCGCTGCCCGGCAGCTTCACCGGCACTACGCTCGAAGCCTGGCTACGTGAGCGCGGTGTGGACACGGTCGTCATTGCGGGCTACATGACGCAGATGTGCTGTGACACCACCGCGCGGCAGGCCATGCATCTGGGCTTCAACGTGGAGTTCCTCTCCGACGCCACCGGCACGCTGAACATTCAGAACGAGGCGGGCGAAGTCTCGGGCGAGGAGCTGCATCGCGCCATCCTGGTGACGCAGCAGATGCGCTTCAGCGAGGTCCTGCCCGCCGGCAAGTGGATCGGGAGATTGTAGAGGAGCTGGAAGATCAGGCTGCTTTCTTCTTCGGCACCTTGGCTCCCTTGCGGCGCGCCTCCGAGAGGCCGATGGCGATGGCCTGCTTCGGATTGGTGACCTTCTTTCCGCTTCGTCCACTCTTGAGCTTGCCGCGCTTGAACTCGCGCATCTCCCGCTCCACGCTCTTCTGCGCCGCAGGCCCATACTGCCGGCTGGAGGACTTTTTGCTTGAGGACTTCTTTTTCGCCGAACCTGATTTTTTGTGCGAGGAACTCTTCTTGTGTGCCGTTGCCATAGGATCCAGCCTCCTGAGTGTATTCAGACGCAAACTGCATTGCCTGGGGTTGCGCCGGACTCGAAAGTCGCAATTGACCGCCTGATCGCGGACCAACAATATTCTCTGCTTGTCACGGCGGCCACCGGCTCTGTTTAATCACATCGGGAGGTCCCAATGGCGGAAGCGAAAATCGTGCATGTTCCCGACTCGGCTGACCTGCCTGAGCTCCCCCTGGCCGAATGGCAAGACACGCAGGCCACCCTTCACATGTGGATGCAGGTGATCGGGAAGATCCAGCTCGCGCTCACGCCGCTGGTCAATCACTGGTGGAACGTGACCTTTCATCTCACGGCGCGGGGAATGCAGACCCAAGCCCTGCATTATCCTGGCGGCACACTGGAGATAAGCTTCGACTTCATCGACCACAACCTCGAATTCGCCACCAGCCGGGGCGAGACGCGCACCCTCCCGCTGCGGCCCGCAAACTGTCGCCGACTTCTATCGCGAAGTTATGCAAACGCTCAAAGATCTCGGCGTCGATGTGAAGATCTGGCCGATGCCGGTCGAGCTTTCCGACCCCATCCGCTTTGAGAAGGACATCGTGCACCACTCGTATGATCGCGAGGCGGTGGCGCGCTTCTGGCACATCTTCTCCTGGGCCGACGCCGTGCTGAAGGAATTTCGTGCTCGCTTCATCGGCAAGTCCAGCCCGGTACATTTCTTCTGGGGGAGCTTTGATCTAGCCGTAACGCGCTTTTCCGGACGTCGTGCGCCGGAGCGGCCCGGCGCAGACCGTATCACGCGCGAAGCCTACTCGCATGAAGTCAGCAGCGCGGGCCTGTGGCCCGGAGGAGGCGCCATCACTGGCCCGGCATTTTATTCCTACTCTGCGCCCGAGCCGCAAGGCTTCGCCGATCAACCAGCCCAACCGGCGCAGACGTTCTACGATCAGACGCTCAAGGAATTTCTCTTGAGGTACGATGACGTCCGGCAGGCCGCATCTCCTCGCGACGCACTGCTTGCATTTCTGCAGTCCACGTACGACGCAGCCGCCAACCTCGGACATTGGGACCGCCAGTCGCTGGAGCGCTAGGCCTCTCGCCAATTACTTCAGCGCTTCTTCTGTTCGCGCTATGATTGTCAGCCATGGCTAACAATCGCGGCGGGATTACGGATCTCGCCTTCTTTCTTGCACGCGTGATCATCGCGCTTCTCTATACCTGCCACGGTGCTCAGAAGCTGTTCGGAGTGCTGGGCGGCACGCGCATGACCGGCAACCCGTTAATGCTGACCGCCGGAGTCATCGAGCTAGGCTGCGGCCTGCTGATCGCCTTCGGGCTGTTCGCCCGCATTGCTGCGTTTCTGGCTTGCGGCGAGATGGCGGTGGCATACTTCAAGATGCACGCGCCCCACGGCTTCTGGCCCATCATGAACAAGGGCGAGCTTGCTGTGGCCTACTGCTTCTTCTTTCTCTTCGTGGCCGCTTACGGCGCCGGGCCGTACAGTCTTGACCGCCTGCTGCGACGCAAGGAGTAGTTGGCGGCGGCAGCGTCACACGCTACAGTCAACCTGCGCAGTATGAGAACGCCGAGCGGCTCGTCTGTCTGCCGTGCTAGGCGGGTTTGTATCCCCACGCGGCTGTAAAAGTAATTGCGCTGGTCCAGTAGTTCGGGTCGGCGTACAGAGCATCGAAGGCGGACAGCATCTGCTCGTTTACATAGCCTGATTCCACCAGCTTGGGCCGTAGCTCCTGTAGTGTATCCAACCAAAACGAGGCCCATTTCGAGGCGCCCGGATAAATTGCCGTATTGCCTTCCGCGCCGAGGTGCATCAATCCCAATTCAGCCAATATTGCCGGCATCTTGCGCCCGATAAAATAATCGATCCCCACCGATCGTGACCACTGCAGCCAGCCTTGCCAGAAGTTCCGTATCACTTCAGGTTCGGTGGCGGTCGCAGGCAGGAAGTTCGGCTCAATCGAAAGCAGCACGCCTCCCGTCTTCAGCGCTGTGATCATTCGCTGTACCGCCTCTTTGGCGGAGGGCAGGTGATGCAGCAACGCACGCGCCGTCACCAAGTCGTACTCGCCTTGTTCCACCGAGCCATCCAGAATGTTGAGCTGTCGCACTTCGAGATCCGGAGCATGCGGCCCGTCCAGATAACGCACATCAATGTCGCTGGCGACAACGTGGCCACCGGGCACAACCCGGCCCGCCAGCCATTGCGATATCGATCCACTGCCGCAGCCGACCTCCAGACATCGCCAGCCGGGACACACGCCAAGCTTCTCCAGCAGACGGCGATGCAGAGGGTCGAGCAGCTCCGACATCAGGTCCAGCCGCCGCCGCTCGCCGGGCAAGTCATGCGGTAACTCGTACTCGCTCATCGTTCGCCAAGCTTATTCATCCGCTTTGCAGGCTGATGTTTAACTGCCGTAAGACGACTACAGGTCGAAGCCTTCCCACGATGTGAACACCTCGGCGCCGAAGGCCGTGGCCATTGCACTGACCTGTGGGCCGGGATCGCCATAGATCTCCATTCGCGTGGGAGTCGCTACCTGCATCATCTGCGGCACGAACTGCTGTACCGCCGGTCCGTTGAAGTGTGAGGTGATGGCGGCCGCATTGGTATAGCCCTCGACCAGCCGGCAGCGCTTGCGGTCGGCGCTCAGGACAAAGTGGTAGGCGAGCGTACCGGGCTCCTTTTCGCTCACCGCGACCATTTGTTTTGCGATCGCCTCAAACTCGGCAAACTTGCCGTCGTGAATGTTGATATCCACCAGCAATCGTATGCGGGATGTGCTCATGCGCGTCTTCTCGCTTCGAGTTTAGCCCAGATCATACCCAAGTGCTGGGTTCCTTACACCGCTTCGTTTTGTGGTTACGACCAGCTGACGTGTACCCTCCTGCTGAAGTAGAGTACCTGCATGTTTGTCGGACACTATGCGGTCGCCTTCGCCTGCAAGCGTCTGTCGCCCCGCACTTCGCTCGGCACCTTCGCATTGGGGGCGCAGTTTCCCGACCTGCTATTCCCGGTCTTGTTGCTGACCGGCGTCGAGCACGTGCGCATCGCGCCGGGCATCACCCGCGTTACCCCGATTGATTTCTACGACTACCCCATCAGCCACAGTCTCATGATGACGATCGTGTGGGCATTGCTCCTTTCCGGCATCTACTGGATCCTGCGGTGCGATACCCGCGCCACCGTGTTACTTGGACTTGCCGTCGTCAGCCACTGGGTGCTCGATTTCGTTTCCCACCCGCCCGACATGCCTCTCACCCTGCATGGCCCCCTGATCGCGTTTCTGTGCAAGATTAGGTTTGCAAGCGTCCGAAGCGCACCGCTGCTGCCAACTCCGCCAGCAGCTCCTGCGTCTCCTCCCACCCGATGCACGCGTCGGTAATGCTCTGCCCGTAGGTTAGCGCCGCGCCGTTCGTCAATTTCTGCGCGCCCTCGACGAGATTGCTCTCCAGCATCACGCCCATGATGTTGCGATTGCCGTTGCGTATTTGCCTGGCCACGTCGCGGCAAACCGGTCCCTGGCGCGTGTAATCCTTGTTGCTGTTGGCGTGGCTGCAGTCGATCATCACCCGCGGATTGACCCCCGCTTCCTGCAACTGTGCCGTGACTTGTGCCACCGATACGGCGTCATAGTTCACGGACTTTCTGCCACCCCGCAGGATCACGTGGCAATCGGGATTGCCGGCGGTGACAAAGATGGCCGACTGCCCGCTCTTCGTATGTCCTAGAAACGTATGCGGGTGCGCGGCAGAGAGCACCGCTTCAATCGCGATCTGCACGTCGCCCGAGGTCGCATTCTTGAATCCCTACCGGACACGAGAGACCTGAGACGAGTTGGCGATGGAGCTGGCTCTCTGTTGTGCGCGCGCCGATTGCTCCCCAACTCACCAGCCCCGCCAGATACTGCGGCGTGATCATGTCGAGAAACTCGGTCCCTGCGGGCACGCCCATCTCGGCGAGGTCGAGCAAAAGATGGCGCGCCAGCCGCAAACCATCGTTAATCTTGTACGACTGATCGAGATGCGGATCGTTGATGAGCCCCTTCCAGCCGACGGTGGTGCGGGGCTTCTCGAAGTACACTCGCATCACGAGCACCAGCTCGCGTGCGAACTCCGGGATCGCCTGCTTCAGCAGGCCGGCATACTCGCGCGCGGCTTGCGGGTCGTGAATGGAGCACGGTCCGACAACGACCAACAGCCGCGGATCGCGTCCAGCCAAAATGTCGCATACCTCGGCCCGCGTTCGGTGGACCGTCTCTGCTGCCGCATCGGTGACGGGCAGCTCCTCTTCTAGAAAGACTGGTGGCAGGACGACCTTGGTCCACTTGATGCGCAGATCGTCAGTGCGGTGAAATGTCATCGAAACTAGAATAAGGCAAAGAGAGGTCCTCCACGGGCGTGGTCTGAATGCCAACTAAGAATCTCGACTGTCTAGAAAGTCGTCGTAAGGCGTAGCGAGAAGCTGCGGGCAGGACCGATGGCATTGCCCGAGAACAATCCGCCAAAGTCGATCAGGTTCAATTCATTGTTGAGGTTATGGCCGTCGGCTTGAAGTGTGACATTCATGCGTTCGGATTTGTACAGGTCGGCGCCCGCCGAGGCGCTGAGAATTAGAGACGGAAGGATGCGCCCGCGAGGAAAGTTTACCCGGCTGAGTACCTGAGGGCCGTACTCTTCCAGAGCGGTTTCGTAGTCGCCGACAAATTCGAAGGGTAACCCGCTGCCGTACTGAACGCCCCCTCCGAACCAGAACCGCGGCTTCACCTGATAGATCCAGCGAGTGAACAATGTGTTGCGCTGGTCCTGCGAGTCGGGGAAATGTCCGCCCAACTCCGATTGGACTTCCTCCACATCTTGCCCAAGAAAAAGGCCGCCTGTCACCGGGAACCACACAGCTCCCACCATGTAGGAGTAGCTCAGGAAGCCCGAGAGCCGGTGCCAGTTGGGCACCTCGATCTTGGCTTCCGCTCCATAGATGGTCGACTTCCGAAACGCTATGGGGAAGCTGATCGTGGTGTTCTGAATCTGGTCGTCGTCGGCGTAGTTATTGACGTTGCGCAAATAGTAGTTGATGTCCAGCCGCAGGTTGTTTCGAAATGCCTTCGATACACCCGCCTCGTAATAATTTCCCTCAGAGGGCTGAACTGGAATTACCAGGAAGTCACGGTTGATGAACTGGGCCTCGAACGAGCTGGCCAGCAGGATGTTCTCGAAGGAAGGCGTTTGAAAAACGCGATCATACGAAAAGTGTGCGATCAGCCCGATCTTTGGGAAATAACGCGAGATGGCGAGACGCGGCTGAACCGCGTTACGATTGACCACAAGCTGATAGTGGTCCCAGCGCAGGCCGAGGTTCATCGTCCAGTTGCCCAGCCGGACCAGGTCCTGCACGAACGCCGACTGCTCCAGATCCGGCCGGTGGCCCTGGCTGGGATACGCTCCGGGAAAGCTGAAGGTCAGCGCCGTGTTGTCGGCGAACTGCGAAGGGTCGGTAATAAGGTAGTTGAAGTTTTCGTTCAGGAACGTGTTGTCCGATTCAAAGCCCATCTTCCACTCATGCCGTCCGCGATCGACCGTGAGCATGCCTTTGAAATACGCTTCGTTGAACCAGTTGTGCTGAAACAGAATGATCGGCGTGGAAAGCGCGTTCGAGTAAAAATCATTCCCGTTGTTGCGGATCATGGCGCGGAAATCACCGACCACCTTGGGCGAGAAAATATGCTGGTAGTTGCCCACCAGCATCGCCTCGAAATTGTTGCCGTCCTGCCGCTGGCATGGTGGTCCCACAGTCTCACCGGACGGATAACACCAGGTCTGCTGCACGATCTCATTGGGCAGTTGGTAGCGCGAAAGCTCGTACCGCCCGATGAAGTTCAGCCGGTCGTTGGGCGTAAGGTCGCGCTGGTAATTCACGGAGAAGTCGCCGAGCGTGCCGCCATTGGTGTAGTTCTCGGGCACAACCGGATTGAGATAGTGATCGGTCTGGGCTCCCGAGGCGCTAAAACCGAGAGCATTTTTTCCCCAGGTAAACTGCCCCTGCGCAAACATGCCGGCACTGGTATAGCTTCCGCCCGACAACACGACTTGGCCATGAAATCCCGGCTGCGGATCACGTAGCGTATTGACCTCTACAACGCCGCCCATCTTCCGGCCGTACTCTGCCGGAAATCCCGCCGTGAAGATCGTCATGGAATCGACATCGTTGGCCCCAATTTCCGGCCCGAAGCTGGGAGAGCGATTGTCGGTCAGGGGAACGCCGTCGACCACAAACTGCGTCTGATACTCCGAGCCGCGCGGGTGGAGCACGGCGTTGCCCTCATAGAGCCAGCCCGGCTGCGTATTCACCAGGTCCTGAATCGACCGGCCGGGCAAAGCGGTCGAGCGCTTTTGAATGGCCTCCGTCCCGATCTGATTCACCGCCCCAGCCCGATCCGGGTCCAGCAGCGTTTCCTGCTCGGTCACCGTCACGGATTCATTCGCGGCAGCGACCTGGAGTTGGATCGCCACTTCGATGGGAAGAGAGGAATGAATTTCGAGGGTTTGGGACACCGGCGCAAAGCCTGTTCCCTGAACGGCAATCTCGTAGATGCCGTAGGAGAGGCGCTGCACATTCAGTTTACCGTCCTCGCTCGTCGTCAAGTTCTTGTTGTATTGATTCGCCTCGCTGACGAGCTGGACAGACGCCTTCACGCCCAGCCCGCTCAGGTCGGTCACGGTGAGGCGTAACTCTCCTCGGTTACTCTGCGCAAGGGCAACCGTACACGCAATTAGAAGAAAGCTGAAAAGAGACGCCCAGCGCAGCGGTTTGCCCATGATTAGCTTTCCTGAAGCAGAACCCTCGCTGCCCCTGCGTGTTCGCCCCCCGATCGCGGCTCATTACAATATTCCGGAGAAACCGATTTTGTTCAGCGTATATTTCAGCGAGTGTGTTCGTTGTCTCGAATTCTACGAAAAAACCCTGAACAAAGTGTCGTGGAACGGAATGTACAAGACAGAATCGTAACCTGGCCCGATGACTTCCTCCATCGACATGCCGGCCGCTAGCCCCTTGCGCGGCCGAGGTTGGGCACGACCCTGCGACACCGTCCGTTCTGGAGAACGAGGTTATCCGCCCTGTCTGACCAGCTTCGCAGTCGGGGCCTGTTGACGGCCGACACACCACGTGATCTGGCTGCGGTGGATTACGGCCCATCAGAAATACTGTCACACTCAAAGTCCGGCCGCGCCCTCCTAGCTCGAATTTTGTTGAAAAGAAGGGGAGAGAGGCGCGGCGGCGCGCGCCTCCATGAGAGTCTTTTAGGGGATTATTGAGAGTGTTTAGGGATTATTCGGGTTCGATGCTGGCGATATAGATCGTCTTGGTGGACGGGTCCACAGCCCCCGTAATCTTCACGTCCTTACCCTCGAAGTCCTTCACCTTGTTCTGGTCCTCGATCTGGTAAACCGACTCCCCCATGCTGTCCTGGAATACCAGCCTGTCACCGGACTTGACGATCTTGCCGCTGAAAGCCCTGGAATCCGGAACCTGGCTATTACTGTCGGCCTGCGCCTGATCCATCGGATCTGTTTGTTGCTGTTCTTGAGCTGCCGTTGCCGTGGAGTTTGGCTGACGTTCCTGCTGAGCAGCCAGGACGGCGCCCACGCCGCTCACCACAAACAGCAGTAAGCTCAGCTTCGACATCAGCCGAAATAGCGTTGTACTCTTCACGATTTACCTCCGAATCTCTTGGATATCCGCCAGAGGCTTCGGCCAAACAAATGGCCGAAGCCCCCAACCCGGATGGACCCTCCTACGTGAGCCTCCATCCGAAACCGCGTTGCTCACTGCCACAACGGTAAAGTCCCGGCCAGTCAAGTGCCTATCAGGTGAAAGCCGTATCTAAAGGAGGAAATGCCCTTACTTGGGTGACCTGGAAGGGTTGCTCTCTGGAAGTTGCGGGATACCTCAATCAGCTCTTTACCGTCTTACCTATGCCGCTGAGTCTGCACGACCCGCCGTTTCTTTCTTCACCTCACTCAAGGCTCGCACCGGATTGTATGATTCTGCCGATGAAGCGCCTAATGTTGTCCCTGCTCCTTTCGGCCGGTTTTCTGCTCCGAGCGAACGCTCAGCAGCCTGCACCGGCTCAAGAATCCAGCTCCGCCGCCGCACGCCGGATATCCGAAGTTGTCGTGTTGGGCTCCGGCAACCCGAACGCCGATCCGGACCGCTCCGGGCCCGCGGTAGCCGTCATCGTCAATGGACACAGCTATCTGGTGGATTGCGGCCCCGGAATCGTGCGCCGTGCCGCCGCCGCTACGCGCGAAGGCGTACCCGGTCTGGCGATGAAAAACCTGACCACCCTTTTCATCACCCATCTGCACTCTGACCACACGCTCGGCTATCCCGACCTGATCTTCACGCCCTGGGTGCTTGGCCGAATTGAGCACCTCACGGTTTACGGTCCGCGGGGCACCGCCGATATGACGAAGAACATCCTCGCCGCGTGGAAGAAGGATATCGAGGTCCGTACGCAGGGATTGGAGCACGCGAACGCCGGCGGCTACCTGGTTGACGTGCATGAAATCGAGCCCGGCGTGGTCTACAAAGACGAAAACGTAACTGTGACCGCATTTCTGGTGAAACACGGTTCCTGGGACGAGGCCCTCGGCTATCGCTTTCAGACTCCGGACCGTGTCATCGTCATCTCGGGCGACACCTCGCCGGCGGATTCGGTCGTGAAGGCCTGCAACGGCTGTGATGTCCTCTTGCACGAGGTTTACGCCTCCGGGCCGAACAGTGAGATGGATTCTCCGCAATGGCAGGCCTACTTCAAGGCATTTCACACCTCGACGACGGAGCTGGCCGCGATCGCTACCCAGGCCAAGCCGAAGCTGCTGGTGCTGTATCACCAGGTGTTTCACGGCGTCTCGGAAGGCGAAATGTTGCAGCAGATACGCAATCACTATGCGGGAGCGGTGGTCTCGGCGCATGACCTGGACGTGTACTGAGAGACCCATGGCTACGAAGATCGCGGGATGACCAAACCCGCTCCGAGTCCCGCAAGAACGTAACAGCCTGTAGCCCGGCACGGGAGTGCCGGGAAAGGTGCGTTCAGGAAAATTAGGAGTCCCGTAGGGACGACATATGTTTTATGTTTACTGTTCGATAATATTTCTCCCGAACCAGCAGGTGCCTAAGTTTTGGTGCA